>NZ_JABFCZ010000032.1 GCF_014692675.1 Roseibium aggregatum | reverse complement strand
AACCGCTTCAAGAACATGGAAACTTCTATCATCAGTCATAGGCGCAGACATAGAAACTGACACCGTAAGCTCCTCCGCTCCTTCAGTGTCACAACCTCTCGCCCATAACCTCATGCCGCGCTAGATGGGGTCGGCTTCGCGCTTACGGAGCAACGCATATACTAGCGTTGCTGACACGGACGGAAGACGAACTCGAGAGAAAGCTCCCGACAACAATTACGAAGATCGAAGCGGCGTTTCTACGTAGTCTGTACGGTGGTGAGATGTACCAGCTTTATTACAATCGCAATTTCACGATCAACAATCACTTAAGGCAGCTGCATGCAGGGAAAACCGACTGTGGAAAGATTGCCGCATACATAGCTCTGCCTGATGGCATGAAAGAAGTTAGTAGGCTGACAGTGGATCGTGATAAACTAATTATGGCAGCGGCTAGGTGTTATGAGCATACAGAGGATATTTTTGGAGCTAGAGCGTCCAGAGTCGGTTTTCATCCAAGGGCTAAACGCCATTCTTCCAAGAATTCTTCTGACGCCAATTTATCCTTTTCATAGTTAATTTCTTTCTCAATACGAGCTAAGAATTTAGCAGGAGTTATACCCGGTGAGATCTCATCCAAAATTTTGACCGTAACTGTTCCATTATAACGCATGAAATAATCATCGTTCCAGAGACAACCTGCGTTATGGGCAATTGGAATAGCAGGAACATTCAATGCCTTGTAAAGTGCTGCTACACCGAATTGGTAGCGCCTATGATCATCGACCCCTATTCTGGTACCTTCAGGAAAAATTAGTATCGATCTTCCCTCTTTAACCGCACGAGTACCTTGCTCGATCATTTCTCTAAGTGCAGCTTTTCCCGCTCCGCGATCGATGAGAATCATCGGGTACTTCGCTAAGTACCAACCAAAAATCGGCACCTTTCTGAGTTCTTTTTTAGCGACAAATGACACGTTTGGGATAAGGTGAGCGAACGCAAATGTCTCCCACGCTGATTGATGATTAGATACATAAAGACGAGGTTGCCCATCAGAGGGGAACCTTCCAATAATCTGATAATTTAAACCGACAACAGTTCTTAAACCTAGCATAATACCGCGTACCCAAAATCGGGAATAACTGCGGACCTTGGATTCTGCGCCGATAAGCATTAAAATTGGCGTGAGCGATCCTAAGGCGATCGTCCAGATGACCAATAGTGCGGTGAAAAACTTTGATCGCAGATACTGCATTCGCCCTATCCGGTTTTCGAGAAATACGCGTTAGCAAATACTTGCTGGAGTCATTTTTTTCAACTGGCAAGATCGACAATCGTTGGCTCTGCGCCAGTTTGTTCGATATCTGTTCTCTATAAATCGTTCACTCTTATCCTTCGCTGGAGCGGACACAATGCGCTGACCGTGCCCGACGAGCTGAAAGGCCGCAAGCGCCGTTCTGCTGCCGGCGCGAAACTCGACGAGATCATGTCCGACCTGATCTTCCAGACCAGCCTGGCGGCCGACCAGACCATCGTCGAAAAGGTGATCGCAACGGCCAAGGAACGCGGCCTGTCGGAAACGGCCGTGGAGGATCCGGTGTCAGGCCATCTGACCTACGGCAAGCTCCTGACCGGTACCGCCGTGCTCGCCCGCAAGCTTTCCAAAATCACGGGCAACGACGAAACCGTCGGCGTGATGCTGCCCAATGCCAACGGCACGGTGGTGACCACGCTGGCGCTGATGTCGGCGGGCAAGGTTCCGGCAATGATCAACTTCACCTCCGGCGCGCGCAACGTGATCTCCGCCTGCCGCACCGCGAAGGTCACCAAGGTGCTGTCGTCGCGCGCCTTCATCGCCCAGGCCAAGCTGGACGCCCTGGTGGAGGAAGTCGGCAAGGAGGTGGACTTCGTCTGGATGGACGATGTCCGCAAGGAGATCGGCATGGTGGACAAGATCGCCGGCCGGCTGACCCGTACCCATCCGCTGGTCAAACGCTCGGCCGACGACGTTGCCGTCGTCATGTTCACCTCCGGTTCCGAGGGCCAGCCCAAGGGCGTGGTCCTGAGCCACCGGAACGTGCTTGCCAACGCCACCCAGGCGGCGGCACGCATCGACTTCACGCCGAGCGACAAGCTCTTCAACGTGCTGCCGATGTTCCATTCCTTCGGCCTGACGGCGGGCACGATCCTGCCGCTGGTTTCCGGCGTGCAGACCTATCTCTACCCCTCGCCGCTTCACTACCGCATCGTTCCGGAGCTGATCTATGCGTCGAACGCCACGACCCTGTTCGGCACGGACACGTTCCTGAACGGCTATGCCCGCGTGGCCCACGCTTACGACTTCCGCTCTCTGCGCTACTGCTTCGCAGGTGCGGAACCGGTGAAGCCGTCGACGCGCCAGACCTACATGGAACGCTTCGGCCTGCGCATCCTGGAAGGCTACGGCATCACCGAGGCTGCCCCGGTCATCGCGATCAATACGCCGATGTACAACAAGGCGGGCTCCGTCGGGAAGCTGATGCCGGGCATGACTGCGCGGCTGGAAAAGGTGCCCGGCGTGGAAGACGGCGGCCGCCTGCATATCTCCGGGCCGAACGTCATGGTCGGTTACCTGCTGGCCGACAACCCGGGCGTGGTCGTGCCCCTGGTCGACGGCTGGCACGACACCGGAGACGTGGTGGAGATCGACGAAGACGGCTTCGTCACCATCAAGGGCCGTGCCAAGCGCTTCGCCAAGATCGCCGGCGAGATGGTGTCTCTGGCCTCCGTCGAAGAGATCGCGGGCGAACTCTGGCCGGAGCACCTCTCCGCCGTGGCGGCGATAAAGGACGAGCGCAAGGGCGAGCGGCTGGTGCTGATCACCGACTGTCCGGCAGCCGACCGCGCCGCCTTCCTCGCCCACGCCAAGGCCCGCGGCGCCCAGGACCTGATGGTGCCGGCGGAGGTTCGCGTCGTCGCAAAGGTCCCGGTCCTCGGCTCCGGCAAGATCGACTTCGCCGGCGTGAACCGACTGGTGGAGGATGGCGAAGCAGACCGGGCGGCCTGAACCTCCCCAAAGCAGACAGCCCGCCCGGCGGAAACGATCGGGCGGCCTGAACCTCCCCAAAAGCAGACAGCCCGCCCGGCGGAAACGACCGGGCGGGTTGTCCCGTTCCACCGGTCCGTGTCCCGGATCGGAGGCGCGTCACGGTGCTCCGGCTGGGCTTGTAATGATTTTTGAAAAGAACGCGTGCCGGAACAGCGTATAACGAAAACCATCGATTGACGCCTTACGGGGAAGAGACTTGCCGGACGAGCCGATCAGCCTCGCGGACTACGCGAACCTGACGCGTCTGATCTACGCGGCCGTTTTCGATCAGAATTGCTGGCATGGCTTTCTGGAGGAGCTGACCCGGGTCACCGGCGGCGTGCGCACCCATCTGTTCGGCTACGACATTCCCGCCGGCCTGTCCCTCGGACTGACGGCGGCCGGATACGACCCCGGCTACATCGACAGCTACAACGACTATTACGGCGAGATAAACGCTTGGGCCCCGGGCTTTGCGACGCATGAAGCCGGTGTCGTCATTCCCTCCCAGCACATGTGTTCCAAACAGACGCTGTTCGAGACCGAATTCTACAACGACTGGGTTCGACCGCAGGAGAACGTCGCGGCCGGCGGCGGGGCCCTGATCTTCAAGGACGAGACCCGGCTGATCGCCTTCGGCGGCAACATCCGGCTGAAGGACGAGGAGAAGCTGGAAGCCGCCTGGCTGCAGACCGTTGGTCTCGTCACGCCCCACCTGCAACAGGCGTTCGAGATCAGCCGGGCACTTGCCGGACAATCCCTGGAACGGGACCTGCTGCTGAATGGCGCGGTCGCCGGCGATGCGGCCATATTGCTGCTGGCGGAAAACGGCTTTCTGCTCCATGCGAACCCGACCGGCCTGCAATTGCTGCAGGAAGGAACCGTCCTGAGAGACGATCATGCCGGCCGGATCCATTTCCAGGATCCTGCCGCCGCGGAGCAACTGGCGCATTGCCGGCTCGCCCTTGCGACGGGCCGTCCGACCGTCAACTGCCGGGTCCCGATACCGGGGCCGGAGAGCGGGCCGGACTACATGTGCCGCATGGTCGTGTTCGAGCCGGAGATGCATGCCGTTTCGCCCTTCCCGCTGTTGCTGGGATATTGGCGCAGAGCCCTTCTCGTGACGATCAGCCCGGCCCGCGACGTCGACCCGCACGGGCACAGGTTGCGCAATCGCTACGGATTGACCGAAGCGGAAACTGCGATCTCGATGGGCATTGCAAACGGAAAGCGGCCCGATGAACTCGCGGACGAGCGCGGGGTGAGCATTCACACCATTCGAAATCAGCTCAAGGCCGCGATGCAGAAGACCGGGGTGAGCAGGCAATCGGAACTGGCGGTTCTGGTGACGAAGGCCCGCCAGTCCTGATCTGCGGCTCCCGGCGCGGGCACCTTCGGCAAATCCTGATCGCAATTCCCTCAACTGAAATCACGGCATGCGCGCCCTCCAGGGAATTGAATCGGCGCCGTCCTTATTGGAAACGTGTTCTTCCCCGTTTCTTTCGGTCCCCACGACCTTGCCACGGCCGTGCAAAAGCGTCATAGCACCAGCCGACTGCCTCATCCGGGATCTTTCCTCTTGCTCAATGTCTTGACCATCAGCGGCACGATCTTCGCCCTGATCGCCGCCGGCTATTTCGCCGTGCTGAAAAACGTATTCGCCGCGCCCGAATTGCGGGTGCTGGGCAAATACGTGATCAACTTCGCCGTGCCGGCGCTGATTTTCCGCGCCGTTTCCAGCCGGTCGCCGGGCGAGGTTCTCAACACCGGCTACCTGACCGCGTTTCTGATTACCTCGGTTGTCCTGTTTTTCTTCGGCTATCACCTTGCCAAGCGCGGCTTCCGCATGTCGCGGGCGGAAAGCACCTTCCACGGCATGGGCATGTCCTGCTCCAACAGCGGGCTGATCGGCTATCCGATCGTGGTGATGGCGCTTCCGTCCATGGCCGGAACCGCGCTTGCGCTCAACATGATCGTCGAAACCCTGGTCATGATCCCGCTCGTCCTCATCATGGCCGAACGGGCCAGCGGCGGGGGGAAGATCACCCTCGATACGGGCCGGCAGATCGCGGTCAAGGTGCTCCTCAACCCGTTCATCATTGCCATCATTTTCGGAATGACCGTCTCGCTGTCGGGTTTGCAGCTGCCGGAAATCGTTTCAAAGCCGATCGGCCTGCTTGCCTCTTCCAGTGTCGCCGTTTCCCTGATCGTCATCGGCGGAACCCTGGCCGGCCTGCCTCTCGGCGCCGTCAACCTGAAGATCGCCGCCGTGGTCCTGGGCAAGCTGGTCCTGATGCCGGCCATGCTTGCAACATGCCTTGCGATCCTGACGGCCTTCGGCCTTGGGACCGGCGATCCCGTCCTGGAGACCGCCGGCCTTCTGATGGTCGCGACGCCCGCCATGGCGACCTACCCGATCCTGGCGCAAAGCTACGGGCAGGAAAACACGGCAGCCCTTGCCATGTTCGCCATGACGATCCTGTCCTTCTTCACGATCAGCGCCCTGATGTGGTTCCTGCAGATCGGGGCCGGCTAGGCCGGAACCGACGGACGGACCTATTTCAGCGGCAGGAACAGGTCGGCAATCGCTTCGTGTTCCGGCACTTCCGGAAAGAAGCTCACCCGCTGGCAGTAGATCGGGAAGTCGCGCGCCTCCTCGCCGCTATCGGGAAGCCAGTCGCGATAGAGGTAAAGCGCGGCGGGCTCCAGATTGTCGGTGTTGCCGACCACGCGCAGCACCGCGCAGCGCCCGCCGGGGATCTCGCCTGCCCTGATCGCCTCGCCATTCGCTTCAATCGGCCGGTCGGTTCCGACGCACAGGTCCACGCTGTAATCGGCAGGTGACGCAGGGCGCCGCTCCGAACGCCAGACGTTGAAGGTCGGGCTTTTATCCGGATGCAGGCCGGCGGCCTTGCGCCAGGCGATGAACCGCTGGATCGTGGCACCGAGCGTCGCCGGGTCGCCCCGATGTTCAAGGATCGCCACCCGCGTGGTCGGGACGTCGCGGATCTCCACGTCGTCGGGAGTAAAGGTCTTCTGCATGCGCTTGCTCCTCGCGTTGTCGAGTGGCCCGAAGGCCGCAAGCCACGGTTCCCAGTCGGGAGATTTCCGGAACGATGACGGCGATTGCCCGAACCGATGCCTGAAAGCGCGGGCAGACGCATCCGGAGCCTCGTAACCGGCATCCATCGCGATTTCCGTGACGGGTTCGTCGTCGCGGTAGGCCAGCCGATAGGACGCCCGCTTCATGCGGGCCAACTGGATGTAGCGATGCACGGACAGCCCGAAGGTCGCCGTGAACTGCCGATGGAAATGAAATTTCGAAAAGGCGGCGACGGCGCTCAGTCCGTCCAGGTCCAGATCGCCGTCCAGATGCCGGTCTATGTGGTCCAGCACCCGCTGCATCCGGGCATGGTAGGTTTGAAGCGCTGCCGTCATCGTTCCGTCCTCCGTGGCGGCACGAGTTGAGCGCACGCGGACGCGCCGCGCTCGACCGATCTTGCGGTTCCGGCAGCACGTTCTGGCGTCCGGGGCTAATCGAAGCTTGCGACGACGTCGTACATCACCGGCTCGAAGCTCTTGCACAAGGCGCTGAGCCGGCGATTGCGCTCACGCATCTCTTCGGACCGGAGCATGGCCAGGAAATCCTCCCGCCGCTTCCACTGGGAGTAGTTGGCGATGCGCGTCTGAGCGTCGTTGACATGAAGACCCGCGCCGATGAACCCCGGCTGGTGCCGGATGAAGGTCTCGTAGGCGTCCTTCAGTTCTTCCATGAGGTCGTAGCAGGTGCCCGGCGTCATCTCGAAGGTCGTGAGCACGGTCTGGCAATCTGACTTGGCGGAAATTTCCGGCATGGCTTCCTCCGTTGGTGGCTTTGCCTCTGGGGTACGGACCCATAAAATTCTGTATTCAGGAGATCACATCCGGAAGTGCTTGACCACCGGGTGCAGATACCTACAAAAGCGAGGAGAATTTCCCGAGCCAGGCGCACCCAAGGATAATGCAGATGGACAGTTCAAATCAGTCAGGCCCCTATTATGCGCCGACCGGAGGACATCCGCCTCAGACCCAGCTTCTGACCGACCGCGCCGTCTTTACAGAAGCCTACGCGGTGATCCCCAAGGGCACCATGCGCGATATCGTCACCAGCAACCTGCCGTTCTGGGACAAGACCCGGGCCTGGGTGATCTCGCGGCCGCTGTCCGGCTTCGCGGAGACTTTCTCGCAATACATCATGGAAGTGCAGCCCGGCGGCGGCAGCACCCGCCCGGAAACCGACCCTGAAGCCGAAGCGGTTCTGTTCGTGGTCGAAGGTCTGCTGACGCTGACGCTGTTCGGCAAGGTGTTCCCGATGGAGCCCGGCGGCTATGCCTACATACCGCCCGGGGCGGACTGGCAGGTCACCAACACCGGCCGGGACGCAGCCCGGTTCCACTGGATCCGGAAAGCCTATGACAAGGTGGAAGGGATCGATACGCCCGCGGCCTTCGTGACCAACGAAAACGACGTCACGCCGAACCCGATGCCGGGGACCGACGGCAAATGGGCGACCTCCCGTTTCGTCGATCCCGACGACATGCGCCACGACATGCACGTGACCATCGTCACCTTCGAGCCGGGCGCCGTCATTCCCTTCGCTGAAACACACGTGATGGAACACGGGCTCTACGTGCTCGAAGGCAAGGCCGTCTACCGGCTGAACCAGGACTGGGTGGAAGTGGAGGCCGGGGACTACATGTGGCTGCGCGCCTTCTGCCCGCAGGCCTGTTACGCGGGCGGACCGGGCAAGTTCCGCTACCTGCTCTACAAGGACGTCAACCGGCACATGAAGCTGCGTTGAGGCTCCCATGACCGAGACCATCAAGATCGAACCGCTGACGGCGGATGCGTTCGCGCCGTTCGGAGAAATCCTCGAAGCGGCCGGAGAACCGGACAAGCTTATCAACCAGGGCCTGTGCGGCCGCTACCATGATCTGGCGACGCTGGATTTCACCGGCGAGGATGCCCGCGCCGGTGTCAGCCTGTTCCTGTCGCAGAAGCGCACCCTGCCCTATGCGCTGGACATGGTGGAGCGGCATCCGCTCGGCAGCCAGGCTTTCCTGCCCATGACGCAGGAGCCGTTTCTCGTCGTCGTCTGTCCCGACGACGGCGGACGGCCGGGTCGCCCGCAGGCGTTCGCCACCCGTCCCGGCCAGGGCATCAATTTCTTCAGAAACACATGGCACGGCGTGCTGACGCCGCTGTCGGACCCCGGCCTTTTCTGCGTGATCGACCGGATCGGCGGCGGCGACAATCTGGAGGAATTCTGGTTCGAAGCACCCTATCGGATAGAGCAGGCTTAGGGTCCGTACCCTAAAGTTCTGATTCAGATTCCGACAAATCAATCAAGTTGTTGAATAGAAAGACAGATACGGTTTTCGGATTGGACCGGGATCAGGCGGCAGCGTCCCTGCCCAGGGCCCCTGCCTCGGCGGATTTTTCCGCCGCATCGGCTTCCGCAGCCAAGCGGGCCCGCTCGCGCTCTTCCTCTTCCACACGCTCGGCAAAGGCAATGTATTCCGAGGCCGGCATGGGAGCTGCGTAATAATACCCTTGCGCGGCGGTCACACCGAGTTCCAGCAGCCTTTCGATCTGCTCTTCCGTCTCCACGCCCTCGGCGATGATGCCCATGCCGAGATTGTCCGCCAGTTCCACCATGGAATCGACGATGGTCGTGGAATTATCGTCCAGGCCGATGGTGTCGATGAACATCTTGTCGATTTTGATGATATCCACGCCGAGTTTCTGCAGATAGGCCATGCCGCCGTGGCCGGTTCCCACGTCGTCGAGCGCGACGCGAACGCCGAGCGCCTGCAGCTCGGCAATGATCTTGCGCGCCCGGTCCATGTCGTCCAGCGGATGGCGCTCCGTCACCTCGACCACGAGTTGCTGGTAGGCAATGTCGGATTTTTCGTAGATCTGCTGGATATCGGAAACGATCTGACGGTCCAGGAAGTGACCAGCGAACAGGTTGATTGACAGTTTCAGATCAGGGTTCTCGCCATAAAGCTCACCCACTTCTTCGGTAGTCTGGACCATGATGTGGCGGGTCATATCGAAGATGTGGCCGGTGCTTTCGGCATAGGCCATGAATTGACCCGGCGACACGATCATGCCGTTCGGCCGCCGCCAGCGCATCAGCACTTCGCAGCCGCGGAGCTTGCCGGTCTCGATATCCATGACCGGCTGATAGTACGGAATGAATTCGCCATTGCGGATTGCCGCGACGAATTCGTCGTTGGCTTCGCTTTCCGGACGCCAGGAAATCCAGACGCCGATCGCCACCAGAAGCAGCGCAAGCCCCGCACAGGCCGCAGCGGCCACGACCTTGAGCGGCTGGACGGCCTGAATGGCGGCCGAGATCGGCGCGACGATCGTCGCGTGCAATGGATACTGCTTCGACGCCACATTGACGACCAGCGTGTCGTTGGGATCGGACCCTTCCGAATTGTAGCCGCCGACGGAAAACCACAGCAGATCGTTGCCGAGACGGATTTCCGCGCGGCGGTAGGCGCGCAGGAATTCCGGTCCCGGGTCGATCGCGATGGCGGCCGGGGTCACTTCGGCGAACAGACGGTAGGAATTCTGCAGGTCCCAGCTGATGACAGCTGCGCGCGCGCCCTGGAAACTCCGGTCCAGCATGCCGATGCCGACGAGCGGACCGTCCTGGCGCAGGATCGGCAGGATCGCTTCTCCGGTCAGTTCCATGTCGGGAACGACGCACATCCGCTTGCCGGACGCATCGACCAGGCCGATCGAATCGATCACGCCTTCGGTGGAAACCACCTTCTGGTAAAGCAGGCGGTCGGCCGCATCGCAGGTCTGGATATCATCCCGGTCCAGACGCTGGAGCGCGGTCACTGTGGAACTGATGGAAATCTCGGCCCGCTGAAGATACCGTGTTCCCATCGCCTCCATTTCGGAACGCGCCTGGCTTTCGGCGTACTGATTGAGGATCATGTTCGCAGCAAAAAGCGGCGCTGTCGCCATCACCAGCGCTATGACAACCGTTCTTAGGAAATTTATATAGCGATGCGACAAGGACTATGCCTGCTCCTCAACAAGTCACAAGAATCCTGTAAGAGACTCGTAAACATCCACTGAATGGAATTCAGAATTCATCAGAATTCAAGGCTTTACGGCGATACAGGTGCAGGTGAACACTGGTTTTTAAGCCGCTTGGGTAATCACGGAGTTTTTCATGCAGGCATTGTTCATTGGCCAAGCCTATATCGACATAACGTTTTTGACCGACAGATTGCCGACGGGAGACGAGAAAACGCTCGCCAAAGACTATGCGGTCAGCTTCGGCGGAAACGCGGTAACGGCTGCCTTTTGCTGCGCAAAACTCGGCGGCAAGCCGGAACTCCTGTGTTCTCTTGCCGACGACTGGCTTGCCCGCATGTTCCTGGATATGGCTGCGAAATACGGTATTTACGTCCACGGCCGCAAGGTCCGGCAATCGTCCCTCTCCTTCATCATGCCGAATGACGGGAAACGCGCCATCGTCCGTTGCCGCGACAATGATTTCATGCATCCGTTTCCGCCGCTGAACCTGGACGGGATGAAGGCGCTGCACCTCGACGGCCATATGCCGGATGCCGCCCTCCATTACGCCAGGGCCTGCCGGGAACGGAAGATCCTGACATCGCTCGACGGCGGCGCGGTGCGAGAAAATACCGACGAAGTGCTCGACCATATCGATGCGGCGGTCATGTCTCTCAGGTTCTGCGAACAGATGGACCAGACACCGGGCGAGACGCTGGAATACCTGCGCAAGAAAGGTTGCCCTCTCGGCGCGGTCACCCTCGGTGAGCACGGCACCGTCTGGTACGAGGCGGGCGGTCCCGACCGGTTCCTGCCCGCGCTCGACGTGCCGAAAAATAAAGTCATCGACACCAATGGCGCCGGCGACGTGTTCCACGGCGCCTATATCGCCTCGTATCTTCATGCCCCCTACCGAAGCTGGGAAGAACACCTGCATTTCGCCCGCGGCGCATCGGCCCACGCGATCCAATGCCTGGGCAACGAGGCCAGCCTGCCTTCCCTGGAAGACATTACCGAGGCGATCCGGACATTTCCGGAAAAGCAGGGCGGCATGCCCGGTCCGGCCGATCTCACCTGAACTTATTCCCTTGCGTGAACCTGCCACTTATCCCAGTGTTGCTTCGGGCAGGAGCGACAGCAGCTCAATTGAATTCAAGGAGCCCTCGATGAGAGAATTTTTCCGTTCCACCGCATGCCGGCTCGTGCTCGTGCTTTGCGCCAGTGCGCCGTTTGCGCCGCTCCCGGCAATGGCCTTCACACCGACCGGGAACGATGTGGCCGATGCCTTCATGGCCGTTCTGGAAACCGATGATGGAATGGTCGACAGCTACGGGTCCGTCAGCGAAGGCGGAGAAACGGTCGTCATCAAGGACCTGCTTCTGAAGCGGAAGGACGATGACAAGAAATCCGCGACGATCGCCACCACCACGCTCCGCGACGGCATGGTGCAATCCAACGGACGCCTGAAGCTTGGTACCCTGTCGATGTCCGACCTCTCGGTCACAGCCGAAGACGGCGGTCTTGCCATCGGAAGCTTCACGGCGACCAATCTCGTTCTGCCGACGCCCGAGGAACTGAACGGCAGCGACGGCAAATCCGTGATCGGGCCATCCTATGAAACGCTGGAAGTGCTGGATGCAGCAATTTCCGACGGTAGTGGCAACAAATTCGGCATTGGCCGGCTCTTCACGGCGATCGATGAGATGGACGGCGACCTTCCGACGGCCTTTCGTTTCGCGATCGACGACCTGAAAATCAAAGCCGCCAACCTCGATGACGAGGCACAAAAGTCCCTGACAGACCTCGGCTATGAAACCCTGACGATCAGCGCCGAGGGCCAGGGTCGCTGGGATCCGGAAAAGGAAACGCTTGAAGTGAAGAACCTCAAGCTGTCCGGTGCGGATGCGGGAACCTTCGCCCTCAATCTCAGCCTCGGCGGTGTCACCCGGGAAGTGATCACCAAACTCGGCGCGGCGGAAGGCGATCCGGAGAGCGCCATGGGCCTTGTCCAGGGTGTGAGCGTCCAGAATGTCTCTGTCCGGCTCGACAACAGCTCGCTGGTCGAACGGGTGCTCGACATGCAGGCCCGAGAAGCCGGGATGGACCGGACGACCCTCGTCCAGCAACTGACCGCCGGCCTGCCGATGATGGTGTCGATCCTGCAAAATCCGGCGTTCCAGGAGAAGGTCGTGACGGCGGCAACCACTTTCCTGAACGATCCGGTTTCGCTGGAAGTGACCGTTGCCCCCGCCAATCCGGTTCCCTTCGCCCAGATCATGGGCCAGGCGATGATGGCGCCTCAGACTCTGCCTGAGGTCCTGGGGGTCGATGTGGTCGCCAACAGCGCAAACTAGGTGGATGGACCGGTGCCGGCCCCACGCCGGCACTGGTCCCGATAATACGCAGCCAGGGAGGATCCGAAGTGGCACTGGTTTTTGCAGAAAAATTCCGGTCACGGGCAAGATGCGTCGTGCTGGGAATAGCCTTGTCGTTTGTAGTCGCGGGTTCGGCCCAGGCCCAGGACGCGGGATCCGGGGCAACCGGCATTATCGGCAAATGGTTCGACAAGCTGAACAGTTACGACATGGTCAGCACGAGCTACGGGTCCATAGAACCGGGCGACAGCCTGCGCAACGCGACGGTTAAGGACGGAGTCATCACCATAGAACTGCCCGCCGACCAGGCTTTCAAGGCAGGAGATGTGACGCTCCGGTTCAGCTTCGACGCGATCGACTTCACCGGCCTGACCCAGACCGGGGACGAAATCATGGCGGACCGGATCGCGGTTCCCGGATCCTTCGATGTCGACATGACGTTCAAGACCAAAAACGAAGCGGGGTCTGCCGCCTCCGAACCGAAACCCGACGACAGCGCATCCGCGATGCAGGAAACCCCTGACAGCGTGACCGCTGTCGGCGGGCAGTTCCATGCCAGCTACCAGGATATCCTGATCGAGGGACTGGCAGCGCCCCGTGCCCTGCCCGGACTGGATCTGGCCAAGACCGATCCAATGGCCTTCGCCCGCGCGATTTTCGACACCACGCGCAAGGTGGCGATCAAACGGGCGTTTATCACTTCGGCGACCGCGACCAGCACCACGCCGGATGTCGGCTCAAGTTCGGCCACCTACGAAAACATGTCCCTGATCGGCATGGCCGACGGACGTATCGCGGAAGAATATCTCGACGAAATCAGGTCCACGGAAACGCCGATCGGTACCGGCCCCGACGGTGGCGCGCAGAAAATCGAGGTCAAGGCCGGCCCCATCATTGCCCGCGGCGTGGATCTGGTACCGCTCGCACCGCTGTTCGGCGCACCGGCGGAAACCGGCCGGACTGTGCTTCTGGACCGGGAGGAAATCCTGAACCTGGAGTTTTCGGGAGACGGCGCCAAGGGTGAAATCGGCGGCATGATGCTGGAAAATATCACGGTGCCGAAGCAGGAGCCCTTGCGGCTGTTTTCCCTGCTCGAGAAGCAAGGCAAGGGAGAGCCGGTCTCCGAGGACGAACTCGGCATTGCCGCCCTGGAAGCGTTCGGGGCCTTTTCGCTCGGCCGGCTTGAAGTCAACGACCTCGACGTATCCGCGGACCAGGGCAAGGCCAGCCTGCGCCGTTTCCTTGTCCGGGATCTGAGCGGTCTGGGATTGGGAGAATTTGCGCTCGACGATTTCTCGATCTCCGTCCAGGACGAAGGTCAGATCGAATTCGATCATGCCGGCATTTCCGGCATCGAGTTTCCGCCGATCGCCGCACTGACCGCCCTTGAAGGCGTCGACAATCCGACCCCGCAGCAGATCCAGGCCGCGCTCCCGATCCTGCGGAGCGTTCTGGTGAGCTCTCTCGGCGTGACCATCCCGGCCGAAAACGTCAGTCTCGGACTGGATCTGTTCGAACTGACCCAGGGCGGTCATGTGGCCAAGATCCCGACGCGGACGTCTCTCATTGTCGATGGCCTCGTCGTTCCGACCGACCAGATAACGGATGAAAGCGTCAAGAGCCTGCTCCAGAGCCTGAACATCGAGGAGCTTTCGCTCAACGAGTCCCTGGCGGTTGCCTGGGATGCGAACACCAGGGACCTCAGCATCCGCGACCTGACCATCGAGATGGTCGACGGCGGAACGGCAACCTTGTCGCTGACGCTCGGCAATGTTCCCGAAACGCTGTTCACAAATCCGGAAACGGCCCAGGTCGCCCTGGCTTCGGCAACCTTCAAGAAGGCGAATTTGCGTGTGAAGGGTGCTGAACTCGTCACGGCTTTCCTGAATGAGGAATCGTCGAAGAACCAGATGTCGAAGGAAATGCTCGCAGAAGGCCTTGTCGAAACCCTGCGGGGCGAACTCGGCCCGTTTGCAGGCACCGCGTTCAGCGAGGAATTCCTGTCCGCGCTGCGCACATTCCTCAACAATCCGGATGAACTGGCGGTCTCCTTCGAACCGGCAGCCCCCGTCCCGATGGCCGAGATCCTCGGCCTGGTGATGACGAGCCCGCAGGCCCTTCCGGAGCGCCTGGGCGCAAAAGCCGTCGCCACCAGCGCGCAGTAAATCCTGCGCCGGCCGACAGACAGAAGCCGTCCACGGCAACGCGGGCGGCTTTTTTCGTAAGCTGAGATCGGGAAACTATTCGGCGGCGGGCTTGCTGACCGGGGACTGCCGTTCCGTCTCATCCGGCTTGCTGTTGCCGTCCTGGAACTGCAGCTCGCACAGGCGGCGATAGATGCCGTCCTGGGCATAAAGGCTGTCGTGGGTCCCGCTTTCCACGAGCCGGCCGCGATCCAGAACATGGATTGCATCCGCATGGCGGACGGTCGCCAGCCGATGGGCGATCACCAGGGTGGTCCGGCCTTCCATCAGCCGTGTCAGGGCCGCCTGGACCTTGGTTTCGGATTCCGCATCCAGCGCCGAGGTCGCCTCGTCGAGGAGCAGGATCGGGGCGTCGCGCAGCATGGCGCGCGCGATGGCAACCCGCTGGCGTTGGCCGCCGGAGAGCCGGCCGCCGCCCTCGCCCGCCGGCGCATCATAGCCGCCGGGAAGATCCATGATGAAGTCGTGGGCGTTGGCATCCCGGGCCGCCTGTTCGATCTCGGCGTCGCTCGCACCGGACCGGCCAAGGGCAATGTTGTCGCGAATGCTCATGTCGAACAGGAACGTATCCTGGGTGACCACGGCGATATGGGCGCGCAGGGACGCGACGGAAACATCGCCCGTGTTCTGGCCATCGATGGAAATATCGCCGCTGTCGGGCTCGTAAAACCGTTCGATCAGGCTGAAGACCGTTGATTTTCCCGCGCCTGACGCACCGACCAGGGCCGTGGTCTTACCGGGTTCGGCCACCATGGTCAGGCCGTTGAGTGCCGCGCTCTCGCCATAGGAAAAGCGGACATTGTCGAAACGGATCTCGCCGCCCCTGACCACAAGCTCGGCGGCATCCGGCTTGTCGGTCAATTCCGGCACGTCGTCGATCAGTTCGTACATCAGCCGGACGCCGACGAGGTTATTGTTCAGGTTCACATGGAGGCGCGCGAGCCGCTTGGCCGGTTCATAGGCAAGCAGCAGCGCGGTAATGAAGGCAAAGAACGCGCCGGGATCCTGATCGAGATTGACGACACTGTAGCCGCCGTAAAGGATCACCAGGGCGATGGCAAAGCCACCCAGCGTTT
Source organism: Roseibium aggregatum (assembly GCF_014692675.1). Lineage (GTDB taxonomy): Bacteria > Pseudomonadota > Alphaproteobacteria > Rhizobiales > Stappiaceae > Roseibium > Roseibium aggregatum_C. The sequence continues at coordinate 47,231 of NZ_JABFCZ010000032.1, read as the reverse complement.
CCATCAGCGGCGACGTGCGCGCCGTCAGGGATGCGATCTTGTTGGACCGGTGCTCGACATCGGCAACCGCCGTGTTCATGCGCGCGCGCATGTGATCTTCCATGCCGAAGGCCTTGACGATCCGGATGCCGATCGCGGTCTCCTGCAGGGTGCTCAGAATGTGTGTCGTCGACACGAACTGCGACTTTGCATGCTTGCGGACCCGGCGCACCAGAACGGACACCCCGATGATCGCCGGAGGCATGATCAGAATGGCAAAGGCGCTCATGGCCGGGTTCTGGACGATCATGACGCCGACAAGCCCGATAATCGTCAGAATGTCCCGTCCAAGGGTAATGACCAGCATTTCAAGGACGTTGCGCGCAGCGGTCGTGTTGTGCTGGACACGGGTGGACAGATCGCCGAGCGCAGTGCGGTCGAAATAGGACAGATCCTGCTCGGTAATGCGCTGGAAAAGCCGGCGCTGGCAGTCGGCGATGATCGCGTTGCCGATCCGGCTCAGGATGACCATCTGGCCGAAGGTGGACGCTCCCTTGACCGTGAAGATCATCATCACCACGCCGGCGGTCACATAGATCATGAAGGCGTCGCGGTTGACGAAGACCTGGTTGATGACATCCTTCATGATCCAGGCGCTTGCCGCCGTGGAGCCGGCAACCAGCGCCATGCAAATGAAGGCCAGAAAATAGCGCGACGCGTATTGGGAGGCGTTTTCCAGAACCAGACGCCGGATGAGCTGCACCGAGCCCTCCGGATCCTTGAAGACCTGCCAGTTTGCAGGATTAACCCGCATATCTTGCCTTTCGTGCCAAAAGGGCCGGTCTTTCGCCGGCCCTCATCCTGACGCTTCGTCCGAAGACTCAGGCCTCCGGCAAATTGAGCCGAATGTTCAGTTCACGCAAGTGCTGCATCTCCGGTTCGGAGGGAGCATTCATCATCAGGTCCTCGGCACGCTGGTTCATCGGGAACATGATGACCTCGCGGATATTGATCTCGTTCGCGAGCAGCATGACGATACGGTCGATCCCCGCGGCACAGCCGCCGTGCGGCGGTGCGCCGTACTGGAACGCCGTGGCCATGCCGCCGAAGCGCCTGTCGACCTCGTCCTTGCTGTAACCGGCGATTTCGAACGCCTTGTACATGATCTCGAGGCGATGGTTTCTGATCGCGCCCGACAGAAGTTCGTGGCCGTTACAGGTCAGATCATACTGATAACCGCGCACGTCAAGCGGATCGCCCTGAAGGGCTTCCAGCCCGCCCTGGGGCATGGAGAACGGGTTGTGCTCGAAGTCGATCTCGCCGGTGTCCTCGTCGCGCTCGAAGATCGGGAAGTCCACGATCCATGCGAATTCGAACCGGTCGAGATCGGACAGGCCGAGTTCCTCGCCGATGATGTCGCGTGCCTTGGCGGCTACGCGCTGGAAGCTCTTCGGCTTGCCGCCGAGGAAGAAGGCGGCATCGCCGACCTCCAGGCCGAGCTGGACGCGGATCGCCTCGGTGCGCTCCGGACCGATGTTCTTGGCCAGCGGGCCGGCGGCTTCCATGGAGCCGTCCTCGGCCTTGCGCCAGAAGATGTAGCCCATGCCCGGGAGGCCTTCTTCCTGGGCGAACTTGTTCATGCGGTCGCAGAACTTGCGGCTGCCGCCCTTCGGCGCAGGAATCGCGCGGATTTCCGTGCCCGGCTGTTCCAGGAGCTTGGCGAAGATGGCAAAGCCCGAGCCGGCAAAATGCTCCGACACGATCTGCATCTTGATCGGGTTGCGCAGGTCCGGCTTGTCGGAGCCGTACCAGAGCATGGAATCCTTGTAGGCGATCTGCGGCCAGCCGCGGTTGACCGGGCGCCCGCCGCCGAATTTTTCAAAACAGCCGGCCAGAACCGGTTCCATGGTGTCGAACACGTCCTGCTGGGTGACGAAGGACATTTCCACGTCGAGCTGGTAGAAGTCCGTCGGCGAGCGGTCGGCGCGCGGGTCTTCATCGCGGAAGCAGGGCGCGATCTGGAAATACTTGTCGAAGCCGGACACCATGATCAGCTGCTTGAACTGCTGCGGAGCCTGCGGCAGGGCGTAGAACTTGCCCGGATGCAGGCGCGACGGCACCAGGAAGTCGCGCGCGCCTTCCGGCGAGGAGGCGGTGATGATCGGCGTCTGGAATTCGTTGAAGCCTATGTCCCACATACGCTGACGCAGATCGGCAACCACTTGGGAACGCAGGATCATGTTGTTGTGAAGCTTTTCCCGGCGCAGGTCCAGGTAGCGGTGCTTCAGGCGCACCTCTTCCGGGTACTCCAGCTCGCCGAAGACCGGCAGCGGCAGTTCCTTGGCCGCACCGAGGATCTCCATGTCGCGGATGAAGATTTCGACCTCGCCGGTCGGCAGTTCCGGATTGATGGTTTCCTCGGTGCGCTTCTTCACGTCGCCGTCGATGCGGATGCACCATTCGGAGCGCACGGTTTCGGCCAGGTTGAAGGCGGAGGAATCCGGATCGACCACGCACTGGGTAATGCCGTAGTGATCGCGCAGATCGATGAACAGCAGGCCCCCGTGATCGCGGACACGGTGAACCCATCCGGACAGGCGCGTCGTCTCGCCAACATGGGTTGCGCGCAGATCGCCGCAGGTGTGACTACGGTAGGGGTGCATGTATTCCTCGACTGGTTCGAAAACAAACAGAATTCGTTCGCGCCCTCCACTGAGAGGGCCACGCCGGCTGGAAAAGCCACGTCAGCGGCATAAAGTCAAGGGACGGCCCGCCACAGTGCCCCGGTTTCGAAGCGGAGCGTTAGCGAAAAGCCCCGGCGGCCCGTACTCGGATCAATCCACCGCCTGCAACAAGGGATGCCACTGACCGCGGATTTCGTGGGACTTGGCATCGTGGTAGTCGAACACCCCTGCCCCGGCCGCGGCGTGTTTGGCATAGAGCACCCGATCCGATATGCGGCAGAGCACCGGATAGCCCGCTTCCGCCAGCTTCCGCTCCAGTTCCGCAACCTGGGTCGAGCGGCGGGTGACCCGGTTGGCGACAAGGTGGATGTCCGCCTTGCCCTTGCGCACCCGCTTGATTTCGGAAATCCCGTTCAGGAAGCTGATGGTCGCATCCCAGTCGAAGACCGAAGGCAGAACCGGCACGACAATATCCGAGGCTTCGGAGATCAGGGTTTTGGCGAGTTCGCTGCGCATTCCGCCGGGACCGTCGATCACGACCGCATCCATGTCCTTGAGCTTGCCGCCGATGGCGTCCGCCTTGGTCCAGTTCAGACCTTCGATGGCGGCCATGTCTTTCGGACGCCGCTTCGTCCAGGCCAGGCTCGACTTCTGTTTGTCGGCATCGGCGAGCGCCACATCATCGCCGCGGGCGGCAAGAGCGGCGGCGAGATTCGTGGCCACGGTTGTCTTGCCGCATCCGCCTTTCGAATTCACAACCAGAATCTTCCGCATCCCTGCCTCCCTTGCGCGGCCCGCCTGCCGCCGTGCCATTTGTCTTGATAGCCACCCTACATAGGTGCACTTATTGCGCTTGTTCAAGAGCAAGCTTTTGCAAACGAACCATTTCGTGGCGACAAAGCGGCAGGACTGAGGTATACGTCGTCGTCACCATGGAAGATGTGATTACAACGACAAAAGACCTCGCCGCTGCCTGCCAGCGCCTTTCGTCTCATGACTATGTGACCGTCGACACCGAATTCCTTCGGGAAACGACGTTTTGGCCCAAACTGTGTGTCATTCAGATGGCAGGACCCGGCATGGCCTTCATCGTCGATGCGCTCGCGGAAGGCCTGGACCTCGCGCCGTTTTTCGACCTGATGCGCAACGAAAACGTCACCAAGGTTTTCCATGCGGCCCGCCAGGACATCGAGATCGTCTACCATCTGGGCGGGCTGATTCCCGCGCCGCTGTTCGACAGCCAGGTGGCCGCCATGGTCTGCGGTTTCGGCGATTCTATTTCCTACGATCAGCTGATCTACAAGGTGACCGGCGCGCATATCGACAAGTCGTCGCGGTTCACCGACTGGGCCCGGCGCCCGCTGACCAAGAAGCAGCTCGACTATGCGCTGGCGGACGTGACGCATCTGCGTGACGCCTATCAGTTCCTGAAGGCCAATCTCGCCGAACAGGACCGCAGCCACTGGGTCCAGGACGAGATGAAGATCCTGACCTCGGAAGGCACTTACCGGACTGAGCCGGCCAATGCCTGGCAACGGCTCAAGATGCGGGTGCGCAAGCCCGTTGAACTCGCGGTGATGAAGGAAGTCGCCGCCTGGCGCGAAACCGAAGCCCAGACGCGCAACGTGCCGCGCAGCCGGGTCCTGAAGGACGACGCGATCTACGAGATCGCCGCCCAGCAGCCGCAGTCCTCCGAAGCGCTCGGCAGGCTCAGGACCATCCCGCGGGGGTTTGAACGCTCCAAGGCGGCCGACGACATCCTGAAGGCGGTTCGCGCCGCCATGGCCATTCCGCGCGACCAGTTGCCCAGGCTGCCCAAGGGCCGCCCGGCGCCCGACGGTTCGGCCGCCGCCGTCGACCTGCTCAAGGTCCTGCTCAAGCTTGTCAGCGAGGCCCACGGCGTTGCTGCGAAGGTGATTGCAACGGTCGATGACCTGGAAAAGATCGCCGCCGACGACAATGCCGACGTGGCCGCGCTCAAGGGCTGGCGCAAGGAACTGTTCGGCGATCTGGCCCTGAAGCTGAAGCGCGGCGAAGTTGCCCTGGCCTTCCAGAACCGGCAGATCGTCGCCCTGGAACAGACCGGCTCTGAACAAAAAGCGTCGTCCACGACGCAGGCCGCGGAATAAGTCTGCCGCAGCGGTCAACCGACCGCGATTGAACAGCCGCTCTTGAAAAGCCGGGCAAACTGCCGGAACCGCTTCATCAGGCGTTCCCCGTCGAGGGCGGCGAGTTTCGGCGGCAGCTTCATCACCATGTCATCGGACGCCCTGGTGATGGTCACGTGCGGCAATACCCCGTCCATGGAGGCCGTCAGCAGAGACGCCACCCGCATGGCCGCGCCCAGGATCCGCGCCCGGTCGCGCAGGCGGTCGGTGAAAAGCTTGCGAATGACCGGCGAGAGCGCCCCTTCTCCCAGGCCCTGATGCCTGTAGAAGACGGAGGCGGCCAGGTACGCCCTGCCCGCGTGATCGAGCCCGACGAAGGCCGCGTTGGAGATGATGTTCAGGCTCTGCTCGCCGCGATAGTCGGGATGCGCCCGCCAGCCGATGTCGGACAGAAGGCAGGCCGCATGGCGCAGCCGGCGTTCGTATTCGTTTTCGTCGATCCCGAGTTCGGCGAAGATCCCGTCGGTCCAGCCAATCAGTTCCTCGGCGAATTCCGGCGACCGCGCACGGAGGATGGCCAGTTCGCGGGCGGCCTCGATCAGCGGATCCTGCTCCTGCAAGTCGGGCGAAAGCGCTTCATGCAGCAGTCCTTCGCGAACCCCGGTCGCGGACATGACCACCTTTTCCGCATTCATGGCCTGCAGGGCGCGCTCCATGACAACCGCGCCGAACGGCACCAGCGGGCGGCGCTGTTTGGACACCACCTCCGCGCGCGGGACATCCTCCAGATTGCGCTTCGAGATGGAGCGGCAGAAGGCAATCGCCTCTTCGGCCGGGATCTCGTAATTGTGCATCACATGCAAAGGATAGTCGTTCTGGACCAGATGGAGACGCGCCAGCGAGCGCCAGGTCCCGCCGACCGCATAGAAAGTCCGCTCCCCGGGCTCCATCCGCGGCCAGGCATACCCATTGAGGCTCTCGTCGGTGATCTTGCGCGCCTTTGAAATATCGCCTTCCGACATTTCCTGGAGACGCAAGCCGCCCAAGGGAAAAGTGCTTCCCACTCCGGGTTTGGCGCCGGATACCTCGACAAGTTCCAGACTGCCGCCGCCAAGGTCCCCGACAATGCCTCTGGGACGCCAGAAGCCGGCTACCACGCCAAGGGCGGAATAATAGGCCTCCTCGTTGCCGTTCAGGATGCGCACCTTGGCGCCGAGGATTTCCTCGACCTTCGCAACGAACCGGGAGCCGTTTTCCGCATCTCGGACGGCTGCCGTGGCCACGATGTGGGTTTCCTGCACACCGATATGGTCGCACAGGGCCCGCAACCTCGAGAGTTCCTTGAGAGCCAGATCGACGGACTCGTCGGCTAGCCTGCCTGTTGCCGCGACGCCGCGGCCGAGACCGGCCAGGATCTTTTCGTTGAACAGCATCGTCGGCGTACGGGCCTTGCGTTCGTAGACCACGAGGCGGACGGAATTGGAGCCGATATCGATAACCGCAAGCGGTCCCGTGCCGTTCAGCCGTCCCCTGACGGATTTGGTGCCAGCCATATCACCCCCGCTGCGGGCGTTCCAGGAAGGGACGCGGCCGGTCGCTTTTCAGCGACTTTCCACGCCCGGACAGAGACGGATTGGTCATGAAATACCGATGCGCGTTGAACGGCTGTTCATTGGGCGCGGGTACGATACGCTCATGGCCGCCATCAGGCAGAATCCGCCAGCTCTGTTGGTTGTCTTTCAGGTTCGCCACCATGATCTGGTCGAGAACCTGTTCATGGACCGTCGGCGTCAGCAGAGGAACCAGAACCTCCACCCGCCGGTCGATGTTGCGCGGCATCAGATCGGCGGACCCGATATAGACATGCGCCTGCGGTGACGGCAGTCCATGGCCGTTGCCGAAGCAGTAGATGCGCGAATGCTCCAGGAAACGGCCGACGATCGATTTCACCCGGATGTTTTCCGACAGGCCGTCGATCCCGGGCCGCAGGCAGCAGATGCCGCGTATGACCAGATCGACCTGCACACCGGCCTGGCTTGCCCGGTAAAGCGCGTCGATGATTTGCGCATCGACCAGCGAGTTCATCTTCATCCAGATCTGGGCCGGCCGGCCCGCGTTGGCATGGTCGATCTCGGCCTCGGTCAGGTCCAGGATGCGTTTTCTGAGGTTCACCGGAGAAACCGCCAGGTAATCGAGCTCCGCCGGCTGGGCATAGCCGGTGATGTAGTTGAAGACGCGCGCCGCATCCTGAGCGATCCCCGGATCGTCGGTAAAGAACGACAGATCCTCGTAGATCCGCGCCGTGATCGGGTGGTAGTTGCCGGTGCCGATGTGGCAGTAGGTCTTCAGCTGCCCGTGTTCGCGCCGGACCACCATGGAAAGCTTGGAGTGGGTCTTCAGCTCGATGAAGCCGAAGACGACCTGTACGCCGGCCCGCTCCAGGTCGCGCGCCCAGCGAATGTTCGCTTCCTCATCGAACCGGGCCTTCAGTTCCACAAGCGCGGTCACCGACTTGCCGGCTTCAGCCGCTTCGGCCAGCGCCTTGACGATGGGACTGTCATTGGATGTGCGGTAGAGCGTCTGCTTGATCGCCACGACATCCGGGTCCTGGGCCGCCTGCCGCAGATACTGCACCACCACATCGAACGACTCGTAGGGGTGATGGACGATGATGTCCTTCTGGTGGATCGCCGCCAGGCAATCGCCGCCATGCTCGCGGATCCGCTCCGGGAACCGGGCCGTATAGGGTTCGAATTTCAGGTCCTTGCGTTCCAGGTCGACGATCTGGGACAGGTTGTTGAGCGCAAGCAGACCGTCGGCCAGAAAGATTTCCGAGTCCGAAACGTCCAGCGCGTCGGCCACGAATTCGCGCAGGGCCGGCGGCGTGGTGTCCTGGATTTCCAGACGGATCACCGATCCGCGCCGGCGGCGTTTCAGCGCGCTTTCGAAAAGCCGGACGAGGTCTTCGGCTTCTTCCTCGATTTCCAGGTCGGAATCGCGAATGACCCGGAAGGCGCCCTTGCCGCGGATCTCGTATCCGGGAAACAGCCGGCCGATGAAAAGGCCGACGACCCGTTCGATGGCAATGAACCGCGCCACTCCATTCTCACCATCTTCGAGGCGGACAAAGCGTTCCACCTGACCGGGGATGCGCAGAAGCGCGATCATGCCGCGTCCGCCGGACACCGGCACCAGTTCGAACACGATCGAAAAGCCGAGGTTCGGAATGAACGGGAAAGGGTGCGCCGGGTCGATCGCAAGCGGCGTCAGGACCGGAAAGATGTAGGACAGGAAATGATCTTCGAGCCAGCCCTTCTCCTGCGCCGTCAGACTGTCGATGCTCAGGATCTCGATCCCGTTTTCGGCAATCACGCCGCGCAGCTCGCGCCAGATCGCCTGCTGGGAATCCTGCAGGTCGCGGACCGCTTCGGAAATCTTCTGAAGCTGCTCGGTCGGGGTCAGGCCGTCGTCGGAGGTGTTGGTCACGTCGGCGCGCTGCTGGCCGCGCAGACCGGCGACGCGAACCATGAAGAATTCGTCCAGGTTGTTTGCGGAAATGGACAGGAACCGGACCCGCTCCAGAAGCGGGTGGTTGGGGTTCATGGATTCTTCCAGAACACGCCGATTGAACTGCAGCCAGGACAATTCCCGGTTCATGAAACGGGCCGGCGAGCTTGCCAGTTCGCCAATGCCATTCCCTTCGCTGCCCGGTTCGACACTGTCAGCCGGCGCCTGTTCGGTCTGGGAAAGATCGACGGTCTCGTTCATCTCGCTTCCTCGTCCTGCCGTTCCTAACATCCCGGCCGCGCATCGGATACGCGGCGGTTCCGCGCAGCGCCTACCATGTCATTATGACCGTTCTACCGTGCCCGACAGTTGTTTGCCGCCTCACAAGCAGATTCAGACTCACTTATGCACGTTTTCCAGGACGCGCCCGGCCAAAGGCTTGGTGATTTTTGCACGGTCTGCAAGCGATTCCCGGTCAATGGCATCGACAACCTTCAGGGCAACGCCCAGGGATCGTTCCATGCGCACCACCAGATAATCGACGACGCCGAGGTCGATCGCGATCTGACGGTCGGCGAACAGCTTGACCAGAACCCGGCGCAGCAGATCATCGTCCGGCTCTTCGATCTCGATGGGGGCTGCCGCGCGCAAGCGCGACATCAGGTCCGGCAAGGTGATCCCCCAGGCGGTCGGCCAGGTCCGGCTCGTGATCAGCACCGGTACACCTGCCTGGCGTGCGGCGTTCAACAGATGAAACAGGGCCGTTTCGTCGATGCCGCGATGGGCATCCTCGACGACCACCGCCTCTTTCGTGACGAGATCGGCGACAGCTTCGCCCGTCAGTTCACTCGCCTTGACGACGGCAGCCCCGGTTTCGGCATGGAACGCCTCGACCAGATGGGTCTTTCCGGACCCCACCGGACCGGCAAGGATGACGACAGGTGCCGGCCAGTCCGGCCAGGAGCCGAGCAGCTCGAATGCAGCCCGGTTGGATTTTCCCACCAGGTAGTCGTCGCGGCCAAGCGCTGCTTCGTGCGGCAGGACCAAAGGCAACTGGCGAGGAGTTTCCGCCATGGAGTACGCGCCTATTCTGGGTCGGCTGGCTCCGGGCCGCCGACACCCTTGTAAATCGGGCTTGCTAGGTACTGCTTCAGGGCGAACCGTGCAAGTACGCCGATCATGGCCGCAGCCGGAACCGCGATCAACATCCCCACGAATCCAAACAGATATCCAAAGGCAAACAAGGCAAACATCAGGGTCACCGGGTGAAGGCCCGTCTTGTCGCCGACGAGATTTGGCTGAAGGATGTTGCCTTCCAGGAACTGCCCGACCGCGAAGACCGCCGCGACCATCAGGATCATGGTCCAGTCCGGCCAGAACTGGACCAGGGCGACGCCGAGCGACACGATAAGGCCGAGGCTGGCGCCGACAAAGGGAATGAAACTGACAAGCCCTGCTCCCATTCCGATCAGCAGGCCGAAATTGAGCCCCGTAAGTGCAAGGCCGATCGCATAGAACGTCCCCAGAATCACGCAGACGGACACCTGGCCGCGGACGAAACCGGCGACGGCGTCATCCATCTCCCGCGCCAATTGACGGATTTCCTCAAGATGGTCCCTGGGCAGCCAGCCGTCGATACGCGCGACCATGTGGTCCCAGTCGAGCAACAGGTAAAAGGCAACCACCGGCGTGATCACGAACAGGGACAGGATCGACAGAAGCGCCTGCCCGCCGCTCCAGAGTTGCTTGGCGAATCCGCCGAGCCAGGACGCGCCCTGCCCCATCAAATTGGCAAAGGACGACTGCAGATCCGACGGCTTGATCCCGGTCAGTTCGGCGAGCCGCTCGCCGAAGTTCCGGGAGACGAGCTGGTGCAAAGCGCGCACCAGATCCGGCGCCTTCTCCAGAAAGCCGGCAAGCTGGTTTCCAAGCACCGGCACCAGCAGGATGAAGAACAGGACGAGAAAGAAGACGAAGGCAAACAGGATGGTCAATGTGGCCCAGAGCCGGCCGAAGCCCAGCGCCTCCAGCCGGTCACAGACCGGATCGAGCAGATAGGCGACCGCCATACCGGCAACGAAAGGCAACAGAATCTGCGAGAAAACCGCCAGAAAGGCGATAAAAGCGATCAGGGAGACAATCCAGAACCCCAATTGTCGGCGTAAGGTCATCTTGGTCCCCCGGTTCCGGACGAAATGCAGCCAAGGTTCATATGCATGACAGCACTTAGCCTCAGTTAAATCGGCAAAACAAGGGCATGACCATGCCATGAACGGCGTGCACAATCGGCTAGCTCTTGTTTTCGCCCGCGCCAGCCTGTATGCGCGGCACAACGAGTTTCAAGCGCCGCAGCACCGGAGTGCCGTCATGAGCCAGGAAAATCAGCCCCAAGCGACCAATGGTTTGACCTATGCCCAGGCGGGGGTCGACATCGATGCCGGTAACGAGCTGGTCCGCCGGATCAAGCCGCTGGTCAAGGCAACCTCCAGACCGGGCGCCGACAGCGATATCGGCGGCTTCGGCGGCCTGTTCGACCTGAAAGGCGCCGGCTTCAGCGATCCGATCCTGGTTGCCGCCAATGACGGCGTCGGCACCAAGCTGAAAATTGCCATCGAAACGGCTCAGCACCGCACGGTCGGCATCGATCTCGTCGCCATGTGCGTCAACGACCTCGTCGTCCAGGGCGCCGAGCCGCTGTTCTTCCTCGACTACTTTGCCTGCGGGGCGCTGGATGTGGATCAGGCGGCCGATGTGGTCGCCGGCATCGCCGATGGCTGCAAGATGGCGGGAGCGGCGCTGATCGGCGGCGAAACCGCGGAAATGCCGGGCATGTATTCGGAAGGCGATTACGATCTCGCCGGCTTTTCCGTAGGTGCGGTGGAACGCGGCGCGATCCTGCCGCGCCGGGATGTCGGCGAAGGCGACGTGCTTCTGGGCCTGGCTTCTTCCGGGGTCCACTCCAACGGGTATTCCATGGTCCGCAAGATCGTCGAGCTGTCCGGCCTCGCCTGGTCCGACAAGGCCCCCTTCGACGCGGCGCAGACGCTGGGCGAAGCGCTGATGACGCCGACGAAAATCTATGTGAAGCCGCTTCTGGCCGCTCTCACGGCGTCGCGCGGCATCAAGGCGCTCGCCCATATCACCGGCGGCGGCCTGCCGGAAAACCTGCCGCGGGTTCTGCCGGCGGAAACCTCCGCTCGCATCGACCTGTCCGCGATTTCGGTACCGCCGGTCTTCAACTGGCTCGCAACCGCCGGCGGCGTTGCGGAAAAGGAAATGCTCCGGACCTTCAACTGCGGCGTCGGCATGGTCGTGGTGGTTTCCGCAGACGAAGCCGATGCAGTTGCAGCCGTCCTCGCACAGGAAGGTGAAACCGTCTTCAGAATCGGGGCGATCGAGGCGGCCGGCGATAAGCCGGTCCTGTTCGACAACGCCCTGGGGCTCGGAAAATGACCGAGCGAAGGAAGATCGCCGTTCTGATTTCCGGCCGGGGCAGCAACATGGCCTCGCTGATTTCCGCGAGCATGGATCCCAACTACCCGGCCGAGATCACGCTGGTAATCTCGAACAAACCCGGCGCTCCCGGTCTGGAGCGGGCCGCCGAATTCGGCATCGAGACGGCCACTATCGACCACAAGGACTTTCCGCGCGACCGGGAGGCCTTTGAGAAGGCGCTCGACGAGAAGCTGAAGGAACACGGCATCGAATTCGTCGCGCTCGCCGGCTTCATGCGCCTGCTGTCGCCGTGGTTCGTCACTCAGTGGCGCGAGCGAATGATCAATATCCATCCAGCCCTCTTACCCAGCTTCAAGGGGCTTCACACCCACGAGCGGGCGCTGGAGGAAGGCGTCAAGCTGCACGGGGCGACCGTCCACTTCGTTTCCGCCGAAATGGACGACGGACCGATCATCATCCAGGGCGCGGTGCCGGTCCTCGACGGCGATACGCCCGACACCCTGGCCGAACGCGTGCTCGCGGTGGAACACCGGATCTACCCCAAGGCACTGGAACTGGTCGCCTCCGGCCGGGCAAAGGTCAAGGACCAGCGGGTCGCGGTTTCCGGGGAAGACCCCGAGCTGGCAGACACTGTTCTGATCTGGCCGTAAGCTACGGCCGAATACCGCAGCTAAACCTTCTGCACCCAGACGGCCGTGTCGTGGAACGCGGCCCCGCCATAAGGGGCTGACGGGTCGGCGCCGGTGAGCGTGTTGATGCCCTTGCCGTTCGGAAACGCCTCATTCGGCCAGATGCCTTCGGAAATCACCGTTCCCGGCGTCAGCCCCTCCACGTAACGCGCATGGAGGGTGACGGTGCCCCGGTTGTTGCCCATCTCCACCAGATCGCCGTCATTGATGCCGTGGTCTTCAGCATCCGCCTGAAGCATCCAGACCTCGGGCCGCTTTTCCTTCTTGAGAGAACTGTCCGTCTCGTTGAAGGTGGAGTTCAGGAAGGACCGCGCGGGCGCGGTCACCAGCCGGAACGGATGACGTTCGCTGGCATGTTCCAGGTATTCCCAGTGATCGGGCAGTTCGGGCATGGTCGTCCAGGGACCGAGCGGACCGATCGGCGACTTGTTCGGCGATGCGGACCGTCCCCAGTCGGGGCGGAAATGGAACTTGCCGTCCGCATGGGCGAAGCCGCCCAGATAGTGCGCGCTATCGAAATCCGGCTGCAGGTCGATCCAGCGGTTTTCCTCCAGCTCTTCAAGCGTACCGTAGCCGGAGTTCTGCAGCATCCAGTCGATATGTTCGCGTGCGGTCATATGGAAGCCCGGATGCTGGTCGGCGCCGAGCCGTTTCGCCAGTTCGTTCAGGACGAACAGGTTTTCGCGCGGGCCGTCCGGTGCTTCGGTGACTTTGGGACCGAGCATCAGATACTGGTGTCCGCCGCCCTTGTAGATGTCGTCATGTTCCAGGAACTGGGTCGCCGGCAGGACCACGTCGGCCATCTTCGCCGTCTCGGTCATGAACTGCTCGTGGACGCAGACAAACAGATCCTCGCGGGCAAAGCCTTTCTTGACCAGTTCCTGCTCCGGCGCGACGGAAACCGGATTGGTGTTCTGGATCAGCATGGCGGTGACCGGCGGCCCATCCTGCAAGGCGTCTTCATCGCCGGTCAGCACCCGGCCGATCAGGGACTGGTCCAGGAACCGGGTTTCCGGACGGCGCAGTTCCGGCGCCTCGATCATGGACTTGTTGAGTTCGTAGATCGCGCCGTTGTTGTGAAAGACGCCGCCGCCTTCATATTGCCAGCAGCCGGTCACCGCTCCGATCGATGCGGCTGCGTGCATGGAAACCGCGCCGTTGCGCGTGCGGGTGAAACCATAGCCGAGCCGGAGATAGGTGCGTTTCACATCGCCGATCAGCCGGGCCACCTCTTCGATCTGTGCTACCTGGAGCCCGGTGATGTCCGCCGCCCATTCCGGCGTCTTTTGGGCAAGATGCGCCTCGAGCTCGGCCGGACAGTCGGTGTATTTTTCCAGATAGGCACGATCGGCAAGCCCGTCGCGGAACAGCACATGCATGATCGCGCAAGCCAGGGCCGCGTCGGTACCGGGTTTGAGAACAAGCCCGATATCGGCCTGCTTCATGGTCTCGGTGTTGTAGACATCGATGACGATGATCCGCGCGCCGCGTTTCTTCCGCGCCGTGATCGCATGGGTCATGACATTGACCTGGGTCGCGACCGGATTGGTGCCCCAGATCACCACCTGATCGGAGACGGCCATTTCCCGCGGATCCGGGCCGGCAAGTTTGCCGGTGCCCGCGACAATGCCGGTCCAGGCATTGTTGGTGCAGATGGTATCGAACTGGAGCGAGTAGCCCTTGGCGTGGCGAAAACGATGGATGGAATCGCGCTGCACCTGACCCATGGTGCCGGCGTAGTGATAAGGCCAGACGGTTTGGGCCCCATGCTCGGCCTCCGCCGCCAGGAATTTTTCCGCGACCAGGTCGAGCGCTTCGTCCCAGGAGATTTCCTCAAACCGGCCCTCGCCTTTCGGGCCGACCCGGCGCAGCGGCTTCAACAGCCGATCCGGATGGTAGAGACGCTCGGCATAACGGGCGACCTTGGCGCAGATCACACCGGCCGTATAGGCATTTCCGGAAGCGCCGCGCAGGCGGCCGATCCTGCCGTCGTTCAGAACCTCGACATCGAGCGCGCAAGTCGAAGGGCAATCGTGCGGACAGGCGGAAAATGTACCAGCCGGTTCGTGTTTGGTCATATCGGGTCTTTCTCGCAATCACCGGTTCGCAAACCGGACCAGCGAGTCTGATCAACAAAGGGGCGCTGTCAAGCGCCCCCCGTCGTTCAACAGTTCCGGCAACGGTTCCGGTAACGGTTCAGGTCATCAGCTCCCGCTGCAGGGACTATGCCCACCCGGTCCGCCAGGACGCGGGCCGCGGCCGGGGCCGAAGCCGGGCCCCTGTCCCGGACCGGGTCTTTGGCCGAACATGGCGACACCGCGCGGCGGCGGCATACCGGCCTGAGGACCGCGCGGGCCGCCCGGACCACCTTGGCCCTTGAGCTTCATGAAGGACCCGTCCGGCGTGCCCATCCAGCAACGCGGAATGAAAGGAAAAGTATCGGTCAGGACATATTGGTACGTGCCCTTCGGATATTCCGGGGTCACGGCGAAGCGGCCGTTGCACTGGTCGAGATCGCCGCGGCCTTTGGCATAGGTCCAGTCCTGGGTGAACTTGCCGTCGTAGCGCCCTCCCGGACCGCTCGGACGGATCCCGCTCTTGATCACGTAACTGCTTTTCAGCTTTTTCACGGCGGAAGGATGCTTCGGATCGCTATAGCCGTAGGGGCCGTAGATCGGAAAGCCGTCAGCGGCATAGCCGAGGAGCGCCGGAATGTTTCTGCCGCCTTCCGACGCCAGAACCCCGGTTGGAATACCATGATAGTGATAGGTTCCGTCCGGCTGAACATGGGCGTTGTATTTATCGAGGCCGAGCCGGCAGGCGCCGCCCATAGCCTCGTAATTCCAGCCGGAGCGCCGGTCGTTCTGCCAGAATTCGGCCGTTGCCGGGTCCATCAGAACGCCGTTGACCGCGATACCGAAGGCAGCGTGCCGCGTCGGCGTGGCCCGGCCTGACTTTTGCGGATTTACCGGCACTCTGAGCTGGTAGTTCTTCTTGGAAATCCGGTCCGGATTGCCGGAGTTGGGAAAGTGTCCCGGCGCCTTGAGCGGATAGCCGTTGGCGTGAATATAGCGATAAGCGCCGTCAACCGTCATTGTCGCTGCCGCTTCGGCCGGCGGCAGTATGAGGTCCCAGACGGCATCTGACAGAGATTGTTTCTCAACAGCCTGTTCGCCGGCAAGGACATGACCGTCTTCATGGGCCTGGGCCGTGGTGGCCAGGACCGTTCCCAGGACGGCAAGTGTCATGCGCATGGAGTTCTCCCAATGGTTTGTCGAGCCCGCGACGCCTATGACCCTGCCTGCTAACGTCTTGTAATCCTATCGAAAAACTGTCCGAAAGTGTATCAGAACGTAACAGGGCCGGTCCTTGCGGACCGGCCCTGCGAAATCGGTAACGTCTGGTGATTGCTTAGCCGACGATGTCGCAGCCGGCGAACCAGAAGGCGATTTCTTCCGCCGCGGTTTCCGGAGCGTCGGACCCATGGACCGAGTTCTCGCCGATGGACAGTGCGTATTCCTTGCGGATGGTGCCTTCAGCGGCGTCGGCCGGGTTGGTTGCGCCCATCACTTCACGGTTCTTGGCGATGGCATTTTCGCCTTCCAGAACCTGAACGACCGTCGGGCCGGAGGACATGAACTCTGTCAGTTCACCGAAGAACGGGCGTTCCTTGTGGACCGCGTAAAAGGCTTCAGCCTGACGCAGGGACATCCATACGCGGCGGGAAGCAACGACGCGCAGGCCGGCTTCTTCCAGCTTGGCAGTGATGGCGCCCGTCAGGTTGCGCTTGGTGGCATCCGGCTTGATCATCGAAAAGGTGCGTTCAATCGCCATGGGTTCGGTCTTTCTGGTTTGTCTGCTGCAACTGACAGCTTGTTTCCGGCCGGCGTCCGATGGCGCCGAATACCGGTTGCGAAAATCGCGCCTCTAATAGCTTTGCCCCGTTGTCCATGCAAGGGGGACAGGTGATGACATTTTCATGTCACCGCGATCGCGAGCCGACTCCGCTCATAGGCCCTCTCACTTCCGCAACTGCGAAGGACCCCGGCTTTTTATATGACCCGGTATACCCATTTTTACCGGTATTGCGACTTTTACCCGTCGAAATTCAACTATTAGTAGATTATGCGATAACCGCACTTGCAAAATACGGTTGAATCCTCATAAATCACACCATTGCGAACAATGCATACATTTCGTGATGCATAAGGGAGTGTGTTCGTGAAAGCCGTATTGAACATGATGATGGAATACAATCGCTGGGCGAACGAACGCCTTTTTGCGGATTGCGAACGAGTGCCTGAAGAGATTTACCATCGCGATATGGAGACCGAATACGGTTCGATCCACAAGACGCTCGACCACATCCTGCTGGTCGATCTTTTATGGCTGGAGCGTTTCGCAGGCAGGGGCGACAAATATCCTTCGTTTGACGAGACGATCACCGACACTTTCAAAGAGCTCAAGGCCCGGCGGCAGACAACGGACGAGGAATTGAGCCGCTTCTGCCAGGAAAGCACCGAAGTCGGGCTGACCAGAATGGTTCAATTCAGAACCGTCCTCGATCCTGCGACGATAGAACAGCCGGTCGGCGGCGCCATCATCCTGCTGTTTCACCATCAAAGCCACTACCGGGCGCAGGCACAGGCCCAACTCAGCATGCAGGGTTACGAACCCCAGATCCTGAATCTGATGTTTTTTCAGCGGCAGACCGGTCTTGGACTAATGGGCTGAAAAATCGCATGTCCTATCATATGCTTTTGATGGATATCGGCTCTCCAGAAGGCTAATTTGCGCCGACCTGCAGCCACTCCAGGTCTGCAAGGCAGCCACTCGGAGAATGAGCCATGGTGGGCCGGAACTACCGCAATACCTGCCTGTTTGCGTCGTCGATCGAAGGAGGAATGACTGCTTTCGCCCGCATGATGCGGACTATCCCGCTCACTGTTGGTATATTCGCCACCTTAGTGCTTTCCTGCCTTGCCGCTGTTGTTCCGGCGCGCGCGTCAAGCAATCTGGACCTTCGGCTGGAACGGCTGCAGACAGAGGATCTGGAGGATCTCTTTGCCTTCGTCACCGGCAATGTCCTGTTCGCGCTCTACCACGAAGGCGGACATATGCTGGTGTCCGAACTCGGCCTGCCGGTCCCGGACCAGGAAGAAGACGCGGTCGACAATCTGGCCACCGTCACCATGCTTTCGGTAAAGGACGCCGACATGGACCTGTGGCTTTCCAATGCCATGATCGGCTGGTTCCTGATTGCCGACGGGAAGGTCGGCGACATACCCTTCTACACCGAACACAATCTCGACCTGCAGCGGGCCTACCGGATGCTGTGTCTGATGGCCGGAACAGACGAAGGCTCCTTCGGCCAGCTTGCAACCGACCTGGGACTGCCGGCAGAGCGCAGGGCGCATTGCGCCGACGTTTCCCAACAGGCCTGGCAATCGTGGCAGACGGCAATCGGAAGCCGCTTGCGCAACAGCGACAAGCCGGCGGGGAAGATTTCGATCTATTACCGGATGGTCCCTCAGGACCTGGCATCGATGGAAATATTCCTGAAGGAAAGCGGGCTCCTGGAACTGATCGCCGAGGACTTCGACACGCTTTACACCCTTCCCGACAAGGTGACCTTCACCGCCCGGCCCTGCGGCGAGGAAAATGCCTATTGGGATCCGGACAAGCGCGAGCTGACCCTCTGCTACGAGTTGATGGCGGGATTTGCCCGGATCTATCTGGATCAGGTGGCCGCCGACAAATAGTACCGGCGGTGCTCTGAAGGCACCGACACGCTCCGCCAAGGCCAGTAGCGTTTCAGCGAGCCGGTCAATCGGCCACAAACAAAGGCCATTCCGGGGAATGGCCTTTGACGTCATCGGTTATTTTGAGGCGAGCGGCTTGAGCTGTCTCAAATACGCAATGATCGCTCCGACGTCCCCGTCGCTCATGCCGGCGTAATAGAAGAACCCCATAGGCGGCATGAGATGGGTGCCGTCCGGCCTGACGCCGTGCCGGATGATCATGGCGAGCTCCTTGTCGGAATACTTGGCGATGCCATCCTCATGCGGGGTAATGTTTGCCGAAACGGACACGCCCCAGGGTCCCTTGAAACTATTGCCGCCTGCCCCGAGCCGGTTTTCCATGTCCGGACGGCCTTTCACGAAGGTCGTATGGCACTCCATGCAATGGGCCACCGGACCGGCCAGGTAGGCCCCGTAGGCGACCTTGTCGTCACGCGGCATGTCCGCCACTTCACCCACCGGAGGTCCATAAGCCGGCGGCAGCGGAATGTAATACGTGGACTTGGGCACCTCGTTCTCGACCGGCGTCACTGTCCGCAAATAGACGACCATCGCCTTGAGATCCGTATCGGATAAACCACGATAGAGCGAAATCGGCATCGGCGGACCGATGATGGTGCCGTCCGGACGCTTGCCTTCACGAATGGCCAGGCTGATTTCGGCATCTGTCCAGTTGCCGATCCCGGTTTTCTTGTCCGGCGTAATGTTCGGAGCGAACGCCTTGAAGACGCCCTCTTCTCCGCCGACGAAGCTTCCTGCCATCGTCAGGGAGGTATCCGGCCCGTTCGGCGTTTGCGGCGTATGGCAATTGCCACAAGCCGCAACGTTGTTCACCAGATACTCGCCGCGCGCCAGCAGTTCTTCCGCGGACGCACCGGTTATCGTTCCCGCCAGCACAACGGCCGCGATGCCAATTGCTCGTTTCATGTTCCCCTCCTGTGTCTCCGAAAAATGTTCCCTGAACGATATTCCGTTCTCAGGCAGCGATGAAACTTTGTTCCTTGAGGCTCTCCACCATTCCATTGAAACCGGCATTCACCGGTTCCCAGCCGGGAAGCGCCTTCATGTTGGCAATCCAGCGGGAGATGTTCGGATAAGCTGAAAGGTCATTCTGGATTGCCTCACCCAGCGTGACCAGGGATGCGCCGAAGCAATCGGCGATTGTCAGCCGGTCGAGGCAAAGGAAATCCTTTTGCGGACCGATGAGGTGCTCGTCGAGCAGGGAAAGCCAGTGGCGGGAGCGTTGCCGGCCCCAGGAGACCGTTGCCTTGGTCCCTTCATCGCTTCGCCGCGCATGGTGCGGGAACAACTGTGCGTAAACGAGGTTATAGCCGTAATCACGGTAGAAGTTCCCGTTGAACCAGGCCAGGGCCTCGTCGACCCTCGCGCGTTCCATCAAACCGGCCGGATACATGTCCGACCCGGATTTGCCTGCGAGATAACGCAGGATCGCGGTGCTTTCCGTCAGGACAAAGCCATCGTCGTCCAGGACAGGCACCAGCCGGTTCGGATTGAGCTTGCCATATTCCGGCGCATGCTGCGCTCCGGTCATGAGGTCGACCACATGCGTTTGCAGCGGGATATTTTCCTGCGCGGCGAACAGCATGACCGCTCGCGAAGGAGCCGAAGCCGGATGCATGTAAAGTTTCATGGGGTCTATCCTTCAATCCATTGAGATCCTCTGCGCGGGGAGCGCTTCAACTTGACGGGAATGACCGTGCAGGATTGCCAGGAACTGAGGAAGCCAAAGGCCTGCGAACAGCTTGTTCGGATTTTCCGAACATCAATCCGGCTGGATGAAACCGGCCTCGATCAGCGGAATATCCCAAGGCGGCGGATCTCCGAGCATCACCCGAAGATGATCCACGAAAGCGCTCAGGCGCGGATTGGTACGATGCGCGCGCGGGTAGACCGCGGAAATCGAATCCGTCTCCGGTTTCAGACCCAGATCGACAACCTGCAGCCGTCCGGCCAGTAGGTCCGCGCTGATCATGAAGGTCGGTAACAGCGCAAGTCCAAATCCCTCAACCGCGGCGACACGCATCATTATTCCGCTGTCGGTTTCGAAACGTCCCGACAGGCGCGGCGCACGACGCCCGTCTTCCGTCAAGAAGGTCCAGTCCTGACTGATCCGCCGGTTGCGGTAGATTATTGCGCTATGGTCCCGCAGGTCCTCGAACGAGCCCGGCACGCCATGACGGTCCGCATAGGCCGGGCTGCAGACGACCAGACGACGACCGGTCGTCAGCCGCCGGGCCAAAAGATCGGAATCACTATGCCGCGCCCCGCGTATGGCCACGTCAAACCCTTCCTGGATGATGTCGACGGTCTGATCCGAGGCGGAAATTTCCAGATTCATCCGGGGATGGGCTTCCAGAAATCGCGTGAAAATCGGCGTGAGCCAGTCCACACCCAACGAAACCGGCACGGCCACCCGGAGGCTTCCGCTCAAGGCCCCGTCCTCATCCGCGACCACATCACGCGCCTTTTCCATCGCCTCCAGCAAATCCCGGGCGTGCCCGAGAAAGAGTTTTCCGGACTGGGTCAGGCTCAAACCATGAGTGGAGCGGGTGACCAGCTGGACACCGAGATCGCTCTCAAGCGCCTTCAGCCGGTCGCTGATGACGGAACGGGAAACGCCCAGCTTGCCGGCCGCCGCGTTCAGGCTGCCGGCATCGACGATGGCGACATAGGTCAGGATCAATTCACTTCGAAGCATTGCCCCTCGACCTTGTCACGCGCCGGCTCCACTCACATTTCCCGGGGCCAACTTAAGCATCGCCGCGCTAGCTGGTCCACCCGATCTCACCGGTAGCGAAGGCATGGCTGGTTTTGACCAGACACCAGACCGTTTCCAGTTCGTCCCTGTCCCGGGGACCAAAGACCATGACCACCGTTTCCGGTGCCCGCTTGTCACGCCCGGCCAGGGGATGCGGCTCCGCCCATCCCTTTTCTATGGCATCGCAACGGACCGCCTCGGGAAGGGTCAGATGCAGACTGCCGTCATTGTGGGGATGTATATGAGCAAATTCATTGCCGGTCATGCAGGCACAGCTCGGCCCGAAACGTTTTGAATCAAGCACGAAGACAGCCCTCGCCCCCGGCACGGACACGTCGCTTTGGCCGGTCTCCACCGAAGCCATCCGGCTCATGCGGTCCCACAGTGTTTCCTGCATGTCGACCGGCGCATTCTGGTTCAGCTGGCTATGTGGCAGGCAGTCGGAGGTATTCGGCTTCGGGCCGGATCGTTTTGGCAGACCTGGCGGATTCTGCATGGTCTCGTTCATCCCTTTTGCAAGAATTCTGTCGGGCAACCATTTCAGCACATGCTGGATTTTCGGCTAGCAAGCTCCGGCAAACATGCTGTTCGATAAAACCGACGACCGTGGAAGCCGGACTGCAAAAATTCGAAGAAATATCCTCCGGCCCGGGTTCTCCCTTGCATCCCGACGCGGCCTCATCCAAACATCGCACCCATGTTGCAGATTACCGACCTTACCTACCGGATCGGCGGCCGGCTTCTCATCGACCACGCCAGCGTTACCCTCCCCGCCCGGTCCAAGACCGGACTTGTGGGGCGGAACGGTGCGGGCAAGTCGACGCTGTTCAAGCTGATCACCGGCGATTTGTCCTCCGAATCCGGATCGATCCAGATCCCGAAGTCCGCCCGCATCGGCCAGGTCGCACAGGAAGCGCCCGGCACCGAGGACAGCCTGCTCGACGTGGTGCTTGCCGCCGATACGGAACGCACGCGCCTGCTTATGGAAGCCGAAACAGAAACCGACCCGGCCCGCATCGCTGATATCCATACCCGGCTTGCCGACATCGGCAGCCATACCGCGGAAGCACGCGCAGGCGCCATCCTTTCCGGCCTCGGCTTCGATGCGGAGGCGCAAAAACGCCCCTGCTCGGCCTTTTCCGGCGGCTGGCGCATGCGCGTTGCCCTGGCCGCCGTGCTCTTTTCCGAACCCGACCTTTTGCTTCTCGACGAGCCCACCAACTATCTTGATCTTGAAGGCACGCTCTGGCTTGAGAACTACGTCGCCCGCTATCCGCACCAGGTCGTGCTGATCTCCCACGACCGCGATCTCCTGAACAAGGCGGTCGACAGCATCGCCCACCTCGACCGGGGCAAGCTGACCTTCTATCGCGGTGGCTACGACAGCTTCGACCGCCAGCGGCGGGAAAAAATGGTCCTGCAGCAGAAGGCGAAGGAAAAGCAGGACGAGCAGCGCAAGCATCTGCAGGCCTTCGTTGACCGTTTCCGCGCCAAGGCCACCAAGGCGCGTCAGGCACAGTCGCGCCTCAAGATGCTGGAGAAGATGGAGCCGATTGCCGCGCTCACCGAAGAAAGCAGCCGTCCGATCCACTTCCCCGATCCGGAAGGCCGGCTCGCGCCGCCGATCCTGAAACTTGAAAACGTCTCCACCGGCTATGACGGCAAGGAGATCCTGAAGCGGCTCACGGTCAACATCGACACCGACGACCGGATTGCCCTGCTCGGCGCCAACGGCAACGGCAAGTCGACCTTCGCCAAGCTGATTTCCGGACGCCTGGATGCCATGAGCGGCGAGATCACCAAGGCGACGAAACTCAAGATCGCCTTTTTCGCCCAGCACCAGCTCGACGAGTTGCGCCCGGCGGAAAACGCCGTCGAACACGTCCGCCGCCTGATGCCCCAGGCACCGGAAGCGCAGGTGCGCGCCCGGGTCGCCCGCTTCGGCCTGCCGACCGACCGCATGGACACGCCGGCGAAAGACCTGTCGGGCGGGGAGAAGGCGCGGCTCCTGCTTGGCCTTGCCACCTTCGACGGACCGAACCTGCTCATCCTCGACGAACCGACCAACCACCTCGACATCGACAGCCGCGAAGCGCTGATCCTCGCGCTGAACGACTTCCAGGGCGCCGTCGTGCTGATTTCCCACGACCGTCATCTGGTGGAAGCCTGCGCCGACCGGCTCTGGCTCGTCGCCGACGGAGGCGTGGCGCCCTATGACGGGGACATGGAAGACTACCGCCGCCTGATCCTGCAAGGACCGGATGCGGAGAAAAAGGCGCGCAAGGAAGAGGAAGACGACAAGGGCTCAGCCCAGGAGCGCCGCCGCGAGGCGGCGGAAAAGCGTCACCTGCTCAAGCCGCTTCGCCAAAAAATCGAGGCGGCGGAAAAGGAGATGTCACGTCTCCAGGACAAGATCGTCAAACTGGATGAAGCTCTGGCCGATCCTGAATTCTTTACCCGCGAACCGGACCGGGCCACCAAATTCGCCAAGGAACGGGCCTATTGCGAAAAGAAGCTCGTCAAAACGGAAGAGGAATGGCTGGAGCTTTCCGCCGAATACGAAGAAGCGAGTTGAACGGAGGTCTTTATGAGCGGTGGCACGACACTGGACACGATCGGGTTCGATGCCGACGACACGCTCTGGCACAACGAAACCGTCTTCAAGCTGACCGAGGACCGCTTTGCCGGGCTTCTTGCCGATTACGCCGACAAGAAGCACCTGGAGGAGCGCCTGCTCGCCGCGGAACGGCGCAACGTCGCGCAGTACGGCTATGGCATCAAGGGGTTCATGCTGTCCATGATCGAAACGGCGCTTGAAGTCACCGACCAGAAGGCGCCGGCGTCCGTCATCTCGGAAATTCTCGAAGCCGGCAAGGACATGCTGTCCCACCCGGTAGAGCCCCTGCCCCATGTCCGGGAAACGCTCGACGCGGTCGCGGGCGACTACCGCCTGGTGCTGATCACCAAGGGCGACCTGTTCGACCAGGAGCGCAAGATAGCCGCTTCCGGCCTTGCGGACTATTTCGATGCCATCGAAGTGGTCAGCGAGAAGACGGCCGACACCTATCAGGCGCTGTTCGCGCGTCACGGCTCAGGC
The DNA here is from genome assembly GCF_014692675.1 of Roseibium aggregatum. Classification (GTDB taxonomy): domain Bacteria; phylum Pseudomonadota; class Alphaproteobacteria; order Rhizobiales; family Stappiaceae; genus Roseibium; species Roseibium aggregatum_C. The sequence continues at coordinate 23,131 of NZ_JABFCZ010000032.1, read as the reverse complement.
GCCGAAAACGCCCTGATGATCGGCAATTCCCTGAAATCGGATATCCTGCCGGCCCTTGAGGCCGGCAGCATCGGCGTGCATGTGCCCTATCAGCTGACCTGGGGCCTGGAATACGCGGAAGAGCCTGCGGGCCACGACCGGTTTCACCGGATCGATCATATCGGCAAGCTGCTCCAGTTGCTGGAAAGGCTCGGCTGAACGGTAAAACCCTTGGGAGGAAACATGTCCGGTGAGACCTCGGTTCGTATCGAAAAAAACGGCCCGGTGACGACCGTCATCCTGTCGCGGCCCCATGCTCGCAACGCGGTGGACGATGACACGGCAAACCGTCTCTACGAGGCGTTTCTGGCCTTCGAAGACGACAGCGACGCCGCTGCCGCGGTCTTTTACGGCGAAGACGGGGCTTTTTGCGCAGGCTATGACCTGAAGGCGGCCAGCGCGCAGACACAGGAAAAGCCGCTCGAAGAGTTGGACATTCCAAGCGACTGGCCCGGTGGCCGGGGAGACGACATTGCCAAGGGGCCGATGGGGCCGAGCCGGCTGACGCTTTCCAAGCCCGTGATTGCCGCCATCGCCGGACCTGCGGTTGCCGGCGGTATGGAACTGGCGCTCTGGTGCGACATGCGCATCATGGAGGAAAGCGCCTATATGGGCGTCTTCTGCCGCCGCTGGGGCGTGCCGCTGATTGATGGCGGCACCATTCGCCTGCCGCGGCTTGTCGGCATGGGGCGGGCGATGGACCTGATCCTGACCGGTCGCAAGGTTACGGCGGACGAGGCCCTGCGCATCGGCCTGTGCGAGCGGGTCGTCGCGGACGGCACCGCACGGCAAGCCGCAGAGAATCTGGCCGCCGAAATCGCCCGTTTCCCGCAAGGCTGCCTGCGCGCGGACCGGGCGTCCGCGCTGGAGGGCTTCGATCTGCCGTTCAACGAGGCGCTGATCCGCGAATGGCGCAACCGGGAAATCTTCGAGAAGGAAGGTCTGGCAGGGGCCGGTCGGTTTTCGGGAGGCGCCGGCCGGGGCGGCAAGTTCGAAGAAACCGATTAGTCCTTTCGCTCGACCGGTCCGCCCTTTTCCTCCCAGGTGGAAAAGCCTTCCTTGAGGTGGGCGCAGTCGAAGCCCATTTCCTTCAGCGCAACGGCCGTCAGCGCGGAGCGCCAGCCGGAGCCGCAATAGAGCACGAAGGTTTTGTCCTCGCCGAAAATCTCCTTGTAATAAGGGCTTTCCGGGTCGACCCAGAATTCGGCCATACCGCGCGGGCAGTGAAAGCTGCCGGGAACGAAGCCGGTGCGCTGGCGCTCGCGCACGTCCCGCAGGTCGACCATCACCACGTCCGGATTACCGACCATCTGAATGGCGTCGGCCGTTTCGATTTCCTCGACCTGCGCCCGTGCCCGTTCGACAAGTTCCGCCGACGAGATTTTCAGTTTCGCCATGTCCGTTTCATTCCCTCCCTGACTGCAATCATTTCTGCTTGTCTATTCCGGCTTCCGGAACAGCGCCATCACATGCGGGATCGTCCGGTCCGGACGCTCCACGTTGTAATAGTCCTCGTCGATCAGCGTCAGCCCGTGTTCGGTAAAGCGGAGCCATTCGGAAGGCATCATCGGCCAGGGCGGCCCCTTGGCGTCACTCCCCTCGCCCCGGCTTCTCGTGATCATCAAAAGGCGTCCGCCGGGGGCGACGAGGCCGGCCAGAACGCCGATGGCATCGTGGCGCATGGGGTCCTTCAAGGCCTGCAGCGTGTAGCATTCATGAACCAGATCGAATTTGTCCGTCCAGTTTTCCGGAAGGGCAAAGAGATCGGCGGCCTGATAGTCGACCGTGCTTTCGGGAAAGCGCTTTTTCGCCCAGTCGATCGCCTCCGGAGCCAGATCGAAAGCCGTTGTCCGGTATCCGGCACTCGCCAGCGCTTCCGCATTGTCGCCCAGACCGCAGGCGACATCCAGCGCACTTGCCCCGTTGCCCGGATTGCGGGCGAGCCAGTCGACAAGCGCCTTCTTGGGCGCAAGATCCGCCCAGGGAACGGCCGCCGGATCGCCTCCGGCTTCCCGGTAGACCGCCCGGAACCAGGTTTGTCGATCTTCCGCATCGCCACCGTCGGCGCCGGTCAGACGGTCGATCCGCTCCCGCGCCGCATCGCGCCGTGCGAGAAACTCCGCAGACTTCGGATCGCCGATATTGCTCATGCCTTGCGCTCCCATCCGCCTGATGCGGTCTGCTGCCAGTATGTTACCTCAAACCCTTCCGCCTTGGCCTCCTTCCAGCGCAGGCGCACCTCGGCAACGGCATCCTGGTCCCGTCCGTCGAACATATAGACCGCGCGCTTGTAGCCTCCAAGGGACGGCGGATCGGCGCGGTCAACCAGAAAGCGGACATCCGCCTCGTTCGGGTTGTCCTGTGCGGGCGTCAGGAAGATCGGCTGATGTTCCGCATAGCCGTCATCGGCGGTGCCATGGGGCAGAAAGCTGTCGTCGGCGAATGTCCACAAGTGCGCATCGAGCGCACGGCAGCGCTCCAGGGACCCTGTCTGCACCACCACCTTCCAGTCCCTGTCCAGGCATTTCTGCAAAAGCTTCGGCAGGGCCGCCTCGAGTGGCTGCTCGGTCAGATGATAGAAAAGAACTTCAACACTCATTTGAACAGCACTCGCACCGCTTTAGCGCCTCTTGCCTGTACGGGATGATGCACCCCGGCAACACCTCGCCTTAAGTGTGGGGGCATCCCGAAACGGTCATGGACTTCCGTTTCGACTCGTATCATTAACGCTTCGAAAATGTCGATTGGCTACAAATGTTGCCGGGAAGCCTTGGCTCCACATGATTTGGGGTAGGGACAGACCGGCACGGGGGCCGGATCTGACGCAACGGGGGATTTGATGCTAGGACGCGTCGTTGTATTTTTCGCGCTCGTTTTCGCCATTGCCGGCGCGACGGCCGGTATGGGACTTATCGTGACTGAACAAGCAACCGCCTGTCAGGCCTACAAGACCTGCTGAAACGGACGGTTTCGACATTCGGCCCGCGAGGGCGATGGAACAAAAACCCGCCGATCCGGCGGGTTTTTGCGTTTCCAGGTCGCTTATTTCTCGTAGAAGGACGACACCAGCCGATCAAGCAGGCGCACGCCGTAGCCGGACGCCCAGCCCTGGTTGATCTCGTTTTTCGGTGAACCGAAAGCCGTGCCGGCGATGTCCAGGTGGGCCCAGGGCTTGTCATTGGCAAAACGCTGCAGGAACTGGGCCGCCGTGATCGATCCGGCCCACCGGCCGCCGGTGTTTTTCACATCCGCGTTGGGCGTATCGATCAGCTTGTCGTAGTCGGGGCTCAGGGGCATGCGCCAGACCGCTTCCCCGGTCTCTCCCGCCGCCGACTTCAGCTTGTCCGCAAGGTCATCATTGTTGGAATAAAGGCCGGCGTTGTGGTTGCCGAGCGCGACGATGACGGCTCCGGTGAGCGTCGCCAGATCGATCATGAAAGCCGGTTTGAACCGGTCCTGCGTGTACCACATGGCATCGGCCAGAACGAGCCGGCCTTCCGCGTCGGTGTTGAGGATCTCGATGGTGGTTCCCGACATGGCCTTGACGATGTCGCCCGGGCGCTGCGCATTGCCGTCCGGCATGTTTTCCACCAGACCGATCACGCCGACCACGTTCGCCTTGGCCTTCCTGGCGGCCAGCGCATGCATCAGGCCGGTGACGGCAGCCGCGCCGCCCATGTCGCCCTTCATCTCTTCCATGCCGGCCGCAGGCTTGATGGAAATGCCGCCGGTATCGAAAACGACGCCCTTGCCGACGAAGGCAAGCGGCGCGTCATTCTTCTTGCCGCCGTTCCAGCGCATGATGACCAGGCGCGGCGGCCGGGTCGCTCCCTGGGACACGCCCAGGAGGGCGGCCATCTTCAGCTTCTTCATTTCCTTCTCGCCGAGGATCTCGATCTCGACGCCGAGCTTCTTCAGCGCTGCAGCCTTGTCGGCGAACTCCACCGGTCCAAGCGCGTTCGGCGGTTCATTGACGAGGTCGCGGGCAAGATAGACCCCGTCGGCAATGCCGTCGGCGGCCGCCCATGCCTTTTTCACCGGCCGGGGGTCGGGAACGGCGATCTGCAGCTTCAGCGAAGACGGTCCGCTGTCGTCGTCCGCCTTCTTGGTCTTGTAGGTGTCGAACTTGTAGGCGCGCAGCTTCGCCCCCATGGCGAAGGCAGCAAGCGCCTCGGCGGAGAGATCCCCCTCGCCGGCGATCTCCGCCAGAACCGTGGCGTCGGCCGCCTTCGCACTGTCCAGGGCGCCCATGACCGTTCCGCCGAGTTTCAGCCAGTCCTGCTCGCCGAGCTCTTCCGGCTTGCCGAGACCGACCACAATCAGACGGTCTACAGCGAGGCCAGCAGGGGCGATCAGGTCGAGCGTGGAGGATTTCTTGCCGGTGAATTTGGCGACGGCGGCCGCGCGCTCCAATCCGCCGGTCATATTTTTGAGGAATTCTGCCGTCATCGCTCCCAGGCCGAGACCCTCGGCGGCGAAAGCAACAGCGACACCGCTCTTGGGCGCGGCCGGTTTGATAAAGGATATTTTTGTTTGTTTGGTCATATGCCTATTCCGGTCAGGATCCTGAGTTCCGCTTGTCCGGAGCAAATTTCCCCGGTCCGCACGAATTGCGCGAATGATGGCGCGCGGCTTCCCGCTCGACAAGCGGTGTGAAAAATTATTCTTCGTTAACCATTCTTGTTTGTGGGCTGTTCACCAAAAATCGTGTTATTCGATAGGTCGATGATGGTTAAGGTCGCGCCTCCTCCGCCGCGCCTGCCGTCACATGGAAGGACACACACCGTAAGCGTATGAAAATTCTTGAAAAATATATCATACGGCGTGCCTTCTATGCCTTTGCCATGACCCTTATCGCCATGACCGGCGTCGTCTGGGCCACCCAGGCCCTCAGACAGCTGGACCTGGTGACGTCGAAGGGGCAGACCATCGTCCAGTTCATTTCGATCACGATGCTGGCGATGCCGTTCCTGATCGTGATCGTGGCGCCGTTCGCCCTGATGATTGCGCTGATCATGGTTCTGAACGCCCTTTCTGGTGACAGCGAACTGATCGTCATTGACGCCACCGGCGGTTCGCGTTTTCTCGTGCTGAAGCCCGTGCTGATTTTCGCCGCGGCCATCATGGCACTGGTCGCGTTCAACTCGCTCTACCTGTCCCCGATGGGGCTTGCGAAGCTGCGCAGCGAAATCACCCGGGTGCGCGCCGACCTCGTTGCCAATATCGTCAAGCCCGGGCGCTTCATCACCGTGGAAGACGGTCTTACCTTCCATATCCGGAACCGGTCGGGCAACGGCACCCTTGACGGATTGCTGTTACATGACACGCGCGATCCGGATACGGCCTTTACCTATCAGGCCGACACGGGCGAGATCATCGAAGCCGCCGACCGGACGCTGCTCGTCATGCGCAACGGCACGATCCAGCGCCGTCCGAAGAACAAGGGCGACATTTCGATCGTGCGCTTCGAATCCTACGCGTTCGATCTGTCCAATCTCATTCCGGAGGCGTCTCAGCCGGTCTACAAGGCAAGCGAACGCTCCACCGCGAACCTGCTGTCGCCGGCGCGCAACGATGCCTATGCGCTGCAGAACCCGGAAAAGCTGCGCACGGAACTCTATGACCGGTTCAGCCAGCCTCTCTACAGCCTGGCCTTCGGCGTGATCGTGTTCGCCTTCCTCGGCAAGGCTCGGACGACCCGGCAGAGCCGCAGCGTTTCCGTCCTCGGCGCGATTTGCGCCTGCGTCGGCCTGCGAACGGCCGGGTTCGGCGTGACCTCTGCCGCCGAAGGCAACGCAAGTATTCTGCTCCTGCTTTTCATTGTCCCCTTGGGAGGGATCGCCATTTCGCTCTGGTCGATTTTCAGGGAACAGGCCGGGCCTGCACCGAAATGGCTGGCGCAACGCACGGAACAGCTGTCAGCCTTCATCGAGCGCGTCGCGGAACGGCTCAGCGGCCGCATGGGGGGAGTTTCCTGACCCATGCTTCTCGGCCGCACACTCGCCCTTTATTTTTCCGGGCGCTTCCTGAAAGCCATTCTCGGCCTGTTCCTGCTGGCGGCGGTGCTCATCTTCCTGTTCGACGTTCTGGAACTGGTCCGCCGGGGCGCCGACCGGGAAGGGTTTTCCGTCCTGCGGGTGAGCCTGATTTCCCTGTTGCGCGTGCCCCTGCTCCTGGAACAGGTCATCCCCTTTGCGGTCCTGTTCGGTTCGATCGCCGCCTTTGTCAGCCTGAGCCGGGCGCTCGAACTGGTCGTGACCCGGGCATCGGGCATATCCGTCTGGCAGTTTTCCATGCCGGCACTCGTCGTCGGCATCGGCATCGGTGTGTTTTCCATCACCGTCTACAACCCGGCGGCCGTGTGGCTGCAGCAGAAATCGGATGAGGTTGCGACCGGCCTGTTCGGCACGGAGCAGAATTTCCTGATGCAGACCACCAATCAGGTCTGGATCCGGCAGGACGGACTGGACGGCGAATCCGTGATTCTGGCCAAACAGCTTCTCAATGGCGGCACCCGGCTGTTGGGGGTGACCATCTTCGCCTTCGACCATCAGGGAACCTTCCAGGAACGCATCGAAGCCGATGAAGCGGACCTCGGCAAGCAGATCTGGCACCTGAAGAACGCGACCGTCTACACAACCGAGCGCGACCCCCAGCAATATGCCACCTTCCAGATCAGCACCTTCCTGAGCGCCACCCAGGTGCGCGAGAGCATCGGCTCTCCCGAATCGATCTCCTTCTGGCACCTGCCTCAGTTCATCGACCTGGCGCGAAACGCCGGTTTGCCTGCCTATCGATATGCCCTGCAATATCAAACTCTTCTCGCCCGTCCCCTACTTTTGGCGGCCATGATTCTCATTGCTGCGGCGGTTTCTTTACGTGTTTCGCGATTTGGCGGACTGGGCGGGCTGATTCTGGGTGGAATCATTGCCGGCTTCGTGCTTTACGTTCTATCGGAGCTTTCGAAGGACTTCGGCGGAGCGGGAATCGTGCCGCCGATCGTTGCTGCGTGGGCACCCGGTATATTTGGAGTACTCATGGGACTGACGATCCTGTTGCATCAGGAAGACGGATGAAGCGCGCGTGACCGGTTCTTCATCCTTCCTGAAAACAGACGAGCGGGGCATCGTGCGCGGAATGAATTCCGCTGCGCGCGGCGTGCTGTTCACTGTTTTTGCAGCTGTATCTTGCGCCAGCCTGACCCTGCCGGCCCTCGCGCAGCAAAGCCTGGAATCGGCGCTGCAGTCGCAGGTCAATCCCAATGCGGAAATGCTCCTGGAATCGGACCAGATCACCTACGACTTCGACCGCGACGTGATTGTCGCCTCCGGTGGCGTCCAGATCTTTTACGACGGCTACACCGTCGAAGCCCACCAGATCATTTTCGACCGGCGCAATTCCCAGCTGAAAGCCCGCGGCGACGTCGTCATGACCGAACCGACCGGAAATGTGGTGAGAACGAACGAACTCACCCTGTCGGAAGACTTCGCCAACGGCTTCGCGAACGCCCTGCAGCTCGACACGCCGCAACGGACGCGGTTCATCGCGGACAAGGCCACGCGATCGGACGGCAATGTCACGACGTTCGAAAACGGTCTCTATACGGTCTATACCCGGCCGACCAATCCGCCCAACAAACCGCCGCTTTGGCGGATCCGGGCCGCGAAGATCATCCACGACCAGAAAGAGCGCGTCATCTACTATGAAAACGCCTCGCTGGAATTCTTCGGCGCGCCGGTGGCGTATATGCCCTACCTGTCGATGCCCGATCCGACGGTCAAGCGCAAAAGCGGTTTCCTGATCCCCACGGGGGTGGCGAACGACCGTATCGGCTTCGGCGCCTCGGTCCCCTACTACTGGGCCCTCAATCCGCACTACGACCTGACAACGACATTGACGCCGCTGACCAAGCAGGGGGTCGTGAGTGACGTCAAATTCCGCCACCAGCTGGCCAACGGCGCCTATACGTTTTCGGCAGCCGGTCTGTTCCAGGGCCGGCCGGGCGAGTTTTCCGGCTCCAGCGGCGACCGGCGCTGGCGCGGCGCGATCAACACCACCGGACATTTCAACCTGAGCGAAAACTGGAAGGCCGGCTGGGACCTGATCTACAAGAGCGACCGCGCCTTCCTGAAAGACTATTCCTTCGTCAGCTTCAATGACGACGATGAAACGTCCGAGGTCTATCTGAGCGGCAACACGCTCAGGAACGGGTTCAGCGTCAAGGGATACGCGTTCTCGATCTATCAGGAAGACTATACCAACCCGACCTATGATGCGCCCGGCTTCTCTCCGGTCGGGCAATCGCTGCAGGACAAACAGCCGTTCGTGGCTCCGGTCGTCGACTACAACTATGTCTTCGACGATCCGATCGGCGGCGGCGAACTGTCCTTCAACAGCAACTTCACGTCCCTGACCCGGGCCAAGACGGATGCGTTCCGGGCAAGCGGCGTCGACCGGTTCCGCGGCGTTGACGGAACGTTCTCGCGGATGAGCATGCAGACCAACTGGCGCAGGACCTTCATCGATCCGATCGGCCAGTCGTTCACGCCATTCGCCTATGTGCGGGGCGACCTGTTCTTCAACGCTTCCGCCGACCCGAACGTGAACGCGCTCACCGGCGATGCCGTGGTCGGCCGGGCCATGCCCGCGGCCGGTCTGGAATACCGCTATCCGTTCATCGCCACGTTCCAGGGCGGCAACCAGATCCTCGAGCCGGTGGCTCAGGTGATCGTGCGCCCGGACGAACAGCGCATCGGCGAGCTGCCGAACGAGGATGCGCAGAGCATCGTGTTCGACGCCACGACCCTGTTCGAGTGGGACAAGTTTTCCGGATTTGACCGCACCGAGGGTGGCTCGCGCCTGAATCTTGGCCTGAACTACAAGCTGCAGCTGGACAGCGGCTACTACATGAGCGCCTTGTTCGGCCGCTCCTACCAGCTCGGCGGCAAGAACTCCTATGCGATGCCGGATATTCTGGGCGCCACGCTCGATTCCGGCCTGGCCTCCAGCCAGTCGGACTACGTCAGCAGCCTGTATCTGCATACCAACCACGGTGTGCGTGTCGGTGCGCAGGCGCGCCTGGACGAAAACAATTTCGCGTTCCGCCGCCTCCAGGCCCAGGCGACGGCGCGCTACGGCCCGCTTTCGTCCTCGCTGGCCTATGCCTATCTCACCGCACAGCCGAACCTCGGCATTCCGGATCCGCGCGAAGAAGTCCTGAGTTCGGCAAGCCTTCGCCTGGAGGACAACTGGCGGGTGTTCGGCCTGTTGCGCTACGATCTTGAAAATTCCGATGTCGTCCAGGATGGCGTCGGGGCCGGCTACGATGACGAAGGTTTCTCCCTGTCGCTTTCCTATGCGGAAGACCGCAGCCGCAACGATGGCGACAAGGTGAACCGGACGTTCTATATGCGCATCGGCCTGAGAACGATCGGCAACACCCAGATCTCGAGCGGTCTGGCTGACTAGGTGATGGCCCTATAAAACCTGCCGATAACGGCGCTTTATATGGTGCGTGAGATCATCACGGGCCACTTTAAGGCCACAACTAACGGGTTTACTTAGCAAACACCTTTAAAAACCGGGCGGTTTATGCAAACTCTGGGCGCAAGGGAGAATGGCCTCTCGGCAGCTCGCAAACGGATAAACAAGACAAAGCCCTCGGCCTGGACAGGATTTCAATGCGCATTCCCGCTTTCTCACTCTGCTTGCTGATGATCGGCCTGATCATGGGTCAGGGGCCTGCGATGGCTCAGAACGAGATCAAGGTCATCGTGAACGACCAGCCCATCACCACGTATGACATCAATCAACGCGCACGGCTGGTCCAGCTCACGCAGCGCAAGCCCGTTTCGGTCGCCCGCAGCATGGCGGAACAGGAACTGATCGAAGATGTCCTCAAACTGGGTGAGGCAAAACGTGTCGGTATCGTTCCGAGCAGCAGGGAAGTCGACGGCGCCTACTCCTCCATCGCCGGGAACATGAAGATGTCCGGGGCGCAACTGTCCGCAGCACTGCGCAAGAACGGCGTCAATCCGGACACGCTCAAGGACAGGCTCAAGGCGCAGATCGCCTGGCAGAAAGTGGTCGGCTCCCGGTTTCGCAGTCAGATAAAGATCGATGAATCCGAAGTGGTCGCCGCCTTGAAGAAATCGGACATCAAGGACAAGAACACCTCGGTCGAATACGACCTGAAACAGATCATCGTGGTCGTACCGAAAAAGGCTTCGTCTTCGCTCAAGGCAAAGCGGCAGCGGGAAAGCGCGCAGATCCGAAAGGAGTTCACCGGGTGCGATACGGCAGGCACTCTCCTCGGCCAGTTCAATGAAGTCGTTCTGAAGCCTGTCGGGCGCCGCCTTGAAACCGAATTGCCGGCAGACCTGAAAGACGACATCACCAGCACGGAAGTCGGGCGCCTCACGAAGCCGAAACAGACCGACCGCGGCTTTGAGATGGTCGCGGTTTGCGGCAAGCGCGAGATGAATTCCGACCTTGCAGCGCGGACCGAAGTGGAAAACCAGCTGCGCGAGAAAGAAGGCGCACAGCTCATGCGCAGGTATCTGCAGGAACTGAAACTTCGCGCAACGATCGTCCAGCGGTAAACAGGGCATGGTTTCGCATAAGGCGCCTCTGGCGGTCACTTGCGGCGAGCCCGCCGGTATCGGTCCCGACATCACCCTCCTGGCCTGGTGCGCCCGCAAGGAGCTCGGTCTGCCGGCCTTCTATGTCCGGGCCGATCCGGGCTTCCTGGCCCGCCGCGCCAAAAGGCTCGGTCTGGATGTCCCGGTTCAGGCGGTCGAGCCGGAAGAGGCTTCCGGCTATTTCGGCAAGTGCCTGCCCGTCGTGCCGACCGGACAGGCGCTCGACGATTGCCCGGGCATGGAAAAGCGGGAAACGGCGGAAAACGTGATCGCCTCCATCCGCGAGAGCGTCGCGGATATCAAAAACGGCCGGGCTGCAGGCATTGTCACCAATCCCATCAACAAGTCCGCCCTCTACGGTGCCGGTTTCCGTTTTCCCGGACATACCGAATATCTCGGCCACCTGGCAGAAGAGATGTGGTCTGAAGGCCCCTGCAAGCCGGTGATGATGATCGCCGGGCCGGAACTCATGGTGGTGCCGGTGACCATCCACATCGCCCTGAAAGAAGTTCCCGCCGCATTGACGGAAGAGCTCATCGTCGAGACGGCCCGGATCACGGCCAGGGACCTGGTCGGGCGGTTCGGTTTCGAAAAGCCCCGGCTTGCCCTTTGCGGGCTCAATCCGCATGCGGGCGAAGGCGGCGCCATGGGCACCGAGGAACAGACCGTCATCGAGCCTGCCATTGCCGCGCTCCGGGCCGAGGGTATCGACGCAACCGGTCCGCATCCCGCCGATACGCTGTTTCACCCGGAGGCCCGCAAGGCCTACGACTGCGTGCTTGGCATGTATCACGACCAGGTTCTCGTTCCCGCCAAGACCATCGGCTTCGACGACTCCGTCAACGTGACGCTCGGCCTGCCGTTTGTCAGGACGTCACCCGACCACGGGACCGCCTATCCCCTCGCCGGCACGGGAACGGCGCGTGCCGACAGTTTAGCGGCCGCCGTCAGAATGGCTGCGGTGCTGGCCAATCCCGGAAGCGTCTGATGGGTCAGATCGACGACCTGCCCCCCTTGCGTGAGGTCATCTCCACGCACGGGCTCGATGCCCGCAAGTCGCTCGGCCAGAACTTTCTCCTGGACCTCAATCTCACGTCCCGCATTGCCCGTGCGGCCGCGCCGCTGGACGATGTCACCGTGCTTGAAATCGGCCCGGGCCCGGGCGGGCTGACCCGCGCCCTGCTCGCCAGCGGCGCAAAACGGGTTGTCGCCGTCGAGAAGGACCGGCGCTGCCTGCCGGCCCTTGCGGAAATCTCCGACCACTATCCCGGCCGTCTTCAGGTCATCGAAGGCGATGCGCTTGCGCTCGACCCGGTTGAGATCACCGGCGGCGGGCCGGTCAAGATCGTCGCCAACCTTCCCTATAACGTCGGCACCCAGCTTCTGCTCAACTGGATCACGACGCCCGACTGGCCGCCGTTCTGGACGTCGCTGACCTTGATGTTCCAGAAGGAAGTCGGCGCGCGTATCGTCGCCGAACCGGGTTCGAAAGCCTATGGACGGCTGGGCGTGCTTGCTGGATGGCGCACCTCCGCGCGGATGCTGTTCGACATCAGTCCGAAAGCCTTCACGCCGCCGCCCAAGGTGACTTCGGCGGTCGTTCAGCTGGTGCCGCGCGAGGCTCCCGAGCCGTGTTCCTTAGGCATGCTGGAGAAAGTCACGGCGGCCGCCTTCGGCCAGCGCCGGAAAATGCTGCGCGCCAGCCTGAAGTCCCTCGCCTCGCCGGCCGATGCACTGATCGAGGCGGCCGGGCTCAAGCCGACGGCCCGGGCCGAGGAAATCGACGTTTCGGGCTTCGTCCGCCTTGCGAATGTGTTTGAGGCACAGCTGAAGCGCGGCGCTTCAAAGTAGCCCTCAGGCGCCGCCCTTCAGTGCGTCTTCGAGGTCCTGCACCATTCCGTCGATCAGCGGACCGATCGCCGGCGAGCGTTTCTGTTTCAGCCGTTCCGCCCGCAGGATCGCCCGAACGTTGCCCAAGGCCCGCTCCAGATCGTCATTGACGACGACGTAATCGTATTCCGACCAGTGCTTCATCTCGCCCACGGCCGTTTCCAGCCGCTTCAGGATGACGTCTTCGGTATCCTCGGCCCGGCGGTGCAGGCGGGATTTCATTTCGGCGATGGATGGCGGCAGGATGAACACCGACACCACGTCCTCGCGCATCTTCTCGTAAAGCTGGAAGGTGCCCTGGATATCGATGTCGAACAGGATATCCCGTCCGTTTTGAATCGCCTCTTCGACCGGACCGCGCGGCGTTGCATAATAGTTGCCGTGCACCTCGGCCCATTCCAGCAACTCGTCGTGCTCCTTCATCTTCTCGAACTGTTTCGGCTCGAGAAAATTGTAATGAACGCCATGGACCTCGCTGCTGCGGCGCGGCCTCGTGGTCACCGAGATCGACAGTTCCAGATTGTCTTCCTGCTCCAGAAGCAGCCGGGCGATGGTCGACTTGCCGGCGCCGGAGGGTGACGACAGCACCAGCATCAGACCGCGGCGCTCCTGGTCCGCCTTGTCGGCACTCACGATCGTACCGGGATTGGTTTCAGACATCCGCCTACTCCAGATTCTGGATCTGCTCGCGCATCTGGTCGATCACCGACTTCAGATCGAGCCCGATAGATGTGAGTTCGACATCATTGGACTTGGAGCACAATGTATTCGTCTCTCGGTTAAATTCCTGTGCAAGGAAGTCGAGGCGGCGGCCGATCGCGCCTCCCGTTGCCAGCAGCTCCCGGACGGCCTTCACGTGCGCCTGCAGACGGTCCAGTTCCTCGCGGATGTCCGCCTTGGTCGCCAGGATTGCCGCCTCCTGGTGAAGACGTTGCGGGTCGAGCAGTCCGTTCGAGGCATCCAGCAGTTCCGCCACCTGCGCTTCAAGACGCTGGCGGATCGCCTCGGGCTGACGGGCAGGATGGGCCTCGGCCCGGCCGGTCAGGTCCGCGATCCTGTCGATGTGACCGGTCACGACCTGGCAGATCTCCTTGCCTTCCGTATGACGCATGTCGACAAGATCCAGGAGAGCGGCGTCCAGAGTGGTCAGCAGGCTGCTGTGAAGCGCTTCACGGGTTTCCTCGTCGTCCTCAGGCTCCTTGAGCTCGAAGACGCCCTTCTGCCCCAGAATGCCGTCCAGGCTCGGCGGCGGCACATCGGGCAAACGGGCCTTCAGAAGGTCGATTGCCGCCAGAACCGCATCGAGCGCATTCTGATTGATCGAGAGAACCGCTTCGCCCTGATCGCGCTGCATGGACAGGCCGGCAGTGACATTGCCGCGGCGAAGCAGCTTGCCGCACCGCTCCCTGACCTTCGGCTCCAGAATTTCCAGGCCGGCCGGCATGCGGATCCGGACATCCAGGTTCTTGCCGTTGACCGACCTGAGTTCCCATGTCCAGCGGACATTGCCGGATTCGCCCTGGATGCGGGCAAAGCCCGTCATGCTGGCAAGTGTCATTGCGGTCTCCGATCGCCTGTACCGGCCTGACCAGTATCGGAAACCGGCCCTGCCCCCAACTCAATTCCCGTCAGTTCGCCTGCGTCGGCTGTTCGGCTGCCGGTTGCTCGGCAGCCGGTTGCTCGGCGGCTTCCTGCTCCCGCTTCCGCTTCTCGCGTTCCACCTTGCGCCATTTGGCGACATTCGCCTGATGTTGCTCATAGGTTTCGGAGAACACGTGCCCGCCATTGCCGTCGGCAACGAAAAAGAGTTCGTTGGTGCGGGACGGATTGGCGACGGCCTCCATGGAGGCGCGGCCCGGATTGCCGATCGGCCCCGGCGGCAAGCCGGCGATCTGATAGGTGTTGTATTTGTTGTCGGCCGTTTTCTCCGACTGCTTGATGGCGGAACGGTCCTTCAGCCAGGCCTCACCGCCATAAAGGCCGTAAAGGATGGTCGGGTCGGATTCCAGCCGCATGTTCCGGTTCAGGCGGTTGACGAACACACCGGCCACCCGGGGCCGTTCATCGGCCTTCGCGGTTTCCTTTTCCACGATGGAGGCCAGGATCACCAGTTCTTCCGGCGTCTTGACCGGCAGCCCGTCGGCCCGGCGGTCCCAGATTTCGGCAAGCAGCTTCGTCTGCGCCTTCTTCATCTGGTTCAGGAGTTCCGGGCGGGTCGTGCCGCGGGTAAACGTATAGGTCTCCGGCAGCAGCGCGCCTTCTTCCGGCACGTCGGTGATTTCGCCGGTGAGAACCTTGTTTTCCTTCAGGCGTTCGAGAACCTGCGCCGTCGACCAGCCTTCGGGAATGGTCACGGCATGGGTGACCGCGTTGCCTTCGACCAGATCGGTCATGACGTCATGCATGCTGACGCCGGCGGTAAAGGCATATTCGCCCGCCTTCAGATTGGTCGCGTTCTTGTAAAAGCGTACACCGAGATTGAAAACGAGCTGATCGATCCAGTCGTCGTTGATGACGTTCTTCGCAGCCAGGCGGTCGATGATACCGGAAAGGCCTGCTCCGGAGGCGATGATCACCGTCTCGTCCGTTTTCAAGGGACCGGCTGCCTCAAAGGCCTGCTTGCCGAAATACAGGGCTGCACCGAAAGCCACGACGCCCATGAAGGCGAAGAAAATGATCATATTGATCAGAATTACGATGGGATTGCGCACATGGCGCGAGCGCGGCGGGGGTGCCGGCGCCGGCTCCGGCTGGATTGCTTCGCGCGGGCTTCTCGGTTTTATGCCCATATGGATCGAACCTCCTGATACAAGCAGTCGCAGCTACAAGCCGCAGCAGCCTCCGGCAACGCACATTTTACGGAACGGCCGGAGCAGTCTCGTTGCCGCGGGGCGATTGTCCCGCGACAATGAGGCAATAGTCGGCCCGCTTACGCAGCAAGTTTCCGGAAGACGAGCGAAGCATTGGTGCCACCGAACCCGAAGGAGTTGGACAATGCAACGTTGATATCCATCTTCTTGGCGGTGTTCGCCACAAGGTCGATTTCGGTTTCGACCGACGGATTTTCAAGATTGATGGTCGGCGGTGCAATGCCGTCGTGAATCGCCAGAACGGAGAAGATCGCCTCGATCGCGCCCGCAGCACCGAGCAGGTGGCCAGTAGAGGACTTCGTCGAGGACATGGTCAGGCGGTTGGCTGCGTTGCCCGCAAGCCGGGTGATCGCCCCCAGTTCGATCTCGTCGCCCATGGGCGTCGACGTCCCGTGCGCATTCACATAGTCGACGTCGGAGGCCGAAATGCCCGCACGGCGCAGGGCCGCATCCATGCAGCGGTAGGCTCCGTCGCCGTCAGATGACGGCGCGGTGATGTGATAGGCATCGCCGGACATGCCGTAACCGATGACCTCGGCGTAGATCCGGGCACCGCGGCGCACCGCGTGTTCATACTCTTCCAGGACAACCACACCGGCGCCTTCGCCCATGACGAAACCGTCCCGGTCGCGGTCATAGGGACGGGAAGCCTTTTCCGGGGCATCGTTGAAGCCGGTCGAAAGGGCGCGGCAGGCGGCGAAACCGGCCAGCGCCAGCCGGCAGATCGGCGATTCCGTGCCGCCGGCGACCATGACGTCCGCATCGCCGAAGGCGATCAGGCGGGACGCATCGCCAATGGCGTGTGCGCCTGTGGAACATGCCGTCACGACTGCCGAATTCGGGCCTTTGAGGCCATGGCGGATGGAGACGTACCCGCCGGCAAGATTGATCAGGCGGCCGGGAATGAAGAACGGGCTGATCCGGCGCGGCCCCTTGTCGGCAAGGGTGTGCGCTGCCTGTTCGATCCCCTGCAGACCGCCGATACCGGATCCGATCAGGACGCCGGCACGAATCTGGTCTTCGTAGGTTTCGGCCTTCCAGCCGCTGTCGGCCATGGCCTGGTCGGCCGCGGCCATCGCATAGACGATGAAGTCATCGACCTTGCGCTGTTCCTTGACGTCCATCCAGTCGTCCGGATTGAACGCCCCTTCTTCCGAAGGATCACGCGGGATCTGGCAAGCGATCTGGCAAGCCAGATCGTCGACCGCAAAATTGGTCACCTTCCTGGCACCGCTTTTGCCCTCGATGATTTTTTTCCAGGACACATCGACACCTCCGCCAAGCGGAGACACCATGCCCAGACCTGTAACGACAACTCGCCTCATGCAACCCGCGCTTTTTTCGGGCAGACATCGGCCGCGGCCATGTCTGCCCGTTCATTTCTTTAGGTTCGGAGCGCCTTAGCCGGCGTTCTTTTCCAGGAACTTCACTGCGTCGCCGACCGTCAGGATCGTTTCGGCTGCATCGTCCGGAATTTCAACACCGAACTCTTCTTCAAAAGCCATGACGAGTTCAACGGTGTCGAGGCTATCGGCCCCCAGATCGTCGATGAAGCTTGCGCCTTCCACAACCTTGTCGGCGTCAACGCCGAGGTGTTCGACAACGATCTTTTTAACCCGATCCGCGATATCGCTCATTTCTCACTTCCTTGATTTTCAGTCTGTTTATTCTTCGCGGCCTGCCGAAAACTTGAAACTCAAGATCTTTCCGGCGCGACATCGCGGTGCTGAATACGTCCTGCCCAAGGTCTGGCGGAATACACCAATTCTCAAGCTTGGGAACAATCGGCGGCTAGGTAACACACTTTATTGACCTTGACCAGCCAGTCGAGACCGCCCGGAAGCGGTCCCATTTCATTTTGTCCGCTTTCGCGAATTCACCTTTTAAATCATGGCCATGCCGCCATTCACATGCAGGGTCTGCCCCGTGACATAGGCGGCTTCGGTGCTGGCAAGGTAAACGGCGGCGGCCGCGATTTCGTCCGCAGTGCCCAGACGCCCGGCCGGTACACTCGTTAAAATCGAATCTTTCTGCTTGTCATTGAGAACATCCGTCATGGCCGTTTCAATGAAGCCCGGAGCAATCGCATTCACCGTGATATTGCGGCTGGCGACTTCCCGCGCAAGCGATTTGTACATGCCGATCATGCCGGCTTTCGCGGCCGCATAGTTGGTCTGACCCGGGTTGCCGGTTACACCGACCACGGAGGTGATACCGATGATACGGCCGTAGCGCCGCTTCATCATGCCCTTGATGGCGGCCCGGCACAGGTGGAAACCGGAAGTCAGGTTCACTTCCAGCACTTGATCCCATTCCTCATCCTTCATGCGCATGAAGATGTTGTCGCGCGTGATGCCTGCGTTGTTGACGAGAATGTCAACGGAACCCATGGCCTCTTCGGCTGCCGGCAGGAGGGCCGCCACGGCGGCACGGTCGGACAGGTTCGCAGGCGTGACATGGGCCCGCTCGCCCAGGTCCGCGGCAAGCGCTTCCAGCTTTTCCGCACGGGTGCCGGACAGGGCCACGGTCGCTCCCTGGGAATGAAGCGCCCGGGCGATCGCCTCGCCAATCCCGCCGGTCGCGCCGGTAACCAGAGCCGTTTTCCCCTCAAGGGTGAACATGATGGCTTCCTTCCTCAGTCTCTGTTCATTCAGCGGCCAATGCCGGATCCGGCTGTCAGCCGTTGAGCGTTTCGATCAGCGCATCGATGTCCGCCGGCGTGTTCACCGCGATGCCGTTGGCGTCGCGTGCAATCCGCCTGACCATACCCGTAAGCACCTTGCCGGTCCCGACTTCGACGAAAGTTTCCGCGCCTTGTTCCACGAGCCAGCTGATGGACTCGCGCCAACGTACGGTACCCGTCACCTGTTCGACGAGACGCTGGCGGATTTCGGCCGGATCGGAAATTGCGCTGGCCAGCACATTGGCGACCAGCGGAACGGCCGGGGTGCGGACATCGGCATCCGCGAGCGCCGCAGCCATGGCGATGCCGGCCGGCGCCATCAAGGCGCAATGGAACGGTGCGCTGACCGGCAGCAGGACGGAGCGGCGGGCGCCCTTGGTCTTGGCAATCTCGATCGCCCGTTCAACAGCGGCCAGGTGGCCGGAAACCACGACCTGGCCAGGCGCGTTGTCATTCGCAGCCTGGCACACCTGCCCCTGGGCAGCCTCTTCGGCCACTTCGTGAGCCACGGCGAAATCGAGGCCGAGCAGAGCGGCCATGGCCCCAACGCCAACGGGAACCGCGGTCTGCATGGCATTTCCACGCGCACGCAGCAGCCGTGCCGCCGTTCCGATATCCAGGCTGCCTGCTGCGGCAAGGGCGGAATATTCGCCGAGCGAATGGCCGGCAACATAGCTGACGCTCTTTTGAAGATTAAGTCCCTTGGCCTCAAGCACCCTCATCGTGGCAAGGCTCACCGCCATCAGGGCGGGCTGGGCATTGGCGGTCAGCGTCAGTTCGTCTTCAGGGCCTTCCCACATGATCGCGGACAGCTTCTGCCCGAGCGCGTCATCCACCTCTTCGAATACGGCCCGCGCTTCCGGAAAGGTATCGGCAAGCTCCTTGCCCATACCGACTGCCTGGCTGCCCTGACCTGGAAAAGTGAATGCGATGCTCATTTCGGAACGCCTTTTGCCGTCTTCTTCCTGATTATTGCTCAACGCCGTCCATACAGGTATCGGCCCTCCCGAGCCGCGCGCGTTGGCGGGAGCCTATGGTACGGACTTGCCGCCGGTGTCAAGACCTGGAAGGCGAAACCGGTCGGAATCCGGTTCAAACCTGCCATGCGCTGCCGGATTAAAACGGCCCCTCCTCCGGACGAAGGTCATTTATGCATTATAACAGGCCGTCGCGGGACATTTCTCGCAAGGAAGCAGAGTTCCTGCTTGCTTTTGGACAAAAAACGGCTATACAGCGCCCTTCATCCGGGAACTTGGCCGGGGGCTGAACGGAAGGGCGCATGTCGCCAGGGTTCTTAAAACAACCCGTCTTCCCGTGTCTCCGCTCTCGTTTTAGAATTCTCGTACCTTTCCGGGGTCACGAGGAGGCTTCGCGCCAGTTCCCGCTGTGTAAACTGGAAAGGCGACTTCAAATGCCTCTTTATGAGCATGTGTTCCTGGCACGCCAGGACGTTTCGGCCCAGCAGGTCGAACAACTTGTCGAGCAGTTCAAGGGTCTGATCGAAACCGGCGGCGGTTCCGTCGGCAAGATCGAAAACTGGGGCCTGCGTTCCCTCGCATACCGCATCAAGAAAAACCGCAAGGCGCATTACACGCTGATGAACATCGACGCTCCGCATGCCGCGGTTGCCGAAATGGAACGTCAGATGGGCCTGAACGAAGACGTTCTGCGCTTCATGACCTTCAAGGTCGATGAGCTGGACGACGAGCCGTCTGCAATGATGCAGAAGCGCGACCGTGACGACCGCCGTGGCGGCGATCGTGGTGATCGCGGTGGCCGTGGCGACCGTTTCGGCGGTGGCGATCGCGGTGGACGTGGTGGTGATCGTGGTGGCGATCGGGGCGAACGCGCTCCTCGCCGTGAAGCGGAGTAAGAGATCATGGTTGATATTGCACAGCTTCCGAGCCGCCGTCCGTTCTTCCGTCGCCGGAAGACCTGCCCGTTCTCCGGTGCCAACGCTCCGAAGATCGACTACAAGGACATCCGTCTGCTGCAGCGGTACATTTCCGAACGCGGCAAGATCGTTCCGAGCCGTATCACCGCCGTTTCTGCGAAGAAGCAGCGTGAACTGGCCCGTGCCATCAAGCGCGCACGCCTTCTCGGCCTGCTGCCGTTTGTGATCAGCTAAGCTCGCTTGACGAGCTCTTCGGCCCGGATCCGTCCGGGCCGCCCGAACTGGGGCCGCGGGACGCAAATGTGATCGGCCTCTAACCGCCAGCCGGAACGCGCCGGCGGGACAGTCAGGAGCAATTCCATGCAAGTCATTCTTCTTGAGCGTATCGCCAAGCTCGGCCAGATGGGCGACACCGTCCGCGTGCGCGACGGCTATGCCCGTAACTTCCTTCTGCCTCAGGGCAAGGCTCTGCGCGCCAACAAGGCCAACATGCAGCGCTTCGAAAACGAACGCGCCCAGCTCGAAGCCCGTAACCTGGAGCGTCGCCAGGAAGCTGAAGCGGTTGCCGCAAAGCTCGACGGCGAATCCATGATCATGATCCGGTCCGCCGGCGAAACCGGTCAGCTCTACGGCTCCGTTTCCACCCGCGACATTGCCGACGGTCTGACCGCGGCAGGCTTCACCGTTGCCCGCGGCCAGGTCGAACTGCGCACTCCGATCAAGACGATCGGCCTGCACAACGTCCTGATCCAGCTGCACCCGGAAGTCGAAGTCGGCGTCACCGTGAACGTTGCCCGCTCCGAGGACGAAGCCGTCCGCCAGGCCGCTGGTGAAGACCTGACCGCGCCTGAACAGGACATCTTCGAATTCGAGGAAGACGAAGAAGAAGGTGAAGGCGAAGGCGAAATCGCCGAGGGCGGCGAAGCCGCAGCCACCGAAGAAGCAGCGGCCGAAGAAGAAGCCTGAGCGGCCTTTTTCGACAGCTTTGAAGATTGAGGAAGCGGCGCTTGAAAAAGCGCCGCTTTCTTTTTGGCCGAATGGCCGATCCGTTGCCTTGCAACAGGATATTTGCGGCGCAGCATGTTGCGAATTACCGGTATGAACGCACTCATGCGCATGCGGTTTTCGTTTAACCTGATAATTTTTACAATAAAAACAAAGTGCTCACTTTGCGCGGCTGCAAGAGTCTTTTTTAAGCCGTTCCGTCAAGGTCCAAGGGCGGATATCCCCGTTGATTTTGAGCCTGATCACATAATGGGAAATGCCCGTTTTGAATCCTTGAAGCCGTGCCGCAATTACCTGTAGACCCAGTGTGCAAGGTCATCGGGGGACATCATGAAAGGCACATTGCAATCGGTCGAAACGGAAGCCGCTGCACAACGCATGGCACCGCATAATGCGGAGGCCGAGCGACAATTGCTGGGTGCCATCCTGGTCAATAACGAAACCTACTACCGGGTTTCGGATTTCCTGGAGCCGTATCACTTCTTCGTCCCGCCGCATCAGGACATCTATGAGAAGATCGGCCAGTTGATCCGCGCGGGCAAGACCGCCTCGCCGATCACGCTCAAGACCTTTTTTCCCGCCGAAGCCAAGATCGCGGACCTGTCGGCGACCCAGTTTCTGCTGCGCCTTGCCGCCGATGCGGCCTCCATCATCAATGCGGAAGACTACGGCCGCACGATCTACGACCTGGCCCTGCGCCGGAACCTGATCCGGATCGGCGAGGACATGGTCAACATCGCCTTCGACGCACCGATCGACGTGCCCCCGTCCCAGCAGATCGACGATGCGGAACGGCGCCTGTTCGAACTTGCGGAAACCGGGCGCAATGAAGGCGGCTTCGTCAGCTTTTCCGACGCGCTGACCGAAACCATCGAAATGGCCCACGCGGCCTATAACCGGGAAGGCGCGCTTTCCGGCATTTCGACCGGCCTGATCGATCTGGACCGGCTGATGGGCGGATTGCAGCCCTCGGACCTGATCGTTCTGGCCGGTCGGCCTGCCATGGGTAAGACGTCGCTTGCCACGAACATCGCCTATAATATCGCACAGGCCTATCAGGCGGAGGAACAGCCCGACGGCTCACTGAAGACGGTCAACGGCGGGGTCGTCGGTTTTTTCTCGCTGGAAATGTCGGCCGAACAGCTCGCCACCCGTATCATTTCCGAGCAGACGGAAATTTCCTCCTCGAAAATCCGGCGCGGCGACATCTCCGAAGCCGATTTCGAGAAACTCGCGGCCGCTGCCCAGCACATGCAGACGGTCCCGCTTCATGTCGACCAGACCGGTGGCATTTCGATCGCCTCGCTCGTCGCCCGCGCCCGCCGGCTGAAACGGCAGCGCGGCCTCGACATGATCGTGGTCGACTATATCCAGCTGCTCACCGGTTCCCAGAAGAGCGCCGGCAACCGCGTTCAGGAAATCACCGAGATCACCACGGGCCTTAAGGCGCTCGCCAAGGAGCTGAACGTGCCGATCATCGCCCTGTCACAGCTTTCCCGTCAGGTGGAATCGCGCGACGACAAGCGGCCGCAGCTCTCCGACCTTCGCGAATCCGGCTCCATCGAGCAGGACGCGGACGTGGTCATGTTCGTTTACCGCGACGAATACTACCTGTCGAAGACCGAGCCGGAGGAAGGCTCGCCGGAACACGAGGTCTGGCGGGACAAGCTGGAGCGGGTGAAGGGCAAGGCGGAAGTCATCATCGCCAAGCAGCGCCATGGTCCGACCGGGACCGCGAACCTGCACTTCCAGGGCGAGTTCACCCGCTTCTCGGATCTGGCCGAGGACGAGTACCTGCCGGAACGCCACTAGTGGCGCGAATTTGACATTTGAACCCTGCTTGCGGCCAAGCTCATGCTTCAAATGTCAAATTCAAAAGCTCCACTAGAATCATATATTTATTTAGTGGCTCTTATGATTCTGACATTTGCTCCAGCGCCTGCAGCAAAGGGGTTGCAAATGTCAGAACCGAGACACTATTAGAACGCTTTCC
The DNA here is from genome assembly GCF_014692675.1 of Roseibium aggregatum. Classification (GTDB taxonomy): domain Bacteria; phylum Pseudomonadota; class Alphaproteobacteria; order Rhizobiales; family Stappiaceae; genus Roseibium; species Roseibium aggregatum_C. The sequence continues at coordinate 117 of NZ_JABFCZ010000032.1, read as the reverse complement.
GGCGCTTGTGTACTATATTGACCGGATCGCACGCCAACGCGTGCGATTCGCCCTTTTTGAACAAAGACCCAGGTCGTCTTCTTGCCGCAGCAGGACATCCCCCTCCCAGTTCCCCAC
>NZ_JABFCZ010000031.1 GCF_014692675.1 Roseibium aggregatum | reverse complement strand
CGGCTTCCTGTCTAGAAGATCAGCGTACCTGCGTAACTTCCTCTCAAAACCAGAGCCCTAAAGCTCCAGCTCCGCAAGAACAACGCCGTCCACGCTTCCCTTCCTTCAATAATCAAATTGTCAAAGAACAATTCGCGATACTTGCGAATTTCGCCCCTGTTTCCAAGGACTAGCGACGACTTTAGTGTTTGCCCCGAAGAGCTTTGTCACGTCCAGTTGTCTGGTAGAACCGACAGGCGCTGGCACCGCGTTGGCCGCAGCGCCGCCGTCGATGGAGGGGGTTATACGCAGGGGCCCATTCCGAGTCAACAACCTTTGTCAAAAAAGATTCACACAGACAGCCACACTCGAAAAACGGCGGGTTTCCGGGAGCTTAATCCCGTGAACCCTGTCGGCACCGGTACCTCGGCAGAAAACTTTTGGAAGTTTTTTTCAGGACCCCGACCGGAGACGGCGGACGACCCCGATAGACCTGGCCGAAACCGGTATTGCGCCCCTGGGAAACGCCCATCCGCACCGGTCAGGAACATCCATCAGTGGGTCTATATATATAAAGCGGCCTTCTCCGGCAGCTCTGCCCCATATTGGCCCGATTGTTCGAAAATAAGACCGTCAGGCTTATGAAGCTGACAACAAAGACATCTTTACCCGTGCTGCAGATTGACGGATAGCCAACAAATCGGCATTTTTCGCCTGCACCTGTAAAAACCGTTCGGATGCGCATGACGATCTTTCGACATGTCTTCATGCGACTGCGAGGAACCTGAGCCGCGAAATGCATTTTGGCCCTTTTCATACGCACCACCATTCGACGGTCGATCTCGGTGATATTCCGCCCCTGGTGGTCTATGACGAACGCCAGGTTCTGCCCGACCGGAAAAACGTCTCGCTCCGGTGGCTGACGGGCTCGGTCCTGACCGGGATCACGTCTCTTGTCCTGATGGGCGGCGCCTTGTTCGCCGCCCTCGACGGACAATACAGCGTCACCGCCGCGCCCAACCCTGACCAGTATGCCGGCAATGCCCAGTTCGCACCGCCGTCGGGCGGACCGGGGGCCAAGGGCGACCGGGTGATCCGGACAGCAGAGGAATATGCCAACAGGCAGGTCATCCCGGTCAATGTGGTCACACGCGAGGGCGACCGGGAACATATTCGGGTTCGCCCCTACGTCTTGATCAGTTCCAGCCTGGCGACCCGCAAAAATGCCGACCTGACCGACGTCATCCCGCCCTTCAATCCGCTCGACATGTTCTCCGATGTCCAGGTCGAACCGAAAAGACTGGCGACGGAATCCATATTCTCCAACGCCGACTACGGCGCGAAGGTCGAAGGCGAAGTCAGCATCAGCCTGAGGTCGTTCCCGGAAGACAGCGCCTCGATCGATCTGGATGAGACGCCCGACGAATCCGAGGTTGAAAAAAGCGTTCGTCAGACCGCGCGCTTCCTTGCAGACAGCACCGTGGAAACGGCGGCGAAGTCGATCGTCGACCCGGGTCGCTTCGATTTCAATCTCGCCCGCCAGCCCGAATACGCCCGACTGGCGGTTCGCATCACCCCGGAAAATGTGTCCTTCATTTCCAAGAAGGACGACGAAACCCGTTACGCCGGGATGGACGAGAAAATCGTTCCCATTTCCGAAGACAGCGCCATCTCGGATGTCCTGCTCGATAATGATGCGACCCAGGAAGAAGCCGAGCTGATCCAGAACGCCTTCATCAACACCTACGGCATTGATCAGCTGGTGGCCGGCCAGCGGCTCCGTATCGCCTATGCGCCGAGCCCGAAGACCGGCCGCATGCGTCCGGAACGCATCAGCCTCTACTCCGATACGGTTCACAAGGCGACGGTCGCCCGGTCCGATACGGGTGCCTATGTCAAGGCCAAGGCGCCGACGACCTTCCTGGCCGATGCATTCGCCGAAGCCGACCGTATTTCCTATGGCGGCCCGACACCGGCAATCTATGACAGCATCTACCAGACGGCCCTGGAACAGGACATGCCGGAGCCGCTGATCGAGGAACTCATCCGGGTCTTCTCCTTCGACGTCGATTTCAATTCCAGGGTCCAGCCCGGCGATTCCATCGAAATCTTCTACGCCGACGCGGACAAGGACACCGACAGCCCGCCGGAAGTCCTCTACGCCTCACTCGATACCGGCTCCACCAAACGGCGGTTTTACCGGTTCCGCACGCCCGACGACGGCGTGATCGACTATTATGATTCAAACGGCCAGAGCGCCCAGAAATTCCTGATGCGAAAACCGGTCCCCGAAGGCCGGTTCCGGTCCGGCTTCGGCATGCGTAAGCACCCGATCCACGGCTATTCCAAGATGCACACCGGTGTGGACTGGGCCGCCCCGCGCGGAACGCCGATCATGGCGGCCGGCAACGGCACGGTCATCAAGGCCGGCTGGAGTTCAGGATATGGCCGGCGGACGGAGATCCGTCATGCCAATGGCTACATCACGACCTACAATCACCAGTCCGGCTTCGCCAAGGGCATTCACGAAGGCGTCCAGGTGCGCCAGGGACAGATCATCGGCTACGTGGGTTCGACCGGCCTTTCGACCGGCCCGCACCTGCACTACGAGGTCAAGGTCAACGACCGTTACGTGGATCCGATGCGGATCCGCCTGCCGCGCGGCCGTGTGCTTGAAGGCGACATGCTGGCCCAGTTCGAAACCGAGCGCCTCAGGATCGACGCCCTGCTGGATCAGGCCCGGCGTCCTTCCAGGGTCGCATCCGCTGTCCAGTAAGGCTGCGGCTCCCCGGAACTGCTCATGCATTAACGACAAAAAAGCCGGCCATGATTGGCCGGCTTTTTCTGTTCTTGCGGAATGGGATCAGGCCGCAGCGGCGGAACTGTCCCGGGTGGAAAACAGCAGCCGGTCGCCGCCGGCGGTCACTTCGACCGTTTGCCCGTCGACGATGTCACCGGCCAGCAGTTTTTCCGCCAGCGGGTCCTGGACGTCCTTCTGGATCACCCGCTTCAGCGGCCGGGCGCCATAGGCCGGATCGTAACCTTTCTGGGCGAGCCAGCCGAGAGCACCGTCATCCAGTTCCAGGGTGATCTTGCGATCGGTCAGGAGAGCCCGCAGCCGTTCCAGCTGGATCGCGACGATGGCAGCCATCTGCGACCGCTGCAGGCGATGGAACAGGACGATCTCGTCGAGACGGTTCAGGAACTCGGGGCGGAAATGCGCCCGCACCGCGCCCATGACCTGATCCCGGACCGCATCGGAGTCCTCGCCTTCCGGCTGGTTGACCAGATATTCGGCCCCCAGGTTCGACGTCATGATGATCAGCGTGTTGCGGAAGTCCACGGTCCGGCCCTGACCATCGGTCAGACGGCCGTCGTCGAGCACCTGCAGCAGCACGTTGAAGACATCGCCATGCGCCTTTTCGACCTCGTCGAAGAGGACGACCTGGTACGGCCTGCGGCGGACGGCCTCCGTCAGGACGCCGCCTTCCTCATAACCGACATAGCCGGGAGGGGCACCGATCAGCCGGGCCACGGAATGCTTTTCCATGAACTCCGACATGTCGATCCGCACCATCGCACTGTCGTCATCGAACAGGAAACTTGCCAGCGCCTTGGTCAGCTCGGTCTTGCCCACGCCGGTCGGGCCGAGGAACATGAACGACCCGATCGGCCGGTTGGGATCCTGCAGTCCGGCCCGGGCCCGGCGCACGGCGGTCGAGACCGCATGGATGGCTTCTGCCTGGCCGACCACACGGGTCGCCAGGACGTCTTCCATCCGCAAAAGCTTTTCCCGTTCGCCTTCCAGCATCTTGTCGACCGGAATGCCGGTCCACTTGGACACCACCTGCGCGATATGGTTCGGCGCGACCGCCTCATCGACCATGGCATCGCTGTCCTCGGCCTCCTCGGCCTCTTCCAGCTTGCGTTCCAGGTCCGGGATCACGCCATAGGCAAGCTCGCCGGCCTTCCCCAGGTCTCCACGCCGCTGCGCGATTTCCAGATCGATCCGCGCCTGATCGAGCTGTTCCTTGATCTTCTGTTCCAGGTTCAGCTTTTCCTTTTCCCCCTGCCAGCGTCTGGTCAGGGCATCGGATTCCTCTTCAAGGTTGGACAGTTCCTTTTCGAGCTTTTCCAGCCTGTCCCTGGCGGCCTTGTCGTCTTCCTTCTTCAGCGCTTCGCGCTCGATCTTGAGCTGGATGATCCGGCGATCGAGTTCGTCCAGTTCTTCCGGTTTCGAATCGACCTGCATGCGCAGCCGGCTCGCGGCTTCGTCCATAAGGTCGATGGCCTTGTCCGGAAGGAACCGGTCGGTAATGTAACGGTTCGACAAGGTCGCAGCCGCGACGATGGCCGAGTCTGTAATCCGGACCCCGTGATGCAGCTCGTACTTTTCCTTGATCCCGCGCAGGATGGAAATCGTGTCCTCGACGGTCGGCTCGGTCACGAAGACCGGCTGGAACCGGCGCGCCAGGGCCGCATCCTTTTCCACGTGCTTGCGGTATTCATCGAGGGTGGTCGCCCCCACGCAGTGCAATTCGCCCCGCGCCAGAGCCGGTTTCAGCAGATTGGATGCATCCATTGCACCCTCCGCCTTGCCCGCGCCGACCAGCGTATGCATCTCGTCGATGAACAGAATTATACTGCCCGCAGCCGCTTCGACTTCCGACAGGATCGCCTTCAGGCGTTCCTCGAATTCGCCGCGATATTTGGCACCGGCGATCAGCGCGCCCATGTCCAGGGCCAGCAACCGCTTGTCCTTCAGGGATTCGGGCACGTCGCCGTTGACGATCCGAAGCGCCAGGCCTTCCGCGATTGCGGTCTTGCCCACGCCGGGTTCGCCGATCAGGACCGGATTGTTCTTGGTGCGCCGCGACAGGACCTGGATCGTCCTGCGGATTTCCTCGTCCCGGCCGATCACCGGATCGAGCTTGCCGTCGCGAGCGACCTGGGTCAGGTCCCGCGCGTATTTCTTCAGCGCGTCATACTGGTTTTCAGCCGTTGCGCTGTCGGCGGTCCGCCCCTGACGAAGCGCGTTGATCGCCTCGTTCAGGCCGTTGGGCGTCACGCCCGCTTTCTTCAGAAGCTTTCCGGCTTCGCTGTCGCTGTCCATGGCAAGCGCCAGCAGAAGACGCTCGACCGTCACGAAGCTGTCGCCGGCCTTTTCGGCGATCTTTTCCGCCTGATCGAAGATACGGGCCGTGGCGGGCGCCAGATAGAGCTGGCCGCTACCGCCGGACACTTTCGGCATTTTTTCTAGAAGACGCTCGACCTCGGCCTGGGCGGCCTTCGCCTGGCCGCCGGCGCGATCGATCAGGCCGCTGGCCATTCCTTCCGGATCGTCGAGGAGAACCTTGAGCACATGTTCCGGCGTAAATTGCTGATGGCCCTGGCCAAGAGCGTAGGTCTGAGCCGACTGTACGAAACCCCGAGCCCGCTCAGTGTATTTTTCAAAATTCATGCTTTTCCTCCTTGCCATCTGAACCACCCGAAGCATGGCCGATGATTTCGGAATGCAGATCCTGGATCCAGGCCTCTGCGCGGTCTCGTTGAGCCCCGCTCCTCCGATATAGTGTTGCAAAATGACAACAAAAGAGGGAGCCGACGATATTTTTCAAGTACACATGCCAAAAGAAAACGGCGCCCTCAAGGACGCCGTTTTACATCTTGCAGCTTGATCAGGGCTGACCTTACTCGCCGGCCGCAACGGCCTCAGCATCAGCACCTTCTTCGGCCGGCTTCGCCCGGCGCGCACGCGGTGCCCGGCGGGCTCTCGGCTTGGGAGCCTCATCGTCGTCACCGGTCTCTCCCGACCGGGCGGAAGCAGCGTCCGCGTCGCCGGTGGCTTCAGCCGCTTCCGGCTTGGCACCGCGTCCGCGGGTCCCCCGCGCGCGCCGTCGGGGCTTCGCTTCCTCGTCGCTTTCCTCACCGGCTTCGGAAGCATGACCGTTGACCCGACCCGAGGGATCGATGAGCGGCATGTTCTCGATATAGGGCTGCGGACTGTCCTCGCCCATCATATCGCCGGAAGCACCCGCCGCGTGGTCGCGCCGGTCGGTTGTGCCGTTCATGGCGGAACCGGATGCGGTCTCCTGGCCGGCATCATCTCCGTCCGCACGGCTGCTCTGCGCGGCAGGCTGCAAATGCGCCTGGGCGGCAGCAACAATCCGCAGATAATGCTCTGCGTGCTGGAGATAGTTTTCAGACATGACCCGGTCGCCGGATGCTTGCGCATCCCGGGCGAGCTGCTGGTACTTTTCTGCGATATGCAGTGCAGTTCCGCGGATCTTTACGTCCGGGCCATTCGATTCATAGCTCCGGCTTAACGGATTCGGCCCTTTGCGGCCGCGCCCACGCATGCGCTTGTTGTTTTGATTTCCTGGTCTCATCCTGCCGTTTTCTCTTAAAGAACGGCGGCCTGCTTAACGCCGGCCCATCATCGGAATTCTGTAATACCGATACGAAAAAGATGCCGAAACCAACCGTGAAGGTTAGCGCCTGTCATCTGAAACGACCACACAAGTTCTGCCCTATCGGTCAGCAACCGATGCGCTCGCTAGTTTCTGCGACAGTCCGAAGGGTCCGGGTCATCCTGTATGCAACGAATTCCAAAACGCTCAAGCGTCTGTCCCCACGTTGCCGGATGGGCGTGCTCCGCAGTTCGCTGATCACATATTCCGGTCTCGGCGAGGTGAACCTAACCGTTTCTGTCCGGATTTCCAAGCGCTTTTTCATCATAGGCTTAAAACGGCCGGATTTTGTTTCGCTTTGCAACAAGGACACGGTCGTTTCCGGCAAGATCGTGAATGATTTCAATATCAAAAAACCCGTACTCGCCGAGCAGCGACGCAACAGATTCGGCCTGGTCGAAGCCGATTTCGAGGGCGATTCGGCCGTTGACGTTAAGGCAGCTTGCCGACTGTTCGACGATGGAACGATAGGCATCCAGGCCGTCGCCCCCCCCGTCGAGCGCGCGTCTGGGATCATGCTCGCGAACCTCCGCACCAAGCCCTTCGATGACCGCGGTCCGAATGTAGGGCGGGTTGCTGACGATCCAGTCGAAACCGGATCCGAGTGCGGCACAGTAATCGCCTTGAACACAAAGCAGGCGGCGACCGACACCCAGCCTTGCCGCATTCTCCGCCGCACATGTGAGCGCCGTTCCGGAAATATCCACAGCCAGTCCGAAAGCATTCGCGCGTTCGGACAAAAGCGCGATCGCGATCGCTCCGGTACCGGTGCCGATGTCGGCAAATGCAAATGCCGCGTCCCGCGGCGTCCGGGCGAGCACCGCCTCGACAAGCGTTTCCGTATCCGGCCGCGGCTCCAGCGTTTCCGCGTTGAGACCAAGCTCGAGGCCCCAGAATTCCCGGCGCCCGAGAATGCGCCCGACCGGCATGCCGGAAAGCCGTTTTTCGCAATGCACCCGTGCCTTGCCGCAGGCGTCTTCGGAAGCCTCGTCATCGGCATGCAGAATGACGGCCGATACATCCATATCCAGAGCATCGGCAACCAGAAGCCGCGCATCGAGATCGGCGGTCTCCAGGCCTTTATCGCGAAACCGGTCCCTGATTTCGCGAACGAGCGCGCCGATTTTCATGGTCAAACTTCTTCGGCAGCCAGCAGCGAGGCCTGGTGATCCATGATCAGGGCATCGATCACCTCGTCCAGCGCTTCGCCAGATATGATCTGGTCCAGCTTGTAGAGCGTCAGCCCGATCCGGTGATCGGTCACGCGCCCTTGCGGAAAATTGTAGGTTCGGATCCGTTCCGACCGGTCGCCCGAGCCGACCTGGAGCCTGCGGGCCTCGGTGCGTTCGCTTGCCGCGCGTTCGCGCTCCTCGTCGTAGATCCGCGCCCTTAGAAGCTGCATGGCCCGGGCCTTGTTCTTGTGCTGGGACCGCTCGTCCTGGACGGCGACAACGATCCCGGTCGGAATATGGGTGATGCGAACCGCCGAATCCGTGGTGTTCACATGCTGCCCGCCGGCGCCGGAAGCCCGGAAGGTGTCGATCCGCAGGTCGCTGTCCTGGATATCCACATCCACGTCCTCGGCCTGAGGCAGCACGGCGACGGTCGCAGCCGAGGTATGGATCCGGCCGCCCGATTCGGTGGCCGGCACCCGTTGCACCCGGTGAACGCCGGATTCGAATTTCAGCCGCGCAAAGACGTTTTCACCCGATACGGCCGCGATGATTTCCTTGTAGCCGCCGACCTCGCCTTCGCTGGCCGACAGGACCTCCACCTTCCAGCCGTGCAGCTCCGCATAGCGCTGGTACATACGGAACAGGTCGCCGGCAAAAAGCGCCGCCTCGTCTCCGCCGGTCCCCGCCCTGACTTCCAGAATGGCGTCGTTGGAATCCGCCGCATCCTTCGGCAGCAGACCGATCCGGACGTCCTGCGTCAGGGTCTCCAGATTTTGCTCAAGCTCGTCACGCTCGGCTTCGGCAAGCTCACGCATCTCCGCGTCCGTATCCGGATCCGACAGCATGGCTTCCGTATCCGCCAGATCGTCCTGGGCCTTCAGATAGGTCCGGATCTTGAAAATCAGCGGTTCCAGCCCGGCATATTCCCGGGACAGCTTCACATAGGTCTGCGGGTCCGGGTTGGCGGACATCTGGTGCTCGATCTCGGCGAACCGGTCCAACAATGTATCGAGCTTGTTACGCGCCAGCATAAGCGCCTGTCTCCTTCACAGCCTCTTTGCGAAAGGGCCTGGTTGGTCTTGAAATGGTCTCAGCTAAAGCGCCACATCCATATCGGATGCAAAGCGCAACAGGAATTCGCGGATATTCGTTTCCGGATGTCCGGGTTCCAGGCGCGGCAGAAGCCGGGCCGACAGCCGCCCGGCATCGAGCGAACGAAGCATGGCCTTGACCGGCCCCAGAGAGGCGGGCGACATGGAAAGATCCCGGTAGCCAAGACCGATAAGCGCCATGGCTTCCAGCGGACGCCCGGCCAGTTCGCCGCACAGGGTCACAGGGATATGGGCCCTGTTCGCCGCATCCACAATGGTCTTGAGCGCCCTCAGGAAGGCCAGATTGATCGGATCGAACCGCTCGGAGACCCGTGTGTTGCCGCGATCGACAGCACAAAAGAACTGGAACAGGTCGTTGGAGCCGACCGAAACGAAGTCGACGTGGTGCAGAAGTTCGTCCAGCTGGAACAGGAGGGAAGGCACCTCGATCATGACCCCGAGCCGGATCGTCTCCGGCACGGCGTGATTATGGCGCCGCAGGTGCTTGATCTCGCGCTCCACCAGGCTCTTGGCCTTCAGGAACTCGTCCACTTCCGCGACCATCGGGAACATCAGTTTCAGCTCGCGGCCGGCGGCCGCCTTGAGCAGCGCCCGCATCTGCGTCCTGAGCAATCCGGGCCGGTCGAGGCCGAGACGCAGGGCGCGCCAGCCCATCGCCGGGTTTTCCTCCTGAATGGCGCGCAGATAGGGCAGCACCTTGTCGCCGCCGATGTCGAGCGAGCGGAACGTGATCGGCTTCCCGTCCGCGGCATCGAGCACCTGCTCATACTGCGCCTGTTGCTCGCGCATGCGCGGGAACGACGAGGCGACCATGAATTGCAGTTCGGTCCGGAACAGCCCGACGCCGGCGGCCCCGGCCTCCGCCAGATGCGGCAGATCTACCAGGAGCCCGGCATTCATCTGCAGGGAGATCTCCACACCGTCCTTGGTGACGGACGGCTTGTTGCGCAGGCGCCGGTATTGCGCCTGGCGCCGCGCCCGGAACCGGACTTTTTCGGCATAGGCGTTCTCGACATCCGTGGCCGGACGCAGATAGACCTCGCCGGCCTCGCCGTCGACGATGATGGCATCGCCCGCATCCGCCAGGCTGACGATGTCGTCCACCTGGCCGACGGTCGGAATACCCAGGGCCCGGGCAACGATGGTCACATGGCTGGTCGGGCCGCCTTCTTCCAGGACGAGACCGCGAATCCGGTCACGGCCGTAGTCGAGCAGTTCCGCCGCCCCCATGTTGCGGGCCACAATGATGGCATCCTGCGGCAGTTCCGATGCCAGCGGGCCGTGCTGGCGCCCCATCAGCTCGCGGATCAGGCGATGGGCAAGATCATCGAGATCATGCAGCCGTTCGCGCAGATAGGGATCGGTCTGGCGCAGCATACGCGCACGCATGTCGCTTTGGACCTTTTCGACCGCGGCTTCGGCCGTCAGGCCGTTGCGGATCGCCTCTTCGATCTTGCGGATCCAGCCCCGGTCGTTGGCAAACATCCGGTAGGCCTCGAGCACGTCCCTGTGCTCGCCGATCGCCGCGATTTCGCCGCTGGACAGGAGATCGTCGATGGACAGGCGCAGCCGGTTGATGGCCGCCTCGAGCCGGTGGCTCTCCTTGTCCGTGTCTTCGGCAATCAGGTTGGTGACCACGACGCGGGGCTCGTGCAGCACCACATGGCCGAGACCGACACCTTCGGAGAGCGCGACACCGATCGCATGGATCGGGCGCGACAGGTCGAGGCCGGTTCCTTTCTGGGCGATCGCCTCGAGTTCGCCGGCGGCGACCATTTCGGCAATGACCATTGCCGTGGTCTGCATCGCCTCTACTTCATCTTCGAGGTAGGTCCGGTGCGACTTGTTCTGTACGACCAGGACGCCCAGCGTCCGGCCGGCGCGCAGGATCGGCACGCCGAGGAAGGAATTGTATTCTTCCTCGCCCGTTTCGGGGAGATAGGCAAAGCCCGGATGGGCGCGGGCGTTGGGAAGATTGAGCGGACGGGCCTCCGCCGCGATCAGGCCGACAAGGCCCTGCCCGACCCGAAGCGACGCCTGGTGAACGGCCTCGGCTTTCAGGCCTTCCGTGGCATAGAGTTCCAGCACTCCATCGGCCCGCAGGATATAGACGGAGCACACCTCGGCGACCACATTCGCCGCGATCAGGACCACAATCTTGTCGAGCCGCTCCTGCGCCGTGATCGGCTCCGCCATGACCTCGCGGAGCCTGCGGAGCAACAGGCGCGGACCGGCCAGGTTGCTGCGCATCGCCTACCCCGTCAGGTTCGCATTGTCGGCAAACGGAGAGCCTTTTCGGCCCCTTTGCCTTTGCCGGACCGTTCTATCCGTCCAATCCGTATAGCGAATGGAGAGTCCTGACTGCAAGTTCCGTATAGGCAGAATCGATCAGAACGGAGATCTTGATTTCCGATGTGGTAATGGCGCGGATGTTGATGCCCTTTTCCGCAAGCGCGCGGAAACACTGGGCGGCGATGCCCGCATGGGACCGCATGCCGATGCCGATCACCGACACCTTGACCACATCCGTCGCGCCTTCCAGATTCTGGAAACCGATGACCTGGCGGTTATCTTCCAGAACCTTGATCGCGCGCTGGTAATCGGTTTCCGGCACGGTGAAGGTGATGTCCGTCGTCTTGCCGTCCGGCGAGATGTTCTGGACGATCATGTCGACGTTGATATGTGCGTCGGCCAGAGGACCGAAGACCGAATGGGCCACGCCCGGCTTGTCGGCCACGTCGCGAATCGAAATCTGGGCTTCGTCTTTGGCAAAAGCGATGCCGGTCACAACTTGCTGTTCCACGAGTTCGTCCTCGTCGCAAATAAGGGTTCCAGGGGGAAGATTGCCGACACCGATCTGCGGCGCATCCGGGTCGTCGAAGCTGGAGCGCACGAAAGTGCCCACGCCATGAACCATGGCCATCTCGACCGAACGGACCTGCAGAACCTTTGCACCGAGCGATGCCATTTCCAGCATCTCCTCGAAGGAGATCCGGTCGAGGCGCTTCGCCTTGGGCACGATACGCGGATCGGTCGTATAGACCCCGTCGACATCGGTATAGATATCACAGCGGTCCGCCTTGATCGCGGCGGCAATCGCCACCGCGCTGGTATCGGAGCCGCCCCGGCCGAGCGTGGAAATCCGGTTATCCGGGGAAATCCCCTGGAAACCGGCGCAAACCGCAACCTGGCCCTGGGAAATCCGCTCGATCAGCAGGCTGCCGTCGATATCCGTGATCCGGGCCGCCCCGTGGCTCGCGTCGGTCTTGATCGGGATTTGCCAGCCCTGCCAGGAGCGGGCGTTGACTCCCATATCCTGAAGCACGATTGCCAGCAGCCCCGAGGTCACTTGTTCGCCCGAAGCGACGACGGCATCATACTCTCGGGCATCGTGGAGCGAAGAAGCCGCGCGGCAAAAATCCACCAGCTTGTTGGTCTGGCCGGCCATGGCGGAGACGACCACCGCCACCTCATGGCCTGCGTCGACTTCGCGTTTCACATGTCGGGCCACATTTCGGATGCGGTCCAGGTCGGCGACGGATGTGCCGCCAAATTTCATTACCAGTCGCGCCATTGTGGTCGTAGTCTTTTCATGAAAGGAACGAGAGCGCTGACCGCGCCCGGCGGATCGGGCGACACACATACAGGCACAGGTCATTCGCCGCAACAGGGCGTCTTGACAAAACGCCACCGAGCTTCAAGTTCTCGGCGATATATTAAGACATTCAGGCAGCGCCCTGAGGAAAGGTACCGACATGAGTGACGCGACCGCCCAAAGCGCCGGCACCGTCGACGATGCAGAGGTTGCCCGTTTTTCGGCCATGGCGGCCGACTGGTGGGACCCGACCGGCAAGTTCCGTCCCCTGCACAAGTTCAGTCCGGTTCGCCTCGCCTATATCAAGGAAACCGTCTGCGAAAAATTCGGCCGGGATCCGAAGTCTCCCGAGGCCTTCAAGGGCCTGCGCTTCCTCGACATCGGTTGCGGCGGCGGCCTCCTGAGCGAACCCATGGCGCGCCTTGGGGCCGATGTGGTCGGCGCCGATCCCTCCACCACGAACATCGAAGTCGCGAAGCTGCACATGCAGAGTTCCGGGCTTGAGATCGACTATCGGGCCCAGACCGCCGAAGAGCTTGCAGCCGCGGGCGAAACCTTCGATGTCGTCCTGAACATGGAAGTGGTCGAGCATGTCGCGGATGCCCCGCTGTTCCTCAACGAAACCGCGAAAATGGTCCGCCCGGGCGGCCTGATGTTCGTTGCGACCATCAATCGCACGCTGAAAGCCTACGGCCTTGCGATCATCGGCGCCGAATATGTCCTGCGCTGGCTGCCGAAAGGAACGCACAGATTTGAAAAGCTGGTGCGGCCCGAGGAAATCGAAGCGCCGCTCAATGCGGCGGGCATGCGCATCATCGACCGGTGCGGCGTCAGCTACAACCCGCTCGCCGACACCTGGAACCGGTCCCGGGACATGGATGTGAACTACATGCTTCTGGCCGAACGGCCGGAAACCTGAAATCCGAAGACTGAAACCTGATCCGGATATTTTCAGCCGAAGAGCGAACGCAATATGGAACCGATCGTTTTTGTGCCGGGATTGCTGTGCACCGAACTTCTCTACACGCCGCAGATCGTCGCCTTCGCGGACCGGCCGTTGATGATCGCCGATCACCGGCAGCACGACACCATTCCGGAGATCGCGGCCAGCATTCTGGAAAAGGCCCCGGAGAAATTCTCCCTCGCGGGACTTTCCATGGGTGGCTACATCGCCATGGAAATCATGCGGATCGCCCCCGAACGGGTAAGCCGGCTGGCCCTGCTCGACACCAATGCGCGCGCGGATACGCCGGAACAGACCGAACGGCGCGAGTTCCTGATCGATCTGACCCGGAAAAAAGACTTCAAGAAGGTCCCCCACCTGCTTTATCCGGGGTTTGTTCATGCAAGCCGCGAATACGACGAAGAGCTGAAGGCCATCGTGGTCGAAATGGCCATGGAGACCGGGCCTGAAGCCTTCATCCGGCAGCAGACGGCCCTGATCCGGCGCGATGACTCACGGCCCACACTTCACGAGATCGAATGCCCGACGCTGGTCCTGGTCGGCGAGGGCGATACCCTGACGCCGCCCGACCTCGCCCGAGAGATTCACGGCCTGATCCCGAACAGCCGGCTGGCGGTCATTGCAGGCTCGGGCCATCTGTCGACCCTGGAAGAGCCCGCGGCCGTGACCGCGGAACTGACGCGCTGGCTCTCGGAATGACGCTGGAGCGTGTCGCTCCAGGCAATCAGCTCATGCGGACATAGGTGCCAGGCGCATCGCAGACGACCGGATAGCCTTTTTCCGCGTTCCCCATGGGAGGCAGGTCGCCCGGTTTGCCGGAACGGTGATTGAGCCAGTCGGACCAGGCCTCCCACCAGGAGCCTTCGCACATGTCCGCGCGTTCCTTCCAGCCGTCGGCATCGAGATAGCCGTCGTGTTCGGGCGTGGTCATGATCCGGTAATGGCGGTGCTTGTGCCCCGGTTCGCTGACGATCCCGGCATTGTGCCCGCCGGCAGTCAGCACGAACGTCACTTCCGTATCCGCCAGATGAACGATCTTGTAGACGGAATGCCAGGGCGCCACATGGTCGTGCTCCGTCCCGACGGCAAAGATCGGCACCTGGATGTCCTCGACCGAAACCGGCTGGCCGTCCACCTCGTATCGTCCTTCGGCAAAGTCATTGTGCAGGAACAGTTCGGTCAGATACTGCGAATGCATCTTGTAGGGCATGCGCGTTCCGTCCGCGTTCCACGCCATCAGATCGAACATGGGCGCGCGCTCGCCCATGAGATATTCGCGCACGCCCTTCGACCAGATGAGATCATTGGACCTGAGCAGCTGGAACGCGCCTGACATCTGGTTGGTGTCCAGGAAGCCCTGTTCCCACATCATGTCTTCCAGGAACGAGACTTCGCTTTCATCGATGAACAGGGTCAGCTCGCCGGCCTCGGTGAAGTCGGTCTGGGCCGCGAACATGGACATGCTTGCCACATGATGCCCGCCGTTGTGCATCATGCCGGCAACAGCGATGGAAAGCAGCGTGCCGCCCAGACAGTAGCCTGCCATATGGGCCTTGTCCGCGCCGGTGATGGCAAGTGCTGCATCCAGGGCCGCCTTGACCCCGAGCTTGCGGTAATCCTCCATGCCCAGGTCCCGGTCTTCCCGGCCCGGGTTTTTCCAGGAAATCATGAAGACGGTGTAGCCCTCGCTCAACAGATACCGCACCAGCGAGTTCTGCTCCGACAGGTCGAGGATGTAATATTTCATGATCCAGGCGGGCACGATCACGACCGGTTCCGGCCGGACCTTGTCCGTTGTCGGCGTATACTGGATCAGTTCGATCAAGCGGTTCCGGAAGACAACCTTGCCCGGTGTGTTCGCCAGATTCCCGCCGACCTCGAAATCCTCGAGGCCCGCCGGCGGCAGATGCCGGCTCTGCCGGTCCATGTCCTCGATGAAGTAATGCGCCCCGCGGAAAAGATTGATCCCCGCATCCTGTACCGTCTTCTCGATGACCTCCGGGTTGGTCCAGAAGAAATTGGAAGGCGAATAGAAGTCGAGGATCTGGCGGGTCGTGAAATCGACCACCTTCTCGTGATGGGCCGTCACCCCGCGCACACCGGTCATGGCGTTATACCACCACTGCTGACCGAGCAGGAAACTCTGGGAATAGAGGCTGAAGGGAAACTTCTCCCAGCCCGGATGATCGAAGCGGTGGTCCTGCGGCAAGGGTTCTATGCAACGTTCGCCGTTGCCGCGGGTCGCGCAGCAAGCCGCCCAGAACCGGGCCAGCCGTTGCCACTTGGTCCAGGCCTTTTCGGCAAGCCGACCCTGCTTGCCGGGCGACATGGCCAGATGAAGCGCCCAGTCCATATAGGCGCTCCACAGGGCGGCCGGCGATATTCCAAGCGTGGTCCGGGCGATCGTTGCCCGCGTCGCCCGGTCCATCAGTTCCGCGAATGCGGTCACCGAATAGCTGTCCTCAAGGGCATCAAGATCGCGTTCGATATCCAGCGGGAAAGGTTCGCTTGCAGGCGTGTCGCTGTCCCGCTTCCGGGACACGGACTTCGGCTTGTCGGGTGTTACGGGCATCGCGCCCTCCGTACCTCGGGTTTCGGCCAGGGAAATATTGGCATCTGAAGCGCGAAATTTCCCTTAAAATCGTCACAACTCTATGACGTAGATCAATTAGGGTGCATTGCAATAATGTTAATTGCTTGGCAATGTTAAAAGCCGGCTAACGACAAGGCTCGATTGGAGCCGCAGCCGCAGGCATCCTTGAGTTCATTCGCTTCAACAGCAAAGGGGAACGTCATGTCGGGAAAGACCACCACAACACCGTTCGACATCACCAGGATGATGATGCCCGCGTTTTCGAACTGGGCCTTTGCGGAGCGGGAAGACAGGCTTGAGGAGAAGACCTTCGAAGGCTTCCAGCACGCCCACCGTACGGTCTGGGACCAGGCGGAAAAGGCGTTTGACGATCACATGAATTTCGTCAGCCACCGGCTGCATGAGGATTTCGAATGCGCCAAGGCATTGGGCGAATGCACGATGCCCGACCAGGCCTTTGCTACCCTGCAGACCTTCTACACGAAAATGGCCGACGAATATCAGAGCCATTTCAAGAAGCAGTTCGAACTGCTTCAGAACGGCCTGAACGAAAGCATGGCAACCGCGGAAGAACTGGGCGAAACTGCTCTCGAAACCGCATCCGAACTGGCCCATGCCGCGGAAGAAAGCGCTCAGGAAGCTACCAAGCCGGTTTCCCGCAAGAAGACCCCGGCCAGCAAGAGTTGAAGCCCGCCTTCATCGTTAAGACAGGAAGGGATTGGCCTTTCAAGGCCTTTCCCACACGGGTGAGTGGCGCCTAGTTCTTTTCGTCCGGCAGGACGGGAAGCGGAAGGATATCGATCCCTTCATCGAGTAACGCCTTGGCTTCTTCGGGGCTCGATTCCCCGTAGATATTGCGCTCTTCCGTTTCGCCGTAATGCATGCGGCGGGCTTCTTCGGGAAAATCCTTGCCGACATAATCGGACGCCTCGACCATGCGTTTGCGCAAGGTCCTGAGCGCCTCGATCATCTCTTTCTGGCGCACGTCCTGAGGCATGAGCGCGGCCTGCTGAATGACCTGCGCGTCGGCGCTTTCGACCGCAGCAGCCGGCGCCGGGACGTCTGCGCCGGGAACGGCTTGCGTGTGCCCGGTCTGCTGGCTTTCGGCCGAGGCCTGTTTCGCCCGTGACGTGGAAACCGCCGGCGCCATCAGTTTTTTCCGTATGTCGGTCGACCCGCAGACCGGGCAGGAAATCAGCCCTTTGGCACTCTGGGTCGAAAAATCATCCGAATTCCGGAACCATCCTTCGAAATCATGCGTAAAGTCGCAGGTCAGCGCGTAACGGATCAATTCATCGCCTCCTGAACCTGCCGGACGATTTCGACCGAGAACGTCCGCTCATTGGCGATCGCCGGGATACGCTGGCGCGCCTTGCGGGTTTCCTCCGGCTTGATGACGGCCGTCACGAAGCCCGGCTCGTCGTGATCGAGTTCGCCGACCACGACACCCCAGGGATCGACAATCAGGCTGTGACCGTAGGTCTCCCGTCCGTCTTCATGGCGCCCGCCCTGGGCGGCCGAAATCACATATGCCCCGTTCTCGATGGCGCGGGCGCGTTGCAGCACGTGCCAATGGGCCTCGCCGGTCTGGCGGGTAAAGGCGGCCGGAGCCGTCAGGACCTCCACGCCCTGGCGGGCCTGCTCGCGGAAGATCGCGGGAAACCGTACGTCATAACAGATCGCCAGCCCCAGACGGGCCCAGGGCAGGTCGGTTATCACTGTTTTGGTGCCCGGCTCATAGGTCGCGGACTCGCGCCAGCTCTCGCCGTTGGGCAGGTCGACGTCGAACATGTGGATCTTGCTGTAGCGGGCAGCCACGCCCCCCTCCGGCGACAGGAGAAATCCCCGGTTCGCAACCTTGTCACCGAAACGGACCGCAAGCGACCCGATTTGGATCCAGACGCCGAGGTCCTTCGCCAGCTTGCCAAGATGCAGCAGGGTCGGGTCATCGTCCTCGAAAGTGATGCGCTCCAGCAGCTCGTCCCGGCTGCGCACCAGCACATTGGTCATTTCCGGTGTCTGGATGAAACGGGCGCCGGCCGCAGCCGCCTGACGGATCAGGTCCGAGCACAGCTCGATGTTGTCGGCAACGTTTTTCCCGCTGCGCAATTGCACGCATGCTGCAGTGAATTCGTTCATTGCCGGCTCCCGTGTTTCGGTTTCACCCGGCCGCCCCGTCTTCAGGCGGCCAGAAGCGGATCGAGCTTGCCCGCGCGCTCCAGATCGTGCAACTCGTCGCAGCCGCCGACATGGGTCGATCCGATGAAGATCTGCGGAAACGTCGCGCGGCCGTTTGCGCGCTGCACCATTTCCTGCCGGAGAGCGGGGTCGAACGTGGCGTCGAATTCCTGGTAAGCCACGCCCTTTTTCTCCAGCAAACGTTTTGCCGCCGTACAGAATCCGCAAAGCTGGCGCGTGTAGATGACGACTTCGGCCATTGTGTTTCCTTGGGTTTTCGGGCCATTCGCCCGTAAAGTTGCCCCGTTATGTGGATATTTTCAAGCCGAGTACAATTGCGACATCTTACGGTCAAGACAGAACACCCGCCGGATCCGCATTTGCAAACGTCAGGACATCGATACCGGCAGCCCCCGCCGATTTCAGCACCTTGGTACAGGCGGAGACCGTCGCGCCGGTCGTCAGTACATCATCGACGAGAACCACTTGTTTTCCGTAAACAAATTCCTCCAGATCCTCACGAACTCCGAATGCACCGCGCACATTCTGGCGCCTGGCGGCGGCATCGAGCCCCACCTGCTGACGGGTCCGGCGTTTGCGGCGCAGCAATTCAGGCACATAGGTTCCGCCGGACACCCCGGCGACCGCCCGCGCAAGATCGGCGGACTGGTTGAAGCGGCGCTGCCACAGGCGGATGCGGTGCAGCGGCACCGGTACGATCACGCTGTCTTTATCCAGAAATTCCCGGCCCGCGCGGGCCATCCAGCACCCCATCGGACCGGCCAGGTCCCGCCGCCCGGAAAATTTCAGGGCCATCACCATATCCCGCGCCGGACCGGAATAATGGGCAACGGCCCGCGCCCTTTCGAACACCGGCGGATCCGCGATGGCGCGCGGAGACAGGCCGTCCTTGCCGATGTCGTAGGCAAACGGCGTGCCGTAGCGCGCGCACCAGGGCGCCTCCAGAAACGGCATGTCACGCCAGCACTCGGCGCAAAGCCCGCCGGGTTGATCGATCACCGCCGTGCAGGCGAGGCACCGCGGCGGCAATAACAGATCGAGCAAACCACCGGCGGCCCGGCGGCCCCACCGCCCGGTCAATCCGAATAGCCTCTTTCCGGCCACCGTGACTTGCGCCATGGACCAGCCCCCTAAAAATTGCATTCAGCCTATCATGTTTTGACGACGGCGGTCGCATTGCCTATGTCACCTGAAAAATCAGCGCCGGGTAGCCCGGCCGCAAGGACCCGTGAAATCCGATGACCGCTCCCGACATCTTCGACCGCCGGCTTCTCAGGCAGCGCCGCCTCAACGCGCTTCGGAAAAAAGTGGGCGGTGCCGATTTCCTCCTGAAGACCGTTAGCGACGACCTTGGCGACCGGCTGTCGATGATCAGCCGCAACTTCAAAACGGGCATCGATCTGGGCGGCCATACCGGGCATGTCGCCGACATGCTCAGACGCAGCGGCAAGGTCGAATCCGTTTATCGGGGAGACCTTTTCGATCCTGATCCGGCGCTGGATCCGCCCGATTTCGTCTTCGACGATGCGCTCCCGCCGTTGAAGGATGCTTCGGTCGGACTGATCGTCTCCGCGCTTTCCCTGCAGTTCGTCAACGACCTTCCCGGGACCCTGATCCAGATCCGCCGGGCGCTGGAGCCGGACGGCCTGTTTCTGGCAACGCTGCCGGGGTCCGAGACGCTGTTCGAGCTGCGCGACGTGCTGATGCGGGCGGAACTGGAACTTTCCGGCGGCGCGGCTCCCCGTGTCGGGCCGTTTACGGATGTGCGGGAACTCGGCAGCCTGCTTCAGCGGGCGGGCTTCGCCCTGCCCGTCACCGATCTCGACCGGATCACCGTCCGCTACGATACGCTGTTCGACCTGATGAACGACCTGAGGGCGATGGGCGCCGCCTCCGTCTTGCAGGAACGCAGCAGACAGCCCTTGCCGAAACAGGTTTTCTTGAGGGCGGCGGAGCTCTACGCCAGCAGCCACGCGGATGCGGACGGACGGATCAGGGCGACCTTCGCTCTCGTGTCGCTCTCCGGCTGGGCCCCGCACGAGAGCCAGCAGAAACCCCTGAAGCCCGGATCCGCGAAGACGAGCCTTGCCGATGCGCTGAAGGCACAGGAAGGCGATTTGGATAAATAGCCGTATGAGGCCTTACTCGGCCTCGCCGCCGCTCATGCTGGTGGAAATCACGCCGAAGATGTCATCCCGGATCGTGACGCCGATCGACGTCAGGGTGGCGATGATGGCGACGCTGATCATGCCGACGATCATACCGTATTCGACCGTTGTGGCGCCGGTCTCGTCGCGAGCGAAACGTTGCACGGCAGCAGCCATTCCAGGTCTGAAGAAACCGGTTGCCTCTCCTGCAAGCTGCCCAGGTCGCTGCATCAGTGTGCCCTTTCACCACTCGGATCGGGGCAACGTGCCCCTTACATCGACACCAGATCCATGAGATGCGGTATCAGCGGCTCGTCGGCGGGAGGCATGGGATATTCACGGAGTTTGACGGGGCGAACCCATTTAAGGGTCTGGCCTTCCATGGCCCTCGGTGTTCCGTCCCAGCGACGGCACACGTAAAGTGGCATCAACAGATGAAAATCTTCATAAGCGTGGCTCGCAAAGGTCAGGGGTGCGAGGCACGCTTCGTTAACGGTTATGCCGAGTTCTTCGTAAAGTTCTCTGATAAGTGTCTGTTCCGGACGCTCGCCCGTTTCGACCTTTCCGCCCGGAAACTCCCACAATCCGGCCATTGATTTTCCTTCGGGCCGCTGGGCAAGCAGGATACGCCCATCAAGATCGACAAGGGCACAGGCGGCGACCAGGACAATACGGCTCATGAAATGAATGTTCCACTGTCTGACAGACGGCTTACGGACGGTTTACCCTGTTTCGCAACACTTCTTAATCGCAGTCGCGGGCGGGTTTTGCCGTCCTCCCGCCGTCAGCTTCGGTAATCGCCGTTGATGGCGACATATTCCTTGGTGAGGTCGCAGGTCCACACCCGGGCGCAGCCGTTGCCGAGACCCAGATTGACGCGAATGACGATTTCCTCTTCCTTCATAACCGCACTTGCGGCGGCTTCGGAATAGTCCGGATCGCGTTCTCCCTCCACGGCGACGCGCACGTCGCCGAACCAGATGGCAAGCCGGTCCCGGTCCGCAGGTTCGCCGGCCTTTCCGACCGCCATGACCACACGGCCCCAGTTCGCGTCCTCACCGGCAATCGCAGTCTTCACCAGAGGCGAATTGGCGATCGACATCGCAATCACCTTGGCCGAGGTATCACTCTCGGCGCCTTCCACCTGGATCTCGACGAACTTCCGCGCGCCTTCCCCGTCCCGCACGATCTGCTGCGACAGGTTGACCATCACGTCGGCGAGCGCGGCCCGCACCGTGGCCACGCGCGGATCGCTGAGGGACGAAATCGGCTCGATGCCCCGCTTTGCGGCCGCGCCGGTCGCAAACAAAAGCACCGTGTCGGAGGTCGACGTGTCGCTGTCGACGGTGAGGGAATTGAAGCTGCCGTCGACCTCGCCGGAGAGCATGGCCTGGAGCACATCGGCGGAAATCGCCGCATCGGTGAAGATGAACGACAGCATGGTCGCCATGTCCGGGGCGATCATCCCGGCCCCCTTGGCCATGCCGTTGATGGTCACCGTTTCGCCGTCGAGATCCACCGAGGCGGTGGCCACCTTCGGATAGGTGTCGGTGGTCATGATCGCCCTCGCGGCATCGATCCATGCGGCCGGCTTTTCCATCGCCGCAAGGCCGTCGATCACCGCCTCGAATTTCTCGGCCGCAAGCGGCTCGCCGATGACGCCCGTCGACGCCAGGAAGATTTCCTCAGGCTTGCAGTCCAGCGCCCTTGCGGCGATCCGGGCGGACAGTTCCACCGCCGCCTTGCCCTTCTTGCCGGTAAAGGCATTGGCATTTCCGGAATTGACCATGAGGCCCCGGGCGCGTCCCGCCTTCAGGATGGACTTGCACCAGTCCACCGGAGCCGACGAACAGCGCGATTTGGTAAAGACGCCGGCGACGGTCGTTCCCTCGTCGATCCTGGCCAGCAGGACGTCGGTCCGGCCCTTGTACTTGATGCCCGCTTCGGCCGTCGCAAACCGGACACCGTCGATTTCCGGCATGTCCGGATAGGATTTGGGGGCAAGGGGAGAAACTGACGCGGCCATCGGCCAAACTCCTGCAGCACGTGGGATCAAGAAAAAGAAAACCGCTCCGGTTCAGGCTCTTATGCCTGTGCCGGAGCGGTCTCGTCCAGTGGGTTTAAACGCAAACAGCGTGTTTGGTCGCAAATGCGCTTATTTTGCTTCCTGCTGCTTGGCGAGCGTCGGATCGAGGATCTCGACCGGCGTTTCCGCCTTCAGTTCCTCCATGACCTTGTCGTAGCGCGCACGGATCAGCTCCTGGCGCAGTTTTGCGGCAACGTCCTCAAATTTCGGCTTTTCCTGAGGGCGCTTGTCCTCGACCTTGATCACGTGCCAGCCGAACTGGGTCTGAACAGGCTCCTTGGTGAAGCTGCCCTTTTCCAGGGCGAAAGCGGCCTTTTCGAAATCCGGCACCATCTGCCCCTTGGCGAAATATCCGAGATCGCCGCCGTTGGGTCCGGACGGGCCCGTCGACTTTTCCTTGGCCAGTTCGGCGAAATCGGCGCCGTCTTCCAGCTGCTTGATGATCGCTTCGGCTTCCGCCTTGTCCTTGACGAGGATATGGCGCGCGCTGATTTCCTCGCCCTTGAAGTCGGCGTATTTCTTCTCGTAGGCCGCTTTCAGATCGTCGGCGGAGATTTCGCTGTCGATCTTGTCCTTCAGATAGGCGTTGCGCAGCACCTTGAGGGTCAGGAAATTCATCTGCCGCTTGACGTCGTCGCTCTGGTCGAGGCCGTCTTTCTTGGCCGCCTGGGCGAACAGTTCCATGTCGACGAGGACATCGAGCAGGATGGAACGCCACTGCGTCGGCGGAAACTTCTGAAGATCGTTACCGATGTCCTGAGCGGCGAAGGCGAGATCGGCCTCTGTGATCTCCGCATCGCCGACCTTTGCGACGACATCGCCCGGCTCTGCCGCACGAACGGCCGTACTACCCAGCGTCAGTGCGATCACCGGCACGAGAAGCGACCGAGCGGACCGGCGCATGGAAAAATGGAACATTTGGTGTCCTTTACAATTCGGAACTGAATTTACTAACACCCTACCTGGCGCCCTACCCGGCAGGTGGATGCAACTTTGCTGAAACCAGCGGCGTTGACAAGCATCAGGGCCCCTCTTATCTGTCGTGCGTCCTTGCCATCGGCTTCGGACACGACCTTCGCCGCGAGTTTTCTGCTTGTGCGCTGGCACAATCAGGAGAAAGTGGACAGCAATTGAGACGATTTCATGGGCTGGCGCCTGACACTGTCTATTGGTCGCCGCCCGACAGGGGAAGGACCGCCACATGGCTGGCCTTGGCGCTTTAGCACGTAAGATTTTCGGTTCCGCCAATGACCGCAAAGTAAAATCATTCCGGGGAACAGTTGACCAGATCAACGCACTTGAACCGGAAATACAGGCTCTTTCGGACGATGAGTTGCGCGCCCGAACCGACCAGTTCCGCGAGCAGTACAAGAACGGGACGTCCCTCGACGACCTCCTGGTTCCCGCCTTCGCAACGGTCCGCGAGGCCGCAAGGCGGGCGCTCGGGCAACGCCATTACGACGTCCAGCTGATCGGCGGCATGGTCCTGAATTCGGGACGGATCGCCGAAATGCGGACCGGTGAAGGCAAGACCCTTGTGGCAACCGCGCCGGTCTATCTGAACGCCCTGACCGGCCGCGGCGTCCATGTCGTCACCGTCAACGACTACCTGGCCCAGCGCGACAGCGACTGGATGGGTCAGGTCTACCGCTTTCTCGGCCTCTCCGTCGGCTGCATCACCCACGGCCTGTCCGATGAGGAGCGCCGCGCCGCCTATGCCGCGGATGTGACCTACGGCACCAACAACGAATTCGGCTTCGACTACCTGCGCGACAACATGAAGCACGAGCGCGAGTCGATGGTTCAGCGCGAACACGCCTACGCGATCGTCGACGAAGTGGACTCCATCCTGATCGACGAGGCGCGAACCCCGCTGATCATTTCCGGCCCGCTCGAAGATCGTTCGGACTTCTACAACACCGTCGATGCCTTCATTCCGCACCTGACGGAAGAAGATTACGAAATCGACGAAAAGCAGCGGTCGACCAACTTTACCGAGGCCGGTAACGAAAAGCTGGAAAACCTGCTCAGCGAAGCCGGCCTCCTGAAGGGCGACTCGCTCTACGATGTCGAAAACGTCGCCGTCGTGCACCACCTGCAGCAGGCCCTGAAGGCCCACAAGCTGTTCCAGCGCGACAAGGATTACATCGTCCGCAACGGCGAAGTGGTCATCATCGACGAATTCACCGGCCGCATGATGCCCGGCCGCCGGTTCTCCGAAGGCCTGCACCAGGCACTCGAGGCCCGCGAAAAGGTTCGCATCCAGCCGGAAAACCAGACGCTCGCTTCCATTACCTTCCAGAACTACTTCCGCATGTACGACAAGCTGGCGGGCATGACCGGTACGGCCTGGACCGAAGCGGACGAGTTCATGGACATCTACGGGCTTGACGTGGTCGAGATCCCGACCAACCTGCCGGTGTCGCGTGTCGACGACGACGACGAGGTCTATCGGACGGTCGAGGAGAAATACCAGGCGATCGTCAAGCTGATCGACGACTGCAAGGAACGCGGCCAGCCGATCCTGGTCGGCACCACCTCGATCGAGAAATCCGAATATCTGGCGGAGCTTCTCAAGAAGCACGGCTACAAGCAGATCGACGTGACCGACCCCCAGGGCTTCGCCCCGCTCTATGACGGCTCGGCGAAGGAGAAGATCTTCGCAGTCCTGAATGCCCGCTATCACGAGCAGGAAGCCTTTATCATCTCCCAGGCGGGTCTGCCGGGCGCAGTAACGATCGCAACCAATATGGCCGGCCGCGGCACCGACATTCAGCTCGGCGGCAACTCCGACATGCGCATTGAACGCGAACTCGCCGACGTTCCTGAAGGCGAAGAGCGCGACGCCAGGATCGCGGCCATTCGTAGCGAGGTCGAAGCCCTCAAGCAAAAGGCCCTTGCAGCAGGCGGCCTCTACGTGATCGGCACCGAGCGGCACGAGAGCCGCCGGATCGACAACCAGCTGCGCGGCCGTTCCGGCCGTCAGGGCGACCCCGGCCACTCCAAGTTCTTCCTGTCGCTGCAGGACGACCTGATGCGCATCTTCGGTTCCGAGCGGATGGATTCCATGCTGCAGAAGCTCGGACTGGAAGAAGGCGAGGCCATTATCCATCCGTGGATCAACAAGGCCCTTGAAAAGGCCCAGCAGAAGGTCGAGGCGCGCAACTTCGACATCCGCAAGAACCTGCTCAAGTACGACGACGTGATGAACGACCAGCGTAAGGTGGTCTTCGAGCAGCGCGTCGAACTCATGGACGGCGAGGCCATCCAGGAAGCCGTGACCGATATGCGTCACGATGTGATCGAAGACCTTGTCGCCCGCCATATCCCCGAGCGTGCCTATCCGGAGCAATGGGATACGGAAGGCCTGCAGGAAGAGGTCCGCAATACCCTCAACATGGACCTGCCGATCAAGGACTGGGCCGCAGAGGAAGGCATCGCCGACGAAGAGGTCAAGGAACGCCTGCGCCGCGCCGCGGACGAGGCCATGGCGCAGAAGGTCGCCCGGTACGGCCCCGCCATCATGCGCCAGGTGGAAAAAGCCTTCCTGCTGCAGACCTTCGATCACCTGTGGCGCGATCACCTGTCGAACCTCGACCACCTGCGATCGGTTATCGGCTTCCGCGGTTACGCCCAGCGCGATCCGCTGCAGGAATACAAGACCGAAGCCTTCACCCTGTTTGAGACCATGCTGTCCCAGCTCCGCCAGATGACCACCGCGCAGCTGATGCGGGTGGAACTGGTTCAGGAACAGGCGCCCGCTTTCGCGGAAGAGGAACTGCCGGAAATGCACGCCCACCACGTCGATGCGACGACCGGTATGGACGAACTGGCACTGGCCGATGCCCAGCTGGCCGCGCCGGCCCCAGGCGGAGCGCGCAACCCCGAGGACCCGTCCACATGGGGCAAGGTCGGCCGCAACGAGGCCTGTCCCTGCGGGTCCGGCAAGAAATACAAGCACTGCCACGGTGCCCTGACCTGACCGGCACCCGACAGATCAAGGATCATCAAGCCGCCGTCCGAATCCATTCGGATGGCGGTTTTTTTGTCGAAACCTGCCCGTAATTCGGTCCACACCGCTCAAATATGCCGCTTGATGAAACTACCTGCGCGCATTACGCTGAGTTAAGGAAATGTAAAGCCGGACAGGCAAGCTCAAGACGGCAGGAAATCCGCGAGACAAGGCCGTTGACGGGATGAACTGACGATCCGGCGCTGCGGGCAAAGGGCCATCGGATATGCCTAAATTCCATATCGAGATCATCAAGCCGTCCCACTACGACAATGACGGCTATGTTCTGCAGTGGTGGAAGGCATGGATCCCTTCCAACTCGATGGCCTGCCTCTACGCGATTGCGCAGGACAGCGCCGACCGCAAGGTCCTGGGCGAGGATGTCGACATTGTCGTCAACGCCTATGACGAAATGACCATGCGCCTTCCGCTCGACCGGATCGTCCGCACCATCAAGGCCAATGACAACAAGGGGATCGTCTGCCTCGTCGGCGTTCAGTCCAACCAGTACCCCCGCGCCATGGATATCGCCCGGAAACTGCGAGCCCAAGGCATAACCGTCGCCATCGGCGGTTTCCACGTGTCCGGCTGCATTTCCATGCTGAAGGATCTTCCCAAAGACCTTCAGGACGCCCTCGACCTGGGCGTGACGCTCTTTGCCGGCGAGGTGGAGGAATGTTTCGACGACTTCCTCACGGAGGCCTACGAGGGCAGCCTTAAGCCGGTCTACAACAAGATGAACGACCTGCCGGCCCTGCAGCATCAGGTGGCGCCGATCCTGCCGGAGAGCATCGTCCGCAAGTACGACGGCAAGACGTCTTCCTTCGACGCCGGACGGGGCTGCCCGTTCCAGTGTTCCTTCTGCACCATCATCAACGTGCAGGGCCGGAAGTCGCGCTGGCGGGATGCGGATGACATCGAAACCCTGATCCGCGCCAACCACGCCCAGGGCATCCATTCGTTCTTCATCACCGACGACAATTTCGCCCGCAACAAGAACTGGGAACCGATCTTCGACCGCATAATCGAGTTGCGCGAAAAGGAACGCATCAATATCCGCTTCCTGATCCAGGTCGACACGCTCGCCCACCGCCTGCCGAATTTCATCGAAAAGGCGGCAAAGGCCGGCTGCACCAATGTCTTCATCGGCCTGGAGAGCATCAACCCGGAAAACCTGGCCCACATGAAGAAGGGCCAGAACCGGATCACCGAATACCGCAAGATGTTCCAGATGTGGAAGGAGCACGGCATCATGACCTATGCCGGCTTCATCATGGGACTGCCGAACGACACGCCCGACAGCATCCGGCGCGACATCGAACTGATCAAGCGGGAACTGCCGGTCGACGTTCTCGAATTCACCATGCTCACCCCGCTGCCCGGCTCCGAGGACCACAAGGTGCTTTACGAAAAAGGCACCTGGCTCGATCCCGATCTCAACCGCTACGACCTGGAACACGCCACCATCGAGCACCCGAAAATGAGCAAGGAGGTCTGGCAGCAGACCTACGAAGATATCTGGGACTGGTATTACACGGACGAGCATATCGAGACCCTGATGCGCCGGAACATGGCCTATGGCATCAAGCCGGTCCGCGTCTGGCGCATGTGCCTGCAGATCTATGGTGCCATGCATTTCGAGGGCGTCCATCCGCAGCAGTGCGGCTATCTCCGCCTGAAGGACCCGGAACAGCGCCGTCCGGGCTTCAAGCGGATCCCGTCGGTCCTGTTCTATCCGGTCTTTGCCGTCGACAGCCTGATCAAATATGTGAAATTCGGCGCCTATGCCTGGAAGCTCAACCGCATGCGCATGCGGATCCAGAAGGACAAGAGCAACCGGAATTACACCGATCTCGCCATCAAGCCGGTCGTCGAGGGCGAGGAGGAAAGCCTGGAGATGTTCGAACTGAACGACGCCTCCCGCGCCGCCGTTGCCAAGGCCAAGAAGCAAAAACAAATCCTCCAGGGCTCCCGCTCGAAGGACGAAGCCCCGCTGGACGCCGCGCAATAGGCCATCTGGAAGGGGCATAGAGGTCTAAACCGACACCCTGCCTGCATCGAAACCGGCGCCGTTTAACGGTGTCCGGTCTTCCCGTGTGACATTTGCCGAAAACCGGAGTAGGCAGGGCGCATGGGCCGCAAGCCCATACTCGGAGTGGCGGGCGACGACCGGTTTGATGCATGAACGAGATGATTGAAAAAGACAGTACCCCCTATCTGCGCCGACGGGTCGAGGCCCGCCCGGACACCCCGCTCATCAGCATCGTCGTGCCCGTTTTCAACGAAGAAGACGTCATCGATCACTTCCTGACCGACACAAGGGCGGTGCTCGATCCGCTCGGCCTGCCTTACGAATATGTCTTCATCGACGACGGCAGCCGGGACAACACCGCCAATCTGCTATCCGAAAAACTGAATGCCGGCTTGTCCGGCCGGCTTGTCGGCCTGTCGCGCAATTTCGGCAAGGAGGCCGCCCTTTCCGCCGGCCTCGAACACGCAACCGGTGACGTAATCGTCATCATCGATGTCGACTTGCAGGATCCTCCGGATCTGATCCCGCGGATGCTCGACGGCTGGCGCGCCGGCTACGACGTCGTCTATGGCCTCAGGATCGACCGGTCCTCCGACACGCTGATGAAGCGCGGCTCGGCGGATCTGTTCTACCGGCTGTTCAACCGCCTCGCCAATATCGACATGCCCGCCAATGCCGGCGATTTCCGCCTCATCGACCGGGTTGTCGTCGATGCGCTTCTGAAGCTTCCCGAGCGCAATCGCTTCATGAAGGGCCTGTTCGCCTGGGTGGGTTATCCTTCGATGGCCCTTCCCTACGAACGTCCGCCGCGGCGCGCCGGCGAAGGCAAGTGGAACTACTGGAAACTCTGGAACTTCGCCATCGACGGCCTGACCGGCTTCACAACCATGCCGCTCAGGGTCTGGCTCTATGGCGGCGCGCTGGTGGCAACCCTGTCCTTTGCCTATGCGCTTTACCTGGTCATCCGCGTGCTGGTCGAAGGCATCGATGTGCCTGGCTATGCCTCGCTGATGGTCGGCCTCCTGTTCTTTTCCGGCGTCCAGCTCCTGTCCATCGGCATGATCGGCGAATATGTCGCCCGTCTGTTCAACGAAGCCAAGCAGCGCCCGGTCTATCTGGTTCAGGACGTGATCGAGGGCAAAACTCCCAAGAAGAAGAAGGCGCCCTCCAAGTGAACGAGACCGCCCGGAGCAAGGTCGTCGCCGAAGCCGGCATGGCGGGCCGGTTCGCCGTGGTCGGCGCCGTCGCCACGCTGACCCACGCCGGCGTCGCCGTGACCCTCTTGAACTTAAACCTTCTAAACGCCTTCCCTGCCAACATCGTCGGCTTTCTGGTTGCCTTTGCGGTGTCCTTCAGCGGCCACCATTTCTGGAGCTTTGCGGCAACCCATACGCCCGGGCAAACATTCCGGCGCATGGGTCGGTTCTTTCTGCTGGCCATCAGCGGTTTCGCTCTGAATTCCGGCGTGCTCGCCAGTTGGCTCGCGTTCACTCCCTGGCCGGACACACTCGGGATCCTGTTCGCGATCGCGATCGTACCCGCACTCACCTTCCTCGGCGCCCGCTTCTGGGCCTTCTCCGCCCCCCAGCGCAGCTTGTGAGGCAGCACGAATGTCCGCCGAACGCTCCGCTTTCGTCTACGGTCTGACGCTCTGCCTGCTCTGGGCGCTGATCCCCTCCCTGTTCTTCCCCAATCCGCCGCTCGACGTGGTGGAGGGCTTTGCCTGGGGCCGGGAGATGGCGCTCGGCTACACCAAGCATCCGCCGATGCAGGCCTGGCTTCTGGAACTGAGCTTCCGCCTGACCGGAGGCAAGACCTGGGGCGCCTACTGGCTCAGCCAGATCTCCATCGGCCTCGGCTATCTCGCCATCTGGCACCTGGCCCGGCGGATTGGTCTGACATCGAGGCAGGCCTTCTGGGCCATTGTCCTGACCAGCGTCACCTTCTACTTCACCCTGCCCGCGTCGGAGTTCAACCCGAACATCCTGCAGATCCCGGTCTGGGCGGGCATGATCCTGTTCTTTCACAAGGCGCTGGAGAAGGGCCGGCTTACCGACTGGGTGATCCTGGGCCTTCTGGCGGCCTTCGGCCTCTACACAAAATATTTCGTCGCCCTCTTGATCGGCGCCATCGGCCTTTATGCGCTGGTGTTTCCCTCCGCCCGCCGCCACGTGATGACGCCCGGTCCCTGGCTCGCCGCCGCCGTCTGCCTGCTCGCCTTCGCCCCGCATCTGGCCTGGCTGGTCAAGACCGACTTCATCACCTTCAAATATGCCGCAAGCCGCAGCATAGGGGCGACCGGCTGGACCGATCATCTCTACAACCCGGTCAACTTCCTGGTCGCGCAGATCGCCAATCACGCCGGCCTGTTCCTGGTCGTGATTGCCGGTTTCAGCCTGGCCAGCCTGAAAAAGATCAGGCCGGGAATACCGGCTCCGGATCTGGAAAACCGGTCCGACACCCTCTTCCTGCTCTGGTTTGCCTTCCTGCCGCTCGGCGTCGTGCTGCTGGCATCGGCCGTGACCGGAAACGAGTTCAAGCAGATGTGGGGCACGCCCATGTTCGTCCTCTCGGGCATCCTCGCAGTCGGCACGTTCCGGGTTCCCGCGGGTTGGAGTTCCCCGAAACGCGCCTTCGTGACGGCGGCCCTCGTTCAGGCGATTTTCTTGAGTATCATCACCGGCCAGGCCCTGCTGGAGCCCCAGTGGAAGAAAAAGCTGTCGCGGATCCACTATCCGGGCCGCCAGACCGCTCTGTTCCTGTCCGACGAATGGCAGAAGGAAACGGGGACGCCCCTCGCCTATGTGGCAGGCGACATGTGGCCGGCCGCCCACCTGACCCTGTTCGCCCCGAGCCGCCCGTCCATGTTCCTCGATCATGATCCGGCCTTAAGCCCGTGGATCGATATGAAGGACGTCCAGAAAAAGGGCGTATTGCTGGTCTGGACCGGCGATGACGCGGAGGTGCCGGCCATGTTCAAACGCCTCTATCCCTCGGCCACCCGGCAAGGCTCCAAAAGCTTCCCGGCCCAGGCTTCGGGCGTGATGCGGCCGGTCACCCTCAACTGGATCATCGTGCCGCCGGGCAAGGTCGCAGACGCCGGATCTGAATAAATTCCGTCTTCAGCCGAACCCGTCATAGCGAACAGCAAAAAACCAATTTAACGTGGCGCCCATGGTGAACATGCAAGACATAGACGCGGTGGAAGACTGGCTGATCGAGCAGGCGCTCGGGTCCGCGTTGGTCCCCGACATGTTCGGCGAAATGTGCCGGCGTTTGCGCGACTGTCAGGTGCCGGTGGACCGGGCCATGCTTGCCTGGGCGACCCTTCATCCGCTCATCCGGTCTGAGATCGCCTTCTGGCAGGCCGGCGAGGCGGTGCGCCACGAACGGATCGAGCACAGCGAAACCGACGGCGAGGCCTGGTTGGCGAGCCCGATGCGCGCGCTTCTGGACAGCGCAGAACCGATGCTCAGGCGGCGCCTCGATCAGGCGAATGCGGAACATAACTATCCGCTCTGCCAGGAACTGGCCGAGGCCGGCTACACCGATTATCTTGTCCTCAAGATTCATTTCGACATGCCCGCCATCGCGGACATGGAAGGCAAGACCGGCATTATCGTCAGCTGGGCGACGCGGACACCGGGCGGTTTTCCCGACGACGCGCTCCATGCCATCCATTACATCCAGAAGCGCCTGGCGCTTGCAGCCCGGGCCAATCTGGAAGCCCAGATCACCAAGACGATTGCCGAAACCTATCTGGGCGCCTGGGCAGGATCCAAGGTGCTCAGCGGCCAGATCCGCCACGGCGATGGCGAAACGATCAAGGCTGTGATCTTTTATTGCGACATGCGCAATTCCACATCGATTGCCGAGGATCTCGGGCCGGACCGGTATCTGAAATTCCTCAATACCTACTTCGATGTCACCGCCGGCGCGGTCCTGAAGGAAGGCGGCGAAGTTCTCGATTTCATCGGCGATGCGGTGCTGGGCGTCTTTCCGATCAGCGACATGGGCCTGGAGGAGGCCGCCCGCCGGGCCATAGCGGCTGCCGACGAAGTCCGGAGCCGGCTGAAAGAACTCAATCGCAAAGGCGAAGAAAAGCATCCGTTAAAGGTCGGCATGGCCCTCTCCGTCGGCGACGTGATGTTCGGCAACATCGGCGTTTCCACGAGGCTGACCTTCTCCGTGATAGGCCAGACCGTTCATGCCGCCGCCCGGATCGAGGCCCTGACCAAGGCGGTCGGCGTCGAGACCCTGATGACCAGGGACATTGCCGACCTCGTGCCGGACCGGCAGGAGCCGGCCGGCTCGTTCGAGCTGACCGGCTTTGCCTCCAAACGCCCCCTTTTCTCTCTGAAACCCGCCAGTTAAACACCTCATCTTCCGGGCCGGACGCATCCCCTGGCAACGCCTGCCCGATCCAACCGCAATTCCAGTTCAGGACCTTCCATGACCGACCTTCGCCCGACCGTTCCTGCCCACCTTCCCCACCATGACCAGAAAGGCTCGGAAGCTGCTGAAAACACACCGGTGGTTCTTCTCCATGGCTTCGGCAGCGACAAGGCGACCTGGCTGAACATCCAGACCGCGCTTGCACCGGCCCGCCGCTCGATCGCCTTCGATCTGCCCGGCCACGGCGACGCCCTGGACTGGCCGCGGATCGGCAACGCCGGCGTCGCCGCCAAGGCGATCAGCCAGTCGCTGGATGCGCTGGAGCTGGAGAAGGTCCATCTGGTCGGCCATTCCATGGGCGGCGCCATCGCGGCCCTGGTTGCCTTGCGCGCGCCGGAGCGGATCGCAAGCCTGACCCTGCTGGCGCCCGGCGGCTTCGGCCCGGAAATCAATCACAAGCTCCTGCGCCGCTATGCGGCCGCAACGAACCCGGACGAAATGGAAATGCTGATGGAGCAGTTTTTCGGCTGGGAATTCAAACTGCCGCGCCTGCTTGCCCGCACCAGCGCGGAATCCCGCGCCCGGCCGGGCGCGGCGGCCACCCTTCAGGCCATCGCCGACGAGATCATCGACGGCACCACCCAGAAGACCCTGCCCCGCGCCGAACTCGCCGCCCTGCCCATGCCGATCAAGGTGGTCTGGGGCACCCAGGACCGGGTGCTTCCAACCCGGCAGGCGCACAAGCTCCCCGGGATCGTCGCCACCCATATCTTCGAGCGGGTCGGCCATATGCCCCATCTGGAAATTCCGCAGGAAGTCACCCGGCTGATCCTGCAGAACACCGCGTGCGTCTGATTCGCGCGCAGAAATCGGCGGCCCACCGGAAAGATCGAAGATGATCGGTGGCGAACTTTCCTGCGGATAAATGAGGGATTTTCTGACCGTTTGACAAAATCTTTGTTCCGGCCGCCGCCTCCAGATTGTCCTTGCCCAAAAAAGCGCCCCTAATAAGCCGGTTAACAAACGGTAAAGATCCGGGGGGCTAGAGGGGGCACTTCGTGCGACCCGGACGAAGGAGCCAGAATGACATCCACTTCTTTGGGGACGACCGAACAACTCAAGGATCCCAACTATACGCCGCCTTTGGCGAAGGCGATTCCGCTGGGGATCCAGCATGTGCTCGCCATGTTCGTCAGCAACGTGACGCCGGCCATCATCGTTGCCGGCGCCGCCGGTTTCGGATTCGGGTCCAATTCTCCCAACTTCCCGGACCTGATCTACATGATCCAGATGTCCATGCTGTTTGCCGGGATCGCGACCCTGTTCCAGACGATCGGCTTCGGCCCGGTCGGCGCGCGCCTGCCCGTTGTCCAGGGCACCAGCTTCGCCTTCATTCCGATCATGATTCCCCTGGTCGCAGGCAAGGGTGTGGAAGCCATGGCGGTACTGATGGGCGGCGTCATGATCGGCGGCCTGTTCCACACCTGCCTGGCGCCCATCGTCGGCAAGATCCGCTTCGCCCTGCCGCCGCTGGTCACCGGTCTGGTCGTCACCATGATCGGGCTGGCGCTGGTCAAGGTCGGCATCCAGTATGCCGCCGGCGGCGTTCCCGCGATCGGGAAGCCGGAATACGGCAGTCTGCAGAGCTGGTCCGTGGCGCTGGTGGTGATTGTCGTCACCCTCGGCTTCAAGTTCTTCGCCAAGGGCATGCTGTCCGTATCGGCAATCCTGATAGGCCTGATCGTCGGCTATATCGTCGCCTTCGCCATGGGCATGGTGAACTTCGCCAATGTGGGCCGTGCGGCGCCCTTTGCCCTTCCCGACCCGTTCCACTTCGGCTTCGAGTTCTCCGTGGCCGCGGTCATCGGCTTCTGTCTGATGGCGATCATTTCCGCAATTGAAACGGTCGGCGATGTTTCCGGCATCACCAAGGGCGGCGCGGGGCGCAAGGCGACCAACCGGGAAATCACGGGCGCGACCTATGCGGACGGTCTCGGCACGGCGGTTGCCGGCGTCTTCGGCGCCCTGCCCAACACGTCCTTCAGCCAGAACGTCGGCCTGATCGCCATCACCGGCGTCATGAGCCGGCATGTTGTGACCATCGGCGCGCTGTTCCTGATCCTGGCAGGTTTCATTCCCAAAGTCGGCGCGGCGATCTCCACCGTGCCGATCCAGGTGCTCGGCGGCGGCGTGATCGTCATGTTCGGCATGGTGGTCGCAGCCGGTGTCTCCATGCTGTCCGACGTCAACTGGACCCGGCGCAACATGGTGATCTTCGCGGTATCGCTGTCCATCGGCCTCGGCCTGCAGCTGGAGCCCGGCGCCCTGCAGCATCTGCCGGACACCGCCAAGGTGCTTTTGACCTCCGGCCTGCTGCCGGCGGCCTTCCTGGCGATCGTTCTCAATCTGGTCCTGCCGGAAGACCTGACGGACGAGCAGACGGATGAAATCGCCGGTGGCCATGCCGGCCATGCCGGAGAATAACCGGTCGTAAAAAGAGAACGCCCGCGCAGTGCGCGGGCGTTTTTCATGCCGGAACGGTCATCTGTTCTCAGGCATCCGGCAGCAGGTCGTCGCGCCACATTTCGCCGATCGTCCGGCGCGCCATCATGTGCGACCGCGGCGAGTTGATGCTGTCGACTGCGATCAGCTGTCCGTCTTTCAGATAAGCCACGTAGAACTTGTTGGCGTCCTGAGAGCCGACGACCTTGGTGTCGTCATAGCCGTCCGACAGACCCGCGATCTGCAGCTTGATGTCATACTGATCGGACCAGAACCACGGCAGCGGATCATAGTCGACATCCTCCTCGCCCAGCAGCGCCTGCGCCACAGCCTTCGCCTGGTCGATGGCATTCTGCACGCTTTCCATGCGCACCGACCGGCCATAGCGGTTGGAAAAAAACCGGGTGCAGTCGCCGGCCGCATAGATCGCTTCGTCACTGGTCTGCCCGCAGCCATCGACGATGATCCCGTTGTCGACCTCAAGACCGGCTTCCGCGGCCAGGCCTTCGTTCGGCTCCGCACCGACGGCCACCAGAACCAGATCGGCCGGCAGGACATCCCCACCCGCAATCCGGACCCCGGAAACGTTGCCCTCGCCGACGAAGGCCTCAACGCCCGTATTCAGGCGCAGATCGACGCCCTTTGCGCGATGCAATTTTGTGAAATATTCGGACACGACCGGCGAAACCACGCGTTTCATCGGCCGGTCCAGCGCCTCGACCACGGTTACCGCCTTGCCGAG
Source organism: Roseibium aggregatum (assembly GCF_014692675.1). Classification (GTDB taxonomy): domain Bacteria; phylum Pseudomonadota; class Alphaproteobacteria; order Rhizobiales; family Stappiaceae; genus Roseibium; species Roseibium aggregatum_C. Next base: position 30,304 of record NZ_JABFCZ010000031.1, on the reverse strand, counting down.
CGACTTCGCGACCGCGGCGACCTCCAGGCCGATATAGCCGGCGCCGACGATGACAAGATTGCGTTTGCCTTCGAGCTTTGAGCGGATCGCATCCACATCCGCGATGGTGCGCAGGGACATCACCCCGTCCAGTTCGGCGCCTGCCAGCGGGACGGACCGGGCTTTGGTCCCCGTGGTCAGGATCAGTTTGTCGTAACCGAGCGTATCGCCATTTTGAAGCTCGATACGCTTGGCGGCGCGGTCGATCGACAAGACCCTGGTATCCGGGATCAGGTCGATATTCTGTGTCGTGTAGAATGCAGGCGGACGCAGCCACAGGCCTTCCGGGCCGATCTCTCCCAACAGGAATTTCTTGGAAAGCGGGGGACGCTGGTAGGGGGCGTAAGGTTCATCGCCAATCAGCCGGATCGGCCCTTGATAGCCGCCCTGGCGCAACGACTGCGCCACCTGTGCCCCGGCCTGCCCCGCACCAACTATGACGATCGTTTCCTGCATCCCGTTCCGCCTCTTGTTCAATCTTTATGCGTTTACGACCTAGCACGGCTTTCCCGCCTTCGCCAGACAGACACAACGCCGCGTCACAATTGCAGAAAATGCGTTGATTGAAACTCCGGAATTCACCGGACCCCTCAAGTCTTTGCCTATAGGCCGGCGAGCAATCGATTGCGCTTCCACGCCCGACCGTCTATCAAGTCACTCCCGCTCAGTTTCTCCAATCGACCGGATTTCTCTTGAAACGGATCCTCATCCTCGTCGCTCCCGGCGTCTTCGTGCTCTTGTGGTCGACCGGCTTCATCGGCTCCAAAATGGGCTCGCCTTACGCGGATCCGATGGTGTTTCTCAGCATCCGCTTTGCGGCCGTCCTGCCCCTGATCGGAGGCATTGCGGCCCTCATGGGCGCGCGCTGGCCGGACAGGGCCCGGGCGATCGGCCACTGCATCGTCACCGGCATGCTCGTGCACGGGGTCTATCTCGGCGGCGTTTTCTGGGCGATCCACAACGGTATGCCCGCCGGCGCGAGCGCGATTGTCGTCGGGCTGCAGCCGGTGCTGACCGCGCTTGCCGCGGCGCCCCTGCTCCACGAGAGGATCCTGCCAAAACACTGGGGCGGGATCGTCATGGGCGGTCTCGGTCTCCTCCTGGTGCTCGGGCCGAAACTGGGTGAAGCCGGATCCGGCATTGACCTGCAGACCATTTCCGCCGCCTTCGCCGCCGTTGTGGCGATCAGCCTCGGCACGGTCTACCAGAAGCGCTTCGTGCCGACCACGGACCTGATGGCGGCGACCTTCTGGCAATATGTCGGCGCCCTTCTCGTCACCGTGCCGTTGTCGTTTACCGAAAGCTGGACCGTGATCTGGTCGGGCGAATTCCTGTTCGCGCTCGGATGGCTGACCCTGGTGCTTTCGATCGGCGCCATTCTTCTCTTGATGTTCCTGATCCGCCAGGGCGCAGTCTCGGAAGTCGCCTCGCTGTTCTACCTCGTGCCGGTCGCGACCACGATCGAGGGCTATTTCCTGTTCGGCGAAACACTGGCCCTGGTCCAGATTTCGGGTATGGCCCTGATCGTCTTTGCCGTCCTCCTGATCCGGCGCAAATCCGCCGGCGCAAGATCCACCCCGGCATCCTGAGCGACGTGAACGTCCTGAGTGTCAGGCGCCATCCGGCAGGTGCCCCCGCGCGATGGCCCGCTGGCGGATGATCGCGGCATTGAGCTCCCCGCCCAGGATGAACACCATGGAACAAATATAGAGAAACACCAGGGCGGTCATGATCCCGGCCAGGCCGCCGTAGGTGGAGACGTAGTTGGCGAAGGTCGCCAGATAGGCCCCGAAGGCGGCACCCGAAACCATCCACATCACCAGCGTGGCGAAAATCCCGGGCAGGAGATCGACGAACCTCCGTTTTCCGACGGGCAACAGCCAGTGAATGCAGATCAGGCCGATGATCAGCAGGGAGCCGGCAACCGAATATCGGGCGATATCGATCGAGACGATGAACGGCTTCACCGCCGGTACCCAGGCCTCAAGCCCCGACAGCACCAGTGGCGCCAGCACCACCAGGAACGTATAGACGATCAGGACGACCGCCCCGAGGATCACGAGCACGAGAGACTGAAGCCGCAGAAGAATGAAATTGCGTGTCTCGCGCTGCCGATAGGCCCGGTTGAGCGCGGCGCGCATGGCCTCGATGCCGTTGGAGGCGAACCAGAGCGCGGCGACGGCACCGAAGGTCAGCAGATCGCCGCGCGGCACGGTCAGCACCCGGTGGATTTCGCGCACGATCGGTTCGGCCGCCCGCTGCGGCCAGGCTTCGAAAACCAGATCGGAGGCCCGTGTCGCCGCATTCTCCAGGCCGAAGAAGCCGGCAAGCGCTGCAATGAAAATCAGGAGCGGAAACACCGCCAGCAGGGCCGACAGGGCCACATGGCTTGCCATGGCGAACCCGTCGTCGCGATTGAAATGGCCGATGACGTCTTTGAGGACCTGATAAGTTGCGCTGGCCTGACTTTTCCAATTCATAATTCTGATGTGCCCTTACCGGGGACAAAGGTCAACAAAGGGACCCTTCTCACCGAAAGCCTATGCACCGAAAGGCGGAGAAATATCGGCTCGACAAATGGCCTGCTGCAACGCAACATAGCTGCGAATTTGAGACACAATAAGCAACGAATGAAAACGGAGTGGCGTAAATGTCGACTGCAACCGTGCCGACGCCCGAGCCAGAAGCCAATTTTTCCGGAATGACAGCCGCCGCTGTCTCCAGCCTCGACCGGCTGCTCGACAGGGCCGCGCGCCAGGTCCGGGCAAAGGTCTCCGACGACGGCCGGATCTCGTCGTCGGCCATGGAACGCGAGCAGCGCGCGACCCACGGGCTTGCCTGGCTCGCAACTTACGTGGAGTCCCTGCGCCAGCTCGACGCCTATGCAAGACGCTTGTCCGAACAGTCGCAATACGGCGAATTGGAAGACCTGATCGTCCGGCTCGGTTTCTCCGAGTATCTGGCGCAGATCTTCGGCGGCATTCCGATGAACCAGGGCGAGATCGTCCGCCTGACGGACCTCGGCCTGACGATGGAAGATATCGCCGATATCCGCACAGTTGAGATCGACCGGCTGATCGCGGCCGGCAGCTCGCCGGAAATCCGTCACCGGATTGCGGAACTGATCCGCCACCAGGCCGGCAAGTCGACCTTCGGCGAGACCGGACTCGACGAGACCTACGAGCAGATCCGCAACGAAATGCGCCGGTTTGCAGAGGACAACGTCACGCCGCATGCCCACGAATGGCATCTGAAGAACGACTACATCCCGCTTGAGGTCATCGAGCAGATGTCGGAACTCGGCGTGTTCGGCCTGACCATTCCGGAGGAATACGGCGGACTGGGCCTCGGCAAGGAATCCATGTGTGTCGTCTCCGAGGAACTGTCGCGCGCCTATATCGGCGTCGGTTCGCTCGGAACCCGCTCCGAAATCGCCGCCGAGCTGATCCTGTGCGGCGGCACGGAAGAACAGAAACAGAAGTGGCTGCCGAAGATTGCGTCGGGCGAAATCCTGCCCACCGCCGTCTTTACCGAACCCAATACCGGTTCCGACCTCGCCTCCCTGAAGACCCGGGCCGTCAAGGACGGCGACGTCTGGAAGGTCTCCGGCAACAAGACCTGGATCACGCACCCGGTCCGCGCCGATGTCATGACCCTTCTGGCGCGCACCAATCCGGACGAGCCGGGCTACAAGGGCCTGTCCATGTTCCTGGCCGAAAAGCCGCGCGGAACCGACGAGGATCCGTTCCCGGCCAAGGGTATGAGCGGCGGCGAGATCGAGGTGCTCGGCTATCGCGGCATGAAGGAATACGAGATCGCCTTCGACGGCTTCGAGGTCAAGGCGGAAAACCTGCTCGGCGGCGAGGAGGGCCAGGGCTTCAAGCAGCTGATGCAGACCTTCGAAGGTGCGCGCATCCAGACCGCCGCCCGCGCCCTCGGCGTCGCGCAATGCGCGCTCGATCTCGGCCTGCGCTACGCGGAAGAACGCATCCAGTTCGGCAAGCCGCTGATCGATTTCCCGCGGGTCTCCGACAAGCTGGCCATGATCACCGTGGAACTGATGATCGCCCGTCAGCTCACCTATTTCTCCGCCTGGGAGAAGGATTCCGGACGCCGTTGCGATCTGGAGGCGGGCATGGCCAAGCTTCTCGGCGCCCGCGTCGCCTGGGCGGCTGCCGACAACGCCCTGCAGATCCACGGCGGCAACGGCTTCGCACTGGAGTATGCCATCTCCCGCGTCCTGTGCGACGCGCGCATTCTCAACATCTTCGAGGGGGCCGCCGAAATCCAGGCCCAGGTCATCGCCCGGCGCATCCTCGATACCCGTGCGGTGAACTAGATCATTTCTTTCCATAGTCACCCCGGTCAAGCGACAGCGCGAACCGGGGCCGGAGAGCCAATAGCCTGACGAATGGTGCAGTACGGGTCTGACAAAGACCTTGGCTCGCCGATCCCGGATCTCCGCCTACGCTTCGTCCGGGATGACAAAATTAAATCTTTTAGCCAAACAAAAAGGCGCGGCATTCGTTTGCCGCGCCTTTGATGTTTTCCAACGGTCCCCAACCGCTATTTCACCGTGATCGTGATCCGCTCCGACATCACCGGCGGATTGTGGGGAATGTGGCTCCAGTCGCCCAGGACAAGCTGCAGGGTGTGCGTGCCGGACGGCAGGTCGACGCTTGTTTCCGTCTGGCCGCCGCCGAAGTGGCGGTGCTGGTCGTCGGACGGGATCGGCTCGTTGAGCGCCTCGCCCTCCAGGGTGGCGTCTATGAGGAGATGATGATGGCCGGTGTTCTTCTTGTCCTCGACACCGGCCGGGGCGACGCCCATGCCGGACAGGCCGAACTGGATCGTCACCTGATTGGTGACCGTGTCGCCGTCCTTCAGATTGATGAAATAGACCTTGGCTCCCTCCGGTGCGGGCGTTTCACCTGCCTGTACCGCAACCGGCGCCAGAAACGCGACGAGCGCGGCGGCCGCAAACAAATTTCCAAATTTGATCATAATCCCCTCCTGAAACCCTCTTACAAGAAACAGCCCCTGACCCACGGCATCTTACCCAACGGGAGCCGGCATCCTCGCATGATTGCGGATGGGAGGAAACGGTTGAAGATATGCCGCACCAATCCTATTTTAGGGTCATGATCCCCAACGATTGGACAGCTTCATGACGTCGCCGTTTGACGATCTCAACTTCGATCCCGAAATCCTCGGGCCGGAAGAAGAGCAGCGCCGGACTGTCCGAGAAAAACTGGCTCAAACCATGCGCAAGGCCGCAAGGCAAATCCCCTTCATGGATGAAGTCCTTGCCACCTATTATTGCGCGCTCGACCCGGCGACACCGGGAAAGGTGCGAACGACGGCCATTGCCGCGCTGGCCTATTTCGTGCTGCCGCTGGACGGGATTCCGGATTTTCTGCTCGGCATCGGCTTCGGCGACGACGCAGCCGTTCTCATGGCGTCGATCGCCCTGATCCGGAGCCATATCCGCGACGAACACCGAGATGCCGCGCGCAAGGCCCTGGAAGACGACGAAATCTAGCTGTCCGTCTTCATCTCCGGACGTTCCGGCTTTTCCGAACGCCACTGGCCGGAGCTTCGCCCGGCAATCAGCCAGTAGACCAGACCGCCCAGAAATCCGGCGGCAAGCGCAACCGATGTTCCCGGCCGCGGGCCCGTTGCCATCGTCTCATCGCCGAGCGTCCACAGCCCGAGCGCGATCAGGCCGGCTGCCGCAAGATGATAGATGATCCCCCGCCAGGCGAGCCCCTCTGCCAGGACAATGGCCACGGCAGCAGGGACGAATGCCAGGCTACCCAGAACGCTCGCGGTCACGAGCCCGGTCCCCAGCATCGCCGCAAAGGCGACCGGGTCCTGATCCGGTCCGGCGGCCTGGAACAGGCCCCAGGAAAGGAAGAGACCTGCCGCCAGAACGCCTGCAATGAAACCACAGACAATCCGGAGGATCTGCCAGACCAGTTTGCCGCTGTGAACCATGATTGGCTTTCCTCTTTTCCGGTGCGCCGACACGACCGCCGTCCGGATGCCACATCTAAAGAGCAAGACTGTGAAATTCAAACGCCTTCACCGGTAAAAATCCGGCACCGCGCATTGTGTCGTCACATCGACCATGAAGTGTGCCGAAACAAGGAAACAATCGACCCCGACCTACGCTGAATCACTGATTCCGGTTGACATTTTCCCCGTTTCGCCGGATTTTCTGGGACTGCCTTGTCCGGCACCCGATGACTGTTCAACCTCGGCGCTTGCGTGCGGGGGTATCGGTGCACCATCCCGGAAGGCAGTGTATTCGAGCTTGAAACTGCAACGTTAGAGGAGTTAGCGACCATTCGCCGTCCGTTCCGCGCCCCGCCCCCGACCAAGGAAGGCCCGCGCACCAACCAAGAAATTCGCGTTCGCGAAGTTCAGCTGATCGATCATGAAGGCTCCAACCGGGGCATTATTCCGACCGAAGAGGCCATGGATATCGCCATGGAAGCCGGTCTCGACCTGGTAGAAATTCAGCCGAACGCGCAGCCGCCAGTCTGCAAGATCCTGGACTATGGCCGCTACAAATATCAGGCGCAGAAAAAAGCTGCCGAAACCCGCAAGAAGCAGAAGACCGTCGAGATCAAGGAGATCAAGATGCGTCCGAACATCGACACCCACGACTACGAGGTGAAGATGAAAAACATGCTGCGGTTCTTCAACGACGGCGACAAGGTCAAGGTGACACTCCGGTTCCGGGGCCGTGAAATGGCCCACCAGGATCTCGGCATGAAGCTTCTGAACAAGGTGCGCGACGAAACGGCGGAAATCGCCAAGGTCGAATCCCATCCCAAGCTGGAAGGCCGGCAGATGGTGATGGTGCTCGCACCGATCAAATAAGCGGATAACCCGCCGCGGACGTTTTGTCCGCTTGAAACACAAACCCCGCCATTCGGCGGGGTTTTTTGTTTATCGACAACACCGTGCCTCTCCATCGTCATCCCGGCCGGAGCGTCAGCGGAGAGCCGGGACCTACTCGTTTCCAGAGCCTCCGTTCTTCTGATCGGCGCTGCGGCAAGTGGATCTGCGAGTAGGCCCCGGCTCAAGGCCGGGGTGACGGTTGTGTGTGGAGCACGGCCGTGCCTGACACCGCTTGCAGCTATCCGATCGCCGCCCAGCCGTCGGTTTTTTCCGAGGCGAACAGCGCGTCGAGGATGGCCATGTTCTGGACGGCGTCTTCGGGGCCGTAGGGGAGCTTGATGTCTCCCAGGATCGAGCGGCCGAAGGTATCGACGAGTTCGGCATACTGATCGCTCGGCGCGATCGTCTCGGAGATCACCGCCCCGTCACCGAGGATGGAGCCGTCATCGAGACGAATGACCGTCTCCTGCTGCTGAGGGGCATTGAACGGGATCACGATTTCCAGGCGCTTCTTCGTGCCGTACAGGTTCACCCGCTGATAGGGAACCATCTGGGTCGACACGGTGAAATCGAGCCGGCGCCCCTCGCCGAAATCCAGGATGCCGCTGGAAAGACGGTCGGTCTTCATGACCGGATCCCGATCGATCATGGACAGGGCCCGACTGGGCTCGGCCTCGAAGAAATAGCGCGCCGCCACCATCGGGTAGCAGCCGATATCCAGAAGGGCGCCGCCGCCGATATCGGCCATGTTGCGGATATTGCCCGGATCGGCGTTGTAGTAGCTGAAAAACGACTGGATCGCGCGAAGCTCGCCCAGTTCGCCGGAACGGACGATCTCCCGTGCCCGGATCCACTGCGGATGGGCCCGCACCATGAAGCCCTCGGCCACCAGCCGGTCCTTCGGCAGGGTCAGAAGCTGGCGTGCTTCTTCCGCGTTGAGCGCAACCGGCTTCTCGCACAGGACATGCTTTCCGGCTTCGACTGCCTGGATCGTCAACGGCACATGCAGGTGGTTCGGCAGGGGATTGTAGATCGCGTCGATGTCCGGGTCGGCGAGCAGTTCCTCGTAGCTGCCGTAGGCTTTCGGAATGCCGAGATCCGCAGCCGCTGCCTTTGCCCGCTCCAGACCCCGCGAGGCAATCGCGACAGTGGTTCCGGTTTGCGAGCGCCCGATGGCCGGGATGAATTTCTCCACGCCGATCCTGGCCGTCGACAGGATCCCCCACCGGATGGTTTTCGTTTGTCCCGCCATTTTCCGCCTCCTTGCAACCGGTTTTGAGGAACGCCCCTCAGATCGTTGCGACAGTCATGGCAAGTCCCCGCCGGGGTGGCAAGGCCCAAGAGGGCAAATCAGTACTTGTCCGGCACGTAAAGCCGCTCGGGCAGCACCTTGCGCTCATAGTCCGGATTGAACACCCGGTCGGGAAGCGTGATCGGGTCGTGGGGAATTTCCTCGTAAGGCAGCATGGACAGCAGATGGCTGATGCAGTTCAGCCGCGCCTGCTTCTTGTCGTTGCCCTCCACGATGAACCAGGGGGCTTCGGGAATATTGGTCCGCTCGAAGGTTTCTTCCTTCGCCTTGGTGTAATCCTCCCAGCGCACGCGGGATTCCAGGTCCATGGGGCTCAGCTTCCACTGTTTCAGCGGATCGTGGATACGCATCAGGAAGCGCAGCTGCTGCTCCTGGTCGGTGATCGAGAACCAGTACTTGATCAGACGGATGCCGGAGCGCACCAGCATGCGCTCGAACTCCGATACGTCGTTGAAGAATTCCTCGACCTGAGGCTCGCTCGCAAAGCCCATGACCCGTTCCACGCCGGACCGGTTGTACCAGGACCGGTCGAACAGAACGATTTCGCCGGCGGCGGGAAGATGGGGAACATAACGCTGGAAATACCACTGGGTCTTTTCCCGTTCCGTCGGCGCGGGCAGCGCCACGACCCGGCAGACCCGGGGATTGAGCCGCTGCGTGATCCGCTTGATCACCCCGCCCTTGCCGGCCGCATCGCGGCCTTCGAAGATGACGACCAGCTTTTCGCCCGTATGCTGGACCCAGTCCTGCATTTTCACCAGTTCGGCCTGCAGCCTTAGAAGTTCGTGAAAATAGGTGTTCCGGTCGATCGCGGACTTGTGCTTCAGCTCCGAAATGTAGGCGAGATCCTTGGCGATCAGCAGATCGTCGATCTCCATTTCCAGCTCTTCGTCCAGGCTGTCCTGCCATTCCGCCTCGACCCAGCTCTTGGCACTGTCGTCTCCCATCGCAATTCCCTTCGCTCCTGACCGGTATCATCACAATCCTAGTGTCAACCGCGTCTGTGTGTAGCTTTTTTGACAGATCCGGCACCGGGCGAGAGTGCTACATTCAAGGTCACCAGATTTAAGTTGAAAATGAATGATCGTTCATTTATTTTTGTAATCGGGAGAACAATTGAAGACATGCAAGTCGAGGCGGAACAGCCGGCCCGCAGAAAGGGCGACGAGACCGCGCGCCGTGTGCGCGACGCGGCGCTGAAGCTGTTTGCACGCCATGGCTATGCGGCCGTCTCCGTCCGCCAGATCGCGACCGACGTCGGCGTTCAGCCGGGCGCCCTCTACAATCACTTCCCGACCAAGCAGGACATATTACGCGATCTGATGCTGGCCCATATGGCCGACCTGCTGGCTGCCTGGAACAAGGACGAGGTCACCAGGTCTCCCGGCGAGGACCCGCTGGACGCCTTCGTGCGCTTCCACATCCGCTATCACCTGGAACGCGCCGACGAGGTGTTCGTCGCCTATATGGAACTGCGCAACCTGGAGCCGGAGAATTTCGCGGAAGTCGAGGCCGCCCGCCAGCAATACGAAAAAATCCTGTCCGACCTTCTGGAAGACGGCGTCCGGGCCGGACGCTATGCCGTCGCCGACCCGAAGGTCGCCACCCGCGCCATCATCGCCATGCTGACCGGCATACCGACCTGGTACCGGCCCGGCCGAGGCCTTTCCAGACAAGACATCGAAACCCTTTATCTGACGATGGTGCGCAAGTGCGTGGCACCCGAAACGTCGAAACCCACGGGAGACGGATGACATGAGCATCCTTAAATCCAGCCTGTCCCCGCGCAGCGCGGAATTCGCCGCCAACCGCAAGGCCCATGAGGACGCCCTCGACCTGGTGCGCTCCGCAGCGCAGGCCGCCCTCGACGGCGGCGGTGAAAACGCGCGCCAGCGCCACGTCTCCCGCGGCAAGATCCTGCCGCGGGAGCGCGTCTCCCGCCTGCTCGATCCGGGTTCTCCCTTCCTGGAAGTCGGCATGCTCGCCGCCCATGACATGTATGACGGCGCAGCCCCTTCGGCCGGCATGATTGCCGGCATCGGCCGGGTGGAAGGCCGCGAGGTGATGATCCTCGCCAACGACGCCACGGTGAAAGGCGGCACCTACTATCCCATGTCGGTGAAGAAGCACCTGCGCGCCCAGGAGATCGCCGAGCAGAACAACCTGCCCTGCGTCTACCTGGTGGATTCCGGCGGCGCCAACCTGCCGAACCAGGACGAGGTGTTCCCGGATAGGGATCACTTCGGCCGGATCTTCTACAACCAGGCCAACATGTCGGCGAAGGGCATTTCCCAGATCGCCGTGGTCATGGGCTCGTGCACCGCCGGCGGCGCCTATGTGCCGGCCATGTCGGACGAGACCATCATCGTCAAGAACCAGGGCACGATCTTCCTGGCCGGCCCGCCGCTGGTGAAGGCGGCAACCGGTGAGGAAGTGACAGCGGAAGATCTCGGCGGCGGTGATGTTCACACGCGGTTGTCGGGCGTGGCCGACCATCTCGCCCGCGACGACGCCCATGCGCTCGCCCTTGCCCGCCGTGCGATCGCCAGTCTCAACCGGATCAAGCCGGCGAGCGTGGAACGGCAGACGCCGGAAGATCCGCTCTACGACCCGGACGAAATCCTCGGCGTCGTGCCCGGCGACCTGAAGACCCCCTACGATATCCGCGAGGTCATTGCGCGCACCGTCGACGGCTCCCGCTTCGACGAATTCAAGGCGCGCTACGGCACTACGCTGGTCTGCGGCTTCGCCCATATTCACGGGCTGCCCGTCGGTATCATCGCCAACAACGGCGTGCTCTTCTCCGAGAGCGCGGTCAAGGGCGCCCACTTCGTCGAGCTGTGCTCCCAGCGCAAGGTGCCGCTCGTCTTCCTGCAGAACATCACCGGCTTCATGGTCGGCCGCAAATACGAATCCGGCGGCATTGCCAAGGACGGCGCCAAGCTGGTGACCGCGGTCGCCACCACCAAGGTGCCGAAGATCACCATGCTGGTCGGCGGCTCCTTCGGCGCCGGCAACTACGGCATGTGCGGCCGCGCCTACAGCCCGCGCTTCCTGTGGACCTGGCCCAACTCGCGCATTTCGGTGATGGGCGGCGAACAGGCCGCCGGCGTGCTCGCCACCGTCCGCCGGGACGGCATCGAGCGCAAGGGCGGCTCCTGGTCAGCGGAAGACGAGGCTGCCTTCAAGCAGCCCATCATCGACCAGTTCGAGGAACAGGGCCATCCGCTCTATGCGTCGGCCCGCCTCTGGGACGACGGCATCGTCGATCCGCGCAAGACCCGCGACATCCTCGGCCTGTCGCTGTCGGCCGCCCTCAACGCCCCGATCGAAGACACGCGCTTCGGCCTGTTCAGGATGTAGGAGGGTTATCCGAGATGTTCCGCGGCACCCTGAATGATGTTTTCGAAATCAGCGAGACAAGTACCGTCCCGCTAAAGGGCACATCCCTGGAATTTCAACCGTCGGAAGGAGAACTCGCCGAAGGCGATCAAATCCGGATTGGCTCCGAGATCATTGATGTCGTGAAAGTTGACACCATTCGCAAAGATAATGACTGCCTGACCAGCGAGAAATTTGAAAAGCCGAGGCAAACAACCCTTGTTTTAACAGCTCTGAACAGGAGCGATTTGAGCAGGTATCTCACGCAGATTGCGCGTTCGATTGACCCCGGCGAAGGAGGCAAGTGAACATGTTCAGGAAACTCCTCTTTGCCCGCGTCCGAAGAAATGTCGGCCGACCTTTGAGTTGCGCCGACCATCGCTTCGGCCTGTTCAGGATGTAAGCCCATGGACAAGATCGAAGTCATTCAGGGCGACATCACGAAGCTGGAGGTCGACGCCATCGTCAACGCCGCCAATTCGTCGCTGCTCGGCGGCGGCGGCGTCGACGGCGCGATCCATCGCGCGGCCGGACCGGAGCTGGTTCATGAATGCAGGCTGCTTGGCGGATGCAAGACCGGAGATGCAAAGATCACCGGTGGCTATAACCTGCCCGCCCAATACGTCATCCACACGGTCGGACCGGTCTGGCGCGGCGGCAACGACGGCGAGCCGGCCCTGCTTGCCTCCTGTTATGCGACCTCGCTCAGGCTCGGCGCCGAGAAAGGTTGCAAGACCTTCGCCTTCCCGGCGATCTCGACCGGCATCTACGGTTACCCGGCCGATCAGGCGGCGGAGATCGCCGTCAGCACCATCCGCGAGACACTCACCGATCTGCCTGAGATCGAAAAGGTGGTCCTCGTCGCCTTCGACGCTTCAAGCAAAACCCACCTCGAATCCGCTTTGAGGAGAGCTCAATCGTGATGTTCAGGAAAATCCTCATTGCCAACCGCGGCGAGATCGCCTGCCGGGTCATGGAAACCGCCAGGAGGCTCGGCATCCGCACGGTCGCCGTCTATTCCGATGCGGACGCCAATGCGAAACACGTCGCCATGGCCGACGAGGCCTTCCGGCTCGGCCCCGCACCCGTCGGCGAAAGCTATCTGAAGATCGACGCCATCATCGACGCCTGCCGCAGGAGCGGTGCGGAAGCAGTCCATCCGGGCTATGGCTTCCTGTCGGAAAACCCGGTCTTCGTCGACGAACTGGCAAAGGCGGGGATCGCCTTCATCGGACCGAGCGCCGACGCGATCCGCGCCATGGGCCTGAAGGACGCCGCCAAGGCGCTGATGGAAAAGGCCGGCGTGCCGGTCGTCCCCGGCTATCACGGCGACAACCAGGACCCGGCGTTCCTGAAAGGTGAGGCCGACAAGATCGGCTACCCGGTCTTGATCAAGGCGCGCGCCGGCGGCGGCGGCAAGGGCATGCGCCGGGTCGACGACCCGAAGGATTTTTCAAGCGCCCTTGAAGGCGCGCAGCGGGAAGGCGAGGCCAGCTTCGGCGACGGCCGGGTGCTGATCGAGAAATATCTGACCAAGCCGCGGCACATCGAGATCCAGGTCTTCGGCGACAACCACGGCAATGCGGTGCACCTGTTCGAGCGCGACTGTTCGCTGCAGCGCCGCCACCAAAAAGTCATTGAGGAAGCGCCTGCCCCGGACATGCCGGAGGATATGCGCAAGGCCATGGGCGAGGCCGCCGTTACCGCGGCCAAGGCCATCGACTATTCCGGCGCCGGCACCATCGAGTTCATCGCCGATGTCTCCGAGGGGCTCAGCGCCGACCGGTTCTATTTCATGGAAATGAACACCCGGCTTCAGGTGGAGCACCCGGTGACCGAAATGATCACCGGCGAGGACCTGGTCGAGTGGCAGCTTCAGGTCGCCGCCGGCAATCCCCTGCCCAAGACCCAGGAGGAGATCAGCTTCTCCGGCTGGGCCTTCGAGGCCCGCCTCTACGCGGAAGACGCCCCCAAGGGCTTCCTGCCCGCAATCGGCACGCTCTCCCATCTGCGGTTTCCGGAAGGTTCCGTTCGCATCGACAGCGGCGTGCGGTCCGGCGACGAGATCACGCCTTTCTACGATCCGATGATCGCCAAGGTGATCGTTCGTGGGGCCACCCGCGATACGGCTCTCGCCAAGCTGCTTGCGGCCCTGGAGGAAACGGAAGTCGCCGGTTGCGTGACCAACGCCGCCTTCCTGGCAAGCCTGTGCCGTCATGAAGGCTTTTCGAAGGGCGATGTCGACACCGGCCTGATCGACCGCGATCTGCAGAGCCTGATCGCCGAAGCGCCCCCGTCGGACGAAGCCATTGCGCTGGCCGCGCTCGCAGCCCTCGGCCTGACCGAGCCGCGCAAGGGCGCAGATCCCTGGGACAGCCTCGCCGGCTGGCGCATGTGGAGCGCATCGCGCCAATACGCGCTTCTGGAAATCGACGGCGAGCGCCGCGACGTCGAGGTGCACGCGCTTGGAACGGGCCGGTTCACCGTCCATCTGGGCGAAGAACCGCAAACCTACGACCTGCGCGAGATCGATAACGGCACCATCGTCTTCAATTGCAACGGCGCCCGCCGGTCCGCCTCGATTGCCATGGGGCAGGGCGATGTCACCGTCTTCTTCGGCGGCGACGCACACAGTTTCGGCCTGCCTGACCGGCTCGCGGGCGAGGACGAGGCCGCCGGGGCCGGCGACCAGCTCATTGCGCCCATGCCGGGACTGGTCAAGCTGCTGCAGGGCAAACCCGGCGACACGGTCACAAGGGACCAACCGCTCGTGGTCCTCGAAGCCATGAAGATGGAACACACGCTGAAGGCCCCGCGCGACGGCGTGATCGGCGAGGTGCTGGTGACCGCAGGAGAACAAGTCCAGGACGGCACCGTGCTTCTGGTGCTTCAGGAGGAGGAAAGCGATGCTGCCTGAGGCCTCGACCTACGATGAGCTCGCCAGCCGCTTCTCCTGGGACATTCCGGACGCGTTCAATATCGGCACGGCGGTTTGCGACGCCTGGGCCGACAGGGAGCCGGACCGCGAAGCCCTCGTCTTCGCCGAGGAAGGCGGCGCGAGCACGAGCTACACCTATGCCGACCTGAAACGGCGCTCCAACCGGCTCGCCAATTTGTTCGCGTCACGGGGCGTCGCGCCGGGCGACAGGGTGGGCGTGCTGCTGCCGCAGACGCCGGAAACGGCCTTCGCCCATATCGCAGCCCTCAAACTCGGCGCGATCACCATCCCGCTGTTCACCCTCTTCGGCGACGAGGCGCTCGCCTACCGCCTCGGCAATTCAGGCGCCAAGGTCGTCGTCACTGATACCGGTGGCGCGGCGAAGCTGGAAAAGATCCGAGGTGAGTTGCCGGAGCTGCAGACGGTCTTCTGCATCGACGGCGCTCTCCATGGCGCCGAACATCTGGCCCCCGCCATGGCGGATCAGCCGGAGACCTTCACGCCGAGACAGACAAAAGCCGACGACCCGGCGATCATCATCTACACCTCCGGCACCACCGGTCAGCCCAAGGGCGCGCTGCACGGCCACCGGGTCCTGCTTGGCCACCTGCCCGGGGTGGAGATGAGCCACGATTTCCTGGGCCAGCCGGGCGACCGCATCTGGACCCCGGCCGACTGGGCCTGGATCGGCGGCTTGCTCGACGTGCTGATGCCGGCGCTTTATCTGGGCGTTCCGGTTGTTGCCTGCCGCTTCAGGAAATTCACGCCCGAGGCCGCCTTCGACCTGCTGGAGCGCGAGAAGATCCGCAACACCTTCCTGCCGCCCACCGCGCTCAAAATGATGCGCCAGGTGGAAAGCCCAGAGACGCGCTGGACGCTGAACCTGCGTTCCGTCGCCTCGGGCGGCGAAACCCTGGGCGCGGAACTGATCGACTGGGGCCGCAAGACCTTCGGCCTGACCATCAACGAGTTCTACGGCCAGACCGAATGCAACATGATCGTCTCCAGCTCGTCCGCGATCATGGAGGCCCGCCCCGGCATCATGGGCCGCGCCGTACCCGGCCACGACGTCAACGTGGTCGATGACAAAGGCACCATTCTCGGCGATGACGAACTGGGGAACATCGCGGTCCGGCGTCCCGACCCGGTGATGTTCCTCGGCTACTGGAACAACCCGGACGCGACGCAGAAGAAATTTGCCGGCGACTGGTTGCTCACCGGCGACACCGGCATGCGCGATCGTGAGGGCTGGATCCGCTTCGTCGGCCGCGACGACGACGTCATCACCTCGTCCGGCTACCGCATCGGACCGGGCGAAATCGAGGACTGCCTGCTGAAACACCCGGCCGTCGCCCTTGCCGGTGTCGTCGGCAAGCCGGACCCGCAGCGGACCGAAATCGTCAAGGCCTTCATCGTCCTGAAGGACGGCGTGACCGGCAGCGACGAATTGGCGAAGGAAATTGCCGATTTCGTCAAAACCCGCCTTGCGGCGCACGAATATCCGCGCGAAATCAGCTTCGTCGATGCCCTGCCCATGACCACCACCGGCAAGGTGATCCGCCGCGAATTGCGTGACCGCGCCACACGAGAAACGAAAGCCTGAGACATGTCCGACTTTGTCACCATCTTTGAAATGGGCCCGCGCGACGGGTTGCAGAACGAAAAGAATTTCGTTCCGACCGAAGACAAGATCCGGCTGGTCGACATGTTGTCGGACTGCGGGTTCCGCAAGATCGAGGTCACCAGCTTCGTCAGCCCCAAATGGGTGCCGCAGATGGCCGATGCGGCGGACGTCATGGCCGGCATCCACCGCCATCCGGGCGTCTTCTACACGGCCCTGACCCCGAACGTGAAAGGCTATACGGCGGCCCGCAACGCCTATGTCGACGAGGTCGCCATCTTCGGTGCGGCTTCCGAAGGCTTTTCGAAGAAGAACATCAACTGTTCCGTCGCCGAAAGCATCGAGCGCTTCAAGCCGCTCATCGAAAAGGCCCACGAAGACGGCATGCCGGTGCGCGGCTACATCTCCTGCGTCACCGACTGTCCTTATGACGGTCCGACCCCGCCGGAAGCCGTCGCCCGGGTGGCAAAGCTGCTTCACGAACTCGACTGCTACGAGATTTCCCTCGGCGACACCATCGGCGCCGGCACACCGGAAACGATCGCGCGCATGCTCGACGCGGTTCTGGCCGAGGTTCCGGCCGACCGCCTTGCCGGCCACTATCACGACACCAAGGGCCGGGCGCTGGAGAACATCGAGGTCAGTCTCGAAAAAGGCCTGCGCACCTTCGATTCCGCCATCGGCGGTCTCGGCGGCTGCCCCTATGCGCCCGGCGCCAAGGGCAATGTCGCAACGGAAGCGGTCGCGGACCTGATGATACAACAGGGCTTCGAGACCGGCCTCGACATGGCAAGGCTCGCCGAGGTTTCGGCCTTCGCCCGAAGCCTGAGGAGCGACAGCGAATGAGTTTCGAAACCATTGCGATCACCACCGACGACCGTGGCGTCGCGACGCTTCTTCTGAACCGTGCCGACAAGCACAATTCCCTGTCCGCGCAGATGATCGACGAGCTGGCGGAGGCCGCGCGGCAGCTTGCCGCCGACGAGGCCGTGCGCGTGGTCGTTCTGACCGGCGCCGGCGCAAGCTTCTGCGCCGGCGGGGATCTTGGCTGGATGCGCGAACAGTTTACCGCCACCCGCGAGACCCGCATGGCCGAGGCACGCAAGCTGGCGATGATGCTGAAGGCCCTCAACGAACTGCCCAAGCCGGTCATCGGCCGGGTGCAGGGCCAGGCCTTCGGCGGCGGCATCGGCATGATGAGCGTCTGCGATACGGTGGTCGCGGTCGAGGGTGCCAAATTCGGCCTGACGGAAGTCCGCCTCGGCCTGATCCCGGCGACGATCAGCCCCTATGTTCTGGCCCGCATGGGCGAGGGCAAGGCGCGCCGCGTGTTCATGTCCGCCCGGATCTTCGGGGCGCATGAGGCACGCGATCTCGATCTCGTCGCAAAGGTCGTGCCAGCCGAAGACCTGGATGCGGCCGTGGAAGCGGAAATAAAACCCTACCTTGGCGCCGCCCCCGCGGCGGTTGCCGCCAGCAAGGCGCTGGCGCGGTCACTCGGACCGGACATGTCCGACGCCGTCATCGACGACACCATCCGCCGCCTGGCCGATACCTGGGAAACACCCGAGGCGCAGGAGGGCATCTCCGCCTTCTTCGACAAGCGCAAGCCGAACTGGGTCGCCTAGGTCATCCCAGGCGCGTTCGCCGGCAAAGCCCTCTTCCCTCACATCGTCATCCCGGCCAAGCGAAGCGCGAGCCGGGACCGGCGAGCCGAGGCGGTAAAGTGGAAAATCGGACCGAACCGTTAGTGCGGAGGCGCTCCGGTCCCGGATAAAACCTGACGGTTTTTCCGGGATGACGACCGATAGAATTTATAGTCCCGCTCAGGTCTTGCTCTGCCGGTATTTGCGGACCGTGGCTGCGATCCGGGCGACGTCGAGCTGTTCGCTCTTCGGCTCCGGCGCCCGGCCGTAGAGCTTCTCGCGGGTCTTGCGGATCTTTTTGCGCTGCCGCTCGCTGAGGTCCTCCGGCAGGTCGACCCCGGCGCGGTCCATGCCGATCAGGATCCGTTGCAGATCGGGGATCACCTCCGAGGACACCGCGAATTCCGACCCGTCCTTGCGGGTGAAGACCAGGGTCTTGGTCTGTCTCTCCCCCGACAACAGCGCCACCTTGCCGCGGTTGGAGGAGCCTATCGCCGAAAGCAGCCAGCCGATGCCACCCCGCGCGCTCCACACCCGCACACGAACCCCTTTCAGGTCCACGTAAGGGACCCTTGCCCGAAGGCCGAGCTGGGCGAATTCGAAGCCGTTGCCGAAAAAACGCATCCACGAGGTTTCCTGCCGGACCGCGATCATGAATATCGGGAAGGACAGACTGGCCGGGACGAGCAGGACCGCAAACAGCACCAGACCGGTACCCGAGCCGTAGATCGCGCCCAGGAACGACAGGGAAAACAGGGAAATACCCACCGTGAAGCCGATCGCATCGGTCACCCAGACCGGCGGTTTGGGCACCGGCTTCACCGCCCCCTTCGGCACCTTCGGCCGCGGCATGGCGGTATAGATGCCGACGCCCGCGATCAGGCAAAGCAGACCGCTCAGGGGGCTCAGGAAACTGAGCGTACCGACGATGCCGAGCACGCCGAGTATAAGCGGCAGCAGACGTCTCAGAAGCTCAAGTTTCGCTGACCTGCCCACTATGGCCTCCGATTGACCGGGCTTGAGGATCATGGATCGTGACGCGCACTTTGATTCGATCCCCGATATGACGGCGATAAAAGTGAATCCGCTTCATTCGCAGGTCAAGAAATCTCCCGCTTTCCTCTGGGGATTCCCTTTCGTGCAGGACAAGCCGGAAAGCCGTCTCCTGTCATGAATGCAATATGAACGACCGGTTCAGTCCGGGTTCCGGATGCGGTTGCTAATCCTGTTTCTGTCATCAGCAAGCGGCCTCGCCGCAACAAACCAGAGCAGAGGAAAGTGAACCATGACCCGGAAATTCATCATCTCGACCGCAACCGCCGTCGCCCTCACCGTCTTCGCAGTCCCCGCCATGGCAGGCGGCATCACCATCGATCAGTTCGGGTTCGGCAATTCCGCCGGCGGCGAACAGACCGGCTTCGACAACGTCATCGGAGTCTTCCAGAACGGCCTGCACAACAATTCGGTCACGCACCAGTTCGGCAATCACAACACCGCCGCCATCGGTCAGGACGGCATCAACAATGACGCCGACATCTGGCAGAACGGCCACGGCAATTCCGGCGGCGTCGGTCAGTTCGGCGCCAACCACACCGCGGTCCTGACCCAGGACGGCAACGGCAACGTGGCCGCCGGCGTCCAGGTCGGCAACGGCTGCAACGCCAACGTCTCCCAGTCCGGAGGCGGCAATGTCGCGGCCTTCGTACAGACCTGCCCGTAACCGCACACCGGCACGTTCTCCCGACACCACCCTCGACGGACCGGGCACGGCCCGGCCGTCGCCGGAAAGGAAAGAGCCATGTTGAAATATTCCAGACCCGCCCTTGCCGGCCTCCTCGTCGCCCTTGCAGGCGTCACCTTGTGGACTGCGGACGACAGCCAGGCAGGCAGCGAAACGACCCGCTGCGAAATCACCGCAACCGTCAGCGGCGGCATGATCGCCCTTGCCGGTCATGTGGACGCCGGCCCCGAAGTGTCCGGCACCTACCGGCTTACCGTTCAGGGTTCCGGCGCCAGCGGCAACACCAGCATCAGCCAGGGCGGCCGGTTCACCACCTCAGCCGATGGCTCCGCCACGCTTGGCAAGGTGATGCTCGGCAACTCCGGCGCCGTCTATGAAGCGGACCTCAAGATCGCCATCGGCAGCGATACCCATAGCTGTTCGGAGACCTTCGGCGGCCGCATCTGATCAACCCCGTCCAGTATTCGACCATTACAGAACCTGAAGAGGAAAGACCCATGAAAACCGCAATCGCAAAAACCCTCACGGCAGCCACCATCGCCACCTTCGTTTCCATCGGCTCGGCCTTTGCCGGCGGCTCGATTTCGATCAACGTCGCTCCGACCGATGCCGACCAGGCAACTGCCGTGCGCGCCGGCCTGGCCATGTATTCCGTCTTCAACGGCATCAAGCAGGGCGGCGGCATCAAGCAGAACGGCTTCGGTAATGTGGCCGGGGTCCTGCAGAACGGCTTCGGCAACAACGCCGTCGTGCATCAGGAAGGCAACGGCCATAACGGCACCATCCAGCAGAACGGCAACAACAATTCCTACGGCCTGTTCCAGTTCGGCGAGGGCACCGACGCCCACATTGCCCAGAACGGCAACGGCCAGACCGGCGCTACCTTCCAGTTCGGCTGGTAAGACGATGTGCGGCAGAACCCGACCCGGCGGCCTTTGACATGTGCCGCCGGGTTTTTCGTTTACCTCAGGATCTGCAATTTTTCCTCAAGGCGCTCGCGGATCTGCCCCGCCGTCGGATCCTTGGTTTCCTGCGTTGCCACAGAGATGAGGAGTATGGCGTTTTCTTCTTCGAGCACCACCGCCCTGGAGGAGACCGTCAACATCTCACCCGTTTCCTCTCCCGTAGCCATGGACTTAACCTTGGTCGCCCCCTGGCCGCTCGCCGTCATCCGGCCCCTCCATTCTGACTCCACCGCATGAAACGTCGGCAAGACGATTCCATAGGTTTCCATGGACAGGCTCACGGTTCGGGACGCATCCTCGCTCGGCTCCACCGGTCCCGTACTCAGTTTGAGAAATCGAAGGACGATAATTTTATCGATGGACATACGGTAAAATATCGCGACCGCATCGACCTTCTTGCCGTCGAGATCCGTTTGATAAGGAGCACCTTTGGTGAATTCGCCATCCCAGAGGATTTTCACGTGGAGGTCCGGGAAGACCTGGTCAACAGGCTTTCCGGCCCAGACCGGGTTGGCGAGCTTTCTGATTCTGGCCTGTGATTTTTCGATGTCGGCCAAGGTCTGATCCATCATCGAGGCCGTTATATGGAAAGGATTGGCCGGATCCAGGGCAAGGGACAATTCCGCCCCGGGCTTGATCGTTTCGTCTTCGCTTTTGATGTCGGCTTTCCAGTCATTTTGCGTGCTTATCTCGTCGAGCGCCGCAAGCGCTTCCGCCTTTGCCGTTTCGTATGCCGGTGTTTGCACAAACTGTCCGGCCTCCTGGGAGGCCTTCCTGCTGTTCCAGACTTCCTGTTCGAACGTCAGGTAACCAAGCGTCGCCCTTTCCAGACGCTTGATATAGGCATCTCGATCCTGATCGTTTTTGAAGCCCGCCCCCGGCATGGTCGACCAGAATTCCGCATGCATTTCCTTCGAAAGGTAGCCGCCGATCTTAAAGGCAGCCTCCCAGATCCCCCATTGCCGGGCAGATAAATCCGCTTCCGCGCGTGCAGGCATGCAGAGGAGCAGCCCCATGACGAGCGGGAGAAGAAGGCTTCTGACAAGCGTCGACACCATGTTCATGCATCCCCAGGTTGTTCTTTCTTTGTTCTTCTCGCAATAAAAATTCGCCTTGTCAATCAGCCTGCCCCGGACCGGAAAAGACGGACTGTCCGGGAAGCCTTTCCGCACGGCTCCGCGATAGCGACTGATGCCATCGGCAATTGAGACCCGCGCGGTCTGGAAGCGGCAGAATTCGGAAATCGCCAACACGTCTGAATATTCAGATGCTTGAGAATTAAGCGGAATTCGTAGTTCGGAATATTTGTGGAACTCCGCGGTTCAGTGAAATCGAGCAAATTTCATAAGCTTAGTTGAAAGGAATTTGAGGTATGTCTCTCCACTAGTTCGCGCTGTATAGAGATTTGTATGCTACCTATAGTATTAGACTTTATGGCCTCGAACGCGGTGTCGTTTTTGCAGGAAGAACTTCGGTCGCAGGGCTTATTTCTAAGATCAGGCGATGACTTTGCGGTGTTTTCCGGATCTCTGCGAGGCATCGACAGAAGTCTGACCGAGCATTTTTCGGTTCAGTATCAGACCATCATGCCGCCGCAGGGTTTCTGGATCATGCTGACCGACGAATGGGGGATCCCTGCGGGCACGGTAGCCGCTCGCCTGGACGATCTCGGCCCCACGTCGCTCGCCGATTTCTGGAAAATTTATCTGCCGAGAACCTACACGGCCGAGGATGGAAAACCGGTCGAACTGAAAGAACGGCAGCCGTCCTTCTGCCAGGAGACAAGGGGCCGGATCATCTATCTGGGGGAAATGTGGGTCGCCGAACGGTATCGCCACCGCGGTGTCGCCGCCACGCTTGCCAAGCTGATCCAGGTGAAGGCCTTCCAGCGGTTTTCACCGGTGACCGGCCTTTATGTGTGGATGCGGCCCCAGCATGCGTCGGCCGGCTTTGCCCAGGCCTGCGGCTTCCAGACCATCGTGCCGGACGCCATCAAATGGTCCAGGCCGCCTGCGGCACGGGATAAAAATATTTCCGTGAGTGAACTGTGGCTGGCAGGAAATTCTGCCGCGGCGCTTTCCGATCTTGTTTACGACCTGTCAGACGAGATTCAACGAGGTTGGTAGTCAGCAACAGGTGGCGCACGCCCTTGGGATTGCGGTAGGGCAGGATCAGCCGCTCGTAGAGCAGGTCGAAGGTATCGCCTTGCTCGTTCGTATAATTCGACGCGACAATGGAATAATTCGGCAGCCGGTTCACCGCGGCATCGCGATAGGCCAGATGGGCAAAACGCCGGTAGTCTTCGCCGATACACTCGTCGATCGCCACGAGGTCCTCGGCATCCTTGCCCGTGACCAGGGCGGTGAGCGTATTGACGCCACAGCTCAGGATGGGCGGCGTGATGGTGCCGTGATCGGCACCGTCAAACCAGACGACATCCCTCGCGAACTTGATCAGTTCCGCGTCGGGAGTGCCTTTGGTTCTGGACCAGTGCCTGAATAGATCCCGTGCCCGTTCTCCACCTGCGCCGTGGGGGATGTAGCTGGGGTTCAGGAACTCAATGAATCTCTGTGTCATCCGTGGAGTTCAACTGGCTACGCGCGAGCATCAGGTCTTTCCGACACTCGGACAAGATCATCATCTTATCGTCTCGTGTCAGGTTATCCAAGCTCGGCAATCCTGTGATGTTTACGACATGCGACAGCACAGAATAGAAGATACCGAGACTATCCACCTCGCGCACGAAACAAGCGAATGCTTCGTCAACGTTGCTTTCTGCCTGCTCATATTTATTTTCGGGAGAATAATCCATTTAACACCATGCTAATCTAGATTTCATTGCACCCCGGAATTTCTCTCCACTATACTCACATAAATGGAAAGAAATCTTTACCGGCCTGTCGTCCTGAGGGCGATTTCGTCAGGCGGTTCAAGCGAAAAACACTTGTTCCAGCCGGCTTGGATCAAAAGCCCAATTGCAGGATGTGATTGATCCGCGTGAATTTCACGCGATCAACAAGCTTTACGTTTCAGTAACTTTATCTGCATGCACTCGTAAAAATTTCCGAGCAGGGAGACATCTAAAGGTTGTGGTGCACTGCGACAACCCCAATCCGTTTTCTTGCCTTTCAATTGGTAAACCGGAACCGGAAAATTGAAGAGAACCAGTTGTGGAGATGCCGGATTCGTTACCCGTTTACCGAAATGGGTCACCTTCAAGGAGGAGAGCCGGACCGGAGCGAAATTGCCAAATCCAGATGAGAAAATTCGGCTGACCGACTTCCCAGGTCATGGCCCGGGATATGTCGACCTGAATTGGAAAACCGGGCAGACAATCGACAATCGTGCGGCGTGAGGGTGTAGCGCATGGCTCCGGTTCGAACTGTCGGGTTGGATCGTCTCCAGCCCGTCTGGATGACGGAAGCCGCCTGGAAAACAACGCTCGAAGCCCTGAACGATCTTGTGCCCAGGGCCCTCGATTCAGCGACCGAAGCCCGCCGAGTAGGGAAGCCAGGTTGCGAGCTGCGGGAAGAGGACCAGAATGAGCAGCCCGAGGATCATCAGCAGGACGTAGGGAAACGCGCCACGAACCACATCGCTCAAGGGCGCATTGGTGATGCCCTTGATGACGAACAGGTTAATTCCGACCGGCGGGGTGATCATTGCCAGTTCCAGATTGATCATCAACAGGACGCCATACCAGACGAGGTCGATATTCAGCGCGTGCATTGTCGGCAGCAGAATTGGCGTCGTGATCAGGATGATCGCGATGGATTCGAAGAACATGCCCATGATGAAGATCATGGCCATGACTGCCAGCATAAAGCCGAAGGGTCCGAGACCCATATGGGAGACCATCTCGGTCACGCCGACCGGAAGCCGGATGATCGTGATGGCATGTCCGAACATCGCGGCGCCTGCGATGATCATGAACACCATCATCGAGGTCTTCATGGATTCATAGGCGCAATGCCAGAGATCGCGGAAGCCGAAATTCCGGCAGACGAGCACGGCGACGAGCAGCGCGTAGACCGAACCGGCCGCAGCGGCCTCGGCGGCGGTGAAGATACCGATATAGATGCCGCCCATGACCACCGGTGGCGCCAGAACGGCCCAGATCGACTTCCGGATGGCCGCAAGTATTTTGTCGCGCCCGGCGAACGGAGGCCGCTCGCCGCCGCGCCGGGTCGCGCTGATGACCGAGTAGGCCGCGAAGATGAGCGCCAGGAGAATCCCCGGTATGATCCCGGCCAGGAACAGCGCCCCGATAGAGGCCTCCGACACGATGGCATAGAGGATCATCGGGCCTGACGGCGGGATCAGAATGCCCAGGGTGCCGCCGGCCGCGACCACGCCCAGCGCTTCCCGTTTCGGATATCCGAAGCGCTGCATCTGCGGGATTGCGCTCGATCCGACCGAAAGCGCCGTTGCGACGGAAGAACCGGAAATGGCGGCGAAAATCGTACATGCCATGACGGTCGCAACGCCGAGACCTCCGCGCACGTGCCCGATCAGGGTGTGGGCCATGTCATAGAGATCGTCGATCACCTTGGCGCGTATCATCACGTTCGCCATGAAGACGAACAGCGGAATGGTCGTCAGGATCGGTTTGTCCAGATGCGCGTAAACCGTGTCCGCGACCGAACCGATGTTGCCTTCGAATATCAGAAGGATCGCCGTTGCCGTCAGACCGAGGGCCGCAAAGATCGGAATGCCCGTCAGCAGAAGCAGGATCAGGCCTGCGAAGATCAGCAAGGCCGTCATTTCCGCGTTCCCCGAAACATGCGCCCCAGGAGCCGCGCGACAGCGAACAGCGCCAGAAGAATCCCTCCGATGAGCAAGGGGACCTGCGGGATCCAGGACGCGATCTCGATAGACCCGGAGGTGTAGGAATCGAAGCTGATCGCGAAATCGATTGCGTCCCAGGTGCTGACAATGAGGGCGGCGGAGAACGCGATCACGCAGAGGTCGCTCCAGACTGCCTGCACCTTTCGCATGGGTCGCGACAACCGCCCGGTCAGAAGATCGATCGAAATGTGGTTTCCGCCTCTGTAGGCTTCCGTCACGCCGAGCATGACGAGCGCGACGAGGACATAACCTATCAGGTCGTCGATCCAGACCGGCGGCCGGTCCAGGACATATCGCATGAAGACGGAATAGGTCGTCAGGCACAGAACCGCGAGGATGAGCAACGCGCTGATGGCGCCACCGAGCCAGACGATCGGTGTGGCTATCCGTTCCGGAATCGGGGCGGCCTTTGCCGCCCCGTGTGCATTTGTTCCCGGTGACATGGCCTCACGAGCCTGAACGCAGTTTGTCGATCAACTCAAGCAGCTTCTGGCTGTCCGGGTCATCTGCCTTGAAGGCCGCGTCGAAGGCAGGGCGCATGACGGCTTCCATGGCCGCGTTTTCTTCATCGGACGCAATATGAACGCTGGCGCCCTTGGCCTCCAGTTCGCCAGGTGCCGCAGCAAGCGCGCTTTCGGCCGCCTCGACAGCCCAGCCTGCTGCCTCGTGTCCCGCTTCGTCCAGAGCCTTCTTGGCCGTATCGGACAGGCCTGCATAAAATTGCGGGTTCACATATCCGTGGAGGAATACGGAGATGACCGGGGAGACAACGAAATGATCCTGGACCTCATAGTACTTTCGCGAAACGGCGGCGTCGGTGCCGGTCATGGCGCCATCGAGGATACCGGTCGCCAAGGCCTGGTAGACCTCTGATCCGGGCAGTGCTGTCGGCGAAGCGCCGAGAGCCGCCAGGCCCGCATCGAAGGCCGGCGTCAGGCCGCGAATTTTCATACCCTCGAAATCAGACGGCTTCGACAGGAATTTTCCTTTCGAGGTAAAGACCGAGCTGTTTGTCTGGAACAGCCAGACGACATTCTCCACCCCTTTCGAGCGCAGCTTTTCTTCCAGGAAATTTGCCGCTTCCGAACCGTCCCAGTTCTTCCAGATCTTCAGATCCGAGAAGGCATATGGCGCCGTGGTCACCGTCATGATCGGCAGGGTCTTGCCCCACTGGAACTGGACGGAGAAAGCGCATTCGATGCTGCCTTTCGCCGTGGCGACGATGTTTTCCTTCGCACCGACAAGGCTGTCGGCGCCGAAGATCTGGACATCGATTTCTCCGTTCGACAGCTTTTCGACTTCTGCCGCCCAGCGGTCGATCACCTTTGCCACGGTGTGGGCCGGCGGCAGCTGGTGGCTGCAACGCATCACGGTTTCAGCCGATGCGGCAGCCGTTCCGCCAATAGCCATGACCGCCGCAAGGGCAGTCGATACGAGCAAGGATTTCATTTTTGGGGTCCTCCCTATCAGGTCTGATTTGATTGAGTGGCTCAGGCCACCGGTCGGCTGCCTCCTCGCAGCCACGAGCTGTCAGGCAGCGCTTGCACGCCAGTCCAACGATTTCGGCGGTCTTGCTTTCGCAAGCGCGCCATAGAGCGTTTCCTCCGGCATAGCCTTCGCCGGAATTGCGCGCGTTTCGATGATTTTTTCCAGATCGATACCTGTGTCGAAGCCCATGGTTTCAGCCAGATAGATCAGGTCCTCCATCACCACGTTTCCGGTCGCGCCCGGAGCGAAAGGGCAGCCGCCGAGACCCGCAAGAGACGCATCGAACACCCGGCAACCGGCATCGATCGCAGCCGCCGCATTCGCAATGCCCATACCGCGCGTATCGTGAAAGTGCATGACGTAAGGCAGATCGCCGATCCGTTGCTCCATACGTCGGCATAATGAAGCGACCTGCCGCGGACCGGCGAAGCCGACCGTATCGGCAAGACCGACCATGTCGGCACCGGCTTCGAAGCAGCGGTCGACCATCCGCATGACATTGTCCTCGGGGACAGCGCCGGACAGGGAGCAGCCGAACGCCATGGCGATGCCAGCGTTGATGATCGTGTCCTTGCCCGATGCGTCGCGGAGTTTCACAACGTTGGCGATTTCCGCCAGGCTCTGCTCCTGGGTCCGGCGTACGTTGGCCTCGTTGTGGGCCTGGCTTGCGGACACCACAACGGTGATTTCTCCGACCGGCGTTGCCAGTGCGTCGGTGGCGCCGCGCTGGTTAAGGGCCAGAGCAACGCCATGCGCATCGCCATGTTTATCGACGGCGGCAATGACGTCCCGGACATCGGCAAAGCGTGGCACCTTGTCGACCGGCAGGAACGATCCGACTTCGAAGTAACGCATACCGGCCGCATACTCCTGGTCGATCCAATCAATTTTCTGGGCCGTCGTCGGCCAGTTCTTTGTGAGTTGCAGACCGTCACGCAATCCGACTTCCCGTATCGCAATGCGGTTTCTTGGGTAAGCTTGGAAAACATCGGGCATGGTTATTCCGCCGCCTCCACCTTGAGAGCACCGAGGATCTCGGCGTTGTTCTCGCCAATCGACGGAATATCCACGCTCTCCGACACGATCGGGCGGCCGTTCATTTCAACGGGCAGAGCGGGCGCGCGGAAGTCCTTCTTATCGGCGTAATGCGAGGTGAACAGACCGCCTGGACGATTGACGTGCGGGTCGTCATACATTTCGGCGGGGCGGGCGACGGGCGCAAAGAGGAGGTCGTTCTCTTCCATGATCCGCACCATCTCGGCGAACGGATGGGCGGCGACCTTCTCTGCGATCTGGGGCAGTGTCCAGTCGCGAGCCGCGATCTGGTCTGGCCGCGATTGCAGGCGCGGATCGTCGAGCAGATGTTCAAGTCCAAGTCCCTTGCAGAGCTTCTCCCACTGGCCGTCCGTCGCGGCGCCGACAAATATCTGCCGGCCGTCACGCGTCGGGAAAAGGTCGTAAACAGGCCAGGAAAACACGCGTTCCGGCATCGGCGGCGATTCCGTCCCCTCGATGTCGTACTGAACCATGTGCTGGGCGACGAGCAGCAGGCAGTTTTCGAAAAGGCCGGAGCGGATCGATGCGCCTTCGCCCGTTTTGTCCCTGGCGATCAAGGCCGCCAGAACACCGAAGGCGGCAAAGAGCCCCCCCATGATGTCATTCGCCGAGGAGCCAATGCGAAGCGGCCGGCCGAGAGGTCCGGTCATATAGGCCATGCCGGTCATCATCTGCACCACCTCGTCCATCGCGGCGCGATGCTCATAGGGGCCCTTGAGGAAGCCTTTGCAGGACGCAACGATGAGCCTGGGGTTCTTCTCGCGTAACTGTTCGGGCGCCAGCCCCATCTTCGCCAACGTTTCATCGCGGAAATTCTCGACGAAAACGTCGGCGGTCTTCAGCAGGGTGTGCAGCTTGGCGAGGTCGTTCTCGTCCTTGATGTTCAGGGTGACGGATTTCTTTCCGCGGTTGAAGGTCGGAAAGAACCCGGCCCCCATGCCGGTCAAGTTTCTGGTCTTGTCGCCCTCCGGCGGTTCGATCTTGATCACTTCGGCGCCGAGAAACGCGAGGAACATGCCTGTCGACGGCCCCATGACCATATGGCTCATTTCGACCACGCGAAGGCCTTCCAGGGGACGTCCGGATGTCATCGCTTCCTCCTCAGATTTCTTGACGACGGAATATGAAGAAAAGGAAGCGGTCGGAAAATAATATCCTTTAGAAGGATACGTTCTCGAATATAGAATGATGGCATGGACACCAGACAACTCAGATATTTCGTGGCCGTCTGCGAATTTCGGAACCTTTCGCATGCCGCCGATCACTGCAACACGGCAGCATCGGCGCTTAGCCATCACATAGCGAGCCTGGAAGCCGAACTCGAAACAAAACTGTTCACGCGCAAACCCAGGGGAATGGAACCCACAGCTGCCGGCTTGAAACTGCTTGCGCACGCGCAATTCATACTCTCGGCCTTCGAGACGGCCGCATCGGACATCAAGCATGGCCTGGCCGAAGTCTCCGGTAACATCTCCATCGGCATGCCGTTCTCGGTGATCAATGTCATCGGGGGAGTGCTTATGCGGAAGGTCATCGAGGATCTTCCGCGCGTCAGGTTGCTGATCAGGGAGGGGTTGTCGGCGGTGACCTACAACTCGCTTCTGACCGGGGAAGTCGAGGCCGCCCTGATCTTCAATCCTCCGCCGGATTCACAGACGTTGAGAACCCCGCTGCTCGAAGAAGAACTCTTCTGCATCGGTCACAAGGATATTGTCGGGAGCTCCAACGATCCGATCAGGCTTGAAGATATGGCTGAACTTCCCGTTGCGCTCCTGCAAAGCGGGTCTCTGTCACGTGCTCTGGTCGACCGTCCGGCGGAACTGGTGAAGCTGGACTCTCAGGCCCGCATTCAACTGGCCTCGATCGCGGGTACGCTAAGTGCACTGAAGGAAGGACTGGCGTGTACGCTGGCCCCCAAGGTGCTGGTCAGCGACGACCTGAAAAGCGGTAAGCTCGTCGCTCGTGAAGTGACCGACCCGAGGCTTCTCCGCACGCTCTATCTCGTTACGGCACTGGATGCAAAGCCGACTTTCCTTCGCGAGAGGATTACCTCGCTCGTCGTCGATCTGGTGCGCGAAGCTGTTCGCGAAAACCTCTGGGACGGCGCACGGCTTATCGAATCCTGAAGTCCGCTCGAATCGCTTCAGATGCACATCCGCGGCAGTTCGTTGGGATCGAGCCATAGTTTGGTCAGCAGTGGACGCGCTCAAGCAGGCTAAAGGCCGATAGCGCGTGCCCGACCTGAGAGATAGGTGACAAAACGTTCCGGACACATAGGTAACACTTTTCGTTTTTGCGGGAGGTGTCGATGCCGTGGAAAGAGGTGTCCGTTATGGAGGAACGTCTTCGCTTCGTCGCCC
>NZ_JABFCZ010000030.1 GCF_014692675.1 Roseibium aggregatum | reverse complement strand
CGCCCAACGTGAAGATCGTCTCCGCCAGCGGCGCGCTGATCGCCAACCGGGGCGACACCGGCGGCGAAGCCGTTCGTCTGGAGCAACTGCCGCCCTATGTGCCGAACGCGGTCATTGCCATCGAGGACCGCCGTTTCCGCTCCCATTTCGGCCTCGATCCGCTCGGGCTCGTCCGGGCGGTCTATGTGAACCTGACGTCGGGCAATCTGGTCCAGGGCGGCTCCACGCTGACCCAGCAGCTTGCCAAGAACCTGTTTCTGGAGCCGGACCGGACCCTGAAGCGCAAGGTGCAGGAGCTGGTGCTTTCCATCTGGCTGGAGGCGAAATTCTCCAAGGACGAGATCATGGAGATGTACCTGAACCGGGTCTATTACGGGTCCGGCGCCTATGGCATCGATGCGGCCACCCGGCGCTACTTCGGAAAATCCGCACGCCTCCTGACCATCGCCGAAGCCGCGACGCTGGCCGGCCTCCTGAAGGCGCCGTCGCGCTATTCCCCGACCCGCAACCCGGATCTGGCCGAAGCCCGTGCCCAGCTCGTGCTGACGGCCATGAACCAGGAAGGCTACATCACCGACAAGGAAGCCGCGAGCGCGCTTGCGGCTCCGGCAACCGCCGTCCGCCGTCATGTAACGGCCAGCGAGAACTTCGCGGCCGACTATGTCATGGACATGCTGCCCCACTACGTTGGCTCCTTCGACGGCGATATCATCGTCGACACCACCATCGATCTGAACATGCAGCACGCTGCCGAGAACGCCTTGCGCACGGCCATTTCGGAAAACCGGACCAAATACGGTGTCTCCCAGGGCGCCGTGGTCACGCTCGACACCGCAGGCGCGATCCGCGCCATGGTCGGCGGCGCGGATTATGCCAGGAGCCAGTACAACCGCGCCGTCTATGCCAAGCGCCAGCCCGGGTCGGCGTTCAAGCCGTTCGTCTATCTGACCGCCCTGGAATCCGGCATGACCCCGGACACAGTCCGCCAGGATCAGCCGATCCGCTTCAAGGACTGGACGCCCCAGAACTACACCAAGAAATACTATGGCCCGGTCACCCTGACCCAGGCGCTTGCCATGTCGCTCAACACTGTGGCCGCCCGCCTGACCTATGAGGTCGGGCCGAAAAATGTCGCCAAGACCGCCAAAAGGCTCGGTATCACGTCTGATCTGAACCCCAATCTGTCGATTGCGCTTGGGACATCCGAAGTCACGCCGCTGGAGATCGCCGGCGCCTATGTGCCCTTCTCCAATGGCGGCTACGGCGTGCTGCCGCACATCATCCGCCGGATCAAGACCGTCGACGGTAAACTGCTTTATTCGCGCAAAGGCGACGGGCCCGGACGGGTCGTCGACCGGCAATACGTCCGTCAGATGAACGCGATGATGTCGGAAACCCTTTTGACGGGAACCGGCAAGAAGGCCCAGCTTCCGGACAACCGTCCCGCCGGCGGCAAGACCGGCACGAGCCAGGATTTCCGCGACGGCTGGTTTATCGGTTACACCGGCAACCTCACCACCGCGGTCTGGCTCGGAAACGACGACAATTCGCCGACCAAGAAGGCCACCGGCGGGTCCCTGCCGGCCCTGATCTGGAAAAACACCATGGAAAAGGAACATGAAGGCCTGCCGGTCGCAAGCCTTCCCGGTGTTCCCGATCCGGCCCTCAGTGTGGCAACCCCGGTGGCCAAGGCGGGGGCGCCTCTTCCACCCGGCAACGTGGGCGAAAACGGCAGATCCGCCGAGGACGACAGGCGTCCGCGCGGGCCGCTCAATCTGCTCAAGTCGCTTTTCGGCGGCTAACCCGATCGAACCGAGGATCCGCATGCGCGTTCTGGAAATCTGGATCAACTGCCCGGACGATGAAACGGCGGACAGCATCGCCGAATCCCTGATCGACTTGCGGCTGGCGGCCTGCGCCAACAAGCACCAGCCGGTCGAAAGCAGCTACCGATGGAAAGGGAATATCGAATTCGAGCCGGAAATCCCGTTGGTGGTGAAGACGCGGGAAGACCTCTTCGACAAGATCGTCGAGGCCGTGCGTTCCATTCACCCCTATGAAACCCCGAGCATTCTGGGTGTTCCGGTGGAATTCGTGAATGCGGATTACCGGGACTGGGTGCTGGCGGAGACATCCTGAGAGCCGACCGGTTTACAGAGAAGTTTCTATCCGTATCCGTGCAGCCTCTGGCCGTTTTCCTTCAGCCACGCGCGGGCCTGCCTTGTATGGGGGGCGAGCTCTTCGCAAATCCGCCAGAAGCGGGCGGAATGGTTCATCTCCCGCAGGTGCGCCACTTCATGGGCGGCGACATAGTCGAGAATTTCCGGCGGCGCCAGAATAAGCCGCCAGGAAAAGGACAGACTGCCGTTCGACGCACACGACCCCCAGCGGCTTTTCGTGTCCCGGATGGAGATCGCCTTGACCGGCTTGCCGATTTTTGCCGCGTGAAGGGTGACCGCAGCGCTCAGGTCCGCCTTCGCCTGGCCTTTCAGCCATGTGGTCAGTTTGCGCGGCATGTGCTCTTCCGCACCCGGCACCAGGAGTTCCGGATGACCGTCGTCCATCCGGACCGGCTCGACCAGTCCGCGGAGCTTTCCGGTCGGGACGATGCGATGATCCTGTCCGCGCAAGGGGATGATGTTTCCCGGCAGCAGCGGCACATGATCCGGCCGGGCATCCATCCGTTCCAGCAGCCAGCCGATATGCTGCCGGGCGAACCGTTCGGCCCGCTCAAGATCGCCGCCGCGCGGCACGGTCAGGATCGGGCCGGAGTAATCGGACGGCAGGCGCAGCAGATAACGCCTGGCGCGCGGGTCCGCCCTCAGCCGGATGCGCAACGGCATGCCGTCAGCCTGAAGTTCGATATGGTCCGGCAGGGGTCTCTTGCACGCGCGCAGCAGCATTGGGGTCCGGGGTCTCGATGAAAGGGACGAATCGACTGTTTCGGGAAGATTAGCGCGGCTCTTAAACGGACGAAAGCGGCGCTTTGGGGCGCCGCTCTCGGTCAGTGTCGGGAAGGGTCAGGCCCTTCAGGCGGGATCGGCGCCCGGGGTCCGTCCGCGGTTCGCCATGAACCGGTCGAACTCTTCCTGGTCGCGGGCGCGGCGCAGTTCGCGCAGGAAGTCGTCGAATTCCGCACGCATGGCGTCGAGCTTCGCGCGTTCTTCTTCCAGCCGCTTCAGTTCACGTTCGCGGTAATCGTCGAACGCCACGTTACCGGTCCGGCCGTAGGCCGTTCCCTGTGCCATGTTATCCATTGCTCCTTTGAAGGGGCTTGCCCGCCACTGGTCACGCGCATCCCGTGCCATTCCGTGGAACCGGTCGCCCCACAGGATATAGGCCAGCATGGCAAGGCCAAGCGGCCAGAAGACCACGAAACCCAGCACCATCAGGCCGATGGTCACCGGGGTCCAGGCAGGTTTGATCGAACAGTTTGCAGTCGTCATTGTCCTATCCATGGTTGACATCCACCCGGTACAGGTGGGGGGCGTTGGCCAGGCATTCAAGGAAACGTGCCGAAATGTGATCGGGGCCGGGTGCCGGATTTCTCCCGGAAAATGAGATCGGCAAACAAAAGCCGCCCCTGCGGGAGGTCCGGCAGGAACGGCGTATTTGTTAAAGGCGACTCGCTCTAAGGCTGTCTGTCGCCGGTTATTCGGCTGCCACGCTGGCCGCGGGTGTGGCGATCTCGTCCTCGAACGGACCGTCGATGACCCGCTGCAGGCTGAAATCGCTCAGGAATTTTTCCCGGTGCCATTCGCTCGCCATGGGCGCTGTCGCATATTCATGGAAGCACGGCGTGCCCAGGGTCCAGTGCAGGAGCTTGGCCTCCGGGTTGGGACCGAATTCATCCGGCAACCAGTTCCAGACTTTCGGAATTTCGCCGACAAGATCGTCGTCCAGCCAGGTAAACCGGTGCAGCTGCGCGCCGGTCGACTTCATGACGAATTCCGGGGTGACGACCCTGTTGGCCGGATGGCCGCAGTTCCACAAGACCACGCTCGACCAGTTCTTGCGCGGATAGTTGGCATTCGTCGAGCCGAGATATTTGGTCGTCGCCTTGGTCTTGTAGTCGTGATGGACGCACATCACGGCCTTTGAGTCATCCCGAAGCGCCCAAAGCTTGGCGACATCGTCGCGCAGCAGCATGTCGCCGTCCATGAACAGCGCCCATCCGGAATAATTCATGAGATGGGGCAGCAGGAACCGGCTGTAGATGAACTGGTTGGACCCGTCGCTGTGGGTCTCCTGATAGCTCTCGAGATTCTTCAGCGCCAATGGCGTGATGGCAAGGACTTCGCTTGAGTGCCGCACGAGGCTGTTTGAACAGACATGGTAAGCAATAGCTTCGCGTGGATCGTAACCGATGAATATATTGATCATAACGTCACCTCCGCACCCTGCTTGTGGTTTGGAGGCGTTCGCGGCCTTGATCTAGATCAATCCGGCTACGAAGTTGTCCGGACTAGGTCGAAACGCCACAGGGAAAAAGAAACGCAGCGGAAACCGCGCACGCACCCACCCGTTCCGGACGGAAGGATTCCGGCCGAAATCGGGCTCAATCGATCAGATATGCTGAAGAATTTGAGGGGCTTCAGCCGACGGTTTCAGACAGCTTCCGGGCCTGCTCGATCCAGTTGTCGCGGGCAATGCGGCCCCGGAAATCCAGCTTGGCGTCGAGGGATTCGATCTGCTTGTCGGTGAGGCTGGCGATCTGCCAGTAATGGAAGATACCGGCCTCGTTAAGCGCGGATTCCAGCTTCGGACCGACACCGGTGATTGCCTTCAGATCGTCGGCGACGCCGTCCGGTTTGGACAGCAGAATCGCCTTGAGGTCGTCGGCCTTGGCAGCAGGCTTTTTCTTCGGAGCGGACTTCGCCGGAGCAGACTTTGCCTGAACCGGTTTTACCTGAGCCGGCTTGCTTGCCTGTTTCATGTCCCCGCCCCGGTTGGAGCGGATGAAGTCGAGAACCCGCGGCGCGATCTCGGCCCGCCAGCGCGAGCCGTTGAAGACGCCGTAGTGGCCGACGCGCGGCTGTTCGTAATGGGCCTTCATATCGTCGGGCAGGCTGGTGCAAAGGGCGTGCGCGGCCCTGGTCTGGCCGCGGCCGGTGATGTCGTCCTTCTCGCCTTCCACGGTCAGGAGCGCCGTGCGGCGGATCTTGGAGCAATCGACCGGGGTCGAGCCATGCATCATCGTGCCCATGGGCAGGGAGTGATCGATGAACACGGTTTCCACGGTCTGAAGATAGAATTCCGCCGTCAGGTCCATGACCGCCAGGTACTCGTCATAGAAATCGCGGTGCTTTTCGGCATTGTCGCCGTCGCCGTCCACCAGATGCTGGAAGAAGTCGCGGTGCGCCGTCATGTGCCGGTCCAGGTTCATGCTCATGAAACCGGTGAGCTGCAGGAAGCCGGGATAGACCTTGCGCATGAACCCCGGATGCGGGAAGGGAACGGTCATGATGACATTGTTCCTGAACCAGTCGATCCCCTTGGACATGGCCAGATCGTTGACCGCCGTCGGTGCGACGCGGGTGTCGATCGGACCGCCCATCAGGGTCATGGTCGACGGCACATAAGGGTCATCGCGGCCTTCCATCACGGCAACGGCGGCCAGCACCGGCACCGACGGCTGGCAGACGCCCAGTATATGGGTGTCGGGGCCCAGGAAGTGCAGCATGGAAATGATATAGTCGATGTAGTCGTCCAGATCGAAGTCGCCTTCCTGGACGGAAACCATGCGGGCATCGATCCAGTCGGTGATGAACACCTCCGCACTCGGCAGCAGGGTTTCCACCGTTCCCCGCAACAGCGTCGCGTAGTGGCCGGACATCGGCGCGACGATCAGGATCTTCGGATCATTCGGGCGGGCGGAAGTTGCGCGCTCGAAATGGATCAGGTCGCAAAAGGGCCGTTTCCAGACGACGTTTTCGCGCACCGGCACGCGGACACCGCTAACGGTGGTTTCGGTAAGTCCGAATTCCGGTTTGCCGTAGCGCCGCGTCATGCGTTCCAGAACTTCGCACCCGGCGGCGACCGATTTGCCGATTTGCGTATGGGTGAGCGGATTGAGTGGGTTCTGGAAATAGAGCCGTGTCATATCAGCGGCCGCGCGCACGGGCCCCATCACTGCATGGTTCATCTCGTAAAGCTGATAATAAGACACCTGCGTCTCCTTGCTTGCCCGCCCTGTCCGTTGGACGCCGGCGCCGCTTTTGCATCGCAACAGAATAGGACGAAGCAGCCGGACCTATCAATACCGTAAAGTTCTACGACTTTTGGCGTATAAACAAGGCTTTAGCCCTTGTCAGATACGGAAGGTCCTGCCGCACTGCGGTGCAGAAGCGGAATAAGCCATGAAAAAACAGCCTGCTATCAGATACATCCGACCCGGATAACAAGCTGTTAAGCGGCGAGATCGGCCACGACCGCGTCGAGGACAAAAAACCCTTCGCGTGTGGCTCGCACCCGGTTATCCCCCAGACGTTCCACCATTCCGTGTTCCAGAAGGTCGGAAAGCCGCTTCGGATCGACGGATCTGTGCGCCAGAGCCTCGTACCGCGCCAGATCCACCCCTTCCAGAAGCCGCAGCCCCATCAGCAGGTATTCGTCGCCCAGTTCTTCCTCGCTCAGGCCCGTGTTTTCGACCATGCCGTGGCCGTGGGTGTCCACGTTTTCAAGCCAGGTTTCGGGATAGCGTTCGATGGCCGTCGCCCGTTTTGTCGCTCCGACCGAAATCCGGCCATGGGCGCCGGGGCCGACGCCCACATAGTCGCCGTAGCGCCAGTAGACCAGGTTGTGCCGGCACTCGGCCCCCGGTTTTGCATGGTTGGAAACCTCATAGGCCGGAAGCCCGTGGGCCTCGGTGACCTGCTGGGTCAGGGCATAGAATTCGGCGCCGAAATCCGCATCGGGGACCTTCAGCTTGCCGGCCTGGTGAAGGGCGAAGAACGGCGTGCCTTCCTCGATGGTCAGCTGGTAAAGCGACAGGTGATCGGCGGCCAGCGCAATCGCCTGTTCCAGCTCCTGCCGCCAGCTGTCAAGGGTCTGGTCCGGGCGGGCGTAGATCAGGTCGAAGGACAGGCGCGGAAAGGTCGAGCGCGCCGTGTCGATGGCCTTGAGCGCCGTTTCGGCATCGTGCAGGCGGCCCAGAAGCTTCAGGTCCCTGTCATGCAGGGACTGAACGCCGAGCGACATGCGGTTCACCCCGGCGCTGCGGTAGCCCCTGAATCGATCCGCCTCCACGCTCGACGGATTGGCCTCCATGGAAATCTCGGCATTGGCGTCCATGGACCAGTGACCGGCAATGCTGTCCAGAATCCGCCCGACGGTGGCCGGTTCCATGAGGGAAGGGGTGCCGCCGCCGAAGAAGATCGAATCCACCGTCCGGTTGCCGGTCATCTCCGCGAAATGGGCAAGTTCCCGCTGGAACGCCCGGACATAGCGGTCCTGGTCGATCGCATGATGGCGGACGTGGGAGTTGAAATCGCAATAGGGACATTTGGCTGCGCAAAACGGCCAGTGGACATAGATCCCGAACCCGCCATCGGGCGCTTTGGCCTGCAGGTTATTCGACGATTGCGGCATCAAGTCTCCAGGCAGGCTTTGGAGAACAGCTGAAACGCACGCGCCCTGTGCGAGAGGGCCTGGGTTTCCCGCGACCAGCCGTGCTTTTCCTCCGAGGTCATTTCCCCGAAGGTCCGTTCATGACCGTCCGGCTGGAAGATCGGATCGTAGCCGAAGCCTTTCTCGCCGCGTGGCGGCCATACGATCTGGCCCTCCACCTCGCCGCGGAAAAACTCCCGGTGCCCGTCCGGCCAGGCAAGGCACAGGACGGCAACGAAGGACCCGCGCCGCCTGTCCGGCGTGGTTGCGCCCTTCTGCTGCAGCAGTTCCTCGACATTGCGCATGGCCATGGTGAAGTCCTTGTCCGGACCTGCCCAGCGTGCGGAATAAATCCCGGGATCGCCGCCGAGCGCTTCGGCGCAAAAGCCGCTGTCGTCGGCAAGGGACGGCAGGCCGGAGGCGGTGGCGGCGGCAACCGCCTTCAGTTCCGCGTTCGCCTCGAAGGTCAGCCCGGTTTCTTCCGGTTCCGGCAGATCGAGGTCTCCGGCGGACACCACGTCGAACCCATAGGGAGCGAGAAGTTCGTTGATCTCGCGGATCTTGCCCTTGTTATGGCTGGCCACCACCAGCCGGCCGGGCTCGAGTTTGCGGTGAGACATCAATTGGTCCTTAGAGGGCGGTCCTTAGAGGATTGCCATTTTCTGCAGGTCGATCAGGCGGTTGACGCCCATCTTGGCGAGCCCCAGAAGCTGGCCGAATTCCTCTTCGGAGAAGGGAGCCCCTTCCGCGGTGCCCTGGATTTCGACGATGCCGCCCGACCCGGTCATGACGAAATTGGCATCGGTTTCCGCCGTGCTGTCTTCCGCGTAGTCGAGATCGAGGACCGGCGTGCCTTCGTAGATGCCGCAGGAAATGGCCGCGATGTGGTCCTTCAGGACGTCCTTCTTCACCATGTCGCGGGCCTTCATCCACTCGATGCAGTCGCGCAGTGCGACCCAGGCTCCCGTGATGCCTGCCGTCCGGGTGCCGCCGTCCGCCTGGATGACGTCGCAGTCGACGGTGATCTGGCATTCGCCAAGCGCTTCCAGATCGACAACGGCGCGCAGGGACCGGCCGATCAGGCGCTGGATCTCCTGGGTGCGGCCGGATTGCTTGCCCGCACTGGCCTCGCGGCGCATGCGGTCGCCGGTGGCCCGGGGCAGCATGCCGTATTCGGCCGTCACCCAGCCGCGCTGCTGGCCGCGCAGCCACGGCGGGACGCGCTCTTCCAGGCTTGCGGTGCAAAGCACATGGGTATCGCCGAACTTCACCAGGCAGGAACCTTCGGCATGTTTGGAAACGCCGCGCTCGAGCGTGACGGCACGCAGTTCATCGGCAGCACGTTTGGACGGACGCATCAAGGACCTCTCGTCATTTGCAGGTTTCGAAGCGGAACGCCCCGGTCTCTTGCGCGCCTTGTAGACCCTCAGGCCAAGACAGGTAAAGTCCTGCTTGTGCAACGGACCCATTTTGCGCCTATATCTTTACCAGGAACGCCGCATGGACCGGTAAAACGGGTCCGGCGGGCGCAGCAACGGAGAGTACGGCCTTGAGCCTGAGCGATCTTAACAAACGGTCCCGCGAAATCTTCCGGTCGATCGTGGAGACCTATCTTCAGACCGGTGAGCCGGTGGGTTCGCGCAATGTGTCGCGCAACCTGTCCATGTCCTTGTCGCCCGCTTCGGTTCGCAACGTCATGGCGGACCTGGAGCATATGGGCCTCTTGCATTCGCCGCACACCAGCGCCGGCCGCCTGCCGACCGAAATCGGCCTGCGCTTCTTCATCGATGCGCTTCTGGAAGTCGGCGACCTCAGCCAGGAGGAGCGCCAGCGGATCGACGTTCAGGTGCGCGCGACGCAGAACTTCAATTCCACCGAACAGGTGCTGACCGAAGCGAGCCAGTTGCTGTCGGGCCTGTCGTGCGGCGCGGGCGTTGTCCTGACCCACAAGACCGACATGCGCATGAAGCACATCGAGTTCGTCCGGATCGAGCCGCTCAAGGCCCTGGCCGTTCTCGTCGGCGAGGACGGGTCGGTTGAAAACCGGATCATCGATCTGCCCGAAGGCCTGCCGTCCTCGGCCCTGGTGGAGGCGACCAATTATCTGAACGCCCATCTCCAGGGTCGCACGCTGAGCGAAGTGCGCAAGGAACTGGAAAAGGTCCGGGAAGCCGATCAGGCCGAACTCGACCTCCTGAGCCGCAAGGTGGTGGACGCGGGCCTCGCCCTGTGGAGTGGCGCCGGAATGGACGACCCGGGCACCCTGATCGTGCGCGGCCGGTCCAATCTGCTGACCGATCTGGAGGCTGCGGAAGATCTGGAGCGCATCCGGCTCCTGTTCGACGACCTGGAAAACAAGCGCGACCTGATCCAGCTTCTGGGTCTTGCCGAAAAGGGCGACGGGGTGCGGATTTTCATCGGCTCGGAAAACAACCTGTTTTCCCTGTCCGGTTCCTCGCTGGTGGTATCGCCTTATCGCGACCGGGACCAGCGCATTGTCGGCGTTCTCGGCGTCATCGGCCCGACGCGGCTCAACTATGCCCGGGTGATCCCGATGGTGGACTACACCGCCAAGCTGGTCAGCCGGATCCTGGGGTAGCCATATCCGGGGCGGAATGGCCCGTTTGCACAAGGCGGCCGGCGACCCGATATGATAGGGATCCGCCGCCAAGTTGATTGATCTGGAAAGAATACATGCTGACACCTGCCGAACTGGAACGCTATGCCCGCCACATCGTGATGCGGGAGATCGGCGGCCCGGGCCAGCAGAAGCTGAAGAACGCCCGTGTCCTTGTGATCGGCGCAGGCGGCCTCGGCGCGCCGCTCTTGCAGTATCTGGCGGCCGCCGGTGTCGGAACCCTCGGCATCGTCGACGACGACACGGTTTCGCTGTCCAATCTGCAGCGCCAGGTGATCCACGACACCGATCAGCTCGGCGAACCGAAGGTGGCGAGTGCTGCGGAAGCGATCGCAAGGCTCAACCCGAATGTGAAGGTCGAGCCCTATCCGACGCGGATCGCCGGCCACAACGCCATGGCTCTTGTCTCCGAATACGACATCGTCGCCGACGGGTCGGACAATTTCATCACCCGCTACCTGGTGTCGGACGCCTGCTTTTTTGCCAAAAAGCCGCTGGTCACGGCCGCCGTCGGCCAGTTCGACGGCTCGATCACGACCCTGCGTCCGTTCGAGACAGATGCGGAGGGCAATCAAAACCCGTCCTACCGGTGCCTGTTTCCGGAAAAGCCGCGCGAGGGGCTGCTGCCGACCTGCGCGGAGGCCGGTGTGCTCGGCGCCCTGACGGGCATCATCGGCACCATGCAGGCGATGGAAGTGATCAAGGAGATCACGGGTGTCGGCGAAAGTCTGGTCGGCCGGCTGATGATGTTCGATGCGCGCTCGTTCCGGATGGAAACCGTCCGTTACAGGCGCTCGCCGAAAAACCCGCTCCACGGCGACAATCCGAAAACCTGGGCGGATTTGCTGGAAGACGCCTGAAATAAAAAACCGCGACGCCGGTCGGCACCGCGGTTTCTGAAAGTCTGGCAGTTTGAACGGCCTGTTGAACCGGCTTGGCGGCTCAGTTCGGCTTTTCCTGCTGGGCGGCCGCCTGCTGGGCCATGTTCTGCCGGTAAAGCTGGGCGAAATCGATCGGATCGAGCAGCAGCGGCGGGAAACCGCCGTTGCGGGTGGCATCGGCCAGGATGCTGCGCGC
This sequence comes from Roseibium aggregatum, assembly GCF_014692675.1. Classification (GTDB taxonomy): domain Bacteria; phylum Pseudomonadota; class Alphaproteobacteria; order Rhizobiales; family Stappiaceae; genus Roseibium; species Roseibium aggregatum_C. The sequence goes on along the minus strand of NZ_JABFCZ010000030.1, from coordinate 58,926 downwards.
GAACGGGAACAGCATGCGCGGGCACTCGATCATCACGAACGGATGCATGTGTTCCTGCGGCACGCCGGTGATGCGGAAAACGCCCGCATAGACGAGTTCGACGGCAAACATGACCATGTCGGGGCGCTCGGCCTTGGTGCTCAGCGTCAGGATCACTTCGAACTGGTCTTCGCCGAGCGGAGCGGCATTGACATTCACGTTGATGTCGAGCTTCGGCTGTTCGCCCTGCTGGAGCGACATGGGCGCATTCGGGTTTTCGAACGAGAGATCCTTGATGTACTGGCCAAGGATATTCATGCCCGGGGCAGCGGCTTGTGCGTTTTCCGGCTGCGGCTGTGTGCCCGCATCATTCGTATCGGTCATCTTGTCTCATTCCGTTTCGCGGTGCTGGTCGGACTGACAGGTGCCAAACATCGGAACACCCGGCTGGCGGCCCGCGGGCGCCGCGCAGCTTCTTTTTCGGGGTGGCTATCACTTAGGGCCGCGTCACACAAGGGTATCGATCTTGCCAGATGCGGGAAAGCGCTTCAAAAGGGGAAGCCATGCCAGAATTGTTCGACACCGCCGCGCCCCTTCCGCACCGCCGTTTGAAGCTCGATACGCTGGTCCGCCTGCGCTGGCTCGCTGTCGGCGGGCAGACCGCGGCACTTCTGGTGGTCAATATCGGTCTCGGCTATCCGTTGCCGATCGGTGTTGCCTTTTTTCTGGTGGCGCTGTCGGCCTGGCTGAATGTCTTTTTGAAGATCTACTACCCGGCGCCCTTGCGGGTATCGGAAGGGGCGGCCGCCTTCCAGCTTGCCTATGACGTCCTGCAGATGAGCGGCCTCCTGTTCCTGACCGGCGGGCTCGGCAATCCGTTCGCGTTCCTGCTGCTTGCGCCGGTCATGGTGTCGGCAACGGGGCTTTCGGCGTTCAACACGATCAAGCTCGGCGTGCTCGCGACACTCTGCGCCAGCCTCCTTGCCGTGTTCCACTTTCCGCTTCCCTGGCCGGGGCCTGAGGAATTCAAGCTGCCTTTCGTCTATTCCCTGGGTGTCTGGGTGGCGCTCGTCCTTTCGCTGGGGTTCATGGCGACCTATGCCTTCCGGGTGGCCGAGGAAGCCCGCCAGCTTGCAGATGCCCTGACCGCGACGGAGCTGGTCATGGCCCGGGAACAGCACCTGAGCGCCCTGGACGGTCTGGCGACCGCTGCCGCCCATGAACTCGGAACGCCGCTTGCGACCATCTATCTCGTCGCCAAGGAACTCGCCGACGAGCTCCCGGAGGACGGCGACTATGCCGAGGATATCGCCCTTATCCGGTCCCAATCCGAGCGCTGCCGGGAAATTCTGCAGAAGCTCAAATCGCTCTCCAGCGACGAGGACCGGACCTTCCAGCGCATGCCGGTGTCGCAACTGATGGAGGAGGTTGCGGAGCCCTTGCGCGGGTTTGGCGCTGAGATTTCGGTGAAAGTGGCCGGCGACGGGCCCGAGCCGATCGGGTCGCGCAATTCGGCCATTCGCTACGGATTGGGCAATATCGTTGAAAACGCCATCGATTTTGCCGAAAAGAGCGTGGAACTTTCCGCCACCTGGGATGCGCGCGCGGTCAGCATTTCGATCCGGGATGACGGACCGGGTTTCGCACCGGAAGTCCTGACAAAGATCGGCGACCCTTACGTGTCGGTCCGCAGCATGATCCCCGGGCGCCGGTCGACCGGCGGCGGGCTCGGGCTCGGATTTTTTATCGCAAAAACGCTGCTGGAACGCACGGGCGCGAAGCTGTTCGTGGAGAACCGGGCACCGCCTGAACACGGTGCCCATATCCGTGTGACATGGCCGCGCAGTGCGATAGAATCTCTTGACAATATGGACGCACCTGATTTTTCCCGGCATAAAGATTGATACATAGAGGTTTCGCGATAAATGGAGTCCGGGAAGACATCGTAGTCCCGCCTCAGATGCGAAGAACAAAAACGGGATCGTTACTATGTCCGACCCAGCACTCGGGATGGAAAACGTCGAAGACAAGACACTTCTGATTGTCGACGACGACAAGGCATTCCAGCAGCGCCTGGCGCGTGCAATGGAAAAACGCGGATTTACGACGGAAACGGCTGACGGCGTTCGCGAAGCCGTCGCCAAGGTCGGCGCCCATGCGCCGGCGTTTGCAATCGTCGACATGCGCCTTGAAGACGGCAACGGCCTGGATGTGATCGAAGCCATTCGTCAGCGCCGGCCGGACTCCCGGGCGATCATCCTGACCGGGTACGGCAACATCGCAACGGCGGTGACGGCGGTGAAGCTCGGCGCGATCGATTATCTCGCCAAGCCGGCCGATCCGGACGATATTGCCGCTGCCCTCGGTCGCAAGCCCGAGGAAAAGGCGCCGCCGCCTGAAAATCCCATGTCCGCGGATCGCGTCCGTTGGGAGCATATTCAGCGTGTTTACGAACTATGCGACCGGAATGTTTCGGAAACCGCGCGCCGGCTGAACATGCACCGCCGGACGTTGCAGCGCATCCTGGCCAAGCGCGCACCGCGCTGAAATCGCAAATTTCGATTGGTCCTTGCCCTTTCCTCGCCACTTTGACTAAGTACCGGGCACAATATCGGTCCTGAATCTGGCGATCCACGGAGACTGCCCATGCGGCTGCAGGCTGCCGGCCCCTTTTACCACCCGGTTTCAAATCTGGCTTCGGCCTTGGGCGTGGCAACCTTTGTGTTTGCAGCCATGGTCGCGACCCATCTTCATGCGCAAACACCGTCGGAGACGATGCGGATCAATGTGGTGCCGGCGAAACCTGCCATTCGCTCGATCACCCTCGGCAAGCGGTACAAGCCGATCATCAACCGGGACGATGAGGGCGTCATTGTGGATACGCTCGGCAGCGCGGATACGCCGCCGCCATGCGAAACCGAACTCGAGGTAACGCTGGAAAACAGCCGGGTTCTTCACCGGAAGGTCAACATCTGTACCGGCAACACGCTGACGGTGGATGTCGCGGCGGACGGGAAGCCCGGCAGCGCCCGCGTGATCGAGGGAACGGCAGGACAGGTTTACGCGCCGAAACAGTCCGACGAAACGGTAACGCCTGCTTACAACACGGATACGAGTGCGGGCACGACAACAACCACCGGCAACGATACCGCGTCCGGCCGCAAGACCGATTCCTTCGAACCGCTGACGCCGGAGGAAACCCAGGGACCGGCATCCAACGATGCCTTTTCCAAGGACGGTGTCACCGGTCAGGATCTTCCGCAACTGGGCGCCGAGCCGCAGACGGATCAGAATCCGGACCTTTCGCAGACGCCGTCCGATGTTCCCGCGATTGTTTCGACGCAGCAGGATGTCGTCATTACGCCTTCCGAAGACCGGGTCTGGAACGCGGAACCCGGAAACCTGCCCGGTGCTCGGACGACCCTGACCCATGGCGTGCCGCAAACCGACGACAACGACTTCTTCGCGGTTTGTCAGACCCAATCGGGCAATGCGACCATCGTCTTCAGCCAGACCTCGTCGATTACCCGCGAAGGCGCCTATCAGACGGTTCGCGTAAGCGCGGGCGGTTTCGACCAGACCTATGAGGCCGTCGGGTCTTCGACCAGCAACCAGTACGGCCAGTCCTTCCCGCAGGCTGTGGTGCCGATGACGGACCCGCTCTGGGAAACCCTGATCCGGGAATCGGAAATTCGCATCGAGATCGACGGCGTGCCGCCCTATTCGGTGTCGCTCAAGGGCAGCGCCAACCCTGTGAAGCTGTTCGTGGCCACCTGCGGCGCGCCGCAACAGATCGTCTCGGACAATGGATTCCCCGTCAACACCGGCGAGGAGGCAGGTGCGGACGTGCCCTGCAGCGAACTTGGTCAAATCCGGTCCATCGAAGGGGTCAGGCCCGGGCAGATCGTGTTCCGCAACCTGAGCCGCGAACCGGTCGAAGTGAACTGGATTGACTATTCGGGTGGTGAGCGGCCCTACGCCCGTCTGGAACCCGGCCAGATTCTGGAGCAGCAGACCTATGTCACGCACGCGTGGATGGTGCGCGGTGCATCGGGTCAATGCCGGGGAATCTACGTCACCCGAACGCCGTATCGGGAGGTGGTGATCAAGGGTGCGCAGCAGCCGCTGGCGCCGAACCCCAATTTCGGTTTTCCCGATGAATCGGCGCCTCCCGGTCCGATCCCGCCCGGCGATGTGGGTGGCGGATTCGGGTCTTCGGGCGGAAACTACCCGGTCGGTCCGCAAACCGCTGGGGGAACGGATGCCGACTATCTCTGCACGGCAGGGGTGGACCTGCATGTGACCTTCTCGCCGGACGGACGGACCGCAACCGTTGCCGAGATGGGCTATGGGATTGCCACCCTGGCCAGGCAGGGCAACGGTTTCTACTATGCCGGGCAGGGGCAGGTTCTGAAGGGCGATCCTCAGAACGCCACCTGGTCCCGCCCGGGATTGAATGACGTCTTCTGTGCCAGGAGATAGGGCTTCCGCAATATCCGCGCCACATCCTGACTAAACTTTAGGTTGAGACGGCTGATTGTGCAGCTGCGCGAGATGCGCTAAAGTGTAACGATAGACAGGAGGATCTGTCGTTGCGCATTATTTTGCTGACATTGGCGGCTCTCGTTTTTGTCTTTCCCGCACATGCGACGACCCTTGGGGTCATGCCCGTCAAGATGCTCGATACATCCGGGGAAGTCGCGGATCAGAGCATCGCGCATAACACTCGAATTGTTGCGATCAAAAAGGCCCTGGAACACGATCTGGCAGATCGATACAGCAAGGTCGTGATGATCCCGGCCCGGGATGTGGCCACTGTCTGCCCTGTGGAAGATCCGCAATGTCTGCTTGATGCTGCAGCGGCAGCCGGCGCCGACAAGGCGCTTTTCGTTTCGATCGTGAAAACCTCGACGCTGATCATGCGGATGTATGTCCAGATCGTCGACGTGCCGCAAAGGGCCGTTACGCAGAAGCGGGAACTCAATTTCCGGGGCGATAACGATGAGAGCTGGCGACGGGCCGAACGATTTTTGGTGCGAAATCTCAAGGCGCCTTGAGATTCTCAGGCGGCGATATCGGTAACCGTACGCTTGGTTTTGTGCCGATTCACACCCAACTTCCTAAATTCGGCAAGCAGGGTTCTTCCGTTTTATGAGAGGTTCTCAGATCTTGCGCAGGGCGACCTTCGCGATCCGGTGGCTGGCATCCTTGGTCAGGATCAGGTCGGCGCGCGGGCGGGTCGGCAGGATGTTTTCGCGCAGGTTCACCAGGTTGATGTCGTTCCAGATCTGGTGGGCCGTCTGCAGCGCTTCCTCGTCCGAGATCCGGGAATATTTATGGAAATAGGAGCTGGGATCGCGGAAGGCGGTTTCCCTCAGCCGCATGAAGCGTTCCACGTACCAGTTCACCAGAAGCTCTTCGTCCGCATCGATATAGACGGAAAAGTCGAAGAAGTCCGACACGAACGGAACCGCGCGCCCGTCCTTGGGCAGCTCGCGGGTCTGCAGCACATTCAGGCCTTCCACGATCAGGATGTCCGGATTGTCGACCGTGACCGTGTGGCCCGGCATGACGTCATAGTAGAAGTGAGAATAGACCGGGGCCCGCACGTGGCGCTTGCCGGCCTTGATGTCGGACAGGAATTTCAGAAGACGCGGCCGGTCGAAGCTCTCCGGAAAGCCCTTCTTGTGCATGATGCCTTCGGCTTCGAGCACCGCGTTCGGATAGAGAAAGCCGTCCGTTGTGATCAGGTCGACTTTCGGGCTCGCCGGCCAGCGGCCGAGAAGCGCGCGTAGTACACGAGAAGTAGTTGATTTTCCAACAGAAACAGACCCGGCGACACCGATGATGAACGGCGTCTTGTGGTCCCACAGGCCCAGAAAGTTCTGGGTCGCCTGGTGCAGGCTGACGGTCGCCTCGGCGTAATAGGCCAGGAGGCGCGACAGCGGCAGGTAGATCTTCTCCACCTGCTCCATGGACATGGGGTCGTTCAGGCCCTGAAGCTCGGCCACTTCGGCAGCCGTCAGCGTCATGGGCGTGTCGGCTCTGAGCCGTGCCCATTCCTTCTCGGTGAAGACCCGATAGGGAGACAGGTCCATGTCTCCATTCGCAGCCACTTTCTGATCCATGTGCAGTTGCAGTCCGTGCTGCCCGAGATCCGCCAGCCTCACTATTAGTCTTGAGGCCTTGACGCTTTTTCTTCAAGACCGGTCTGCCCGGTCCGGCTTGCCAGTTCCGCCATCACGTCTTCAAGGGGCACATCGGCGACCTTGAGGACGACCAGCAGGTGATAGAGGACGTCCGCGGCTTCTGCCGTCAGTTCGCCCTTGTCTTCCCGAACAGCGGCAATCGCCGCTTCGACCGCTTCTTCCCCGAGTTTCTGGGCGCATTTGGCGACGCCCTTGCCGACAAGTTTGCGCGTATAGGACTTTTCATCGTCGCTGTTCGCACGTGCAGCAATAATTGCGTCGAGATCGGCCAGAGTGAAATTCGTCATTCGTCTAGTCTTTTCCGAATTTGAAAGCAGACCGGTCACGCATCGAGCCGCATGGGGATACCGGCGTCATTCATATACGCCTTTGTTTCATGAATTGTGTACTCCCCAAAATGGAAGATAGAGGCGGCCAGGACGGCGGTCGCATGTCCGTCCCGAATACCTTCCACCATATGATCCAGGGTGCCGACGCCGCCCGACGCGATCACCGGCACCGGCACCGCATCGGCAATCGCCCGGGTCAGGGCGATATTATACCCCGATTTCGTGCCGTCCCGGTCCATGGAGGTGACCAGCAATTCGCCGGCGCCCAGCTGCACCACCTTTTTGGCGAATTCGATGGCGTCGATCCCGGTCGGCGTCCGCCCGCCATGGGTGAAGATCTCGAACCTTTCCGGCTCGCCTTCCGCGTTCACCTGCTTGGCGTCGATGGAGACGACGATGCACTGGGAGCCGAACTTTTCCGCCGCCTCGCGCACGAAATCCGGGTTCTTTACCGCCGCCGTGTTGATCGACACCTTGTCGGCGCCGGCAATCAGCAGCTTGCGGATGTCTTCCACCGTGCGCACGCCGCCGCCGACGGTCACCGGCATGAAGCAGGCCTCCGCCGTGCGCCGCACCACGTCGTAGATCGTGTCCCGGCCCTCGTGGCTGGCGGTGATGTCGAGGAAGCAGAGTTCGTCGGCCCCGGCCGCATCATAGGCCTTGGCCGCTTCCACCGGATCGCCGGCATCGATCAGGTCGACAAAGTTGACGCCCTTGACGACACGGCCGTCCTTGACGTCGAGACAGGGAATTACGCGGGCTTTGAGGGTCATGATGCCTCCTTGCGGGCAGCACGGATCAGGTCCATCGCCTCTTTCGGATCGAGACGCCCGTCATAGAGCGCCCGGCCGGAAATGGCGCCTTCCAGAATGGCGCAGTCGGGTTGAAGCAGCCGTTTGACGTCCTCGATCGAGGCCAGGCCTCCGGAAGCGATCACCGGAATGGAGACCGCATGGGCGAGCTCCAGTGTCGAGGGAATGTTCAGGCCCTTGAGCACGCCGTCCCGGTCGATATCGGTGTAGATGATCGCCGCGACACCGGCGTCCTCGAACCGTTTGGCAAGGTCGACCGCCGTCAGTTCCGAGGTTTCCGCCCAGCCCTCAACGGCCACGTAACCGCCCTTGGCGTCGATGCCGACGGCAATCTTGCCCGGGAACCTGCGGCAGGCTTCTTTTACCAGCTCCGGATCGCGCACGGCGACGGTGCCCAGAATGACCCGGGTGATGCCTTTTGAAAGCCAGGCTTCGATGTGCGCCAGCGTCCGGATGCCGCCGCCGAGCTGGACGGGGTTTGTCGTCGCCTTCAGGATCGCGTCGACCGCGTCGCCGTTGCGGCTCTCGCCGGCAAAGGCGCCGTTCAGGTCGACCACATGCAGCCACTCAAAGCCCTGGTCCTCGAAGGCCTTTGCCTGGGCGCCGGGGTCGTCGTTGAAGACGGTCGCCTGCTCCATGTCGCCCAGCTTCAGGCGCACGCACTGACCGTCTTTCAGGTCGATGGCCGGGAAAAGAATAGTCATTCGTTCTTGCGTTCCTTCGGCGCCGGTCAGGTCGGCGCCGCCATGATCCGTGTTGCCGGGGCTTGTCAGGCGCCTTCGACAATCACCAGGTTGCCGTCGGCGCAGGACTGGCGAATTTTCGCGGCGACCTGGTATTCCGGCGAGTTGTAGCAGTCGAGCGCCTGCTGTTTGCTGTCGAATTCGATGACCACGTGGCGATTGCCGACGGTGCCTTCGATTTCGGAAAAGTCGCCGCCGCGCACCAGAAAGCGGGCGCCGTATTTCTCGAAGGCCGGCTTGGCCGCGGCGACATAGTCCGGATATTCCTCCGGATTATGGATGGTCACATAGGAAATCCAGTAGCCCTTTGCCATGATGTCCTCCCCTCAAGGCGTCCAGTCCAGGAAATTGGCGATCAGCGCCAGCCCGAGCCGCTGGCTCTTTTCCGGGTGGAACTGGGTGCCGACCATGTTGTCCTTTGCCACCATCGCCGTGAACGTGCCGCCGTAGTCGAATGTGGCCAGGCGGTCTTCGTCGCGGGCGCAGGCGAAGTGATAGGAATGGACGAAATAGGCGTGCAACCCGTCCGGTCCGGTGTCGATGTCCTTCAGGACCGGATGGCCGCCGGGGCGTACGTTGCCAGAACTCACATTGATTGTGTTCCAGCCCATGTGCGGGATCTTCAGCGACGGGTCGGATGGCGTCATCTCGACGACATCGCCCGCAATCCAGCCGAGCCCGTCCACGGTCTCGAATTCCAGCCCGCGGGCCGCCATCAGCTGCATGCCGACGCAAATCCCTAAAAACGGCTTGCCCTGAACCCTGACGGCCTCCTCCAGCGCGTCGATCATGCCGTCTACTGCCGCAAGGCCGCGCTTGCAGTCGGCAAAGGCGCCGACGCCCGGCAGCACCACCCGGTCCGCCTTGAGGACGTGGTCCGGGTCGGCCGTGACCACGACATCCGGATTGAGGGCATGATCGCGGGCAGCGCGCTCGAATGCCTTGGCCGCGGAACGCAGGTTCCCCGAGCCGTAATCGATAATGGCAATGCTCATCTTCGGGTCTCCTGGCCGAGTGTCAGGCCGACGACATGTTCGGTTCCGATCCGGGGAATGATCGGGGCCGCGGTCGGGTGCGGCGGCGTTGCCGGGGCTTTCGCCGTCCCCTGTTCCAGACCGCGGAAGAACCGCAGTTCGGCCTCCTCGACATCGGCGCCGCAGGCGACAGAAATCATCCGCCAGCCCTTGCGCTCAAGCGTCCAGCGGCGCAACCCGTTGGCCTCGAAGGCAAACAGCAGCGAGATTGCCAAAGTGGCGACCGCGGGCGCGGCATCCCCGATCATCGCCGCCGACAGTTCCAGGGCGGTTGCGACGACCAGATAGCCGAGCAGAACCAGCCACATCCTGTGCCACAGCAGGTAGATCGCGGAAAAGCCGAAGGCGAACCAGGAAAAGCGGTCGGCGATGAAGACAAGCCGGTCCGCCGTTTCCGGGCTGGCCGCGGGATCTTTCACATCCGGCGGCGCCATCACCATGTAAGTGCTCATCAGCCGGTCCGTCCGTTAGCCGCCAAGCTGGCCCTTGGTGGTCGGCACCCGGTCGGCCTGGCGCGGATCGATCTCCACGGCCTTGCGCAGGGTGCGGGCGACCGCCTTGAAGCAGGTCTCGGCGATGTGGTGGCAGTTGGAGCCGTAAAGATTGGCGATATGCAGCGTGATCCCCGCGTTCATGGTGAAGGCGCGGAAAAACTCCTCGAAGAGTTCCGTGTCGAAGTCGCCGACCTTGTTCCGGTCGAAGGTCACGTCCCAGACCAGGAACGGCCGCCCGGAAACGTCGAGCGCGCAGCGCGTCAGCGCCTCGTCCATGGCAAGGTGGGTGTCCGCGTAACGGGTGATGCCGGCCATGTCGCCGAGCGCTTCGGAAGTCGCCTGACCCAGCGCGATACCGGTATCCTCCACCGTGTGGTGGAAGTCGATGTGGGTGTCGCCCTCGGCGTGGATGGTGATGTCGATCAGCGAATGGCGCGCAAGCTGCTCCAGCATATGGTCGAAGAATCCGACGCCGGTCGCCACGTCATAGGCGCCCGTGCCATCGAGATTGATGTCGACGGAAATGCGGGTTTCCTTGGTGTTGCGCGAGATTTTCGCTGTGCGCATCTGCTTCCCTTTCGTACGGGCCCTTTCCTTCGGGCCGGTCGCCGTTCCGGCAAACCGGCGCCGTTTTAGCAGGCCCACCGGCCCAAGGAAACACTTATCCGGACAAGGGCGTTACCCAGGAGGATCGATGCAAATGCAAACGGACCCGCAATCGCGTTTCATCTGGCCCATCGACGGTTGCGGTGTTAAGCACTGCGTGCCGCCGCCCGCTTTGCCACCGATTCGAGGATCCGCCCATGACCGTGAGCCCGTTCAAGCCCGAAACCGCCCGCGAGCGCCTGATGCTGCCGCTCGATGTGCCGACGGTGGATGAGGCCAGGGTTCTGGTCGAAAAGACCGCCGGCGCGGTCGGGATCTACAAGATCGGCATGGAGCTGCAATTCGCCGGCGGACTGGAACTGGCGCGGCAACTGGCGTCGGAAGGTCACAAGATTTTCCTCGACGTCAAACTGCACGATATCGACAACACCATCTTCAGCGCGGTCCGCAATGTCGCCAAGATGGGGATGCGCTTCATGACGCTGCACGCCTATCCGAAGACCATGCGCGCGGCAGTCAGGGCGATCCGGGAAGACGGCGTGACGGATCTCTGCCTGCTCGGCGTGACGGTGCTCACCTCCATGGACGACGACGACCTGCATGAGGCGGGGTACCGGGGCCGGGTGGCGGAACTGGTCGCAAAGCGCGCCGCCGATGCGCGCACCGCCGGCATGGGCGGTATCGTCTGCTCACCCCAGGAAGCTGCCGCCATGCGTCCTGTTCTGGGCGACGAACTGGTCATGGTGACCCCGGGCATCCGCCCGGCCGGCAGCGCGGCAGGAGACCAGAAGCGCATCATGACCCCCGGCGACGCCATACGCGCGGGCAGCGACTATCTCGTCGTCGGCCGCCCGATTTCCAAGGCCGACGATCCGAGGGCCGCGGCGGAAGCGGTCGTCGCGGAGATCGAGGAGGCGCTGGCCTGATATCGGCGCTTACAGGCCGGTCATTTCCTTGACCGGCAGGGGGCGCTGCTCCTCGATTGCTTCCATCGCGAAATAGGACGTGACCGAATCCAGTTCCACGCCCGCAATCAGCCGCTGGTAGACCCCATCATAGGCGGCCATGTCCTTCGAGACGACCTTGAGCAGATAATCGTAGTCGCCGCCGATGCGGAAGAAGTCGATGACCTCCGGGATCGACGAAACGTGCCTGCGGAATTTTTCCAGCCATTCGGCGGAATGGTGCCGGGTGCGCACCATGACGAACACCACAAGCCCCAGGTCCAGCTTGGTCCGGTCGAGCCGGGCCGTCTGGCCGGTGAGAATGCCTTTCTTGCGCAGGGCCTGAACCCGGTTCCAGCAGGCGTTGGGCGACAGGTTGACCCGTTCCGCCAGTTCCTTCTGGGTCAGCGATGCGTCTTCCTGAAGCGCCTTCAGGATCTGTTTGTTGAATTGATCGATCATTAGGCTAATTCATCGATAAAATTTGGCTTATTTTGCCGGTTTGGTCGTTAAATAAGTAATTCATTCGATCCGAAATGTCTCAAAATTTATCCCTGTCGATCATGATCATTGGACGGGATAGTGATGACACTCTCAAACTTCTGGGATTCCTTAAATCCCCTGACCGCGGTCGCGGAACTCCGGGACGGGCTGATCGGGGAAAACGTCATTCTGCCGGGACCTTTCGGCGAAACCCGGCTGGTTTATGCCGATTACACCGCCTCCGGCAGGGCACTGCGCCAGGTGGAGGACTTCATCGCCGGTGAGGTTCTGCCCTTTTACGCCAACAGCCATACGGAAGCCTCCTACTGCGGCGCCTACATGACCCGGCTGAGGGCCGAGGCCCGGCAGGCGATCGCCGAGGCTACCAATGCCGGATCCGACTATTCGGTCATCTTCACCGGTTCGGGCGCGACCGCGGGCCTCAACCGGCTCGTCAGCCTGTTCGGCCTGCCTGCCATGGCCGGCGCCCGGACCAAGCCGGTGGTCCTGATCGGTCCCTATGAGCACCATTCCAACATCCTGCCCTGGCGGGAAAGCGGTGCGGATGTCATTCCGATCCCGGAAGCAACGGACGGCGGTCCCGATCTCGATATTCTCGAGTTCGTCCTTTCCAACCTTCAGGACCGGTCGCTTGTCATCGGCGCCTTTTCCGCAGCCTCCAACGTTACCGGCATCGTGACCGATGTCGATGCGGTGACTGCTTTGCTAAAGCGCCATGGTGCGCTCGCCGTCTGGGACTACGCCGGCGGCGGTCCCTATCTCCCGGTCGACACGGCCCCCGCACCGGGCCTGGAAAAGGATGCGGTCGTCCTGTCGCCGCACAAGTTTCCGGGCGGCCCGGGCGCATCCGGCGTGCTGATTATCCGCAATGACGCGGTCAGGACCAAAACCCCGACCTGGCCGGGTGGCGGTACGGTGTCCTTCGTCTCGCCCTGGGGCCACGATTATTCGAATTCCCTGATTGCCCGGGAAGAGGCCGGCACGCCCAATGTTATCGGCGATATCCGCGCCGCCCTGGTCTTTCTGGTGAAGGCTGCGGCGGGACAGGCATTCATCTCGCGCCGGGACGCGGACTTTACCGAAACAGCCTTTGCCGCCTGGCAGAACCATCCGAATATCCGGATCCTTGCCGCAGACAGGCGCAACCGCCTGCCGATCTTTTCGCTCCGGGTCACTGACAACGACGGCGCATCCGTGCATCCGCAGCTGTTCACGCGCATGCTGAGCGATTTCTACGGCATCCAGGCCCGCGGCGGCTGCGCCTGCGCCGGCCCTTACGCCCACCGGCTTCTGGATATCGAGAAACCGCAGTCTGAAGAGCTGCGGACCGCCATTCGCGAGGGCCGGGAAATGGAAAAGCCGGGTTGGACCCGGCTCAATTTCAGCTACCTGATGTCGGACGCCACGGCAGATTATATCTGCAACTCCGTGCGCGACCTGGCGGATCGGGCCGGAGGCTTGCGCGATCTTTATCAGGCCGATCCCGCCACCGCCCGCTTCAAGCTGGCGGGATAAAACAAAACCTCCCCGCTTTCCTTGCGAAAACGGGGAGGCTCTTCCTCTGGATTATGGCGCCAGGCCGTAGCCTAAGCTCTATTCCGCCGCGTCCACCTTCAGGACACCGCGGCGGATCTGGTCTTCCTCGATGGATTCGAACAGGGCGCGGAAGTTGCCTTCGCCGAAGCCCTCGTCGCCCTTGCGCTGGATGAATTCGAAGAAGATCGGGCCGATCACGGTCTTGGAGAAGATCTGCAGCAGGATCTTGGTCATGCCGCCGTTCACCACGCCTTCGCCGTCGATCAGGATGCCGTGCTTCTTCATCCGCTCGATCGGCTCGTCATGGCCGTGGACCCGGTCGAAACTCTTTTCGTAATAGACATCCGGCGGGCCGGGCATGAATTTCAGGCCGTTGTCGGCAAGCTTGTCGGTGGAATCGTAGATCCCGTCCGTGCCGACGGCGATGTGCTGGATGCCTTCGCCCTTGTACTTCTTCAGGTATTCGACGATCTGGCTGGTGTCGTCCTTGGACTCGTTCAACGGAATCCGGATCTTGCCGCAGGGCGACGTGATCGCCCGGCTGACGAGGCCGGTGATGCGGCCGTCGATGTCGAAATAGTGGATCTGGGTGAAGCCGAACAGCTCGCGGTAGAAGTCCCACCACTTGTCCATATTGCCGCGGTAGACGTTATGGGTCAGGTGGTCGAGATAGTAGAAGCCGACGCCTTCCGGCCGCGGGTCGCGTTCGCCGAGCCACTCGAATTCCGCGTCATAGGCGGAGCCGTGAACGCCGTAGCGATCGATGAAATAAAGCAGGGAGCCGCCGATGCCGACGATTGCCGGCACGTCGAGAGCCTTGTCGTTGCCCTCATAGGGCGTGGCGCCCTTGGAAACCGCGTAGTCGAAAGCATGCTGGGCGTCGACCACGCGCCAGGCCATGGACGGGGCGCAGGGGCCGTGTTCGTCCACGAAGCTCATGGCATGGCTGCCCGGCTCGGCATTCAGGATGTAGTTGATGTCGCCCTGGCGCCAGACGGAGATGTTCTTCGTCTTGTGACGGGCAACCTCGGTGTAACCCATCTTGGTGAAGAGCTCGGCTAGCTTCTCCGGTTCGGAATGAGAGAACTCGACGAATTCGAAACCGTCCGTGCCGGCGGGATTGTCTTCGGTGATCTTCGCAGGCGGTGCGTCGTGCGGAAACGGGCCCATGTCATCCTCCTTTGCGTTTCGCATTGAAGATCAGAATGCGCGAAAATCCGTGCGACATGTGTGCAATGTCAGGAAAATAACGTATGTTGTTGCACGAAACGCGCATGAAAACGGAAAATGATGCATGCCTGTCGCACTCGATGGCTTCGATCTGAAACTGCTTGCGGTCCTGCAGGAAAACGCGGCCTTCACCAACCAGGAAATCGGCCAGCGGATCAGCCTGTCGGCGAGCCAGGTGTCCCGCCGCCGCCAGAGGCTGGAAAAGGAGGGCGTCATCCGCCGCTACCGCGCCGATCTGTCCCCGGACGCGCTCGGCCTGACGGTGACCGCCTTCGTCGGCGTGACGCTCGGTGCGCACAGCCGGGAAAACGCCCGCAAGTTCCGCCTCATGGTGACGGCCATGCCCGAGGTGCAGGAAGCCCATACCCTGACCGGCGACGTCGACTACATGCTGAAGGTGGTGGTGAAGGACCTGAAGGCCCTGAGCCGGATCATCAACGACGAACTTCTGCCCCATGAGGCGGTCCAGAACGTGCGTTCGTCGATCGCCATGGAAACCCTGAAGGACGACAATCTGCTGCCGCTTGAGTGATCCAAACCTTGCCTAGCGCGGGTGCCTTCCCCATCTGTGAAACGGTTCAACAGCAGAAGATGGCCGCCGCGGAACCGCCGCAGGGCCTTGCAGACGGGAGAAAGAGAATGTTCGACGCCAAGTCCCTGCTCGATCAGTTTCTGGGTGGCGCCGCCGGCGGCGCGACAGGGAGCGGCTCCGGCCGGCGCTCCGGCGGATCGAATGATCTTCTCAACCAGGGCAAGGACTTCCTGTCATCGCAGGGCGGCGGACTGGCGCTGGGCGGACTGGCGGGCCTGATGCTCGGCACCAAGACCGGCCGGAAAATCGGCAAGAAGGCGGTGACTTACGGTGGCTTCGCCCTGGTCGCGGGCCTGGCCTACAAAGCCTATCAGGGGTATCAGGCGAACCAGCAGGGCGCGCCGCGCCCGCAGATGGAGCCGGTGCCGGTGGAAGGCCCGAAGGAAACGCCCTTCGACGCAGCCCGTGCCCCGGGCGGCGAAAACGCCTTTGCCCTCACCCTGCTCACCGCGATGATCCAGGCTGCCAAGGCCGATGGTCATATCGACGCGGAGGAACAGGGCCGGATTTTCGCCAAGATAGACGAGGCGGAACTCGACAGTGAGGCAAAGGCGTTCCTGATGGACGAACTGCGCGCGCCGCTCGATCTCGACAAGGTGGTCGCCGGAGTGACATCTCCGGAATCGGCTGCGGAAATCTATGCCGCCTCGCGCCTTGCCATCGACCCGGACCACCGGGCCGAACAGGCCTATCTCAACATGCTCGCCGCACGGCTCAATCTGGATCCGGCGCTGGTCGAGGAAATCGAACTGGCTGTGCGGGAGGCCGAGGGCGCCTGAGCGCTCGCAAATCGGGTCGCCGGAAGGTCCCTGCATGGCTAAGACGGCATCGGTAACACGAGGAGCCGTGAGCCCATGCATTTCCAGATCAATCCGCTTCCCGGCGGCGCCTTTGCCTATCTGTCCTGCCTCACCGAGGATGAACTCGCCGCCCGTCACATTCGGACCTATGTGGCGGATGAAAAGCCCGGGTTCCCTTGCCGGGTCAGCCTCGCCGATGCGGAAATCGGAGAGAAGGTCTTCCTGCTTCATTACGAACACCAGCCGAACGACACCCCTTACCGGGCAAGCCATGCGATCTTCGTCAAGGCCGATGCCGTTTCACGGCAGCCGGAGCCGGATACGGTCCCGGAAAGCATAGCCAGCCGGCTGTTGTCTGTCCGGGCCTTCGACAAGACCCATGCAATGATCGACGCGGAGGTGATCGAGGGCCGGGATGTGACCGGTCTTATCGGGAAGATGTTCGAAAACCCGGACGTCGACTACCTGCACCTGCATTACGCCCGCCGCGGCTGCTTTGCCGCCGAGGTCAGACGCGCTTAGCAGATTGCGGTTCCTGCCGGTGCCAGGCGATGAGCATGATCATCGCCATGGCCATCAGGTAGGGGAAATAGAACCGCGTCTCGAAATGCGGAAAGACGATGTATTTGGCGCAGATCGAGGCGAACATCCCGTAGAGAAGCACCTTCGTCCGCTCGCTCAGCTGTGCCGGATCGATCACCTTCGCAAAGAACAGGACCTCGGCGAACAGCAGCGCGAGCCAGTTTTGGTGCATGATCGAGCGGACCGTCGAACGCACCAGCATCTTCAGATAAATCGCTGCGGAAAACGGCGGATGGAAACCCTCCAGCGTGGGCACGTATTCCACGTGGGTGAACCACAGGTGTATCCACCAGCCCGGATGATCGGAGTTCGAGGTCAGCCAGACATAGCCGGCAACGCAGATTGCGAAACAGGCGGTCATGACCCAGCGCCCCGGTCCGTAGATCCAGGCGAAGACGAAGAAGACGCCGATGAAGGCGAGATGATCGGGCCGAATGAAAAACGCGGCGATCAGCGACAGTGCGGCCGGAATGTCCTGGCGTTCCAGATATAGAAAGGCCGCCAGCAGGATGAAGACCGAGGCATAGAGGTCCGGACTGAGAAGAG
This sequence comes from Roseibium aggregatum, assembly GCF_014692675.1. Lineage (GTDB taxonomy): Bacteria > Pseudomonadota > Alphaproteobacteria > Rhizobiales > Stappiaceae > Roseibium > Roseibium aggregatum_C. The sequence goes on along the minus strand of NZ_JABFCZ010000030.1, from coordinate 41,986 downwards.
CGGCGGATTCTCCGAAACTCGACAGCACCAGCAGCCCGGCGACGACGGGTCCGTACATCAGCGCGCCGTTGCGCGCCAGCCAGAGCATGAGGACGGCGCCGACGGCGAGCGCCGACCCGATGGAAATCAGCCGCAGGGCCTTCACCGGATCGACGAACCGGGTGAGCGCTCTCGCGGTTTCGATGTAAAGCACCTTCAGCCGGTAGAAGCCCAGCATGGTGGCAAAGGCGCGCGGATCCTTGAACTGTCGGATCCGGTACTCCCGGTCCTGGGTCAGGGTCAGAAACTCGCCGGGAGAGACATTCTCCTTGAGGAGCTCATAGGACTTGTCGTGCAGTTCCATCGGATCGGTGATTTCCGGCTCCAGGATCGAAGCGGTATAGGCGATCATGTCCCAGTTGGAGACGGGATAGACATGGACGACCGCGGCCGTGGTAATCACCAGGAGGGCCAGGACCCCGGCGCCGATCCAGCTCCGCAACGGCCGGTAGATCCGGCAGACGCCTCGATAGAGGGTCAGGAAGACGGTTTCCAAAAGCTGGGCGGCACGGGACACGGGGCTCTCCGGAAGGTGCGGGATTGCCGGAAGACCCTGCCTGTTTCCGGTAACGATAGCGTAAATTTTGCCGATGGTGACGTCTGCAATCGTCATGATGCGTAAAAGCGAAACCGTTGTGCAGCCTTGACGCTTGCCCTTTGGTCGGCGACGTGTCTCCAATTGGTCTAATGAAAAGGACTGACCGGGAGGCACCATGCAGGATCTGGGCGAATGGGACTATGTCATTGTCGGCGCGGGATCCGCTGGCTGCGTTCTCGCCAATCGCCTGTCGGAAGATCCGGATGTGAAGGTGCTTCTGCTCGAGGCGGGCAAGGACGACAATTACATCTGGGTCCATATCCCGGTCGGCTATCTTTACTGCATGGGCAATCCGCGCACCGACTGGGGGTTCAAGACCGCCAAGGATCCGGGGCTGAACGACCGCTCGCTGATGTATCCGCGGGGCAAGGTGCTCGGCGGCTGTTCGTCGATCAACGGCATGATCTACATGCGCGGCCAGGCGCGCGACTACAATCAGTGGCGCCAGCTTGGCCTTGAGGGCTGGAGCTGGGACGACGTTCTGCCGTTCTTCCGCAAGTCTGAGGATCACTACAAGTGGAACGATGACCTGCACGGCCAGGGCGGCGGTATCCGGGTCGAGGAACAGCGCCTGTCCTGGGAAGTGCTCGACAGCTTCCGGGAGGCCTGCGCGGAGACCGGCATCCCGAAGATTGACGATTTCAACACCGGCGACAATTTCGGCGTTTCCTATTTTCAGGTGAACCAGAAATCCGGCATCCGCTGGAACACGGCGAAGGGCTTCCTGCGCCCGGCCATGAAGCGGCCGAACCTGAAGGTCGTCACCCAAGCCCATGCCAGCCGGATCCTCGTCGAGGACGGCCGGGCGGCGGCGCTCGAACTGGATGTCAAAGGCGCGCCGGCAAAGGTTTCGATCAAGGGTGAACTGGTGCTGTCGGCGGGCTCCATCGGTTCGCCGCAGCTTCTGGAACTGTCCGGCATCGGCGACCCGGAGGTTCTGTCCTCCGCCGGTGTCGGCGTGACCCATGCTCTGCCGTCGGTGGGCACGAACCTGCAGGATCACCTGCAGCTCAGGACGATCTTCAAGGTCAAGGGCGCGAAGACCCTGAACCAGATGGCGAACACGCTTGTCGGCAAGGCCAAGATCGCGATGGAATACGCGCTGAGCCGGTCCGGCCCGATGTCCATGGCGCCCAGTCAGCTCGGCGCCTTTGCCAAGTCCGATCCGTCCTATGAGACGGCCAATATCGAATATCACGTGCAGCCGCTGTCGCTCGACAAGTTCGGAGATCCCCTGCACGACTTCCCGGCGATCACGGCGAGCGTATGCAACCTGCGCCCCGAGAGCCGCGGCCATATCCATATCACCTCGCCGGACAAGCACGTGCAGCCGGAAATCCTGCCGAATTACCTGTCTGCCGAGGCGGACCGGAAGGTGGCGGCCGATTCCATCCGCCTGACCCGCAGGATCATGGCCGCACCGGCCATGGCAAAATACGCGCCGGAGGAATATCTGCCCGGACCGGACTACACGAGCGACGAGGAGCTGGCCCATGCGGCCGGCGACATCGGCACGACCATCTTCCATCCCGTCGGCACCTGCCGGATGGGCGCCGACGAGGCGTCGGTGGTCGACAGCCGCCTGCGCCTGCGCGGGATAAAGGGCATTCGTGTCGCCGATGCCTCCGTCATGCCGACGATCACCTCCGGCAACACCAATGCGCCGTCCGTCATGATCGGCGAAAAGGCGGCCGACATGATCCGTGCGGATCGCCGCGCTGCCGTGTAGATTGTCAGGCGGTATTGGCTGGGAAGGATCACCCGAACCGATGACGAAAGACTTTCCGAGGGTCCGCCTGCGCATCGTCCTGGCGCCGGGCGTGGCATTCGGTCCCGGAAAAGCGGATCTCCTTGAAGGCATTGAGGAAACCGGCTCGCTCAGCGCTGCCGGCAAGCGTCTGCGCATGAGCTACAAGCGCGCCTGGAACCTGGTCGGGGACCTGAATGCCCAGTTCGCCGAGCCCGTTGTCGAAACCGCAAAGGGCGGGTCCGGCGGCGGCGGCGGAAGCCGTCTGACGCCCTTCGGCAAGCATCTGCTCGAAACCTTCCGCACCGTTGAAGCCCGGATGCAGGCCGATTCAGCAACGGAATTCGAGGCGCTTTCCAGCATGGTCAAGTCTTCGCTTGAATCCGGCGAGCCATCCGATTAACGTTCGATATGTTCCATCGGACATATCGAGGATTTTCATGTTCCGTTTCTCCGGCCGTTTTCCCCGTAATCTCCTTGGTATCGCTATGGCTGCCGCCGTGGGTCTTGGCGCCATGGCCGGTCCCGCCCTGGCTGACCGGATCACCGTTTTCGCCGCCGCCAGCATGACCGACGCCCTGAAACGCATCGGCTCTGCCTATACGGACAAGACCGGAACCGAGGTGGTCTTTTCCTTTGCCGGGACAGGCGCGCTCGCCCGCCAGGTCGAAGCAGGCGCACCCGCCGATGTCTTCGTCTCCGCTGATGAAGCCTGGATGGCTTATGTGAACAAGGCCGGTGCCGTGAAGCCGGATAGCATCCGGCCGATTGCGGCGAATTCCCTGGTTCTCGTCGGTCCCGCCTCGGCCGACCCCCTGGCGCTGGAGCCGAAAGCGCTGGCCGGCCGGCTCGATGGCAACCGGCTTGCGATCGCCGATACCGAAACCGTTCCGGCCGGGCGCTACGGCAAGGCCGCCCTTCAGGCAACCGGCCTGTGGGACACAGTGGCCGATAACCTCGCGCCGATGGACAATGTCCGTGTCGCTCTGGCATCGGTCGCCCGCGGCGACACGCCTCTTGGCGTCGTCTATGGGTCCGATGCCCATATCGAGCCGAAGGTCCGCGTCCTTGCCGTCTTTCCCGCAAATTCCCATCCCGCTATCGTCTATCCGGCTGCATTGACGAAAAACGCGGGCGACGGAGCCCGGGGCTTTCTGGATTTTCTGACCGGCCCGGACGCGCAGGCGATCTTCACCGACAGCGGCTTCACCGGTGTTGGCGGATAAGTCCTTGAAGGTGATATAGAGGTCGGGACCAGGACGTGAGGGAACGGGACAGGCGTGGGGTTTTTTGAGCTTCAACCGGAGGAATGGCAGGCGTTGGTCCTGACGCTGCAGGTGGCCGCAACGGCCCTGTGCTTTGCCGTGCCTCTCGCCGTCGCCGTTGCCTATGTGCTGGCGCGCTACCGGTTTCCCGGCCACGGTATCGTCAATGCCCTGGTCCACATGCCTCTGGTGCTGCCGCCGGTGGTGACCGGTTATCTGCTTCTGCTCCTGTTCGGGCGGAACGGCCCGGTCGGCCGCTTCCTTGCCGAGACCTTCGGGATCGTGTTCGCCTTCAACTGGACCGGAGCAGCACTTGCCGCCGGTGTCATGGCCTTCCCGCTGATCGTCCGGCCGGTCCGGCTTGCCTTCGAGGCGGTCGATCCGAAGCTTGAGGAAGCCGCCGCCTCGCTCGGCGCCCATCGCATCGTGACCTTCGCCGTCGTTACCCTGCCCCTGACCCTGCCCGGCATTCTGGGCGGCGCCATCTTAGGGTTCGCCAAGGCCATGGGCGAGTTCGGCGCGACCATCACCTTCGTCTCCAACATTCCCGGCGAAACCCGGACCCTGGCGCTGGCGCTTTATACGGCGACCCAGACCCCGTCCGGAGACCTCGCAGCCTTCCGTCTGACCCTGATTGCGGCCGTCGTCGCCTTCGGCGCGCTTATCGTCTCGGAAATCTGGGCACGCCGCCTGCGCCGGCGGATCGGAGGCGCCGATGTTTAAGGTCGATCTGAAAGGTCACGTGGGCAGTTTCCGGGTCGAGGCCGCGTTTCAGGGCACGTCCGGCGTGACCTCCCTGTTCGGTCAGTCCGGCGCGGGCAAGTCGACGATCACCAACATGATCGCCGGAATTCTGCGTCCCGACAGCGGCCGGATCACGGTCAACGGCGAGGTCCTTTTCGATTCCGAACGCGGCATCGACGTCCCTGCACGGGCGCGCCGCGTCGGTCAGGTTTTTCAGGATGCGCGGCTGTTTCCGCATCTGAGCGTGCGCTCCAATCTGACCTTCGCGCGCTGGGCCGGGCGCCGCCACGATACCCGCTCCCTTGAAGAAGTCGTCGACCTCTTGGGGATCGGCCATTTGCTGGATCGCAAGCCGGGCGGGTTGTCCGGTGGCGAGCGCCAGCGGGTGGCGATCGGCCGGGCCTTGCTGTCGGCGCCAAGGCTCCTGCTGATGGATGAACCGCTTGCATCGCTCGACCAGGGCCGCAAGGCGGATATCCTGCCCTATCTCGACCGACTGCGGAGCGAGGCCGGGATCCCGATCCTCTATGTCAGCCATGCCATGGAGGAGGTTGCCCGCCTGTCGCAGACGCTGGTGATCGTCTCCGAAGGCAAGACGATTGCCTCCGGCCCCGTTGCCGAAATTCTCTCCCGTGTCGATCTCGGCAGGGCGACCGGTCGGCACGAGGCCTCGGCCCTGCTTGAAGGCGTGGTCTCCCGCATCGATCCGGAATGGGGCCTCAGCAGCGTCGACATCGGCGGCCAGGTCGTTCAGGTGCCCGGGCTCGACGCGCCGCTGGGCGAGGCCATACGCCTGCGTATCCTTGCCCGCGACGTGGCGGTCGCGACGTCGGAACCCAAGGACCTCAGCATCCGCAATGCGCTTGCAGGTACGATCACCAGCATTACCGATGAAAGCGGTCCCTATACCGAAATCCTCTGCAGGGTCGGCGATCAGGCCCTCAGAGCGCGCGTGACACGCGCCTCCGCGTCCGGGCTCGGCCTTGCTCCCGGCAAGTCGGTGTTCCTGCTGATCAAGAGCGTTGCCATCGCAAGGCGTCAGCGCGCACCCGCACTGGGCGCCGAATTGACAGACGCGACAGGTCAGCAAACGCTGGTATAACTGACCCATGAGCAGTTTGACGCGCCGGCGGCTGACCCGAAGGATCAAGCTTCTCGCGGCAAGTTTCATTCTGGCCGTGAGCGTCGGGGTCGTGTGGCTGACCGGTCTGATCAGTCTGGATTTTTTTCTGGGAGAGGTTCAGCGGAGGGCCGACGCGACCCTTGCCGTTCAGGCCGCGGTTCTGGAAAAACTCCTGGACAAGTTCCGCCTGATGGCGCCGCTGATGGCGCGCGGCCCGGACGCGGCCGAAATCGTTCTCAACCTCGATGCGGAGCGCGGCAAGCAGGTGGCCGCCATCGCCGCCGGCATGGCAGGCGCCGAGGAAGTCTGGTTCCTGGACCTGAACGGCGACGTGATCGTGTCCAGTACCAGCAACGACCTGATCGCGACCGGCAGCGGCAAGGCGGCCATCCGCGTCGTGTTCCGCCAGGCGATCCAGGGACAGCTCGGGCGCCAGCTCCTGCCGGGCACGCAAAACCGGCCGGCAAGTTATGTGTTCGCCTCCGCCGTCCGCGAGCATGATGCGGTGGCGGGCGTGATCGCGGTGCGGGTCGGTCTCGCCGATGTGGAGCAGGCCTGGGCGCTGAGCAAGGATCCGATCGTCGCCCTCGATCCTCACGGTTCCGTGGTCGTGACCAATGTGCCCGCCTGGCGGGGTAGGCAGTTCTCGGAGCTGACGGAGGAGGCCAATGTCGTCGTGTCGCATGGCGACGGCGAATTGACCGAGGTCATGAAACTGACGGACCGGGCCCGCGGCAAGAGCCATCTGCAGCTCGCCACCAGGCTCCCGGCGCTGGACTGGTCCGTGGTGATCCTGGCGGATACCACCGAGGCCCGGCGTCAGTCGGCACGGGCGATGGTGATCGCCATCCTCTTGTGCATCATTGCCGGCGGCGCCGTCTGGGCCATGCTGGCGCGGCGCGAGGAAATGGCCCGCCGGCACAGGCGCGACAGGGCCGCCGCGCTGCGGCTTGAACGGCGGGTGCGCAGCCGGACCGCGGATCTGAGAAAGGCCAATGCGCAGCTGGAACAGGAGGTGCGCGACCGGCTGCAGGCGGAAGCCGACCTGCGCCTTGCCCAGGCGGAGCTGGTCCAGGCGGCGAAGCTCGCGACGCTGGGCAAGATGTCGGCCGCGCTTAGTCACGAGTACAACCAGCCGCTGGCGGCGATCCGGTCTGACGCGGAAATCGCGGAAATGCTGATTGCCCGGGGCTCGCCCGACAAGGCGATCGGAAATCTGTCGCGCATCGGCAGCATGGTGGCGCGCATGGCCGAAATCGCCCGGACCCTGAAGGGTTTTTCCCGCCGGTCGGGCACCGATATCCGCCCGGTTTCCCTGCGCCAGGCGATTGACGAGGCGCTGTTGCTGGTTATGCCGCAGATCAAGCGGAGCGGGGTGTCCCTGAAGACCCGGTTGCCGAAGGAAGACATTGTGGTTGCCGGCGGACGCATTCGCCTGGAACAGGTGATCGTGAACCTGATGACCAATGCGCTCGATGCGGTCAGGGACCGGCCGGATCCTCAGATCGAGCTCAGGCTGGAGCAGGAGGGAAGTCGGGTCCGGTTGACGGTGACCGACAATGGCAAGGGGATCGATGCGGAAACCCTGCCCCATATCTTCGATCCCTTCTTCACCACCAAGGAAACCGGCGCCGGGCTGGGCCTCGGGCTTTCGATCGCCTACAAGATCGTCCATGATTTTTCCGGCACCCTGACGGCCCGCAACACGGATGCGGGCGGAGCGGAATTCACGATCCGGCTGCCGGTCGCCGGTGAGAAAACCATAGCTGCGGAATAGAACCAGATGGATCAGGCCTGCGTCCTGCTAATTGACGACGAAGAAGATCTCCGGGCCTCGCTGACCCAAGGGCTGGAACTCAGCGGCCAGACGGTGATGGCGACGGGCAATCCGGAAGATGCGCTGGAGCGCATCACCCGAGACTTCTACGGGGTGCTGGTCACCGATATCCGCATGCCCGGCGAGGACGGCTTCCAGGTCATGCGCAAGGCGTTCGAGATCGACCCTGCGCTGCCGGTGGTCCTGATCACCGGCCACGGCGACGTGCCGCTTGCGGTCGAGGCCATGCGTGCCGGCGCCTACGACTTCATGGAAAAGCCGTTTTCGGTGTCGAGCCTGGCCTCGGTCGTCGACCGGGCGCTCGACAAGCGCCGTCTGGTGCTGGAAAACCGCAAGCTGCGCGAGGAACTGGCCGACCGGACCGGGATCGAGGGGCGGTTGGTCGGACGGGCGCCGGCCATGGACCAGTTGCGTCGTACGGTGGCAGCGCTTGCCCCGACCGACGCGGATGTCCTGATCCTGGGCGAGACCGGGTCGGGCAAGGAAGTGGTCGCCCGGGCGCTGCATGACGAGGGCCCGCGCCGGTCCCGGCCCTTCGTGGCGCTCAATTGCGGCGCCTTGCCGGCCGAAATCATCGAATCCGAACTCTTCGGCCACGAGAAGGGCGCCTTTACCGGCGCCAGCGGCCAGCGCATCGGCAAGCTGGAACATGCCCATGGCGGCACGGTGTTTCTCGACGAGATCGAATCCATGCCGCTGGAACTGCAGGTCAAGCTGCTCCGGGTGATCGAGACCCGGACCATCGAACGGCTCGGCTCCAACAAGTCCATCGATCTCGACGTGCGCTTCATCGCCGCCACCAAGGAAGACCTTGAGGCGGCGGGCCGCGACGGCCGGTTCCGGCTGGATCTCTTCTACCGGCTCAACGTGGTCACGGTGGCGATCCCGCCGTTGCGCGATCGGCTGGAGGACATTCCGCTCCTGTTCCAGCACCTCGCCGTCGAGGCCCGGGCCCGCTACCGGCGCGAGATTCCGGACATGCCGGACAGTTTCCTGGCAAAACTCATGGCACACGACTGGCCCGGCAATGTGCGCGAATTGCGCAATGTCGCCGACCGCTTCGTGCTCGGGCTGGAAACCGAAGCCACCGCCTCGAACGGCAGCGGCGCCAGCCTGTTCGATCAGGTGGCGGCCTACGAAAAGGCGCTGATCGCCGCCGAACTGAAGAAGAACGGCGGGGTGATCAAGGAGACCTACGAGGGCCTCGGCCTGTCGCGAAAAGCGCTCTACGAAAAGATGCGCAAATACGGTCTTGCGAAGGAAGACATGATTTCGGCCGATTAAATCCGGATCCGATGTCACAGTTGGGCAAATTGGCTCGTCGTTCGGGTGTCAATGAGTTCACATCAGAATGGAAGACATCGATGACATCTGCAGCCTTAATCAATCATGAGCAGCATATCCCGGACGTTTTGAGGGCCTTCGCCGAAGCCCATGCCCGGATCTGCAAGACGCCGCTCGACGGCAGACTGCATCATCTGGTGAAGCTGCGTGCCTCCCAGATCAACGAATGCGCTTTTTGCGTGAAGATGCATAACGCCGAAGCGCGCAAGGACGGGGAAACCGCCGATCGCCTCGAACGCCTGGTGGTCTGGCGTCATGTGGACGACTTCACCGACGCCGAAAGGGCAGCCCTTGCCTGGACCGAGGCGCTGACGCGGCTTGACGACAAGGAGGACTATGGCCGGTTGCGCGCTGACCTTCAGCAACATTTCACCGACGAGGAAATCAGCGCGATCACCGCGGCCGCGGCCATGATCAACCTGTGGAACCGGATCGGAATCTCCAATCACTGAGATGAAGACGCTCGAGACCAAAACGAAACGGTTCGAGGATGCGAGGCCCCAGCTGATGGGCCTCGCTTACCGTATGCTCGGTGTCGTGGCCGATGCGGAAGATGCGGTTCAGGACACGTTTCTCAAATGGCAGGCGGCGGATCTGGCCGGCATCCGCAACCCGGAAGCCTGGCTTGTGACTGTCTGCACCAACCGCTGCCTGGACATTCTCAAATCGGCGTCGAGGACGCGGATGAGCTACGTCGGCCCCTGGATCCCGGAACCCCTGCAGACCGAGACGATTTCCATCCAGGAGGAGGATCTCGACCGGGCCCAGTCGCTGACCACCGCCTTTCTCCTGCTTCTGGAGCGGCTGACGCCAAAGGAGCGCGCCGCCTTTCTGCTCAGGGAAATTTTCGGCAAGCCCTATGACGAGGTCGCCCGCACACTTGGAATAAAGGAGGCGGCCTGCCGGCAACTTGTGTCCAGGGCCGCGAAATCCGTCCGGCAGGATCAGGCGCGGTTCGCGCCGTCCGCCGAACAGCAGGAGGCGTTTCTGGCGGCCTTCCAGAACGCCCTTGTCACCGGCACTGCCGATCAACTCGGCGATCTTCTGGCCGAGACCGTCAGCCTGAGAACGGACGGCGGCGGCAAGGCAACGGCCATCAGCCGGGTGCTGGAAGGTCCGGAGCTTGTCGGCAAGTTCATTGCCCGTGTTCTCGGCCGGCTCTGGGCGGATGCCAGGATCGAGCGGCGCGAGGTCAACGGCATCGGTGGGCTCGTCATTCTGGACGCAGACACCGTCGTGACCGCCATGACAATCGGTTACACGCCGGAGGGCACGGTGGACCGGATCTACATCACCCGAAATCCGGACAAGCTCCGGCACCTGACGGCGCCGGCTCGCCATGACCCGGCCACCGGAGGCCTGCGGTTCCACTAGTATTTATGTGTCGATTTCGACACATTTGCTCTGCTTCGTGGGTCGGGACCGACACGCTTCCGGCCATTCCGGTGGCGCGCGTGGCGTGATTTCTTCAATTATTGCTGAAATCTTAAGGCTTCCGGCCGTCTGGCACGGCCGTTGCTATAATGGGCCCAGCGTGAGTACCGCGCAGCCGGGTGCATTCGCATCCGGAGTGACAGGAAATGTCTGGGAGGACATCCATGAAAAAATTCGTTCTGGCTGCGGCAACCGCGGCCACTTTCGCTTTGTCCGGCGCAGCCTTCGCGGCTGACGAATGCAGCGACGGCGAAATCGTCATCAAGTTCAGCCACGTGGTGGCGGCAACCGGTCACCCGAAGGGCGACGCCGCGACCATGCTGGCGGACCGCGTCAACAAGGAAATGGACGGCAAGGCCTGCATGCAGGTGTTCCCGAACTCGCAGCTTTTCGACGACGACAAGGTCATGGAAGCGCTGCTGCTCGGCGACGTCCAGCTTGCAGCCCCGTCGCTGTCCAAGTTCGAGGCCTACACCAAGAAGTTCCGCCTGTTCGACCTGCCGTTCCTGTTCCAGGACCTGAACGCGGTCGGCCGCTTCACCCAGAGTGACGCCGGCAAGGGTCTTCTGAATTCCATGACCGACGTCGGCTACACCGGTCTCGGCTACTGGATGTCGGGCATGAAGCAGTTTTCGGCCAACAAGCCTCTGCTGCTGCCGACCGATGCCGCAGGCCTGAAGTTCCGCGTGCAGACCTCTGACGTGGCGGTCGCCATGATCGAAGCCATGGGCGCCAATGCCCAGAAGCTTGCCTTCAAGGAAGTCTACGGCGCCCTGCAGACCGGCGTTGTCGACGGTCAGGAAAACACCTGGTCGAACATCTACACCAAGAAGTTCTTCGAGGTTCAGGACGGTGTGACCGAGACCAACCACCAGTCCTTGGCCTATCTGCTGGTGACCTCCGACGAGTGGCTGAAGGGCCTGGATCCGGAAATTCGTGACCAGTTCCTGACCATCGTTAACGAAGTGACCCTGGCCGCCAATGCCAAGGTTGCCGAGAAGGAAGCCATGAACCGTCAGCGCATCCTGGACGCCGGCACCACCATCCGCGTGCTGACCCCTGAACAGCGCAAGGTCTGGGTCGAAACCATGAAGCCCGTCTGGACCAAGTTCGAAGGCGACATCGGCACCGATCTGATCGAGGCCGCACAGGCTTCGAACGACGCGAGCTGATTGAAGCTGACAGGAAGCGGGAAGGCCGGATAAGGCCTTCCCGCACCGATCCGGGACAAGAAACAGAAATTCGATAAGACCGGAGCCGGGCCCGGCTCGGGGGGGAGGACACATGAAACGCGTCGACAATTGGGTCACGCGCTTTGAGGAAAGCGTGCTTGCGTTTTTGCTCGCAGCCATGACCATCGTTTCATTCACGCAGGTGGTCGCGCGCTACGGCTTCAATGCCGGCTGGGGCGGGGCGCTGGAATTCACGCGGATCCTGTTCGCCTGGCTGATCCTTTTCGGCATGAGCTACGGCATCAAGATCGGCGCGCATCTGGGCGTCGATGCGATCATCCGCTTGTTCCCGCGTCCGATCTTCCGTGCCTTTGCCGTGTTCGGCGCCCTTTGCGCCGTCGCCTATGCGATCATCCTTCTTTATTCCGACTGGCTGCAGGTCTTCGGCGCCCATGCCCGCGGCGGCGCGATCGACTACTGGATGAAGATGTACAAGATCGGCATCGGGCTCGACGATCTTCGCTATCCGGATTTCATGCAGGAAGTTTTCGGCACCAAGGACCGCGTCCAGCGCTGGATTGCCTACCTGATGCTGCCGCTCGGCCTGGGGCTGCTGGCGTTCCGCTCTATCCAGGCGGTCTGGCAGATCGTCACCGGCGAACGTGAAATGGTGATTGCGGCCCACGAGGCGGAAGACCTCGTTGCCGAAAACAAAGATGCGCTGAAGGACTGAGGGGGAAATCATGGAAGCCGCAGTCCTTTTCGTCATGGTCCTGGGACTTTTGTTCCTGGGCGTTCCGATTGCGATCTCGCTGGGCCTGTCCAGCGTCATCGCTATTGCCTTTTTCTCGCACGACTCGATTTCCTCGGTCGCGCTGCAACTGTTCACCGCATCGCAGAACTACACACTGCTCGCCATTCCCTTCTTCATTCTGGCTTCGGCCTTCATGTCGACGGGGGGCGTCGCCCGGCGCATCATCCGCTTCGCCATCGCCTGTGTCGGCCATGTGCGCGGCGGTCTGGCGATCGCGGCGGTGTTTTCGTGCATGCTGTTCGCGGCCCTGTCCGGATCGTCGCCGGCGACGGTGGTTGCCATCGGCACCATCGCCATCGCCGGCATGCGCCAGGTCGGCTACACCAAGGAATTCGCCGCCGGTGTCATTGCCAATGCGGGCACGCTCGGCATCCTCATCCCGCCGTCCATCGTCATGGTCGTCTATGCCGCCGCAACCGACGTTTCCGTCGGCCGCATGTTCCTGGCGGGCGTCATCCCCGGGCTCGTCGCCGGCCTGATGCTGATGATCGCGATCTACGTCAACGCCCGCATGAAAAACATGCCGAAACAACCTTTCGCCGGCTTGAGCGAGGTCATGTCGTCGGCCGGCGAAGCCGCCTTCGGCCTGCTTCTGATCGTCATCATCCTAGGCGGTATCTACGCCGGCATCTTCACGCCGACGGAAGCCGCCGCTGTCGCCGCCGTTTATGCCTTTTTTATCGCGGTCTTCATTTACCGCGATATGGGGCCGCTGAAAGAGCACCCGTGGTACACGGAGGACACAGGAGAAAAGGCGATATCGGGCTTTAAAACCCTGACGCTGACCTTGTTCGTATTCGCTTGCGCACCTGTTGCGATCGCCTGGCTCGTCTTGTGTGCTCTGCTGGCAAATCTGGGAATTGAGTTCGGGTATGAATTCCGGATTGCGGTTGCAGGCATAATCGAGATCATCACGCTTTTGATGGCGCTTTTTCTCTATCCCCTTTGGTACGAAAAGCTTGAAGCGAGAGAGCTCCCGGAAGCATTTTGGGGAGGGCTCAAGATCTGGGGCCGGAACCTGTGGCTGATCCTGTTCTATTTCCTGCCCGGCTGCTTCCACAGCGATACCAAGAAGGTGCTGACGGACGCGGCGAAGACGACGATCATGCTGATGTTCATCATCGTCAACGCGCTGCTGTTTGCCCATGTGCTGACCTCGGAACGCATTCCGCAGGCCATCACCGACTGGATGATCGGCGTCGGCTTCAACTGGTTCACCTTCCTGATCGCCGTGAACATCCTGCTCCTGATCGGCGGCCAGTTCATGGAACCCTCCGGCCTGCTCCTGATCGTGGCGCCTGTGGTGTTTCCGATCGGACTCGAACTCGGCGTCGACCCGATCCATCTCGGCATCATCATGGTGGTGAACATGGAAATCGGCATGATCACCCCGCCGATCGGGCTGAACCTGTTCGTGACCTCGGGGATAACGGGCATGAGCCTGTTCCGCGTGGTTCGCGCCGCGGCCCCCTTCGTGGCGATCCTGATGGTGTTCCTGGTGATGGTGACCTACATCCCGGGGCTTTCCACCTGGCTGCCCTACTGGCTGATGGGTCCGGAAATCGTCACAAGGCATTGAGCTAGGTCCGAAAAAAAGAGGACGGGGCATTGCGCCCCGGCCTCTGATTGCCAGCCAAACCATCCATCGTCACCCCGGGCGAACACAGTGAGACCCGGGGCCGGCGAGGCAGAAGCCTGACGAACTTGGTAGAGTTGATCTCGCGAAGACTTTGGCTCTCCGGTCCCGGCTCTCCGCGTGCGCTCCGGCCGGGATGACGAAATCGAGATTTGTAATGAAGCTAAGGCCGGGGCATCGTGCTCCGGCCTTTTTCTTTTGCCGTCAGCCGGTAACAGCTGGCCCGACATAGCGCGACGCGGGCCGGATCAGTTTGCCGGTTGCCTGCTGTTCCACCACATGGGCGCACCAGCCGGGAGTACGGCCGGTGGCGAAGAGCGGGGTGAACAGGCTGCGGTCGATGCCGACCGCATCGAGCAGGACGGCGGTGTAGAACTCCACATTGGTGTCGAGCTTCCGGTCCGGTTTGGCGCGGGCAAGGGCGGAAAGCGCTTCTCTTTCGACCGCTTCGGCAAGAGCCAGCCGCGGGTCGCCCCTGGGCAGGTCGGCAAGGCCGTTCTTCAAGACATCGGCGCGGGGATCGCGGGTGCGGTAGACCCGGTGGCCGAAGCCCATCAGCCGTTCGCCGCGCTCGATTTCCGCCGCGATCCAGCTTTCCGCATTGTCCGGCGTTCCGACCGCGTCGAGCATGTCGAGCACCGGGCCCGGCGCACCGCCGTGAAGCGGGCCTTTCAGGGCGCCCATGGCCCCGATGACGGAATCACGCATGCCGGCCCGGGTCGAGGCGATCACCCGCGCGGTGAAGGTGGAGGCGTTGAGACCGTGATCGAGGATCGTGACCAGATACCGGTCGAGTGCATTGACCGCATAGGCGAGCGGCCGCATGCCGGCCAGCATGCGTAAGAGGTCCTCTGCCGAGGAGAGCGTCGGATCGGGGCTAATCGGGATGTCACCGGCCTCCAGGCGTGCGGCCGATGCCAGAAGAACGGGGAGGGCGCCGGAGATCAGTTCCGCTTCCGTCAGGCCCGTATCCTCCGGCAGGGCGCATATCCCGAGCCGCATGCGGTTGTAGACGCCGATGCCGGCCGGGGCCTTCTCCATGGCGGGCAGGGCGGCTGTTGCCATGCGCCTCGCCTGGGCGAAGGTTTCCTTCAGATCCGGCCCGGAGGTGGGAACAAGATCGCCCCAAAGGTGCCGGACGGCATCCTCGAACGGCATGCGGCCGGCAAGATCCTCGATCCGTCTGCCGCGAAGAACCAGCTCTCCGTTCTGGCCGTCGACGTCGCTCAGCACGGTGTCCGCGACGACGATGCCTTCCAGGCCGGCATCGGGCACGAGATCGGCGGGTTTGATGGCGTGGGTCATGTCGGTCTCCTTCTTTCGGATGGCGACACTCAAATCGGAGAGCTTGATATCGTCAATATTGATAAATACAATCAATATATGTCGACACCGATCTATCTCTCCGCTTCGGAAGCGGCAACTGAGCTCGGCGTGCGTCCCCAGACGCTTTACGCCTATGTCAGCCGCGGGCTGATCCGTTCCATCCCCGGCCCCGGCAAGCAGCGCCGCTACGACGCCTCGGATGTGCGCCGGCTGCAGGGGCGAAAGGATGGGCCGGGCGAGGGCGGCTCCCGCCCCTTGTCCGGCGACGAAGTGCTGGAAACCCGGCTGACCCTGATCGCGGACGGCGGTCCGTACTACCGTGGCCATTCGGCCACCGGTCTTGCCCGGTCCTCGACCCTGGAGGCGGTGGCGACCCTGTTGTGGGATTGCGATACCGATCCCTTCGCCGGCAAGGTACCCGCGCCGCCTCCGGCGGCGGACCCGGCGCTTGGGCCGATCGACCGGCTGATGATGGCGGTTGCCGCCTGGCCAGCGCAGGACCGGGCGGCCTATACCTTGTCGCCGGTTCTGCTTGCGGAAAAAGGCGCGGACCTGCTGCGCTATGGCGTCGCCGCGCTTCTGGACACGGACCCGAGTGCCGATCCGGTTCATGAGCAATTTACGAAGGCCTGGACCGTGGAGCCGTCCGTGGCGCCGGTCCTGCGGGCGGCTTTGGTGCTCGTCGCCGATCATGAACTCAACACCAGCGCCTTTGCCGCGCGCTGTGCCGCCTCCACCCGCGCGCCGCTCCATGCCACGCTTCTGTCGGGTCTCGGTGCCTTTTCCGGCCCGCGCCACGGGGCGGCCTCCGACCGGGTGTCGGCCTGGCTTGAGGAAATCGATGAGCCTGAAGATGTCGACCGTGTAATCGGCGGACGGCTGGCGCGGGGCGAACCGCTGCCCGGTTTCGGCCACACGGTCTATTCCGGCCCGGACCCGCGCGCGGAGTGCCTGCTGGCGATCCTAAAGGAACAGGCGGGCGGCACACCCTTCGTCGATCTGCTGCCGTCCGTCATTGATGCCGGCAACGAGTTTTACGGCCTGAAACCCAACATCGATTTCGCTCTGGCCGCAGCACAGAAAGCGTTTTCCCTTCCCGAAGGCGCCGGGAAGCTTCTGTTCTGCGGCGGCCGTATCGTCGGCTGGATCGCCCATGCCCTGGAACAGTACCGGATCCCCGAACAGATCCGGCCCCGGGCGGCCTATGTCGGCGAGAGGCCTTCCTAGGCGTTAGAGGTTGATGCCTTCTTCCTCGATGTAGATGCGCACGATCTCATCGAACGAGGTATCGGCCTGAAACCCAAGGCTCTTAGCGCGGGCGGCATCGAACTGGCGCGGCCAGCCGGCAACGATCCGCTGCACCGTTTCGTCCGGTTCGCGACGGATCAGCTTCACGCGTTCTTCGCCGCCGATCCGGCGCAGGGAGTCGATTTCCTCGCCCACGGTGACCGGCAGGCCGGGCATGGTCAGGCTGCGGCGCGGGCCGATCTTTTCACCGTCCATGTTGGCGGCATGGATCAGAAAGCCGACCGAGGCACGCGGGCTCGCCATCCAGTGCAGCACGTCGTCACCGACCGGAAGCTGCGCCTCCTGACCGTTCAGCGGTTCGCGGATGATGCCGGAAAAGAACCCTGAGGCGGCGGCATTGGGCTTTCCGGGCCGCACCACAACGGTCGGCAGGCGAATGCCGATCCCGTTCATCATGCCGCGGCGGGTGAGATCGGCCAGCAGCAGCTCGCCGATCGCCTTTTGCGTGCCGTAGGAGGTGAGCGGGGTCAGGTGGAACTCGTCCGGGATCGGGTCCGGGAACGGCGCGCCGAAGACCGCGATGGAGGACGTGAACACCACGCGCGGGCAGTAGCCGTCTCCCGCAAGCCGGATCGCCTCGAACAGCCGTTGCGTTCCGTGCAGGTTGATCCGGTAGCCCTTTTCGAAATCGGCTTCCGCCTCGCCGGAAACGATGGCCGCAAGATGAAAGATGATT
The DNA here is from genome assembly GCF_014692675.1 of Roseibium aggregatum. Classification (GTDB taxonomy): domain Bacteria; phylum Pseudomonadota; class Alphaproteobacteria; order Rhizobiales; family Stappiaceae; genus Roseibium; species Roseibium aggregatum_C. Next base: position 24,923 of record NZ_JABFCZ010000030.1, on the reverse strand, counting down.
TCCGGCCGTTTGGCGATCAGGGCCTCTGCCTGTCCGGGCAGGGAAAAGTCGCAGGCCGTCGTCTCGACGGGACAGGGCGCTCCGGACGGAACGGACGGGGCGACGACATCGGCCAAAAGGAGCTCGCCGATCTCCCGTCCGCCCAGGTTTTGCTCTTTAACCAGCCGGTCGACGAGTTTGCGCCCGATCATTCCGGCCGCACCGATCACCAGAACCTTGACCATTCCAATCCCTCCCGGATTTTCGATTTTCTCTCAGATTAATTCGGCCCGACTGTGCCGGAAAGGCCGGTCAGAGGGGATTGTGTTCTGTGCCCGAACCGACCGGCCGCGCCATGTAGACCACATGCTTGTCGTCGATCTGCTTGCGGCCGGTTTCGCGGAAGCCGTGGCGGGCATACCAGGCGCGATTGGTGTCCATCAGCACGTTGGTGAACAGCCGTACCTCCGGCAGACCCAGCTCCTCTGCCCGTTTGAGCGTGAAATCCAGAAGAAAATTGCCAAGCCCCGTCCCCTTGGCGGAAGGGTCGACGGCGATGCTCCATAACAGCAGGTGGTCAGGTTCCCTGACCAAAACGAGCGATCCCGTCGGCGCATCTTCAGGGCCGGTCACCCACGCTTCGTGGTCTGCGATGAAGGCAGCGTAATCGGCGGTCATGGGCAGGGGAACGGCGCCGATCACCTCGATCCATGGCGAATAGGCCCGCTCGGCAAGACTGAGCAGGTGCGGGGCATCTTCCGGAACGGCCGGTCTTGGTGCCGGCTCGGAAGGCAGGATCACAAACGACCTTTCATGAACAGGTCGAAGTCCTCCATCCCTTCCTCCCGGTCGAAACACCCGAAACTGCCGCTGTCCTTCAGGCTTTCCGCGGCTGCGGTAAAGGCGCCGAAGGCGATGCGGGCAAGGCCGCTGCCGATGGAGACCCGGGCAACGCCCATGTCCTCCAGTTCCTTTCGGGTCAGGTGAAAATGTTTCCGCCCGGCCAGGACGTTGAGCGGAGCCGGGACCTCCGCGAGCACGGTTTCGATATGCTGCTTCTCGACGAGGCCGGGGGCATAGACGCAATCGGCGCCGGCATCGGCAAAGGCCTGAAGCCGCTTGATCGTTTCCCTGAGATTTTCTTCCGTCCGGACCGGTGCCTCGCTGCGGGCGGTCAGGACGAAATCCGGCGCAAGACGGTTCCGTGCGTCGATCGCGGCCTTGACCCGCTCCACCGCCAGGTCGAATTCGTAGTAGGGATTGAGCGGATCGGGCGAGAAATCCTCGATCGAACAGCCGCTTAGGCCCACGTCGATGGCGCCGCGGATGGTTTCGACGACCTCTTCCGGACTGTCGCCGAAGCCGTTTTCCATATCTCCGCTCACCGGCAGCGTAGTCGCGCCGACGATGGTCTGGGCATGGGTCAGCGCCATGTCGCGGGTGATCAGTCCTTCCGCATCCTTCAGCCCGTGCGTGAAGGCAAAGCCCGCGCTTGTCGTCGCCAGCGCCTCGAAGCGCAGGCCCTCCAGAATGCGGGTCGTGCCGATATTGTAAGGGTTCGGCATGAGAAAGGCCCTGCGCTCGGCATGAAGCGCCTTGAAACGGGTACGGCGGTCCTCGATCGTCTGCATGGGAAACCTCTAGGCTGTAGTTACAAATTAGCCTGGTACCGGAAAGTCTTCCGGTTGTCTGACCCCAATTGTATACTAGTGGTTGTCCCTTGGCAGGCCTTTCGTGTGTGCCACATCCTGGTATTTGACGGCGGGCTTCAGCACCATGCCCTTGTCGAACTGATCGACCATGCCGCGCTGGATTTCCTGCCAGGGCGTCTGATGGTCAGCATAGGCAAAACCGCCTTCGGCTTCCAGATCCGAGCGCCGTTTGGCAAGTTCTGCGTCCGAAATCAGGATATCGGCGGTTCCCTTGCCAAGATCGATCCGCACCATGTCACCCGTCTGGATCAGGGCCAGCCCGCCCATGGCGGCCGCTTCCGGCGACGCATTCAGGATCGACGGGGATCCGGACGTGCCCGACTGGCGGCCGTCGCCGATGCACGGCAGCGAATGAATGCCCTTTTTGAGAAGCGCCGCAGGCGGCTGCATGTTGACCACTTCCGCTCCGCCCGGATAGCCGATCGGACCGGTGCCGCGGATGAAGAGCATGCAGTTCTCGTCGATATTGAGGTCCGGATCGTCGATGTTGTCGTGGTAGTCCTCGGGCCCTTCGAACACGATCGCCCGGCCCTCGAAGGCATCCGGGTCGTCCGGATTGGACAGATAGCGCTCGCGGAACTCGTCGGAGATCACGCTGGTCTTCATGATAGCGCTGTCGAACAGATTGCCCTTCAGGTTCAAAAAGCCGGCATTTTCCTTCAACGGGGCGTCGTAGCTGCGGATCACGTCGGGGATCAGGATTTCCGCATTCTCGCAGTTCTCGCCGATGGACCTGCCGTTGACCGTCTTCGCACCCGGATGGGGCAGCTTGCCGACGCGCATCAGTTCGTTGACGACGGCAGGAACGCCGCCGGCGTGATGATAATCCTCGCCGAGATAGTCGCCGGCCGGCTGGAGATTGACCAGAAGCGGGATCTCGTGACCGACCGCCTGCCAGTCGTCATTGTCGAGCGGTACGCCGAGATGGCTGGCAATGGCATTGAGGTGGATCGGCGCGTTGGTCGAGCCGCCGATGGCCGAATTGACCACGATGGCGTTCTCGAAGGCTTCGCGGGTCATGATGTCGGAGGGTTTCATGTCCTCGTGCACCATGTCGACGATGCGTTTTCCGGTCTCATAGGCAATCTGCCCGCGCTCCCGGTAGGGAGCGGGGATCGCGGCGGAACCCGGCAATTGCATGCCGAGCGCTTCAGCCAGCGAGTTCATGGTGGTGGCCGTGCCCATGGTGTTGCAATAGCCGACGGACGGGGCGGAGGAAGCCACCAGCTCCATGAAGCCCTCGTAGTCGATTTCCCCGGCGGCCAGCATTTCGCGGGCCTTCCACACGATAGTGCCGGACCCGGTGCGCTCGCCCTTGTGCCAGCCGTTCAGCATCGGGCCGACGGACAGGGCGATCGCCGGAATATTGACGGTTGCCGCGGCCATCAGGCAGGCGGGGGTTGTCTTGTCGCAGCCGATGGGCAGCACCACACCGTCGATCGGATAGCCGAACAGAAGCTCCACAAGGCCGAGATAGGCGAGATTCCGGTCGAGCGCCGCGTTCGGTCGCTTGCCCGTCTCCTGGATCGGATGGACCGGAAATTCGAAACAGATGCCGCCTGCCTCGCGAATGCCCTCGCGCACGCGCTTGGCCAGTTCCAGGTGATGGCGGTTGCAGGGGGACAGGTCGGAACCGGTCTGGGCAATGCCGATAATCGGCTTTCCCGATTGCAGTTCTTCGCGGGTGAGGCCGTAGTTCAGGTAACGTTCGATATAGAGGGCCGTCATGCCCGGGTTGTCCGGGTTGTTGAACCATGCGGTGGATCTCAGGCGTGGATGTCTTGAACCGCTCATGAAGCCTCTCCCTCATTCTTGACCGGCTGCGCCGGTTTGAACCGATTAACATCACCCGGACAGCGTTCTGTAAAGCTGCGTTTGCGGCGAAGATGTTCTTCGGCCGCGGAGTTTCCGGTTCGCGGTCAGGAATTTTCGGATGGCAGGCGGAAATCGCCCCATTGAGCAAATTTCAGGCGCAGTTGATCGAAATCTTTGCAACCGGCCAGAATGCAGGAAGAAAGTACAATCAGAGCGAGAGAATCGGATTACCGTATACCCTCGGTAAAACCCTCAATTCATTAGAGAATCTAATGAATTGAAATAAGCATATCGTATTGGTTAATCAAAGCGGTTAGTTTTGGTTAAGATGCGTAAATTTACGCAGCGTACAGGCGGAAATTTGCTTCAGGCTACTTTTCGAACCCGTTAAAATTGGCTATGATATTTCCTGTAAATTGGATTGGCCCGCGGGATTTGAGGGCCCGGCATATTGACCTCGAATCTTTTCAGCGAAATCGGGAGGAGGCTTGCCTCCTCCTTTTTCTTTGCCGGAATTCCACGTTCCGGTCAGGCCGTTTCCAGATTTTCCGTAGACAGCAGCTCGAGAGACGGCATCAGGCTGAGCAACTCGCGGGTATAGGGGTGTTCCGGGGTTTCGAACAGGGCATCGCACTCCGCAACTTCGCACAGTTCCCCGTGACGCATCACGCCGATCCGGTTGCACATCTGCCGGATAACGGCGAGGTCATGGCTGATGAACAGCATGGTCAGGCCGAGTTCCTGTTGCAGGTCCTTCAGAAGATTGAGGATCTGGGCCTGAATCGAGACGTCCAGGGCGGATGTCGGTTCGTCGCAGATCAGGAACCGCGGCCGGGTCGCAAGCGCCCGCGCGATCGAGATCCGCTGGCGCTGACCGCCGGAGAACTCATGCGGGAATTTTTCACCTGCCGCAGCACCCAGGCCGACATGATCGAGAAGATCGTCCACGATCTGGCGAACTTGCGCGCCGGACGAGGCAAGCCTGTGGAACTTGATCGGTTCCGCGATGATGCTGCGCACGCGCATCCGGGCATTCAGGGATGAAAACGGATCCTGGAAGATCATCTGCATCTGCCGGCGCATGGCGAGGATCTGCTTGCGGTTGCTCAGCTCGGTGAGCTCCTGCCCTGCAAAGCGGATCGATCCGCCGGTCGGGTGATAGAGACCGGTGATCAGCCGGGCGATGGTCGACTTGCCCGACCCGCTTTCGCCGACAAGTCCGAAGGTTTCGCCTTCCGCAATGTCGAAGCTGACCTTCTTGACCGCATCGAAATAGCGCCTGCGGGACCGGATGATCGACCCGGCGACCTGAAACCGCATGCCAAGCTCGCTGATCTTGAGCAGCGGCCCTTCGGCCTTGTCGTAGGCGCGGGCCTTGCCGAGCCAATGGGTGGCGATGTCGATCTGCCGGATCGGCGCGCCGGCCTTTTCGATATAATCGACCACCGGAAACCGCTCGATGCGGATATCCGGACGGGGCACCGCGGAAATCAGGCTCTTTGTGTAAGGATGCTGGGGGTGGCCGAGGACCTGGGCCGTCTCGCCGTACTCGACCAGCTTGCCGTGATACATCACCGCCACGTGGTCGGTGATATCCGCAATGACACCCATGTCGTGGGTGATCACCAGCATGGCCACATTGCGCTCGGCGCAGAGTTTTTTCATCAGCTCCAGGATCTGGGCCTGGATGGACACGTCGAGCGCGGTCGTCGGTTCGTCGGCGATGACAAGTTCGGGCTCCGCACACAGGGCGAGCGCAATCACGACACGCTGGCGCATGCCGCCGGAAAACTGGTGCGGATACTGTTTGATCCGTTCCGGCGCATCGGGAATGCCGACCGCGTCGATCAGCTCGATGGCCCGGGCCCGGGCCTCGTCCCTGGAAAGCGCCAGATGGGTGCGGATGGTTTCGACCAGTTGGGATTCCACGGTCTGTAGCGGATCGAGCGAGGTCAGCGGGTCCTGGAAGATCATGCCGATCTTCCGGCCCCGCAGCCGCCGCTTCTGCTTGTCCGGCAGGCTGTCGATCCGCTGACCATGAAGATAGATTTCGCCTTCGGCGATGCGTCCCGGTTCGGCCAGCAGACCGATCACCGCATTGCCCACGGTCGACTTGCCGGCGCCGCTCTCGCCGACGACGCCGAGGATCTTGCCGGCCTCGACCTTGAGGTTGACGCCCTCCACGGCGACGAAGGTGGATTTGCGGCCCGGAAACTCGACCTTGAGATCTTTGATCTGAAGAACGCTCATGGCCTCACCGCAGTTTCGGGTTGAGCGCGTCGCGCAGCCAGTCGCCCAGCAGGTTGACGTTGAGAACGAGCAGCGCCAGCGCTAAGCCGGGGAAGATCGCGATCCACCATTCGCCGGAATAGAGGAAGTCGTTGCCGATCGCGATCAGGGTACCGAGCGAGGGTTGGGTCGGCGGCATGCCGACGCCCAGGAACGACAGGGTTGCCTCGGTGACGATGGCGAGCGCGAGGTTGATGGTCGCGATCACCAGCACCGGGCCGGTGACGTTGGGCAGGATGTGGCGGATCATGATGGTGGAGGAGGGAATTCCGATCACCCGGGCGGCCTGCACATATTCCTTGTTCTTTTCCACCATGGTCGAGCCGCGGACCGTGCGCGCGTATTGCACCCAGAATGACAGGGCGATGGAAAAGATCAGGATCCAGAAGGAAAACACCTCCCGGTTGAGCGTGCCGAATATGCCGTGCACGGCGCCATCGACCAGAAGCGCGATCAGGATCGCCGGGAAGGTGAGCTGGATATCGGCGATGCGCATGATGACGGCATCTACCCGGCCGCCCATGTAGCCGGCGATCAGCCCGAGGGTGATGCCGAGAGCGGCGGCCAGAAACACCGAGCAGAAGCCGACGATCAGCGAGATCCGCATGCCGTAGAAGATCGCGGAAATGATATCCCGGCCCTGATCGTCCGTGCCGAGCGGAAACCGCGGATCGGCGAACTCCATCCAGAACGGCGGCACCCGGGCATCCAGGATGGACACCGAGGCCAGGTCGAAAGGATCGTGCGGCGCCACCAGGGGTGCGAAAAACGCCACGAAAAACAGGATCAGCGTGCCGATGGCGGCCAGCACCGTGATGCGTGAGCGCAGGAACGAGTGGAACATGTCGCTGTCGATGATCCGGGCGACGAGACCGGGAGGGGCGTCGGGACCCTTGGCGTCCTTGCTGGAGACGTCGGACATGGGTTCGGTCTCCTTGTCAGGCCCGTTCGACCCGCAGACGCGGATCGATCAGGAAATAGAGTATGTCGACGATGAAGTTGATGACGACGAACAGGAAGGCCGTCAGCAGAAGGTAAGCCGACATGATCGGAATATCGACGTTCTGGACCGCCTGCAGGAACATGATCCCCATGCCGGGCCACTGGAAGACGGTTTCGGTGATGGTGGCGAACGCGATGAGGGCGCCGAGCTGCAGACCGGTGATCGTGATCACCGGGACAAGGGTGTTCTTCAAGGCATGTCGGAAATGCACGATCCGGTCGGGCAGGCCTCGGGCGCGGGCGAACTTGATGTAGTCGGTGCGGATGACCTCCAGCATTTCCGCCCGGATCAGGCGCATGATCAGGGTCATCTGGTAAAGGCCGAGAGTGATCGAGGGCATGATGAGCGCCTTGAGCCCGGACCATGTCAGCAGCCCGGTTGTCCACCAGGACCCGATTTTGACCACTTCGCCGCGTCCGTAACTCGGCAGCCATTGCAGCGTGACGGAAAACAGGAAGATCAGCAGGATGCCGATGAAGAAGGTCGGCAGGGATATCCCGACCAGGGACACCGACAGGAACAGCTTCGAAAGGCGTGATTCGCGGTTCAGTCCGGCATAGATACCCATGGGAACGCCCACCGCCAGGGCAAACAGGGCCGACATGAAGGACAGTTCCAGGGTCGCGGGGATGCGCTTGGCGAACAATTCGCTGACCGGCTGGTGAAATTGGTAGGAGGTACCGAAATCGAACTGCGCAGCCTTGACGACAAAGCGGCCGAACTGGACCGGGATCGGATCGTTCAGGCCGAGACGTTCCCGTAGGGCTTCGCGTTCCTGGATCGAGGTCTCGATCCCGACCATCATGTTCACGGGATCACCGACAAAGCGGAACAGGGAAAACGACAGCAGGGCTACGACCAGCAAGACAACGATCGCCTGCATGAGACGACGCACCGCGAAACCAAGCATGGCAGCTCTTTTCCTGGACGTTGGGCATCCCCGGCCCTGAGACCGGGGATGCGGGTTTCAGGTCCGGCCTACTTCTTGGTGACGAAGCGGAACAGGAACTGGTTGTCGGCGCGCTGGGCGACCTCGACGCCATCGCGGACACCCCAGGCAAGCGCCTGCTGGTGTAGCGGGATATGGGCGACCTCGTCGTTGGAGATCGTAAACGCTTCGGCGATCAGGGCGTCGCGCTTGGTCTGATCGTTCTCCACGAGGATTTCGTCGGCAAGCTCGTCAACCTTCTTGTTGCAGTAGCCGCCGAGGTTGAAGGCACCGCCTTTTCCCTTTTCGTCCCGGCACTGGATCAGGTTGTCGAGGATGTTCCAGCTGTCGAAGGACCCCGGGGTCCAGCCGAGCAGGTAGAAGGAGGTGTCGTAGCCGCCCGATGCCAGAACCTTGGCGAAGTATTTCGCTTTCGGCTGGGCATTCAGGTCGACCTTGACGCCGATGCGGGCAAGCATGGCGGCAACGGCCTGACAGATCGCCTCGTCATTGACGTAGCGGTCGTTCGGGCAGTCCATGCCGACCTCGAATCCGTCCGGATATCCGGCGTCGGCAAGCAGTGCCTTGGCCGCTTTCGGGTCATATGGGAACCTCTTGAACTCGTCGGAACGTGCGAACAGGAACGGCGAAATCATCAGCGCCGACGGTGTCGACAGATTGCGCATGACCTTGGACTTGATCGCCTCGATGTCGATCGCCTGATAGAAGGCCTTGCGCACCCGCACGTCCTTGAACGGGTTCTTGCCCTTCACGTTGGAATAGAGCAGCTCATCGCGCATCTGGTCCATGCCGAGGAAGATGGTGCGCAGTTCCGGACCGATCAGCGCCCGGGTGCCCGGGTTGTCCTCGACCCGCTTCACGTCCTGGACCGGGATCGGATAGACCATGTCCAGTTCACCCGAAAGCAGGGCGGCGACACGGGTTGCGTCGGAGCCGATCGGGGTGAATTCGACCGTGTCGAGATTATGCGTCGGCTTGTCCCACCAGCCGTCGTACTTCTCGTAGACGGTCTTCACGCCCGGCTCGTGGCTGACGATCTTGAACGGGCCCGTGCCGTTGGCATGCAGGGCCGCATAGTTCGGCGTGGTGTCGGAGGCAGAGGTGACGGCAACGGCATCGTGCTCCTCGGTCCACTCCTTGTCCATGATGTACCAGGTGTCCCACTCGTAAGGCAGGATCGGGTTCGGGCTCGGAAGGACGAAGTCGACCGTATAGTCGTCGACGATCTCCAGCTTCACGTCCGCATTGACGCGCTTGGCCAGGTCGGATCCTTCGCTGTGCAGGCGCTTCAGCGAAAAGGCGACGTCTTCCGCGTTGAAGTCATTGCCGTTTTGGAACTTCACGCCCTTGCGCAGATGAAAGCGCCAGCGGTTCGGTTCGATGACTTCCCAGCTTTCGGCCAGAGACGGTTCGATTTCCAGCTTTTCGTTGCGCCGGGTCAGGCCCTCGTAAGTGTTCCCCAGGGCGGACAGCGTGAAGGTCTCGTTCAGGCTGTAAGGATCGAGTGTATTCAGAGTGCCCTGGAAGGCGAATTTTAGCGTTTCCGCCTGGGCGGACGAGATCGTCAGCCCGACAAACGCGGCTGCTGCCACGATAAGTGATTTCGTTTTCATGTTCCCCTCGCGTCTTCGGTCTTCGGATTTTCGCCCTTTTTGTCAAAGGTTGTTTGTAGGCAGGGACTTGTCCTCCGTAAAACCAACAGTACCCACTATTGCACCGCCGGCGGGACGTTCCAACCCTGGTTAAGCCGGCTTGTGAGACAATTTTCGACATAGGCGGTCCAGGAAGGCGACACATTTTTCCAGCTCGGCCGCTTCGATGTATTCATCTGCCTGATGCGCCTGATCGATCGATCCGGGCCCGCACACGACTGTGGACAGACCGGCATCCTGGAACTGGCCGCCTTCGGTTGCGAAAACGACGACACTGAGTCCGTTGTCGCCGGTCAGACTGCGAACCAGGCCTTCCGCTTCGCCATTCGTTTCCTGGCGAAGCCCTGGAACATTCGCAAGCCGGGTGATTTCGATGCGGCAGGACGGGGAAATTGCCTTCATACCCGGCAGGACTTCGGTTTCTATGAAGGCTTCGTACCGCGCCTGCCAGTCCTCGCCGCGTTCTTCCGGCAGGGTCCGGATGTCGGTCACGAATTCGCATTCCGGGGCCGTGATATTGTGGGCTTCCCCACCCCGGATGGTGCCGCAGTGCAGGGTGGTATAGGGCGGATCGAACGGGCAGTCCGGATCGGCCTTCGCCTTGTTTTCCGCGGTCTGCCGGTCGAGCCAGCTGATCAGGCGTGCAGCAACCGAAATGGCCGAGACGCCGCGGTCCAGCTGGCTTGAATGGACGGCATGGCCGAAGATCTTCGTCTTCAGAACGACGATGCCCTTGTGCCCGGTGACGGCCTTCATGCTGGTCGGTTCGCCGACGATCACGGCCGCAGGCTTCGGATCATCGGCAAGCATGCGCTGGATCATCGGCGGCGCGCCGAAACAGCCGACCTCCTCGTCATAGGACAGCGCGATATGGATCGGCCGGGCGAGGCCGGCCGCCAGCATTTTCGGGACATGGGCCAGAACGGTTGCGGCAAAACCCTTCATGTCGGCGGTCCCTCGGCCATAGAGGCGGCCGTTTTCCGCGCGTAAGGTGAAGGGATCGGAGGTCCACTCCTGATTGGCGACCGGAACGACGTCCGTGTGAGCGGAAAGCACCACGCCGCCGGGCTGCCTCGGACCGATCATGGCAAAGAGGGCAGCCTTTTCACCGGTGTCATCGAAAACACGTGTTGTGACGAGGCCGTGGTCTTCGAGATAACCGGCGACGAAATCGATCAGGGCAAGGTTGCTTTTGTCGGAAACGGTATCGAAACCGACAAGGGCGGCAAGCATCTCCTGCGGTGTGTACGTGCGGGCCAAATTCCACTCCAGGCGGGCAAGATGAATGGGTCCCGACCCGAACGAGTCAGACCGGAACCGGTTCCCTATCCAAATCCGTCAGGGAATAGATTTGCAAGGGAACGCTTTTTCCGCGCAACAGGATTTCCCGGGTTTCGCAGGCCTCCAGCCGGATTTCGGCTGCCTTGACCACGGCGTCCGACATGGTCAGCAGGGAGCCGTGCACCTTGTTTTCCGCCTCCAGGCGGCTTGCGGTGTTGACGACATCTCCAAGCGCGGTGATCGAGCTGCGCTCGCCGCTTCCCCCGGCGGCGCCGATGCGGCCGAGGATGACGGGCCCGGCATGCAGGCCGATCCCGATCCGCAGCGGGGCCCGCAGGTTGTTGCCGCGCTCGCCGTTCAGGGCATCGATCACCTTGACGATGCCCTTGCTGGCGCGCAGCGCCTGGCGGGCGCCTTCGCGCAGGCCGGTCTCCATGCCGAAGATCGCCATGATGCCGTCGCCGATGAACTTGTCGACGTAGCCCTCCTGCCTGCGGATTTCGTCGGAGACCAGGTCGAGATAGCGGTTGAGCAGATAGACCACGTCGAAGGACAGGGTTTTTTCCGTGAGCCCGGTGAAGTCGCGAATGTCGACGAACATGATCACGACGGGTTGTTCCACACCCCAGTAATAGGCGTCCTGATGCGCCTGGGATCCCCGTTCGGCGGCGCGCACGGGAATGAGCGGATGCACGCGCAGATCGGACGTGGGCCGGATCTGGCAGGCCAGCCGGATGCTGCTGTCGGCCCCGATCTGCCTGAGAACCGCGGCTTCCGCCTGGTTGGGCGGGTCGAGGTTTTCGCCGCCGGCCAGGATTTTCACCCTGCAGGTCGAACACCGGGCGCGGCCGCCGCACACGGCCGCATGGGCGATGCCATGATCCCGGCTGATTTCGAGCAGGGACGGTCCCGGCGCCGTGCGGACCAGCAAATTGCCCGGATATTCGACGGTGATCGTCTTTGCGAATTGGCGGATGGCAATCCGGACGAGTACGACCGCCAGGCTGAGAAAGAACAGCCCGAAGACCACTGCCCGGGCCTGATCCGCGATCGTATAGACCCAATCCAGGTGCCAGTTTGTGACGTTCAATTTGGTGTCGCCGGATGCGGCAAGCTGCCTTGCGCCGCTGATCCAGCCCCAAAGGGAGAGGAGCGGAAATGCCGCGGCGGCCGCAGACAGGACGGGCAGGTTCCGGCGGTACCAGGGCTTCAGCTTCAGCCAGAAATGCAGGCCGATCATCGCATGGATCCAGACGACGATCAGAAGCACGGACTGAGCGAATGCATTGTCGGGCCAGAGCAGGGCCAGCGTAGCCGAATAATTGGTCGGCAGATCGAATGCGTTATCCAGTCCGACGGTTGCAATGACATGGGGAATGAGGGTCCAGGGAATGTAGAGCCCTAGGACGAGCTGAAGGCTTTCCCATACCGGCAGCCTGAGCGTCCGGCGCCGTGTCGTTCGCCACAAAGCAAGGATGACATGGGTGAGGGCGGCGACAAGGAGAACGATCTGTCCGGGCAATTCGCCCCAGATCGCATGGTGGAGCTGCTCCCCCTTCCGCATGGCCTCGACGGACCAGATGCCGAGCATATGATTCAGGAAATGGGACACGCAGAATGCGAACAGAACGAGACCGCTGACGAGGCGGGCCTGCTGCCTCCAGTTTCCCCGGCCCGACTGACCGGAGGGCGATTGTGACGGGTTTTTTCCAGGAGTCATGCGGCGGGTTTCGTCATTCGGATTGCGACCATAACGGATCGGGAAGGCGAGGGGGCAGCCAGATCCTAAGCCCTCGCGCTCAGGGTTTCACGAAGGACGTCTGTTTCGGAGATGCAGATGACGTCGAGGGGCGCCTGTCTGCCTCTCACCACGACCGAGCGCCTCGTGACGTTTCCATTTATCTGCAGACCCGCGGCTTCGATGATTTCGCTGGAAATGGCTGCCATCGCATTTTCCTCCTTCGAGACGCCTTCCAGGCGGCTTGCGACGTTGACCACATCTCCGAGCGCTGTCAGGCCGGAGGCGACGCCGCTTTTGCCGTCGAGGCCGATACGCCCGAGAATGGCCGTCCCGCCGTGCAGGCCGACGGCGACCCTGAGGGGGGTGCTGATATGGCCCGCCAGATCCGCGTTCACGCGCTGAAGCTCTTCGGTGAGATCCGAAATCGTCGCCACGGCCGCCCGGACGCCGCTTTCAAAGGGAGCTTCGACGCCGAAAAGGGCCATGACCCCGTCGCCCATGACCTTGTCAACCATGCCGCCGTTCTTGCCGATGATGCGCACGACGCCGTCGACATAGCGGTTCAGGATAAAGACCACATCGAAGGGAAGCTTGCCTTCGCTGAGCGAGGTGAAACCGCGCAGGTCAATGAACATCACGGCCACTTTCTGCTCGACGCCCCAGCGATAACGGTCATGAAGGCCGTCGCGGCCGATTGCACGGCCGGGAGAAAAGAGCGGACGGACGATCATGTCGCTCCGCGGCCTGAGCTGGCAGGCGAGGCGGACGTTGGCACTGGCGCCGATCCGCTGGAGCACATGGGCTTCCGTGCGTCCCGGTTCGGTCAGGTCGGCGGATCCGGACAGGATCAGGGTCCGGCAGGTGGAACAGCGGGCGCGCCCGCCGCAGATCGACATATGCGGAATGCCCTTCATCCGGCTGATTTCCAGCAATGTCGGCCCGGGGGCTGCCTTGATCGCGCGTCCGTTGAGATAGCGGATCGTGATTCGGCTGCGGAAGAATGCAACCGCCTTGCGGATCAGGAACAGGAGGATGACGGCGGTCACAAGAGCGTAGAAACCGATCCGGACGTCCTGGACGACCGACATCAGTTCCGCTTTCTGCGCAGCGGTGACATTCAGTTTCTGGCCGTTTTCCAGAACGAGACGCCGGGCCGCCGTGATCCAGCCTGTCAGGGCAAGAACCGGAACAAGCACCGCCACGCCGAATAGCGGCGTCCTGACCCGGGCATACCAGCTCTTCATCCGCAGCCAGTAGTGCAGGCCGATGCACCCATGGATCCAGACGAGCAGGAGAAGGCCACTCTGCCACAGCGCGTCCGCGGGCCACAGGGCCGACAGTTCGTGCCGGTAGTCGATGTAGGAATCGAAGGCGGTCATCGCGCCGCGGGTGACGAAGATATGCTTGATCAGCACATAGGGAATGAGCAGTCCGAGCACGATCTGTGCCGCTTCCCAAAGCGGCATGCGCCAGGTGCGCCGGCGGGCGGTTTTCCACAGCGCCAGGCCGGCATGGGTCAGAAGAGCGGTGTAAAGAACCCATATCCCGACGGTCGACTGCCAGATCATGCCGCGAAGGTCCTGGCCCCAGTTCATGGCGGCGAGCGAGATATTACCAAGCGCATGGTTCAGGAAATGAAAAAAGGCGAAGGTGAACAAGACCAGGCCGGCCGTGAGGCGGATTTGCTGTTCCAGGGATCCAGCCCCCGGGGGGTGTTTCCGCTTTGATTGCGGCATGTATCGTTTCCCTTGCTCCACCGCCGACTGTTTTGGCGCGCGGTTTGCTTTATTCTCATCCTGATGAGATTTTGACGGTCTGAAAAGCTCTTGCATGCTTTTCCCTTAGGAGAAACAGGAATGTCGGTGTCGGCTGCGTTGATTGATGAATTGAAGGGGCTTGAACTGGCCGATGATGCAGCGACGCTCCGGCTCAAGAGCCGCGATTTTTTCTGGTTCTCGCCCGTGCTCAAAAGACAGCTCGATGCGTGCCGGGCCGATCTGGTCGTCCGGCCGAAAACGCGCGAAGAGGTGCTTCAATTCGCGGCTATTGCTGCAAAAACGCGCACGAAGGTGACCGTGCGGGGTGGCGGCACCGGCAACTACGGACAGGCCGTCCCGCTGGAGGGCGGTATCGTTCTCGACATGGGCGGATTGAACCGGGTGCTCGACGTGCAGCCGGGCGTCGGCACCTTCGAAGCCGGTGCGACGATGCTCGACATCGACAAGGCGCTTGCACCTGAAGGCTGGGAGCTGCGCTTTTATCCCTCGACACGCAAACAGGCGACGATCGGCGGGTTCGTCGCCGGAGGCGCGGCCGGCGCCGGGTCCTGCACCTGGGGACAGCTTGGCGATCCGGGCGCGGTCATTGCGGTGGAAGTGGTGACGGTGGAAGAGGAGCCGAAGGTCATCAGGCTGGAAGGCCGGGACGTCCTCAAGGTGCTTCATGCCTACGGCATCAACGGCATTATCCTGTCCGTGACCGTTCCGCTCGCCCCTGCCCATCCCTGGGCCGAACGGATTGTCGGCTTTCCCGATCTCAGGTCCGCGGCCGCCTTCGGCCAGACCTTCACGGAAGCCGACGGCATCGCCAAGAAGCTCGTGTCGGTGTTCGACCCGGCGATCCCGCCGAAGCTCGGCCGGGTCGGCAAGCTGGTGCCGGAGGGGCGGGCGGCAGCTATCGTCATGGTCAGCGAGCCCCAGGCCGAGGCCATGGCGGCGATCGCCGGCGACTTCGGCGGAACAGTCGTTTTCGAACGGGGGGCTGCGGACGCGCAGGCGGCAGCCTTCGACGGAACGGGCAGCTATGGCCCGCTCTACGAATACACCTGGAATCACACGACCCTGCACGCCCTCAAACGCGATGCATCGATCACCTATCTGCAGATCAAATTCCCGCCGGAAAACAGCCTGGACGTCTTGAATTGCCTGGCGGAAACCTTTGGTGAGGAAGTTCTCATGCATCTGGAGTTCCAGCGCCGGTTCGGCAAGGTGGCCTTTTCCGCCTTGCCTCTGGTCCGCTACACCACCGATGAACGGCTGGCTGAAATCATCGCGACCATCAATGCGACCGGTGCGCTGGTGTCGGATCCGCACAGCTATGTGCTCAACAATGCCGGCTGGAAACGGATCGATGCGCCGCAGCCGGAATTCAAGCGTCTTGCCGACCCCCATGGCTTGATGAATCCGGGAAAGCTCGCCGTCTGACCGCCGTAGCCAAGGCAGTTTTCCCGAACCTTTTTGCCGAGACCCTTGAAAGCGGAGGTGAGACCGGCACATTGGGGCCACGATCAACCGAACCAGAGGCGGCTCCATGAAGGTCTACGGCATCAAGAATTGCGACACGGTCAAGAAGGCGCGCAAGTTTCTCGAGGAAGCCGGAGTGGACTACACCTTCCATGACTACAAGAAGGAAGGAGTGGATGCCGACAAGCTCACCGCCTTCGTCGGCGAATTCGGCTGGGACACCGTCCTCAACCGGAAGGGAACCACCTGGCGCAAGCTCGACGACG
The DNA here is from genome assembly GCF_014692675.1 of Roseibium aggregatum. Taxonomy (GTDB): domain Bacteria; phylum Pseudomonadota; class Alphaproteobacteria; order Rhizobiales; family Stappiaceae; genus Roseibium; species Roseibium aggregatum_C. The sequence goes on along the minus strand of NZ_JABFCZ010000030.1, from coordinate 8,994 downwards.
AGGTGAAGGAAAGCGTCAGCGATGCGCAGAGTGCGATCGCGCTGATGATCGAAAATCCGTCGATGATCAAGCGTCCGATCGTCGAAGGCGAGATGAAGAACTTCATCGGCTTCGATCCGGTCGCCTGGGAAATGGCGCTGGAACTCGGCGAACTGAAATAGGCGACGCCTACCAGGTCCGTCTCGGGCCGACGTCGATGTGATAATGGCCGGACCGGTAGTATTTGTAGCCGCCGACTTCGCTCTGGCGTTTCAGGAACGCGACCACCGATGACGGATTGCCGGCGACGGTGAAGTCCACGGCCCGGCAGTTCAGGTGATAGGAATCTCCGGCGCCGCCCTTCCACCAGTTCTCCAGCCACCAGCGCTTGGTCGAGGTGACCGTGACCCGGCCGTAACGGTCGGAGACCCGGTTCAGCACCTTCTTCAGTTTCCGCGGCACGCACCACTTCGTATCCGTATAGCGGATGTTGTTGTGCGAAGCGGTCATCCAGCCGAGGCCGGTCACGCCGGCGACGGTGCCGCAGCCTGCCAGCGGCGGTACGATTGCGATCAGGACAGCCAGTGTAATCGGACGGAGACGCGCCATGATGTTTTGTCTTGGTTCGAGGAAGGATGACCTCAAGATCGGCGCAAGACGTTAAAATTGTCATGAAAAACATGGTTAAGCGTTAGGCAATCCATGGCTTTTGGAAGGCTCGGGCGTTAACGATTTGGCGCTCTGGAAAACAGGTTTTCCAGAGGGTTCTGTCACTTTCGGGCCAAGGCTCCTTGTTGACGGTTTGCATGCAGATCAGGCACAAACCTGCCAAGGCCACTCATAACGGTATTGATTTCATGACTTCTTCCGCACCCCTTCCGCCCCTTCCGCGCATCATGGTGGCGCCCAATGGCGCCCGTAAAATGAAGAGCGATCACCCGGCCCTGCCGATCACCGTCGAAGAAACGGTCCGGGCGGCAAAGGCCTGCTTCAAGGCCGGGGCCGGAGGGCTGCATGCCCATGTGCGCGATGGACAGGGCAAACATGTTCTCGATGCCGGTCTCTACCGCGAACTCCTGAAAGAGATGGCTGCCGCCGTTCCCGACATGTACGTTCAGATCACGACCGAGGCGGTCGGCATATACAGCCCGGAGCAGCAGCGCGCCCTTGTTCGCGATGTTATGCCGGCTGCCGTATCCATCGCGCTTCGGGAAATGTGCCCGGACGAGGAGACTGCCGAGGCCCGGACCTTTTATCATTGGGCCGCGGAAGCCGGGATCGCCGTGCAACACATTCTCTACAGTCCGGAAGACGTCGAACGGTTCCTGCGCTTCGTGGGCGAAGGCGTGGTTCCGGGCGCATCGGCACAGGTCCTGTTCGTTCTGGGACGCTATGCGGAAAATCAGGAAAGCGGTCCTGAGGATCTCGATCCTTTCCTCGCAGAACTCGCCCGGTGTCCGGCGGGCCTGGACCTCGACTGGGCCATCTGCGCCTTCGGCCATAAGGAAACGGACTGCCTTGTCTACGCCATGGAAAAGGGCGGCAAGGCCCGGATCGGTTTTGAAAACGGCCTGTGGAACCGGGATGGCAAGCTGGCCACGGACAATGCGGACCGGGTTCGCGATCTGGTGACGGCCCTGGGCGGACCCGCCTGAGCATCCGATTAGTCCGGGGCAAGCAGTCCGGTCGAACTACGTTACAGCAGCAAGGCCCACAGCGTTGCGGCCAGCATGCCCGCGGCCATCAGGATCGTTGTGGTGCGCAGGACCGGACCTTCGCCGAGAAACGCCAGGATCGACACGCCGAGCAGGGCCCAGATGGAATGGGCGATCGTGCCGCCGAGAATGAAGCCGCCGGTCAGGACGAGCGCGTTTTCCGTCAGCCCAAGGCCGTTGCCGGCAAAGAAGGTCGTGTAGGCAACCAGGCTCATGGCCCAGGTCTTCGGGCTTAAGGGATGGATCAGCAGGCCTTCCCAGAAGCTCGGCAGGGTGACCTCGCCCTTCGGCCTGATGCTGAGAGAGACGATCCGCCAGGCGAGATAGGTCATATAGGCCATGCTGAGGACCTTGAAGACAATGACCAGCGGACCGCCGCCGGCCATCGCCTGTCCGAGTCCGTAGCCGACGCACATGTTGAGAAAGATCGAGCCGATCTGAGAGGCCATGATGACCGGGAAGGCCGTCCGGTAACCGGACGCCGCACCGATGGCCATGAAGGTCAGGTTGCCGGGACCCGGCGTTCCGGTCATGACGGCAACGAAAAGGGCGAAGGCGGTCAGGGTCGATGCATCGGACATGGGGTTATTACAATAGATACAATAAGGGTTTCCGATAGAGATACTTGAGCAATTGTTCCGGTCAATGTATTTATTGTCCTTATGACAATGTGGGTGCCTGAAATCTCCAGGGCCGATGGCCCGATCTATCTCGCCATCGCCAATGCCATCGAAACGGATATCAGAACCGGCGTCCTGGCGCAGGGCGACCGGCTGCCGCCCCAGCGCGAACTCGCCTACCAGCTTGGCATTACCCTTGGAACGGTGACGCGCGCCTATCGGGAGGCAGAACGCCGCCGACTGTTGCGCGGCGAGACCGGGCGGGGTACCTATGTCGCTCCGGAAACCCAGGCGATTTCGCCGCTGATTCCCCTTGAGGACGGCGACGAAAGCCTCGATCTCGGCCGGAACTTCGCCTATCCGCATCTCAATCCGAGCCTGAGCGAGGGCCTGATCCGGCTGGCGCGCACGCCCGGCATCGACCGGTTGAACGGCTTCGTCCCCTCCGAAGGCTTGAGATCGCATCGGGAAACCGGCGCGCTCCTGTTTGAAAAATTCGGCCTTGAGGCCGATCCGGACCGGATCGCGCTGACCTGCGGCGCCCAGCACGGCATCCAGATCCTCCTGCAGGCGCTGTTTCGCCCCGGCGATTCTGTCGCGGTGGATGCCTTCACCTATCCGTCGATCCTGAATTCCGCGCCCCACCTCGGGCTGCGCCTCGTGCCGGTTCCCGCTCGGCGCGGTCCGGACGGCGGTTATCTGGCGATGGACCCGGACGCGCTTCTGGAAGCGGCGCGCCTTCAGGGCGTCAAGGGCGTCTTCCTGATGCCCAACATGCAGAACCCGACCACCCACACCATGAGCCTCGCCGAACGCGAGTCGCTGGTCGGTGTCGCCCGCAAGGCGGGTCTCAAGATCATCGAGGACGACCCCTATACGCCGTTCATCACCGAGAGCCTGCCCGCCTTCGGCAGGCTGGCGCCGGAACTGACCGCATCGATTGCCAGTATTTCCAAGCTGATTTCGCCCGGCAGCCGGATCGGCTTCGTCCATGTCCCGGCCTCTTACGGCGCCTCGGTCCGCAACCTGATCGGCGAAAGCACCTGGATGGCCTCGCCGATCACCGCGGAACTGATCGGCGGCTGGATCCGCGATGGCTCGCTGGAAAAGGCCCTGGCGGCCAAGCGCCGGGCGAACCGGAAACGCTACGAACAGGCGGTGGAGCGGTTGGGTGCCGACAGGCTGCAGGGCGGAGAAAGCAAGGTCTTCAGCTGGTTGCGCCTGCCCGAAGGTGTCGATCCGGACGCGGTCGAGGCGACACTCGCCCACCAGGGCTTGTCGATCCTGTCGTCCAGATACTTCCAGACACCGGGGCAGAAGCTTGCGCCCTATATGCGTGTGACGTTCGGTTCCATTGTCGATGACGACAGGTTCACCGAGGCGCTCGATCGCGTGGCGGCAACGATCGGCCGTTTCGTCACAGGGCCGGAACTGTCCCAGCCGGTTGGATAGGATCAGACACTAAGCCAAATGATGAGTGAACAGCCTTTGACAAGCATGTGTTCGGCGTGAATAAGCGGGCGACCGGCACCGGCCGGCCCAAAGGCTTGAAAGGCGATATGGCGTTCTGGACCCCGCACAGGATGAGACGAGACGAAGAGCAGCGCTTCGATCCGGCGCTTGCGGACTTTGCCGTCTTTGAGGGCGCCGGCCTGACCCTGGGCGGCCGCGAGGTCCTAAAGGATATTTCCCTTTCGCTCTCCGAACGCCGCATCGGCATCGTCGGTCTGAACGGGTCGGGCAAGAGCAGCCTTGTGCGCCTCCTCAACGGGCTGCACCTGCCGGGCTGCGGCAGTGTGCGCATATTCGGTGCAGAGACGGCGGCAGTCCGGGCGCAGCTGCCCCGCCATGTAGGCTTCGTTTTCCAGAACCCGGACCACCAGGCGATTTTCCCGACGGTGGAAGAGGAAATCGCCTTCGGCCTGACCCAGCTCGGCGCCGACAAGCAGGCCGCACGGGAAGGCGCGGCCGATTTCCTGAAACGGCATCACTGCCAGCCGCTTGCCAAAAAGCCCTTCGCGGAGCTGTCCGAAGGCCAGAAGCAGCTCATCTGCATCCTGGCGGTTCTCGTCATGCAGCCGGAGCTGCTTGTTCTCGATGAACCCATGGCGAGCCTCGACGGTCTGGCCGCGCGCCGCATCCAGCAGAAACTGAAGTCGCTCGACCAGAAGATCGTCCTGATCAGCCATGATCTGCAGGTCTTTGACGGGTTCGACCGGGTGATCTGGCTGGAGGACGGACGGGTGCGCATGGACGGTGTCCCGGGCGATGTCCTGCCGGCCTATGTGACCGATCTCGACCGGAGAGCCGGTGCTGCAACAGACGAGGTCGACCTGTGATTTCCGTCTATCTGCCCGGCGCAAGCTGGATCCACCGGATACCGGTGCGTCTCAAGCTGCTGACGCTTGCCGTCATCAGCATGGCGATCCTGCCGGTTCACGATCCCGCTGTTTTGGGTGCAGTGTTGGCAGGTGTCCTTGTCCTTTACGCCACGCTCGGGCCGGAGGGGCTGAAGCAGGTGACCCTCCTGAAACCGCTGGTCTCTCTTCTCCTGATCATCTTCCTTCTGCATGGGATCGGCGGATCCTGGATGGAAGGCCTTGTGGCCGTGCTGCGCCTCGTTGCCATGGTGCTGCTCGCCAATCTCGTTTCCGTCACCACCCGCATGGACGACATGCTCGAAGCGGTCATGTCGCTTTTCTATCCGCTGAAGGTCTTCGGCGTTTCCCCGAAGAAGCCGGCGCTTGCCGTGACCCTGGTGATCCGGTTTGCGCCGGTGCTGCTCTCGGTATACTCCTCCCTGGCGGAAGCCTACCGGGCCCGCACCGGCAAACGCGGCAGCTGGCGGCTGATCGCCCCGTTTGCGCTTCAGGCGCTCAGACTGTCGGAAAACGTCGCCGAAGCACTGACCGCCCGAGGTGGGGCGGAGGGGCTGGCGGTAGAGACAACTGCGAACACGGCGGAGCGCCGCCGGATGCTGAAAAGGAACTTGTGAAAATGACTGACCGTTCGCTGGTCCAGATCGCATTTTATGCAGCCCTGATCGCGGCCCTCGGCCTGCTGCCGAAAGTCGCCATTCCTTTCATGGGTGGCGTGCCGATCACGGCGCAGACACTCGGTGTCATGCTGGCCGGGGTGATGCTCGGCCCGGTCCGCGGCGCCCTCGCGGTGCTTCTGTTCCTGTTCCTTGTTGCCCTCGGCGCGCCGCTTCTGGCCGGCGGACGGGGAGGCCTCGGCGTTTTTGCTTCGCCGTCCGTCGGTTTCCTGATCGGTTGGCCGATCGGGGCTTTCGTGACCGGCCTTATCATGCAGCAGACGAGGACACTGTCGGTCCTTCCGGCCGCTGCTCTTGCCGCTCTCATCGGCGGGGTCGGCGTCGTCTATCTGTTCGGAATTCCGGGTGTCGCGATCATGGCGGACCTGCCCCTGGTGAAAGCCGCCATCGGCAGTGCTGCTTATATTCCGGGCGACCTGATCAAGGTCGCCATCACCGCCGTTGTCGCCGAAACGGTGGCGCGCGGCCTGCCCCGGGCCCTGATCTCGCGCGGCTGAGCGGCCCGGCTCTAGAGGGGTGAGGATGGCTTTCGTCGGGGACAGCCTGAAGGATCACGCCAGAGCGCGCGCGCAGGCGTGGGCCCTGACCTGTGACCGGCGCTCCTGGACCTGGGCCGGCCTGTTCGATGAGGTCGAGGCACTTGCGAGGGAACTGGCGTCCCGCACCCCCGAAGGCGCCCGCGTGGGCCTCTCTTTGACCGATCCGGCGGATCTGCTGGTCGCGTTTCTCGCCGTCATCCGCCGGGGCGGGCTCGCCATGGTGTTCGATCCGGTCTGGCCATCCTCCCGCCGAACATGGGTGGAGCGGGAGACGGCGCCGGACCTTGTTCTTGACGCATCTGTTCTTGTCGAACTCCGCGATCGGGCGCAGCAATCGTCAGCACCGCTGATGGCACCGGACGAAACGGTCCCGTTCTACGCCGGCTTTACCTCCGGCTCGACCGGTGACCCGAAGGGCTTTTGCCGGAACCACCGCTCCTGGCTGAAAAGTTTCGAGTTGAGCCGGGCGGAATTCGCCATCGGTTCGCACAATCGGATCGTCATTCCCGGAAGCCTCGTTCATTCTCTGCATCTTTACGGGGCTGTCCATGGCCTGCATGCCGGCGCCAGCGTGGTGCTGTGCCCGCGGTTTTCCCCGAAAACGCTCGCCGACCGGCTGCGGGAAGAAGACGGGAGCGTCTTCTATGCCACGCCGACCCAGATCCACTATGTGGCCGAGGAACTGACGCGGTCCGGGCCGGCGGAAACGGTCGGGCTCGTTCTGGCCAGCGGTGCGAAATGGCGCGCCGAGGATAGAAGGGCCATGGCGGCGGTCTTCCCGAAAGCCAGGCTCGTCGAATTCTACGGTGCATCCGAAATGAGCTTCATCACCATTTCGGCACCTGAGGATGACGTGCCCGACCGGTCTGTCGGACGGGCGGCGGCAGGCGTGTCGATCCGGATCGGAGCGCCAGGCAGCCCGCCGGTACCGCCGGGGACGACCGGGCCGATCTGGGTGAAAAGCGGCCTGCTGTTCGACCGCTATATCTGTGGTGGCGGCGACGAGGTGTGCTGGAAGGACGGCTGGCTGACCGTCGGCGATCACGGTTTCCTCGATGACAACGGCTTTCTCTATCTCGCCGGCCGGGAAAAGCGGATGATCGTCACCTCCGGCCTCAACATCTATCCCGAAGAGGTGGAGCAGGTCCTGGCCGCCCATCCAGCCGTCCGCGGGGCGGCCGTCTTCGGCCTCCCCGATCCCGTGCGCGGCAGCCGGCTGGTCGCAGCCGTCACGCCGGAACCGGGTTCGAGGATCGACGAAACCGAACTGCGCCGGCTTTGTCTCGGCGAACTCGGCCGGTCGCGAACGCCGCGCACCTTTCATATGGTCACCGACTGGCCGTTGACCCCTGGTGGCAAGACCGATCTGCAAAAGCTGGAGCAAAGGCTGCTTCAGGCCGCAAGCGCCGAGGCCGCGGAATGACCGGCTCTGCGGTCATCGTGGCGGCCCGCAGGACCGCGGTGGCCCCAAGAGGCGGCGCCTTCCGGCATCTGCAGGCCGACGAGCTGGCGGCCCCTGTCATCGAAGCCGTCCTGGCGGATGCAGGGCTGGCGGGCACGGATGTTGATCAGGTCATCCTGGGAAATGCTTTATACGGCGGCGGCAATCCGGCCCGCCTGGCGGCCCTGCGCGCCGGTCTGCCGGAAACGGTTCCGGCGATGACGATCGATACCCAGTGCTGCTCCGGCCTTGACGCCATTTTACAGGCAGTCCGGCTGGTGGAAGCGGGTGCAGCGGATTGTGTACTGGCCGGAGGCGCTGAAAGCTTCAGCCGGTCCGCCATCCGGATGCACCGTCCGAATACGCAAGAAGAAATCCCGGTCGCCTACGACCGGCCGCCGTTTTCGCCCTGGCCGGACCGGGATCCGGACCTGAGTGAGGCGGCCGCGGATCTGGCCCGTCTTCGAGAGATCTCGAGGGAGGCTCAGGCGGCCTTTGCGGTCGAAAGCCACAGGAAGGCCTTGGCCTATTTGGAATGGGGCAAAGGCGGATCGGAAATTGTTCCCGTCGCGGGTCTGTCTACTGATGCCTTTGCGCGCAAGCTGGACCTGAAGACGGCGCTACGCGCACCGGTCATTGCCGGCGACCGGGAAACCGGGGTGACCGCCGCGACCACGGCTGTCGAGGCGGATTCGGCGGCAATCGTTGCCGTCCTGTCGGAAAAGAAGGCTCGGGACATCGGGCGGATAACGGGCCTGTTGGTTCTGGAGGGTGTCATGGCAGCCGGCGACCCCACGCAGCCGGCACTCGCGCCGCAGATCGCAATCCGGCAGCTTGCCGAAATGTTGGATACTGAGCCGAATGCTTTCGACGCGGTCGAATTGATGGAGGCCTATGCCGTACAGGCTTTGGCGACCGTTACCGATCTGAGGATCGATCCGGCCCGGGTGAATTTGCACGGCGGCGCTCTATCGAGAGGCCATCCGATCGGAGCGTCCGGCGCGATCCTGGCCGTCCGCCTGTTCCACGACCTGAAAAGCCGGAAAGCGGGCCAGACCGGTCTTGCCGCAATTGCAGCCGCCGGTGGCTTGGGGACGGCCGTGGCTGTTCAAGGCATCGATTTGAGCGCTTGAAATCCGGCGCTTGGGCCCGATGCGGCATTAAGATTTGTTAACGATTTCACCCTGTTCAAAACGTTTGCCCGGCCTTCAGCCCGCAGGTTTCCTTGGTATTTTGTCGATCGAATTCAGGGTTATCCACATGCCCCGAACGGCAAATTTTTCGGGCTGAAAAATTTTTCAAAATTCTTGTTGACCGGGCCGGCGGCCACCCCTATAACCACGTTCATCGACGGCGGCAACGTCGCTGGCGACAGGGCCTTGCGCTCTAAATTACCCGAAAAGATGGCTTGACGGCCGAATGAAAGTTCGGCATAAGCGCCTCGTTCTTCGGGACACGGTTCTTCGGAAAACGCCTTCGGGTGGTACGGAATGACCAACTGGCTCAGCGAGCCAGCGCTCTTTGACAATTTGATTATTGAAGGAAGGGAAGCGTGGACGGCGTTGTTCTTGCGGAGCTGGAGCTTTAGGGCTCTGGTTTTGAGAGGAAGTTACGCAGGTACGCTGATCTTCTAGACAGGAAGCCG
>NZ_JABFCZ010000002.1 GCF_014692675.1 Roseibium aggregatum | reverse complement strand
CAGGCTGCACACGTTCTTGCCAAGATCAATTCCAAGTACAAAAATCGACATCGGTCCGTTCCTCTCTACCTCAAATACAGAGCAATCCTATCGGATCGCTCCGGAGAGGGGCGGGCCATCCCATAATCATTATTTCTTGACGAGAGCTTTTCCCGGTTAGATCGCATCCGACAGCCGACGCTCTCCAATTTCTGTGAGGGCGCTTGCGCACCACCACAGAATTGGGGGTTGGGCACCTGTCCGGCACTGCCTTCAGGCAGACTTCCTGGTCGCTCCATCCGGAAGTTCGATGTCGATGCCGAGAGTCGTGATGTCGCCGGTGCGGTCCATTTCCAGGCGCACGGCGTCTGGATCGATGGAAATATGCTTGGCGACCACGGCCAGTATGTCTTCGCGCAGAGAGGAAATCAGCCGGGCGTCTTCGGCCGAGTTGCCGCTGCGCTCATGGGCAAGCAGAATCTGCAGTCGGTTCTTGGCAACCGAGGCCGTGTCGCCCCGCCTGCCGAAGAAACTCATGATATTCATGCCGCCCTCCCCTTGAAGAACTTGCCGAACAAGCCCTTCTTCTCGGTGGGAATGGTGATCGGAATTTCATCGCCCAGGAGCCTTTGCGTGGCTTCCGTATAAGCCCTGGAGGCCAGGGAAGTCTCGTCGGACAGGGTGACGGGAAGGCCGACGTTGGAGGCTTTCAGGACATCCCTGCTTTCCGGAATCACGCCAATCAACGGCACGGACAGAATATCGACCACGTCCTCGACTGCCAGCATGTCGCCAAGCCTGGCACGCTCCACATCGTAGCGGGTGATGAGAAGGTGCTTGGGCATGCGCTCACCCTGTTCCGCCAAAACCGTCTTGGCGTCCAGCAGGCCGATGATCCGGTCGCAGTCGCGCACGGAAGAGACTTCCGGATTGGACACAATGATCGCCTCGTCCGCATAACGCATGGCAAGGGTCGCACCGCGCTCGATGCCCGCCGGGCTGTCACAGACAATCCAGTCGAAATACATCTTCAGCTCATTGATGACACTGGCGACGCCTTCGTCGGTCAACGCGTCCTTGTCGCGGGTCTGGGAAGCCGGCAACAGGTAGAGGTTTTCCAGTTTTTTGTCGCGCACCAGGGCCTGTTTGATCGAGGCTTCGCCGCGCACCACGTTGACCAGATCGAAAACCACCCGGCGTTCCGCGCCCATGATCAGATCCAGGTTGCGCAGACCGACATCGAAATCCACCGCGCAAACCTTGTATCCCTGCTTGGCCAGCGCCGAGGCAATGGCTGCGGTCGACGTGGTTTTGCCGACGCCCCCCTTGCCCGATGTGACCACGATGACTGTGGCGTTGTTCATGGTGTGCTTTCCTGTTTTCCAATTTTCCAGGCGCGGCCCGGTAAACCCCGGTTTGCGACGTCTCTGATGATGTCTCTTGCTAATTCAGCGATTCGAAAATCAGCCGCTCCTCGTCGAAACGGATCTGAGCCGGCTTGTTCACAACATGGCCGGCAAAGTCGTCCGCAATGGTGTAAAGCCCGTTGATGGAAACCAGTTCCGCTTCCAGCTTCGAACAAAAGATCCGGGCTCCCTCGTTCCCGGAAACCCCGGCAAGGGCTCGGCCCCGCAAGGCTCCGTAGATGTGGATCGAACCGCCCGCGATGACCTCGGCCCCTGATGCCACTGAGCCGACAACGGTAACGTCTCCCGTTGGATGAACCACGCTCTGGCCCGAGCGGACAGGTTCGGTGATGACAATCGACTGTCCGTCACCTGCCACAATGGTCTCGACCTTCCGGAGAGTGCCATTTGCCGGCTTTTTCCGGTCATTGGCCTCCGTCCGGGATTTTTTCGATCCGGCAAGCGTATTGGTATCGGTCTTTTCCGGGACTACAGATCCATCCGAGACCGCCGATCCTTCCGGATCCGGCACCTCGATGTCAGTTGTCAGACGGCCTCCGGCAAAGCTCGGCGGCATACCCGGTTTCAGACGGGTTCCGGCAATACCGTCGATCCCCATGACCCGGATGGACCTCTCGCCCAGGCCCGCCAGAATCGCTTCCAGATCCTCAATCGGTATCTTCGTACCACGCACATCCAGAATGATCGGCCGGTCTATGAAGAACCCCGGTGAGCGGGAGAGGATCCGGTCAAGTTCCGCAAACCACGCATCGGCGGGCGTCTCCGGCGTCAGGACGATGGCGATAAAGGACTTACCCTTGAACTTCATTAGGGGCTCGCGGCACTTTCATGGCTGATGGCGAAGCAGTCGGCTTCCGTTCACATATGAGGTAACATTCCATGGCGCTCGCAATTGGGCAGAGCATCGTTTTCCACTGCTATTACCATAAAAACGGGACAGGAACAAAAAAAGAACACCGGCCTTGAACACGGACAGACGCACCGGTTGTGGCAAGAAAACGAAAAGCGGCAAATACCTCTCACCGCACCGCGATGAAGAGCGAATTATCAAGTCTGAACGCGCGCCCGATTCCGACCTGCGCAGGAACATACCCTGTTATGCCAACCTCATCGGCACCCGCCCGCCCCGCATCGGAGGAGCAGGCAAAAAAGTTCTTAAAGCTTCCAGGAAGCTGTGCCATCTCCCCTCTGATCGATATATTGTCCGGGCATCGCTCGGCGCGGTGCAGCGATATGGCCGTCACCATTCTGCGCCGGAAACGAAGACAGGAACGGCGTTTCAGCCGTCCTTGTCCCTGAACTCGGTATGCCCTTCCTGAGAATGTCACCAGCGGAACCGGATCAATCCCGCCGGGATCAGCTGCGTCTGGCCAGATTGCGACTTTCGGTTGCCCGCTCGGCAAGCTTATGTTGACCTTTTCCTGCGCAGCCTTCCAGGCTCAGACTCAGCAACCCAGGCGAACGCGCGAACGGACCGGCCCATGACTTCCCAATTCGAAATCCGCACCATGTCCAAAACCGATCTCGTCGTGGCCATCGAATGGGCGGCCAACGAGGGCTGGAACCCGGGACAGGAGGATCTGGAGCCTTTCTTCGCAGCCGACCCTGAAGGCTATCTGATGGGGTTTCTGGACGGCGAGCCGGTCACCTGTATCTCGGCGGTGCGCTACGGCGACACCTTCGGCTTCATCGGCTTTTACATCTGCAGACCGGAGCATCGCGGCAAGGGATACGGCTGGGCGACCTGGCAGGCCGGCATGGCGCGGCTGGAAGGGCGAACCGTCGGCCTCGACGGCGTTGTCAACCAGCAGGACAATTACCGCAAATCCGGTTTCGAACTGGCCCACCGCAACATTCGCCAGGGCGGCCTCTCCATGGTCGATGCGCCAATGGACCAGCGCCTTGCCCCGCTCGGTCAGGGAATTTTCCCGTCCGTCAGGGACTATGACCGGGCCTTCTTCCCCGCCCCCAGGGCAGGTTTGCTGCAAGCCTGGCTAGCTCCCATGGTGCAGACGCGGCGCGGCTTTGCCTTTGTCGAAGATGGCGAGGTCAAAGGCTATGGCGTGATCCGCATGTGTGGCGACGGTTTCAAGATCGGACCGCTGTTTGCCGACACCTCTGAGGCCGCGGACGTTCTGTTCCGGGCGCTTGCCGGACAGGCAAAGGGACAGACGGTCTTTCTGGACACGCCGGAGCCAAACCGAAATGCACTGGATCTTGCGGAACGGTACGAACTCTCGCCGGTTTTCGAAACCGCACGCATGTATCTGGGCGCGGCACCGGATCTGTCCCTGGACCGGACCTACGGCATCACCACCTTCGAACTCGGCTAGGGCGAAGACCTTAAGACATGCCGCCCGTCAGGCGTCCGGCACAGCGCGGCCCAGATCGATGTCGCCGTCTGCCGACGACTGAAAAGCCAGGATCGCCCCGGCCAGGTCTTCGAGGGCCGCACCGACGGACTTGAACAGCGTGATCTCGTCATCAGTTCGGCGCCCGGGGTGGTCGCCCCTGGTCAGATCGTAAAGGTCTGCCTTGATGTCCTTCATCTTCAGGACACCGGATTCGAGCGGCTGGACGATGTCGCCACCCTCTTTGGTGCAGCCGTCCCTGGTATCGACAAACACGCTTGCGCGCCGGATGGCGTCGTCGTCGCTTTCGCGCATGGTCGGTTTGAACGCCCCGACCAGATCCACATGGGCACCGTGTTTCAACAGGGCGCCCTTGATCAGCGGGTCGTTGGACAGTGTGGCCGCGCTGATGATGTCCGCCCGGCTGACCGCGTCGTCCAGGTCTTCCACGGCCTCGGCGTCGATGCCCAGCTGTTCGGCAGCCTTTGCCGCCACGCTTGCCGCCTTTTCGGTCGAACGGCCCCAAACGGAGACCTTCCTGATCGGCCGGACCGCCATGTGAGCCTCGATCAGATAAAGCGAAAGACGCCCGGTTCCGATAACCAGCAGATGCCCGGCCTCCTTTGCGGCAAGATAACGTGCCGCGAGCGCGGACGCTGCTGCCGTCCGCCTTGCGGTCAACTCACCGCCATCGATCAGGGCGAGCATTTTCCCGGTCCGGGCATCCGACAACAGATATTCCGCGGAGATCGCCGGTTCGCCCCAGGCCGCATTGCCGGGCATCACGTTGACGATCTTGACGCCGGCGTGTTCGCCGGGAACCCAGGCTGGCATGATCAGCATGGTCGCGTCCGGCTCATCCGGAACCTTCATGTCGTGATGATGGCGCACGGGCATTTCACACCCCTTGCGGAACATCTCCGCCAGCGCCTCGATCAATTCCGGAAACGGCAACGCGTCGCGTGTTTCAGCCTGCGAAAGCAGCAACATGCCAAAAAGACTCCCCACGATGTATACTTACCGAGGTTGCATAAAAATAGGGCTGTGTCCAATTGGCGTCGACCATCCGGGATCTGAATCTGGTGAAAGGGTGAATCCGTCGCACCGGCCCGCCGAAAAGGTCAGGCGGATAAAGAACAAGAAAGGCCGGCATCCGCAGACACCGGCCTTCCGAGCTTGAAATCCATCGTATTCGTCAGATCGCGAGATATTCCTGGCGCAGATCCGCGTTGTCGAGAACCTCCTGCGCGGTGCCGTCGAAAACGACCTCGCCCATGTCGAGAATCACCGCCCTGTCGGCCAGATGCAGAGCCGCGATCGCGTTCTGCTCGACGATGATCGTCGTGATGCCGAGTTCCTTGACCCCTTCCAGGATCCGCTCGATCTCCTGCACGATCACCGGCGCAAGCCCTTCGTAGGGCTCGTCCAGGAGCAGAAGCTTGACGTCCCGGGCAAGGATGCGCGCCAGGGCCAGCATCTGCTGTTCGCCGCCGGACAGGGTCACCGCTTCCTGGCTCCGCCGTTCGGCAAGGCGCGGGAAATGGTCGTAGATGCGCTCGATCGTCCAGCCGATCGGCGGCGCGATCTGGGAAAGCTCCAGGTTTTCCTGAACCGTCAGCCCGGGGATGATCCGCCGGTCTTCCGGCACCAGTCCGACGCCGTTGCGGGCCGCCTCATGGCTTTTCATCGAATGCAGCGGCTTGTGGTCCAGCCAGATTTCGCCGTGGGTCAGGTGCGGATTGTCCATGCGGGCGATCGTCCGCAGGGTCGAGGTCTTGCCGGCGCCGTTACGGCCGAGCAGCGCCAGGATTTCGCCTTCTCGAATGTCGAAGTTCACACCCTGAACGATGTAGCTCTCGCCGTAATAGGCATGCAGGTCCCACGCGGAGAAGAACGCCGGCGCACCGCCCTGCGGCTTGACCGGTTTGGCGCCGGGAGCCTGCCGCCCTTCGAACTGATTATCCAAAAGCGTCATAGATGCGCTCCTCCGAGATAGGCTTCCTGAACGCGGGGATCGCCCTTGATGTCTGCCGGCTTGCCTTCGGCGATAATCGTTCCCTGAGCCAGAACCGTCACTTTGTCGGCCAGCGAGAACACCACATGCATGTCATGCTCGATAATGACCTTGGTGATCCCCCGATCGCCGATCCGTTTCAACAGGTCGATGGTGTTGTTGGTGTCGGCGCGCGACATGCCGGCGGTCGGTTCATCGAGAAGCAGGAGCTTCGGTTCCTGTGACAGGCACATGGCCAGTTCCAGGCGCCGCTTGTCGCCGCGCGACAGGCTGCCGGAATGCATGTCCTTCTTCTCCGCGAGACCGACATCCTCCAGCATGTGAAGCGCCCTGTCGCGGATTTCCTTGTCCTGGTCGAGACGCCTGAAGGCATGCAGCGCAAACTGGCCGTCACGCTTCGCCATCGTCGGGATCATGACGTTTTCCAACAAGGTCAGATCTCCGAAGATCTCGGGCGTCTGGAAGACGCGAGAGACGCCGACCTGGTTGATCTCGTAGGGCTTCATGCCCGTCAGCGAGATATCGCCGAACATCACCGTTCCGGTGTCGGGAACCAATCGCCCGATCATGCAGTTCAGGAATGTCGACTTTCCGGCCCCGTTCGGGCCGATGATCGCGTGGACCGTCCCCTGCTCGACCGAAAAGTCCACATTGTTGAGGGCTCTCAAACCGCCAAACGATTTGTTCACGCCCGAGACTTTGAGAATTTCCATTCTGTTTTCCCTCACTCGGCCGGGGCCGTCGCGTGGCTCTTGTCGGAGCCTCTGCCGATCCGCCTGAACAACTTACCGATGCGCGCAAGTCCCTCCATGATGCCTCCGGGAAGGAAAATGACGATCAGCATGAACAGCACGCCAAGCGTGAGCTGCCAGCCCTCGCCGACGAACAGGCTTGAGATCGCCACGGCCAGTTCCTTCAGGAAATCGGGCAGGAAGCTGAAGATGGAACTCAGGGTGTGTTCGTTGAACGCCGAGAAGATATTTTCGAAGTACTTGATCAGACCGGCCCCCAGGATCGGGCCGAGCAGCGTGCCTGCACCGCCGAGGATGGTCATCAGCACGACTTCACCCGAAGCCGTCCACTGCATGCGTTCCGCCCCCGCAAGCGGGTCGGTGATACACAGGAGAGCTCCCGCAAGCCCGGCATACATGCCGGAAATCACGAAGGCCGCTAATGTATAGGGGCGCGGATTGAGGCCGGTGTAGGTCATCCGGTTCTGGTTGGACTTCACCGCCTTGAGCATGGTGCCGAAGGGCGAGCGGGCGATCCGCTGGGCCACGAAGAAACCGATGATCAGCAGGACCGCGCAGAAGTAGAAGCCCGGATAACCGGTCATGTCGAAACCGAACAGCTTCGAGATCAGAGGTCCCTCGGCCCGGGTCGTGCTGTCGAAGATCCGCGGATCGGTTTCCAGAACGCGCAGACCGGTTTCACCGTTGGTGATCGGCGTCAGCACCGAGTAAGCCAGGTTGTAGCACATTTGCGCGAAGGCCAGCGTCAGGATCGAGAAGTAGATCCCCGAGCGCCGCAAGGACACGTAGCCGATCAGAAGGGCGAAGATGCCGGACACGACAATGGCCAGCAACACCGCCGGAATGGGGTTCATGCCCAAAAGCTTGAAAGACCAGACCGCGGTGTAGGAACCGACCCCCAGAAAGGCGGCATGGCCGAAGGAGAGATACCCGGTCAGGCCGAACAGGATGTTGAAGCCGGTGGCGAACAGACCGTAGATTGCGAATTTCTGAAGGAGATCCGGATAGCCGGCTCCCACCGGAGCCAGCCAGATGGGCATGGTCAGGACCGCTCCGGTAAAGGCCGCGAACAGGACCATGTCGCCGACTGGAGATAGTCTCGTTTTCATTGTTCTCAGTTCTCCATGACGCCCTTACGGCCCATCAGCCCGCGCGGACGCACAAGCAGGATGACCACGGCCACGAGATAGATGATGATCTGGTCGATACCCGGGAAAATCGCCTTGACCTCGTTCATGGAGGCAAACGACTGCAGGATGCCGAGCAGAAAACCTGCGGACACCGCTCCGGTAAGCGAGCCCATGCCTCCGACGACAACCACCACGAAGGACAGCACCAGGAAGTCCATGCCCATGTGATAGTCCGGCGGCAGGATCGGCGTGTACATGACACCCGCAAGCCCGGCGACGACGGCGGCGATGGCGAAAACGATCGTGAACCGGCGTTCGATATTGATACCGAGCAGTCCGACCGTTTCACGGTCCGCCATGCCGGCCCGGACCACCATGCCGAAGGTTGTGAACTGGAGGAAGGCGAAAACGATGGCGATGACCACAAGGGAGAACAGCAGATACACCATTCGCCACCAGGGATAGACGATCACGCCGGCGCCAAGGCCGAGCATGGCGCCGATATCGGCCGCGCCGCTGACCACATCGGGAGCGACCTGCGGGATCGGATTGGCGCCGTAGATCGACTTCACGATTTCCTGCAGAACGATGGCAAGGCCGAAGGTGACCAGGATCTGGTCGGCGTGCGGCCGGGTGTAGAAATGCTTGATCAGGCCGCGCTCCATGGCGAAGCCGATCAGCAGCATCACCGGAATTGCCAGCAGGATCGATACCGGCACGGAGTAATTCAGGATCCAGTGCCCGAAGTCGCCGAGATAGGCCTCGACGTAAGGTGTGCGCACCTCCAGCGGCGTGCCCCAGGCCGTGGTCTTGGTCGGATCGACCGTGACCTTCTGAAGGCTCAGCAGCAAATTGAAGGAAACGGCACAGAATGCACCGAGCATGAACAGGGCGCCGTGAGCGAAATTCACGACACCCAGTGTGCCGAAGATGAGGGTCAGGCCGAGAGCGATCAGCGCGTAGGCGCCACCCTTGTCCAGACCGTTCAGGAATTGAAGTAGGATTTCGTCCATCGCAATTGCCGGATATCTCTGCCCCTGATACCGCGGGCGCTCCGCCCGGGTCGAAAGACGGCCGCCCGTGACTGGGCGACCGTCAGGATTTTACGCTAAAGCGCGATCAGGCACCGTTGTTACAGGTACCGAGATCACCCTTCACATCTTCCATGTCGGGTGCGTACTCGACCTGGGCGCGCGGGGTGATTTCAACGACTTCGAGAAGGTCGAACTGCGAGCTCGGGTTTTCCTTACCCTTCACGACCAGAACATCCTTGAAGCACTGGTGGTCGGCCGCACGGTAGTGGGTCGGACCATTGCCCAGGCCGTCGAAATCGTAGCCTTCGAGGGCGGCGGCAACAGCGCACGGCTCGAAGGTTCCGGCACGCTGAGCAGCGTCGGCGTAGAGGATCGTCTGCGCATAGCAGGTCTGGGCAGCCTGGCTCGGCGGGAAGCCGTATTCCTGACCGAAGGACTTGACGAATGCCTTGGAGCCTTCGTCCTGCAGCGACCAGTGCCAGTTGGTGGAACCGAAGATGCCCTTGATGGCATCGCCGGCGCCCTGTGCCATCAGACGCGAGAACAGCGGCACGACGATTTCGAACTTCTTGCCGTTGACCATCTTGTCGCGCAGACCGAACTGAACGGCCTGGGTCAGGGAGTTCACCATGTCCTTGCCGTAGTGGTTCAGGATCAGCACGTCCGCTCCGGAGTTCAGGACCGGGGTCAGGTACTGCGAGAAGTCGCCGGCGCCGAGCGGGGTGCGGACGGCAGCGACCGTATCCCAGCCGAGTGCTTCGGTGTACTTCTTGATCGAGCCTTCCTGCGACCAGCCCCAGGTGTAGTCGGCGGTCAGGTGATAGGCCTTACGGTCGGTGCCCATGGCGTTCTTGAGCACCGGAGCGAGCGCAGCGCCCGTCATTTCGGTGTTGAAGAAGTGACGGAAACCGTTGGCACGGCGGTCCTTGCCGGTGGTGTCGTTGGAGTGGGTCAGACCGGCCATGAAGATGACGCCGGCTTCCTGGCAGAGCGACTGAACGGCAATGGCCACGCCGGAGGACGAACCGCCGGTGATCATGATGGCGCCGTCCTTTTCGATCATGCGCTTGGCGGATGCACGAGCCGCGTCGGACTTGGTCTGCGTGTCACCGGTCACGAAAGCGACCTTCTTGCCGTTGACGCCATTGCCGCCGAGGGCCTTGGACGAGAAGGTATTCAGCATCCCGCCGTCGCCTTCACCGTTGAGGTGCTTGACGGCAAGCTGGTAGGCGCGCAGTTCGTCGGCGCCTTCGTCGGCATAGGCGCCGGTCTGCGGCACGTTGAAGCCGAGGGTGACTTCAGCACCGGTCGGTTCGTTCAGATAAGGGGCAGACCAGGCGGAGCTGGTAAAGATGGTCGGCGTTGCGAGCGCAACACCGCCAGCCGTGCCTGCCTTCAGAATCGAACGGCGGTTAAGGGGTTTGTGAATAAGGGTCATACTTTCCTCCCAGAAAGGCCCGAAAAGCCTGGACGAATATACGCGGAATATTCCGCGGTCCGCGAGCATGTCCGATGACTTTTCCCAACCGGTTTCCCGGATCCATGGCCAAAGGACACGCAAGCTGGCCCGACTGTAAAAACACGTGCAGCCTGCGGGCAATACGACTATCGACGCGGTATACGTGAAAATAAAGAGGTTCGATTCCCGTGAGGAACGAGGTAAAAAGATTCGTCCCCGTCGATTTGCTGCAATGCAAATACAATTTCCATCCAAAATAACATGAGCTTAATAAAAATATTGCCGCAGCGCGAAAAGAATTTCGGTCGGATAGGCGGCTAAGAAAAACGTTTCGCGGATTAGTCGAAAGTCAAAAGCGAAAAAGCCTCTTGTGGTAAATTTAATCGAACGCCGGACGGCAGGAAGTCTTTCATGACCGACAAAATCACCTCCATCGAAGCGCTCGAACGCATCTACGGCGTTCCGGTCGCCGCCTCCATCGTCAAGGTCGCGGACCGGGTCACCCCCCTCTACCGGCAGATGATCGCTGCCTCTCCGTTCTGCGCCCTGGCAACGGCAGGGCCGGAAGGGCTGGATTGCTCGCCGCGCGGCGACCCGGGCACCTGCGTCTATGTGGATGACGAAAAAACACTGCTCATTCCCGACCGGCGCGGCAACAACCGGATCGATTCCCTGCGCAATATCGTCCGCGACCCCAGGGTGGCGCTGATGATGCTGATCCCGAGTTCCGGCAGCACCCTCAGGATCAACGGCGAAGCGGAACTCACCGTCGATCCGGCGTTGCTGCAGCGTTTCGCCGTCAAGGGCAAGGAGCCCCGCTGCATCATCCGCATCACCATCCGGGAACTCTATTTCCAGTGTGCCCGCGCGGTCCTTCGCGCCGGGCTGTGGGATCAGGCAGCGCAGATCAATCCCGCGTCCCTGCCGACCCCGGGCCAGATCCTGGCCGACATGACGAACGGCGAAACCGGCGGCGAGGCTTACGACCGGGAATGGCCCGAACGCGCCGCAAAGACGATGTGGTAAGCGTTGATGACACTCGCTCCCCTGTTCGATGCAGGCGTCATCATCTCCTCCCACGCCCTCGCCGCGCTGAGCGCCTTCGTGCTCGGTACGATCCAGATGCTAGCGCCCAAAGGAACCGTCCCACATCGGATCATCGGCTATCTTTGGGTCGCCCTGATGCTCTGGGTCGCCGCTGCAAGCTTCTGGATCCACCAGATCCGCCTGATCGGCGACTGGAGCCCGATCCATCTCCTGTCGGTCCTGACCCTGGTGACGGTGCCGCTTGCGGTTTTCGCCGCCAGAGCCGGACGCATTCAGACCCACAAACGCGCCATGCGCGCGCTATACTTTTTTGCCCTGATCCTTGCCGGCCTGTTCACGCTGCTGCCGGGGCGGATCATGCATGACGTGGTGTTCGGTTCAGCCAGCTTATGAAAAGCGGGAAATTGTGCCGCAGCCGGCAAGCTTCGCTTTGACGGCTGCCGGTCCAACCCCATATGACATCAAGTCTGTTTTCCTTTCGTCCCAAACAGGAACTTCCATGCCGCAAAATCCGCTTCTATCCGACTGGACAACGCCCTTCGAACTGCCGCCGTTCGCCGACATCAGACCGGAGCATTTTACGGATGCCTTTGAGAAGGCCATGGCCGAAGGCCGCGCGGAAGTGGATGCGATCGCAGATCAGCGGGAAGAGCCCACGTTCGAGAACACGATCGTGGCGCTGGAAAAGGCCGGCGAAAGCCTGACCCGGACGGCAAGAACCTTCTTCAACCTGACCGGGGCCCACACCAATCCGGACCTTCAGGCGATCGAACGCGATATCGCGCCGAAGCTTGCAAAACATTCCTCCGAAACCCTGTTGAACGGTGCGCTTTATGAGCGCATCGCCGCGCTTTGGGACAGGAAGGATAGCCTCGGCCTGAATGAGGAAGAAGCCCGGGTCCTGGAACGCTACCACAAGATGTTCCAGCGCGCCGGTGCGGGACTGGCACCGGACGGCAAGGCACGCATGGCGGAAATCTCCCAGCGCCTGGCAACGCTCGGCACCGGCTTTGCCCAGAACGTGCTGAACGACGAAGCCGACTATCAGCTCGTGCTTGAAACGGAGGAAGACCGGGCCGGCCTTCCCGATTTCCTGCTGGCTGCCGCCGCAGAAGCGGCCCGCGAACGCGGCCTGGACGGCAAGCATGTGATCACGCTGTCCCGCTCCTCCATCGAACCGTTCCTGCAGTTTTCCTCCAACCGCGCCTTGCGCGAGGAAGCCTTCAAGGCCTGGAGTGCGCGCGGCGAAAACGGCGGCGAAACCGACAACCGCGAGATCGTTTCCGAAACCATCCGGCTACGGGCGGAAAAGGCAAAGCTGCTCGGCTTCGACACCTTCGCCGACTTCAAGCTCGACGACACCATGGCCAAGACCCCGGAAGCCGTCCGCGATCTTCTGATGAAGGTGTGGACACCGGCGGTCAAACGCGCTGCCGAAGAAGAAGCCAAACTCGCCGATATGGCCCGTTCCGAAGGCGGCAACTTCAAGATCGCTCCCTGGGACTGGCGCTACTATTCGGAAAAGGTCCGCAAGGCGGAGCACGACCTGGATGAAGCGGAAATCAAGCCTTACCTGCAGCTCGACCGCGTGATTGCCGCCGCCTTCGACACGGCGCACCGCCTGTTCGGCCTCAATTTCGAGGAAAGACAAGGCCTGCCCGCCTATCATCCGGACGTGCGTGTCTTCGAGGTGACTGACCGGGACGGCAAGCATGTCGGCCTGTTCCTGGGCGACTATTTCGCACGCTCCTCCAAACGCTCCGGCGCCTGGATGAGTGCCTTCCGCTCCCAGCACAGGCTGAAGGGCGACGTCTCGCCGATCATCGTCAACGTGATGAACTTTTCCAAAGGCGCGCCGGGCGAAGCCACCCTGCTGACCTTCGACGACGCCAACACCCTGTTCCACGAGTTCGGCCATGCCCTGCACGGACTTCTTTCTAACGTGACCTATCCGGTCATCTCCGGCACCAGTGTCGCCCGGGATTTCGTGGAGCTTCCCTCCCAGCTCTATGAACACTGGCTGTCGCGGCCGGAAGTGCTGTCGCGCTACGCGGTCCACTACCGGACCGGGGAGCCGATGCCCAAGGACCTGCTCGACAAGCTGCTGGCGGCGGAAAACTTCAATCAGGGCTTCGCCACGGTCGAGTACACTGCCTGTGCCCTGGTCGATCTGGAGATGCATCTCCTGACCGACGCGGACGATCTCGATGTGACCGCCTACGAAAGACAAGCGCTGGAAAAGATCGGCATGCCGGACGCCATCACCATGCGCCACCGTGTGCCGCATTTCGCCCACGCCTTTGCCGGGGACGGCTACTCCGCCGGCTACTACAGCTACATGTGGTCGGAGGTCATGGACGCGGATGCCTTCGGCGCCTTCGAAGAGGCCGGCGACATTTTCCACAAGGAAACGGCGGAACGCCTCTTAACCCATATTTATTCCGCCGGCGGACGCCCCGACCCGGAAGAAACCTACAAGGCTTTCCGGGGCCGCGCACCGAAGATCGATGCGCTGCTTGAAAAACGGGGACTTGCCGCGGCATGATACGGGATACAGGCACCGAACCTCCCCGCCTGTTTCGCCGACACAGACCGGACCTGGCAAGATGAGTCACAGAATGATCCCCGCGCCGGGCGAACCGACCTCCGCCCTGCTGCGCGCCTGTCTGATCCTCGGCGGAATCGCCGGAGCGGCGGGCGTCATGCTCCTGGCCATGTCCGCGCATGTGGATACGAGCGGTCTTGTGGAAACGGCGGCCCAGATGCTCCTGTTCCATGCGCCTGCGATCCTGGCGATCGGTGCGATCAGCCAGACCCGCCAATCGCCGTTTCTGGGTTATGCCCTGATCCTGATGGTCGCAGGGCTCGCACTTTTCTGCGGCGATCTTGTCATCCGCGCCTTCGCGGACCGGCGCCTGTTCCCCATGTCCGCCCCCACCGGCGGGATGCTGGTGATCATCGGCTGGGCGGCGGTCATTCTCGCGGCCTTGCGCATTCGTTCCAGATAGGTCAAGGATCGGCAAAATCGAAGATCGTCTGCATGAAAAGGAAACGGGTGTGACCATCGCCGATCCCGTGAACGAAAAGGTCCTTCCGGAAGACTTCATACCGCCCTACCCGTTCCGGTTTGAAACCATGCCTCCGGTGTGGAAGCTGATCGGCATGGCGAAGAAGAATTTCCTTGCCATCTGGGGCGTGGAGGATTTCCGCGGCCGGCTGAGAAGCCGCAAGGTCTTCACCCGAGAACTCGTCGTCTGCAACCGTCCGGACGTGGTTCGCGAAGCCTTCCAGGCCAATCACGAGACCTTGCAGCGCAAGAGCCCGCAAATGCGTCACGCGCTGGAGCCGCTCCTGGGCGACGGTCTGTTCGTCAGCGATACCGAAACCTGGGCGAAGCGGCGCAAGGTGGTCGCTCCGATCATCCATGGGTCACGCGTGCCGGGCTTTGCCCCGATCATGGTCGACACGATCGTGGAAAAACGCGCCGAATGGGCTGCTCTGGAAAACGGCGCGCAAATCGACGCGCTGGCGGAGATGGCGCACCTGACGGCGGAAATCATCTGCCGGACGATCTTCGGCCGCCAGCTCGGCAAGAACTACGCCAGCGAGGTGGTCCAGGGCTTTTCCGACTACCAGAAATACATCGACCAGGTCGACATGATCTCCATGTTCGGGCTGCCCGAATGGCTGCCGCGTTTCCGGGGCAACGCGATCAGGAAGTCCAAGGAGCGCATCCTGAGCGTCCTCGATGAAATCATCGACAGCTACCAGGCCCAGAAGGAAGCCGGTGAAGCCTCGGTCATCGGCGGGCTGCTGGAGGCCCGCGACGAGGACGGCAATCCCCTGTCGCGGGATGCAATCCGCAACGAGGCGGCGGTGATCTTCATGGCCGGCCACGAAACCACGGCCAACACGCTGGCATGGACCTGGTACCTTCTCTCCCAGTCGCCGCGCGTCGCCATTGGCTGCGCCACCCGCTCCAGGGAAGCGTCAACCGGATCTTCCACGAACTTCTGCGGTTTACGCCCTGCGAGGTAACGTCGGGCATCGGCGCCGTGCTCAGCCCTCTCGCCTGTTGGCGCTACAGGGACCGGAAGTTCGCCCGGCGCATTGCCCGGAACCTGAAAACACTCGCACCCGACCTGTGCGATACGGAAATGCACCACGATGCCAGCCTGAAGGCCTGGTGGCGCAACATCGGCCGGACCATCGCCGAATTTTCCTCCGTCAACCGCTTCGTGCCCGAAGGCCGGATCACGATCGAAGGAATGGAAATCCTTCACGCCGCGCCTGCGTCGGGCGGACCGCTGATCTTCGTCTCCATGCACCTGGCAACCTGGGAAGCGATCTTCGCTGCCGTCCAACTGGAGCTTGCCCCGCCGAACATCGGCCCGTTCCAGCCGGAACCGAACCGGTTCACCAACCGGATCGTCTACAATTCCCGCAAGCGGCGGAACCAGTATCTGTTTCCTCCCGGCCAGCGCAGCGCCTATCGCCTGCACCGGCTGCTCACCGGCGGCGGCGCCGCCTCGATGACGATCTTCATCGACGAAGTGCGGGACGACCAGGTTCACCTGCCCCTGTTCGGGCGCAAGGCCCCGGACAGGGGCAACGCGGTCGTCGCGATCAAGCTTGCCAACGCTTCGGGCGGAACCCTGGTTCCGGTCTATCTGACCCGGGAAAAAGGCGCCCGTTTTCGGCTCCACATCCTGCCGCCTGTTCCTAAACGGCCGGCTCCGGAAACGCCCTATCCCGTGCCCGATACCATCTTGAAATTCAACGGGATATTCGAGCCTCTGGTGCTTGAAAACATCCGGCAGTGGTACATGCTTGCGGAGCTGCGTCTGCCGACGGGCAAGGCAGCCTGAGACCGGCCTAGAGCATCGGGCGCCACCAAACCGATATCCCTCACTATTTCGCAACCTCCCCTTGGCAAAATTCCGAAGCGGCCTGTACAGAAGTCCTTGTACATAAGGCCATCGGCATTCGGGAGATCAGCGGCATGGATATCGTCATACTCGGCGCAGGCGCACTCGGCTCGGTTCTGGGAGGCCTGATGGCGCGCGCGGATATTCCCGTCACGCTTCTGGACGTGAACCAGGCCCATATCGACGCCATCAACGAAACCGGCCTGCGCCTGGATCTGGACGAGGAAAGCAACACCTGGAAAATTCCGGCGATGCGGCCGGAAGACTACACCGGCCATGCCGACCTCATCATCCTCTTGACCAAGACGATGCACACAGCCACGGCGCTGCAATCGGTGGAACGGCTGATCACCGGCGGCGCCCATGTGCTGACCATCCAGAACGGTCTCGGCAATGCAGACCGGGTCGCCGAATACGTGCCGGACGACAATATCCTGGAAGGTTCAACCATGATCCCGGCAGACCTGAAAGGTCCGGGCCATGCATCCACGCATGCGGGCATGGCGACGACCTTCAAGGCCGTGACATCCCGGGGCCGCCCGTTCGCGGAGAAACTGGCCGAGCTGATGGCACCGGTGCATTTCGTCCTGGATGATCAGGCGGACGTGGTCATCTGGCAGAAAGCCGCCTTCAATTGCGCGCTCAACACCATCAGCGCGCTCTGCGGCGCCCGTGTCGGCGATATCGCCAACGAACCCAGCGCCGTCGTTCTCGCCAAGGCCGCGGCCGATGAAGTCGTCGACGTGGCCAACGCCAAGGGCATTGCGGCAATGATGGACGCGGTCCACGCCAAGATCGACGAGGCGCTGGCCCATCACAAGCCGCACAAGCCGTCCATGCTGCAGGATGTGGAGGCCGGACGGCCGACGGAAATCGAGGCGCTCTGCGGTATGGTGGAACGGGAGGCGACCGCCTACGACGTCCACGCCCCGATCAACAAGGCGCTCGCCGCCCTGATCCGTCTGAAGGAAAGCGCCGCAAAGGCCGAATGGTAAGCGCGATCAGGCCTTGAGCCGTTCCGCGTGCCATTGCACGTGGTCCCGCCCGAAGGTGGAGACGAAATAGTAGGAATGGTCGTAGCCTTCCTGCATGCGGAAGGTGGACGGCGTCCGGGTTTCGGCCAGGGCCGCCGCCAGCGCTTCCGGCTTCAACAGGTCGAGAAACTGATCGCTCGCACCCTGGTCGACGAGAATGTCCGATTTCCAGCCTTTGTCCTTCAGCACGAGCGTCGCGTCATGGGCCGCCCAGACCGCCTCATTCGACCCCAGATAGGCTGCAAGCTGCTTGCGGCCCCAGTCGGAGGCCGTCGGGTGGGCGATCGGGGCAAAAGCCGATAGGGACCGGTAGAGATCCGGATTGTTTATCGCCAGGGTCAGCGCCCCGTGTCCGCCCATGGAATGACCGGTGATCCCGTGCGCATCGGTGACGGCGAAGGCCTCCTGCACCAGAGCCCGCAGTTCCTTCGTGACATAATCGTACATCCGGAAGTGCGGCACCCAGGGGGCCTCGGTGGCATTGACGTAAAATCCCGCTCCCTGACCGAGATCGTAGGCCTCGTCATCCGCGACCCCTTCGCCGCGCGGACTGGTGTCGGGAAAGACCAGCGCCAGTCCGAATTCCGCCGCGTGGGCCTGCAGGCCCGCCTTGGTCATGGCGTTCTCGTGGGTGCAGGTCAGGCCGGACAGATACCACAGGCACGGCACCGGGCCGTCCTTGGCCTGGGGCGGCATGTAGACCGCGAAGGTCATGTCGCAGGAACAGGCGTCGGACGCGTGGCTGTAAACGCCCTGCACGCCACCGTAGGCACGGTTTTCGGAAACGGTCTTCATATCCAAAGTTCCTTGAGAAAGGCTTGAAAATATATCCGGCCGGACAGCAGCCGCCCTCCTCCGGTAGGGAGAAGGGCGAAATATGCGAGCCCGGCTTACCGTACTTTAGTAAAACACCACGGAACGGATCGACTCGCCGGCATGCATCAGGTCGAAGCCCTTGTTGATGTCTTCCAGCGGCATGGTGTGCGTGATCATCGGATCGATCTCGATCTTGCCGTCCATGTACCAGTCGACGATCTTCGGCACGTCGGTCCGGCCGCGCGCGCCGCCGAAAGCCGTGCCGCGCCAGGAGCGGCCGGTCACCAGCTGGAACGGACGGGTGGAAATCTCGGCGCCTGCCGGCGCCACGCCGATGATGATGGATTCGCCCCAGCCCTTGTGGGCGCATTCCAGCGCAGTCCGCATCACGCCGACATTGCCGGTGGCATCGAAGGTGTAGTCCGCGCCGCCCTTGGTCAGATTGACCAGGTAGGGCACCAGGTCGCCTTCCACTTCGCTCGGATTGACGAAGTCGGTCATGCCGAAACGCTCGGCCATTTCCTTCTTGTCCGGGTTGAGGTCGACGCCGACGATCTGGTCGGCGCCGGCAAGGCGCAGACCCTGGATCACGTTGAGGCCGATGCCGCCGAGGCCGAACACGACCGCCCGCGACCCGATTTCCACCTTGGCCGTGTTGATCACGGCACCGATGCCGGTGGTGACGCCGCAGCCGATGTAGCAGACCTTGTCGAACGGCGCGTCTTCGCGGATCTTGGCGAGCGCGATCTCCGGCACCACGGTGTAGTTGGAGAAGGTCGAGGTGCCCATGTAGTGCAGGATCGGATCGCCATCGAGCGTGGAAAAGCGCGACGAACCGTCGGGCATCAGGCCCTGGCCCTGGGTGACGCGGATCGACTGGCACAGGTTGGTTTTCGGATTGAGGCAGTATTCGCAGGTCCGGCATTCCGGCGTATAGAGCGGAATGACATGATCGCCCGGCTTCAGGGTGGTCACGCCCGGCCCCACTTCCACGACAACGCCGGCACCTTCATGGCCGAGGATGGCCGGGAACAGGCCTTCCGGATCGGCACCGGACAGGGTGAATTCGTCCGTGTGACAGATACCTGTGGCCTTTATTTCAACCAGAACTTCAAAAGCCTTGGGGCCTTCCAGCCTGACCGTGGTGACTTCAAGCGGCTTACCCGCTGCGACTGCGATGGCTGCACGTGTTTCCATGGCGACCTCCCGGCTCAATGACTAAATGAGTGACTATCGGAATCGGTCCCTGTGATAGACCAGACGCACCGGCGAGGAAAGCCGCCTTGCTTGAATTTCACGCGCGACAGTCTCCCGATACCGGCCCCTCCTCGCGACCGGCCGCCGCATGTCGCAAATAGGCTATCTTGCGACTGAAACCCGGCATGCCGTCCGACCCCGCCTTGAAATGATGCCGGCAACGGAAAGCGGTTCGGCCCTTGTTTCGGGGGACCTGCCGTTCTACCGCTTTTAATGTACGGAACGCGGATCGGTGTGTCATCTGCCGCTGGTCCGTTTTCATGATGGTCGGGGCTTCGCTTCATGGCGCGATATTCATTTCTGGAACTGGCCAAAAACGCCTTTTCCGCCCACAAGAACTGGGGCCGTCAGTGGCGCGCGCCGGAACCCAAGGCCGAATATGACATCGTCATCGTCGGCGCCGGAGGCCACGGCCTGGCAACCGCCTATTATCTGGCGAGCGAACATGGCCTGAAGAACATCGCGGTTCTCGACAAGGGCTGGCTGGGCGGCGGCAATACCGGCCGCAACACCACCATCGTGCGCTCCAACTACCTCTGGGAGGAAAGTGCTGCGCTCTACCAGCATGCGATCGATCTGTGGGAGGGCCTGTCCCAGGAGTTGAACTACAACGTCATGTACTCCCAGCGCGGCGTCATGATGCTGGCCCACACGGTTCACGACATTCAGGTGTTCAAGCGCCACATCCACGCCAACCGGCTGGCCGGCGTCCAGAACGAATGGCTGACGCCCGAGGAAGCCCGGGAGTTCTGCCCGCCCCTCAACATTCAAAAGAACATCCGCTATCCCGTCATGGGCGCAGCGCTGCAGCGCGTCGGCGGCACGGCCCGTCACGATGCGGTCGCCTGGGGCTATGCCCGCGGCGCCGACAGCCTCGGTGTCGACATCATCCAGAACTGCGCCGTGACCGGCATTCGCCGCGGCGCGGACGGTGCCGTTGAAGGCGTCGAAACCGCCAAGGGCTTCATCAAGGCGAAGAAGGTCGGCGTCGTCGCGGCCGGTCATACGAGTGTGCTGATGGAAATGGCCGGCGTTCGCGTGCCGCTGGAATCCAACCCGCTGCAGGCGCTCGTCTCCGAACCGGTCAAACCCGCCTTCCCCTGCGTTGTCATGTCCAACACCATCCACGCCTATATCTCCCAGTCGGACAAGGGCGAACTGGTGATCGGTGCGGGCACGGACCAGTTCGTCTCCTACAGCCAGACCGGCGGCATCCACATCACCACCCACACCATCGACGCCATCTGCGAGCTGTTCCCCATGTTCCGGCGCATGCGCATGCTGCGCAACTGGGGCGGCATCGTCGACGTGACACCGGACCGCTCGCCGATCATCGGCAAGACGCCGGTGCCGGGGCTTTACGTCAATTGCGGCTGGGGCACGGGCGGGTTCAAGGCCACGCCTGGATCGGGCCATGTCTTTGCCCACACGATCGCCAAGGACGAACCGCATCCGATCAACGCCCCCTTCACGCTCGACCGGTTCCGCACCGGCCGGCTGATCGACGAGGCGGCAGCCGCCGCCGTGGCACATTAGGAGACGTCCGATGCTGTTGATCGAATGCCCCTATTGCGGTGTCGAACGCCCGGAACTCGAATTCCGCTGCGGCGGCGAGGCCCATATCGCCCGTCCCGAAGATCCGTCGGGCAAGACCGACGAGGAATGGGCGGAGTTCCTCTACATGCGCACCAACACCAAGGGCGTCTACGCCGAGCGCTGGCGCCACATCCACGGCTGCGGCCGGTTCTTCAATGCGGTCCGCGACACGGTCTCCGACAAGTTCCTGAAGATCTACAAGGCCGGAGAGCCGATGCCGGATCTGGCGTCTTTGGCCAAGGAGGCAGGCAAATGAGCCAGCCCTATCGCACGGAAAAAGGCGGACAGATCGACCGCGACCGCAAGATCTCCTTCACCTTCGACGGCGAACGCATGGAAGGCTACGAGTGCGACACGCTCGCCTCGGCCCTGCTCGCCAACGGCGTTCATCTCGTCGGCCGGTCGTTCAAGTATCACCGCCCGCGCGGCATCCTGACGGCCGGCTCCGAAGAGCCGAACGCGCTGGTCGGCATCTATCGGAAAGGCGACCAGACCCCGAACCTGCGCGCCACGCAGGTCGAGCTCTATGACGGCCTTGAAGCCATCAGCCAGAACCGGTTCCCGTCCCTGTCCTTCGATATCGGCGCGGTCAACGACCTGCTGTCGCCCCTGTTCCCGTCAGGCTTCTACTACAAGACCTTCATGTGGCCGAAGGCCTTCTGGGACCGGGTCTACGAACCGGTGATCCGTGCTGCGGCCGGCCTCGGCAAGCCGCCGAAGAACCCGGACCACGACCGCTACGCCAATCTCTACGCCCATTGCGATGTGCTGGTGATCGGCGCGGGTCCCGCCGGTCTTGCAGCCGCCCTCGCCGCTTCGGAAACCGGCGCCCGCGTCATTCTCTGCGACGAGCAGGCCAGCCTCGGCGGGTCGCTGCTGAGCGAAACCACCGCCACCATCGACGGCAAGCAGCCGGCGGACTGGGCGGAGGATACGGTCGCAGACCTGGCCGCAAGGGACAACGTCACCCTGCTGCCGCGCACCACCGCCTTTGGATATTACGCCCAGAATTTCGTGGCGCTGGCCGAACGGGTCACCGATCACATGGCCGATCCCGACCCGGCCCTGCCGCGGGAGCGCCTGTGGCAGGTCCGCGCGAAGGAAGTCGTGATCGCCGCCGGCAGCATCGAACGGCCCATGGTGTTTCCGGAAAACGACCGGCCCGGCATCCTGATGGCCGGCGCGGCGCGCACCTATCTCAACCGCTACGGCGTGAAAGCCGGACAGAAGGTGCTGGTGGCGACCGCCTGCGACACCGCCTGGCAGGCCGCCTTCGATCTCGCCGACAACGGCGTGGAAATCGCGGCCATCGCCGACACCCGCAAGATCGTTCCCGAAGCCCTGATGACCATTGCCGAAGCGCGCAATATCAAGGTCCGGACGGGCTGTGTCGTGACGGCGACCCAGGGACGCAAGCGCGTCTCCGGCGCGCTGCTCGGCCACGTTTCCAGCACCGGGGCCGTCAGCTCCGCCGGCGACGTTGCCTGCGACGCCCTCCTGATGTCCGGCGGCTGGACCCCGACCGTCAGCCTCTATTCCCAGTCCCGCGGCAAGGTCGTGTGGGATGAGGCCAGCGGCAACTTCCTTCCGGGCGCTCATCCCCAGAACGAACGCTCCGCCGGCGCCTGCCGGGGGCTTTACGGCCTGAACGCGGTGCTTGAGGACGGGTATGCGGCCGGGGAAGACGCCGCGAAATCAGCAACAGGCAAGAGCGCGAAGTGCACCTATGCGGTTGCGACCGGCGCCCATGCCGGTGAAGGCGGCACCCTCGGAGACCTGCCGAACGACCGCGATGCCTCCCGCGTCAAGGCCTTCGTCGACTACCAGAACGACGTCACCGCCAAGGACGTGAAGCTTGCCGTGCGCGAGGGCATGCACTCCATCGAGCACATCAAGCGCTACACCACCACCGGCATGGCGACCGACCAGGGACGCCTGTCGAACATGAACGCCCTGGCGATTGCCTCCACTGCCCTGGACAAGCCCCTGCCGCAGGTGGGCCTGACCACCTTCCGCCAGCCGTTCACGCCGACCAGCTTCGGCACATTCGCCACCTCATCGCGCGGCGATTTCTTCGATCCCGTCCGCAAGACCCCGTCCCACCAGTGGGCCGTCGACAATGACGTCGTCTTCGAGGACGTCGGCCAGTGGAAGCGGTCGCGCTATTTCCCAAAGGACGGCGAGGACATGCACGGCGCCGTTGCCCGCGAATGCCAAGTCGTGCGGGAAAAGGTCGGCCTCTTCGACGGTTCGACGCTGGGCAAGATCGAGGTCGTCGGCCCGGATGCGGCGGAATTCCTGGAACGGATGTACACCAACCCGTGGAAAGGGCTGAAGCCAGGCCGCTGCCGCTATGGCCTGATGCTCAACGACGCCGGCTTCATCATCGACGACGGCGTGATCGGCCGGATCGCCGAGGACCGGTTTCATGTGACCACGACGACCGGTGGCGCGGCCCATGTCTTCGCCACCATGGAAGACTATCTGCAGACCGAATGGCCCGATCTCGATGTCTGGGTGACCTCGACCACCGAACAGTATGCGGTCATCGCCCTGCAGGGGCCGCTCGCCCGCGACGCCATCGCGCCGTTCATCTCCGGAATAGACCTGTCGCCTGATGCCTTCCCGCACATGAGCGTGGCGACCGGCACCTTCTCCGGCGTTCCCTGCCGGCTGTTCCGAATCTCCTTCACCGGCGAAATCGGCTTTGAAATCAACGTGCCGCGCCGCCACGGCACCATGGTCTGGGACACCATGGCCGCGGAAATCGAAAAGCTCGGTGGTGTCGTCTACGGCACGGAAACCATGCACGTGCTGCGTGCCGAAAAGGGCTACATCATCGTCGGCCAGGAAACCGACGGCACCGTGACCCCGGACGATGTCGGCATGAGCTGGGCGATCGGCAAAAAGAAGAAGGACTTCGTCGGCAAACGCGGGCTTGCCCGCCCCGACCTCATCGCCGAAGGCCGCAAGCAGCTCGTCGGCCTCCTTACCAAGGACCCTCGTATCGTTCTGGAGGAAGGCGCCCAGGTCACCAAGGTGCCGGATCCGGCCAAGGGCACGTCCGCGGAGGGCCATGTGACCTCCGCCTATCACAGCCCGGCCGCCGGCCGCTCCATTGCGCTTGCCATGGTCAAGGACGGCCGCGCGCTTCACGGAAAAACGCTTTACATCCCCATGCCCGGCGGTGCGATCGAGGTCGAAGTGACCGAACCCGTCTTCGTCGACAAGGAAGGAGGCCGCCTAAATGGCTAACCCCCTCTACCAGCCCGATGCGGCCGAAGAACCGGTTCTGAGCTTGCCTGCCATTTCCATGTTGAAAGCCGCGCCGCTCGGCCGGTTTTCCTTCCGTGGCCGCAAGGCGGCTCAGGACGCGGCCGCCAAGGCACTCGGTTTCGACCTGCCGCAGCAGCCGCTTACGGCCGCCGAAAGCTCTGGGAAGGCAGCCCTCTGGCTCGGTCCGGACGAATGGCTGCTGCTGGCCCCCGAAGACGATACCGAAGCCCTGCAGGCGGCCATGACGCAAGCAATCGGCGACGCGCCGCACGCGCTCGTCGACATTTCCCACCGTCAGGAGGCGCTGATCGTCACTGGCGACAAGGCCGAATGGCTGTTGAATTCCGGCATCCCGATCGATCTGGATGTGTCCGCCTTTCCGGTCGGCATGGTCACCCGCACGCTCTTCCACAAGGCGCCGGTCATGCTCTGGCGGATCGGGGACGACAGTTTCGTCGTCGAAGCCTGGGGGTCCTTCATGGACTATGTGGCCGGCCTGCTGGCGGAACCGGCAACAGAACTTCAGGCGGCTTGAAACAGCGGCTCGCCTGTAAGGGGATATACTTATTTAAGGACTGTGTGCTTGCCTTGGTTTTGAAGATCGAACCCAGGCAAGCCGATGTCCAATCTCCTTCCGGCAACCGAAATCAGGCTCTCCGAACTTCTCGGAGCCCTCAGCCATGCCCTTGATATTACCGAAGGCCAGCCGCGCGGGCATTGCGTCCGGTGCTGCTGGATCGGCTTTCATATCGGCAAGGCCTACGGGCTCGGCGAAACCGAACTCGTCGACCTCTACTACACGATCCTGCTGAAGGATCTGGGCTGCTCGAGCAACGCGGCCCGGATCTGCGAGCTTTATCTGGCCGACGACATTTCGCTAAAGCAGGATTTCAAGCTCATCGGCGGCAGCCTGTCGGAGGCCCTCCGGTTCGTGCTGTCCCATACCGGTCTCAAATCCGGACTGGCAGAACGGTTTCGAGCGATCATCAACATCCTTCAGAACGGTGGTGAAATCACCCGCGAGCTGATCGAGACGCGCTGCCATCGCGGCGCAGACATCGCACGCCAGATGCATTTCTCCCCGGCTGTCTGCGACGGGATCTACAGCCTGGACGAACACTGGGACGGCAGCGGCAAGCCGGACGGGTTTTCGGGAGAAAGGATCCCTGTCTTTTCCCGGATTGCGCTTCTGGCACAGGTGATCGATGTTTTCCGGACCAATGCCGGGTCGGACGCAGCGGTCAGGGAGGTGCGGGGGCGGACAGGAACCTGGTTTGACTCCGAGCTGGCAGACTGTTTCGAAGCGGTAGCCAACCATCCCGGTTTCTGGCAAACCCTGGACAGTGAAGACCTCGCCCCTCTGGTTTATGATCTGGAGCCGGCGCGCCTGGTCCGGACCGTGGACGAGGATCAGCTCGACGACATCGCCGCCGGCTTCGCCCAGGTCATCGATTCCAAAAGCCCCTATACCGCCGGTCACAGCGAGCGGGTCACCCTGTTCACTGATCTGATTGCCGAACAGCTCGGCTACAGCGAGCCGGATCGACGGAAACTGAAACGCGCGGCCCTTCTCCACGACATCGGCAAGCTCGGCGTCAGCAACATGGTGCTCGACAAGCCGGGCAAGCTCGAAGAGGACGAGTGGCAGGCAATCCGCCTGCATCCGGTTTTTTCCCACCAGATCCTGTCGCAGGTATCGGCATTCGCGGATCTCGCTCCGATTGCCCGCGGCCATCACGAACGCCTCGACGGCAAGGGGTATCCTGACGGGCTGTCAGGACATGAAATCAGCATGGAAACCAGGATCGTCACCACGGCCGATATTTTCGACGCCCTGACGGCAGACCGCCCCTACCGGGCCGCCATGCCCATCGAAAAGGCATTGCATATCATGACCGGGGACATCGGCACCGCGATTGACGAAACCTGCCTGACCGGGCTGCGGGCGGCTCTGGAAAAACTGGGTCGCATGCAGGCGGCATGACGACCGACCTCACGTTCCCGCATCCGTTTCACCCATCTTCGTCTTGATCCCTTAACCTTTCGCAGGGCAAATTCGGACCATGCTGAAGATCGGTTCCTACAATATCCAGAAAAGTATCGGGCTGGACGCGCGCCGGCGGCCGGAGCGTACGCTCAAGGTCATTTCCGAAATGGACTGCGACGTGATCGCCCTTCAGGAGGTCGACAAGCGTTTCGGACCCCGGGAAACCACGCTCCAGCCGGAACTGATCGCGGAGCTGACCGACTACAAACCGGTCCCCCTGGCGATCCGAGAAGGCAGTATCGGCTGGCATGGCAATGCGATTCTGGTCCGCCGGTCGATCAGCATCATCGACTTCAGACGTCTTGAGCTGCCGACCCTGGAGCCGCGCGGCGCGGTTATGGCGGACCTGAAAATCCAAGGACAGCAGATCCGCGTCGCCGCCATGCACCTGAGCGTCGTCGCGACTTATCGCAAACGCCAGATCGCCTCGCTCATGACCCAGCTCCATTCCCGCCCCTACGACCTGCCCACGATTCTGGTCGGCGACCTCAACGAATGGTGGGATACGGCCCAGAGCCTGAAGATGTTCAATCCTCATTTTCAGGTCACGACGCCGGGACGCAGCTTCCCGTCTCCGATGCCGGTCGCAAGCCTCGACCGGATCATCACCAGTCCGGAATTCAATGTCCTGGACACCGGCGTCCACCGTTCGGAGACCGCCCGGATCGCTTCCGATCACCTGCCTGTTTGGGCAAGTCTCACGCTGGTCCACAAGGCGCGCCCGACCACGCCTGCGGAAGAGGCGACCGCGGTCTGACCTTTTCCCGCCGTTTTCCATTTCGCACGCCCGATCCGGCCGAACGGCCGGCGGATATGCACCCTGCACATTTCAGAAAGGCAGTTTATCCCGGGAAGGAGGATAGACCTCTTTTGTCGTGCAGAATTCTAGGTTACGCTACCACTAGGAGAACATTCAGGAATTTTTGACGGAAAATGCAGGATTTTGCGCACAGCTTCACCCTGGCCGGCGAGTTGATCGTCAGTGGAAACGAAGACCTGGCCGAAATAATTGCCCTGTCCATGCGCGTGACCGCGACCGCGCTTGGCATTTCCGCGCTGATCGGACTGCCTTTCGGTGCGATTCTTGCTGTTTCCCGCTTTCCCGGACGCGGCGCCATTACGGTGCTGGCCAATGCGCTCATGGGCCTGCCGCCGGTCGTGGTCGGCCTCTCGGTTTACATGCTCCTGTCCAATGCGGGGCCGCTTGGGCCCCTGCAGCTGCTTTATACGCCGACGGCGATGATCATCGCCCAGGCGGTCCTGATCACGCCCATCATCATCGCCCTGACCCGCCAGGTCATTGCCGATCTGAACGCGGAATATGCCGACACCTTTCATTCCCTCGTCGTGCCCTGGCACACGGCGGTCGGTGCTCTTTTGTGGGATGCCCGGTTTTCCCTGATCACGGTTCTGCTTGCCGGCTTCGGCCGTGCGGTGGCGGAGGTCGGGGCCGTCATGATCGTCGGCGGCAACATCAACCACGTGACCCGGATGATGACCACGGCCATTGCCCTGGAAACCTCGCGCGGTGACCTGGCGCTTGCGCTTGCCCTCGGGATGGTCCTTTTGCTGATCGCCCTTGCCGTCAACGGCGCCGTCGCCTTCCTGCGCGGTACGGAACGGAGCGCGGCCCATGCATGAGGTCGTCAGCATTACCGCTCATTCGGAAATCCGGCTTCAGTCTGCGCCATCGCCGATGCCGCTGCAGGTCCGCAATCTGACATTTGCCACGGACAATACGGAAATTCTCAAGGGCATCGATCTGGATCTCGCCACGGATCACCTGACCGTCCTGATGGGACCGAACGGCGCCGGCAAAAGCGTGCTGCTTCGCCTGCTGCACGGCCTGCTCGAACCGACCTCCGGGGACGTCAGATGGTCCGGTCAGCCGTTGACGAAAGCCATTCGCAAGGAACAGGCGCTCGTGTTCCAGAAGCCTGTTCTGCTGCGCCGCTCGGTTTCCGCAAATCTGAACTTCGCCTTGGGACTGCGCAGAATCCCTGACAGGGCGATCCGGCTGAAGGAAGCCCTTGCGGACCTGGGACTTGAATCCCTGGCCAGACGTCCGGCCCGGGTCCTGTCCGGCGGTGAGCAGCAACGGCTGGCGCTCGCCCGCGCGCTGATCCTGAAGCCGAAGGTCCTGATGCTGGACGAACCGACCGCCAACCTGGACCCGGCCTCGACCCTGCTCATCGAGCAGGCAATCTCCAAGGTCCGGCGCTCCGGGGTGAAGGTGATCATGATCACCCATGCCCCGCACCAGGCCCGCCGCCTCGCCGAGGAGGTCGTCTTCATCCATGCCGGACGGATCACCGAGCACAAGCCGGCGAAGGCCTTCTTCGACCGGCCTGAATCCGAGGCCGCCCGCGCCTATCTGGCCGGCGAGATCCTTATCTAGGTCACAAACTCATAAGGGAGAGAACAGATATGAGCCTTTTCAAACGCCTGGCCGCAGGGGTCGTGGCAATCGGCCTGACGGTCGGAGCAAGTGCCGCAGCATTTGCGGCGGACAAATTCATCGTCGTCCAGTCGACCACGTCGACCCAGAATTCCGGCCTGCTCGACTATATCCTGCCCAAGTTCCAGAAAAAATCCGGGATTGAAGTCCGCGTCGTCGCGGTCGGTACCGGCCAGGCTCTGAAAAATGCCGCCAATGGCGACGGTGACGTCCTGCTCGTCCACGCAAAGCCGGCCGAAGAGAAATTCGTCGCCGACGGCTTCGGCGTGAAGCGCTTCGACGTCATGTACAACGACTTCGTCATCGTCGGGCCGAAGAACGATCCGGCCGGCATCAAGGGCATGACCGACGTGACCGCGGCCCTCAAGAAGATCGCCGACAGCAAGGCCATCTTCGCCTCCCGCGGCGATGACAGCGGCACCCACAAAAAGGAACGCGCCTTGTGGAAGCAGACGGGTATCGACCCGACCGCCGCATCCGGCGACTGGTACCGGGAAACCGGCTCCGGCATGGGCGCAACCCTGAACGCGGCTGCCGGCATGGGCGCCTACACCATGTCCGACCGCGCCACCTGGCTCGCCTTCAAGAACAAGGATGCGCTTGAAATCCTGACCCAGGGCGACGACCGCCTGTTCAACCAGTACGGCGTCATGCTGGTCAATCCGGAAAAACACCCGAACGTAAAGGCGGAAGCCGGCCAGGAATTCATCGACTGGCTGATCGGAGCGGAGGGTCAGAAAGCCATCGCTTCCTACAAGGTCGACGGCGAACAGCTGTTCTTCCCGAATGCGAAGGGATCCGCATCCAACTGACCCGATCGGGAAATTTGGACGGCAGACACGAAAACGGGGGGCTTGCCCCCCGTTTTTATATCCCCCGAACAGCCGGTTATCCGGATCAGCCCATCAGTGGGCGCAGAACGAAAAACAGCCCGCCCGACAGCAGCGCCGCAGCCGGCACGGTGATAACCCAGGCCGCAACGATCGTCATGAAGTGAGCCCTGCGCACCAGCATGCGCCGGTTCTGTTCTTCCCTGTTCCGGACAGGACGAACCTTCTTTTCCATCTGCACGTTGTTCTTGTTCAGGTATTCCATCCGGCGCGTCGAGCGTTCCGTGTACCATTCCCGGAAGAACCCGACGCCGAAGACCGCGCCGACCGCAATATGGGTCGAACTGACCGGCAGCCCCAGTCCGGAGGCGACAATCACGGTGATCGCCGCCGAAAGGGCGACACAATAGGCGCGCATCGGGTTGAGCTTGGTGATCTGCTGGCCGACCATGTTGATCAGCTTCGGACCGAACAGGAGAAGCCCGAAGGAGATCCCGAGCGCACCGACCGCCATCACCCAGAGCGGAATGGCCACCTTCGCGACGACCTCGCCAAGTCCGGCGGTGTGCACGATCGCAGCCAGCGGCCCGACCGCATTGGCAACGTCATTGGCGCCGTGGGCAAAGGACAGGAGTGCCGCAGAACAGATCAGCGGCAGCGCAAACAGCTTGCGCAGGGACTGGTTGCGGTTTTCAAGGCCCTCCGACTGCATCCGGATCAGCGGCCGGACGATGGCCCAGGAAACCAGTCCGATGACGAAGCCGCCGGCCAACGCCTCTAACAGGCTGATCTTGTAGAGGTGCTTCAGTCCCTTCATCGCCAGATAGGCTGCAAAGCAGCCCGTCATGATCGCGATCAGGATCGGGACCCAGCGCCGCGCCGCGGCGATCTTGTCGTCCTGATAGATGATGAAGGTCTTGATGATCGCCAGGAAGATGGCGGCGATCACGCCGCCAAGCAAAGGCGAGATCACCCAGCTGGCAACGATACTGCCCATTGTCGGCCAGTTCACCGAGGACATCCCGGCGGCCGCAATACCGGCGCCCATGACGCCGCCGACGATCGAATGGGTCGTCGAGACCGGCGCGCCCAGCCAGGTCGCGAGGTTGATCCACAAGGCCGAGGACACCAGAGCGGCCATCATCGCCGCCATGAAGACCGACGGATCGCTGACCATGTTGGGATCGATAATCCCCTTGGAAATCGTCCCGACCACATCGCCGCCGGCAATCAGCGCGCCTGCGCTTTCAAACAGGGCCGCAATGATCAGGGCGGTCACCATTGTCATGGCGCGCGAGCCGACGGCCGGGCCGACGTTGTTCGCCACATCGTTGGCGCCGATATTCAGCGCCATATAGGCACCGATGGCCGCGGCAGCCATGATCACCGCCGCTCCATGGGTGCCGGTCATGTAGATGCCGGCGACAGCCCCGGACAGAATGATGAAGAGAAACGCAAATCCGGGCGCAGCCAGACCCCGGCCGACATTGGTGGCGGCCTCCTCGATATAGGTGATCTTGTCCAGATCCTTGTCGAGGGTTGGCTTCTTGTAGCTCTTGTGAACGTCCATGCACCTCGTTCCCGGGCTTTCGGTCTCCGGGCGTAAGTACCCGGTCGTTCGCAGGGTGCAGGGATAAACAATTACGGCCAGGAATCAATTGCGCAGGAGCGCTAGTCCATAGATTTCTTAGCCATCTAATACAAAATTCGGCAGTTTCTCGGCCATTCGAGGGGCCCGGACCACTCAGTCGTGTTTGAAATGCGCCTCGAAACGCCTCAAGACCCGCTTCAGGCCCGGCTCGTCGGTCATCTCGATCGCTTTTGCAACCGGAACCCAGGCGACATCCCTCTGTCCGTGTTCCGGATAGTCCTTGAGCTGGTCTTTGGCCTTGACCAGGTAGACATCGACACGGATGCGAAGGTTCAGTCCGCCGTCCATCCCCTTGTAGGAGCGGAAATGGGCAAACGGCCTGCTTTCGGCCGAACCGACGACGCCCGCTTCTTCATAGGCTTCCGCCGCTGCCGTCTCATGGGCCGCTTCCTTCAGTTCCGGCCAGCCCTTCGGCAGGATCCACCTTCCGGTTCCGCGGGACGTCACCAGCAGAACCTCCAGCCCGTTCCGCGACTTGCGATAGCACATCGCGGCGACCTGAAGCCGGGGCGGCCGCTTGAATATGCCAACGAGGGTCTGCAGGAAAAGCGAAACTGACGGCGGTGTAAGTGCTGTTGTTGTCATCCGGGTCTATCGGGCG
This sequence comes from Roseibium aggregatum, assembly GCF_014692675.1. Taxonomy (GTDB): domain Bacteria; phylum Pseudomonadota; class Alphaproteobacteria; order Rhizobiales; family Stappiaceae; genus Roseibium; species Roseibium aggregatum_C. Next base: position 240,219 of record NZ_JABFCZ010000002.1, on the reverse strand, counting down.
GGTTTATCGGGAATCGGAATAAGGATTTTCACTTAGGGAAATACGCCCAAGCCGATGCGATGTCCAGCAATAAGTGCACATTGTGCGCATTTTGTGAAATCTTGCTTAATTCCCCTAGCGAAAATTCTCAATGGGAAATTTAGCCGGCTTCCCGCATGACATTGATATGGCCTGCCGACCAGGATCCGGGCCAGACCTCCGCCGACCCTCCGCGGAGTGTGCGTAATGTCTCAACCGGCACGTTCGCAATCAGGAAGGGCTCCTCGCCCCCTTCCCCGCCCGTCGGAGCGATTTCAGCGCCGATGCCTGTAAAGCCCAATTCCTCCTCGCAAGGCAGAAACAGGGACGCGCCTGAGACATTGGTCGGCATTTGGGTCGTGCCCTTCGCCGCGCCCACGGTTCCGCACACGGCAACGGCCGTCATCAGCTCCACCGCCCGTGCTTTCGCGCAGCCGAAGACCCGGTGATAGCCGGAGAGCTTTTCCGTCATGGACGGCACCAGCAGAAGATCGAGCTTCTCCGGCGCCAGCAGACACGAGAGCGCCGGCATCTCCACATCGAGGCAGATCAGGATCGCCATGCGCAGGCCGTCCAGTTCGAAGACGTTCAGCGTGGTTCCCGGTGTCAGATCCCAGCTGTCCGCGTCCTGCTCTCCGGGGGTCAGCGACAGTTTCTCCTGCCGGATCTCACGACCGTCTGCGGTCAGAAGAACCGCCGTGTTGGAATGCCCGCCTTCACAGACGACAGGCATGGAGCCGCAAAGCAGGGAAATTCCGTGTCGTACCGGAAAGGGCCTCAGCAATTCGATCAGGTCCGCGCCGGCGTCGGCAAGAAAAGCCATCTCCCCGGTTGGCGGAAGATCCGCCGGTTTCCAGGCGAGCGCTGCCTCGATGGCATATTCGGGAAAAACGACAAACCGCGCGCCCTGCCGGGCGGCTTTCGCCATTTTCTCTTCGATGTGCTGAGCGAACGCGGCAGGCGACCCGGGAGCGAAGCCGAGATTGAGCGCACACAAGGCGATGGCGTAGTCCTGCATTCAAAAGGCTCCGGGCAAGGTGCAACTCATGTCACCTCTGCCCGATATTTCAGGACACGTAAAGAGGATCCGGCGACGTTATCGCCCGATGCTCTAGGCCCCGCGGCTGATCCAGAGCGCCATCAGCGAGGCCAGCGCACCGAGGAAAGCCGCCTGCAGCGCCATCATCTGCCGGTTGCTCGGCAAGGCCTGCAGCTTCGCGGTCGCGCGGACCTTCTGCAGTCCGGCAAGCGCCCGGTCGCTGGATTGTTCGATTTCGGTGAAAAGGTTCTTCAGCTCTTCCTGAGCGTGCATGTCAGCCCCCGGCGATTCCTTCTGCCTGCAAAAAGGCTAGGCCCGGGGACGTTTCCAATTGGTTAACGGCGGTTAAGCATGTTTAACAGGACCCTCAGACCCGCACTTTCTGCGGGTCCGCCACATCCAGGATGCGAAGCTGCACCTTCGGACTGCCCTGCCAGGTATCGATCGAAAGCGTTCCGGCCACATGCAGGTTCCGGCCCCGCCCCTCCAGCAGCATCTTGCCGTGCGGCTTGTCATCGGCCTTGAAGGATATCGCCTTGAGGGTCGTTCCGTCCGGGGCGGCAATACTGGCACGCACATGCCCCTTGCCGACCACGTCGGCAAAAGCGACCCGATGGGCCGGAAAGGCGAACACCGGCTCAGGATGACCGGCGCCGAAAGGGCCTGCCTGCTCCAGTTTTTCCATCAGGTCCAGCGTCGCGCCGGTCGCCGTCAGCGCGCCGTCGATCTTCAGGTCGCGTTTCGACGCCGCCTCTTCCACATCCTCAGCCAGCGTTTCGTTGAAATAGGCGGTCAGGTCGTCGAGCTTGTCGCGCATGACCGTCAGACCCGCAGCCATGGCGTGACCGCCGCCCTTTTCCAGGAGCTTCAGGTCGACCGCCTGGCGCACGGCCTTGCCGAGGTCGACACCCTGGATAGACCGTCCGGATCCGGTCCCCTTGCCGGTTTCATCGAAGGCGACCGCGAAGGCCGGCCTGCGGTGGGCCTCCTTGAGGCGCGAGGCGATCAGTCCGACGATGCCCGGATGCCAGTCGTCGGAACCGGTGATCAGCACCGCCAGGTCGCCCTGTTCGAGCGCAATGGCCGCCTGGGCGCCGGCCTGCTCCAGCATGACGGCTTCCATCGCCTGGCGTTCGGTATTGAGCTGGTCGAGCCGGGCGGCGATCTCGCGAGCCTCGTAGCCATCGTCGCAGGTCAGGAGCCGTGCGCCCAGCGCCGCATCGCCGATGCGTCCGCCGGCGTTGATCCGGGGTCCGAGCAGGAAGCCCAGGTGATAGGGCGCGGGCTTTCCCGCAACTCGCGCGGCATCGGCGAGCGAGGCCAGTCCCGGATTGAGCCGCTTGTGCATGACCGCAAGCCCCCGGGTGACATAGGCGCGGTTGAGCCCCTTGAGCGGCACCACGTCGCACACCGTACCGAGAGCGACCAGATCCAGAAGGGCCATCAGGTCCGGTTCGCCTCGTCCCTGGAAGCCATGCCCCTGGAAAAACCCGCGCCGCCGGAGCTCCCGGTTCAGCCCGACCAGGAACAGAAAGGTGACGCCGACGGCAGCCAGATGCCCCTGCCCCGACAGATCGTCCTGCCGGTTCGGGTTGACCAGCGCCCGGACTTTCGGCAGTTCCTCGCCGACCTGGTGATGATCGATGACGACCACCTCAAGTCCTAGTTGCCTGGAAACCTCGAACGCCTCGAACGAGGTGCTGCCGCAGTCGACCGTGACGAGCAACCCCGCCCCGCCTTCCTTCAGGGCCTCGATTGCGGGACCGTTCGGTCCGTAGCCTTCGATGATCCGGTCCGGAATGTGGATGACCGGATCAAGCCCCAGCCAGCGCAGGTATTTGGCGAGAATGGCCGACGAGGTCGCTCCGTCCACATCGTAGTCGCCGAAAATCGCGATCTTCGTGCCGCCTTGCACCGCATCGGCAACGCGCTCGACGGCCGCGTCCATGTCGACCAGCCGGGACGGGTCCGGCATCAGCATCTTCAGCGAGGGCGCCAGGAAGTCTTCGGCTCCTTCCGGCTCCACACCGCGCGCCGCCATGACCCGCGCCAGCACATCCGGCACGCCGAGCCGCTGCGCGATCGTCATGGCGTTGAGGGCCTGCGCCTGGTCGAGCCGTTCCCGCCAGGCATTGTCATTGGCCGAGCGGGCAACGCCCAGAACAAGACGGCCCGAACCGTCACTGCCGGTCGGGCCGTTCATGGGGTCTTCTTTCCTGTCGGGAGCAGTCCGCCCAACATCAATCGCCTGTCCTCAATCGAGGTGGAATTTTTCCAGCTGCGTGTGCTGCGCCTTAAGGTAACGCACGGTGCCGGTGGACGAGCGCATGACGACCGTATGGGTCGTTATGCAGTTCCGGCCGAAACGCACGCCCTGCAGCATGTTGCCGTCGGTCACGCCGGTGGCGGCAAACAGCACATCGGGTCCGGCCATTTCCTCAAGAGTGAACTTGCGGGAAATGTCGTCGATCCCCATGCGGTGGGCGCGTTCCACCTGCTCGTCACGGGTGATGACGAGGCGGGTCTGCATCTGGCCGCCGATACAACGCAGCGCGGCGGCGGCCAGGACGCCTTCCGGCGCTCCGCCGATGCCGGCATAGATGTCGATGCCGGTTTCTTCCGGATCGGTGGTGTGGATCACCCCGGCCACGTCACCGTCGCCGATCAGGCGGATGGCCGCGCCCGTGGCGCGGATGTCCTCGATCAGCCGGGCATGGCGCGGACGGTCGAGCACACAGGCGGTAACCTCGTTGATCTTCACGCCCTTTTCCCTGGCCACGGCGGCCAGGTTCTCGGCAATCGGCGCATCCAGATCGATCAGGCCGGCGGGATAGCCGGGCCCGATGGCAATCTTGTCCATATAGCTGTCCGGCGCATTCAAAAGGTCGCCTGCCGGCGCCATGGCGATAACGGCCAGGGAATTCGGCAGGTTCTTGGCGCAAATGGTTGTGCCTTCCAGCGGATCCAGCGCGATGTCGACCTTCGGCCCCTTCTTGGTGCCGACGTTCTCACCGATATAAAGCATCGGCGCTTCGTCGCGTTCGCCCTCGCCGATCACGACGGTACCGTCGATCGGCAGGCGGTTCAGTTCGCGCCGCATGGCATCCACGGCCGCCTGGTCGGCCGCCATTTCGTCGCCATGGCCGCGCAGGCGCGCAGCCGATACCGCGGCACGTTCGGCAACGCGTGCCAGTTCAAGCGTCAGAATGCGATCCAGTGCTGCGCTTCCGCCGGCATCAGTTTTCGACATCAAAATCTCCAGTCCCTCTGTCCCTAAGGGCGCGCTCGAAGCGCCAGCCCGCATAAAGCAATTGTTATTTCAGCTTTTCGATGCGGATCATCTGCGGCTTGTCGGCGACCACGCCCTTCGACATAATCACTTCAAGCGCCTCTTTAACCGCAACTTCCGTCGTTTCATAGGTAATAAGTATGACAGGCTGAGGCGCGACATCCTCAGCCTTGTGATCGTCATCGCCCGGCGCCCGGTGCCGGCGCTGAACGATCGACTCCAGCGAAATCCCCGCCTCGGCCATGCAGCGCGCGATTTCGGCGAAGGCTCCCGGCCGGTCGTAGACGGACAGGCGCATGTAATAGCCGCCCTCGTGCAGGCGCATGCGGGCCCGCTTGTATTCCTTCAGGTCCTTCGCCGGCATGCCGAGCACCGGGGTCTCGTCGCCGCGGGCGATATCCGCGATATCGGCAACAACGGAGGAGGCCGTTGCTTCACCGCCGGCGCCGGGGCCGACCAGGACGATTTCACCGACAAAGTCGCCGTCGACGGCCACCGCGTTCAAGACGCCGTCGATCCGCGCGATGGCGGAGGACTTCGGAACCATGGTCGGATGCACGCGCTGCTCGATGCCTGTATCGGTCCGCTGCGCCACGCCCAGGAGCTTGATCCGGTAGCCGAGTTCGTCCGCGGCCTGGATGTCGGCCGTCGTGATCGAGGTGATGCCCTCGATATAGATACTGTCGTCGGCGATCTCCGTGCCGAAGGCCAGGCTGGTGAGGATGGCCAACTTGTGCGCCGTATCGTTGCCTTCGATGTCGAAGGTCGGATCGGCTTCGGCGTAACCGAGCCGCTGCGCGTCGGCAAGGCAGTTCTCGAAGCTGATGCCCTCGGCTTCCATCCGGGTCAGAATGTAATTGCAGGTGCCGTTCAGGATACCGTAGACGCGCGAAATCTCGTTGCCGGACATGGATTCGCGCAGCGTCTTGACGATCGGAATGCCTCCGGCCACCGCCGCCTCGTAGTTCAGGCAGACCTCATGTTCTTCGGCGAGCTTCGCCAGATCCACACCGTGGCGGGCAAGCAACGCCTTGTTTGCGGTCACCACGTGCTTGCCGCTGGCCAGCGCCGTCCGCACACTGACTTCGGCCGGGCCGCTGTCGCCGCCGATCAGCTCGACGAAGACGTCGATATCAGCCTTTTCCGCCATTTCCACCGCATCGGTGAACCAGTCGAGACCGGAGACGTCGATGCCCCGGTCGCGGGTCTTGTCGCGCGCGCACACGGCAGTCACTTTCACCGACCGGCCGCTCTTGCGGCCGATCATGTCTCCATGCATGGCGAGCAGCCGGACCACGGAAGCTCCTACGGTTCCAAGGCCGGCGACCCCGACTTTCAAAGCATCTGCCATATTTTAGGAATTCCAGTTCGTATCAGAAATCAGCGGGAAGCCCCGAGCGGGACCACGTTGTGCAATGTTTCGTCCGCGGTTTCAAGGAACCGGCGAATATTCCGCGCGGCCTGACGCAGGCGCTGCTCATTCTCGACGAGACCGATGCGGACGAAATCGTCCCCGTATTCGCCGAACCCGATGCCCGGCGCAACGGCAACTTCCGCCTTTTCCAGAAGAAGCTTGGAAAATTCCAGACTGCCGAGAGACCGGAATTTCTCCGGGATCGGCGCCCAGATGAACATGCTGGCGTCCGGCGCCGGCATCTCCCATCCGGCCCGGGCGAAGGAATCGATCACCACGTCCCGGCGCTTCTTGTAGATCGCCCGCGTTTCGACGATGCAGTCATCCGGCCCGTTGAGCGCGGCCGCGGCTGCAACCTGGATCGGCGTGAACGCGCCATAGTCGAGATAGGATTTCACCCGGGCAAGGGCTGCGATCAGGCGCTCGTTGCCGACGGCAAAGCCCATGCGCCAGCCCGGCATGGAGAAGGTCTTGGACAGCGAGGTGAATTCCGCCGTCACATCCATGGCGCCGGGAACCTGAAGCACCGATGGTGGCGGCGTGTCGGTGAAATAAATCTCCGAATAGGCCAGATCCGACAGGATGAAGATCTCGTGCTTGCGCGCAAAGGCGACAATGTCCTTGTAGAAGTCCAGATCGGCGCAATAGGCGGTCGGGTTCGCCGGATAGCACAGGATGATCGCGATCGGCTTGGGCACCGAATGGATGACGGCGCGTTCCAGCGCATGGAAAATGTCCGGCCCCGGCTCGGCGGGGATCGCACGGATTGCGGCGCCGGCCATCAGGAAACCGAAGGTGTGGATCGGATAGCTCGGATTGGGCGCCAGCACCACGTCCCCAGGCGCGGTGATCGCCTGGGCCATGTTGGCAAAGCCCTCCTTGGAGCCCAGCGTTGCGACCACCTGCGTATCCGGATCGAGCTTCACGCCGAACCGCCGGCCGTAATAGGCCGCCTGCGCCTTGCGCAATCCGGGAATGCCCTTGGAGGCGGAATAGCGGTGGGTGCGTGGATTCTGGACGGTTTCGGTCAGTTTCTCGACGATGTGCTTCGGCGTCGGCAGGTCCGGATTGCCCATGCCGAGATCGATGATGTCTGCCCCCGCCGCGCGCGCCTTCGCCTTGAGCCGGTTGACCTGTTCAAACACATAGGGCGGAAGCCGCCGTGTCTTGTGAAATTCCTCCATGGCGCGGGTCCTCGTGGTCCTCAACTCTCATCGTTTCTGCCGGGCCGGCGAACGAACTGCCGCTCGGCTGCGCTCTTTTAGCAGCAGGATTTCAATTCCGCATCAGCCTAATGAGGCGAGCCGGCTAATTTTGCGCGGTATTTGCGCCGGAAATTTCCGACAGCGCGGTATCGCCGTGGGTCGCCTGGAGCCGCTTCAGTTCGGCAACGGAAGTCGAAAGCGAACCGGCCGGCCGTTCCTGGTTGGCAAGCGCCAGTGCCTTCAGGTGTTCCATGATCGCCGCCCGCTGCTCATCGTCGGTCAGACCCGGGGCTTTTGCGACGGCGGCTATTGCCGAAGACGCTTCCGTCGTCTGCGCCGGCTGGTCCTGAGCCGCGGGTGCCGCAGACGTAACAGCCAGCTCTTCCGCATTCAGGGCACCGACGAGCGAGGTTTCATCGCTCATCGCGCATCCCGTAAGGAAGCCCCCAAGACAGAAGAGAAACACCACTGTTTGCCAGGTCACCTGTAATTCCCAATCGACGTCACGGCACTATATATGTCATAAATGACTGATAATGCCGGGGACTGGCGCAAGCAATCATTCATTGCGCCAACAAGAGATAAGTTCGGAGGACACGCGCGCATATGGCCGACGACCGTCAGCATCCCATGCTGCAGTATATCATCAACAACCCCGAAGCCTTTGCCCAAAACCTCGCCAAGACGCTCGAAAATGCCGGAAAGGCACTGGCCGCATACATCGAGCCGCGCGAGAAGGGCGAGATTACGCACGACTCCACGGACGAACTGACCGGCGTCATCAAGACGCTCGCCCAGGTGAGCGAATACTGGATTTCCGATCCCCAGCGGGCCGTCGAAGCCCAGTCGCGCCTGTGGTCCGGCTATATCGAGCTCTGGAATTCCTCGCTGAAGCGGATGATGGGTGAAACCGTCGCGCCTGCGGTCACCGCCCCGCCGCGCGACAAGCGCTTCGCCGATCCGGACTGGAACGAGAACCAGTTCTTCGACTTCATCAAGCAGCTTTACCTGATCACCAGCAAATGGGCCGAGGACATGGTGCTGGAGGCTGAAGAGCTCGATGAACACACCCGGCACAAGGCCGAGTTCTACGTCAAGCAGATTTCCAACGCGATTTCGCCGTCGAACTTCGTCCTGACCAACCCGGAACTCCTGCGCCTGACCATGGAAAGCAACGGCGCAAACCTGGTCAAGGGCATGCAGCACCTGGTGGAGGACATCAAGGCCGGCCGCGGCGACGTGAAGATCCGCCAGACCGACCCGACCAAGTTCGAACTCGGCGTCAATCTCGGCACCACCCCGGGAAAGGTGATCGCGGAAAACGACGTCTGCCAGGTGATCCAGTACTCGCCGACGACCGACGAGGTCCTGAAGCGGCCGCTGATGATCGTGCCGCCCTGGATCAACAAGTTCTACATCCTCGACCTGACGCCTGAAAAATCCTTCATCAAATGGGCGGTCGACCAGGGTCACACGGTGTTCGTGATCTCCTGGGTCAATCCGGACGAGCGCCAGGCTGAAAAGAGCTTCGAGCACTACATGAAGGAGGGCATCCTCAACACGCTCGATATCATCAAGCGCGCCACCCGGCAGGAGGAAGTCAACGCAATCGGCTATTGCGTCGGCGGTACGCTTCTGGCCGTCACCCTGGCCTATATGGCCGCCAAGGGCGACGAACGGATCAAGACGGCGACCTTCTTCACCACCCAGGTCGATTTCACCCATGCCGGCGACCTGAAGGTCTTCGTCGACGAAGAGCAGATCCAGGTTCTTGAAAAGCGGATGGCCGAGCGCGGCTATCTGGACGGCAGCAAGATGGCGTCCGCCTTCAACATGCTGCGCTCCAACGATCTGATCTGGTCCTATGTGGTCAACAACTACCTGAAGGGCCAGGACCCCTTCCCGTTCGACCTGCTCTACTGGAATTCCGACAGCACCCGCATGCCGGCGGCCAACCATTCGTTTTACCTGCGCAACTGCTACCTGGAAAACAAGCTTTCCAAGGGCGAAATGGTGATCGACAACCAGAAGCTCGACCTGAAGAAGGTCAAGATCCCGATCTACAATCTCGCCACGCGCGAAGATCACATCGCGCCGCCCAAATCGGTTTTCGTCGGCTGCGGCTGTTTCGGCGGACCGGTGGAATACGTCCTGTCCGGCTCCGGACATATCGCCGGCGTCGTCAATCCGCCGGCCAAGGGCAAGTACCAGTACTGGACCAACGGCAAGCCCCAGGGCACGCTTGAGGACTGGCTTGCGAAGGCAACGGAAACGCCCGGCTCCTGGTGGCCCAACTGGGACGCCTGGATCCGCAATCAGGACGCCACCCTCGCCAAGGCCAGAAAACCCGGCGCTTATCGCATGAAGATTCTCGGCGACGCACCGGGAAGCTACGTTGCCACACGGGTCTGACCCTCTACTGCAGTCTTATCGCGTTCCGGCAAAGACGCTACGGCAGTTTGGAGTTTTCAGCGTCAATATGCGACATGTTTCCCGCAGGAAAACCGATTACCGGAAATTGCGATAAACAGGCAGAAGCGCTAGATTGATCCGCCGACAAGAAAACGGAGCGGACAAACCGGACAATGCGATGAAGCAGGCCCAACGGATACCCATGCCTCGACCGAGGCATTATCAGGCGATGCCTGCCGGGCAGATCAGGGCCCTCGGCATGTCCCCGAAAGTCTGGAACCGCCACGCCTCTCCGCTCAGCGTCTATTCGCGCATGGCGACGCTTCCCCTGCTTCTTCTGGCGATCTGGAGCCACGTCTGGATCGGTGCGGGCCTTGCCGCACTCGCCACGGGTCTGGTGATCGTCTGGCTCTGGCTCAATCCGCGCCTGTTTTCTCCGCCCTCCTATCTGGGTTCATGGGCCGCAAAGGCCACCCTGGGCGAACGGATCTGGCTCAACCGCATGCTGGTTCCGATACCGCGCGAGGATGCCAACAAGGCGCTTCTGCTGTCCCTGGTCGCCGGCGTCGGTTTTGTCGTCGCCGTTCTCGGCGCCGTCGAGACCCACCTGTGGCTGACGGTCTCGGGAATGGTCGTCACCTATGCCGGAAAACTGGTGTTTCTGGACCGCATGGTGGCGCTTTACGAACGCATGCACGACGCGCACCCGCTCTACCGGTTCTGGACGTCCGTTCCGGACAACGACAACAGGCAGAAGCGCAAGACCACGTGCAACCTGCAACGCTGACGCCTCGCCTGCGTCGCGTAACCACGTCCCCAGTAACGCTATGCCGGACAATGGCATAACACGCATGAGATTGAGGCAGGCGGACCCTATCGCATGGCAGGCAGCACAGCCCTCCTGAAGACGGTCTTTCAGAACCGGTTCCGCACCGGGCTTCTCGTTGTTCTCTGCGTTGTTCTCGCAGCTCTTCTGATACGGGGACCACAACAGCAAGCCGCCGAGACGGCGGTTCCTGCCAGCGATGGCGTCACCGTTCACGTGTTCTATTCGCCAGGCTGCCCGCACTGCCGGAAGGAACTGGCCTTCCTGGAAGAGATCAAGCCGGAGTATCCCGGTCTCCATCTGGTCACACACAACATCAATCTGAATGACGAACTGGAGCTGATGGTCCGCTTCATGCAGGACCATGGCCTGCCGACCGATCAGATCGCGACCCCGCTGCTTTTTATCGGCGACAGGCACCTGCTCGGCTTCCACGAGGCAGATACCACCGGCGCCCTGATCGAATACTGGATCCAACAGGCCCTTTACGGCGCGGATAATCCCGGGACGGCTTCCGAGCCGGCACCGGAAAAGGACAAACTGGACTTGCCGGTCATCGGCGAAATCGACCCGTTCAAACTGTCGCTGCCGGCCCTTGCCGTCGTGCTCGGCGTGATCGACGGTTTCAACCCTTGCGCCATGTGGGTGCTGGTCTATCTGATTTCTCTGATCATCGGCATGAAGGACCGCTCCCGGATCTACATCCTGATCGGCACCTTCCTGTTGGCCTCCGGCGTCCTCTACTTCCTGTTCATGACCGCCTGGCTGAACGTGTTTCTGGTTCTCGGCTATATCCACGCCCTGACGGTGATCATCGGGCTTGCGGCCATCTATTTCGGCGCGCTCAGTCTGGAGGATTTCGTCAGGAGCGGCGGCCAGCTGGTCTGCGCGGTCGGTGACATGGACACCCGCCAGAAGACCCGGTTGAGGATCCGCCATCTGGTCGCCTCACCGCTGGGGCTCATGAGTTTCGCCGGCATCGTCGGCCTTGCCTTCGCGGTGAACTCGATCGAATTCATCTGCTCGTCGGCCATGCCCGCCCTGTTCACCCATGTGCTGTCGGTCGCGGACGTCTCGACGCCAGCCTACTATCTCTACATCCTGCTTTACGTCCTGTTCTTCATGCTGGACGATCTGGCCATCTTTCTCGCCGCCGCCTTTGCCGTCGACCGGTTTGCGGGCGAGAAATACGCCGGCTTCTGCAAGCTTGCCGGTGGCCTCCTGATGATCGGGCTGGGCGGTCTTCTCGCGTTTTATCCGGAAGTCCTGCGCTAGACCCGTCTCTTGGACATTATCGCTACTGCGGCTGCTTCGCCCGCCGCTCTGCCAGCAGGCCGATATAGGTGAGCGCCACGGAGGCACCGGCAATCGAGGTGATATCGGCATGATCATAGGCAGGCGCCACCTCGACCACATCGCCGCCGACGAAATCGATCCCGCCAAGCCCGCGCAGGATGGCGAGCGCCTCGCGCGACGACAGACCGCCGGAGACCGGCGTACCCGTACCGGGAGCGAAGGCCGGATCGAGGCAGTCGATATCGTAGGTCATGTAGGCCGGACCGACGCCGGTGCGGGCCTCGATCTTCTCGATCACGCCCTGGATGCCGAGCGTATCGATGTCATAACCGTGGATGATCTCGATGCCGAACGTATCGGGCGCATGGGTGCGGATCCCGATCTGGATGGAGCGTTCCGGATCGATGATGCCGTCGCGGACCGCGCGGCCGACAAAGCTGCCGTGGTCGATCCGCCCGCCGTCGTCGTCCCAGGTGTCCTGATGGGCATCGAACTGGACGAGCGCCAGCGGGCCGAACTTCGCCGCATGGGCCTTGAGCAGCGGCCAGGTGACGAAGTGATCGCCGCCGATGGAAAAAAGATGCGCGTCCGCATCCAGGATCTCGGTTGCCTGCCGTTCGATATGGCCCGGAATTTCCGCATGGAGGCCGTAATCGAAGACGCAGTCGCCGTAGTCGACCGCGGCAAGCGTCTCGAACGGATCGAAATGAAACGGATACTGCGGGTCGCCGCAAAAGATCGCCGATGCCCGGCGCACCCCCTGCGGGCCGAACCGCGCGCCCGGCCGATTGGAAACCGCCGCATCGAAGGGAATGCCCCAGACCGCAAGATCGACGCCGTTCAGATCGCGCGAGTAGCGGCGGCGCATGAAACTCAACGCGCCTGCAAATGTCGGCTCATGGGAGCCGCCTTTCAGCGATTGGCCCAGAAAGGCGTTGTCGATCGGAAGGGGGGATTTCGTATCCATCAATAGCTCCACGGTCCGGATACCTGAGGAGTAAAAGCCCTAGCCGGTTTGGGCGGGACGGACAAGCCGTCCGGGCCGCCAACTTACGTCCCCTTCTGGCCCTGCCCCAACGCTTCGGACACAAAAAAACCCGCCGGATCGCTCCGGCGGGTTTCTTGAACTTGGGAACCAGTATGTCCGGCGATCAACGCTTGGAGAACTGGAACGACCGGCGGGCCTTGCGCTTACCGAACTTCTTACGTTCGACGACGCGGCTGTCGCGGGTCAGGAAGCCGTTCTTCTTCAGGATACCGCGCAGCTCCGGCTCGTAGTGGGTCAGAGCCTTGGACAGGCCGTGGCGCACTGCACCGGCCTGGCCGGACAGACCGCCGCCGGTCACGGTGGCGATGACGTCGTACTGGCCGTCACGGTCGGTGAGCATGATCGGCTGGCGCAGGATCATCTGCAGGACCGGACGAGCGAAATACTCGGTCATGTCCTTCTTGTTGACGATGATCTTGCCGGTGCCGGGCTTCACCCAGACGCGTGCGATGGCGTCCTTACGCTTGCCGGTGGCATAGGCACGGCCCTGTGCGTCCAGCTTCTGGACATGGACCGGGGCTTCGGGGGCAGCGGTATCGACAGCGCCACCCAGTTCTTCCAGGGATTGCAGCTCAGCCATATTCAAGCCCTCTTGCCGTCGTTCTTGTCGTTGAGGCTCTTGACGTCGACCAGGACCGGCGACTGAGCTTCATGCGGATGGTTCGGGCCGCAGTAGACCTTGAGGTTCTTCAGCTGCTTGTTGGACAGCGGGCCGCCCGGCATCATGCGCTGAACAGCCTTTTCAAGGACGCGCTCCGGGAACTTGCCTTCAAGGATGCCGCGTGCGGTGCGTTCCTTGATGCCGCCCGGGTGGCCGGTGTGCCAGTAGTACTTCTTGTTGTCGTACTTGCGGCCGGTGAACACCACCTTGTCGGCGTTGACGACGACAATGTTGTCACCGCAATCGACATGCGGCGTGTAGGTCGGCAGATGCTTGCCGCGCAGATGGTTGGCGATGTAGGCAGCCAGACGGCCGACGACCATGCCTTCCGCGTCGATCAAGATCCACTTTTTCTCGACCTCAGCCGGCTTGGCAGAGAAGGTCTTCATGAGTTTGATCCGTTCTTGGTCTTGAAACAAAAAAGCCCGCGCGCCCCTTATGAAGGCGTCGGACGGACTTTCACATTCGTCGGCGCAGCTTATACGCCGGCACAAAAAGCCGGTCAAGCAAGTTTATTCGGGCTACGACTTATTTTCTAAAGCAAAAACAATGGTTTACAAAAACGGTATTATATTACCGCAAAAATCCGGTCGGAAATTACCCTTTTTCCTGGCCTTCCCTTATTGCCTTACGTCCTGACCCGCCACCAAACACCTGAAAATTCCCGCTAACGGCTGAAGATTCCGCTTGCCGAAATGCTGTCACAAGGCGGAAAATAGGCGCTCCGGAACGGAAGAACCGGGCGCTTGATTCCAGGCTCAGAAACCCTTGTTTCCGAACCCCGCATCCGCCCACAGGCCCGGCCGGAAAGCTTGGCGCGAAGGCATATCGCGTATCGGGCACTTGCCCCTTGTGGACCCTCTATAAAATGGTTTCCGCTTCTTCTGTCCTGTCCCTCGTGGAGGCAGGCGCCGCCTTTGCGGCCGTTATTCTCCTGTATCTCATCCTCAGCGACGTCTACCGGTCGGCCCGCATGCCGGCCTGGATGAACGGGGACGTGGTTCCCCAACTCCTCTGCGTCGTCCTGACCGGCGCGGTGGTCGGCATCCTGATCGCGATTTATTCAACTGCGATGGGCCTGCCGTTCGGCACCACGAGCGATGCCGGCCTGGCAACCGGCATTCTCGCAGGCGCGTCTGTGGCGGCTTACGTCCTGATGAGGGTCATCCGCAGCGCGCTGCATCTGCGCCAGCCGGCCTGATACGGCAGGCATCAACACGAACGCTTAGCGCGGCGGCACCGAATAGGTTGCCGTCGCGTGGGCGACGTATTCTTCTTCGCCCTCCCCGCCGATGCCGCATTCGGTGACCGCCAGCCGCTTGCCGAGCTTCAACAGTTTGCAGGTGGCGACAAGGTCGCCCGGCTCGGGCTTGCGCAGGAAGTTGATGTTGAGATTGGTGGTGACCGCCAGCGCCACCGGTCCGATATGGGCGAGGATCACCACATAGGCCGCAAGGTCGGCGAGCGCCATCATGGACGGGCCGGACACCGTCCCGCCGGGCCGCAGATGCATCTCGTTGGCCGAAAGCCGGACAACCGCCTCGCCAGGTGAAATCGCGTCGATGGCATAGACCCGTCCGCCCGCATGGATCTGCGGGAATTCCCGGTCCAGAAACTCAGATATCTCCGCGACACTCATCACCGGCTGCATTCATCCCTCCCCGTCGGAACATGGTTCCGATTCCGCTTTGCTTTCGCAATTTCCATTTACGTAAACGTCAACAATGAGCGAATGCAAGCGGGAACGTGGCTGGCCTTTCGCAGAGCCGCAGAATCGAAGAGACTGCCGCTGCCGCACCACTTCGGACGAACGCATGAAAGACAGGCTCTACCTGCTACGGCCGGGGTTTTCCGATCCCGACTATCCGGGCGCAACATTCTATTGCTGGCACTGCGCCCTGATGGAAGGCGTGCTCGCCTCTTTCCCGGATCTCGCGACAAGGATCGACGTCCGCCGCATTGCCTGGCCGCGACCGAGAACGGAAATCGCGGACCTACTTGGCTCCGAAAACCAAAGCCTGCCCGTTCTTGTCCTGTCGGATCAACGGGATCCGGTGACCGGCCGTCCGACCTTCATCGACGACAAGGACGGCATTCTGAAGGCCCTAACGGAGCGTCACGGATTTCCCCTGCCGCACCCGTGAGAGCCTGATCAGGCGGGGATCGCAGGCTAATTGGGAAGACAGTCTTGCCCCTCCCCGCCTTCAAGCACCGTGGCCGAGGTCCGCCAGAAGCTTTTCCGCCCGCGCCTGTTCCTTCTCAACGGCCGCCTCGAAGACCGGGCCGTAGCCGCGCATGTCGAGTGGGGTCTTGAGCAGGGCCGCCACGGTCTCGCGGTTTTCGTCGCCGGCCTTGGCGACCGTCTCCAATACGCCTTCGTACCAGGAGATCAGGCTGCGGTTCAGCCGCCGTTCGTGCGTGTGGCCAAAGGGATCGGCCCAGGTGCCGCGAAGCCCCTTCATGCCCGAAAGCAGCTTGAACGCGGGACGGATCCACGGACCGAAGGCGCGCTTGTTCGGCCGTCCGCGCGCATCCTTGCCGAGCGGCAGCAGCGGCGGGGCAAGGTGGTAGCGGACCTTGAAGTCGCCGGCGAAGGTTTTCGCCAGTTCCTCGTCGAAGCCCATGGCGGTGTGCAGCCGGGCGACCTCGTATTCGTCCTTGTAGGCCATCAGCTTGAACAGGGCCCTGGCTGCGATTGCCGTCAACTCGTCCGGCATGGCCGAACGGAAGACCGAGAGGGTTTTCCGGTAGCGCTCCGCGTAAGTTCCATTCTGATAGCCGGTGAGAAACGCAGCCCGCTCCGCAATCAGATCATCAAGGCTTGGTTCTTCTTCTTCCGACCGGTTCAGATAAGGCTTCAGCGCTTCAGGCTCGGCCGCCAGCAGCTGGCCGATGGCAAGCGCCCGGCGGTTCTTGTCGATCTGCACGGCGTTGAGCTCCACGGCCCGGTCCAGCGCCTGCCAGCTCACCGGCACCAGCCCCTGCTGCCAGGCGAAGCCGAGCATGATGATATTGGCGAAGACCTGCTCGCCCAGGAGTTCCTCCGCGATCCTGTTGGCATCGATCGCCGTGACATTCTCGCTGCCCACCGCGGCGCGGATCGCCGCCTCGCGGGTGCCGATCTTGAGGTCAGCGTCGCGCCGCAGCACCAGATCGCCGGTCGGCATTTCCGCCGTGTTGAGCGCGACCTTCGTCCCCTGCCGGTAAAGGGTCGACGCCTTGGGCGAGGAACTGACGACGATGTCGCAACCGATCACCGCATCCGCAGCGCCCTGCTCAATGCGCACCTGGTGAATGTCTTCCGGTGCCGCCGCCAGTCGGACATAGCCGAGCACCGTGCCGAATTTCTGCGCGAAGCCGGTGAAGTCGAGCACGCTGGACCCAAGCCCTTCCAGGTGGGCCGCCATGGTGACGAGCGCACTGACGGTCACGATACCGGTCCCGCCGACGCCTGCCACCAGCAGGTCGAAGGGCGCGTCGAGCACGGCCATCTCCGGTTCCGGCAGCCGGGCGGCGAGCGCCAGCGGATCAAGGCCGGGAGCCTCGTGAACGGCACGTTCGCCGCCTTCCACCGTGACGAAGCTCGGGCAGAATCCGTTGAGACAGGAAAAATCCTTGTTGCAGGTGGACAGGTTGATCTTGCGCTTGCGCCCGAAGCGGGTCTCGCGCGGTTCGACGCTGAGGCAGTTGCTTTCCAGGGAACAGTCGCCGCAGCCCTCGCACACCAGCGGGTTGATATAGGCGAAGCGCTTAGGATCTTCCATCTTGCCGCGCTTGCGCCGCCGGCGCTTTTCCGTGGCGCAGGTCTGCTCGTAGATGAGAACGCTGACGCCCTTCACCTCGCGCAGTTCCCGCTGCAGCGGGTCGAGCTCTGCCCGGTCGTGGAATGTGGTGCCGAACGGGAACTCGGCAGGATCGAACTTGGAAATGTCGTCGGAAGCCACCGCGATGCGCTCGACCCCTTCGGCCCTTGAGGCCTGGGCGATGCCGGCGACGCTGACCGGCCCGTCCACCGGCTGGCCGCCGGTCATGGCGACCGCGTCGTTATAGAGGATCTTGTAGGTGATGTTGGCCTTCGCCGCGACCGCCTGGCGGATGGCGAGCGAGCCGGAATGGTACCAGGTCCCCTCGCCCAGGTTCTGGAACATGTGCCGGCCGCCGTTATAGATCCCGCGCACGGCAATCGGCACGCCCTCGCCGCCCATTTGGGCGTAGCCGTCGGTGCTGCGGTCCATCCAGCTTGCCATCACGTGGCAACCGATGCCCGAGCCGGCGCGGCTGCCTTCCGGCAGCTTGGTGGAAGTGTTGTGCGGGCAGCCGGAGCAGAAATAGGGCGTGCGCGTCGCCCCTTCCGTGTTGAGCACGATCTTTTGCGGCGCCAGGAGCGCGCGCGCCTTTTCCGGCAGCGCCTCACCGGGGAAGAACCGGTCCAGCCGTTCGGCGACGATCGGAACAAGTGTGAGCGGCTCCAGTTCGCCGGTCCAGGGCACCAGGTCGCGGGTCGCGGCCGCGTCGTGCTTGCCGACCATCTTCTCCGGTTTGTCTCCCGGCCAGTCGTAGAAATATTCCTTGAACTGGCTTTCGATGATGCCGCGCTTTTCCTCAACGACGAGGACTTCCTTTTTGCCGCGCACGAAGTCGAGCGCATCGCGCCGCGCCAGCGGCCAGACCATGCCCACCTTGTAGATGTCGATGCCGAGTTCCCGGCATCTGGCCTCGTTGAGACCGAGCAGGCGCAATGCCTCCATCAGGTCCAGATGCCCCTTGCCCGTGGTGACGATGCCGAATTGCGCATCCAGCACCTCATAGATGTGCCGGTCGATCGGATTGGCCTCCACGAAGGCCTCCACGGCCCTCAGTTTATGGCCGATGCGGGTCTCAATCTCGACGCTCGGTAGGTCCGCGCGGCGCACATGCAATCCGCCCGGGGGGAAATCGAACTCAGGGATGATGAAGCGCCGGTCCGGCTTGAGCTCCACCGAACGTCCGGATTCCACCGTCTCCGAAATCGCCTTGAAGCCCACCCAGGTGCCGGAAAACCGCGACAGGGCGAAACCGTATTCGCCGAATTCCAGGTATTCCTCCACCGAGGCCGGGTTCAGCGTCGGCATGAACCAGGTCATGAAGGCCACGTCCGACTGATGCGGCATGGACGAGGAAACGCAGCCGTGGTCGTCGCCGGCCACCACCAGCACGCCGCCCTTGGGCGCCGAGCCATAGGCATTGCCGTGGCGCAGCGCATCGCCGGACCGGTCGACACCCGGCCCCTTGCCGTACCACATGGAAAAGACGCCCTCGACCTCGCAATCCGGATCGAGCACCGCCTGCTGCGCGCCCAAAACGGCGGTCGCCCCCAGGTCCTCGTTGACCGCGGGCATGAAGGTGATCCGGTCCTGCTCCAGCTTGGCCCGGTTGCGCCACAGTTCCAGGTCGAGCCCGCCGAGCGGCGATCCCCGGTAGCCGGAAACGAACCCCGCAGTGTTCAATCCCTGATCCCGGTCGCGGCGGGCCTGATCGAACATGATGCGCGCAAGCGCCTGGGTTCCGGTCAGGAACACCCGGCCTTCGCTGCGCTCGAACCGATCGCTAAGCCGGTAATCGCCGATCTGGCTGTGACGCTGGAGCATGACGGCCCTCTCCTTTTCTCTCTCCGGTATATTTTGCCAGACAGAAAGCGAAAAAAGGTTCCAGAAAGGACGGAGAACCGTTAAATGATGGATGAATTATCCGATTGATATCCAGAATACGGAAACATTGACCATATGGATCTCGACGACCGCGACCGCCGCCTGCTGGCGCTCCTGCAGGAGGACTGCCGCATCCCCAATGCGGAACTTGCCGAGAAGGTCGGCATGTCGCCGTCCGCCTGCTGGCGCCGGGTACGCGCGCTGGAACAGGCAGGCGTCATCGAACGCTACAGCGCCATCCTGCAGCCGAAACAGCTGGGAATGGGCTTCCACGCCATCGTCCACGTGCAGCTTGCCCGCCACGACCCGGACGCCATCGCCGCCTTCATCCGCGCCGTCGCCGGCCGCAGGGAGGTCCAGGACTGCCACGCGACGACAGGCTAGGCCGACTATCATCTGCGCGTGGTTTGCACCGACATCGACGCCTACAACCGCTTCCTCGACGACTTCCTGTTCCGCCTGCCGGCGGTCAGAGGCGCGCAGACGAACGTGGTCCTGAAGGAAATCAAACGCGCGCCGTCGGTGGAACTGTAAAGACGTAAAATGCCGTTCTCCATCCGTCCGAATGTCGTCTCCCGGCTATCGCCGCCCCGCCCGGATCGGCTATAAGACCGGAAAGACAGAAACTTCAGGGATCAAATCCATGTCCGACGCAGCAGCCGCTTCCAGCAGCCCGACCGAAAGGCCGCTTCTCTCAACCCTGTTGCACGAAGGCGTCTACCGGATCGTCATGCAGCGTCCGGAGCGGATGAACGCGCTTTCCAGGGAGATGATGACCGCGCTGTCGGAAGAACTGACCAGGGCGGAGGAAAACAAGGACGTCCGCGTGATCCTGCTCGGCGCCGAGGGCAAGGTCTTCTGCGCCGGCCACGACCTGAAGGAACTGACCGCGGCCCGCGCCGAAGCCGACCGCGGACGTGGCACCTACGAACACATCATGCGCCAGTGCTCGGCCCTGATGCAGCAGATCGTGCGCCATCCAAAGCCGGTGATCGCCGTTGTCACCGGCGTGGCAACCGCCGCCGGCTGCCAGCTTGTGGCCTCCTGCGACCTTGCGATTGCCACCGATACGGCGACCTTCTGCACACCGGGCGTCAACATCGGTCTGTTCTGCTCCACGCCCATGGTCGCCCTGTCGCGCAACGTCTCGCGCAAGCAGGCCATGGAAATGCTTCTGACCGGCGAGAGCATCGACGCATCGACCGCCAAGGACTTCGGCCTGATCAACCGGATCGTGCCGGCCGACTATCTGGAACAGGTGGTGCAGAAATACGCCGAGACCATCGCCTCGAAATCGGCCTATACGGTCAAGGTCGGCAAGGAAGCCTTCTACCAGCAGCTCGAAATGCCGCTTTCGGAAGCCTACGACCATGCGGCCAGTGTCATGGTGGAAAACATGATGGCCCGCGACGCGGAAGAAGGCATCGGCGCTTTTCTGCAGAAGCGCAAGCCGGAATGGACGGATAGCTAAAATCCATGAACCACGATCAGTATTCCGACGCCTACATCAAGGACATCCTCGATGAGGTGAAGACCGTCGCCATGGTCGGCGCCAGCGCCAACAATGTGCGGCCCTCCTATTTCGTCCTGAAATACCTGCTGGCGAAAGGCTATGACGTCTGGCCGGTCAATCCGGGGCTGGCAGGCAAGGAGATCCTCGGCCAGACCGTCTACGCCTCGCTTGCCGATCTTGCCGAACCACCGGACATGGTCGACATCTTCCGGAATTCGGAAGCCGCCGGACAGATCGTCGACGATATCATCGCGTCAGGCCGCCTGCCGAAGGTGATCTGGATGCAGCTCACCGTCCGCAACGACGCGGCGGCGAAAAAGGCCGAGGACGCCGGTATCAAGGTGGTCATGGACCGCTGCCCGAAGATCGAATACGGCCGGTTGTCGGGCGAAATCGGCTGGGCCGGCGTCAATTCCCGGACCCTGTCGGCGAAACGCCCGACGCTGAAAAGCGGATTTCAGCACAGAGGCCTGAAACCGGGCGGCGGGACCTAGGACCTTTGCCGGTTGAGGGATGGACCGGCCTTTGGAAACCGAAGCGTTTCTGCGCATTTCCCGCAAAGTACAGACACAACCAAAAAAAGTAGCATTTCAACCTATAGGTTTCCTTTGACGCTAACGTATGCTTCGGCCAGTATGCGCGGAAATTACAGGAGTGGAGGCTATCATGAGTGAAGGAATACCCGGGTTTTCGACACTGGCAATTCATGCGGGCGCTCAGCCCGATCCGGCGACAGGTGCCCGCGCGACGCCGATCTACCAGACGACGTCCTTTGTTTTCGACGATGTCGATCACGCTGCCTCGCTCTTCGGCCTGCAGGCCTTCGGCAACATCTACACCCGCATCACCAACCCGACGACGGCCGTGCTGGAAGAACGGGTGGCAGCCCTTGAAGGCGGAACGGCGGCGCTTGCCACGGCCTCGGGCCACTCCGCCCAGCTTCTGTGCTTCCACACCATGATGCAGCCGGGCGACAACATCGTTGCGGCGAACAAGCTCTACGGCGGGTCGATCAACCAGCTCAATCACTCCTTCAAGAGTTTCGGCTGGGAGGTCAAATGGGCGGATCCGGCCAATCTCGCCAGTTTCGAGGCCGCGGTCGACGCCAACACCAAGGCGATCTTCATCGAAAGCCTTGCCAATCCGGGCGGCATCATTGTTGATATCGAGGCCATTGCCCAGATCGCCAAGGCCAAGCGGATCCCGCTGGTGGTCGACAACACCATGGCGACCCCCTATCTGTGCCGGCCGATCGAACACGGCGCCGACATCGTGGTCCATTCCCTGACCAAGTTCATGGGCGGCCACGGCAACTCCATGGGCGGCATCATCGTCGACGGTGGCACGTTCGACTGGTCGGCGGACGACCGCTACCCGCTGCTGTCCACGCCGCGTCCGGAATATCAGGGCATCGTGCTGCACGAGACCTTCGGCAATTTCGCCTTCGCCATCGCCTGCCGGGTGCTCGGCCTGCGCGATCTCGGTCCGGCGATCTCGCCGTTCAACTCCTTCATGATCCTGACCGGCATCGAAACCCTGCCGCTCCGGATGCAGCGCCACTGCGACAACGCCAAGAAGGTTGCCCTGCACCTTGCGGCCCACCCCAAGGTCAGCTGGGTGTCCTATGCAGCCCTGCCGGACGACAAGCACCACGAACTGCAGAAGAAATACATGCCCAAGGGGGCCGGTGCGGTCTTCACCTTCGGCGTGGAAGGCGGCTATGACGCAGGCGTGAAACTCGTCTCCAACGTGGAGCTGTTTTCCCACCTCGCCAACATCGGCGACACCCGCAGCCTGATCATCCACCCGGCGTCCACCACCCACCGCCAGCTCTCCGACGAGCAGAAGACGACGGCAGGCGCCGGGCCGGACGTGGTCCGCATTTCCGTCGGGCTGGAAGACGCGGAAGACATCATCGCCGATCTCGATCAGGCCCTGAATTCCTGATCGAAGCGGATTCTGAAACGGAAAAGCCCGCCAAACCCGGCGGGCTTTTTTAATGTCCGGAATAAAGCCTGCACTTATTCCTTTACCGGATAACTGCCCCTGAGCGACGCCATGTAGTCGACCGCGCCGGCGAGCACGATGACCGCGAAGGCCTGGTGGGTCAGCGCAAGGTCCAGCGGCACCTGATAAAGCAGCGTCAGGATGCCGAACAGCGCCTGCAGCAGGACGAAGCCGGCGAGATGATATGCCGGCCGCAGGATCCGGGCCGACCTGGAAACCCGACGCGTCCTGACGAGCAGATAGATGACGGCGGCAATCAGGATGTAGGCGGTCGTGCGGTGCTGGAACTGCACGGTCATCACGTTTTCGAAGAAGTTAAGCCAGGCCGGCGACATGGCGAACAGACCGTGCGGAATGATCTGCCCGTCCATCAGCGGCCAGGTGTTGAAGGTCAGTCCGGCGTTCAGTCCGGCAACGAGCCCGCCCAGGAAAATCTGCAGGAACACGAGCACAAGAACCATGCGACCGAACCCCGCAAGAGCGGCCTGTTCTTCGACTGCCACCCCTTCGCGCGGTTTCAGGCGACGGGCGATGAAGAACAGATAGGCGAAGATGAAACAGGCCGTCGTCAGGTGAATCGCCAGCCGGTACTGGCTGACATCGGTCCGATCGACCAGTCCGGAGGCCACCATCCACCAGCCGATCGCCCCTTGCAGCCCGCCCAGAAACAGGCCGAACACCAGTCGCGGCTTGAGCCAGGGCTCGATCTGGCCGCGAACCCAGAACACGACCATGGGGACGAAGAAGATGACGCCGATCAGGCGTCCGAGCAGCCGGTGCGACCACTCCCACCAGAAGATGAACTTGAATTCCTCCAGCGACATGCCCTTGTTGATGATCTTGTATTCCGGGATCTGCTGGTATTTTTCGAACTCTTCCTGCCACTCCCCATCGCTGAGCGGCGGAATCACCCCGTGGATCGGCTTCCATTCGGTGATCGACAGACCCGATTCCGTCAGCCGCGTCGCGCCTCCGACAACCACCATCGCCAGAACGAGAAAACAGACGAGATAGAGCCACCACCGGATCATCGCGCGATTGCGGCGGATGGCCATGTCATCGGCCGAAAAGCCCGCGAAGGAGGAAAGAGACGCAGTCATGAGGACTCCCGGATTTGACCTTTGACCGGAGGAGATATAGGTGCAGACGGAAAGCGGCAACCCGCCGCAGCAAATTGCGACACTTTATACCAAGCGCGATCGGTATACGGGTCACTGAAAAGGTCAGCAGGAATGGTTCCCTCTTTCCGGAAATTCGTCGGCATGGTTGCCCTGGTGATTTTTGTGGTGGTCTACGCCTTCGTCGCAATGGTGATCGGCGACATGAGCCTCCAGCAGTCATCCATTCTGGTGAAGTTCATCTATTACGCCATTGCCGGACTGATCTGGGTGATCCCGGCAGGCGCGATCATTTCATGGATGCAGAAGCCCGACAGAGCGAAGGGCTGAGGCTGAAGCTGAGGGTCAGCGAAGCCACTTCAGGGATTTGTAGAGCGCGAAAGGCGCACCGGTCAGATACTGATCGATGATGTAGCCGTCCTGGAAGTGCCCGTTCAGGGACACGCGCGGCAACATCATCGGATCGCGGGCATTGACCGATTTCAAAACGCCGGGGAAAGTGGTCACCGCAGAACTGAAGCCGTACTCCCTGAGAAGGGACGCATCGCGCGCGCTCACCGCCTGGGCATATCCGTAGGGATAGGCGAAATGCTTCGGCCGGCGGCCGAGTTCCTGCTCCAGCCGGACGACGCCCTTGTCGATATCCGCAAGGGCTTCGGCCTCGCCAAGGCGCGCGATCGCATAATGATTGTGGGTGTGGGCGCCGATGGTCACGAGCGGATCGCTGGCCAGTTGACGCACCTCGTCCCAGTTCATCATCAGCTCATCGGCAAGTCCGGTCAGGTCGAGGCCGTATTTTTCTGCCAGTCTGCGAATGATCGCCCTTTGCTCGACCTCGCTGACCTCCCTGGTCAGGAACGCACACATCTTGTTGTAGCAAAGAATTTTTTCTTCCGTCGTCCGGCAGGATATTCCCGCGCCGCCATTGTCGCCGGTCAGGTGAATTTCGTCATTCGCCGCGATGATCCGCTCCAGAGCGGTCCACCAGATTTCCGCCGTCCGGTCGATCAGGCCGCTCGCCACGTAGACGATGAACGGCGCGTTCAGCTCCCGCAGCAGCGGATAGGCGACCTCCAGGTTGTCCCGGTAGCCGTCATCGAAGGTCAGCACCGCGTAGCGCTTGCGGCCATAGCCCGATTTCAACAGGTCCACCGCCTCGTCGATGGAGATGATCTCGTAGCCGTTCCGGCGGATATGGGCGACCGCCTTGCGCAGGAATTCCGGTTCGATTTCCAGATGGCTGTTGGGCTGAAACGGATCGGCACTTGCGGATTTGACCCGATGCAGCATGAATATCGCACCACATCCCTGGGTTATGGGCGCCATGGCTTGTCCCAGTCCGCTTCGCTGCAGAACCTGAAACGCCGCCTTGTATAGCTTTTTGCGAACGCCCATTAAAAAACCGTACCCCGCTACTGTCCGGCTCAGAAGCTAGCCACTTTTTCTTTATTATTTGTTGCTATTAGTGCCGATGAAGTCATTGCACCCGCTGGGATTCTTATGGCCGTTCAGTCCGCCTCCGATTATAAATTTTCAAGCGCTGACACTTTTGATGCAATGGCGCCGGCTCGCGAAAACGCCCGCATTGCCTTCACAACCGAAGGTTTTGATATCACCGTCTACCGGGATTTCGAGGACGCCGCGCCGGCCTGGGCCGCGCTTGAAAAACAGGCGGACGGCCTGCCTTATCAGCGACTTGGCTGGGTACAGGCATGGCAGGAGGCGATCGGCAAGGACCGGGGCATTAAGCCGCTCCTGGTGATCGCCCGGCAGAACAATGTCTTCGCCTTTGCCCTGCCGTTGGGCCTTGAGCAACGACGGGTCTGTGTCGCCCTCACCTTTCTGGGACAGGAAAACACGAACCAGAACACGGGACTGTGGACCCCGGATTGCCATGCCGCCATGCCGGCCGAAACCATGAGCAGGATCCTTCGCGATATCTGCCTCCATGCCGGAGCAGACCTGCTTCATCTGACGAATATCCCGCAAACCTGGGGCAACCGGTCCTCGCCGCTCCTGATGAGCGAACGCACAGACAGCCCGAGCCCGTATTTCGAGGGTCCGATCACCGGCGATTTTGACAGTCTCTTCCGCGCCAACTTCAGCAACAAGTCCGCCAAGAAACTGATGCGCAAGCAGCGCAAGCTCGAGGCAGCCGGCAATTTCCGGGTCTTTAAGGCACAGACCGACGCAGACATCCGGCACGGCCTGGAGGCGTTTTTCGAACAGCGCGCGAAACGGGAAGCCGATGCCGGCGTCCCGAGCGGGTTCTCCACTCCTGAAAAACGCCAGTTTCTGGAGCGGCTGGCAGGTCTCCACCCGACCGGCTCGCACCTGACCGCCGATACGCGGCTCACGGTCTGTGCCCTGGAAGCCGGCGGCAAGATCCGGGCGACCTATCTGACCCTCCACCAGGGCAATCGCCTGATCTGCTATTCGACCTCGATTTCTCATGACGAACTTGTTGCACAGAGCCCGGGCGTGGTGCTCTTGAAGAACATCATCGCGGCCGCCTGCGAGGATCCGCAGGTCGAAGTTCTCGATCTGGGACTGGGCGACGAAAGCTACAAGCACCCCTGGTCGGAGCCATTGCCGCTCAGCGACAGTTTTCTCGCCGTCACAGGCAGAGGACGGCTGAACCTGCAGCTGATCAAGGCCAGACAGTTCGCCAAGGCAAAGATCCGCAACTCGCAGACACTCTGGCAGCTGTTCCGGAAGTTCCGCCAACTGGCCCGCAAACTCGGCGGCTGACTTCGGGCAACGCCTCCTTCAGGCGCCGCCTGAAATCTCTCAACCCCTTGTTCAGGCGGCCCTGCCGGCACCTCTTCGGGACTTTTTCCCTGAGGGTTTGCCGTTGGCCGGCTTCACGACCTCGACAGGTGCTCCTGTATTGTGCGCCAGCAGATTGGCCGCACTGTTAAGCTCCTGACCGTAATCGCCTCCCGCCGACGTCACCAGGATCCTGTCGGCATACCCGAGCAGTCTGGCGCTGGCCAGGGTGCCGTCGATGGTGCCCAGATTGACCACGACCGTATCATAGGTCCGGAACACCGCCTCCAGAGCCTTGCCGAACCGCGCGCTCCTTGCAGCCTGATCGTCGATCGGCAAGCGGCCGGCCTCGATGATGTGAACGCCGGAGACAGAGTCGCGGTAGATGACCTTCGAAAAGGCGCTGACCCCGGCCACCAGATCGGAAAAGCCCGGAGCAGCGCGCGGATCGTCGGCTTCGGGAAACACTTCCAGAAACAACACGGCATCTCCGGCCTCCGACGCCTTGCGCGCCAGATCCAGCGCCAGCGCCTGCGACGCTTCCGCCTGGTCGACACTGAGCACCACGGTGCGGCCCTCGATCGGCGCCGCCGCCTCCGGCATCCCGGCCGGCTCGGCGTCCCAATCCTCATCATAGCCCGTATCGGCCACCCAATCCGGCGCGATATCCCGGTCATAGTCGGTTCGCGATCGAGCCTGTGCCGGGCCGGAATTCCGGCCCTGCCGGGAACGGCGAAGGGGGAGTTCCCTTTCCACGACATCCGGCTGAGGCTCGGCCCTTGCGGCCGGCGGCGCGTCAAAGCCGGAAAAACTTCCGGTCATGGAATAGGCCGGCGATCCGCCCGTCTCGTAGCGGCCGTTCCAGTTTGCCCCCGGCATCTGCACCTGGGTCGGCCGCAGGCGGGCATTGCCCTCCTCCTCGACCGGATAGAGGACGTTTCCGGACAGGAACTCTCTCAGGATCACATAGGCGCAACCGAGAACGAAGGTCACGAGCGCCGAGATGATGGTGATCGCCAGAACCTTGGGCGCATAGGGTTCAACCGGAATGCTGGCGCGAGAGATGATCCGGGCGTCGGCCGGCAACGCCTGGGCCCGTAGTCGCATATCCGCCTCGCGGAAACTGGACATGAGCGTGTCGAGCTGGGACGCCTTGGCATTGGCCTCCCGCTCCAGTTCGCTGAGCTTGACCTGGTCCGCATTGGAACTGGCCGCTGCGGTTTTCAGTTCCTTCAGCCGTTTTTCCAGGGCCGCCGCCTGCTGGTCCGACACCTTTGCGTCATTTTCCAGCCCTGCCAGCACCTTGCGCACTTCAGAGCGGATCTGCTTCTTGTAGCCTGCGAGCTGGGAGTTCAGCGCCTTTAACTGCGGGTGGTTCGGCAGAAGCGTGATGGAAAGTTCAGCGATCTTCGACTGAATGGCGACTTCCTGTTCCCTCAGACGCTGGATGAGCTGGGAATTCAAAACATCGCTGGCCGTATCCAGAGACCCTCCGGACTTCAGCAAGCCCCGGAGCTGATCTGCCTTGGCCTGCGCTTCTGCCTTTTTCGCCTGGGCCGCGGAATACTTGCTGCTGATATCGGCAAGCTGCTGCT
This sequence comes from Roseibium aggregatum, assembly GCF_014692675.1. Taxonomy (GTDB): domain Bacteria; phylum Pseudomonadota; class Alphaproteobacteria; order Rhizobiales; family Stappiaceae; genus Roseibium; species Roseibium aggregatum_C. The sequence goes on along the minus strand of NZ_JABFCZ010000002.1, from coordinate 212,322 downwards.
GGTTGAGCGTCAGGTTGTCCTTGCCCACCAGGAGGTCGGCCCGCGACCGGTAATCGGCCACCGCCTTGCGGGCTGCCTGCACTTCCCGCTGCAACTGCTGGATCTGCGGTTCCATGGCGGTCGCGGCGACTTCCGTGGTTTCCCGCTTCGCGCTCGCCTGCAGGGCGATATATTCGTCCAGAATGGTGTTGGCCACAGCCGCCGCCAGTTCCGGATCCTGTGCGGAATATTCGACCGCGATCACACGCGATCCCTCAAGACGGTAGATCTGCAGGTTCTCATAATAATGCTTGAGAACCTTTTCCTCCACCGAGGAGCGCGCCGTATCCGATGAAAGGCCGATCAGGGAGAGAAGGTCATTCAGGGCGGAACCGGCGATCGCGGCCTTGAACTCAGGCACGGAGGACAGATCCAGGCGCTTGGCGACCCGTCGCGCCAGATCGGCCGACATGAGAAGCTGCACCTGGCTGGAAATCCCCTCGGCGTCGAGAAGCGCGCGTTCCTCCTCGACCCCGCGTGTCGCACCGGGGAATTTGCCGTCCGTGCTTTCTATAAGGACCTTGGCCTCGCCCTTGTATTTCGACGGCACCAGCTGAAGCGCCAGGAAAAAGCCGCCGGCCACGATCAGGACAAGAGGCAAGAGCCATCTCAGCGCCCCTCCGATCGCCTGCATCAGGCGGCTCAGATCGAGGGCCATGTCATCGGAAGGTACCGCCGGGCGGGTCGCATTCATCGTCAAAACTCCGAACTATTGATCGGATAATGACGAATCAGGGTAAGCGTTCGGTTAAGACGCTCACCGACACGCCGGATCAAACGTTAATTCCTTCCTCCGCAGTTTTTGCGATGCATCTTAACTGTGTTTGCACTCTTCACCCACCATTAACCATGACTTGGGATGTTGGGTCAGTGTGTTAGGAGATTCGTTGATGCTTACGAGAGCATTCCTGATTCTGGTGCTTTGTACAGGTCTTGCCGCCTGCAGTGGCTACCGGCGTCCGCCGTCGGCTTTCCACGAAACCCTCACCATGCCCTACCAGCTCGATTCCAGCGACAAGCTGCGCATCATCGTTTTCGGGCAGACGGATCTTTCAAACACCTATACCGTTGATCAGGCAGGATATATTTCCTTCCCGCTGATCGGGCTCGTTGCCGTGCGGGGCAAGACGCAACAGGAACTGGCCAACCTGATCGCGCACAAACTCCGCAAGGGATATCTGCGCGATCCGGATGTATCGGTCGAGGTCGACAGCTACCGTCCGATCTTCATCATGGGCGAAGTGCAAAATGCAGGCCAGTATAACTATGTCGCCGGCATGACCGTCCAGAATGCGATCGCCACGGCGGGTGGATTCAGCAGCCGGGCACGGCAGCAGGACGTCGATATCACCCGTCAGGTTAACGGTGAAATCATAAACGGACGTGTTCCCATTTCGGACCCGATCCGTCCCGGAGACACAATTTACGTCCGCGAGCGCTACTTCTGACGTGACGGCGAATTAACCGCGGACTCATCTCCCTGTCGTAAGGTGCAGCTCATCGGCTTCACGGGCTCAAAGAGGCCCGGAGGCTCGAACAGGGAGCATGTACCATGACAACGGATCCGCTTCGGATCATCCATTGCGTGCGTTCGCCGATCGGTGGCATCTTTCGCCACATCAAGGACCTGGCCACGACCCAGTCCGAAGCCGGCCATCAGGTCGGGGTGATCTGCGACAGCACCACCGGAAGCGATTTCGACAATGCCCTCGTGGAAGAACTGCGGCCCAAACTCGCGTTGGGTGTCGCCCGGTTCCCCATGCAGCGCCAACTGACGTTCCAGGACATGGCAGCGACCTGGAACATCTACAAGCACATCCGGGACCTGAAGCCCGATGTCCTGCACGGCCATGGCGCCAAGGGCGGCGCCTATGCCCGCATCATCGGAACCCTGCTTCGTCTCAAGGGGCAGAACGTCACCCGGATCTACTGCCCGCACGGCGGCAGCCTTCATTATGATCCGCACCGCATGGAAGGCCGTGTCTACCACGGCATCGAGAACCTGCTGGCGCGGTTTACCGACGGTCTGGTCTTTGTTTCCGACTACGAATATTCGGCATTCGAAACCAAGGTCGGCCATCCCAAGGCCCTGGCCCGGGTTGTCTATAACGGTCTGCAGCCTGAGGAATTCACGCCGGTCACGGAAAATCCGGATGCCGCCGACTTTCTCTATATCGGCATGCTGCGCGACCTGAAGGGCACGGACCTGTTCATCGAGGCGCTTTACAACATCCGCCTCAAGACCGGCACGGCCCCCACCGCCAAGATCGTCGGCGAAGGCCCGGACGAAGAGCGCTACAAGGCCATGGTCGAACGCTTCGGCCTGAGCGACAAGGTGACCTTCCTCGGCGCCTTGCCGGCCCGGGAAGCCTTCAAGCTGGCCAAATGCGTTGTCGTGCCCTCGCGGGCGGAAGCCATGCCCTACATCATTCTGGAAACGGTGGCCGCCAAGCGTCCGCTGATCGCCACCCGTGTCGGCGGCATTCCGGAAATCTTCGGCCGCTTCGCCTCCCGCCTGATCGAGCCCGGTCATATCGGCAAGCTGACGATGTCGATGGAATCGGCAATGGAATCGCCAGCCGAACTCCAGATCGCCGCGGAAGGGCTGCGGACCTGTCTTGCGGAAACCTTCTCGGTCGAGCTGATGAGCGACCGGATCACCACACTCTATCAGGAGCTGCGCGGTGTCGTGCCGCCCGAAAGCGTTGCGGCCAAGTCCTCTTCCCGCACCGCCCCGGTGACCGGCGCACAATCCGTTCTTGCCAGATCGAGAAACCAGTAATGAGAAACGCGGCCATGAAAACAAGAGGCCGGAATTCGGCACACAAGAAGGCCTCCAACACCCCGGACCTCCGCCAGAGGCTCACCGATGGCCTGCATCATCTGCAGGAGGCCAGTGACGCCACATCCTTTGTGGAGGATGAACGTCAGGAGGGCGAAACCGAGGGGTTGTCCCGGGAAGCGCTCGAAATCGCGGCTTCCCTGGACGACGATGGCGTTTCGGTCCCCGTCCTCACCGGCTCCGTCCGCGCGGTCGACATGGGTCTTATCCTGCTGAGCGCGGTTGCCGCCGCCCATACCGTTGCCGGAGCGACCACCCTCGGCCTGGCGCATTTCGTCGCCATGGGGATCTCGGTCGTCTTCGCCTTCGCCTTCTTCCAGGCGTCCGACACCTACCAGGTTTCGGTCATGGGCCGGGGAATGTCCCAGATCGGCCGTGTCGCCGCGAGCTGGACGATGGTGTTCGTCATGCTGGCCGTGATCCGCTTCACCACCGGTTTCGGCGCTGAGATTTCGCAGCAATGGGCCGGTATCTGGTTCGTCTCCGCCCTTGCCGGACTGATCTGCGTCCGGCTTGTCGTCTCCGCTCTTGTCCGCCGCTGGCGGGCCAACGGGCGGCTGGAACGGCGCGCGATCATCGTCGGCGGCGGAACGGCTGCGGCCGAACTGATCCACGACCTGGAAACCCAGCCGGACAGCGATATCCGCATCTGCGGCATTTTCGACGACCGGGCCAACGACCGCTCCCCGCCGGTCGTTGCCGGCTATCCCAAGCTCGGCAACATCAGCGCGCTGGTCGAGTTCGGCCGGTTGGCCCGGATCGACATGCTGATCGTCTGCATTCCGCTCAGGGCCGAAAAGCGCGTTCTGGAACTCCTGCGCAAACTGTGGATCCTGCCGGTGGACATCCGCCTGTCGGCGCACACGGACAAGGTCCGGTTCCGGAACCGCGGCACGTCCTTCATCGGCACCGTGCCGTTCGTGGACGTGGTCGAAAAGCCGATTACCGACTGGGACATGGTCGCAAAGCGGGTGTTCGATATCGTCTTTGCCAGCCTGGCACTGCTCACGCTCTTCCCCGTAATGATCGCAACCGCCATCGCCATCAAGATGGAGAGCAAGGGGCCGATCCTGTTCCGCCAGAAGCGCTACGGTTTCAACAACGAAATCATCGACGTGCTGAAGTTCCGGTCCATGTTCCAGGAAATGGCCGATCCGGAGGCGAAAAAGGTCGTCACGAAGAACGATCCGCGCGTGACCCGCGTCGGCCGCTTCATCCGCAAGACTTCGATCGACGAACTGCCCCAGCTCTTCAACGTGCTGGCCGGCAGCCTGTCCCTGGTCGGCCCGCGGCCGCACGCCGTCAACGCCCACACCGACAACAAGACATGGGATGATGTGGTGGATGGCTACTTCGCCCGTCACAAGGTGAAGCCCGGCGTCACCGGCTGGGCCCAGATCAACGGCTGGCGCGGCGAAGTCGACACCCCGGAGAAAATCCAGAAACGCGTCGACTGCGACGTCTATTACATCGAGAACTGGTCGATCCTGTTCGACCTGAAGATCCTGTTCCTGACGCCGTTCCGGCTGCTGAATTCGGAAAACGCATATTGAGCGCAGGGACGGCCGCATTCGGGCAGACGGCCGCCCCTCATCCCCATATTGCGCTGAGCACGAAAAGCATCGGCAACGGCGCGTTGTGGCTGGCCGCCTTCCTGTCCGGCTTCGTCATCCGGGAACCGGCGCCTTATGAGCTTTACATGGCCGGCCTGCTGGTCATCTGGCTTGCCTGCGGTCTGAAGCTGCGGCGCGAATTCGGGCCGCTGGTCGTCTGCATGATGCTTTATTCGGCCGGCGGTATCGCATCGGTACCGCTCGCCCGGGAATTCGGCGTCGCTGTGATGTACATGGCCGTGTCGGTTTTCCTGGCGATCACGTCGATCTTCTACGCCGCCATCCTGGCGGACGACCCGCACCGCTACAAAACGATCGAAAGCGGCCTGCTCGCCAGTTCGGTTTTCGTCGCCGCCATCGGCGTCGCCGGTTACTTCCACCTGTTTCCCGGCGCCGATTATTTCACGCTCTACGACCGCGCCCGCGGCACCTTCCAGGATCCCAACGTGTTCGGTCCGTTCCTGGCCCTGCCATGCATGCTGCTCATCCAGCGGCTGTTTTTCGGCAGGCTGAAGGACAATATCCTGACGTTTATGATGCTGCCGGTGCTGCTGCTCGGGATCTTCCTGAGTTTCTCCCGTGGCGCATGGGGCGTTCTGGTGGCAGCGTCCCTCATCGTCTATCTTCTGGCGCTGATCACCGAGCGGGCACCCGTTCGGCGCCTCAGGCTGCTGATTCTGGGAGCGCTCGGCGTCCTGGCCGTGGTGGCGCTGATCGCCACGGTTCTGTCGATCGACAGCGTCTCGGAAATGTTCCAGCAGCGCGCCAAGCTCGAGCAGCCTTACGACGCCGCACGGCTTGGACGTTTTGCCCGCTACTCGTTCGGGTTCCAGATGGTCATGGAACATCCGCTCGGTCTCGGGCCCCTGGAGTTCAACAAGTATTTCCCCGAAGACGAGCACAACGTCTATCTGAAGGGTTTCACGACCTACGGCTGGCTGGGTGGGTCCGTCTATATCGTCATGGTCTTCTGGACGCTGGGGTCGCTGTTTCCGCTGCTGTTCAAGCACCGGCCCTGGACGCCGTTCCTCCACTGCGTCTTCGCCGTGCTCTTCTCCCATGTGATCCTGAGCGCGATCATCGACACGGACCACTGGCGCCATGTCTATATGCTCTACGGCATTGCCTGGGGGCTGATTGCCGCCGACAGGCTGGAACGCAAACGGATACCGAAAACGAATCCTAAAACTCTGGGCACAATCTCCGCCTGGTACCAAACAAGCGCCTTGCGCAGTTCTCCTTAAAGAGATAGGTAAGGCGCGTTCGGGCAGTAGCGCAGCCTGGTAGCGCACTTCACTGGGGGTGAAGGGGTCGTCGGTTCAAATCCGGCCTGCCCGACCAAAAAAATCAACATAGAACACCTCACAAAATCTTCGTGCAATAAATCGCACTAAGCTGAATACAGTCGATATCGCTTTTTACAAGATGCATTCCACCGGAAACTAGGTGCACTACGCCTGCTGACGGTTGGTGGTGATAGTCTTCGAGGGGGGATATAGCGATAAAGAAACCCCGACGGATTTAGTGAGGCGCCACCATTTCATATAGAAACGCTGCGGCACGCCGGCTATCGCTACCAGCCTGAATTATATGAACAGCACTGAGATTGCCGGAGGCTCCAACTTCTTAGTAGGATCGCGCACAGCGAGAAAAACTTCCAAACACCGCAGGAACTTGGATACTTGGCAACTTTTCGAGGCATGTCGCTTAAGATGCATCTGGAAAGCTACGGTCATTTGAATCCAGCTCACCTGAAATCTATATCAGCTGGTATTTGCCGAATACACAACCTAATTTAACGTTGCTATAGTCGGCCGAGCGCGCGCTGCATGTGCCAAAAATATTTCGAGACCTATCAAGCGCAAAACTATTAGCTATTGAGTAGGTGAATGTCCGAAGAATATTTCGTGCCCATTTTCGTCCATCGCATTCAAATATTCCCCAGAAAAGCAACTACTCTTCACATCTTGGGTCCACTTTGGTTTCACCCTTGATTCAAAATGCTCCAAAACTGCGTTTGTAACTAAAGCTTGATCAAGCGTATTATACTTAAGCCTTCCAACCGCTAATTTAACATTACTACACAGGATTTTTATATCGAGATTTGCTGAACCGGCAGTCGCCAACTGAAAAAGTTCTTTGGTGTAATTGTGACCATACAAATATTCAAACATGGTCACTCCTTTCTCCACCTGAAGGTTCAATATAGTTTGAGCACCATCTGCCTTAGCTAGTTCCACCATCGATTTTATTATGACCAATCTGGCATTTAGATTGAATGTCGGAAGTCGCGTATTTCGACTATTCTTGAAATATACACATAGGCCTTTTTCTGGCTTTAGGACACCAATATCTTGAGCGATATTTAAAGAACCCAGAAAATCAAATCTTTCAATTATTCCATTCACAATACCTCTAAATTGCACAACATGAGGATTGTCAGACCCACTTGATATTTTATATATCCCCGCCTGCCTCTCCAGGGAATTTGTAGATTGAAGCAAAGTTTGAAGTTCCTGTATTGGTTGAGTGTCTTCCGAATGGCGGACTCCAACGGTAACTTGTAGCACTTCTCCAGGATCGAAAATTAAGCCAAGTTCACCGCTTGTTTTTGCAGGAAAAATCGATCTACCCGTAACGTGATTTAGAGATCCAAGATATGTTAAGTAGTAAAGTTGACCTGCCTGATTGCGAATCTCTAAAGTAATAAATGAACTTCCATCTCTTATTCTAATAAAATGATTTAAAAATTGCTTGGAATTTTCAATCAGCTTATTGGCATATCTATTATTTTTTAATACATTTGCTGCATTCGAGTCGCAGTCCTTATCTTTCTCAAACTCAAAAACAAATACGGGATAGCCATTTGTTTCGCCATCTATTTTTTCCCTGCTTTTATAGTCGTACAAATCATTACTAGTATCGTAAAGTAAATCTATGCCGTTACCAGCATCATTAACAATATCTGTATTTCTCTCTCCGCAATTTGCTTCACCTTGAAATATGAAACACGCCGCAGCCGAAATCCAATTTGCATTGGCCGCAGACGTTCCAAATGCAAAGAGGCAGATGACTGATAGCAAATACAAGATGGTACTCTTATTCATTTCCCCCACCCTCCATTTAAAAAGCTTTACCATAATCATAACGCGAGCAGATATAATTTCGCAACCAAAATAGATGCCGTAAGATAGTTTGCCATTTTTTCAACATTTAAAAATAACTAATATATATATCTTCACTAAAGTAAAGTTCATACAATCAATTTTTCATTGTCTATATAGCTTTTAAGCATTACTAAGAAGAAAATTGCGAGATCGCTCAAGTTATGTTCCTGCTTACCGGTTAGTTTTTCCGCTTTAACCCGCAATTAACAAACACGACAAACACAGAAATCATGAGTGCGGTAAGATCTGCGAACAATGCGGAACGTTCTGTCGCCTATGTCTCAGGCCGGGCACCAGGCAATATATTGGCAGCGATCCCGCCGGATCCCCGTTGTTCCGGCGCCCGGTTTGACGCGATGCGATTGCCTCACTTGTCGTCGTCTTCCGAGACATCCTTGAGATAGCCGATTGCTTCGTCGATCCTGTCCTTCAAGGTCAGGGACATCGGGCCGCCGACGGTTTTCAAAGTTGTCAGCAACTCCCTTGCCTTCCGCCGGTCTTCGTTCGTGACAGGATTGTCGGGGGACGCATATTTTTCGACCTGTTCGAGCTTATCCCTGCCGTAAATCGCCAGGAACAACGCATATTCGGCTTCCTGGAAGGCGCCAAAGGCCTCCGTTCCGAGCATTCCGCCGATGGAGGAGACGAACCGTCCGTCGTTCCGGGGATAAATTCTCAGGGGAACGTAACAGATCCAGCATTCTTCGCTTTCATCCCAACGCCAATTTTCCTGGTTGCCCTTGAGTTCTTTTGGCATTGGCTTCCCCCTGATCATTTCAAATATCGTAAAATTCGCCCCCTTTCCGGTCAAATTATTTATCCGTTTTCCAAGATATACTTTTCGTATTATTGGTAATTATAATTATAATTAATTCCACCACCTTCCCTCGTGTCATGGGACGAGGCGATATAATTTACAACCTGTATCGTGGGTGAGCTGTATCCCGCGAATACATTCCCATAGAAATTTCCGCGAGAAAAAGGCGCAAAAAGCGACCTTTTCCGGGATTTCTTCTAGGTTAACACTTGGTAAAGACGATGTAATTGCAGGGACTGAAAAACCCGGCGTTTATCAACCGGACGTGGGGATAAAGCGACGGATCGATCTCATCGCGAATAGCGTGACACTGACCCCGACAAGAGCGACCGGCCAGAACACGGAATAAATCGCGGCAAAGATGATCCTTGCAGCGCCTCCCTTTCCGTTTTCGATCATTTCCGAAACGGAAAAAGTGAAAAAGACCAGACCTGCCGCCACATAGAAAACAATGGCTGCGATCAGAAGTAAAAGCATGCCCACCCACTCTGCTTCAAACCAAAACAGGAAAATCCGTCATGGTTAATGAAAGAGTATCATGGCATTTCCGCCCCAACAAGGAAAGGGAGCGACCCGTCCAGTGCCTTGTGATGAGCAGACGGACAAACGTCCGCCCCGGTTATCTGCCCGGTTCTTGAACTGAAATAACGGTTCGGGAAACTCAGCGAGCCTGATCCAGAACGCGCTTGCATTCCAGAAGTTCGAACAGCGTCGCTTGAAGACGGCGGACGTCGTCCTTGGACATGGCCTTGGACGCGCCCGCCGCTCCTTCGCCCTCCTTTTCAGGACGAAACCGGTCCATGAAACGCAAGCCACCGGATTTGGACGGCTCAGCGTTCCGGACATGTGTGTCTGCGAGGACGTCTTTCGGCAGAGGCGCCTCGTCATCCGTGAGTTCGATCGTACCGGCGGCTGTCGGAATCAGTTTTCCCGACTGCCCGGGCTGTTCAGCATGCCGTTCGGCACCCGGATCATCCTGGGCTGCGGCCTGCTGCATGACCGGGACGGGAATCGCATCCTCTTTCCAGATCTGCATCACGAAGCGCGCGCCCTGTTCCTTCAGGATCCGCTGGACACCCTTGATCGTGTATCCTTCGCCATAAAGCAGATGACGGATCCCACGCAGGAGTTCGACATCGTCCGGCCTGTAATAGCGACGTCCGCCACCGCGTTTGAGGGGCTTGATCTGCGAAAACCGCGTTTCCCAGAAACGCAGCACATGCTGCGGCAGATCCAGATCATCCGCAACTTCGCTGATCGTTCGGAAAGCGTCCGGGCTTTTGTCCTGAGAGCTCATGCCGCCTTATACATCAATCAGGAAGAAGAACCCGTAAGTGCTTCGTTGATCCGCTGCTTCAACACGTTGCTGGGCTTGAACACCATGACGCGGCGCGGCGATATCGGCACTTCCTGTCCGGTCTTGGGATTTCGGCCGATACGTTCGCCCTTGGAGCGGACCACGAAGGACCCGAAAGACGACAACTTGACCGACTCGCCCTTCAAAAGGCACTCGGAAATTTCGGAGAGAACCCGCTCGACCAGTTCAGAGGACTCCGTTCGGGAAAGACCGACTTTCTGATACACCGCCTCGCATAAATCGGCGCGGGTGATAGTCCTGCTACCCATGACCCCTCCTCGAAACGCCAGTGATCTGGCTGATTTTGCAGTGGAACTTGCTATAAATTCCTACGGTATTGCGTCCCAAAGGAACGGTCAACAATTAGTCTTGCGATCATTGCAAATACCGAGGCGGGCTTGTCCGGAACTGGATTACCAGCGCAACAGGACGGAGCCCCAGGTAAAGCCGCCGCCCATGGCCTCCAGAAGCACGAGGTCGCCGCGCTTCACACGCCCGTCGCGCACGGCCGTATCGAGTGCCAGCGGAATCGAGGCGGCCGAGGTGTTGCCGTGTCTGTCGACGGTCGTCACGACTTTTTCCGGCGCAATGCCGAGCTTCCTTGCGCTCGCATCGATGATTCGCTTGTTTGCCTGGTGGGGAATGAACCAGGTCAGATCGTCGGCCGTCGTTCCGGTTTCGTTGAAGGCATCCTCGATCACATCGGTGATCATGCCGACCGCATGCTTGAAGACCTCCCGGCCCTCCATGCGCAGATGACCGGTTGTCTGTGTCGCGGACGGTCCGCCATCCACATAAAGCTTGTCCTTGTGCCGGCCGTCGGAACGCAGGTGAGATGTCAGAACCCCCCGGTCGGCAATGTCCCCGGTTCCTTCCGAAGCCTCGACAACCACCGCACCGGCGCCGTCGCCGAACAGGACACAGGTGGTTCTGTCGTTCCAGTCCAGAATCCGGGAGAATGTCTCCGCGCCGATCACAAGCACCCGCTTCGACATTCCGGAACGGATATAGGCGTCGGCGGTTGTCAGCGCATAGACGAAACCCGAACAGACCGCATGCACATCGAAAGCGGCGCCGTGATGAATACCGAGCCCGGCCTGAACCGTTACCGCGGTTGCCGGAAACGTGTAATCGGGCGTGGCCGTTGCCAGGATGATGGTGTCGATGTCCTGGGCATCCACGCCCGCGTTTTCGAGTGCCGCGCGCGCTGCATTGAGGGCCAGATCGGAGGTCATTTCGCCTTCGGCTGCAATATGGCGCTGCCTGATACCGGTCCGCTGAACGATCCAGTCGTCGGAGGTATCCACCATCCGGGAAAGGTCTGCGTTGGTGAGGCATTTGGCCGGCAGATAGCTGCCGCAGCCGATTACGGTTGAACGGATTACGCTCACAAATCACCTTCCGATGTAGCCGCGGCGTCGGCGAACCGTCCGCGATGATAATGCACAAGATCCTGAGCGATCTTGTGGAGCAGTTCGTTGCGCACCATGTCGTAGGCAAGATCGATGGCCGCCGCGTAGCCTTCGGCATCCGTGCCGCCGTGGCTCTTGATGACAATGCCGTTGAGGCCGAGGAAGACCCCGCCGTTGACCTTGCGCGGATCCATCTTGTCCCGGAGCCGGTCAAACGCGCTCTTGGCGAACAGGTAGCCGATTCTCGACATGAATGTCCTGTTCATGGCCGAGCGCAGGTAGCCGGCGATCTGTTTTGCCGTGCCTTCCGCGGTCTTGAGCGCGATATTGCCGGCAAAACCTTCGGTGACGACGACATCGACGGTTCCCTTGCCGATATCGTCGCCCTCGACGAACCCGGCATAGGTCAGTTTCCGGAGCTTGGTTTCCCGGAGAAGCCGCCCGGCCGTGCGCACCTCTTCCAGCCCCTTAACTTCCTCGACGCCGATATTCAGCAGCCCCACGGTCGGGCTTTCCAGGCCCTGCAGGGCCCGCGCCATGGCGCCGCCCAGAATAGCGAAGTCGATCAGTTGCTGTGCATCCGCCCCGATGGTCGCACCGACATCGAGGACGACGGATTCGCCGCGCGCCGTCGGCCAGATCGCTGCGATCGCGGGCCGCTCGATATTGGCCATGGTCCTCAGGCAGAACTTGGACATCGCCATCAGGGCGCCGGTGTTGCCCGCGGATACGGCAACGGCCGCGTCGCCACTTTTGACCGCTTCGATCGCGCGCCACATGCTGGACCGCCACCGGCCCTGTCGCAGGGCCTGGCTCGGTTTGGCATCCATGGCGACCGACACGTCGCAATGATGGAAAGTCGAGGCGTCCCGCACCCGCGGATATTTCTCCAGAAGCGGCAGAACACTGTTTTCGTTGCCGTACAGCAGAAAGCGAATGTCGGGATGGCGCACAAGCGCGATCTCCGCGCCGGGAATAACGACCTCCGCGCCGGAATCGCCGCCCATGACATCGAGGGATATTGGAATGGTTTTCGCCATCAACCGGGTCTTTTGAAGCTCTCTCCAGGCAGGGCTTTGGGAAAGCCATCGCCCGTTCTTCCCTGCCGGAGGGCCGGCAAGTCAATCAAACGCAGGCGAACATAACGGTTTCCAACCGCGAGACAACCGTTAATTTTCGCGTATCCTTTAGTGTTCCGGGTCCTGCTTGAGTTTGGCAAGAGCCGCGAACGGCGATGGTTTGTCTTCCACCTCGCCGCTGTCTTTTTCCTCTTCCTGCTCGAAGACGGCCCCGGGCTTGCGCGGAAACGGATCGATGCTCAGCGCCAGTTGTTCGCAAATCATGGCTCCAAGGTCGATCACGCCATCCACCATCACGTCCGGCGGGTCGAGCGTTTCGAGATCGATTTCGATCTCCCCTTCCTCATTCAGATCGCGGGGACGGCGCGCACGGCTGGAGACCGGTTCGAATGTCCGGTCGATATCTTCAAAAAGCTCCTGTTTGAACGGTTCCAGCGTAACCACACATTGCTGGGTGACGGTGGCTTCAAGCGTGCCGACGACGCGGACGCCGGCCTTGCGCCAGGGCTTCAGCGTCAGCTCCGCGCGAAGCCGGTCGACGTCCACACAGCCGTTCGCCTCCGCGATCCGTTTCAGCGCCGCCTTGTCCGGCTCGATCACAATGGTCTCTTCGCGATCGCCCAGCCGATCCGCGTGCACCTTGTGGGAAAAGGGAAATTTGTTGCCTGTCATTGTTCTTGTCCGTCGTTTCGGCCGAGCGGCGCGTCCTCCTCCGGTGCGAAGGCGGCCGGATCCGGCCAGTCCAGCTTGCCGCTCATCAGCTCTGCCGTGTCCTGGGCTGCAAGCGCTCCGGCAGCCGCCATCATATAATGCGCCAATGCGCGTTCCGCGACCGGATCCGGCGCATCGGTATAGATATTGCGGCTTAGCGCATCGGAAAGGCCCTCGACATCCCCGTTTGCGAGACAAGGGGCGTAGGCGTCCGCGCGGCCGTAGAATGCCTCGCCCATCGCCTTGACCTTCTTCGGAACACGCGTGTCGGTAACCCCCATCTCGCGCAGGCTCGCATCCATGTCCTGAAAGAACAGATCGAACACGCTTTGCGAGAACTCCGAAACCTTCTTGCTCTCGCCTGCAAGTCTTCGAAACAGAACCACCGCATGGACGATGATCAGGTCGAACCGTCCGTCAATCGTATCGGGAACGCGGTAGTCCGTATAGAACACCGGCTGCCGCGCTTGAGCCACGATCTCGTAATAGGTCTTGTGCTCGCCTTCGCTCGGACGACGGCGAAAAAGGCCGAAAAGCATGGTGGTCTCCGGATCTCGTTCAAAACGATTGGATACAAACTTGTGTTGCCATGTGCCCTATCCCACGATAGGGACTTTGCCAAGAAACGAAATCGAAGAAAGCCGCAAGGCCGGCCTAAAGGAAGACAAGAGACGAGTATGACGATAAAGGCCCACGCCCTGATTATTCCGCTTCTGATCAGCCTGCCGCTTGGCGGCTGTTTCACGACCTCCTACACACACGGGCACGTGGTGACCACCGACATGCTGAATCAGGTGCAGGTCGGGTCCAGCAAAGAGCAGGTGGAACTGGTGCTTGGATCGCCCTCGACGACGTCCAGTCTGAACGGCGACGCGTACTATTATATTTCCCAGGTCACCGAAACCACGGCCTTCATGGCGCCCGACATTGTCGAGCAGCGGGTCGTCGCGGTTTATTTCGATAATGACGGCTATGTGCGCGATATCGCGAATTACGGCCTCCAGGACGGCAAGATCGTCGACCTGATCACCCGCAAGACCCGTACCGGCGGCACGGATTACGGCTTCCTCAGCCAGATCCTGAAGGGTGCTTCGAACCCGAGCCTGGGTCTCTGACCCCGGCTCCGGATTTCCGGACGGAACAAAAAAAGCCCCGGCGTTTCGCCGGGGCTTTCTGTTTTCGCGAGGATCTTCCGATCAGTGATGCGCCAGCACCGCGAGCAGCAGCAGCGCCACGATGTTGGTGATCTTGATCATCGGGTTCACGGCCGGACCGGCGGTATCCTTGTAAGGGTCCCCCACCGTATCGCCGGTCACCGAAGCCTTGTGCGCTTCAGAACCCTTCTCGTGCTTGACGCCGTCCTTGTCGATGAAACCGTCTTCGAAGGACTTCTTGGCATTGTCCCACGCACCGCCGCCGGCGGTCATGGAGATTGCCACGAACAAGCCGGTCACGATCACGCCGAGCAGCATGGCGCCGACCGCCGCGAAGGCATCGGCCGGGCTTGCAACAGCGCGGACCACGAAGAACACCACGATCGGCGACAGCACCGGCAGCAGGGACGGAACGATCATTTCCTTGATCGCCGCCCGTGTCAGCATGTCGACCGCCCGGCCGTAGTCCGGACGCTCCGTGCCCTGCATGATGCCCGGCTTTTCCTTGAACTGACGCCGGACTTCCTCAACCACGGACCCGGCTGCACGGCCAACGGCCGTCATGGAAATACCGCCGAAGAGATAGGGCAGCAGACCGCCGAAGAGCAGCCCCGCAACCACATAGGGGTTGGAGAGGTTGAACAGCGTGCCGACATCGATGCCGTGGAACAGGGAACCTTCCGCCGCCGTGGACGAGAAGAACTTCAGGTCCTCGGTATAGGCGGCAAACAGCACCAGGGCGCCAAGACCGGCGGAACCGATGGCATAGCCCTTGGTCACGGCCTTGGTGGTGTTGCCGACCGCATCGAGTGCATCCGTCGTGGACCGGACTTCCGCGGGAAGGTCTGCCATTTCCGCGATACCGCCGGCGTTATCGGTCACCGGACCGAAGGCGTCGAGGGCGACGACCATGCCGGCCAGCGCCAGCATCGTGGACACCGCGATCGCAATGCCGAAGAGGCCGGCCAGCGTGTAGGCGACCAGAATACCGGCAATGATGATGATCGCCGGCAAGGCCGTGGCTTCAAGCGAGATCGCCAGGCCCTGGATCACGTTGGTGCCGTGGCCCGTCACCGATGCCTGGGCGATGGATTTCACCGGGCGGAAATTGGTGCCCGTGTAATATTCCGTCACCCAGATGATCAGGCCGGTCACGATCAGGCCGACAAGACCGCAGTAGAACAGGTGCCGGGCGGTAAAGGACAAGCCGCCTGACGTCTGGTAGCTGGTGTCGAACCCAAGCCAGAAGAACGTGATGATGAACAGGGCGGCCGCGGACAGCACTGCCGTTGCGATGAAGCCCTTGTAGAGCGCCCCCATGATGGAGTTGTTGGAACCGAGCTTCACGAAGAAGGTGCCGATAATCGAGGTCACCACGCAGCTCGCACCGATCACCATCGGCAGCAGCATCAGGTCGACAGCCGCACCACCGGTGAAGAAGATCGACGCCAGAACCATGGTGGCAACCACGGTCACCGCGTAGGTTTCGAACAGGTCGGCCGCCATGCCGGCACAGTCGCCGACGTTGTCGCCCACGTTGTCGGCGATTGTCGCCGGGTTACGCGGATCGTCTTCGGGAATACCGGCTTCGACCTTGCCGACCAGGTCGCCGCCGACGTCCGCACCCTTGGTGAAGATGCCGCCGCCGAGACGGGCGAAGATCGAAATAAGCGAAGCTCCGAAGCCGAGGGCAACGAGCGCGTCGATCGTCACCCGGTCCGTCGGCGCATGGCCAAGCGGTCCGGTCAGGATCGCGAAATAGACCGCGACGCCGAGCAGGGCCAGACCGGCAACGAGCAGGCCGGTCACGGCGCCGGACTTGAACGCAATCTCAAGACCCGCACCCAGGCTCTGGCTTGCCGCCTGCGCAGTCCGCACGTTGGCGCGCACGGACACCATCATGCCGATGAAGCCCGCAGTGCCCGAGAGCACGGCGCCGATCAGGAAACCGAAGGCCGCCGTTGCGGACAGAAGCAGCCAGGCAATGACGAAGACCACGGCTCCCACGATGGCGATGGTGGTATACTGACGGGTGAGATAGGCCTGCGCGCCTTCCTGGATTGCCCCTGCAATCTCCCGCATGCGTTCCGTCCCGGCATCCGATGCCATAACGGATTGAATCGCCCAGGCCCCGTATGCCACTGACAGCAGACCGCAGACGATGATAACGATCATTATCTCGTTCATAATTCCTCCCAATTGTGCAGCAGGCCGTCTGTCTTTTTGTTTTTCGGCCAGCCCAAAACAGCGCCACATGGATGCGGCGCGTCAATGGTCCACACGATAGCAACATATCGGCAACAGCCGTCAAGTTACTCTTAGGGATTACACACACTTGCCTCAGCCCGCCTTTCTCACATTCCCTATGCCCTGCGCCGGTTCAAACAGGCGACAGGACAGGAGAATGGCGCAGCGCGATGTGGATCATCGGGCAAGCCATACGACGCAAACTGGTGCCTGTTTCAACCGGTCCGAAGGATCGCATTGTGGCGGCCGCCTGCAGGCGAAAACCGCTTGACCATAGCATCAGCTATGCTCCGCGCGTCTTTCACCTGAATCCGGCTCACCACAATGCGACGCAGGGCGTAGGGAATGTGAGAAAGGCGGGCAAGGGCAGAATACTGTGCAGCGCAGCAATTTCGTCGGAATCTATTTCGTCTTTTCAGAGCGGGTTGTCACACCGCCACCTGCTTCTTCTCGTGGAAGACGAGCCAGCCGAGGAGCACGGCACACAGCACGACGAAGGGAAAGACCAGCCAGTTCACGGTTGCCCAGCCGAAATGGTTGAGCAGCGCTCCGGAAGAAAACGACGCGAACGCCACACATCCGAAGACCAGAAAATCATTGGTCGCCTGCACCATGTTGCGTTCCTCGGACCGGTAGGTGTCCGTCAGCATGGCGGTCGCGCCGATGAAGCCGAAGTTCCAGCCCAGACCCAGCAGGATGAGAGCGCTCCAGAAATGAGCCAGTTCCACGCCCGAAAGCGCAATGATGGCGCAGCCGCCGAGCAGGGCGAGGCCGATGGTGACAATCCGTTCCTTGCCGAAGCGGGCAATGAGGTTGCCGGTAAAGAAGCTCGGACCGAACATGGCCAGCACGTGCCACTGGATGCCGAGTGCCGCGTCCGTGGAAGACAGGCCGCAGCCGATCATGGCAAGCGGCGTTGCCGTCATGACAAGGCTCATCAGGGCATAGGAACAGATGCCGCAGGCGGCGGCGACGATGAAGCGGGGCTGCGCCATGATCGTCAGGATCGGCCGGCCGCCGTGGGTTCCGCCCGGCGCCTTCACTGGCTTCGGAATCCTGATGAAGGAGACCAGCAGCAAGGCGACAAGGGAAAGCCCGGCCTGCGCCAGATAGGTTCCGGCAAACAGGATCGGCGAAAACAGGTCCTTGGTGGCGATCACCGTCTGCGGACCGACAACGCCCGCCAGGACCCCGCCAGCCAGCACCCAGGAAATCGCTTTCGGCTTGAACGCATCGCTTGCCGTATCGGCCGCGGCGAAGCGGAATTGCTGCACGAAGGCCCCGACAAACCCGCTGCCGCTGCAGGCGATGATGAACAGCGGGAAATTGCCCTGGAATACCGCGAACGACGCAAGCAATGCCGCAAAGATGCCGAACGCGGCCGCCCCCATGAAACCCGTCCGCCGCCCGAAGCGGCGCATGATGGCGCCGGCCGGCAGGGTTCCAATTGCCGTTCCAAGCACGAAGGCGGAGACCGGCAAGGTCGCCAGCGACTTGTCGCTTCCAAGCAGACTGCTGCCGATCAGCGATCCTGTCGCGATGACGATGGACGCGGAGGCTCCGCCCAGCGCCTGGGCGAAGGCAAGCAGCAGCGCATTGCGCTTTGCAAGCCGGTCATCGATGAACGCGTGGGAAGAAGCAGCGGCAGTGGCAGACATATCCGTTCCTGAGAATGCAATCGTCTTTCAAGAGAGCTGCCATGCCTACACGACAGAACCCGGTTTGGCAGCCCCTAAATTCAGAGGAACGCAACTAGGAGCATTATTTGGCGAGCCGAAAACATCCCGGCCGCAACATCGAAGCGATCTGCGGCCGAGCCTGAGGCAGCCCCTTCCCGTCATGCTCCGGTGACGAACAGCCCCCATCTCAGGTTCCGGCGGCGCGCCGTTGCGACCAGGACAACACCCGTCAGGCCGAGAAGCAGAAGTTCGGCAACAGGGGTCGCCATCCAGATCCCCTGCTCGCCGAACGCAAGCGGCAGCAGGAAGATCATGGGGATGACGAAGGCATAAGGCTTGGCCAGCCCAAGCACTGCCGCCCGTCCCGCATCGCCGATGGACTGGAAATAGATAGCGATCATGACCAGCGGGCCCGACAGGAAATACATGGCCGTCATCACCGGCAGGATCCGGACCACTTCGCCCACAACCTGCCGGTCATCGACAAAGGCAAACCCGATCGGTTCGGCAAGCAGGGCAAGCGAGCATTCGGCTGCGATGCAGTACACCAGGGCAATCGTCAGTCCCAGCCGCAGGCTGCTATTGGAGCGGGTCCAGGCCTGGGCGCCGTAGTTGTTGCCGACGATTGCCTGCAGCGCCTGGGAAAGCCCCAGAAGCGGAAGGAAGACGAAGGTCATGATGCGGGTGATGATGCCGTAGGCCGACACCGTCGCCTGGTAGCTTCCGCCGCCGCTCAGTTGCAAGGAGGCGATGATCGATGCGGAGACCAGCGCAATGCCCATGAAATTCAGGCTTTGCGGTGCGCCGAGGGCCAGAATCCGCCGCCAGCCGGTAAACGGGCTGTGGTGCAGCAGTGCTGCCGGCCTCAGCTGCGTCCGCCCCCGCATACGAAAGACGACAATGATCGACAGGGCCAGCGCCTGCGCCAGGGCCGTGCCATAGGCGGAGCCCGCAACCCCCAGCCCCATAACGACGATCAGCACGTAGGTGAAGCCCATATTAGCCAGCGACACCAGAAGGCTCATGGCCGCCATGAAGCCGGTTCGCCCCTCGTTGCGCAAAGCGTCGACATTGACCGCCATCACGAAGAATACCGGCGACGACAGCACCAGGATCTTCAGATAGACATACCCCAGATGCTCCAGAACCGGCGATCCTCCGGCGGCAAGCCGGGTCACCGGACCGCCAAAGACCAGAAACAGCAGGATCAGGCAGGCGGAGACCGCAAGCGCCAGCCCGTGTGCGCCGGCGAAGACCGACCGGGCCTCATCGAAGCTTCCCGCCCCGAGCCTGCGGGAGAGAATGCTCGACATTTCGCTGCCGACAAGGGTCGCGAGCGCAATGATGATCATGAAGAAGGGAAACATCAGGGTTACCGCCCCGAGTGCTTCCGGTCCGACGAAAACGCCGAGAAAAACGGCGTCGATCACGGCCTGAAGGCCGTTCATGCTCATGACGAAGATGATGGGAAGCGCCGTTTTGGCAAAGATGGCGCCAAGCGAGCCATGGAGAAATGCGTTCCGCGTTGCGGCGTCGGACGACATGCCGAAATCCTCTTTCAGACATTCCTGGTGATCCCGGCATCTGCAGGATCAGAGGGTGCTCGCATTGCCCCGCCGGAACAAAAGGTTTCGGGGTGTCGTTCTGGATCAGGCTTTACCGAAGTCGGAAGACTTGCGAGCGGCCGGTGCCTGAAACCGTGTTTTTCGAATACCAGAGGCACGGTTTCATTGGCAAGCCGGTTGTCAGAAATGTTGAAAACCGGCGAAGAGAGACTGCACCGGTGAACCGCCTCGATGCAGTTCGACGTTGCCGCTGCCGTTAGCGACTTCGCCGATCCGCGTCACCGGACAACCTGCGGCTATAGCGCACTCTTCGAATGCAGCTGCCGAAGCCGCAGGAACACATGCCAGGATTTCATAATCGTCGCCGCCGCCCAAAAGCGCGGCCACGTCTTCGCCCCCTGACCGGCAAATCTTCTCGAGCGCCGGAGATACCGGCACGCGATCCAGGTCGATCTTCAGATCAACAGCCGATGCCTCGGCGATGTGCCGTGCATCAGCGAAAAGACCGTCGGAAACATCCATCGCCGCATGGGCGTGGTCGCGCAGAGGTTCTGCCAGCTCCACACGCGGACGCGGCAGCAGATAGCGGTCGAGAATATGGTGCAGGTCATCGTCATTCAGGCCGTATCGGCCGGCGAATCCGCTGTCGAGGCGTGCCTTGAGGCCCGCAGCCCCGTCCCCGATGGTGCCGGAGACATAAAGCGCATCCCCCGCCCGTGCCCCATTCCGCCGGACCGCCCTTGCCTGCGGCACCTCGCCGATCGCCGTGACAGAAATCTGCAGGCCGTCGCCGGAGCTGATCGTGTCGCCTCCCCAAAGCACCACATCATAGGCGGACTGATCGGTGGAAAGACCGGCGCAAAACCGCTCCAGCCAGTCCGCGGTCCAGTCGACCGCAAGCCCAAGACCGAGCAGATACCCCCTCGGCCGGGCGCCCTTGGCCGCCAGATCGGAGAGATTGACCCGCAGTGCCTTCTGCGCGATGACGTCCGGAGGATCGCCGGCGAAAAAATGCACGTCCGCTGCCAGCATGTCCTTTGTCAGGACAAGGTCGTACCCCGGCCGGGGCGTAAAGACCGCGGCATCGTCGGCAAGGCCGAGACTTCCGGAATCGGTGGCAAGCGGCGCGAAATAGCGCTTGATCAGTTCGAATTCATGCGGCCGGTCGCCGGCCATGATCAGGCCTCGCCGCCGGCCTTCGGCGCATCGAATTCGGCCGTGCGCAGATCATGGGCCAGCCGGTCGAGGACACCGTTCACCAGTCCCGGCTCGTCGTCCTCGAAGAAGGCCTTCGCCACGTCGATATATTCGGAGATGATCACGCGGGCCGGCACATCCTTGCGCCGCAACAGCTCGTAGGAGCCGCAGCGCAGGATCGCCCTGAGCAGGCTGTCGATCCGCTTCAGCGGCCAGTCTTCGGCAAGGGCAGTGTGAATGAACGGATCCAGGAATTTCTGGTCTTCGACCACACCCTTGACGATGTCCGTGAACCACTGTTCATCCGCTTCGCGGTACTGCTCGCCATCCAGTTCCTTGCCCAGGCGGAAGGTCGTGAATTCGCTGATGACATCGGCCAGCGCCACTTCGCCCACGTCCATCTGGTAGAGGGCCTGCACGGCACCGAGACGCGCCGCGCCGCGCTTGTTTGCCGGGCGGCTCGTCTTGGCAGCCGATTGCGATTTCGGTTGATCGACCTTGTCGGTCATCGGTTAAACTCCAAGCCTTTCGCGCAGGGCGATCATCGCCAGGGCTGCTTCGGCCGCCGATCCGCCCTTGTTCTTCTGGTCCACCTTCGCCCGGGCCCAGGCCTGGTCGGCGTTTTCGACCGTCAGGATACCGTTGCCGACGGCCAGGTCCGCATCGACGATCAGGTCCATGACCACCCGCGCCGATTCATTGGCGACGATGTCGTAATGCGATGTCTCGCCGCGAATGACGCAGCCGAGGAGCACGAAGCCGTCATAAAGGGGGCCTTCGTTTTCCATCGCCGTCAGCACCATGGAAAGGGCTGCCGGAATTTCCAGAACGCCGGGAACGGAAATCCGATCGTACTCGGCACCGGCGGCCTCGATCGCCTGGATTGCGCCTTCGACAAGAGCGTCGGCGATTTCCTCGTAGAAACGGGCTTCGATAATCAAAAGCTTCGGATTTGAGCTCATGGATCCATTCATTTGTCTTGAGGGTCGCGACAGGAACCATGTCTGCCCCGATTTGTCTAGCCCGCATTTCCCAGACACAAGTCCGGCAACAACGTTTCGGCGATACCGTTACATATGATTTTGCGGCGGTGTTATGACGGCCGGGCGTATTCCGCAAGACGCGCAGCATATCGCGCCATCATGTCGACTTCCAGATTGACGAAATCGCCCTCCTTACGGTCGCTCCAGGTGGTGACAGCGAGCGTGTGCGGGATCAGGAACACCGAAAACAGCTTTCCATCGACCTCATTGACCGTCAGCGACGTGCCGTCCAGGGCGACGGAACCCTTCCTGGCAATGTAGGGCGCAAATTCATCCGGCGCCTCGAACTGGAAATAGACCGAGTCGTCATGATCTTCCCGCTTGACGATCTTCGCCCGTCCGTCGACGTGGCCGAGAACCAGATGGCCGCCGAGTTCGTCTCCGATGGCAAGCGAGCGTTCCAGATTGAGCTTCATGCCCGGCGCCCAGTCCGATGCTGTGGTCAGCGCCAGGGTTTCTGCAGCCGATTCCACCTCGAACCAGTTGCCGTCTCCGTCCGTTCCCTTCGCCGTCACCGTGTGGCAGGGACCGCCGCAGGCAATCGAGGCGCCGATGTCGATCGTGTCGGGATCATAAGCCGTGCGGATCCGGGTCCGGATGCCGACGGGGATCTTCGTGACGCTCAGGATCTCGCCGAGATCGGTGACAATTCCAGTAAACATGTCGGGTTTCCCGTCTTTCAGGCGTCCTGCCTGCTCAGGTAGATATACCGGTCGTCTTCCAGGTAACCGGCACCGATCCGTGCAAACCTGGGGTCTTTCAGGACGGCTTCAAGATCCCGCCCGGACAGGGCCGGTATGCCGCCCTCGCCCACGTCCACCGCGCCGGTCACCACGCACAGGTCATCGACCAGGTCCGAATCCAGGAACGCGTTCGCGATCCGCGATCCGCCTTCCACCATCAGACGGGTGATGCCGCGAGCACTCAGCGCGCTGACGACGACCGATGGATGGATACGGCCGCCATCGGTCGGAACACGGATCACCAGCACGCCGGCATCGGTCAGGTCCTTGAGGCGGTCCGCATCAGCGTCGTTGCCGCAGACCAGCCAGACCGGCACGTCGGCGGCGGTCTTGACCAGTTTCGACTTCAGCGGCAATTGCGCACGGGCATCGACGATCACGCGGACCGGTGACCGTTCGGCCATGCCCGGCAACCGGCAGGTCAGCTGCGGGTCATCGGCAAGGGCGGTTCCGATTCCGACCAGGATCGCATCGTAGGTTGCCCGGTAGCCGTGGACCATGCGCATGGACAGCTCCCCGGAAATACGCACCTGTCCCGCCCCTTCCCGGCCGATGAAGCCATCGCGCGACACGGCAAGCTTCAGGAACACATGCGGCCGCTGCCGGGTAATCCGCAAGGTGAACCCGTGATAAAGGCGCCGGCAGGCTTCCTCATGGATCCCGATGACGACCTCCACGCCGGCTTCTTGCAACATCTTCACGCCGCGCCCGGCCACACGCGGGTTCGGGTCGAGCATCCCGATGACGACCCTTTTGATCCCGGCCTCGACCAGCGCCAGCGAGCATGGCGGCGTCCGGCCGTAGTGCGAGCAGGGTTCCAGCGTGACGTAACAGGTCGCGCCGCGCGCCTTGTCGCCGGCGCTACGGAGCGCGTTGACCTCCGCATGGGCCCCACCCGGTTTCGACGTCCGCCCCCGGCCGACGAGAACCGGCACTCCGTCCTCGTTTTCGGCAACGATCAGTGCTGCGACCGGCGGGTTCGGCCAGACCACACCCAAACCCCGGCGCGCATAGCGCTCCGCAGCGGCCATGTATCTGAGGTCGAAATCGGTCGCCGATGGCATCAAACGGACTGCTTTGCTTTCGTTGTCGCCGAAAATCAGGTTTCGTCGAGCATCTGCTGCTCCGGACCGCTCAATTCGTCCAGAAGCGCCTCGAAATCCTTGGCTTCGCGGAAGTTCTTGTAAACGGAAGCAAAGCGGACATAGGCCACGTCATCGATGCCCTTGAGGCCTTCCATGACGTGATTGCCGATGGTTTCCGCCGTGATGTCGCTTTCCCCGGAGCTTTCCAGCTGCCGGACGATGCCGCTGACCATACGCTCGATCCGCTCAGGCTCGACCGGGCGCTTGCGCACCGCGATCTGCACCGACCGCATCAGCTTCTCCCGATCGAAGGGAACCCGCCGTCCGGACCGCTTGAGAACCATGAGTTCGCGCAGCTGAACCCGCTCGAACGTGGTGAACCGGCCGGCGCAGGTGTTGCACACCCTGCGCCGGCGAATGGCCGTGTTGTCCTCGGTCGGACGGGAATCCTTGACCTGGGTTTCGTCACCGCCGCAATAGGGACACCGCATCTTCGATTAGCTCCCGGCCGGCTCAGCCGGCCCTCATGAGGACTTCAGTAAATCGGGAACCGCGCCGTCAGAGCCTCGACCTTCGCCTTGACTGCCGCTTCCACCGCCGCGTTGCCGTCTTCGCTGTTCGCCGCCTTCAGGCCGTCGAGCACTTCGGTGATCAGCAGGCCGATCTCGCGGAACTCGGCGACGCCGAAACCGCGGGTGGTGCCGGCCGGCGTGCCCAGACGGACACCGGAGGTCACGAACGGCTTCTCCGGATCGAACGGAATACCGTTCTTGTTGCAGGTGATGTTGGCCCGGCCGAGAGAGGCTTCGGCCTTCTTGCCGGTCGCGTTCTTCGGACGCAGATCGACCAGCATCAGATGGTTATCCGTTCCGCCCGAAACAATATCGAGCCCCTGCTCCTGCAGCGTCGCTGCCAGGGCCTTGGCGTTGTCGACCACGCTTTTCGCATAGGCCTTGAACTCCGGCTGCAGCGCTTCGCCGAAGGCGACCGCCTTTGCGGCGATCACATGCATCAGCGGGCCGCCCTGGAGGCCGGGGAAAACCGCGGAATTGATTTTCTTGGCGATGTCCTCGTCGTTGGAGAGGATCATGCCGCCGCGCGGACCGCGCAGGGACTTGTGGGTCGTGGTGGTGACCACATGGGCATGCGGGATCGGCGACGGATGCACGCCACCGGCCACGAGACCGGCAATATGCGCCATGTCGACCATCAGATAGGCACCGATGGAATCGGCGATTTCCCGGAACCGCTTCCAGTCCCAGATCCGCGAATAGGCGGTTCCGCCGGCCAGGATCAGTTTCGGCTTGTGCTCATGGGCCCGCCGCTCGATTTCATCCGTGTCGAGCAGATGATCGTCCTCGCGCACGCCGTAGGAGACCACGTTGAACCACTTGCCGGACATGTTGACCGGAGAGCCGTGGGTCAGGTGTCCGCCGGAATTGAGGTCGAGCCCCATGAAGGTGTCGCCCGGCTGCAGGAGCGCCAGGAACACCGCCTGGTTCATCTGGCTGCCGGAATTCGGCTGGACGTTGGCGAAGTTGCATCCGAACAGCTGCTTGGCCCGCTCGATGGCCAGCGTTTCCGCCACGTCCACGAACTGGCAGCCGCCGTAGTAGCGCTTGCCCGGATAGCCCTCGGCATACTTGTTGGTCATGATCGAGCCCTGGGCTTCCAGGACCGCGCGGGAAACGATGTTCTCCGATGCGATCAGCTCGATTTCGTGCCTCTGCCTGCCAAGCTCGTTCTCGATGGCGCCGAAAATATCCGGGTCGGTGTCAGCAAGGCTGCGGGTAAAGAATGCCGAATGGGAAGACTGGCCGGCCGCGGAATCTGTCAAGGACATCGCACCATCCTTTTCTGCTGGAATTCTGATTGCCGGAACTTTCCGGCTACGGATCGCTTTGCCTCTTGTGGAGGTCTAGACGCCCCGTGCAGGCGTGGAACTACCATAGCGACCGGCGCGAACCAAGAGCTACACCGACATCAAGTTTCACAAAACTGACAAGTCGCGTTCCGGCGAACAGAAAATTACGCCTGGGCGCGCCTCAGGCGCCGCTTTCCTGTTCCAGACGCCTCTGCAGCTTGCGCACCGCCAGACGTTTCAGATCTTCCTGAGACGCGCTAACCGGACCGAAGACGACGACCTCGACCCCCGTATCCGCATGAATGGCGGTCATCTTGACCTGCCGTCCGACCTGCTGAATTTCAAGATAGATCTCGCCGGAGGGCGGCGTGTCGCGACTCATCTGCTTGTCTCCACTGGCAGCATGGCCTCAAAAGGCCATTCCCTGCCCTGTCAGGCAAGTGGAAATCACGCCGCAGCTATTGGCTGTTCCTAGAGACGGGCCTGCGCATCGGTGCTGACACCGTTACCGGTCGTTCCGTAGAGGTCATCGCGGTTGTAGATGTCCTCGCGGAAATGCACCACGCCTTCCGCGTTCGCCCAGGCCGTGATGTAGGTCAGGTAGAGCGGAATCTTCTTCTTCAGCTTCACGTCTTCACGTTCTCCGGTCCGGATCACCTGATCGACCTTGGACCGGTCCCAGTCCGGCGTGGTCGACTGCAGGAGCCAGGTCACGAGTTCGCGCACGTTCTGAACGCGGACGCAGCCGGAGGAATGGAACCGGTAGTCCGACCCGAACAGGGTCTTGGACGGCGTGTCGTGCAGATAGACCTGAAACTTGTTGTGGAAGTTGATCCGGACATGGCCGAGCGAGTTTTCCGCACCCGGTTCCTGACGGAACTGGTACTGGGTCGCCTCTTCCGTGTTCCAGTCGATCTGCTGCCAGGTCAGCTCGTTGTCCTTCCAGTCGAAGATGCGGATCTTGTTCCGGGCCAGGTATTCCGGGTCTTCCTTCATCTTCGGGATCAGGTCCTTGCGGATGATGGAAACCGGAACGGTCCAGTAGGGATTGAAGTTGAGCTCGTAGATCTCGCTGTTCAGGATCGGCGTCTGCCGGTCGATCTTGCCGACGACGGCCGTGTGCCGCGAACGGACGCGTCCGTTTTCGACCGCCTCGATTTCGGCAGCCGGGATATTGACCATCACGTAACGGTCGCCGAGGTTGCCGGACATGGAACGCAGGCGCACCAGGTTTGTTTCAAGCTGGCGCAGGCGCACATGCGCCGGAACGTTAAGCGCGACGATGGTGGATTCTCCCAGCACTCCGTCGGCCAGAAGCCCGTGACGAAGCTGGAACCGGCGCAGGGCCGCATCCACATAGGAATCGAACGTATCGGACAGGCCGGCCTTCTGCTCCAGATCGTCGGAGGCGATCAGGCGGCGGCGCAGTTCGACGACACGTGCGTCCCGCGCGCCGATCCGAAGCGGCTTGCCGCCGGAAACACGGCCCCACCCGCCTTCCTGGACGATCCGGGAATAGCGATCGATGGCAACCGCGACATAGTCGGCGGTTTCCGGTGACAGGGTCGGCTCGACGCTGTCAAGGGAACTGAGGCTTTCCATGGTGGCCTGGAACCGGTCTTGCCATTCCACCGGCTGGCTCTGATTGCGAACGGCATCAAGCGGGCTTTGCGCCGCGGCGCCTGTGTTGAAGGCAGCGAACGACAAGGCAAGAAGCCCCATGGCTTGTACAGGACGCTTTACCGCCTTTAACATGAAACCACCGGCGTTCCCGAAGGATGCTGTCATTACCAACCCCATTGTGTCACAGTATTCTCAATTCCGGTCTTTCGTTTAGCCCTGACCGGATCTTGCAATTCCACACCTGAACCAGTGCAATAACCAAAACCGAAGGCCAATTTATGGCCGTTATGATTAACAAATTACAGGTTTTGGCCCAATCGACGGCCTTTGCGCTCCGGAATTCGCATTTCGAAGTCGAAAATAAGGCTTTCTATCGACTGAAAAAGGCAAATCCGGGCGCGATTTCCTTTTTTGCACATACGCATCCCATTGTGTCCAGATCATGTCGCTCTACGGCACTTGCCGAAATCATGATAATTTCGTGAACGGTTCTTGTGAAACGCGCGCCAAAAAGGAAAACGCCGCTCCGGCGGACCGGAACGGCGTTTGAAAGAAAGGATCCGGCGTTGCCGCTGATCAGAGCCGGTACAGGATCTGATCGGTCCAGAAACGCTCCAGCCTGCGCAGGGACTTGTTCAGGGCAACGAAATCCTCGGTGCCGATTTCCCCGACCTGCTCGACGGACAGCACATGGCGTTCGTAAAGGTCGTTCACGATGCGCGCGACTTCCTGCCCCTTTTCCGTCAGGCTGACACGAACCGAACGGCGGTCCATGCGCGAGCGCTGATGGTGAATATAGCCGGTTTCAACCAGTTTCTTCAGGTTGTAGGACACGTTCGAGCCGAGATAGTAGCCGCGGGTTCTCAGTTCGCCTGCGGTCAGTTCGGCGTCGCCGATATTGAACAGAAGCAGCGCCTGCACACTGTTCACATCGGACCGGCCCATCCGGTCGAATTCGTCCTTGATGACATCAAGCAGCCGTCTATGCAGCCGTTCCACAAGGGTCAGAGCCTCAAGATAAAGCGGCTTGATTTCCGCTTCATCTTCCCCCTGAACCACTGCATCGACTGCCCTTGTAGCGGTGATCATATGTTTGCGCCTCTTTATTCATTACCTGTCGCGAGGTGGATATTTTTCCCACCTTGTAAACAAAGTTACAGCAGCGCTTCTAAAATCCGCTTAAGAGACACGCTGAATCGTCCGTTAATTCTTTAAGGACGATTCTCAACACCTTGAAAGCTTTGATTAATCATGATCCGCGCAGGTATTTGACGATGGCCGAGAAATCCAGCGCCCCGCCGCCGGAATTGCAGAACATGTTGTAGAGCGCGGACGCCTCCGCGCCGAGCGGCGTGGACGCGCCCGATGTGCTGGCCGCTTCCTGCGCCAGCTTCAGGTCCTTGAGCATCATCGCCGCGGCAAAGCCCGGCTGATAGTCGCGGTTGGCCGGCGAACTCGGCAACGGACCCGGAACCGGACAATAGGACGTCAGCGCCCAGCACTGGCCGGAGGCGGTGGAGGATATGTCGAACAGCTTCTGCGCATCGAGACCAAGCCGCTCGGCGAGAACGAACGCCTCGCTGACCGCGATCATGGAAATGCCCAGCACCATGTTGTTGCAGATCTTGGCGGCCTGGCCGGTTCCGGAATCGCCCGCATGAACGATGGTCTTGCCCATGATGTCCAGGTAGGGCCTGGCCTGCTCGTAGGCCGCCGCCGGACCGCCGACCATGAAGGTCAGGGTTCCGGCCGTGGCGCCGCCGACGCCGCCGGAAACCGGCGCGTCGACCATCAGCATGTCCTGTTCCGTGGCGGCCGCCGCAACGGCACGCGCGCTGTCGACATCGATGGTCGAGGAATCGATCATCAGCGTTCCGGGCTTTGCATTTTCGAATATGCCGCCCTCGTCCATATAGACCTTGCGCACATGGGCGCCGGCCGGAAGCATGGTGACGATGACGTCGCACGCGGCGGCAATTTCGGGAACGCTCTTTGCGCAGGCGCCGCCCGCATCCTCGAAGGCCGCCAGCGCGCCTTCGGACAGATCGAAGCCAAGGACATCGTGCCCGGCCTTCATCAGATTGACGGCCATCGGGCCGCCCATGTTGCCCAGGCCGATAAATCCGATCTTCTTTGTCATGATAACTCCTCCCGACTTGTCCCGTAGCCCGGTCGCCTTTCGCACCCGGCACGTCTGCGTTGTTGTTTAAACTGTGTGATCCTGCGTTTCCGGAAGCCGGCGACGGCCCGTCTGGGGCTAACGCGCTCGATTTTCCCGCTCCATGAGATAGGTCAGAAGCAGATATCCCGCGATCGTCAGAAGATAGAACGAGATCTCGTAAGGCCGGCGGCCGTAGATATCGGAAAACAGGGTGTGCATCACGATCTGGCTGCCGGCCCGGAACAGCCACATCACGGTGCCCCAGGAAACGGCCAGCCAGAGCCCGATCGCCGCCACCAGGTCAAGCACGCCGAAGAAGACCGTCGCCGCTTGCCATGCCAGCGGCATGTCCCAGAACCAGACATCGCGCCAGGGCGTTATCCCGATGATCCGCGCCCAGTGGATCAGCCCTCCCCCGAGCAACAGGACCGCTATCGCGCGCAGATACCACACCAGAATGGTGCTCCACGGCGGTCTCGAGCTCAAAATGGCATGAAGGTTTGCGAGCATTTCGGTCCTGCTTATTTCAACGGAAGATCGCCGGAGGCCGGTTCCTCGAAATAGGGCGCAAGGACGGTTTCGTCGATCTGGTCCAGCCGGTCCGGCTGCCATTTCGGCGCCTGGTCCTTGTCGACCAGAAGCGCCCTCACCCCCTCGAAGAAATCGTGTCCCTCAAGGATCTTCGTAACGATCCGGTATTCCAAGCGCATGCAGCCGTTAAAGTCCAGCCTCGCACCCCTTTGCATCTGTTCAAAAGCCAGATGGACGCTGGTCGGCGACTTGGACCGGATACCGGCCGCCACCTTCTGGCCCCAGGGATCCTCGCAGGAATCGAGCCGGCGCATGACCTCCGCCACGGTCGGCGCGGTAAAGATGCCTTCGATCAGATCCGCCCGGGCCATCAGGTCCGACGGCTCCGGATCGACGTGGAAAGCATTGAGGGCCGCATCGATGTCGTCGGTCTCCTCCAGCGCCGCTTTCAGGGCGGGAAGGCACCGGCGTGAAGTGGCATGGGTCAGGACGCCCGTTTCAAGCGCATCGCCCTGTTTCAGGCGTCCCGCACTCATGGCGCAATAGGTGCCGGTCGCTTTCGGCATGCGCGGCAGGAACCAGGTTCCGCCCACATCGGGAAAGAAGCCGATCCCGGTTTCCGGCATGGCGAACATGGTGTTCTCGGTTCCGACCCGGTGGCTGCCATGAACCGAAACACCGACCCCGCCCCCCATGACGATGCCGTCGATCAGGGAAACATAGGGCTTGGGATAACTCTTGATCTGGGCATTGAGCAGATATTCATCACGGAAGAAGTCCGCCAGGCCTGTTTCGCCGGCCATCCTGGCGTCATAGATGCTGCGGATATCGCCGCCGGCGCAAAAGGCCTTCTCGCCTTCACCGCAGATGACCACATGGCGGATGCCGTCGTCGCCGGCCCATGCGGTCAGTTGGCGGGCCAGCGCCGTCACCATGCCGTGGTTCAGGGCGTTGAGGGCCTTCGGCCGGTTCAGCGTGACGAAGCCCGCCGCACCGCGCTGTTCAAACAAGATATCGTCGCTCACGTCCGTCCCCGGTTCGAATGATCGGAAAATGATTTTCAGCGCTTGAGAAGATCAGTCCTTCAGAAGATCTCTGGCGATGATCAGCCGCATGATCTCGTTGGTGCCCTCCAGGATCTGGTGCACCCGCACGTCGCGCAGATAACGCTCGATCGGATAATCGCGCAAATATCCGTAGCCGCCGTGAAGCTGCAGCGCCTCGTTGACCACCTTGAAGCCGGTATCGGTCGCAAGCCGCTTGGCCATGGCCGCCGTCGTCGTCGCGGTCGGGGCCTTGGCGTCGACCAGCATTGCGGCCTTGTGCAGGAAGAGGCGCGCGGCCTCCAGTTCGGTCGCCATGTCGGCGAGGCGGAATTGCAGCGCCTGGAACTCGGCGATGGCACGGCCGAACTGCTTGCGGTCCTTCATGTAGGCAATGGTGCGCTCAAGACAGGTCTGGGCGGCGCCGAGCGAGCAGGCGCCGATATTCAGCCGGCCGCCGTCGAGGCCGGCCATTGCGATCTTGAAGCCCTCGCCTTCCGCGCCGACCCGGTTGGTTTTCGGAATCCGGCAGTCCTGGAAATTCACCTGGGCGGTCGGCTGGCTCTTCCAGCCGAGCTTGATTTCCTGCGCACCGAAACTCAGGCCCGGCGTATCCTCTTCCACGACGACGCAGCTGATGCCTTTCGGCCCGTCGCCGCCGGTACGTACCATGACCACATAGACATCGCTAACGCCGCCGCCGGAAATGAAGGCCTTGGACCCGTTCAGGACATAATGGTCGCCGTCGTCGGTCGCCTTTGTGCGCAGGGAGGCCGCATCGGACCCGGCGCCCGGCTCCGTCAGGCAGTAGCTGGCGAATTTCTTCATGGAGCAGAGATCGGGCAGATATTTCCGCCTCAGTTCCTCGCTGCCATAGGTGTCGATCATCCAGGCGGCCATGTTGTGGATGGAGATATAGGCCGCCGTCGAGGTGCAGCCCTTGGCGAGTTCCTCGAAGATGATCGCCGCGTCGGTGCGCGTCAGGCCGGAACCGCCGACATCCTCGCGCACGTAAATGCCGCCGAAGCCCAGTTCTGCGGCCTTGCGCAGCGTATCGACCGGAAAGATGCTGTTCTCGTCCCATTCGCGCGCATAAGGCTCCATTTCATCGCGGGCAAAGGCTGCCGCCATGTCCTGAAAGGCGCGTTGATCTTCACTGAGGGAAAAATCCATGACCTGTCCTCCCGAGCCCTGCCGTTTACAGGTTAAAGTCTTGGCTTCCTGTGTCGAATGGGACTTAGCCAGTTTTGACGTAAACGTCAATAAAACGCATTTTCATAAGCGTTTATCGTTATTTTCCATCATGTTGGATCGCACCCGAACCCGTGATAGGGTCTCGGGGATTCAGGCAATGTATCACGCATGCTCCACCTGATTGCAGGCCCCCATCACAGGATCCCAGAAAGATGTCGTCTTCCACCCGCACCCCGTCCATCACCAGTTCCGATATGGATGAGATCCTCGGCGGCCGCCGCATGCGCCGCAACCGGCGCGCGGACTGGTCCAGGCGCCTGGTGCGGGAGACCGTGCTGACGACCAACGACCTGATCTGGCCGATCTTCGTCGTCGAGGGTGCAGGCATCCGCCAGCCGGTTCCCTCCATGCCCGGCGTGGAGCGGCTGTCCGTCGACGAGGCCGTGAAAGACGCGGTCAAGGCGGAAAGCCTCGGCATCCCGGCCATCGCGCTCTTCCCCTATACCGATCCGGCCCTGCGCGATCCGACGGGCTCCGAAGCGCTCAATCCGGACAATCTGGTGTGCCAGACCTGCCGGGCGATCAAGCAGGAAGGCCTCAACGTCGGCCTGATGACCGACGTTGCCCTCGATCCCTATACCAGCCACGGCCACGACGGCCTGATGGACGGCGAGACGATCCTCAACGACGAGACGGTCGACCAGCTCTGCCGCCAGGCGCTCAACCAGGTGGAAGCCGGCGCCGACATCATCGGCCCGTCCGACATGATGGACGGACGCGTCGCCGCCATCCGCCAGGCCATGGATGCCAACAATTTCCGCGACGTCCAGATCATGTCCTATGCGGCCAAATACGCCTCGGCCTTCTACGGCCCGTTCCGCGATGCGGTCGGCACCAACGCCACCCTGATCGGCGACAAGCGCACCTATCAGATGGACGCCGCCAATACGGACGAAGCCATTCGCGAGGCGGAACTGGACATCGCAGAAGGCGCGGACATGATCATGGTCAAGCCGGGCATGCCCTATCTCGACATCCTTTGGCGGCTGAAGGACACGTTCCGCATGCCGACCTACGCCTACCAGGTCTCCGGCGAGTTCGCGATGATCGAGGCGGCCGGCGCCAACGGCTGGATCGACCGGGACCGCGCCATGGTGGAAAGCCTGATGGCCTTCAAGCGGGCCGGCGCCGACGGCATCCTGACCTATTTCGCGCCCCAGGTGGCGTCGCTCCTGGCCCGCGCATTATGACCGCCGCGCCATCCGGCCCCGGCGCAGTACCAGATCCCGGTGAGGTTACCCTCGCCGGCATAAGAAAGGCCGCCGGCCTGATAAAGGGCGCCGTCCTTGAAACGCCCTGCCTGCCCGCTCCGACGCTTTCGGCGCTCACCGGCGCGGAGGTTTTCGTCAAATACGAAAACATGCAGGTGACCGGTTCCTTCAAGGAGCGCGGCGCCATCGTGAAGCTGTCGAGCCTTTCCGCCGATGAACGCAGCCGCGGCGTGATCGCCATGTCAGCCGGCAACCATGCGCAAGGGGTTGCCTGCCACGCCCAGCGCCTCGGCATTCCGGCGACCATCGTCATGCCGGAATCGACGCCCTTCGTGAAAATCGCCGCAACGAAGAGCTACAACGCGGAAGTGGTTCTCGCAGGCGAAACCGTCCACGAAGCCTGGGAAGAGGCCGACCGGATCGCCTCGAAGCGCGGCCTCGCCTGGGTACACCCCTATGACGACCCCCGGGTGATCGAGGGACAGGGCACGATCGCGCTTGAAATGCTGGAAGCCTATCCGGATCTGGAGACGCTGGTTGTCCCGATCGGCGGCGGCGGACTGATTTCGGGTAACGGCACGGCCGCCAAGGCGATCAGGCCGGAGATCGAGGTGATTGGCGTCGAGACCGTGCTCTATCCGGGCATGTGGGGCGACTTCTACGGCAAGGACGTGCGCTGCGAAGGCGCAACCATCGCCGAAGGCATCGCCGTGCGCGATGTCGGCAAACTGACCCGGCAGATCGTCAGGAAGGTCGTCGACGACATTATCCTCGCCAAGGAAAGCACCATCGAACGGGCGATCAACGCCTATCTGACGCGGCTTCGCACCATCGCCGAGGGCGCAGGAGCCGCAGGCCTTGCCGCCCTGATGACGGAGCCGGAGCGGTTTGCCGGCAAGAAGGTCGGCCTGATCCTGTGCGGCGGCAACATCGATCCGAGGCTCCTGTCTTCCATCGTGATCCGGGAGCTGACCCGCGACGGCCGTCTCGTCTCCATTCGCATCGATACACCCGACCGGCCGGGCGTTCTGGGCGAAATCGCGACGATCATCGGCACCCTGAAGGGCAACGTGGTCGATGTCGCCCATCACCACCTGTTCCTGGACGTGCCGGCCAAGGGCGCCACGCTGGACGTGACGTTCGAGGCCTTCGATGCCGATCACGGCGAGGCAATCGTTGCGGCGCTGCGCGAGCGCGGCTACCGGGTCCGCCATGTGGACGTGGCGGAATCGATGGAGTGAAATCCACCGCTTTCCGCGACCGGAGGTTTGCGAATCCGGGCAATCGTCCCCACATCGGTTGGAGCGGATAAGGAGATCGTTCCATGGCTGCAGACATTGATTCCACCGGCTCCCGGCGGGACGCATTCGATCCCTTCGCCATGCCGGACCTGTTCGAGGGCGTCAGGACAAAGCGCATCTTTGCCTTCTGCATCGACGCCATCGCTGTTGCGATCCTGACCTGCGTGGCGGCGGTTCTCGTCTTTATCCTGGGCATCTTCACCCTCGGCCTGGCGTGGTTCTTCTACGCCTTCCTCGCCCAGGGCGTCGCCATCCTCTACACCGCCTTCACCCTCGGCGGCCCCAATTCGGCCACGCCCGGCATGCGCGCCATGGGGCTTGAAATGCGCCTCTGGTACGGCGGCAGGCCCTACCCGCTGCTGGCGGTCATGCACCTGCTCCTGTTCTGGTTTTCCGTCGCCCTGCTGACGCCCTTCGTGCTGCTGGTCTCGTTGTTCACCGACCGCAAGCGCCTGCTGCACGACCTGATCCTCGGCACGGTGGTGATGAACTCCGCTGCCCTGCAGACACGCGGCTTATCCGGAACTTGAGTGGAAGAAATCTTTTTCCCTCAAACCGGTTCGCAACGCATGCGGCTTTTCATTCGGCCTGATCTTACTGCAGTCGGGGGACTTCCTATTTCCCATGCCCGTGTTCTAGACTGACGACATTCGGCTTCGGCCAGGCGGCGGCAGGCAGGTGAATGGAATCAATTGACGTAGCCATGGCGCTAACCTTCGTGGTGATCGCGGCAACGGTGATACTTTACGCCCTGGAGCGCTATTCCATCGAGATTATCGCGCTCGGGTCCGTCGTTTCCCTCGCAACAATATTCACGCTCTTTCCGGTCACGACCGAGAGCGGCCGGGTGACCACCGGGGACTTCCTCGCCGGTTTCGCCAATCCCGCGCTCGTTACCGTCATTTGCCTCCTGATCATCGGCCAGGGCCTGTTCCAGACCAACGCGCTTGAGGGGCCGGCCCAGGCGATCGTCCGCTGGGTCCGCGGCCGCTCCCATCTGGCGACCATTCCGGTTCTCGTCGCCGTCGCGGTGCTCAGCGCCTTCCTCAACAACACGCCCGTGGTGGTGATGTTCCTGCCGATCCTGACCGCGGTTGCCGCGACCATGGGCCATTCCTCGTCGCGGGTCCTGATGCCTCTCTCCTTCATGGCGATCCTGGGCGGCATGACCACGCTGATCGGGTCGTCAACGAACCTCCTTGTGGTCAACTACGCCGCCCAGCACTCCGATCTTCGCCTGGGCTTCTTCAGCTTCACGCCCATCGGTGCCCTGCTGGCCAGCGTGGGTGCGGTTTATGTGCTGTTTTTCATGCCGCGCCTGCTGAAGACCCGCAAGACCATGGCCGATGAACTCACCGGCGCTTCGGGCAAGCAGTTCATCGCCCAGATCGATATCACCTACGGCCACCCGCTGGTGGGCGTAGCGTCGGTCGCGGGCATGTTTCCCGCCCTGAAGGACATGACCGTCCGCCTGGTGCAAAGAGGCGAACAGCCGATCCTGCCGCCTTTCGAAAACGTCACCCTGTCCCCCGGCGATACGGTAATCGTCGCGGCAACCCGAACGGCCCTCGCCAATGCCCTGTCCCGCCGGCAGCCGCTGATGGACCCGGAAAATTCCGGTCAGACCGGGGAAAACGGAGGAGAGCAGGCGCCCACGGCGCCGGGCTCCATGACACTGGCCGAAGTGGTGGTCGCACCCGCGTCACGCATGATGGGACGCACCCTGCTGCAGTCGGGCTTTCATGCGGAAACCGGTTGTGTCGTCATGGGCATCCAGCGGCGCAGCCGCATGCCGCGCATGGCCATGAACAACATCCGCCTGGAGGCCGGCGATGTGCTGCTTGTCGGCGGCAGCGCGGACCAGATAGCAAGCCTGCGCGGCAACCGCGACGTTCTCCTGTTGGACTGGTCGACGGCGGAAGTGCCGCGCCGGCGCTATGCGCCCCGCGCACTTGCCATCTTCCTGGCCGTCGTCGGCCTGTCCGCCAGCGGCCTGATCCCGATCGTGACCGCAGCCATTGCCGGCACCTTCGCCATGGTCGCCTCCGGCTGCCTGAACGTGCGCCAGGCCATGCGCGCCATAGACAGCCGGATCTTCATGCTGGTCGGAGCCTCCCTTGCCGGCGCCGTGGCTCTGGAGACAACGGGCGGCGCGACCGCGATCGCGGCAACGCTCGTTTCCCTGCTCAAGGGCCAGTCCCCGACCGTCATCCTGTCGGCGCTCTATCTGATTGTCATGGTGTTGACCAATTTTCTGTCCAACAATGCCGCGGCCGTGCTGTTCACGCCGATCGCGATCAACATGTCGAACCAGCTTGGGCAGTCACCCGAAGCCTTTGTTGTATGCCTGTTGCTCGCCGCCAACAGTTCGTTTGCGACACCGATAGGGTATCAGACCAATCTGATCATCATGGGTCCGGGGCATTACAGATTCTCCGATTTTATACGTGCCGGAACGCCGCTATCGCTTATATTATGGGTGACTTTCTCGTTGGTCGCTCCATGGTATTATGGATTTTAACGAGCAAGAAAGCCGCATGAAGCCCCACGGAACCGGAAAGTGACAAGGCATCCCACCGAACATCCGCAGTTCTATCTGACCGCGCCCGCGCCCTGCCCCTATCTGGAGGGCCGCCAGGAGCGGAAGGTGTTCACTCACCTGATCGGCCATCATGCGACGGCACTGAATGACGTCCTGACCCAGGGCGGCTTCCGACGCAGCCAGAACATCGCCTACCGTCCGGCCTGCGAGAACTGCCGCGCCTGTATCTCCGTCCGGGTCAGGGTCGATGATTTCCAGTGGACCAAATCGCTGAAACGCCAGTGGAAGCAGGGAGCCGACCTTATCGGCGCGCGCCTTCCCCCCAGCCCGTCTGCCGAGCAATATGATCTGTTCCAGACCTATCTGCGGGCGCGCCACGAAAACGGCGGCATGACGGAAATGAGCGTCCTCGACTATGCCATGATGGTCGAGGACACCCATGTGGAAACCATGGTCATCGAATACCGGCGGCGCGGCGCCGACAGCTTCATCACGGGCGCCGGCGAAGGCCCCCTTCTCGGCGTTGCCCTGACCGACCAGCTCGCCGACGGCCTGTCCATGGTCTATTCGTTCTTCGACCCGGACGTCCACGGTGTCGGCCTGGGAACCTACATGATCCTCGACCACATCGAGCGCGCCCGCCGTCTCCGGCTGCCTTATGTCTATCTGGGGTACTGGGTCGAAGGGTCGGAGAAAATGGCCTACAAGGCCCGCTTCAAGCCGCAGGAGCATCTCGGCCCCGAGGGCTGGGCCGAACCGGACGCTTAGATCACCAAGAACGGTTAGCCCCGCCAGGGCAGCCCGAAGCGAAAACGCTCCCGGTCACAGCCTCTATGCGCCGTCCAGGAATTGGCGGATATCGGTGAAAACGGACCGGAACATGTCCGTGGTCAACCGGCCGGTGTTGGTGTTGTAGCGCGAGCAGTGATAGCTGTCGAAGAGGACAAGGTCGCGCGTTCCCAGATCATGGCGCGCGCCGTGGCCGAAGGTGAAATCGGCACGGCGGAGGTCCAGGGCGCTCAGAAAGGTTTCATGGGCGATCCGCCCGAGCGCGAGAACCGCTCTCAGGCCCGGATTGGCCTCGAGCGTCGCGATCAGATACGGCCGGCAGGTCTTGATTTCCGGCCCGGTCGGTTTGTTCTGCGGAGGAAGGCAACGCACCGCATTGGTGATCATGGCCTCATGCAGTTCCAGGCCGTCGTCCGGACGGGCCTGATAGGTTCCGGTGGCAAAACCGAAATCCAGCATCGTTTCGTAGAGAAGGTCGCCGGCATAATCCCCGGTGAACGGCCGCCCCGTCCGGTTCGCGCCGCGCATGCCTGGCGCCAGGCCGACGACGAGCAGTTTCGGGTCCGTGGACCCGAAGGACGGAACGGGCGCGTTGAACCAGTCGGGAAATTGCTCCCGAAGCTCATGGCGCAAGCCTACGAGCCTCGGGCATGCCTGACAGTCCGGCGGTGGGTCGGCGCTGACCATCGCGGTCCCGCTCCTCCTGATAGAGGCTGTAAAGCCGGCTTAGTAGTCGTCGTCTTCGTCGTCGTCGAAGTCCGGCCCGGTCTGCGGCCGCACGGGACGTTCGGACGGATCCCGGCCGATCTTGCTGGCAAGGGTCGCCAGGTCGATGAAGTGATCGGCCTGCCTGCGCAGATCGTCGGCGATCATCGGCGGCTGGGTCTTGAGGGTCGACACGACGCTGACCTTCCGTCCCTTTCTCTGCAGGGCTTCCACCAGCGACCGGAAATCGCCGTCGCCGGAGAAAAGAACGATATGGTCGACATGTTCGACGAGCCCCATGGCATCGACGGCAAGCTCGATATCCATATTGCCTTTCACCTTCCGCCGGCCGGAAGAATCGACGAATTCTTTGACCGGCTTGGTGATGACTTTATAACCGTTGTAGTCCAGCCAATCGATCAGCGGCCGGATGGACGAGTATTCCTGATCTTCGATGAGAGCGGTGTAATAGTAGGCGCGAAGCAGATAAGCCTGGCCCTGGAACTCTTTCAGCAGACGTTTGTAATCAATATCGAAGCCTATGGCCTTGGCAGTCGAATAGAGATTGGCGCCGTCAATAAATAAAGCAACTTTTTCTCTGGCATCAAACATTCGCGTGGGAACCTTTCTTACTGTTTCTACAGCCTCCCGGAATCGAAATCCCGAAGCCGACGGAATCGAGCCGTCCAACCCACATCATGGTGCGTACTTTCATTGTCATTTCGTGCACATGATCGTTTTTACGATTCTTATTTCTGTCGGTTTTTACCATTTGGTTGGTATTTGTGTATTTTTACATAACCGATACCACTGCCCTACACCATAACTGCCGCCGGTCGCAATGACAAAGCGCGCCAGTTTCAGCCTGAGCTGTTCATTTTCCAGCAAAAAGGAATTGAACCCCGCAGGCATCGAAACGGGGTTGCTTTCCCTTAACCTGAATATTATACGCTTCCTTTTCAAGTTCCCTAACCCATGGAGACGTCGTATGGCGCGTGTGACCGTCGAGGACTGCATCGACAAGGTCGAAAATCGTTTTGAGCTGGTCCTGCTGGCCGCTCATCGCGCTCGCATGATCTCAAGCGGCTCGCCGCTCACCGTAGAGCGCGACAACGACAAGAACCCGGTCGTGGCCCTTCGCGAGATTGCCGAGCAGACCGTAAGTCCCGAAGACATGAAGGAAGACCTGATCCACTCCCTGCAGAAATATGTGGAAGTGGACGAGCCGGAAGCGGAAGCCGTGCCGATGGTTCCCTCGGGTCAGCAGGCTGCGACCCAGGTCAATGCGGTCGACGATTCGGCTGTAGAATTCGACCGCATGTCGGAAGAGGATCTCCTGCGCGGCCTGGAAGGCCTGGTACCGCCGGAGCGCAGCGACGACGTCTAGGATTTGTTTCAAGACACGCCGGGCTGACGGGTTCAAAACGTCGCCAGCCCGGCCGGTTTTTCGAAAACCTCCCGTTTCTTCCGGCTGTCATATGGGTCGGTTTCGGCCATGATGCGCCAATACGAGCTCGTTGAACGAGTAACCCGATATAATCCCGACGCGGACGAGGCCCTTCTCAACAAGGCCTATGTGTACGCCATGCAGAAGCACGGGCCCCAGACCCGCGCATCCGGCGACCCCTATTTCTCCCATCCGCTCGAAGTTGCCGCGATCCTGACCAATCTGCGTCTCGATGACGCAACCATCGCCGTCGCCCTCCTCCACGATACGATCGAGGATACGGACGCCACCCGCGCCGAAATCGATTCCATGTTCGGCGAGGAAATCGGCAAGCTGGTCGACGGCCT
Source organism: Roseibium aggregatum (assembly GCF_014692675.1). Classification (GTDB taxonomy): domain Bacteria; phylum Pseudomonadota; class Alphaproteobacteria; order Rhizobiales; family Stappiaceae; genus Roseibium; species Roseibium aggregatum_C. The sequence continues at coordinate 171,754 of NZ_JABFCZ010000002.1, read as the reverse complement.
GACCAAGATCAAGCGCCTCGACCTGGTGTCCCAGAAAGCCAAGCAGGCAGAGAACTTCCGCAAGCTCCTGCTGGCAATCGCCGACGATGTCCGGGTTCTCCTGGTCAAGCTGGCCGACCGGCTGCACAACATGCGCACGCTCCATCACATGCCCGAGCACAAGCGCGGCCGGATCGCCGAGGAAACGATGGAGATCTACGCCCCGCTTGCCGGGCGCATGGGCATGCAGGACATGCGTGAGGAACTGGAAGATCTTTCCTTCCGGACCCTCAATCCGGAAGCGCATGACACCATCAGCGAGCGCCTGACCGAGCTGCGCGAGACCAATGCGGAACTGATCGCGGAAATCGAAAAGACCCTGACCGAGCGCCTCGCGGAACGCGGCATGGCGGCCGAGGTCAAGGGCCGAGAGAAGCGCCCCTATTCGATCTTTCGCAAGATGCAGCAGAAATCGCTGGGCTTCGAACAGCTCTCCGATCTCTACGGCTTCCGGGTCACTGTGGGAACGGTGGAGGCCTGCTACCGCGTTCTGGGCGTCATCCACACGACCTGGCCAACGGTTCCCGGACGGTTCAAGGATTACATCTCCACCCCGAAGCAGAACGACTACCGCTCGATCCACACCACGATCGTCGGACCGTCCCGCCAGCGCGTGGAACTGCAGATCCGCACCGCCGCAATGGACCGGGTCGCGGAGTTCGGCATTGCCGCCCATGCCCTCTACAAGGACGGCGAGATGGGCGGCCTGAACATCGCCCGCCACACGGAAGACTGCCGCGCCTACGAGTGGCTGCGGCGGACCATCGACCTTCTCAACGAAGGCGACACGCCGGAAGAATTCCTGGAAAACACCAAGCTGGAACTTTTCCACGACCAGGTGTTCTGCTTCACGCCCAAGGGACGGCTGATCGCCCTGCCTCGCGGCGCGACTCCGATCGATTTCGCCTACGCTGTCCACACCGGCATCGGCAACACCTGCGTCGGCTGCAAGATCAACGGCAAGATCATGCCCCTGGTTACCGAACTCAGAAACGGCGACGAGGTGGAGATCATCCGTTCAAAGGCACAGACGCCGCCGCCGGCCTGGGAATCGATTGCCGTGACCGGAAAGGCCAGGGCGGCCATCCGCCGGGCGACCCGCGAATCCATCCGCAAGCAATATGGCGCCCTCGGCGAGCACATCCTCAAGCGGGCCTTTGCACGGGCGGACAAGGTCTATTCGGAAGACCTGCTTCAGATCGCACTCACCGACCACAATCAACCGAACGTCGCTGAACTTCTGGCGGCCGTCGGCCGTGGCGATGTCAGCGCCCAGTCTGTTCTGAAATCGGCTCATCCCGACTACCAGGACGATCGGGTTGTCCATATCCCGGCCACCTCCGAGGACGGATGGTTCGATCTGGAAAAGGGCGCGGGATTGAAATTCCGCATTCCCGCAGGTGAACTCGATCCGGCTTCCGGCGACGATACCCAGGATGGATCCGCACTGCCGATCCGGGGACTGTCCGGCGACATCCCGGTCAGTTTCGCTCCGGATGGCGGCGCCGTTCCCGGCGACCGGATCGTCGGCATCCTGACCCCGTCCGACGGGCTGACGATTTATCCGATCCAGTCGCCGGCCCTGAAGGAATTCGACGACCAGAGCGAACGGTGGGTCGACGTGCGCTGGGATATCGACGTCGACAATCCGGAACGGTTTCCCGCAAGGCTGGCGATTTCCGCGGTTAACGAGCCCGGCTCGCTTGCCGCCATCGCCCAGGTAATCGGTGAAAACAGCGGTAACATCGATAATGTCAAAATGGTCCGCCAGGCGACCGATTTTCACCAGATGATCATCGATCTGGAGGTATGGGACCTGAAACACCTGAATCGGATCATCAATCAGTTGCGTTCGAAACCGAATGTCTCCAGTGTGACCCGCGTCAACGGCTGACGCCGGTAAACCCAGGAAAGGACAGTCATCCGCATGACCAGCCCCATGAGCCGCCCCATGACTCGCGAGGAAGTGCTTCAGCAGTTCCGCGACGCCGGCGCGATCCTTGAAGGCCATTTCATCCTGTCCTCGGGCCTTCGCAGCCCGGTGTTCATCCAGAAGGCCCGGGTCTTCATGTATCCGGAGCGGACGGAGGCCCTGTGCAAGGCGCTGGCGGAAAAGATTCGCGCTGCGGGCCTCGGCGACATCGACTACGTAGTCTCTCCGGCTCTGGGCGGCCTGATCCCCGGATATGAAACCGCCCGTCATCTGAAGGTGCCCGCCATGTGGGTCGAGCGCGAAGACGGGGAGTTCCGTCTGCGCCGGTTCGAATTGCCCGAAGGGGCCCGGGTCGTGATCGTCGAGGACATCGTGACCACCGGCCTCTCCAGCCGCGAAACGGTGGATGCCCTGAAGTCGATCGGCGCAAACGTGCTGGCCGTCGCCTGCCTGATCGACCGCTCTGCCGGAGCTGCCGACACGGGCGTGCCGCTGATCGCCCTGGCCGATTACAAGGTTCCGGCCTACGAGGCGGACAAGCTTCCGCCGGAATTGGCGGCTATCCCTGCCGTCAAACCGGGAAGCCGGGGCCTCTCGTAAGACCGACTATGCTATTCCGCCGCCGAAACAAGCCCACCAACATCGAACGCCTTCGCGTGGCCGTCTGGCCGCGCCACAGCTGGTCGCGTTCGACCCGCTACTTCGGAAAACGGGTCCTGCGCCTGACCGCGACGCCGCATGCGATCGCGCTCGGATTTGCAGCCGGCGCGTTTGCATCGTTCACGCCGCTGGTGGGTTTCCACTTCCTTCTCGCTTTTATTATCGCCTATATCATTCGCGGCAATCTGATCGCCTCAGCCCTTGGAACATCCGTCGGCAATCCGCTGACATTCCCGTTCATCTGGGCCTCCACCTTCAAGATCGGCCAGTGGATCCTGCAAAGCGAGGCAGCCCCGGTTGCCCATGACATTCACAAGGAATTCGCGAAGCGGCTGCTCGACAACTCTCTCGACGTCCTGCTGCCGATGTTCAAGCCGATGTTCGTGGGAGCGGTCCCCCTTGGTCTGGTCACAGGGGCGATCTGCTACGTCATCGTCTACAAGAGCGTTGAAGTCTACCAGAATCGGCGGAAGGCGTCGCTCGCCCGCAAACGCACACCGTTTCCGGTTCCACATCCCGTGGAACTGGAAGAAATCGACAAATAGGCCTCTGCCTTTTTACTGCCGGATTCTTCCGTGAAAGACGAACGGCGGGACTATCCGTCCCTTTTCCGTCCGTCATTGCCACGAAAGCCTTGAACGGCTAAGAGTCGGCATCAGATTCTGATCAATCATTCCGCTCCTGGCGTTCCTGCCGGATCCATCAGCCCCGAATTCACATGTCAAAGGACAAGATGAGCGTGACCGAAGACAAGAAGGCCAAGGACGGCGGGCTCTACGAGACCGTCAAGATCATCGTGCAGGCGCTCCTTCTTGCCCTGATCGTACGCACTTTTCTGTTCCAGCCGTTCAACATTCCGTCCGGATCGATGAAGGACACGCTCCTGATCGGCGACTACCTGTTCGTTTCCAAATACAGCTACGGCTATTCCCGCTACTCCTTCCCCTTCGGCCTCGGACCCTTCTCCGGCCGGATCTGGAGCGCGGAACCGAAACGCGGCGACATCGTCGTCTTCAAGCTGCCCAAGGACAATTCCACCGACTACATCAAGCGCGTGATCGGCCTGCCCGGCGACAAGATCCAGGTTCAGGATGGCGTCGTCTATATCAACGGCGAGGCGGTCAAACGTGAACGCATCGACGATTACATCGAAAACACCGGCTTTGGCATCAAGCGCGTCCCGCGTTACCGCGAAACCCTGCCCAACGGCGTCTCCTACGAGACTTTGGACCTGACCGATCACGGCGCTTTGGACAATACCAACGTCTATGAAGTGCCTGAAGGGCATTACTTCATGATGGGCGACAACCGCGACAATTCCACCGACAGCCGCGTGTTGTCGCAGGTCGGCTACGTGCCGTTCGAAAACCTGGTCGGCCGGGCGGAAGTCCTGTTCTTCTCCATCAAGGACGGTACGCCGGCCTGGATGGTCTGGAAATGGCCCTGGGAAGTGCGCTGGGACCGCTTGTTCAGGGACCTGCACCCTTAAGCCGGCCAAACCGGTCTGACGCGGCGCAAGGAAAAAAAATGGCGGCAAGCTCACAGGCCATGTTCGAACTGGCCCGACGCCTTCAACATGAATTCAAGGATCCGGAGTTGCTGAACGTGGCCCTGACCCACGCCAGCGCGCTCGCTCCGACCGACAGCGTGACAAACAGCTACCAGCGTCTGGAATTCCTGGGGGACCGGGTGCTCGGCCTCGTCGTCGCCGGCATGCTGCACAATCATTTCCCGAATGCGGACGAAGGCGAGCTTGCCCGCCGCTTCAATCACATGGTCAAGCGGGAAACCTGCGCGGAAATCGCCAGTGAACTCGGCCTCGGCGAAGCCATGCGCATCGGCCAGAGCGAGGCCCAGACCGGCGGCCGCAAGAAGACGGCCCTGCTGGCCGATATTTGCGAGGCGGTGATTGCGGCGATCTATCTGGACGGCGGCTTTGCGGATGCCGAAAAATTCGTCAGACGCCTTTGGGAACCGCGTATGCTATCGTGGTCCGGCCCCTTGCGGGATGCCAAGACCACCCTGCAGGAGTGGGCCCAGTCGCGCGGGCTGCCGACACCGAAATACGATGTGATCAGCCGCGAGGGCCCGGACCACGCCCCCAGTTTCGTGGTCGGCGTCAATGTGAAGGGAATTGCCTCCGGCGAAGGCCAGGGCGGGTCCAAACGGATCGCCGAACAGGCCGCCGCCGAAGCCGTGCTCCGCCGGGAAGGCGTTTGGAAAGAACAGGACAGGACTTGAACTCCGACGACGATGACATGCCGCAGGCAAGCCCGCGGTTCGACATGCCTCTTCCCGAAGCGGCAGCCCCTATGCCGGCCGACACGCGCGCGGGCTTCATCGCCCTGATCGGCGCGCCGAATGCCGGCAAGTCCACCCTTATCAACCAGCTCGTCGGCACCAAGGTCTCCATCGTGACCCACAAGGTGCAGACGACACGGGCGATCGTGCGCGGCATCGCCATGCACGACAAGGCACAGCTCGTCTTCGTCGACACGCCGGGCATTTTCCAGCCCAAGCGGCGTCTCGATCGGGCGATGGTCGATACCGCCTGGGGCGGCGCCCGGGACGCCGATGTGATCGCCCTCCTGATCGATGCCCGCAAGGGGCTGGACGAGGAAGCCGAAGCCATCATGCAGCGGCTTGCCGACATCAAGACGCCGAAAGTGCTGATCCTGAACAAGATCGACGTTGCCAAGCGCGACAGGCTGCTGGAACTGGCGAAGGCCGCCAACGAGATCATCCCGTTCGACGAGACCTTCATGGTCTCCGCCCTGAACGGCGACGGGGTCGATGCGATCCTGGACTATTTCGCAGCACAGGTTCCCGAAGGCCCGTGGCTCTATCCGGAAGACCAGCCGTCCGACCTGCCCTTGCGCATCCTTGCGGCCGAAATCACCCGGGAAAAGCTGTTCGAACGCCTGCACCAAGAGCTGCCCTATATCTCCACGGTGGAAACGGAACAGTGGCAGGAGCGCAAGGACGGCTCCGTGCGCATCGAGCAGACCATCTATGTGGAGCGCGACAGCCAGAAGAGCATCGTGCTCGGCAAGAAGGGCCAGACCATCAAGGCGATCTCCAAGGCTTCCCGCGAGGAACTCGCCGAAATCATCGACGCCCCCGTACACCTGTTCCTGTTCGTGAAGGTACGCGAGAACTGGGCCGACGACCCGGAACGCTACCGGGAAATGGGCCTGGAGTTCCCGCGCTAGAAGCCCTCAAGCGGCGAACTCCAGTCACCTCTCCCATGGGAGAGGGAGCTTGCGCCTTTCCAAGTGCAATCGCCCTGCCCCTCTCATGGCAAAGAACTTCCCCTCTTCCCCCTTCCGGAATCGTATAAACTTGCCCGATGGAATGGACCGGCGAAGCAATCATTCTGGGAGCCCGCAAGCACGGCGAGGCCGACGTCATTCTTGAGGTGATGACGGCGGAGCGCGGCCGGCATCTGGGACTGGTGCGCGGCGGGCGGTCCCGCCGACGGCAGCCGATGCTCCAGCCGGGCAACGAGGTGCAGGTGACCTGGCGCGCGCGGCTGGCGGATCATTTAGGCGTTTTTACCGTCGACCCGATCCGCTCGCGCGCTGCCGAACTGATGGCCTCATCCATCGGCCTGCACGGCGTCCAGCATCTGGCCGGCCTCATCCGCCTCCTGCCGGAGCGCGATCCCCATGCAAGGCTCTACGAGGCCTTCAAGGTGGTGCTCGACCACCTCGACCGGTTCGATGTTGCCGGCCCGCTGATTATCCGCTTCGAGCTGGAACTTTTGAACGACCTCGGTTTCGGTCTCGATCTCACCACCTGTGCGGCAACAGGAACGCGGGAAGACCTGGCCTGGGTCTCGCCGAAATCGGCCCGCGCCGTCAGCCGGGAGGCCGGAGAACCCTATCGCGACAAACTGCTTCCCCTGCCCCCGTTCCTGGCCGAAGGCCAGCGACAGCCGGGCAGCGAGATCACCTATCGGGATCTCCTCGACGGATTCCGGCTGACCGATTTTTTCCTGAGCCGCAACATCTACGAGCCGAGAGGGCTAAAAACAGGGGATCTGCGGGCCGGCCTGATTGCAGCGCTGGAGAAGAAATACCGGGCTGAATTTCCGTGGAATTTCGACACGACCGGATAGGCCGGAGTCGGATCCGGGCCCTGTTGGCATTCAGGCCCGGCTCACCGCCGGCTCTTGTGAAATGCCGCCATCGCTGCTTGCCAGATATGCGGGAACCGCATCGCCCGAAATCGGCCTGGAAAAATAATAGCCCTGGACCATCTCGCCGCCGAGGCTACGGACAATGGCCAGTTCCTCTTCCGTTTCCACGCCTTCGATGACACAGCCGATATTCATGTCCCTGGACAGGTTGAGCAGCGATTTGACGATTCCGTAGCCTGCGGATTTCTCGACGATATTGGTCAAGAACGACCGGTCGATCTTGATCTTGTCGAGCGGGAACCGGTGCAGGTGGCTCAGGCTCGAATAGCCGGTTCCGAAGTCGTCCAGCGAAATCCGGACCCCGCTCCGTTTGAGTTCGGCGATCGCTTCCTGGGCCTGGTAGACGTCGCGGATGATTGCGGTCTCGGTAATCTCGAAATCGATCCGTTCCGGTGCAATGCCGTAGGTATGAATTTCGTCGACAAGACCACGAACATAGTCGGTCTTGGCAATGTTGGCTGCTGACAGATTGAACGACAGCCGTATGTCGCCCGGCCAGGAAGCCGCGCAGGAGAGCGCTTGCCGGAACAGCATCAGCGTGAGCCGGTCGATCAGGCCGCCCCGCTCCGCAGCCGGAATGAAATCGCTCGGCGGCACCGCCCCCAGGGTCGGACTGGTCCAGCGCGCAAGTGCCTCGAACGCGAGCACTGCACCGCTGTTCACATCCACGACCGGCTGGAAAGCGACCGACATTTCGTCGGCGACCGTTACGCTTCTAAGAGCCTTTTCAAGAAGCTTGGTCCGCTGGACCCGGGCTTCGTGAGCCTTGCCGAACAGAACCACATGGGTGCTGCCGGCATCTCGGCTGCGTTTCGCGGAATAAAGCGCAAAATCCGCATTCTCGTAGAGGTCGTCGCAGTCGATACCGTCCTGCCACCGGGCGAAGCCGATGCTGGCTGAAATCGAAAGGGTCGCTTCCGCCAGATTGAACGGCGCCTCCAGGACCGTGCACAAATTGTGCCCGATCTGCATCATGTTCTCGTCGGTAAGCTCCAGGCTGATCAGAATGGCGAATTCATCGCCGCCCAGACGCGACAGGAGAAGATCGCCCTGGCAGGTAGCCCTAAGGCGTTCCGCGACAGAGACCAGCAGCTTGTCGCCGACCGCATGACCGTACATGTCATTGACCGCCTTGAACCCGTCCAGGTCGATCAGGCCGATCACAAGCGGTGCCTTTCCGGCAACCGCGGATGCATGATTTTCAGTGAATTCGGAAAAGAAACAGCGCCGGTTCGGCAGATTGGTCAGGCTGTCGAGATTGGCAAGACGATAGTTTTCGTTCGACAGCTCCAGCGTTTCTTTCTGCTTCTGCATAAGTTCGTTCTGCTGCTGCATGAGCTGTCGGCGCGATGCGATCAGGGAAACAAACCTGTCGTAGTTGATCGAAACGATCACCAGCAAGACGACCGACACCAGGATCAGGTTCATGGCAATGGCCATGAACACCTGATTGCCGGAGAAACCGAAGAAGACGATGAACGCGATATTGACGACTGCCGTAACGTAGAAAGCCGCCGACAACATGTGCATCAGGCTGAAGATGCACCCCACGACCGTGATGCCCATGTAGAAAGCTATATGTCCCTGCGCATAGGCATCTCCATAGGGATAAAGCGCCAGGCACCAGGCGGAGAAACACGCGGCGATGATCGGCGCGAGCAAATTGGTCCGTTTCAGTGAATGCAAAGCTACCGCAATGTCCGGCCGCTCGGAGATGGACCGCCACCACGTTACCAGCCGAAGGACAATCATGACGGATAATACGAGCGGGATGTAGAACGTGAGGCTTGGCGGAGCGATATTCCAGAACGTTGCCACCAGCGCCCATGTATTGACCAGCAGCAGAGAATACATCATCGGGATCTGTCTGGTATTGGCATCAAATTGCGCCAGCGTGAGTTCCGGATCTCCGCTGGGGACCAAAAATAGATATTTCAGCTTTCGAAAATTCACCGGGGTGGCCTCAAATAAAGTTTTCCGCTCAGCTGTAAAACATCCCATGCAGCCGCGATTTTGTCCGCCATATGCAGATAATCCTACCGATAAATCTTAAAGAACCCGTTAGTCTCACGTAACGTCGGGTCGTCTGTCGTGACATCGCAGCCCTGCACCCGCGCCAAGGCTCAAGGGAGCCGTAGGGCTGGAAATTTCCCGATTCTCCGCAACAGCCGCCAAATCGCACACAACCGTCCCGACAATTGTATCGGGACTTGTTGCACCCAATGCCCAAACCGGGGAAAACCGCGCCAGAAACCGCAGAATTCCGCGCAAATCATTTGCGTCGAACTTTCGATCCCGTTACTCGTTTTCATATGGGAAACGAGTTGATTCCGCCGAGCGGACCAAGCGGCATTGAAGGCATCGAACTGCGCGCAGCGCTGGAAGAGCGCTATCTTGCCTATGCGTTGTCGACCATCATGCACCGCGCCCTGCCGGATGTGCGCGACGGGCTGAAGCCGGTGCACCGCCGCCTGCTTTACGCCATGCGGCTCCTGAAGCTCGACCCCGGCGCCGGGTTCAAGAAATGCGCCCGCGTGGTGGGCGACGTCATCGGTAAATACCACCCTCATGGCGACCAGGCCGTCTATGACGCGCTGGTACGCCTCGCCCAGGATTTCGCGCAGCGCTACCCGCTGATCGACGGCCAGGGCAACTTCGGCAATGTGGACGGCGACAACGCCGCCGCCATGCGTTACACCGAAGCCCGCCTCACCGACACCGCCAAGCGCCTGCTCGACGGGCTGGACGAAGACGCCGTCGACTTCCGCGAAACCTATGACGGCGAGGACAGGGAACCGATCGTTCTGCCAGGCGGTTTCCCGAACCTTCTCGGCAACGGCTCCTCGGGGATCGCCGTCGGCATGGCGACCTCGATCCCGCCGCACAATGCCTACGAGCTGTGCGAAGCCTCGCAATACCTGATCAAGAACCCGAAATGCGAGCCGGACGAGCTGCTGCAGTTCATCAAGGGTCCTGATTTCCCGACCGGCGGCCTTCTGGTTTCCGACGAGGCCGCGATCCGCGAAGCCTACACCACCGGCCGCGGCAGCTTCCGGGTCCGCGCCCGCTGGGAGGTGGAGGATCTCGGCCGCGGCCAGTGGAACGTGGTGGTCACGGAAATCCCCTATCAGGTGCCGAAATCCCGGCTGATCGAGAAGATCGCCGAACTCCTGACCGCCCGCAAACTGCCGCTTCTGGAAGATATCCGCGATGAATCGGCGGAAGACATCCGCATCGTCCTGGTGCCGCGCTCGCGCAACGTCGACGCCACGCTTCTGATGGAATCCCTGTTCAAGCTGACGGACCTGGAAAACCGCTTCGCCTTGAACATGAACGTGCTCTCCCAGGGCAAGGTGCCCATGGTGATGGGCCTGAAGCAGGTGCTGCGAGAATGGCTGGACCACCGCAAGGAAGTCCTCGTCCGCCGGTCCGAACACCGCCTCGCCCAGATCAATCACCGCCTGGAAGTCCTGGAAGGCTACCTGATCGCCTATCTGAACCTCGACGAGGTGATCCGCATCATCCGCGAGGAGGACGATGCCAAGGGTGAACTGATCCGGACGTTCGAACTGACCGATGTCCAGGCCGAAGCCATCCTCAACATGCGCCTGCGGTCCTTGCGCAAGCTGGAAGAGCTGGAGATCCGCAAGGAGCACGAGAAGCTCAGCGCGGAAAAGGAAGAGCTGACCCTGCTGCTCGGCTCCGACGCCCGCCAGTGGACACGGATCGGCAAGGAAATCGGGGAAGTCTCCAAGGTCTACGGTCCGGAAACCGACATCGGCAAACGGCGCACCGGTCTGGCCGAGGCCCCGGACCACGATCTGGACGACATCCAGCAGGCCATGATCGAGAAGGAACCGATCACGGTCATCGTTTCCGAAAAGGGCTGGATCCGCGCGCTGAAGGGCCACCAGGCGGAACTCGGCAACCTCGCCTTCAAGCAGGGCGACAAGCTGAAGCTGTCCTTCCATGCGGAGACCACCGACAAGATCCTGATCTTCTCCACCGGCGGCAAGTTCTTCACGCTCGGCGCCGACAAGCTGCCCGGCGGACGCGGTCATGGCGAACCGATCCGGCTGATGGTGGAAATGGATGAGGCCCAGGACGTCATCAGCGCGTTCGTCCACAAACCGGGCCGGATTCTGCTGATTTCCAACAATGAGGCGCGCGGCTTCCGTGTGCCGGAAGACGACGTCATCGCCAATACGCGCAAAGGCAAGCAGGTCCTGAACCTTGCAGCGCCCGCTGAGGCTTCCATCTGCGTCACGGCAGAAGGCGACCACGTGGCCGTCATCGGCGAGAACCGGAAGCTTCTGGTCTTCCCGCTGGAGCAGATCCCGCAGATGGGCCGCGGCCGCGGCGTGCGCCTGCAGCGGTACCGCGACGGTCATATCGCCGATATCCGTGTATTCAAGGGCGAGGACGGCCTGACCTGGACCGACAGTTCCGGCCGCAGCTTCACCCGTACGCTTGAAGAATTGTCGGACTGGCGCGGCGAACGCGGCCAGGCCGGGCGCCTGCCCCCGACCGGCTTCCCCCGCTCCAACAAGTTCGGCCCGCGCGAACTCTAGGGTCCGTACCCTCATCACGCCGTTTTCGGAACGGCGTACCGTTTTCACCAAAATTGGTCTCGACGGACCACTCCCACCCTTGCATTCTAACGCGAAGTTATGCCGTATCGGGCTGAGAAATGTGCGGGAGGACAGGATGATCGGGGCGTTTAGTTTCAATACCAGTCACAGGGTGGTCTTCGAAAACGGCTCGGCCGGCGCCCTTTCCCGCCATGCGGACAGTCTCCTGGGCGACCGGCCCTTCATCGTCACCGACAAGGGCATCGTCGGCTGCGGACTGATCGACGGATGCCTGGAGGACCTGAAGGCCGCAGGCTACCAAACGGCTCTTTATGAGGACGTGCTGGCCGACCCGCCCCGCAGGCTGGTGGAAGAGGCCACGAAAATGGCGATGAAGCATGGAGCCACCAGCGTCATCGGTTTCGGCGGCGGCTCTTCCCTCGACATCGCCAAGCTTGTCGCCCTGCTCGCTTCAAGCGGCGAGGATCTGGACGATGCCTGGGGCATCGGCAATGCCAAGGGCCCCCGCCTGCCGTTGATGCTGATCCCGACCACCGCCGGAACCGGCTCGGAAGTCACGCCGATCTCCATCATCACCCTGGAAGACGACGAAAAACGCGGTGTCGTTTCTCCGATCCTGCTGCCCGATCTCGCCATTCTCGATCCGCTGCTCACGCTCGGACTGCCGGCCCACGTGACGGCTGCGACCGGCATCGACGCCATGGTCCATGCCATCGAAGGCTATGCATCGAAGAGCGCGAACAACAACCCGGTCTCCAGGACCCTGGCGGTCGAGGCCCTGAAGCTGCTGGGCACCAACATCGAAACGGCTGTTTTCGAACCCAAGAACGAGGACGCCCGGGGAGCCATGCTTCTGGGCTCCATGCTGGCCGGCATGGCCTTCGCCAACTCCCCGGTCGCCGCCGTGCACGCGCTCGCCTATCCGATCGGCGGCACCTTTCATGTTCCCCACGGACTGTCGAATGCGCTCGTCCTGCCTCATGTCCTGCGCTTCAACGCACCGTACGCCGCCGCCGACTACGCAACGCTTGCGCCCCACGTCTTCCCGGAACTGTCTGTCGTCGACGAGCCGGGAGCCCGCGCCCAAGCCTTTGCCGACGAGCTTGGACATCTTTCGAACCGGCTCGGTCTTCAATCCACCTTGCGCGAAGTCGGCATTACTTCCGCCGACTTGCCCAAAATGGCCAGTGACGCCATGAAACAGACCCGCCTTCTCGTCAACAACCCGCGCCCCGTCACCGAGGCGGATGCACTTGCGATCTACGAGGCAGCCCTTTGAGCGAAGCTGACAAGCCGGCCAGACCGGTCCCCCTCACCCGGTCCGCGTTCACGGTTTTCCGGGAAATTCCGACCAGGTGGATGGATGTGGACATCTACGGCCACGTCAACAACGTGCAGTACCTGAGCTTCTTCGATACGGCCGTAAACGGCTGGTATGTGGACGAAAGGCTGCTTGAGCCGGCCACATCCCAAGAAATCTTCCTCGTGGTGGAAACCGGCTGCCAGTACTTCGCCGAACTCGTCTTCCCGGAACTTGTGACCGCCGGAATCGGGATCGAAAAGATCGGTTCGTCTTCGGTGATTTACACGATCGCGCTGTTCAAGGAGGGGCAACAAAGCGCCGCCGCACAGGGCCGTTTCGTCCATGTGCTCGTAGACCGGGAGAACCGCCGCCCGACGCCGATCAGGGAGGAAATGCGCGCCGCACTCAGCCGGTTACTCATCCGGTAACGGCTCCCTGCGGCAGCTTTGCTGCGGCGGTCAATGTTTCCCGGATCATTTCACGGTGGCATCGACAATGAGTTCCGTACAGTTTTTTCCCTGGAGATCCTTGCCGCAGATCCGGACCGAGTAGCTTTCCTTGCCCTTGAAGTTCTTGTGCGGCGTGTACAGAAACTGGAACCTCGAGGTCTTTTTGAACACACCGTGTTTCGGCTTGCGGACAATGGACGCGGATGTGAAGGTCATCCGTCCGCCTGCGCGAAAATAATACTCGCAACCACTCGAAGACATCCAACTGTAGGCTTTCATCGGCTTCTTGTGGTGAAGCATGAAACGCGAGCCTTGCGTCTGGCAACCGGCCTCCGCCGATGTCACCAGGAGCAGACCCGAAACCAGAACAAGCACTGTCCACAACAGTTGTCTGTTCATAATCCCCCCTCAAAAAAACAACACCCTGAATTCTGTCAATGCAGAGGAGGAGATTCGATCAGAAAGTTCAAGTATCGTTCAATGAAATTGGAGATTGCGGGGCAATGAAATCTCCGGATTAGCCACATCATATCCACAACCTGCGCACAGGTTGTTCAAGGCTTATCCATGGGCCTTCAAAAGCCGTGACTTCTCGCGCTGCCAGTCGCGTTTCTTCTCGGTTTCGCGCTTGTCATGCAGCTTCTTGCCCTTCGCGAGCGCAATCTCCAGCTTCGCCCTGCCCTGCTCGTTGAAATAGAGCTTGAGCGGAACGATGGTCTTGCCTTCCTTCTGCACCGCGCCGGCAAGCTTGTGGATCTCACGCTTGTGCATGAGCAGCTTGCGCGGCCTGCGCGGCTCGTGATTGAAGCGATTGCCCTGGGTGTATTCGGGAATATAGACGTTGTAGATCCAGATCTCGCCCTTGTGCTCGGCGGCATAGGATTCGGCGATATTCGCCTTGCCGTTGCGCAAGGCCTTCACTTCCGTTCCCTTCAGCTCGATGCCGGCTTCGAAGGTTTCCTCGATCTCGAAATTAAAACGGGCCTTCCGGTTGTCGGAGATGATCGTCCGACCCGGAGGACCTCCGCGTTTGGGGGCCATTCTTCCTGCTACCTTTTGTGGACCAGGGCCGGCACTGCCGGCCCTCGCCAAATCATTTGACCGATCAGTTGATCAGCCCCGCATGGGTCATCGCCTCGCGGACTTTCGTCTCGGTTTCCGGCGAAACCGGCACCAGCGGCAGGCGGACCTCATTGTCCATCCGTCCAAGCAGCGACAGGGCGTATTTCGCGCCCGTCGGATTGGGCTCGATGAACAAGGCCTGATGGAGCGGCGCGAGCTTGTCCTGGATCGACAGGGCCTTGGCATAGTCACCGGCAAGGCACGCCGCCTGGAAATCCGCGCACATGCGAGGCGCCACATTGGCCGTCACGGAAATGCACCCGGAACCGCCATGGGCATTGAACCCGAGCGCCGTGATGTCTTCGCCGGACAACTGGATGAAGTCCGAACCACACAGATGGCGTTGCTCGCTCGCTCTTGCAAGGTTGGCGGTGGCATCCTTGACGCCCTTGATGTTCTTGCAGGTCTTGAACAGCTCCGCCATGGTCGCCGACGTCATGTCGATGACCGACCGGCCCGGAATGTTGTAAATGAAGATCGGAATGCCGACCATGTTGTCGATCGCGCGATAATGCGCCTTCAGACCCGCCTGGTTCGGCTTGTTGTAATAAGGCGTCACAACGAGCAGACCGTCGGCTCCGGCCTTTTCGGCGAATTTCGCCAGGTCGATCGCCTCTTCCGTGTTGTTGGAGCCGGCACCCGCCATCACCGGAACACGTCCGGCCGCCACTTCGACGCACAGCTCCACGACCCGCTTGTGCTCATCATGGGAAAGCGTCGGGCTCTCCCCCGTCGTCCCGACCGGCACCAGCCCGGTGCTGCCCTCTTTGATCTGCCAATCGACAAAATCCTGGAACCGTTTCTCGTCGAGCGCCCCGTCCTTGAACGGTGTCACGAGCGCTGGAATCGATCCTGTAAACATCTTCGGTTTCCTCATGGATTTTTCGTTGGGGACCGGGATACCCCGATCGGACCGGCACAATAATCGCCTCATCCCCCCGGGGCAATGGTCTTGAAAGAGAAGCAGCCTGTTCTTTTTGATAAGCCGCAGCCAAGGCATATAGGCCTCGATGGCGTCCCCGGACCTGGTCGGTACACATTTGGCCCGTGTATTACAGTCGAACCGCATCTGCCCGTACTTGGCAAGATCCGGCAAAGCCGTTTACCTTCGCAAAAACAGAGGCCTGACGGCAGATGCGAGGAGCGCCGAACTCATGAAAGATCCCGGGAACGACAATATGGAATCCTCCGCGAACACCGAAACGGCGTCTCGAAGCTTTACCTGGACCAGCCGTGACGGGTTGACCCTTTCGGGCCGCGAATGGGGTGCTTCGGGAAAGGACGCAAGCCGGCACCCGACCATTCTCTGCCTCACAGGACTTTCCAGAAATACGCGTGATTTCAATGATATTGCAGCATATCTTCAGAACTCAGGTTATCATGTCATCGCGCTTGACTACCGCGGCAGGGGCGCAAGCGCATGGGATCCGGAGTGGCACAATTACGCCCTCCCCGTCGAAGGTCATGACATCGACGATGCGATCGAGTTCCTCGGCCTGAAGCGCTTCGCGGTCCTCGGTACATCCCGGGGCGGATTGCATGCGATGGCCATGACGCACCGGTACGACGCCGATCGTATGGTCGGTGTCATCTTGAATGATGTCGGCCCTCATCTGGAGATGAAGGCAATCCACCGGATTGCCGCTTCGATCGGAAAGAAGATGGACTATCCGGATTTCGAGGCGGTCGCAGAGCATATGGAACACACACTCGGCGCCCAGTTTCCTTCTTTTTCCAAACAGGACTGGCTGAAACTGAGCCGGCAGCTTGCAAGTCCGCGCGATAGCGGCGGCTGCGTGATCGACTATGATCCGGCTCTGGCACACACGCTTGTCGGTTGGGACGACGGCAGCCCCACTCCCGACATCTGGCCCCTGTTCGAAGGCCTGGGGAAAATCCCGGTCCTCATCATTCACGGAGAAATGTCGGATCTGCTGAGCCGCGAAACCTGTGAGAAGATGCTCACCGTCCATCCCGGTGCCAGACTGATCACCGTCAGGGGCCAGGGTCACGCCCCGGTGCTCTGGGATCAGGAAACACAGCAGGAAATAGCAGCCTTTCTGGATCGGCTATCGGCCTAGGATGCGGACTCATAAAACCGCATCTAGATACGAGAACAGGCAATGAGTACGGCGGCGAGATAGTTTCTCTCCGTCTTTTCGTATCGTGTGGCCACTTTTCTGAAGTGCTTGAGCTTGTTGAAGAAGCGCTCGACAAGGTTGCGCTGGCGGTAGAGTGCCGGGTCGACAGAACGTTGCACCTTGCGATCGCGCTGCGTGGGGATGTGTCCGCGCCCGCCATGTGCCGCGATCAGGTCGAGAATGGCGCGGGCGTCATAGCCGCGATCGGCGACGACATCGCCCGGCGCGGGGTGTGCCGCCAGCAGCGCCGCGACCGCCGCCTTGTCGGAAGCCTGTCCGGGCGACAGAGTGATGGCGAGCGGTAATCCCCGGGCATCGACCATGGCGTTGATCTTGGTGCTCAATCCTCCACGAGAACGGCCAAGGGTGTGATCCGTCCCCCTTTTTTCGCCGCCGCCTGCTGATGGGCACGGATGATCGAGGAATCGATGAACTGCATGCTGTCGGGCGACTTCTCGGCCAGGGTCTCGAAGACGCGCACCCAGACCCCGGCTTTGGCCCACCGGTTGAACCGGTTATAAACCGTCGTGTACGGGCCGTAGCGCTCGGGCAGGTCACGCCAGGGCGAGCCCGTGCGAAGCACCCAGAAGATGCCGTTGAGAACACGGCGGTCATCCACCCGCGCAACGCCGCGTGGCTTGTCCGGCAAGAGCGGGCTGATCAGGTCGAACTCGAAATCCGTCAGGTCAAATCGTGCCATTCGTGCCTCCTTCAATGGAAACACTGAACACATCCAACCCTCAACCGGAATCCCGTTTATGAGTACGCATCCTAGGCGATACCTTCATAAAATAGACTGAAATCGCGCGACAAACGGCAAAGAGCTGCAAGGAAAGACGCGAAAAGCGGGCTTAATGCCCGGTTGAGCGGTTTGACACAGCAGATCGAAGCCGGTTTTGCGTCCTTTCGGGATAGGGCGAATTTGACCGGCAACGTCGTTGCAAAGCTTTGGAAACAGGAGGGTTTCCTGCAGCTTTGCGCCTCGTATCCGAACAAGTTCATCCCTACCATTTCTGCCTATTTTATGAGGGCATGGCCTAGGGTCCTGCCCCTAAGTCTTTCATTTTCCAGGTAAACTGCCCTTGGCTTACCTGCCCGGGAGCGAATTTCCGCGAGATATCTTGGATATCTCCGGTCAGCTTCCCGCTTTCGCCTGTATCCGGACAAAAAGAAAGCCCGGCATTTCTGCCGGGCTTTCCGTCAATCCTAAGAAAGGAGTGACTTAGAACGTACGCTGAATGCGGAAGGTAGCGGTCAGGTTGTCGTTGTCGGCAGTCGCGCCACCGAAGTCCTGGCTCAGGTATTCGACTTCAACACCGGTCACGAAACCGGAGATCGGAGCCCAAGCGACCTGACCGTGAACCGACCACTGCTTCAGATCAGCAGTAGCGAGCAGGGTGTCCTGGTTCGAGTAGGTACCCGTCAGAGACGTGGAAACCGTCGGGGTCCAGTTGTGCGTGATACCAGCAGCGATGCCCCATGCGGTGGAAGCGTCGAGGCTCGTGCCAGCAGCGTTGATGACAGCGTCATTGGTCAGACGGGTGTCAACATAACCGCTTGCAGCCGAAGCGTATGCTGCACGGATACCCAGGGTATCGCCAGCGCCGAGCATCGGCAGGTTCAGAGCGACGTCACCAGCGATTGCCCAACCCACGACGGAGTCAACAACAGCGGTGGACGAACGGGTCTGACGAACCATACCGGACAGCTGAGCAGAACCCCAGCCCTGGCTAACCATCAGGTTAGCAACGAATGCCGGAATGCGGTGACCGCCGTAAGCGTAGGAAGCACCAGCGTTGGTCAGGAGACCCGGCAGACGAGTACCAGTGTTGGACTCGAGCGATGCGCTTGCGGACAGGCCGTTGCCGAAGGCAGCGGTGTAAGCAAGAACGGTCGAACGGTTGTCAAGGCCCTGGCCGATCTGCGAACCCCAGTTTTCACCGGTCCAGTGATCGAAGAAGGAGCCGGTACGACCGAAGGTGAAGCCACCGAGCTGGACGTAAGCATCCCAGATTTCGGTTGCGGTCGAGTTGAAGGCGTTGCTACCCGAAGTGAACCACAGGTCCAGGTAGGTCTTCAGGAGACCGTATTCGGTCTGGGTACGTGCGTCCAAACGAACGTATGCACGAGCACGGAAGCGCGTGGATTCGTCGGTCTTGGCATCCCAGTTGTTCGGGCCCTTGCCAGCGAAGTCGTGGAAGCGGTAGTCGGCACGAACACGGCCGCCAACGCGCAGGCAGGTTTCGGTGCCCGGGATGTAGTAGAAGCGTGCGCCGTAAGCGTCACAGATGCGGACGTAGTCAACCGGCTCCGGAGCAACCGGAAGATCGGCAGCCTGAACGCCGGTAGCAGAAGCAACTGCAGCAGCGCCGAGCAGAAGGCTCTTAAAGTTCATATCTGACCTCCAATCAGTCATGTTAGCGATGACTTCACTTGGCCTTGGCCGTCGCTGTAAAGTCATTTTCCCCGCGAAAATCTCTGTCTTTGCCCCGACCGGAGGTTGGACTTCCGAAGTGAGCAAAACAGGGCGGCCCGAAAGCCGCTCGCAAAAGTGACCATACGCATCCCGGTTTTTCGTTCAACACCGAATACCCGTCAGAAGCCGGTTCCGGGTTCCTTTCAAAACCCGTGTTGCTCGAATGTCACAAAATCCGGGCCAAAAGTAAGATTGCGGTAAGAAATAGCCCCAATTTCGGGACCTTAGCTTCGGTTTTACACACCGTCATTTCTGCTGAATCGGGATGCAATCTTCTGTTTTCGGCCGTGATTCACTCCGGGATTCGACAATTGAAACACGCCCGGCCACGGGGATTCGGGCGATTCCGATTGCGATTCTCGCCCTTCAGGCCTGTGTCAGGCTTACGCCGTGAGAATCACTGACCGGCAGCTTTCTCCCGCACGTCATTTCAGGGTGAGGTCGACCCTGGCCACCTGTCCCTCGGCATCGATGACGGCCACTTTGGCGAATCCCTCCTCCTTCGGCGTGAACACCAGTTGCCGCCGGAACGAGGAAATCTCCACCGGCTTGTCGTTCACCAGCCAGGTATAGGGCCGCTTGCCGCCTTCCAGCTTGACAACGAGCGGCTGGGCACCGTTCCCCGCCTTGAAACCGAGTTCGACGATCGCGCCTTCGGGCGGATAGGCAATTCTGAACGGCGTCCCCTTGCGGGACAGCGCATCCCGGCCCGCCACCCGGGCGCGCCGCAAAGCGACCGGTAGTTCGGCGGTCGGCCGGCTCAACACCCCGTCAGGCTTTGCCGCCAGCGGCACCCGGTCCTTGCCCAATCGCTGAAAGGCCTCGAACAGGATCGGTACGGCTGCCTTCGCACCTGTCATTCCCGGAACCGGGCTGGCATCCGCCCGCCCCACCCAGACGGCCACGACATACTGCCCGTCGAACCCGACGGCCCAGCAGTCCCGATAGCCGTAGGCGGTTCCGGTCTTGTAGGCGATCGCCGACGTCCCCGCCGACTGGGGCTGCGGCAGCCCGGACAGGATGTCGGCCACATGCCAGGCGGCAATCGGTTCCAGAACCTCGGCCGTCCCGGCCGGTTGGCGCGGCAGATCCCGGTTCAGCACCAGAGAGATGGGCCGTCCCTGCCGGGCAAGGGCTGCATAAAGCCGGGTCAGGTCGGTCAGTGTCAGCCCCAGTCCCCCGAGACCGATGGCCAGCCCCGGCGCCTTGTCGCCGCTCAAAACCGGTTCGGCGCCCGCCCGCTTGAGGCGCGAAATCAGCCGGGCCGGACCGACCGCCTCCAGCAATTGCACGGCGGGCGTGTTGAGGGACAACTGCAAAGCCTCACGAACGGTCACGGTGCCCTGATAGGCCTGATCGAAATTCGTCGGCCGGTAACCGCCGATATCGATGGGCCGGTCCTCGATAAAGCTTTCGGGATGCGCTACGCCCTCTTCAAAGGCCAGTCCGTAGATCAGGGGCTTGAGCGTGGAGCCGGGCGAGCGGACCGCCTTCGTCATGTCTATATGTCCCTGCCGTCTTTCCGACAGGAGATCGGGCGAGCCGACCGAGGCGAGGATCTCACCGGACCGATGATCGGCAACTATGATGGCGGAAGAAATATGAGGGCCGAGCGCCCGCACCCGGTCCCGGACCAGGCTTTCGAGGCTTTCCTGTAAAGGACCGTCGATCGTCAACCGGTGGATCAATCGCTCCGGATCTTCCAGAACCGCATCGCGGGCCGAATGGGCGGCAAGGAACGGCATGGCGCGGCGCCGGTCCGGAACTTGGTCCAGGCGCGCGGCTGCGGCCTCTTCGCGGGTGAGCACCCCTGCCGTGACGGCCCGCTCCAGAACCCGGTCACGGGCTTCCGTCGCCCGGGCTGCAAACCGGTCCGGCCGGCGCGCTTCCGGCGATTGCGGCAGGGCGACCAGAAGGGCTGCCTCGGCCGGCGTCAGACGCGACGGCTCCTTGCCGAACCAGACGAGGCTTGCCGCCCTGACGCCTTCCAGATTGCCGCCGAAGGGCGCGCGCAACATATAAAGAGACAGGATCTGGTCCTTGCTCAGGCTGTTCTCGATCTGGATTGCGCGCAGGATCTGTTCGTATTTCGCTCCAAGCGTCCGGGTCGGATGCTCTTCCAGAAGCCGGGCAACCTGCATGGTCAGCGTGGAGCCGCCGGAAACGATCCGTCCGGACAGAAGCATCTGGCCCGCCGCCCGGACCAGCGCGCCCGCGTCCACGCCATGATGGTCGTAGAAGCGCTTGTCTTCATAAGCGACCAGCATCTTCACGTAGAGCGGATCGACCTCGTCAAGCGCCACCGGAAGCCGCCACTTCTGGTCGTCGCTGGTAAAGGCGCGCAGCAGCCGGTCGTTCCGGTCGAGAACGACCGATGACAGCGACAGGTCCGAGGCGTTCGGAATTTCCGGAAGGCGCTCGTAATCGACCCCGACCTTGATGGCGGCAAGGCAGATGACCGCGACGCCGGCAAGGCCCATGGCCTTAACCCGGCGCCGCCAGCGCGATTGCCTTTTCTGTCCGGTCTCGACCGCCATGGCTATCCGTCCGCCGAAGGATCAGCGTGTCGGACCGAGCACGGTAAAGGTGGAGGTCTCCGTGATCGCCCGGCGCGCCGGGCGGTACATGTCTTCCACCGACGCGGGCGGATGGGCGTAGGTGCCAGGCGTCACCGCCCGAGCCAGATAGGCAAAGGTGAGTTCCTTGTCGCCATGGCGGTTCTGATCGACGGCAACCTCGAACCGGTCCTCATGGAAGGCCGCATGCTCGGTCTCGTTGATCGTCGACAGGAAATCCAGGCCGCCCAGATCGCCGGACCGCACCAGCCTCGGATTGTCAATCGCAAGACCCGCCGGGATCCGGTCGACGACCATCAGCCGGCCGGGAACATCGCTGAGCGCCCGGACGGTCAGGACGACCGCGACCCTGGTATTCACCGGAACCGCATTCGGATCGACCGGATTGCCATTCAGATCATAGATCTGCCGTTCGATCGCATAGTCGTACCCGCCGGCAGGTTCGGGAACCCTGGGCTGGCCGGTCACGGAAACGAGCAGATCCGTCGCATCGCCGCCCCGGTTCTCAAGCCGCACCGGTGTCTGCGCGATCGTCTCGCCGTCAAACGGCCAGACAAGACGGTTCGGCTCGACAACACCGTCGACCGCGATCTCTGCCGTCGAAGCGGATTTGTTGAGTTCCCGCGCCGCCATCAGCAGCCAGGCCATGTCCTGGGTGGAATAATAGTCGGTCTCGTCCTGGTAGCGGCGCAGAAGATCCGTGACCTGCGCCTTGTCGCCGGTATCCGCCGAGGAGGCGACAATATAGGTCAGGACCCCTGCCCCGTCGCGCAACCGCGATCCGTAATCGGAGCGGTAACCGGAATTGGCATCGCTGCGCAGACCCGCGACCGCCGCCTTGAAGCCGGTTGCCGCCCGTTCCTGCTCTCCGTAAAGGGCAAGGCTTGCGGCCACCTGCGCCTTGGCAAGCGGCGTGGTGAAGGAGGCAAGCTTTGCATCCAGGTAGTAACGCAGGTCGCCCATGGAGGCCCGTCCGTTGCGCGCCAGAACATAAAGCGCATAGGCGATATCCATGCCGCCGTCGGTGACGTCGGAGGCATAGGCCAGACGGTTTTCCAGATTGTCCAGGGCGTTTTCGAAGGCGATGGCAGGAACCATATAGCCCTGCTCCCGTGCACGGGTCAGGAAGTCGGTCACATAGGCGTCAAGCCAGGTGTCGCTGTCGCCGTAGCTGCTCCAAAGGCCGAAGGACCCGCTCGAGGACTGGTTGGCGAGCACACGCCTGATCGCCCCCACGACCCGCTGCCGGATCTCGGCACTCTCGCCGAGTCCGGCCGCCTGGGCCACTTCGTTCAGATAAAGAAGCGGCAGCGCGCGGCTGGTGGTCTGTTCGGTACAGCCGTAAGGATAACGGTCAAGCGCTTCCAGCAGTCCGGCAATGTCGATCTGCGCCGCCCCGCCGGAAGACACCTTGATCTTCACCGTATCCGGCTTCAGCCCCTCGAGACTGTTGGCGTCGAGCAGCAGGCTGCCGCCGCCGGCAAGGGAGAAGACCGACCGGCGCACCACATCGGGCTGGGTGTCCTTCACGTCGATGCCGACCCGCTTGATCGTCTCCGATCCGTCCGGCGCGGTCAGGGTGGCAAAGATCTGCGCGGTCCCGGTGCCGGACGCGGCCCGGATCGGCAGGATCACCTGGGCCTTGGCGTGTTCGTCAAGAGACACCTGGCGAAGCGCGGCCTCGCCGGCCTCCAGCGCGAACGGTCCTTCGGCGGAAACCAGAAGGTCGTAGTTTCCGGCTGCCCCTTCCACATTGTCGATATTCAGGAGCATCCGCGAACTGTCGCCGGGCGCAAGGAAGCCCGGCAGGCTTGCGCTCACCACCACCGGAGACCGGACCGCCACATCCTGTTCGCCGTGGCCGACACCGTCCTGGGACCAGGCAATCGCCATCAGCCGCAAGGTGCCGTTGAATTCCGGCACGTCGAAGGAAACGGTCGCCTCGCCGTTATCATTCACTTTCACCAGTCCGGAAAAGAGCGCGACCGGCTCCTCGTCCGGCGGCGGCGCCTGAAGGCGCGTGGCCATGGCGTCTCCGCCGGAGCGCACCTTGCCCCGGGTTCCGGCCATACGGTCGATCAGCTGCCCGTAAAGGTCACGGATTTCCGTTCCAAGCTTGCGCTGGCCGAAATACCACTTCTCCGGTTCCGGCGTCTTGAAGCCGGTCAGGTTGAGAATGCCAAGATCGACGGCGGCAACCGTCAGATAGGCTTCCGTTCCCGGCTTCAGGCTGGCAAGCTTTACCGGCACATCCAGCCGCGTACCCGGCCGCATCGTGTCGGGTGCCGAAAGCGTCACGGCCAGGTTCCGGTCGCCCGGCTCCATCTGCAGCCAGCTCAGGCCGATCGCACGCGACGGCATCCGCTTCTGGGCCACGTCCATGGGCCTGTAGAGGCTTGCGGTGACATAAGCTCCCGCGCCCCACTCTTCCGTGACCGGAAGGCTGACTTCCGCTTCACCGGCGGTGACATTCACCACCTGGCTGGAGAGCAGCCCGCCGGAAACCACATTGACCACGGCAATACCGTCCGACTGGGGCTTCATGCGCAGGATCGCGGTCTCGCCGGGACGGTAGCTCTTCTTGTCCAGGCCCACATCCAGATAATCCGGCGTCTCCGACGTGGCATCCGCCGTGTACCAGCCCGCGGAGAATTCCACGCTGGTGACGGCTTCGTTCGCTCCGGTCGAAGCGACTTCAAGCCGGTACTGCCCCCACTTCACCGGAAGCGACAGGCTAGCCGGCTTGTCCGTCGTGACATCCAGCTTGCCGTTTGCCACCCGTTCCGTCGTGGTGATCGGTTCATAAGACCAGCGTCCGTCCGAGCGGTACCACTGATAATGGCGGTTGATCCTGGACAGCGTCCACACCAGCCCGTCGGCATTCTGAAGCTCGCCGTCCCGGTCAATCGCGATGACGGAAAAGTCCGCCGGACCGCCCTCATCGACGCCGCCGTCGAACATCGGCTTGACGCCGATATGGCTGCCCTCGGCCCTGACCGGCAGTTCCAACCGCCGTTCCACATAGCGCCCGCCGGCTTCCACCAGCCGGGCGACGAGCTCGCCCTTGTAGAGTGCGGTCGTCTCCGGCAGTTCGGGAAGCGAGACGTCAAAGGAAAGATTGCCGTCGATATCCGTCTTCTGGTCGCTCTCGATATAATCGCGCTGCGGATAGGTTTCGCTGTCGGCAAGGCCGAACTGATAGCCCGGATATTTGTCAAGGCTGCGCGTCGGCGACACGATGATATCGCCTTCAAGCCCCTGGTCGCTTGCCGGAGACCCATAAAGAAAGCGTGCGCTCAGTTCGATCCGGGTCGGTTGAGCGGGATCGAAGGCCGTCGCCGCCGTCTTCAGTTCGAAATCCACGCGCTCCGGCTGGTAGTCCTCGACGAGGAAGGTATTGGAGGCAAGCGGCGTTCCCTTCGGATCGACGTAGATGCGCCACGACCACACGCCCTGCTGGGCGGTCTGGCTCAGATCGATGTCGAGCAGATGGCCGCCGAGTCCGCTGTCTTCGACCACGTGGCGCGATTGTTCCACCCCGTCGGGCCGTTCGATCACGAAGGTCAGCGGCAGGCCGTCCTGCGCCACGGCCTTCGCCGTCCGGATCATCGCCTGGGCGTGAACCGTCTCGCCGGCCTTGTAGATCCCGCGATCCGTCCAGGCGAAGACGTCGAGCGGCCCCGGTGCCGGCCGGCCTTCCACACCGCGGTCGGACAGGTCGAAGGCCGGTTTCCTCAGATCGAGGAAGGAATAGTCGCCTTCGTCGGTTTGCGCCACCAGAAGCCCCGGCGCCATGCCGCCGGCGCCCCGTGTCAGGCCGGCCTCGAACCGGGCAAAGCCCTGGTCATCGCTGACCGCGTTGCCGAGGATTTCGTTGTTCACGGCCAGAAGCTGCACCTTTATGCCCGAAAGCGCCTTGGCGCTGGTCAGCGAGCGGATATTGGCGGTCACGCCGTCATCGCCGGAATAGGCCGTCAGCCCGAGGTCCGAAACGATGAACCATTGGGTCGCCAGGTCGCCCCAGCGGTTCTGGCTGTCGAGCTTGGAGCGCGCGGTCATCGCATAGACGCCGGGCTTCATGTCGAGGCCAATGTCATTGAGCGGAATGGCCGTTGTGATGTCTTCGTTCAAGCGGTTCTCCGTCTCGACAATACCGGACCAGACCTGTTCGCCTTTTTCCTCGGAAATCCGGTCACTCTGGTAAGAATCGAGCTGGCGCAGGAAGCGGTCATCGCGGATCGCCGAGACAATGCCCCGGTCGCCGATGCGATAGATTTTCGCCTCCACCTCCGACGTGTTGACCGAAACGATCGGAATGGTCGGGTCGCCGCCGGCCGGCAGCACATAGGCCCGGCCGAGGAAATGAACGGTCGGCGACCGGTCGCGCACATAGATGGACAGGTTTGCCGGATGCTCCAGCTTTTCCCCGTCCGCCGCCGGAAGCCCGGAGCGCAACGTTACGGAATAGCGGCTGCCGTGCTTCACGCCGTCGATGCAGATCTGCGACTGTTCGGTTTCGACCGTCGTGGTGCCGTCGCCGATGACCGACACATAGGGCGACAGATCGGCATCCTTCGGCAGCTTGTCGGACAGGATCACACAGATGCGCGGCGCCACACCGTCGGCATCGACCTGATGATCCACGATCCGGAAACCGTGCTTTGCGACCATATCGTCATAACGCTGCTGAAGCCTCGGGCTTTTGTCGAGCGCAAGTGCGGCGCGCAGGGACTTGATCGCCGGCTTCCACATATCCCGGCGGCTGAGGGACGTGCCGAGAAGGTTCAGCGCCCATGCCCGCTCGTCCGGCGTCACCGCGCGCAGGTAGGAATTGATGGCAGCCGATACCGCATTTTCCTGCTTGGTCTGCCGTTCCTGCCAGTCGCTCGGATTCTGCAGCAGGAGCGAGAAAGTCAGACGGCTCCATGCGGAATAATCATTCGGCAGCAGGCCAATGAGGGCGGAAAAATCCTGTTCGGCCTGCACGCCGTTCTTGGCGTTCAGAGCGGTCTGGCCGTTCTGACGGAGATTTTCAGCCGTTTGCCCCCCCGGTTTCGCGTCCTGTGCGATGCGTTGGCTGTAGGTTGCCGCGCTCTCGATCAGATCCTTGTCGATGAAAGAGAGCTCCGCCTTGCGGTCGGCCTCGGCGGTCTGGCGCGGCTGCGCGACCTCGAC
Source organism: Roseibium aggregatum (assembly GCF_014692675.1). GTDB lineage: Bacteria > Pseudomonadota > Alphaproteobacteria > Rhizobiales > Stappiaceae > Roseibium > Roseibium aggregatum_C. The sequence goes on along the minus strand of NZ_JABFCZ010000002.1, from coordinate 145,087 downwards.
CACACGGCCGGCAATCGCGCCGCGGAAACTCTGCAGCTGACCGAAATCGGACTTCAGGAAACACCAGCCGGCAGAGGTGTTGAAGGTGAAGGCGCGGCACTGGTTGTCGCTGAGGCACGCCGCCTTGCAACCATCGAGATCCACATCCTTGACCGTCCGGTAATCGGAACCGAAGAAATCGGCGTCCTCGATGGTCACGATCCGCTTGTCCTGGGCATGCGCCACGCTTCCGAGCACCAGACCAAGACCGACGACCGCCAGTCCGAGAAGTGATCCCCGCGCCCCTGATTTACGGCCTACTCCCCCCACAAGGACATCAGACAACGCCATCTCACATTCCTCCGCCAGACAAGATCGTTTATCGCAATGGTCGGCCCTGAAATGCGGGCCATTTGAAAAACATTTAAAATCGCAAGCGTCTATGGACTCCAACGCCAAGTCCAAGTTCGCAGGAAACCGCCCCGCTTTCAAGAACTTGTAACGTGCAAGCCGCATACATCGCCCCTGCCCGGCACAACGGTCCTGACCTTACGGATCGGATAACCGACCACCAGATCATGTCCTTGCCAAGGCAAAGGCGCAATTCATGACAATACGGAGGGACCAGAGCAAATCGAAACTCAGGATTGGGACCCTAGAGCCGCTTCAGGAGTTCCTTGAGCAGGAGAGCGACTTCCTCGGCCGCCTTGCTCGACGGGGCCGTTTCCATCACGGTGTGCCCCTGGCCCATGGAGGCGGCATAGCCGGTCCGGTTGCCGAGCCTAGCATCCAGCGCCTCATAGCCCGACGACGCGATGGCGTCGGTCATTTCCTTTGTCAGCGATGCGCGCGGCGGGACCCGGTTCAGCACCAGAAGCGCCGGAGTGTCTTCCCGGGCCGCCAACTGGATCGTCTGCGATGTCGCCCAAAGATCCACCGGGGTCGGCTGGATCGGCACGATCACGAAATCCGCCGCGTCGATCGCGGGCTTGGCATCCACATCCGTCTTCGGCGGCGTGTCGATAATGACGTAATCATGGGAGCGGGCAAGCGATCGGGCCTCGCGCCGGGCGCCCCAGCCGGAGGCCGTGCGGAACTCCAGCCCCGTCCCCTCCTCGCCGAGCGCATCCTCGCGGGCCTCGAACCAGGTGCCGAGAGACCCTTGCGGATCGACGTCCAGAATGGCGACGCCACCCTTGCTCTTCTTGGAAAGGGCGACCGCCAGGTGCGCGGCCAGGGTCGTCTTGCCCGAACCGCCTTTTTGTTGCGCCACAGTCAGAATACGTCCAGTCATTGCCCAACCTCGCCGAGACAACTGTCGTTTCTTTATATTGCGCCGCAACAAAGCGCTTGACAACCGCTGATTAGAGCAGCTCCGGCGGATAATGTCCTGAAAGCCCCTTTTCCGGCCGGACGGTCAGCCTCTGCCGGACGGCCTGCTCATTTGCCGCCCAGCGCCTGATAGATGTTCCAGGCCGGGCGGCCGGTCACCGGCATGCCGTATTTGGCTTCCGCCTTCTTGATGCCCTCGCGGGTGACCGGACCGATTTTTCCATCCGCCTCGCCCACGTGAAAGCCGTTTTTGTTCAGGAGGTTCTGCAGTTCCAGCCGCTGCGCCCGCGACAGGCCCGGATTGTCGGTCGGCCACGGCGCCTTGATCGGATCGCCGCCGGACAGGATGTCCGACAGCAGCGCAATCGCCAGGCCGTAGGAATCCGAGGCGTTGTAGGACCGGAGCGCTTCGAAATTGCGGGTGACCAGGAACGCCGGCCCGTTGCGGCCGGCCGGAAGGATCAGCCCCGCGTCAATTCCGCCCTTGAGCGGACGGCCGTCCATGCGGGTCAGGCCCCGGTTGCCCCAGCTCGTCAGCGAGGCCTTCTTCTTCCGGCCCACATGGCCGTTGTAACCCGACGGCAGGCGAACCTCGTAGCCCCACGGAAGGGCCGCATTCCATCCTGCCTTCTTCAGGAAGTTCGCGGTCGAGGCAAGCGCATCCGGGATGGAGGTGACCAGATCCTTGCGGCCGTCGCCGTCGAAATCGACCGCCAGCCGCTCGTAGGTCGTCGGCATGAACTGGGTCTGGCCGAAGGCACCTGCCCAGGACCCCTCGAAATGCTTGGCCGGCACATCGCCCCTGGAGGCGATCTTCATGGTCGTGATCAGCTCATTCTTGAAATATTTCGCCCGCCGGCCGCCGGCGCAGACCAGGTTGGCCAGGGCATGCGGGGTGTAGAAATCGCCGCGGAACTGGCCGTAGTCGCTTTCAATGCCCCACACGGCGACCACCACATGCTTGTCGACCCCGTAGCGTTTTTCCACCGCGGCCAGGGTCCGGGCATGCTTCTTCAGCTTTTCCTTGCCGTCGGAGATCCGCTTCGGGTCGACGAGAAACGCCATATAGTCCCAGATCGGGGTTTCGTATTCCGGCTGCGAGGTGGAGAAGCGGACGACCTTTTCATCGTAGCGGGCGCCCGACAGCATCCGCTCGGCCACTTGCGGGCTGACACCGGCCCTGACGGCCTGGTTCTTCAGGGCAGCGACACAGGAACTGAAGGACGCTCCCTGGGCGCCAGGGCTGCCCGCGCCCATAAACGCTGGGAAGAACACCAGGAGGAAAGCAACCGGAACCAGAAACCTCTGCACACCTTCAAACCGCATCATCTGCTCCGCTTTCGCGACTGAATCGGGGCCAGTGTGCCACGGGTCGGCGCTCGAATTGAGGCAAAAGAAAACGCTGCGGCACACGTGCCGCAGCGTTCCACAGGTCTTTTACCCGCATTTCCCGCAGTTCCTGTGCCCTGCGTCGCATTTTGGTTTGCCGAGTGAAGGTGAAAGGCGCGCAGAGCATAGCCGGCGCTACGGTCAAGCGACTTTCACCTGCAGGCGGCTACCAAAACGCGACCCTTCGGGCCGGTTGAAACAGGCGACTGGGTGCGTCGATTGGCTTGCCCGATGGAGCACATCGCCCTGCGCCAATCTCCTGCCCAGTCTCCTGTTTGAACCGGCGCAGGGCGCAGGAACTGCGGGAAATACGGGTCCGGGAGGAAAAGACGTCTTTGGCTATTTACCCTCGATCAGCTTGCGCCGCAGCCAGCTCGACATCTGGTCCATGACGATGACCACCAGGATTGTCAGGATGATGATATAGGAGGTGTTTTCCCAGTCGCGGGACGTGCGCATGGTCTCCACCAGCATCAGGCCGATACCACCGGCGCCCAGCGCGCCGATCACGGTGGCCGAGCGGGTGTTGGATTCCAGATAGTAGAGCACCTGGGAAACGAACACCGGCAGGATCTGCGGGATCACGCCGTAGCGGTAGCGCTGGATCTGGCTGGCGCCCGTCGCACGGACCCCTTCCACCTGCTTGTTGTCGATGTTTTCAAGCGCCTCGGAGAAAAGCTTGCCGAGCGTACCGGTATCGGTAAAGGCGATGGCCAGCGCACCGGTCAGCGGTCCGAGACCGAAGGCGCGGATGAAGATCAGCGACCAGATCAGCATGTCGATGCCGCGCAGGAAATCGAACAGCCGGCGTACGCCGAACCGCAAAACGAAGGAAGGCGTGAAGTTGCGGGCCGCGATGAAGGCCAGTGGCAGGCCGACCAGGGCGGCGGTCAAGGTACCGAGCACCGCCATCATGACGGTCTCGAACAACGCGGTGAACACCTCGCCGTGCTGCCAGTCTGGGTTGGACAGGAACTCATGGACGATCAACGACAGGTTCGACCGGTCCGGATCGATGCGCTGGTCGCTCATGGCAAGGCTGACAAGGTCGCCGAAGGATTTGCCGTGGAGCGGCGAATTGAAGGCAAACCAGAAATTCTCCCACCCGCCGAAATAGTTATGGACCTCGATCTTGGTCTTGGTGACCTGAACCCGGCGGTCGATCGTCGGACGGGCGTCGAACTTCCGCGGATCGTCCTTGATCCAGTCCGGAACGTCGCCGGGCGGCAATTGCGTTTCCACGCCCTTCTTCGTGGCCGTCGCGGTAATCACGCCGTAGCCTGGAACCGTGAACTTCATGGTCTTGCCGGCGATATCGACGATATAGCCCTCGCCCAGGTCGACAACGGCGTTGTCGCCGTCGATCTTCACCCAATCCGGAGCATTGGCATTGTCGTAGGTCGCGGTCCGCTCGCCCTCGATGGCCACTTCCAGGCCGCCCCGCCGGATATCCTTGGTGACATGCACCTTGTAGGCGACGGAGTCGGTCGCCAGAATCGCCGCCCGTTCCGGCTGGGCCCGCTCCAGAATTCCGGATATGTCAAAGGCGAACCAAGTGTAAACCAGGTAGGCGAGGATCATCACCGGAGCGGCGATGGTAAAAATGGTGCGCCGGCGGATCCTGGCGAAAACCTCCGCGCGGTCGAAACCGTGGTCCAGGGTATCGATAGCCATCACAGTGCTCCTCAATGCGCCCGGCCCGACCCGACGAGTTTCCCGCGCAGATAGGAAGAGGCCTGGTCGATGATCATGATGGTGGCGAACAAGAGCACGAAGATCGCGGCGGTCTCGTCACCCGCGCCCTGACCCCAGCCGATGGTCCGGCGGAGTTCGGCGCCGATCCCCCCTGCCCCGACGAAGCCGAGAATGGCGGAGGCCCGCACGTTGATTTCAAAGCGCAGCAGGAAATAGCTCAGGTAGTTGGGGGCGACCTGCGGCATCACCGCGTAACGGATGCGCTGCAGCCAGCTTGCGCCGCAGGCGGAAAGGCCCTCGATCGGCTTGCGGTCGATGTTCTCGTTGACCTCGGAAAAGAGCTTGCCCAGCGCACCGGAAGTGTGGAACGCCACCGCGATCATCGCCGGCACCGGGCTGGAACCCAGCACGAAGATCAGGAACAGCGCGATGATCAGTTCGGGAAAGGCCCGCATGATGTCCATCATCCGCCGGACGACGGGAATGAGCGGAGCGTAGGAATCCACATTGCGTGTCGACGCCATGGCAAGCACCACGGCGAAGGTGCCGCCGATCAGCGTGGCGACCGCGGCAATGTTCAGGGTCTCCAGCATGAACGGCATGAAATGAACGACCAGACCGAAAAAGGCGGGCCCTGCATTCCAGGCTTCGATGACGATTTCGCCCGGATAGTCGAAGAACTTGGACAGCCCCTGGACGAAGCTTCCCGAATTCATCGCATTTGACTTGGAATAGCCGGAGACAAGAACGGCGACGACCAGCAGAACCCCGATCAGGGAATAGAGCTGGCGCCGTTTGCGCATCGACAGGATGTCCTGCTCAAGGGCGGCAACGGCCATTTCAAGAAACCTTCAGATTATATTCTCATGGCAAGAAGAAGCGCGGACCGGAATGTCCGGTCCGCGCCTGCGATTGAGCGGGAACGCTTATTCCTTGCTCTTTGCCTTACGGGCGGCAACGATGCTTTCGTAGGCCTTGTGGGTGATCGGAGCGAAGCCCTTGGCTTCACCGGCCATCACGCCATAGGCGCATTCCGGGTCCATGGAGACCAGGCTTGCCATCAGGCCGGTCATCTTGAGCTTGACGTCTTCCGGCAGCTTCTTGGCCAGGACGACCGGGCCTTCCGGGATGATCGGCGAGCGCCAGATTTCATGGATCTCGGTCATGTCGACGAGACCGGCGTCGGTTGCCTTGCGCAGGGCGCCGGAGTTGAAGCCGTCTTCCCATTCGCCGAGGCCGTCGGCCCAGGTCACGCCGCCGTCGATGTCGCCGTTGAACACGGCAACGATGGTCTGCTCGTGACCGCCGGTGAACTTGACGTCAGAGAAATACTCGCCCGGCTTCATGGAGTAGCCGAGTTTCGGGATTTCGATGGACGGGATCAGGTAGCCCGAAGTGGAGTTCGGATCGCCGAAGCCGAAGACCTTGCCCTTCATGTCGTCGAGCGAGTTGATTTCGCTGTCGACGCGGGCAAAACCGATGGAATAGTAGCCGTAGCTGCCGTCATTGTTGACCTTGACCAGAACCGGCTCAACCGCTTCCGGATCGGTCAGGTAGACCTTGGCGTAGCCCGAAGCGCCGAGCCAGGCCATGTCGAGGTTGCCGCCGAGCAGGCCTTCGATCACGCCGTTGTAGTCGGCCGGGGCGAACAGCTTGACCGGAACGCCGAGCAGTTCTTCCGTCTTGGCGCGCAGGCACTCGTTCGAGCGCAGGCGGTCGGAGGCGTTTTCGCCGCCGAGGATGCCGATGCGGAATTCCGAGATGTTGTCCGCAGCATAGGCGCCGGTTGCGTTCAGGGCGATCATGCTGACTGCGGCAAGAGCCGCAAACTTGGAGATTGCGTTCATGTGAGACACTCCACGAGCTTTCGAGAATTGATGACTTTGATTGTCTTGCGGCCTTAAAAGGCCGTTGCAGCCGCCGGCGTCATCGCACCGGTGGAAACTTGTTCTTCCGAACGTGCGGACGCCGCCCCCCCGTCTTGGGCCCCCTTGATGGCGGCCCCATCAATGGCCGTCGACGTCGCCGCCTCGTTGAAACTTTCATCCGCTCCGTAGATTTCGCGCGCCACGTCGGTGGTCAGGTCTTCCGGCGGGCCGTCGAACACCATCTGGCCGTCGCGCATGCCGATCACCCGGTCGCAATAGGTCCGGGCCGTATCGAGCGTATGCAGGTTGCACAGCACGATCTTGTTGTCCCGTTCATGGATCTCGCGCAGCGCATCCATCACGATCTTCGCGTTCATCGGATCGAGCGAGGCGATCGGCTCATCGGCCAGAACCATGTAGGGGTCCTGCATCAGTGCCCGGGCAATGGCGACGCGCTGCTGCTGACCGCCGGAAAGTTCTTCCGCACGTTTCTGCGCTTCCTGGACGATGCCCAGACGGTCAAGGGCGGCAAGTGCCGTATTCACTTCGCTCGAACCGAAGATGTTGAACAGGCTCTTGAAGGTGCCGTGGCCGTTGAGGCGGCCAAGCATGACATTGGTCACCACATCGAGCCGGGGAACGAGATTGAACTGCTGGAACACCATGGCGCAGTCGCGCTGCCAGCGGCGCATGGTGGCGCCCCTCAGGCTCAGGATGTCCTCTCCCTTGAAAAGGATCCGTCCCGACGTTGCCGGCGTCAGCCGGTTGATCATGCGCAAAAGGGTCGACTTGCCTGCCCCCGACCGGCCGATCACGCCGATCATCTGCGGCTTGTCGATCGAGAAACTGACCTTGTCGACGGCGGTTCGCGTCCCGAAGGTCTTGGTCACCTGTTCAAACTGAATCACCCGGCAGCCCTGTCCGTGTTGTTTCGTATTTCACGGACAAGAGCCACGAGAGTATTACAGGCAAATGACAGTCTTCACGCCGCTGCAGGCCGATTCAGAAGCGACGATGCTGCATTAAAAGGCATTCGAACTTCAAAAACGTGTAAAACTTTGACGGCTCGGCGGATTTTACCTGTTCAGGCAACAGCCTAATAAATTGGAGCGCCTTCTTCTTCTCGGCGAATTCTTCAAAAATTCATCGAACCGTCACCGAACTGTCGTACATTGACGGTCGGAAAATATATATGGGAAGTCCCGGCACCGCTCTTGAACCAGGACGTCTCCCTTCATGAAATCGCCCACCGACAAACCCGCCCTGTCCTCTGCACCGTCCATTCACGAACAGGCGGTCGTTATTGACTGCGATCTCGGTGTGTGGACGGAAGTCGGCGCCTTTACGGAAATGCGACAGAGCGCGATGGACGACTATTCCTATATCGTCCAGAACGGCGATGTGGTCTGGACCACCATCGGCAAGTTCTGCTCCATAGCCCGCAGCGTCCGCCTCAATCCCGGCAATCATCCGACCTGGCGCGCCTCCCAGCACCATTTCACGTACCGCGCGGCGGCTTACGATCTCGGCGGAGACGATGCCGACTTCTTCGAATGGCGCAAGAAGGACTGGGTGACCATCGGCCATGATGTCTGGATCGGTCACGGCGTGACGGTGCTGGCAGGCGTGACGGTGGGAACCGGGGCCATCCTGGCGGCCGGCGCGGTCGTCTCGAAGGACGTGCCGCCCTACACCATCGTCGGCGGCGTCGCCGCCAGGCCGATCAAGCGCCGCTTCGCCGAGGCCCAGGCCGACGCGCTTCAGGAGATCGCCTGGTGGGACTGGGATCATGCGACGCTGAAAGACCGGCTGCCGGACTTCCGCGCCCTTTCCATCGACGCGTTTATCGAGAAATACCGGTAGGGCCGAACCTCCCTCACCCCCTTGAAACCGGAACCGGCTGAAGGGCGGTTTCCTGAACCATGTCCTCTTCCGGCACGATCCTCTGTTCCGCCGTCTTTTTCGGCTGAGCCTCGATCAGCCTGTCGGTCACCATGGCGGAAAACCAGATGCACGTCAGCGTGATCCAGGCGGTCAGGGCGACGATCGAGGCTCCTGTCACGCCGGCGCCGACGGCGCAGCCGCCGGCGAGCATGCCGCCGAAGCCCATCATGGCTGCTCCGGTCATGTACCGGGCCATGGATTTTCCGCCCTCGAACCCCTGCAAGGCCAATTCCCGTGCCAGCAAGGCCGCAACGAATGATCCCAGGAACACGCCCGGCACCACGCCGACATTGAAATCGAGGGTCGATCCGGGAGGAGACAGGAACAGCATCAGCGCATCGGCCGACGGGCCGGTAAACGTCACCGCTTCGATCAGCACCGGATCGAAGGCCTGCAGGGCCATGGAAGATGTGAACCACCAGGCAAGCGGAATGGTCAATCCGGTGATCAGGGCCGCGATCATCTGCCAGAGCGGCGCACGGCTCCGAAACGCAAAGAAGATCCCCGCCGCCAGCCACATCAGGGACAGGAGGATGGTGATCGTGAAGGACATGGACAGGAATTCCATCAGATTGTTGCCGCCGATGTCCGCGGTCGTCCACCACCCTGCGATCCATTCCCTCACCGGTGTCAGGATACCGCGCAGGCTGGCCTGTGCCATGACCGCAAACACCAGACCGGACAACAGGGCCCGCAGGTTCCCCGTCGCCGACAGAACCAGAAGCCGGCTGGCGCATCCGCGCGCGAGAATCATGCCTGCCCCGAACAAAAGACCGCCGATCGCCGCACCGCTCAGGCTTTGCGGCGAGGCCAGCTGACGCGCCTCGTTGGCCTGCACTTCTCCGAGGGCGACCAGGATCTGGGTTCCAAGAACCGCAGCCGAAAACGTCATCAGCCAGACGGAAAGCCGGACACCGAAAATGCCGTGGACAAAATCCAGCGCCGCCGCACGCAGACAGAATCGGCTCTGCTGGGCGAAGGCACCGAAAATCACGCCCACCGTCAACCCGCCTGCCGTCAGGATCCAGGGTTCGGAAAACCGATCCAGAAAGAATGTAAGATCCATCTCCACGTCCTTAGTTATTCGTCAGGCGACTGCCATTGTGTGCGCCTGTGCCGACACCATCAAAGTCCTTTGAAAGAAGTACGCATTGACGTTCCTCAAGGAAAGTCCGATAAATTCGAAAAAATGCATATGTGGAGGAATGTATGCCCAAGTTCCTTAATCCAGCCCTATCACGCCGCGAAATGCTTGCCGGGGGCGCCGCGTTCCTGACCCTTGCCGGCGCCGGCCTTAAACCGTCCTTTGCAGCAAGCGGCCCGATTGCGCTTGGCGACATGGAAGTCCAGGTACTCTCGGACGGACACCTGACCCTGCCGATGGGCTTCGTCCTGCCGGATCAGACCAAGGAAGAAGTCGCGGACCTTCTGACGCCGCATGGCATGGCCACCGACGCACTGACGCCGGACTGTAACGTCACGATGCTGCGCACAGGCGACCGCCTGGCGCTGTTCGATGTCGGCTCTGGCGCCAATTTCCAGCCGACGGCGGGCGAACTGCTGTCCGCCCTGGAGGCTGCGGGGATCGGTCCCGCCGACGTGACAGACGTGATCTTCACCCACGGCCACCCCGATCATCTTTGGGGCGTCCTCGACGACTTCGACGAACCGCTGTTTGCCGATGCCCAGTACTGGGTACCGCAGGCCGAATGGGATTACTGGCTTGCCGACGACACGCTCGCCAACACCCCTGAAGAGCGCAAGACCTTCGTCGTCGGCGCCCAGTCCCGCTTCGAGGCGATCAAGGACCAGGTCAACATGATCACGCCCGGCATGGAAGTGCTGCCCGGCGTGGAGGCAATCGACACCTCCGGCCATACGCCCGGCCACACGTCCTACATGCTGCATGGCGGCGGCGACAGCCTGCTGGTCGTGGGCGACGCCATCTCCAACTCGGTCATTTCCTTCGAAAAGCCGACCTGGCACTCGGGAACGGATCAGGACCCGGACAAGGGCGTGAAAACCCGCACCGCCCTGCTCGACCGCCTTGCCACCGACCGGACGAAGATCATCGGCTACCACCTGCCCCATCCGGGCCAGGGCGTTGCCGAGCGCAACGGCACCGCCTACCGCTTCGTAGCGGCGGGCTAAGCCGGGCCAGTTTCAGGGGTAATCAGGCAGTTTCGCCACCTCGCTTCCGTCTCTTCCTTTCAGAGGATGACGGGAGTGAGGGGTTATGCCCTGCTTATTCCGCCGCCTGGCGCGATCTGTCGTCGTGCCCGCTATGATTGCGCTGGAATGCCGCCAGGAACGAGCCTTCAAACAGCCAGGCGAGGCCCAGACGCGCACCGAAGGCAATCGACAGCAGCACGATCGGCGCCGAAATGGCCATGGTGGAAAAGGCCGAGATGCCCTGCCCCACCGTACAGCCCATGGCGATGACACCGCCCACGCCCATCAGCGCCGCCCCCAGGATGTGACGGCTGAGCTCGCGCGCGTCATCGCAAGCCTCCCAGCGGATATCGCGCCGCCAGAGGGCGGCCAGGACGGCCCCCACCAGGGTGCCGCAGATCAGGCCGACGCCGTAATCCGGCAGGGAATTGGTGTAGGTGATGAACTGCATGATCGTGTCGCCGACCGGGACGACGAAGGACCCGGACTCGATCTGCACCGGGTGGAAGGCGGTCTTGGCCACATGGCTCGTCGCCCACCACCCGAAGGCGATCGCGAGGCCGATCAGGAGACCGGTCAGGATCTGCGGTCCCTGACGGCGGTAGCTTTTCTGGGAAAAAACCCAAAGCAGCCCCGCGGCGCCAACCAGAATGACGAGCGGCCTGCGCACGTCGAAGCCCAGGACATAAGACAGGAGGCTGCCGATGGACTGGTCCCCGGCGAAGCGGAGGTCGACGGCCAGATTGTCGACCACATGGACCCGCGCCTGGCCGATCAGTCCGCGCTGGGTCGCAAGCGCCGTCAGGCCGATGACGATCAGCACCACGAAGGCCCGCAGACTGCCGCCGCCAAGGCGCACCACGGCACCGAAACCGCATGTCCCGACCAGCGCCATGCCGATCCCGAACATGACACCGCCGAAAATCGCCCCGGTCCAGCCGAAGCGGGAATTCAGGTAAAAGGATTCCTCAAGCGAGGCGAGATCCGCCGCGACCAGCAACTGCGTGGCAATCAGCGCCGTCAGCGACGCCAGCGCCCAGGTCCTGACGCCGCTGCTGTCGCCGGCGTACCAGAGCCGTTCGAGCGAAGACAGGGTGCAAAAGTGGTTCCATCGCGCGACAAAACCGAGAACCGCGCCGGCCCCAAGCCCCAGAAGAGGGAGTAATAGCAGCGGTTCGAATTCGGTCATTGAGAGTGCCCGGGTTGCTGCGCGTGCCTTCGAGTATTTTTCAAGGCAGGTACGCGTCCAATTCCGCCGATCGGTAGATATCCGGCAGTCAAAGCTCTTTTACCAACGCGGAAGAGTTGCCGCAATCATTGGCCATGCTGCAACGCAACGCATAAACCCTTGCCTTATCGGGATTTTGCCCCGTCAGGCCGGCGCCCCTTCCGCCTTCGGCGGCCGCACATCGGTACAGAAGAGATCATAGAGCGCGGAAATGATGCTGCTCACCTCGTCGTCCCGGATGGTGTAATAGATCAATCGTCCGTCGCGCCGCGACGTCACAAGCCCTTCCATCCTGAGCCGCGCGAGTTGCTGCGACACGGCCGCCTGCGGCATGGTCAGGATCTCTTCCAGTTCGGAAACCGACTTCTCACCTTCGGACAAAAGGCACAGGATCAGGAGACGCACCTCGTGGGACAGCGCCTTCAAAAGGTCGCTCGCCTTGCGCGCCTGTTCGAACAATTCGTCGAACTCTGCCGGGTCTGCCCCTTTTTTAAGGATCGGAAGGTTCATGTCCGTCACCGTTTCGATGTCGCCTGCAACTGAACCAATCGCACATTACTTTCATGAACGATTGATTAGTCAAAAGGCATATAGCCCTTACACCACTTTGCCAACAAACAAAAGTGACGCAGCGCCGTTTTTCTTCGTTATTTCTGCCTAGAATCCAACTTGTCCAGCATCTCATCCAAAAGCGGCCAGAAGAAGTTCTCGCCCGGATAGCCGCGCAAGCGTGCGATTTCCTTGCCCGCATCCACCAGGATGAAGGTAGGGGTCACCCGCTCCGGACGGATGTCTTTCAGGTCTTCCGGCCATGGTTCGGTCAGGTCCACGCGCCTGAGCGGCGCCCGCCTTCCCTCCTCGGTTTTCGGATAGGCAACTCCGATTTGCTCGTTCCAGGCCCGGCACCAGGGGCACCCCGGTTCCTCGATCATGATCAGTTCCGCGGACCAGGCACCGACCGGCACGATGGAGCCCGCAAGAAGGGCAAGGGCTCCGAATAAAAAAGCTCGCACGCCACTACCTCATGAGTTTCTGCGCATCTATTGAGATTCCCGATTGCAATATATATGGAGTTTTGAATACTTTGAAATCAAGGGACGGTGATCAGATAACGTCCGCTGGGAGGAAATACAAATGCTGGACATATCGGTTGGCGCGGCCTTTCTGGCCGGTCTTCTGTCATTCGTTTCACCTTGCGTCCTGCCGATTGTCCCGCCTTATCTGTGCTATCTCGCTGGTGTCAGCGTGGAAGAACTGAAGGGCGAAGCGGCGACGACGGCGACGAGCCGCAGAATCATTTTTTCATCCATAGCCTTCGTGCTCGGCTTTGCCACCGTGTTCGTGGCCCTTGGGGCGACGGCAAGCGTCATCGGCCAGACCATCGCCCAGTACTTCGACACCCTGGCGATCGTTGCCGGCGCCATCATCATTGTCATGGGTCTGCATTTCCTTGGGGTTTTCCGCATCGGCCTTCTGTTCCGCGAGGCCCGCGTCCAGGTACAGCGCAAGCCGGCCGGCCTGGTCGGCGCCTATATCATCGGCCTTGCCTTCGCCTTCGGCTGGACGCCTTGCGTCGGTCCGGTTCTGGCGGCGATCCTGTTCATGGCGGGGACAACCAATCCGGCCCAGGGCAGCCTGCTCCTGCTCGTCTATGCGCTCGGCATCGGACTGCCGTTCATTCTGGCAGCCGCCTTCGCCAGCCAGTTCCTTGGCTGGGCAGGCCGTTTCCGCAAGCACATGGGAACCGTCGAAAAGATCATGGGCGGTTTTCTCATACTGACCGGCATTCTCTTCATCACCGGAAAGATGTCGGAAATATCTTATTGGTTATTGGAAACCTTCCCCGCCTTCTCGCAAGTGGGATAGCGGGCTTCAGGTCCATCTTGGGAGGACATCATGCTTAGGTTCATTAAGACCACTCTGTTCCGGGTTGCGCTTGTCACCCTCGCCTTCGCCGGCCCGGCATCCATTGGCCAGGCAGGCGCCGTGACCATGGGCGAAGACGGGCTGCACAAGGAACCGTGGTTCACCATCACGTTCCGCGATATCGCCGAAGACATCCAGGCCGCCAATGCGGAAGGCAAGCGTCTGGCGATCATTTTCGAGCAGCGCGGCTGCATCTACTGCAAGGCCATGCACGAGAAGCTGCTCACAGACCCGGAAGTCCGCGACTTCATCAAGGAGCACTTCATGGTCGTTCAGTACAACATGTTCGGCGACGAGGAAGTCACCGACCTGGACGGCGAAGTGCTGACGGAAAAGAGCGCGGCACGCAAATGGGGCTACGTTTTCACCCCCACGATCGTGTTTCTTCCCGATTCCGTTCCGGAAGGAAAAACGGTCGCACAGGCCGCCGTGGCGACCATGCCGGGGGCCTTCGGCAAGTGGACTTTCCTGAATATGTTCCGCTGGGTGAACGAAAAAGGTTACGAGGGCGATGAACACTTCCAGAAGTATCATGCCCGTATAATCAATCAGTTAAGAGAGGAGGGACGCATCGGTTCAGACTAGGATCTGCACCGGAAAACCGCAGATATGACCAATGCGTGAAATCGCCTATTGGCAACACATGCAAAAAATCATATCTTTTGTTGAATGAGGATCGCCGGGGATGTATGAAGCATCCCGGGCGCACGTTCCGGACAAACCGGACTGCACTGAGGAGGAAAGCCGACATATGACCAAGGGCTTCATATATTCAATCGCCGCTGCATCGCTTGTACTGGCGGGAAGCGCTGTCGCCGCGCCTGTCGCGCCGGACGATGTGAAATTCGTCGACATGACCGTCGCCGAATCCCTGACCGGCCAGCCGGGAGATCCGAAAGCCGGCCGCGAAACTTTCGCAAACCGCAAGAAGGGCAATTGCCTTGCCTGCCACGCCAACAGCGAAATGAGCGAACAACTGTTTCACGGCGAAGTCGGTCCGACCCTGGACGGCGTTGCCGACCGTTGGACTCCCGAGCAGCTGCGCGCGATCGTCGTAAATTCAAAGCAGGTCCTCGGTGAACAGACCATCATGCCCGGTTTCTACACCATGCATGTGGGCGACCGCGTCGCCGAGAAATTCGTCGGCAAGACGATTCTGACCGCTCAGGAAGTGGAAGACGTCGTCGCCTACCTGACGACCCTCAAAGAACAATAACCCAAGCACCCAAGGAGAAAGGGATGACCCTAACCAGACGCGAGGCACTTGGCCTGACTGCAGGCGCAGCCGCCTTCCTGACCCTCGCCCCGCGGATCGCCTTTGCCGCAGCCGAAGAAACCGAAGCTGCAATCAAGGCCTTCACCGGCGGCGCAACGCCGGCCAGCGGCAAAGTCTCTCTCGACACCCCGGAAATCGCTGAAAACGGTAACACCGTTCCCGTCGGCGTCTCCGTCGAAAGCCCGATGACTGCCGACAACTATGTCGAATCTGTCATGATCCTGGCCGACGGCAACCCGGCCCCCGGCGTCGCCACCTTCCACTTCACCGCCATGAGCGGCATCGCGGAAGCCAAGACCCGTATCCGCCTTGCCAAGACCCAGAACGTGATCGCAATCGCCAAGATGAGCGACGGTTCCACCTTCATGGACAAGAAGGAAGTCAAGGTCACCATCGGCGGCTGCGGCGGTTAATCCGGAAACAGCGGCTAGTCTAGAAGAAATCAAATAAGCAAGGAACGCATCATGGCAGCTCCGAAACCGCGCGTTAAGGTCCCGAAAAAGGCCTCAAAGGGCGAAGTGATTACCATCAAGACGCTGATCAGCCACCCGATGGAATCCGGCCAGCGCAAGGACAAAAAAGGCGAGGTCATTCCGCGCCAGATCATCAACAAGTTCACCTGCGAATACAACGGTCAGGTGGTCTTTTCCTGCGATCTGGAACCGGCCGTTTCGGCCAACCCGTACCTCGAGTTCAATGCCAAAGTGGAAGACAGCGGCACGTTCAAGTTCACCTGGCTGGACGACGACGGCAGCACCTATTCCACCGAGAACAAGCTCACGGTCGAATAATAATGGCTGATGCGGGCGCCGTTTCACCGGACCTGCCCGCATTTCACTCAAATCGGGAGGAGACGATTTGGCCAAGATAATGAAAATAAATGTTTTGTCGGCAGCCCTGTTCGGGGCCGGAATGACAGCGGTGGTAATGACCGCTCCGGCTTTCGCCGAAGAAGGCGTGAAGCTTGTCATCGACGGGGAAGAGCTGACCACGGAAGTGGCACCTCAGGAAGGCAATCCGCTTGATCCGGTACGTTCCGGCTGGACCTTCCGTTCCGAGGAAACCCAGGCCCTGGAAACCGACGACTTCGAAAACCCGGGTTTCCCGCTCGTCGATTACGGTGAGGAACTCTGGAACACCGCAGACGGGTCGACCGGAAAATCCTGCGCCTCGTGCCATGGTGATGCCTCGGAAAGCATGAAGGGCGTCCGCGCCAGCATGCCCAAGTGGAACAAGGAAAAGAACACCCTGTTCACACTCGAGGATTACATCAACCTGTCCCGCGAGGAACACCAGGGCGCCAAGCCGTGGAAGTGGGAAAGCCAGGAAATGCTCGGCATGACGGCCTATATCGGGCTTCAGTCGCGCGGCATGCCGGTCAATGTGTCGATTGACGGCCCGGCCAAGGAGTGGTTCGAAAAGGGTAAGAAGATGTACTATACCCGCTACGGACAGCTCGATTTGGCCTGCGCCCAGTGTCATGAGGACAACCAGGGCACCATGATCCGTGCCGACCACCTCAGCCAGGGGCAGATCAACGGCTTCCCGACCTACCGGTTCAAGTGGTCGGGTCTCGGTTCGATCCACCGCCGCTTCAAGGGCTGCATGGACAATATCCGGGCAGAACCGTTCAAGCGCGGTTCGGACGAGTTCACCGCTCTTGAACTGTATGTCGCCTGGCGCGGCCAGGGCCTTTCGGTCGAAACACCGGCGGTCCGCAACTAAAGACGAAACCGGGCGCCTGAGACGTCCGACAGCGCGGCGGCATTGCCGCCGCGCTTGAAAAAAAACGGGACGGACGGTTCCGCCCCACCAAAACAACAATCATCGGCAACGGCTCCCTCCGGTGCACATCCTTTGTGTGCCAACGGGCGAACCTTGTCCGGTCAAACCGAAGGAAGCGGCTCCCGCGTAGCTGGAAGCCAAGACCTGGAGACGTGTATGTTTTCAAGACGTGAGTTCCTCATGGCGGCAACCGCCACAAGCGCCCTTCTCGGCTCAGGCATGGCGGGCAGCTGGTCGAAGCTGATGGCCCAGCAGGGCTTGAGCGAAGACGCTCTCCTGTCGATGGAACCGACCGGCAACGTAACGCTGGTGCACATCACCGACATTCACGCCCAGCTCAAGCCGCTGTATTTCCGCGAGCCGTCCATCAACCTCGGTATCGGCGACGTCAAGGGCAAACCGCCCCATGTGACCGGCGCCGATTTCCTGAAGCTCTACAACATTGCCCCGGGCTCTCCGGACGCCTATGCGCTCACGTCCGAGGACTTCGTCTCGCTGGCGAAATCCTACGGCAAGATGGGCGGCATGGACCGGGTCGCGACCATCATCAAGCGCATCCGCTCCGAGCGCGGCGACAACATGCTTCTGCTCGATGGCGGAGACACCTGGCAGGGCAGCTACACCTCCAACAAGACCCTCGGCGAGGACATGATTACGGTCATGAACGCGCTGGAGCCGGACGCCATGACCGGCCACTGGGAATTCACCTACGGCACGGACCGGGTAAAGGAAGCCATCGAGGCCCTCCCCTTCCCGTTCCTCGGCTCCAACATCTACGACAACGAATGGGACGAGCCGGCCTTCGAGGCCTGGAAGATGTTCGAACGCGGCGGCACGAAGATCGCGGTTATCGGCCAGGCATTCCCCTACACCCCCATCGCCAACCCCCGCTGGATGATCCCTGGCTGGTCATTCGGCATCCGTGAGGAAGACATCGCCAAGCACGTCGGCGAAGCGCGCGACGAAGGCGCCGAACTCGTTGTTCTTCTCTCCCACAACGGCTTCGATGTGGACCGCAAGCTCGCCTCGCGCGTCGACGGCATCGATGTCATCCTCACGGGCCATACCCACGATGCTCTGCCCGAACCCGTGATCGTCAACAACACGCTGGTGATCGCATCCGGTTCCAACGGCAAGTTCGTGTCCCGCCTCGACCTGGACGTGAAGGACGGCAAGGTCGCCGGCTACAAGTACCGGCTGATCCCGGTCTTCTCCGACGTGATCACGCCCGATGCGGAAATCGCCGCCCTGATCGACGAGGTCCGTGCGCCCTTCGCCGACGAGCTCGCCCGCAAGATCGGCACCACCGAGGACCTGCTCTACCGGCGCGGCAACTTCAACGGCACCTTCGACGACCTGATCTGTCAGGCGCTGCTTGAGGAACGCGACGCCCAGATCGCCCTGTCGCCCGGCTTCCGCTGGGGGACGAGCGTGCTTCCGGGTCAGGACATCACCGTTGAGGATCTCCACAACGCCTGTGCGATGACCTATCCGGCCGCCTACCGCTCGTCCATGAGCGGCCAGACGATCAAGGACATCCTGGAGGACGTCGGCGACAACCTGTTCAACAAGGATCCCTATTACCAGCAGGGCGGCGACATGGTCCGCGTCGGCGGCATGGGCTACACGATCGACCCGAACAAGGAGATCGGCGAGCGCATTTCCAACATGACCCTGCTCGCAACCGGCGAGGCCATCGACCCCGCCAAGGATTACGTGGTCGCCGGCTGGGCCTCCGTCAACGAAGGCACCGAAGGTCCTGCGATCTGGGATGTCGTCGAGAACCACCTGTCCAAGAACCCCGTTGTCAAGCTGCCGGACAACCAGTCCGTCAAGCTTGCCGGCTGAACGGTGCGCTGTGTCTCTCCCCACAGCGCACCACCACCCCGCTCATTCCATTGACTGGAAAACTGCCCTTAACCCGAGGAAATAAGATGAGTGACACCAAGGTTACGGGAAACCCCTTGCAAGATCCGGCTTCGGATCGGGGGCCCAACATGAACCGTCGGTCGCTGTTGAAAGCCGGCCTGACAACCGGCGGCGCCGCCGTTGCCGCTGGCGCATTGACCATTCCGGCCCAGGCCGCCGGCGACCCCGTCATTACCGAAATCCAGGACTGGAACCGCTATCTCGGCGACGGCGTCGACGCTGCGCCCTACGGCAAGCCGTCCGAGTTCGAGGCAAATGTCGTTCGCCGCAACGTCGAGTGGCTAACCGCAGATCCGGTCTCCTCGATCAACTTCACCCCGCTCCATGAACTTGACGGCATCATCACGCCGAACGGGATCTGTTTCGAGCGCCATCACGGTGGCGCGGCGCAGATCAACCCGGCCGATCACCGGCTGATGATCAACGGCCTGGTCGACACGCCGCTCGTGTTCACCATGGAAGACCTGAAGCGCTTCCCGCGCCAGAACCACGTCTACTTCCTCGAATGCGCCGCCAACTCCGGCATGGAATGGCGCGGATCCCAGCTGAACGGCTGCCAGTACACTCACGGCATGATCCACAACGTCATGTACACCGGCATCCCGCTCAAGACGCTGCTCGAAGAAGCCGGCATCAAGACCAACGGCAAGTGGGTTCTCGCCGAAGGGGCTGACGCCGCCGCGATGACCCGCTCCATTCCGATGGAAAAGGCTCTGGAAGACTGCCTTGTCGCCTTCAAGATGAACGGCGAAGCACTGCGTCCGGAACAGGGCTATCCGCTGCGCCTCGTCGTTCCGGGCTGGGAAGGCAACATGTGGGTCAAGTGGCTCCGCCGCCTGGAAGTCGGTGACGAACCGTGGCAGCAGCGCGAAGAAACCTCGAAGTACACGGACCTTCTCGCCAACGGCAAGGCGCGCCGCTTCACCTGGGTCATGGACCCGAAGTCGGTGATCACCTCTCCGAGCCCACAGGCGCCGATCACCCACGGCAAGGGCCCGTTGGTCATCACCGGCGTCGCCTGGTCCGGCAACGGCAAGGTCAAGCGCGTCGATGTCTCCATCGACGGCGGCCGCAACTGGACGACCGCCCGTATCGACGGCCCGAGCCTGTCCAAGTCGATGCACCGTTTCTATCTCGACATCAACTGGGACGGATCCCCGCTTCTGCTCCAGTCACGGGCGATGGACGAGCATGGATACTACCAGCCGACCAAGAACGAACTGCGTGCCGAACGCGGTGAGAACTCGATCTACCACAACAACGGCATCCAGACCTGGCATGTCAAAGCAGACGGGACGGTTGAAAATGTCGAAGTTTCTTAAAACCCTTGCCCTGACGGCGACCCTCCTTTCGCCCCTCGCCCTCTCCCCCGCGCACGCTTCCGGCGATGCGGACAAGGGTGAGAAAGTCTTCAAGAAATGCGCCGCCTGCCATGCGGTCGGCGAAGGCGCGAAGCACAAGGTCGGTCCCGAGCTGAACGACCTGTTCGGCCGCACCGCCGGCAGCCTGGAAGACTACAAGTATTCCAACGGCATGAAGGACGCCGGCGCCGGCGGCCTGGTCTGGAACGAGGAAACCCTCGCCACCTACCTGACCAAGCCGAAGGACATGGTCAAGGGCACCAAGATGGCCTTTGCCGGCCTGAAGAAGGAAAAGGACATTGAAAACGTCCTGGCCTATCTGGCAACCTTCTCGGCGGCGGCTCCGGCCCCGGCCAAGGAATCCGCGGCTCCCGCGGAAGACAAGGGCACGGAAGTGGCTGCCGCGGACGCAGCTCCTGCGGAAACTCCGGCTGCGTCTCCGGTTGCTGGCACCCATGAAGGCGGTGTCTACGGCATCGGCCGCGTGGCGACACCGGACGAAATCGCAGCCTGGGACATCGACGTCCGTCCGGACGGAACGGGTCTGCCGAAAGGCTCCGGCACGGTTGCCGAGGGCGAAGTGCTGTTTACGGACAACTGCGCCGTCTGCCACGGCGACTTCGGCGAGGGCGTCGGCCGTTGGCCGGTTCTGGCCGGCGGTCAGGGCACCTTGAAGGCGGATCGGCCGGTCAAGACCATCGGCTCCTACTGGCCGTATCTGTCGACCGTTTACGACTACGTCCGCCGCGCCATGCCCTTCGGCAACGCCCGCTCGCTGTCCAATGACGACGTCTATGCAATCACGGCCTACCTGCTCTACCTGAACGATCTGGTCGATGACGAGGACTTCGAGCTGTCGGACAAGAACTTCACCGACATTCACCTGCCGAACGAAGAAAACTTCATTGCCGACGACCGCTATGACGAGCCGGTCTATGCAGAGAAGAAGGAGCCGTGCATGAAGGATTGCACCGCCGATGCGGTAACGATCACCATGCGCGCCCGTATTCTGGACGTGACGCCGGGTTCCGGTGATGACGACGAAAACGCAGGTAAAGGCTCTGTCGACTGACAACCGCAACTTTCTGCAGGGGGCACGGGCGCCGAACACGCGCCCGTGCCCTCATCGATTCCGGAGGGCTTTTTGCTGTCGCAACCGCCCCACTTTTCCTAAGACCCTTTCATTCCCATCTATAGGACAACCACTCCTGATACAGGCCGGATAGCGGAAACGGCTCCCTCTCCGGAATTCCCGGCGGCGGGGCTTTTCTTCGCTTCGCGAGTATGAAATATACCGCGGGACCAGTCGTTTCGAACGCGTTGGACCGTTTCTGACGCCAGTCCCCGGGGCTGGCGGTTCCGGCCGCTCCAGAATGAAAGCAACCGATGAAAAGTTACATCACAACTCCGATCTATTACGTCAACGGGTCGCCCCATATCGGACATGCTTTCACCTCCGTGATGGCAGACATCCTGAAGCGCAATCGCGTGGCGATCGGATACGAGCTCCTGCTCTCCACCGGCGTTGACGAGCACGGCCAGAAAAACCAGGAAGCCGCTGCCGATCTCGGCATGGAGATCAAGGACTACCTGGACATGCGCGGCAAGGAATTCCGCGCCGTGTTCGATATGCTCGACGTGAGTTACGACTATTTCGTCCGCACCAGCCGCGAGGGTCACAAGACCGCGGTTGCCGGCATGGAGCAGACGATTTTCGACAAGGATCTGATCGTCAAGAAGCAGTACACCGGCACCTACTGCAAGGGCTGCGAGGAATTCAAGCGGGAGTCCGACCTCACCGAGGACGGCCAGTGTCCGCTGCACCCGACCATGAAGGTCGAACAGACGGATGAGACCAACTACTTCCTCAAGATGGAGCCGTTCCGGGAACGCCTGTTGCAGCACATTGCCGACAATCCGGACTTCGTTCAGCCCCAGGCCTTCCGCAACGAGCTGAAGCAGATGCTGGCCGAGCCGCTGGAGGATCTGTGCATCTCCCGGCCCAAGACCCGTGTGACCCTGGGTGTGGACCTGCCGTTCGACCCGGATTTCGTCACCTATGTCTGGTTCGATGCGCTCGCCAACTACCTGACCAACGTCGGCTGGCCGGACGAAGGCTACGCCGACTGGTGGGCGACCTGCGAACATCTGATCGGCAAGGACATCCTGAAGCCCCATGGCGTCTACTGGCCGATCATGCTGATGGCGGCGGGCATCCCCCTGCCGAAGAAGCTGTCGGTGCACAGCCACTGGGTGGGGGCCGGCGGCGTCAAGATGTCGAAGTCGATCGGCAACGTGGTCGACCCGATCGAAATCGTCGATACGCTCGGCGCCGACGCGCTGCGCTGGTATCTCGCCCGCCACATGCGTTCAGACAGCGACAGCCAGATCTCGGTCGACTTCATCAAGCAGACCTACAACAGCGAGCTTGGCAACAAGATCGGCAACCTCTTGTCGCGTGCTGCGAAGTTCTCCAAGAGCCGCTTCGACGGCAAGGTGCCGGCCGCCGGTCCGCTGTCGGCGGAAGACGAGGCCATCCGCGCCGCCGTCGCGGAAGCGGTCAAGGGTTTCGGCGCCTGGATCGACCTGCCCGACATTCCGCATAACCTGCAAAAGGTGATCACGGTCTGCGACGACATGAACACCTATTTCGCGGAACAGGCCCCGTGGGAGCTGATCAAGAACCCGGAGACGGAAGAACGCTGCCGGACGGTGATCTATGTGACCCTGGATTGTCTCCGACTGGTGTTCGAGGCCCTGCGCCAGGTGATCCCCACCTCCGCCGACCGGGCGCTCGCCATGCTGAATGCGCCGGTCAGCGAGGATAAAGCGTGGAAACCGGCGCTTGACGTCCTCGGACAGGAAACGGATCTCGGCGAGATCGAGAACCTGTTCCCCCGGGCACAGTAAAGCCAAGCTTCAGGCACAGCTTAGCCACTCCCCGCTTGTCATCCCCTACAAGCTCAGCGCGATCGGGGACCCAGTAACCCGTGCCCTCACGGTTCAAACAACCGGCCTCACGGAATACTGGGTCCCGGCTCTCCGCTTCGCTACGGCCGGGATGACCACCGTGGGGTAGACACCTTTTCCTGCCTCTTTCCAACATCCAAAGTCGCGGCGACGTGGATTAGGCCCCGGCTCAAGGCCGGGGTGACGGTTTGTGTGTGGCGCCAAGCCCTGCCTTAACACCGGTATTTGCGTTTACCTCGCCTCCCTCCCCGGACCATAATTTCAAACCTGAAGAATGCGACCAAATGACTGTCAAAATTAATTGACCGGCCGGTCGGACTATGGGAAAGTAGGCCCAATAGGCTGGAGGCCTGCAGGGAGGAGACTTATGAGCGATTCAACCGCTGTGACGGTTGTCGAGGACCAGCGCGTCCTGACACTGACGCTGAACCGTCCGGACAAACTGAATTCCTTCAACGAGGATATGCATTACGCTCTGCGCGCCGGTCTCGAGCGCGCCCGTGACGATGCCAATATCGGCGCGGTGCTGCTGACCGGAGCCGGACGCGGCTTTTGCGCAGGTCAGGATCTCGGCAACCGCGATCCGCGTGCCGGCGGCCCTGCGCCCGATCTCGGCGTGACCCTCGAGACGCTCTACAATCCGACCCTGCGGCTCATGAAATCCATGGAAAAGCCGATCGTCTGCGCCGTCAACGGTGTGGCGGCAGGCGCCGGCGCCAATATCGCGCTGGCCTGCGACATCGTGCTGGCCGCCAAATCGGCGAAATTCATCCAGGCTTTCTCCAAGATCGGTCTGGTGCCCGACGCCGGCGGCAGCTGGTCGCTGACCCATCTGCTCGGCGAAGCCCGCGCCAAGGCGCTGGCGCTCACCGCCGAACCGCTAGCTGCGGAAACCGCGGCCGACTGGGGCATGATCTGGAAGGCCGTCGACGACGACAAGCTGATGGACGAGGCCACCGCTCTTGCCCGCAAGCTTGCCAATGGTCCGACCCTGGGCCTCGGCCTGACCAAGAAGCTCATCCAGGCCGCCTCCACTAACGGTTTCGACGCCCAGATCGACCTTGAGCGCGACTTCCAGCGCGAGGCCGGCAAGAGCGAGGATTACGCGGAAGGCGTCACCGCCTTTCTGGAAAAGCGCGCACCGGAGTTTCGCGGCAAATGACGATGACGCCTCAGGAAATGGCCGATGCCTGTGCCAAGGCCATGTGGGCCAATGACCACGCCAGCCAGAAACTCGGCATGAAACTGGAGCATATCGCGCCGGGCGAAGCGACCATGTCCATGACCATCACCGAGGCCATGTCGAACGGCCAGGGCAACTGTCATGGCGGCTATATCTTCACGCTTTGCGACAGCGCCTTTGCGTTTGCCTGCAACACCTACAACCAGCTCACGGTCGCCCAGCACTGCTCGGTCACCTTCCTGGCGCCCGGCCGCATCGGCGACAGGCTGACCGCCGCTGCCCGGGAGGTTTCCCGCAAGAAGCGCACCGGGCTCTACGACATCACCATCACCAATCAGAACGGCGAGATGATTGCCCGGTTCACCGGCCATTCAGCCACCGTTAAAGGTACGCATCTACCGGAGTAACCGGCGACAAGGCCCGGTACTGCCCGAAAAAGGGAGGAAATCATGGAGGATCTGTCACCTCGTCCCGGCGATCTGGAGCCGATCGAAATCGCCTCGCGCGACGAGATCTCAGCCCTTCAGCTTGAGCGGATGAAGTGGTCGCTTGCCCACGCCTATAACAATTCGCCGTTCTACAAGCAGAAATTCGACGCCCACGGCGTTCATCCGGACGACCTGAAGACCCTGGCGGACCTCGCCAAATTCCCCTTCACGGTCAAGACGGACCTGCGCGACAACTATCCCTTCGGCATGTTCGCCGTGCCGCAGAAGGATGTGGTGCGCATCCACGCCTCTTCCGGCACCACCGGCAAGCCGACCGTTGTCGGCTATACGGCCAAGGACATCGACACCTGGGCCTCCATGGTCGCCCGCTCCATCCGCGCCTCCGGCGGCCGTCCGGGCGACATCGTCCATGTCTCCTACGGCTATGGCCTGTTCACCGGCGGCCTCGGCGCCCATTACGGTGCTGAGAAGCTCGGCTGCACCGTGGTGCCCATGTCGGGCGGCATGACCGAACGCCAGGTGACCCTGATCGACGATTTCAAGCCGCGCATCATCATGGTGACGCCGTCCTACATGCTGTCGATCCTCGACGAGTTCCGCCGCCAGGGCCTCGATCCGCGTGAAAGCTCGCTCGCCGTGGGCATCTTCGGCGCAGAACCGTGGACCAACGCCATGCGCCAGGAGATCGAGCAGGCCTTCGACATGCATGCGGTCGACATTTATGGCCTCTCCGAGGTCATGGGCCCGGGCGTTGCCAACGAATGCGTGGAGACCAAGGACGGACTGCACATCTGGGAAGACCACTTCTATCCGGAAGTGATCGACCCGGTGACCGGCGAGGTCCTGCCTGACGGCGAGGAAGGCGAGCTGGTGTTCACCTCGCTCTCCAAGGAAGCCCTGCCGATCATCCGCTATCGCACCCGCGACCTGACACGGCTGCTGCCGGGCACGGCCCGTTCCATGCGGCGGATGGAAAAGATCACCGGCCGTTCGGACGACATGATCATCCTGCGCGGCGTCAACGTCTTCCCGACCCAGATCGAGGAACAGATCCTGAAATGCGCAGGCCTTGCGCCTCATTTCCAGATCGAGCTCAGCCGCGAAGGCCGCATGGACAACATGACCGTCCACGTGGAATCGACCGAGGCTGCCGCCAGCGCGGATGCCCGCGGCGCTTCAGCGAAGGAACTCGCCCATCACATCAAGAGCGTGATCGGCGTCTCCACCCGCATCGATGTCACCGAACCGGGCGGCGTGGAACGCTCCCAGGGCAAGGCCAAGCGGGTCGTCGACAACCGGCCCAAGGGGTAAGGAGGGGCTTCCCTCCTTGCCAAATCAAGAGCATAGGTGAAGCAAAGGCATGGCCCGGACCCGCGCCAGCGATTTTGAAGACAAGCAGCGCAGCATTCTGGAGAGTGCGGCTGCCGTCTTTGCCGAACAGGGCATGGAGAAGGCCTCCATGTCCCTGGTCGCCAATTCCGCCGGCGTGTCCAAGTCCCTGCTCTACCACTACTACCCGGCCAAGGACGCCCTGATCTTCGCCATCATCCAGAGCCATCTGGAGGATCTGGACGCCGCCGTTGAGGCCGCCGACGATCCGAAGGCTTCGCCGGAAGACCGGCTGCATGCGCTGGTGCGGATCACGCTGGAGAACTACCGGGACGCGGACAACGAGCACAAGGTCCAGCTCAATGCCTCCGTGGCGCTGAACGACGACCAGCGCGACGAAATCCGCGCCATCGAACGGCGTATCGTCCGCCGCTTTTCCTTGATTCTGCGCGAGATCAATCCGTCCCTCGACAACGCGGAACGGCCGCTGCTGATGCCGGTCACCATGTCGCTCTTCGGCATGATGAACTGGGCCTACATGTGGTTCCGCGAAGGCGGCCCGATCACCCGCGACGACTACGCCGACATCGCCACCACCCTGGTGCTGGAAGGCATCAAGGCGGTCAGGTGACCGTCACCCGTTGATAATAACCATAAACTCCCACACGACCTCATGACCGGGCCCTGCCCGGTCATTTTTTTTGGGGGGGTGGCAGCGGGTATGGTGAAGCGAGACAGATACCCCGCCAGGGGTGGTCCAAGGTGCGGCTACGCCTCCCCTAACCGCAGTCATCCCGGAAAAGCCGCGAGGCTTTATCCGGGACCGGGGAGCCACGTCGCTCTCGGTTTGGATCACAGCTCAAACGACAGACCTCGGCTCGCCGATCCCGGATCTCCGCTTTCGCTTCGTCCGGGATGACTATCGTTAGTGGGGCAAGAGAGAGGAAAGCTCCTCGGCCTTCGCCTCAGCTCTCCGCCAGCGGCCAGGTCTTGGCGACCATCGTCAGCACGTCGTAGAGGGCGACGGCGTCGCCGTTCTGGTTGGTGACCTGGCAGTCCCAGCGTACCTCGCCGTAGTCGGCGTTGACGCGCGGGTTGATTTCCTTGGCGGTCAGCTGAACCTGCAGCGTGTCGCCCGGATTGACAGGCGTGAGAAAGCGCAGGTTGTCGACGCCGTAGTTGGCAAGCACAGGACCCGGCGCCGGATCGACGAACAGGCCCGCCGCGAAGGAGACGATCAGGTAGCCATGGGCTACCCGGCCTTCGAAGAACGGGTTCGCCTTAGCTGCCGCCTCGTCCATATGGGCATAGAAGGTGTCGCCGGTGAACTCTGCGAAATGCTCGATGTCCTCCAGCGTGACCTCACGGCTCTCGGTAACGAGCTGATCGCCGATCCTGAGCTCCGCCAAAGACTTGCGGAACGGATGGACGCCGTCCTTGTTGACGTCGGCGCCGTCCATCCAGCGGCCGGTGACGGCCGACAGCAGCCGCGGCACGCCCTGGACGGCGGTGCGCTGCATGTAATGCTTGACGCCGCGCATGCCGCCGAGTTCCTCCCCGCCCCCTGCCCGGCCCGGTCCGCCATGGACCAGCATCGGCAGCGGAGATCCGTGGCCTGTGGAGCTTTTGGCGCTGGCGCGATTGCCGATCATGACACGGCCGTGGAACGGCGCCATGCCGAGCACCACCTCTTCTGCGACGTGTGGATCGTTGGTAAAGACGGAGGCGACCAGAGAGCCCTTGCCCTTGTGGGTGAGGTCTACGGCTTCCTCGATCGTGTCGTAAGGCATGACGGTCGATACCGGACCGAAGGCCTCGACATCGTGCACGGCCTTCGCCTCGAACGGCTTGGCGCAGTAAAGCAGCACCGGGTTGAGGAACGCGCCCTTGTCCGCATCGCCCGAGGCGACCTGGACGGCATCAGGCGCACCGGCGACGATTTCTGCGTCGCACGTCAGGTCCTTGATCCGGTCGCGTACCTCGTCGCGCTGGTCGAGGCTGGCGAGCGCGCCCATGCGGGTTGCCTCGTTGGCCGGATCTCCGACGACCGTCTTGCCGAGGCGTTCGGTCAGGGCCGCGACCAGTGCATCCACATGGGCGCGCGGTGCGATCACCCGGCGGATGGCGGTGCATTTCTGCCCGGCCTTGACCGTCATTTCCCTGGCAACTTCCTTGACGAAGAGATCGAACTCCTCCGTACCGGGACCGGCATCGGTGCCCAGGATCGCCGCGTTCAGGCTGTCGGCCTCCATGGTGAAGCGGACCGAATTCTCGATGATCGCCTGCTGCGCCTTGAGCATGCGCCCGGTGGAGGCGGACCCGGTGAAGGTGACCACGTCCTGACAGGTGACGTGATTAAGCAGATCCCCGGTGGAGCCGCAGATGAGCTGCAGCGCGCCTTCCGGCAGGATGCCGGTCTCCACGATGCGGCGGACCATCAGCTCGGTCAGATAGGCGGTCTGGCTGGCCGGCTTGACGATCGCCGGCATACCGGCGAGCAGCGTCGGCGCGATCTTTTCCAGCATGCCCCAGCAGGGAAAATTGAAGGCGTTGATGTGGACGGCAACGCCATGGAGCGGCGTCAGGATGTGCTGGGCGGAGAAGCTGGAATCCTTCGACAGCGGCTCCACCGGCCCATCGACCAGCACCTTGGTATTCGGCAGTTCCCGGCGCCCCTTCGAAGCATAATTCATCAGGGTGACGATGCCGCCCTCGATATCGACCCAGCCGTCCGCGCGGGTCGCACCGGTCGCAAGGCTCTCGGCGTAGAACTCTTCCTTCTTTTCCATCAGCGCCAGGCCGATGGCCTTCAGCATCAGCGCGCGCTCGTGGAACGACATGGCGCGCAGGCTCGCGCCAGCCTTCTCCCGACCGAAGGCCAGCATCTCGGCGAAATCGATGCCGCTTGAATCGATGAAGGCGACCGGTTCCCCGGTCGCCGCGTTCAACAGCGGTTTGCCCTCAGCCGCGCCCGGGGTCCACCCCCCGCAGACATAGCTCTCCAGGCGGCGCGGCGTCCCTGCATGTGCAGTCATGAAATTCCCCTCGTTTGATTTCGCTCAGCCAAGACCCAAAGCCGACAGTTTGCTGTCGACCTTGTCCGTCCACCTGGCGAGCAAGTCTTCATTCGGTGTGTGACGCAACCCGAAGCGTTTCAGCGTGTCGAACCGGGCGGAGCCGGCAACGCCGAACGTGACCGCCACCCGCGGCCGCCAATAGGCGATCGATGCCCTGGCCGTTTCCTTTTCCGCCGTGTCGGCTGCGATCTGTTCCAGACCCTCAAGGCCCAGTTCGGCATGACGGTTTTCCCGCGGCGCGATCTCACGGAAGGCGGTTGCAAGCGGTCCGTAGGAGACCTTGACGAGTTCCTCCAGCTGGACGCCGGTGGCAAGCCCCATCAGCACGTTCATCACCACCGCATCGGTCCAGCCGGTAAACGGATAGTGGAACACCGACAGGCGCATGTCGCCGCCGTGGCGGGCCGCCCCCAGGTCCGCGTCCCGGTCAAGCCGTTCCGCCCAGGGCTGGTGGACGGCATAGCGCCCCATATCGGCGCCGAATTCGCCCATGATCTTGAGCACCCGCTCGGCGTGATCGGCCTTTTCCAGAACGATCCGAGCAGCGGCGATGCGCTGCTTGATCCCGGGTGCGGTGTTGATCACATCGGCAAAGCCGGCGGAACCGGCCAGTTCGCTGTCGACGAACGAGGCCATCAGGCGCATCAGTTCGCCGCGATAGCGGGCCGGCGCGTTGGACGGGCTCGTCAGAACCCCGCCCTGTTCGAGATAGCTCTCGATGCTCATGTCTTCCATGACCGTGTCCTCCCTTGACCCCGCTTGTTACTGATCGTAGTCGACGACGACCTTGTCCGTCACCGGGTAGGACTGGCAGGAAAGCACATAGCCCTTCTCCACCTCGTAGTCCTCAAGCGCATGGTTGGCGGTCATCTCCACCTCGCCCTCCAGCACCTTGCAGCGGCAGGTGGAGCAGACCCCGGCCTTGCAGGCATAGGGCGCGTCCAGGTTGTTCTGCAGCGCCGCGTCCAGGATCGAGGTGTCCTTGGACATCCTGATCGTCTGGGTCGAGCCGTCCAGCGTGATCGCGGTGGTAGTCTCGTGATCCGCGTTGGCACCTTCCTTTGAGACGACCTTGCGCTTCGCCCGCCCGGGCTGGGCGGAGGCGAACAGCTCGAACTTGATCTGGCTGTCGTCGAGACCGGCCTTGCGCAGGGCCGAGGCGATGCCGAGCATCATCGGCTCGGGACCGCAGATGAAGGCGGTGTCGACGCTCTCGATATCGACCCAGCCGGTCTTGAAGAGCTCGGCGCATTTTTCTTCTGTCACCAGGCCGGTGAAGAGATCGATATCCTGCGCGTCCGCCTCCAGCACGTGGATGACGTTGAAGCGGCCGAGATACATGTTCTTGAGGTCTTCCAGTTCCTCGCGGAACATGATCGTGTTCACCGCCTTGTTGGCATAGACCAGCGTGAACACCGACTTCGGCTCGCGCGCCAGCGTGGTCTTCAGGATCGACAGCACCGGGGTGATGCCGGAGCCGCCGGCAAAGCCGAGATAATGCTTCGCGGCGGACGGATCGATCTCGGTGTGGAACGCGCCCATGGGGGGCATGGCCTGGATCGTGTCGCCGATCTTGAGGTCTTCGTTGGCCCAGGTGGAAAAGGCGCCGCCATCCACCCGCTTGATGCCGACCTGGAGGAGACCTTCGTCCTTGCCCGAACAGATCGAGTAGGACCGGCGCAACTCCTCGCCGTCGAAATCGCGGCGGAAGGTCAGGTACTGGCCTTGCGTGAAGTCGAATTCCGCCGCCGCGCCATTGACCGGCTGCAGCGTGACGACCACCGCATCGCGAATGGTCTTGCGGACATCGACAACTTCAAGATCGTGAAAGCGCGCCATGGGTTCCTCCCGTTTACCGGTCTCAGCCGGATTCAGATGCACTTGAAATATTCGAAGGGTTCCAGGCAGTCCGTGCAGCGCCATTGCGCCTTGCACGGGGTGGAACCGAACTGGCTCAGTTTTTCCACGTTGGGACTGCCGCAGTGGGGGCAGCGTTCGGGACCGCCCGCCGGCTGAGGCGGGGCGATGCCGTATTTCTCCAGCTTTTCCCGGCCCTTTTCAGACATCCAGTCGGTGGTCCAGGCCGGATCGAGCTGGTTGCGTAATTCGATCTTCGTCAGCCCCTTGTCGCGAAGCGCCGTTTCGATATCGAGATTGATGATGCTGGTCGCCGGACAGCCGGAATAGGTCGGGGTCACGGTCACCACACAGGTGTCGCCTTCCCAGTCCACGTTCCGGATGATGCCGAGATCCGCCAGCGTCAGGACAGGAATCTCGGGGTCTGGAACAGCCTCCAGCCATTCCCAGACCTGTTCGGTCGAAGGATGTGCCATCGTTTTGGCTCCCTGGAGCGCGTTATACCTGGATCACCACTCGCAGCCCGGATAGGCCCGCTGCAGCCACTGCATCTCGCACAGGAGGTGTCCCAGATGCTCGGTGTGCATGTAGCCGTTCCGCCCGCCCTTGTGGGCAAACTTGCCCTCGGGAATGGTCAGCGTTGCATCGGCAAGCACACGGCCCACCAGCGCATCGTAGTCGGCCCTGAGGCCTGACGGCTCCGGCGCGACACCCGCGGAAGCCATGGCCCGGTCGATGTCGTCGGTCTCGAACATCTCGCCCACATAGGGCCACAGATAGTCGAGAGCGGCCTGCATGCGCCTGTGGCTTTCCGGCGTGCCGTCGCCCAGACCCACCACCGTGTCGGCGGAGCGTTCCAGGTGATAGGCCACTTCCTTCGATGCCTTCTGGGCGATCGCGCGGACCTCGTCATCGCTCGACTTGAGCAGATGACCGAGGATGATCGAGTGATAAGCGTCGAACAGGAACTGGCGCATCAGGGTCTGGCCGAAGTCGCCGTTCGGCAATTCGACGAGAAGCACGTTGCGCAGGTCCCAGGCATCGCGCAGGAAGGCCAGATCGTCGGCCGACTTGCCCTCGCCCTGCACCTTGCCGGCATAGTCCAGCCACATCTTCGTCTGGCCGAGCAGGTCGAGCGCGGTGTTGGCGAGTGCGATGTCTTCTTCCAGGATCGGCGAATGACCGCACCATTCGGACACCCGGTGTCCGAGGATCAGCGTGTTATCGCCCATCCGCACCAGGAATTCGAAAAGAGCTTTGTTGTCGACATCAGCCATCACATGTGCCCCACTTCATCGGGAATGTCGAAGAAGGTCGGGTGACGGTAGACCTTGCTTTCCGACGGCTCGAAGAACGGGCCCTTCTCGCCGGGCGCGGTGGCCGCGATATGCTTGGCCTCGACCACCCAAATCGAGACGCCTTCGTTGCGGCGCGTATAGACATCACGGGCGTTCTTGATCGCCATCTCGGCATCCGGCGCATGCAGGGAGCCCACGTGACGGTGGCTCATGCCGTGCTGGCCGCGGATGAAGACTTCCCACAGGGGCCATTCGGAGCGGCTCGGTGTTGTTTCGTTGCTCATTGGTGCCTCCTCCTTAATTATTCAGCGGCGATCTTGGCCGCGTCCTTGCGGGCCTGTTTCTTGCGGGCGTGCGCCATCAGGCCGTCGCGAACCCATTCGCCGTCTTCCCAGGCGCCGACACGGTCCTTCATGCGGTCCGTATTGCACGGTCCGTTGCCCTTGAGGACGTTGAAGAACTCGCTCCAGTCCGGATCGCTGAAGTCGTAGTGGCCGCGTTCCTCGTTCCACTTGATGTTCGGGTCGGGTAGCTCCAGACCGAGATAGAGGATCTGCGGCACGGTCTGGTCCACGAACTGCTGGCGCAGCTCGTCATTGGTCTTGATCTTGATCTTCCAGGCCATGGACTGTTCGGAATGGACAGAGTCCTTGTCCGACGGGCCGAACATCATCAGGGCCGGGAACCACAGGCGATTGACCGCGTGCTGCGCCATTCGCTTCTGCTCCGGCGTGCCGAAGGCCATCTTCATGATCGCGCTGTAGCCCTGGCGCGCATGGAAGCTTTCTTCCTTGCAAATCCGGATCATGGCGCGGCTGTAGGGGCCATAGGAGGTCCGCTGCAGGGCGACCTGGTTGATGATGGCGGCGCCATCCACCAGCCAGCCGACCGCACCGATATCGGCCCAGTTCAGCGTCGGATAGTTGAAGATCGAGGAATATTTCATCTTCCCGGCGTGGAGCATCTCGACCATCTCGTCGCGGCTCACACCGAGCGTCTCGGCGGCGGAATAGAGATAGAGGCCGTGGCCGGCTTCGTCCTGCACCTTGGCGAGCAGGATCATCTTGCGCTCCAGTGTCGGCGCACGGGTGATCCAGTTGCCTTCCGGCAGCTGGCCGACAACTTCGGAATGGGCATGCTGGCCGATCTGGCGGATCAGGGTGCGGCGGTAGTCTTCGGGCATCCAGTCGCGCGGCTCGATCTTGATGTCCGCATCGATCTTTGCCTGAAAGGCGGCTTCTTCGGGGCTCATGTCCTCACGGGATTTGACGCCGTCCGAAGCGGTCTTGACCATTTGCGCGTACATGCGCCCTCCTCCTCAATTCGCATCCGTACGACCGGTCAGGGGCTGCTTTTCAGCGGGCAAAACCCATTCGTCGACCGATCGGTCATGAATATATAACGTACAAAACATCACATAAAAAGAGTTTTCTTATCAATTCTGTGATGCTTTCAGTCCGAAACGCCCGAAAGCGGCGGAAACCTCTTGAAAACGGCTCAAGCTTCGATGGTATTTCCGGCGATCGTCCGCAACCGCTTTTCGGTCGCCTCGGTACTGGCCGGCAGTATACCGGAAACGCTTTGAAGATGCATGCCCGTATGCCGGTCGGTCTCCGGCGCCAGCCGCCGGTAGAGTTCGGCGAACAGGGTCCGCGCTTCATATCCGGGCCAATTCTCAGGCAGGGCGTCGACCGGAAGGCGCGGATCGCGCAGGAGCACGAAACGGTAGTCGTGGACGAGCATCAGCCGGGCGGTCATCGCATCGGCGCCGTGAAGCGGCTCGCCGGAAGCAAGATAGCTCGAGAGCCGGCCGTAACGCTCGAGGAATACGCTATAGGCATCGGCCAACGACTCGAGATCCCAATATCTGGAGGCGAAAGCCGGAAGCTCTTCAGCCCCGGCAACGGTTTCCGCCCGAAACACCGGCCCCGGCAGCCCGCTCCTCGCGGGAACCGTGCTCGGGGCCCGGTCCGGCCCGATCAGAAAGGCGCCGGCAACGGCAAAGCCCTGGCGCAGGAAGCCCGCTTCCTGTTCCGCCGGAGGACGCGGCGCGATGAGGAAGGCTTCCGGCGCCGGTTCGGGATCGAAGAGAATTCTTGCAGCCTGAAGGAATTCCACCCGGGCCCGGTCCGTCAGCCGGTAGAAGCTGCGCCGCCCGTCGCGCTCGCCGGACAGCTGGCCCGCCGAAACGAGACGGGAAACGGCCGTCCGCACCAGACTTTCGCTGATCCCGATAGTTCCGCAAACCTCGATCAGGTTGCCCATCCACAGCACGCCGCCGCGCGGTTCGACAATGTCGCCATAGATGGTGACGATGAAACCGGCCGCACGCGGCGGCTCAGGCCAAAGCTGCTTCAGGACCGCCGGCACCGTGTCCGCGGCGGCCCGTTCCTTATTCCTCAAATTCCTGCGTCTCCTGGAGCGGTGTGACGGAAAGGCCCCAAAAGACACTTTTGCAGCGCCGCTTGCAAGAGCAAGGAACGGAACCGCCCCCACATTCGGCGTCATTACCCCGCGCAGTTCGCCGGGTGATGACGCTGAGCGGGAGGCAAAGCATTACAGTAACGACCTAGACCGCCTGCGAAATATCCACCAGCGCACCACGCCGGCCGATGACCCGGGCGGCAAGCCGGGAACCGGCTGCGACTGACGTTTCAAGGTCCGTACCCTGAAGATGGCTGGCGAGGAAGGCGGCGTTGAAACTGTCACCGGCAGCCGTCGTGTCGACGACCTCGGTCACCGGCGGCACCTGGAAGGTCCAGGTTGCGCCATCGGACTGCCACAAGACCTCACCCGGCCCGTTCTTGACGATCACCAGCGGCACCCCGGCTTGGGTATACCGGTTCACGGTCTCGGTCGGGCCGGCGTCACCGAAATACGTCGCCTCGTCCTCGAAGGACGGCAGGACGATGTCGCTGACGGCAGCGGCCGCCATGACCGTGGCGCACATGGCTTCACCTGTCTCCCACAGCCTGGGACGCAGGTTCGGGTCGAAGGCGACAGTCGCCCCCTTGTTCCGGGCCGCCCGCACGGCCTCCAGGAATCCGCCGCGCTGCTCCTTGGGCAGGATTGCGAGCGTGATGCCGGAAAAATAGAGCACATCCGCTGCCGCCAGGGCCGCATCGAGCCTTGCCCGGTCGCGGGCAAGCTGCCGGGCTGCGGAATCGGAACGCCAGTAGGAAAAGCTGCGCTCGCCGTCATTGAGCTGGATGATGTAGAGCCCGACCGTCCGGTCATTATCGCGCTGGACATAGTCCGTGCGGATCCCGGCATCTTCGAAGAAGGCCAGCATCTCCTCGGAAACGGAATCCCGGCCCACGCCGGTCAGATAGGAGACGTCCCATCCCTCCGACAGAAGACGGCGCGCGTACCAGGCCGTGTTCAGGGTATCACCGGCAAAGCCCAGCCGGTAGGTCCCCTCGCCCGTCGGCGCCATTTCGACCATGCATTCGCCGATGGCGAGAAAATTACGCGTCAACGTCCGGGTCTCCGGCAAAGAACTGGGAATGTTCGTCCCTGATCCGCGGAAGCTGCTCCAGGATCCGGGACAGGTGCTTGCGCATCAGCTTGACGGCGCTTTGCGTATCGCGGTTCCGGATGGCCTCCATGACCTCCACATGATCGTCATACGCATGGCGCGAGCCGAAGGACAGCGACAGGAACCGCACCCGGTCCATATGGGCCTTGTTCTCGCGGATGAGGTCCCAGGCAAAGCCAAGGCCGGAACGCTCGCAGATTTCCTTGTGAAACCGGTCGTCCAGATCGTGGAAGGTCTCCGCGTCTTTCGCCTCGATCGCCCGCCGCTGCCCTTCCAGGATTTCGTCGAGCGCCTTGATATCGTCGTCGGTCAGCCGCTCGCAGGCGGTCCGCACCGTTTCCGCCTCGATGGCGCTGCGGACGAATCTCGCCTGATGCACCGCCTTTTCGGAAATCTGCGACACGGTGGTCGCCCGTTGCGGCCGGATCGACAGGAAGCCGAGCTTCGACAGCCGGTAGAAGGCATCCCTCACCGGCTGGCGCGACACGCCCAGCGCCTTGGCCACTTCCACTTCAGACATCTTGGTTCCCGGCGGCAGTTCCAGCGACAGGATCTGCCGGTGCAATTCGTCGAAAACCGTATCGGCAACCGACGGTCGGTTCAGTGGCTCCAGGACCCGCAAGGGGCTCGTTCCGGTCATACGTTCGCTCCGTTGACTCGATCTGAATACTAGCATATTACTAAACTACGCCGATTGAAAGACCCTTGGGAAAATTGCCGAAAACGGCAAGCGGGAATCGGCAACGGGGAGGATTATTGTGGCATTGTTGGCCTCAGACAGGTTGTTTCCGACAGATCCGATGACACGCGATATCGCGCGTTCACTCTACCAGTCGGTCGCGGAAAAGCCGATTATCAGCCCCCACGGCCACACGGATCCGCGCTGGTATGCGGAAAACCAGCCGTTTGCCGATCCCGCACAGCTGTTCATTACTCCAGACCACTATGTCTTCCGC
The DNA here is from genome assembly GCF_014692675.1 of Roseibium aggregatum. Lineage (GTDB taxonomy): Bacteria > Pseudomonadota > Alphaproteobacteria > Rhizobiales > Stappiaceae > Roseibium > Roseibium aggregatum_C. Next base: position 108,546 of record NZ_JABFCZ010000002.1, on the reverse strand, counting down.
ATGCTGTTCTCCCAGGGCGTAAGCCTTGAAAGCCTCGGAGTCCCGCGCGCCGACGGCGGCTGGACGGAGACCGATGGTCGCAAGATCTGGCGCGTGTTCGCCGAGAATTATTACCTTTTCCGCGCCACCCCCTCGCGCATGTGGCTTGATCACGCCTTCCAGGACGTGTTCGGGATGACCACGCCGATTTCCGCGGAAACGGCGGACGAAACCTACGATCACATCGCCGACTGCCTGACCCGGCCGGAGTTTACGCCTCGAGCATTATTCAATCGATTTAATATTGAGGCAATCGCGACGACCGAAAGCCCGCTCGACGACTTGCGCTGGCACAGGATGATCCGCGACAGCGGCTGGGACGGACGTGTTGTCACCGCCTACCGGCCGGACCCTGTCGTCGATCCGGAATTTGCCGGCTTTGCCGAAAACGTCGAACGGCTCGGCGCCCTCACCGGCGAGAACACCACCAGCTGGCAGGGCTACCTTCAGGCCCACCGTATCCGCCGCGCCTATTTCAAGGAATTCGGCGCGACCTCCTCCGACCACGGCCACGCCACAGCGCGCACCGAAGATCTGCCCGCAGCGGACGCTGCCGCCCTGTTCGACAAGGCGCTCAAGGGCACCTGCACGCCTGAGGAGGCGGATGCCTTCCGCGGCCACATGCTCACCGAAATGGCCCGCATGAGCCTGGAGGACGGACTGGTCCTGCAGATCCATCCGGGCAGCTACCGCAATCACTCCGGCCCGATCTCTGCCGCCTTCGGCCGCGACAAGGGCTTCGATATTCCGACCCGCACCGATTATGTCCGCGCGCTGAAGCCGCTTCTGGACGCCGTTGGGCTGGAACGGGACCTCACCATCATTCTCTTCACCCTGGACGAAACCAGTTACGCCCGCGAACTGGCGCCCCTTGCCGGCGTTTATCCAGCGCTGAAGCTCGGTCCCGCCTGGTGGTTCTACGACAGCCCGGAAGGCATGCGCCGGTTCCGGGAAATGACCACCGAAACGGCCGGGTTCTACAACACCGTCGGCTTCAACGACGACACCCGCGCCTTCTGCTCCATCCCTGCCCGCCACGACGTGGCCCGCCGGGTGGACTGCGCCTATCTCGCAACCCTGGTCGCCACGGGGCGGCTCGCGGAAGACGAGGCATATGAGGTCGCCACAGACCTCGCTTACCGGCTTGCCAAGCAAGCCTACCGGCTCTGATGAGCCAATTTCATGGGAGGAAAGTCATGAAACCGGTAAAAACCCTGGCCGCAGCGCTCCTGGCGAGCGTGGCCTTTGCAACGACGGCGATGGCCTGCGAAATAACCCTTCGGTCTTCGGATACCCATCCGGACGGCTATCCGACGGTCGAGGCCGTCAAATACATGGGCAAGCTCGTGGAAGAGCGCACCGACGGCCGCATTTGCGTCGAGGTGTTCCATTCCGCACAGCTCGGCGAGGAAAAGGACACCATCGAACAGACCAAGTTCGGCGTCATCGACCTGAACCGCGTCTCCATGGGACCGTTCAACAACCTGGTGGAAGAAACCAAGGTCGTCTCTCTGCCCTATATCTTCAAGTCGGTCGAGCACATGCACCACGTCATGGACGGCCCGATCGGCGACGAGATCCTGGCGGCCTTTGAACCGCACGGCTATGTGGGTCTTGCCTTCTATGACGGCGGCTCGCGCAGCTTCTACAACAAGGTCAAGCCGATCAAATCGATCGACGACCTGAAGGGCATGAAGGTGCGCGTCATGCAGTCCGACATCTTCGTCGACATGATGTCCGCCCTTGGCGCCAACGCCACGCCCATGCCCTATGGCGAGGTCTATTCGGCGATCCAGACCGGCGTCATCGACGGTGCGGAAAACAACTGGCCGTCCTTCGAGTCCTCCGGTCACTACGAAGTCGCCGGCTACTACACCCTCGACGAACACCTGATCGTTCCGGAAGTGCTGGTCATGTCCAAGATCTCCTGGGACAAGCTGTCACCGGAAGACCAGGCGACCGTCCGTCAGGCAGCCCGGGAATCCGTGCCGGAAATGCGCAAGATGTGGGTCGCTCGTGAAAAGGCGTCCGAAGACAAGGTGCTTGCAGCCGGTGTCGAGGTCATCACCCAGATCGACAAGGAGCCGTTCATGGCAGCCATGGATTCGGTCTACGAAAAGCACGTGACCTCCGACAAGCTGAAAGACCTGGTCGCCCGCATCCGCGCGACCGACTGACGGCAGGCCCTGGTGTCATGTGCTCCACCAAACTTCCCTTCACCGGAATCGCGGGGTTTGCACATCACCGACCGCCTTGCCGGTCAGCCGTAGCGAGTGGATTGCCCGGACTTCGCCGGGCAATGGCCCCGGAGGGGGAATGACAGGATCTCCCCAGCCACCGTCATCACCCGGCGCAGTCCGGGTGATCCAATCCACCTCGCAGCAAACCGGAAAGGCGGAATGAGGGTACCCACTCCCGCGGCGGCCTATTCGCCGCGGGCCCCATTTTCGGAGACGATCGTGCAGGACAGTATGAAATTCATCGCGCGGATCACCGGCCGGATCGCGCGTCTCGCCTTGTGGCTGGCCGGAGCGGGCCTGATCCTGATGACCGCCTTCATCTCGGCGCAGGTCTTCTTCCGCTACGTGCTGAATGACTCCATCGTCTGGAGCGAGCCGGCGGCCGTCATCCTGATGGGCTGGTTCATTTTTCTCGGTGCCGCCGTGGGCATTCGCGAAGGCTATCATCTGAGCTTCGATGTGCTGCTCTATTTCCTGCCCGAAAACATCAAGCTCTGGCTCTATAGCATTTCCGACCTTGTCGTGATCGCCTTCGGTACCGGCATGGTCTGGTTCGGCTCTGAACTCGCCCGCTCCGCCTGGGACGTCAAGTTGCCGTCCCTGGGCGTTTCCGGTGCCGTCGACTTCCTGCCGCTCGTCGGCGGCGGTGTCCTGGTCGTGCTGTTTTCCGTCGAACGCCTGGCCCGGCGTCTGGCCGGCCTGCCCACCGCCCGCTTCGGCGAAACCGATCTCGTGGAAGAGTAACAGGGAATAACATGGAAACCTTCGTCCTGTTCGGAACCTTCGCATTCCTGCTCCTGATCGGAACACCCGTCGCCTTCTGCCTCGGGGTCGCTTCCTTCGCCACGGTTCTCTATATCGGCCTGCCTCCGGTCGTCGTCTTCCAGCGCCTGAATTCCGGTGTCTCGGTGTTCGCGCTGATGGCCATCCCGTTCTTCATCTTTGCCGGGGAACTCATGGTGCGCGGCGACATCGCGCGGCGCCTCGTGGCGCTTGCCGGCGCCCTGGTCGGCAACATGCGCGGCGGCCTCGGCCAGGTGAACATCGCCGCCTCCCTGCTCTTCGGCGGTATTTCCGGCTCCGCAGCGGCGGATGCAACCGCGATCGGCGGGCTGATGATCCCGCAGATGGAAAAGAAGGGCTACAGCGTCGAATACGGCGTCAACATCACCGTGACCTCGGCCATCATCGCGCTGATGATCCCGCCGTCCCACAACATGATCATCTATTCGATCTCCGCCGGCGGGCGGCTCTCCATCGCAGACCTGTTCACCGCCGGTATCCTGCCGGGCATCATTCTGGCAATTTCCCTGATGGTGACCGCCTGGTTCGTCGCCAAGAAGGCGGGCTACCCGACCGAGTCCTTCCCCGGTTGGGCGATGGTCGGCGCGATGTTCGTCAATGCCATTCCGGGCATCCTGCTGATCGCGATCATCTTCGGCGGCGTCCGCTCCGGCATTTTCACCGCATCCGAAAGCTCTTGCATCGCCGCGGTCTATGCGCTGGCTGTCACCGTCCTCGCCTACCGCACCATGAACTGGCAAGGTTTCGTGGAGGCGACCAAGGCCGCCGTGCGGACGACGGCCATGGTGCTGCTGGTAATCGGCTGCGCGGCCTCGTTCGGCTGGCTGCTGGCCTTCCTGCGCATTCCAGCCGAGCTTGTGAACTTCCTGAAGCACGTGTCGGACAACCCGCTGGTGATCCTGCTGATGCTCAACATCGTGCTCCTGATCCTCGGCACCTTCATGGACATGTCGCCGCTGATCGTGATCACCACGCCGATCTTCCTGCCGGTTGCCACCGCCTTCGGCGTCGACCCGATCCATTTCGGCGTGATCCTGGTGCTGAACCTGGGGATCGGTCTTTGTACGCCACCTGTCGGCACGGTGCTCTTCGTCGGCTGCGCGGTCGGCCGGATCTCCGACTGGCAGGCAATCCGCACGATCTGGCCCTTCTACGGCGCAGCCGTCTTCACCCTGCTGTTGGTGACTTACATACCCTTCCTGTCCCTCTGGCTGCCATCCCTGTTCCACTGAGGTTTTCCGATGAAGACAGATGCCAGCCGCCTGAAAACCTACCCGGAAGTCGCCGCGGATCCGGGCGTCCTCCGCCAGGTCCTGAGCGAAAGCCCGGAGCTGATGGTCGTCTCCTTCCGCTTTGAAGAAGGCGCTGAAGGCAGGCTGCACAACCACCCTCATGTGCAATCGACCTACGTGCAGTCGGGCCGCTTTGCCTTCACCGTGGCCGGCGAGGACATCGAGGTCGGACCGGGGGACAGCTTCGTCATTCCGTCGAACGCGATGCACGGCTGCCGCTGCCTGGAACCGGGCACCCTGATCGATACGTTCACGCCCCGGCGTGACGATTTCCTGTAACCCAACTTGAAAAGAGGCTCGAACATGCTGACCGTCGAAACCCGTCACGCTATCGACCCGAACAGCACGAAGGCGCTCGATACCGATGGGCTGCGCTCACATTTTCTAGTCGAGGGCCTGTTCAAGTCCGGTGAAATCCGCCTGACCTACACCCATTACGACCGCATGATCGTCGGCGCCGCCGTCCCGGACGGCAAGGATCTCGTCCTCGATGAGGTGAAGGAATGCGGCACGAAAACCATTCTCGACCGGCGAGAAATGGCGGTCGTCAACATCGGTGAGGACGGCACCGTCGGCGCCGGCGGCGAGACCTACAGCCTCGGCCATGGGGATGTACTTTATGTTCCCATGGGCTCCGGCCCGGTCACCTTCTCAGGCAAGGGCCGCTATTATATCACCTCGGCCCCGGCGCACCGGGCCTTCCCCGCCCGCCTGATCCGGCTAGAGGATGCCAAGAAGATGCGCCTGGGCGCGTCGGAAACGGCGAACGAACGCACCATCAACCAGTTCGTCCACCCGGAAGTGATGGAGTCCTGCCAGCTCGTGCTCGGCTACACCCAATTCCACGGCGGCTCGGTCTGGAACACCATGCCCGCCCACGTGCATGACCGGCGCATGGAAGCCTATTGCTATTTCGACATGGCGCCCGACACCCGGGTCTTCCACTTCATGGGCAAGCCGGATGAAACCCGCCACATCGTCATGAAAAACGAGGAAGCGGTGGTCTCCCCGCCCTGGTCGATCCATTGCGGAGCGGGAACCGGCAGCTATACCTTCATCTGGGCCATGGCCGGTGACAATATCGACTACCGGGACATGGATATGGTTGCGATGGAGGATTTGCGTTGAACCCGTTTTCTCTGGAAGGAAAGACCGCGCTCGTCACGGGCGCCAATACCGGTATCGGTCAGGCGATCGCCGTGGCACTCGGACGGGCCGGAGCAGCCGTCATCTGCGCCGGTCGCCGGTCCTGTGCGGAAACCGTGAGCCAGATCCGGACCGCGAAGGAACTCATCCTCGACCTGTCGGACCCGATGGCGGCGAAAGACGTCTTTTCCGCGGAACCGGTCGACATCCTGGTCAACAACGCCGGGATCATCCGTCGGGCGGATGCGGTCGACTTCACCGAGGCCGACTGGGATGCGGTCATGGACGTCAACCTGAAGGCCGCCTTCTTCACCTGCCAAGCCTTCGGCAAGGCCGTCCTGGACCGTGGCGGCTCGGGCAAGATCGTCAACATCGCCTCCGTGCTCTCCTTCCAGGGCGGCATCCGCGTGCCTTCCTACACCGCCGCCAAACACGGGCTTGCGGGCCTCACCAAGCTTCTCGCCAACGAATGGGCAGCGAAGGGCATCAACGTGAACGCCATCGCGCCGGGCTATATCGCCACCAACAACACCGAGGCCCTGCGCAACGATCCCGACCGCAACCAGGCGATCCTCGACCGCATTCCGGCAGGCCGCTGGGGCGAGCCTGGCGACATCGGCGAGGCGGCCGTCTTCCTCGCTTCGCCTGCCGCAAAATACATTCACGGCACCATCCTCAATGTGGACGGAGGCTGGCTTGCCCGCTGAACTGCAAAAAGTCCTGCCCAGACTTCATCGATCTTCCGCACCGAAGCCGGAACCCGGCATCGTGCATCTGGGGCTCGGCGCCTTCTTCCGCGCCTTCGGCGCCATCTATATCGAGGACGCGGTGAAAACCTCCGGCGGCGATTGGGGCATCATCGGTGTCAGCCTGCGAAGCCCTGACACCCGCGACCGGCTCGCGCCCCAGGACTGGGCTTATACCTCCGTCGAACTTGGGTCTGAGGGCGAAAAGCTGCGCCAGGTGGAAATTGTCCGCGAGGTTCTGGTTGCCCCGGAGGACCCGCAAGCGGTCCTTGACCGGATGTCCGACCCGGCGATCCGGATTGTCAGCCTCACCGTCACCGAAAAGGGCTACTGCCACGATCCGGCAACGGGTAAGCTCAATCCGACCCATCCCGACATCCTGCACGATCTGGAAAATCCCCTTCCCGTCTCCGCTCCCGGGTTTCTGGTCCGGGCTCTTCAGCGGCGGCGCGCCGCGGGCCAGCTCCCGTTTACGGTCCTGACATGCGACAACCTCCCTGGGAACGGCATGCTGGTCCGCGGCATCGTGCTCGACTTCGCAAGGAAGCTCGATCCGGCGCTCGCCGACTGGATCGAGACGGAAGGGCGGTTTCCCTCCACCATGGTCGACCGGATCACGCCTGCGACCAAGCCTGAAGACATCGACCGGCTTGCGGAAACAACCGGTGTCCTCGACGAAGCGCCGGTGCTTCACGAGCCCTTCCGCCAATGGGTCGTGGAAGACGACTTCGTGCCCGGTTACGGCGACAACGCAAGGCCTGATCTGGCTGCATCCGGCGTGGAGATGGTCGAGGATGTCACGCCCTACGAGCACATGAAGCTCAGGATGCTGAACGGCACCCATTCCTCGCTTGCCTATCTGGGCTATCTGGCCGGCCACGAAACCATAGCCGAAACGGTCGCCGACCCGGTCTTTGCCATCTTCGTCAACCGGTTGTGGCGGGAGGAGATCATGCCCTCCTTCGCCCCGCCGGCGGGCATCGATCTCGGCGACTACGCGAAAGCGCTGTTCGATCGCTACGCCAATCCGGCGATCCGGCACCGCACCTGGCAGATCGCCATGGACGGCAGCCAGAAACTGCCTCAGCGCATTCTGGGGACGATTGCCGATGATCTCAGAGCAACACGTCCCTGCCCCGGCCTGATCCTCGCCGTCGCGGCCTGGATGCGCTATGTCGGCGGCATCGACGAGAAAGGCCAGGCGATCGAGGTCAGGGATCCCCTGGCAGAGCGCCTGCGCGCGCTGTCCGTCGGCGCGTATACACCGGAGGCAAAGGTGGCGGCCCTGCTTTCGGTCCGCGAAATCTTCGATGCCGACCTGGCTGAACACCTTGCCGGCCCGGTCACCCGGGCCTATCGCACCCTGCTGGAGCTTGGAACCCGCAAGGCGCTGGAGACACTTGCATGAAGGAAAGCTGGCGCTGGTACGGCCCCCTGGACAGGATTGAACTGAGCGAAATCGCCCAGACCGGAGCGGGCGGCATCGTCACCGCCCTGCATGAAATTCCCTACGGCGAAGTCTGGACCCGGGAAGCGATTGCCGCGCGCAAGGCGGCGGTCATCGAGGCCGGGTTCGAATGGACCGTGGTGGAAAGCCTGCCGATCCACGAGCGCATCAAGCGTAGCGACGGCGACCTGTCGGAGCTTTTTGCCAATTACCGCCAGTCGATGGCCAATCTGGCCGCCGAGGGCATGACTACCATCTGCTACAACTTCATGCCGCTGCTCGACTGGACGCGCACGGACCTTGCCGCGCCGGTCGCGCGCGGCGGCACCTGCCTGCGCTTCTCGGCCACCAAGATGGCCGCCCTCGAACTCTTCATGGTGGAGCGGGAGGAAGCGGTGAACGACTATCCCGACTGCGTCGTCCATGAGGCGAAACGCTGGTTCGATACCTCATCGGAAGCAGACCGGGCGGAGCTGATGCATGCGGTGATGGCGGGCCTGCCCGGCGCCTATGACCGCTACGACGTTGAGGGCCTGAAGACCGCGCTGAAGCTCTATGAGGATATCGGTCAGTTGGAGTTGCGCGGCCATCTGAAACGCTTCCTGGACGAGGTCATTCCGGCCGCGGAAGATCTCGGGATGCGGTTCTGCATTCATCCGGACGACCCGCCCCGCGATATTCTCGGCCTGCCCCGTATCGTTTCCGATGCCGACGACATCGGCTGGATCCTGGAGGCGCACGACAGTCCGGCGAACGGCCTGACGCTCTGCGCCGGCTCTCTCGGCGCCAATCCGGCAAACGACGTTCCGGCCATTGCCCGCCGGTTCGCCGACCGGATCCATTTCGCGCACCTGCGAAATGTGAAAAAGGACGCGGACGGGTCCTTCGAGGAAGCCGCCCACCTTGCCGGCGATACGGATATGGTGGATCTTGTCGCCGCCCTTCTGGAGGAGGAAGGCCGCCGCCGCGAAGCGGGACGCCCCGATCGGGAAATCCCCTTCCGCCCGGATCACGGCCACGAGCTTCTGGGAGACGGCGAACGCGGAACCCACCCCGGTTACCCCCTGATCGGCCGCATGCGCGGGCTGGCCGAGCTGCGCGGCGTGATCGCGGGCCTGACCTACAAACGAGTTGCCTGATGACCGAAGCCGGACCGATTACGCTTCACCCTTCCGATACCGTTGCCATCCTGCCGTCGAAAGTGGCGAAGGGCAGCGATCCGCTGAACACAGGCAACCCGTTGCCCGTGGCGGTCGCCGGCGGCCACAAGATTGCCCGCGCGGCCCATCGGGTCGGCGACAGCATCGTCAAATACGGCCAGATCATCGGTACGGCGACGCAGGCCATAGCCCCCGGCGATCATGTCCATACCCACAATTGCGCGTTTTCCGCCCATGACCAGGACTATCAGATCGGCGTGGATCTGGACGCCGCCCGCGCCGCGATCCCGCAAGCCGCCCCGCGAACCTTCATGGGCTACCGTCGGGAGAACGGCCAGGTCGGCACCCGCAACTACATCGCGCTCTGCGCCACGGTGAACTGCTCGGCGACCGTCATCCGCCGGGCCGCCTTCGAGCTGGAGAATTCCGGCGCGCTCGAGCCTTATGAAAATGTCGACGGCGTCGTCGCCTTCGCCCACGGCACCGGCTGCGGCATGGCGGCGAGCGGCCGCGGTTTCGAAATGCTCCAGCGCGTGCTCTGGGGCCATGCCACCCATCCGAACGTGGGCGCCGCCGTCTTCGTCGGTCTCGGCTGCGAGACCATGCAGGTCGCCCGCATGAAGGCGGTCTACGGTGACGACCGGGCCGACCGCTTCCACGGGCTGACCATCCAGGACACCGGCGGCACCCGCGCCACCATCGAGGCGATCAAGGCCTTGGTGCTGGAACTTTTGCCGGAGGTGAACCGGATCAGCCGCACCCCCTGCCCGGCCTCCGATCTCAAGGTCGCCCTGCAATGCGGCGGCTCGGACGGCTATTCAGGGATCACCGCCAATCCGGCGCTTGGGGCCGCTTCGGATCTTCTGGTCGCCCTTGGCGGCACGGCCATTCTCGCTGAAACGCCGGAGATCTACGGTGCGGAACAGCTGCTCCTGCGCCGGGCGGTGAACGACGACGTCGCGCAGAAGCTTATCGGCCAGATCCGCTGGTGGGAGCGCTACACGGAAATGAACGACGGCAGCATGGACAACAACCCGAGCCCCGGCAACAAGGCCGGCGGGTTGACCACCATCCTGGAAAAGTCGCTGGGGGCCGCTGCCAAGGGCGGCGCGACGCCGCTTGCCGCCGTCTACGACTATGCCGAACAGGTGAACGCGCCCGGCTTCGTGTTCATGGACACGCCCGGATACGACCCCGTTTCCGTCACCGGCCAGATCGCCGGCGGGGCCCAGGTCACCGTCTTCACCACCGGCCGGGGCTCCGCCTTCGGCTCCAAGCCCGCCCCGACCCTCAAGCTCGCCACCAACGAGGCCCTGTTCAACGCCATGCCCGACGACATGGACATCAACTGCGGCGATATTCTCACCAGGGGCGTGCCCGTTGCCGACAAGGGCGCCGAAATCCTCGACCGGCTCCTGGCCCTTGCCTCCGGCGAGAAGAGCAAGTCCGAACTCCTCGGCCTCGGCGACCATGAATTCGTCCCCTGGCAGGTCGGTGCGGTGATGTGAGGGTGACACCGCCTTGCCCTACCCTCAGTGTCGTCCCTGCGAAGGTAGGGACCCAGTACTCCGTGAGGCTGGTTGCTTGAACCGAAAGGTCTCGGCGTACTGGATCCCGGCTCTCCGCTTGCGCTCCGGCCGGGATGACAACCGGGTGCGTAGGCAGTGTACTGCCAAACCATTCACCACCAACCGTACCGTTTCCGCCGTTCCGCGCCTGTACAAGGTTCCTCTTCCCCGATAATCAGACCAGACGCCTCCTAGGCAGCCCTAATCCCCATCCCGCCCTTGTTGCTCCGGCGGCGGGCGGATATCCGGAGACAGAGACGGAATGAACGGCAAGACCTCCGCCGACTGGAAGCCCTATGTCGCCCTGCTCTTCATGCCGCTGTTTTTTACGTCAAACCTGATCTTCGGCCGGGCGGCGACTTCCGCGGTAGAGCCCTGGACGCTGGCCTTTCTGCGCTGGACGTTCGCCTTCCTGCTGCTCCTGCCCTTTACCGGCATGGACATCCTGCGCCATGCGAAGCTGCTCAAGGCCCAGTGGAAGACCGTCACCCTGCTCGGGCTGCTCGGCATGTGGATCTGCGGGGCGCTGGTCTATTACGCGCTGCATTTCACCACGGCGACCAACGCGACGCTGATCTACACCTCGTCGCCGATCCTGATCCTGCTGATGGAATGGATCTTCCGCGGCCGGCGCATGGGGCTGAGGGAAAGCATCGGCGTGTGCTTCGCCATGGCCGGGGTCGTGCTGATCATCGTCAAGGGCAGCCTGGCGGTTCTCTTAGGCCTTTCCTTCAACGCGGGCGACCTGATTATCGGCTTCTGCGCCCTGAGCTGGGCAGGCTATTCGGTGCTTCTGAAGCGCAGTGTCTTTGCGGAAGTGCCGACGCTCACGCTTTTTGCCGTCGTTGCGGGTGCCGGCGCCCTCACCCTGCTTCCCTTCATGGTCTGGGAAGTCGCGGTCCGTGAGGCCTTTCCGACAAGTTTCGAGGCGTGGCGGTCGATCGCCGGCATCGTCCTCTTCGCCTCACTGGCGGCCTTCTCGCTGTTCCAGTACGGCATCAAGACCGTCGGCCCGTCGGTAACCGGCCTGTTCATGTACCTGCTGCCGCCCTATGGCGTGCTGATGGCCGTGGTCTTCCTGGGCGAAGACTTGCAACCCTATCATTTCGCGGGCTTCTTCCTGGTCATGGGCGGCCTGATCCTGGCGACGGCGCCAATCGATCTCCTGCGCCGCCTCAAGACCAGGATTGCAGGCTAGACGCCTACTCCCATTCCATTTCAGTGAACACCTGCTGGGCGTTGCGCTTGGCAAGCGTGTCGAAATTCTCCAGGTGGGAAAAGGCCGACTGGTCGACATCGACCGAGCCGATGATGTCACCGCCGTCATCGATATGGGCGCGGATCTTCTCGCGCAGATTGGCGAGATAGTCATAGGTATCGGCCTTGGCCCTCGCCAGCGTCGTCGGATCGCCGTGCCCCGGCACGACGTGTTTCGGATCCAGCGCTTCCATGGCTTCGAAAGAGGCCATCCAGCCGGCCGAATTCGACATTTCCAGCACGCCGAGCAGGCGCTCGGTGAAGACGATATCTCCGGCAAAGGCGACCCCGTCGTCCGGTAGCCAGACGAAACTGTCGCCCGGCGTGTGGGCAGGCCCCGCATGGACGATCCGGATCTCCCGGCCGCCGACGAAAATGGTCAGATCTTCAGCGAAGGTCTCCAGTGCGTAGACCGGCTCGGTGCCCTTCAGGCTGTCGCCGATCAGTTGCGACAGCATGGTCTGTTCCAGGGAGGCCCGCGCCTTCTGGTCCTCAACCGCTGCTTCGGAGGCGATCAGGCGCGCGCCTTGGGCGGCCCAGTAGCTGTTGCCGAGCCAGCGGTGATCCTGGCCGCCGGTGTTGATCACCACCTTCACCGGCTGATCGGTTATGGCCTCGACCGCCGCTTCGATTTCCTCCGCGCCCTTGTAGCTACCGCCGGCATCCACGAGCACGACCCCGTCCTCGGTCACGATCACGCCGAAAGTGGCGTTGTTGGCGAAATTTTCCGGCGAGCGCTGGCCCTTGTCGCCGACCAGCGCATAGACGGTATCGGTCACCCTGACCGTTTTCAGACCGGCCAGAGCCGGCCCCGACAGAACGATAAGCAGAGCGCCGACAGCGGCGGCAAACATCTTCGACAGCTTCATTCCCGCGCTTTCCTCCAGCGAACTTTCATTAAATTGAAAGTCGCCTCTGAAAGCCGCCCGGTCAATCCGGGCAGACAATCGGCCGCATAGGGATAAACCCGGACCTGTCGCGGTCCTCCCTCACGCATCCTCTTTCTGCATCTCCACGGCCTGCTGGCGCAGGGCGAATTTCTGCACCTTGCCGGTGGCCGTGCGCGGCAGTTCCCGGAAGATGATCCGGCGCGGCAGCTTGAAGCCGGCCAGGTGGTCCCGGCAGAAGGCGATGATGTCCTCTTCGGACGGAGCGTCCCCTTCCGCATCGTTCAGCTGGATGAAGGCCCAGGGCGTCTCGCCCCATTTGGGATGGGGAGCTGCCACCACGGCCGCCAGCAGCACACGCGGATGCCGATGCAGGACGCTTTCCACCTCCAGGCTGGAGACGTTCTCGCCGCCGGTGATGATGATGTCCTTGGCCCGGTCGCGGATTTCCATGGCCCCGTCTGGATGAACGACGGCCAAATCGCCGGTGTGGAACATGCCGCCCTCGAACGCAATCGAGGTCGCCACCGGGTCCGCGTGATAGCCGCCCATGATCGACGGTCCGGCCAGCATGATCTCGCCCATGTCGATCCCGTCCTGGGTGACCGGCGTCCCGTCGGAGCGTTTGACCTCGACACGGATGCCTGAGGGCAGACCGTGCCCCTGGCGCGCGGAAAAGGCCGCCCGGACCGCGGCCGATTCCTGTTCGATCACCGGGTCGGGCAGCATGCCGGTCGCCGGACCGTAACTTTCCGTCAGGCCGTAAAGATGAACGAGACTGAAGCCGAGCGCATCCATGCGCTCGATCAGGGCCGAGGTCGGAGCCGCCCCGCCCGTGGCCACGCGCACCGGGCGCTCCGGGCGGAAATCAGCCTGTTTCTCAAGCCGTTCCAGCATCATGTAGAGAACAACCGGTGCACAGGCCATATTGGTGACGCCGAAGTCCTTGAGGGCTGCGACGATCTCGCCCGGATCGACCCCTTCCAGGCACACATGGGTGCCGCCCGCCGCCGTCACCGCCCATGTGTGGCACCAGCCGTTGCAGTGGAACATGGGCAGGGTCCAGAGATACGTCACCGTACGGTCGAAGCCGAGCGCCAGGTTGTTGTTGAGTGCGTTGATGTAGGCGCCGCGGTGGTGATAGATCACGCCCTTCGGTGAACCGGTGGTGCCGGACGTATAGTTGATGGCGATCGGCTGCCACTCGCTCTTCACCCGCTCCATGAACGGCCAGTCGGCGACCATCCCTTTCCCGTCCAGCAGATCGAGGGCCTCACCCGGTCCTTCCTCGTCCTCCGGGCGCAGGCAGTAGAGCGGAACATCGCCGCAGGCTTCGGCAACCTGATCCACACACGCCTTGTCGGCGATCACCGCCTGTGCACTGCAGTGGTCGAGAATGTAGCGGATCGTCTCCACGTCGAGACGGGTGTTGATGGTGTTGAGGACAGCGCCCAGCATGGGCACGGCGAAATGGGCGGCGAGCATTTCCGGCCGGTTGGCGGAAACGATCGACACCGTATCGCCCGGCCCGATGCCGCGCTCTTCCAGGGCGCCCGCCATGCGCCGGACGAGATCGCCGAATTCCCGATAGGTCCAGCGGCGTTCGCCATGGGCAACGGCGAGCTTGTCCGCATAAACGATGATCGACCGGTCCAGCAGTGAAAGCGGCGACAGCGGCACGCCATTGGCCGCATTCGGCTCGACTGTGGACGGTAAACGCATGGGAAAACTCCTGATTGGAACGATATGAACCTGGGCAAGCGTGTCAACAGACGGCCGGCCCGAAGGCCGGCCGAAACACGTCTACAGGGTAGAAAGTCGACCGATTCCGATCAACCTGCCTCAGGTAATGAGTGATCGGCGTAGATCTGCCTCAACGTCAGCTTCGAGACCTTGCCGGTCGCCGTCAGCGGCAGCGTGTCGACGAAAATCACGTCGTCGGGCACCTGCCACTTGGCGAGGCCCTTGGCCAGATGGGCCAGGATCTCCTCCTTGTCCGGCTTCGCCCCTTCGGCGGGCACGACGATCAGCAGCGGCCGCTCGTCCCACTTCGGATGAGGCACCGCGATCACGGCGCAATTGGCCACATCGGGATGAGCGATCGCCATGTTTTCCAGATCGATGGAACTGATCCATTCGCCACCCGACTTGATCAGGTCTTTCGCCCGGTCGGTGATGGTCAGGAACCCGTCCGGGCTGATGGAGGCGACATCGCCAGTGCGGAACCAGCCTTCCGCGTCGAACGCGGCTTCCGAAGCCTCCTGATTGTTGAAATAGCCGGAAACGATTGTGTTGCCGCGCACGAAGAGCTCGCCGGTCGCAACTCCGTCATGGGGCTGGCGCTGGCCATTTGCATCGACGATTTTCAGTTCGACGCCGAAGGTGCGCCGCCCCTGGGTCGACTTCAGGTCGATCTGCTTTTCCTTCGGCAGATCGGTCAACGGCGGCGCGAGCGAGCCTTGCGTCCCGATCGGGCTCATTTCGGTCATGCCCCAGGCATGGCAGACGGAGACGTTCAGGTCCTCGAACGCCTCGATCATGCTGCGCGGCGCGGCCGATCCACCGATGATCACCTCGCCGAACCCTTCGGGAATACGACCGTGCTTCCGGATTTCGGCAAGCAGGCCGAGCCAGACCGTGGGCACGCCCCAGGCGGAGAACACCTTCTGCTCGTCCATCAGCTTGAACAGGCTTGCCCCGTCCAATTGGGGGCCGGGAAACACGATCGACGCCCCGGTGAGCGGAGCCGCGTAGGGCAATCCCCAGGCGTTGACGTGGAACAGGGGCACGACGGGAAGAATTCTCCGGCCCGGGCGCAGGCATTCGAGGAACGAGACACCGGCCATCAGGGCATGCATCACCGTGGAGCGGTGGGTATAGAGCGCGCCTTTAGGATGGCCCGTCGTACCGGAGGTATAACAGAGGCTCGACGCGGTCTCCTCGGGAAACTCGGGCCACTCGTAGTCACCGGTTTCCGGCTCAACGAGGTCCTCGTAGCAGAGCGCCCCCGGCAGTTTCGTCTCGGGCATGTGCGCCCGGTCGGTCATGATGATGAAGCGCAGACCCTTCGGCAGATGATCCAGGATCGCCTCCACCAGCGGCACAAAGGTCAGGTCCAGGCATAAGATCCTGTCTTCCGCATGGGAGACGATGTAGCTCATCTGCTCCACCGAAAGCCGCGGATTGATCGTGTGGCAGACGGCGCCGATGCCGGAAATCGCATAGTAGAGTTCGAAATGGCGGTAGCCGTTCCAGCCAAGGGTTGCGATGCGTTGGCCCGGCGTCACGCCGAGGCGCAACAGCGCCTGCGCCAGCTTGCGGGACCGTAGAGCCGCGTCCTTGTAGGTATACCGATGAATGCCCCCCTCAACCGTGGCCGAAACGATTTCCGCGCTGCCGTGCACGTCCTCCGCGAAGGTCAGGATATCGGCGATCCTGAGCGGACGGTTCATCATCATGCCTTGCATGTTTTTGTCTCACTCCCTGCCGCCCGCGCCCGGTCGTGACACCTGAGCGCCCTCCGGCGGCTGTTCCTCCTCATTCGTGCCGCCCGCGGCTCTCTTTGGAGCCTGTCTTTCCTTCCGGACGGCAGATGCATAGTGCCAAGGCTTCGCGCGTTCCTGCAAGCACTTCGTGCAGAAACATCAACGGGATAGGGACGACGCGAAATCCGCGTAAGGCACCGCTCTGTCTCCCGCCCATATTTAGTGGCCAAACATGCGCAGCTTCCTTGGCAAAATGCCGGCCCATACCAACGCCGTCACCCCGGCCCTGAGCCGGGGCCTACCCATTTCCAGAGCTAAGAAATCGGCTTGCCGGACTTGCGGCAGCGCCCGAACCATTCTTGCTTCTTTGAAGCGTGGACAAGCGAGTGGGTCCCGGATCTCCGCTGCGCTTTGTCCGGGATGACGGATTGTGTGTGGGGCTAGGCGGCGGCCCGTCAGGACGCCGCTTTTCCGCCCTGCAGCAGGGCCAGCATGCCGGCGAGGATCTTCACCGGTGGTGGCGGGCAGCCGGGGATGTGCAGGTCGACGGGAATGACCTCCGAGACGCCGCCGACCACGGCATAGCTACCGGCAAAGCAGCCGCCGTCGAGGGCGCAGTCGCCGACGGCGACGACCCATTTGGGCGCTGGCGTGGCGTCATAGGTCCGCTTCAGCGCCTCGCGCATGTTCTTCGTCACCGGACCAGTGACCATCAGCACATCCGCATGACGCGGCGAGGCGACGAAGCGAAGGCCGAAGCGGTCGATGTCGTAAAAGGCGTTGTTGAGCGCGTGGATTTCCAATTCGCAGCCGTTGCAGGAGCCGGCGTCGACCTCGCGGATCGACAGGCTGCGCCCGAGGCTCTGCCGCGCCTGTTTCCCGAGCGTCTCGGCCAGTTCGATCATCGCCGCCTCATCCACCGTCGGCGGCGCTTCGGTCAGGGTCGGTGTGATCAGGCTTTCGAGCAGGAGCTTGCGCATGGTGAACCTACAGATCGTGACCGGAATAGGAGCAGTTGAACGACTTGTTGCACAACGGGAAGTCGGCAATGATGTTGCCCTCGATCACTGCTTCCAGCAGCGGCCACTGGAACCAGGACGGATCGCGCATGTGACAGCGCTCGATCAGTCCGTCGCTGCCGATCCTGAGCCAGACCAGGATATCTCCGCGGAAGCCTTCCACGAGCGCCAGGCCGTCGCAGGGGCTTGAAACCGCCTTCAGCTCTGTAAAAACAGCACCTTGCGGCATTTTGCTCAGGATCTGCTCGATCAGAGACAGGCTCTGCTCCGCTTCCCGGATCCGGATCCAGACACGGGCATCCACATCACCCGCATCCAGAACCGGCACCTCGAAGGAAAGCCGGTCATAGGGCGGGTAGCCCAGCGCGTGCCGGGCGTCGAAGCTCCGTCCCGACGCCCGTCCAACGAACCCGCCGGCACCGAAGCGTTTGGCAAGAGCGGGATCCAGCCGGCCGGTGGAAACGGTCCGGTCCTGGAGGGAAGCCGTGTTGTCGTAAAGGTTGACCAGAGCCGGAAAGCGCTGGCGGATTTCGGCGAGCATGCTCTGGATCGCGGCGATCCCCTCACCGCTCAGATCAACGGCGACGCCGCCGGGAACGATCAGGTCGCGCATCAGCCGGTGACCGAAGGCGGCATCAGAAGCCCGCAGGACCCGCTCCCTGAGAACGCCGCAATGGGCATGCATCAGCGCAAAGGCGGCATCGTTGCAGACCGCGCCGAAGTCGCCCAGATGATTGGCCAGCCGTTCCAGTTCGGCCATCAGCGCCCGCTGCCAGACCGCGCGTTCCGGCACGTCCGCCCCCAGCGCGTCTTCGGCAGCGCGCGCCAAGGCAAGCCCATAGGCGACCGTGCTGTCGCCGGAGGTTCTGGCGGCAAGGCGAGCTGCTTCGCCGAGGTTCTTGCCGGCCATCAGCCCCTCGATCCCCTTGTGCACGTAGCCGAGCCGTTCTTCGAGACGAACCACCGCCTCGCCGTTACCGGTGAAGCGGAAATGGCCCGGTTCGATGATGCCTGCGTGGACCGGGCCGACCGGAACCTGATGCAACCCCTCACCCTCGACCGGCAGGAAACCGTAGGCATCCCCCTCGCCCGCGTCCGGCGTGGCCGCACCGAGCGGCCGGCGCAGGCTCCAGCGGCCATGGTCGAGCCAGGGCCGTTCGTCGGGACAGTCGCGTGGCGTCAGACCGAACAGGTCCCGCGCCGCCCGCTCCAGCCGCTGTGCGGCGGCATGGTGCTGGCCGACCGAGGGATAGCTGCCATTCGGACAGGCAAGTGCGAGGACGGCGATCTCGTTCGTCGCCTCGTCAAGCACCGCCATGCGGATCGTGCCCGTGTCGCCCCAAAGGCCGAGCAGGACCGCCGTTTCGCCGCCAAGCGCCTCGGCCACCTGCGTCCATTCGGCCTCGTCGACCTCATGGCTCTGCCAGGCGTGTTCGGTGCCGGCTTCAGTCGGTTTCAGGATCGAGGTCCAGAAGACTGTCATGATCGGCTTCTCCCCTCCCTCACCCGAGTATACCGGCAATGTGCTGGAACCAGCCCACCAGCGCCGACGGCAGATAGAGGCCGGCGGCCAGCACCAGCGCCAGATGCGCAAACAGCGGCACGTAGGACGCCTGGGCCGGCGCTGTGCTGCCCGTCGGCTCGCCGAAGGCGATGCCGGTGACGCGCAGGAGCAGCGCACCGAAGGCGACCAGAAGGCCGAAGACCAGCGGAATGGCCAGGAGCGGCTGGACCGCGAAGGTCGAGCTCACGATCAGGAATTCGCTCATGAAGATGCCCATCGGCGGCAGGCCGGCAATGGCGACCACCCCGACCAGCAGCCCCCAGCCGAGCGCCGGATGGCTCTCCGTCAGGCCGCGAAGCTCGGATATCCGCTGGGTACCCTTGACCTGCGCCACATGACCGACTGCGTAGAAGATCGCCGACTTGGTCAGGCTGTGCATCACCATGTGCAGAAGCCCGGCAAAATTGGCGAGCGGCCCGCCAAGACCGAACGCGAAGACGATGATGCCCATGTGCTCGATGGAGGAATAGGCGAACAGCCGTTTGATGTCGCGCCTCCGGTAAAGCATGAAGGCGGCGAAGATCAGCGACAACAGCCCCAGGGTCATCATCAGCGGACCGGGACCGATGGCGTCCGGATTGGCTGCCAGCAGGATCTTGAACCGCAGGACCGCATAAAGCGCGACGTTCAGGAGCAGGCCGGAGAGCACCGCAGAGATCGGTGTCGGACCTTCGGCATGGGCATCGGGCAGCCAGGCATGGAGCGGCGCGAGGCCGACCTTGGTGCCGTAGCCGAGCATCAGGAAGATGAATGCGAGATTGAGCAGCGCCGGATCGAAGACGGCGGCATGTTCCACCAGCAGCGTCCAAATCATGGCGTCGTCGCCCTCGCCGATATGTGGGCGCGCGGCAAGATAGACGAGGATCGTGCCAAACAGGGCGAAGGCGATGCCGACGCTGCCGAGCAGGAAATACTTCCACGCCGCTTCCAGCGCCTCATGGGTGCGGTAGATGCCGACCATCATCACCGTAGTTAGCGTGGCAAGTTCCACCGCCACCCACATCAGGCCGATGTTGTTGGCCACGAACGCCAGGTTCATGCCGAACATCATGATCTGGTACATGGCGTGGTAGAAGCGCAGATTGGCCGGCGTCAGCCGCCCGGTCTCCAGTTCGTGGGCGATGTAGCTGGCGCTGAACAGGCTGGCGGTGAAGCCGACGAAGGTGTTCAGCACGATAAAGACGATGTTGAGATCGTCGACGAACAGATAAGTCCCGGTTTCCGGCCGTTTCGTTACGAACAGCGACAGGGCCGCGAGCAGCGTCAGCAGGCTGGCAAGCACGTTGAGCCGCGCCGCTATCCGGTAGCCCGGCAGCGCGGCAAGAACCGCGGCGGCAACGACCGGAATGACGAGAACGGCGATCTCCGGCTGGAACGGAATGGCGATCATCGGCGCTCTCCCCTGAAACTGTCCAGCGCGCCGACATCCACCGTGTCGAACCGCTCTCGGATGCGGAACAGGAAGATGCCGATGACGATAAAGGCGATGACGATGGAAAAGGCGACGCTGATCTCGACGACCAGCGGCATGCCGCGCGCGCCGGTCGCCGCCAGGATGAGGCCGTTTTCAAGGGACATGAAGCCGATCACCTGACTGACCGCGTTGCGGCGCGTGACCATGACCAGAAGGCCGAGCAGCAGCACCGACAGGGCGAAGGAGAGATCTTCCCGCGCCAGCGGATCGGCCTCCGGCGTGATCCGCAGGATCACCACCATGGACAGCGCGACGAGCCCCATGCCGGCGAGCATGGTCGGACCGATGCCGACGACGGTCTCGATATCCCGGTGAATGCCGAGCCGGCGCACGATCCGGTGCAGCACCAGCGGAATGACCACCGCCTTGAACCCGAGCGCGATTGCCGCGGTGACATAAAGATGCGGCGCATGCTGGACCTGCGCCTGCCAGGCGACCGACAGGGTGAGAACCAGCGCATGCAGCGCATAGACGTTGATCAGGGCGGAGAGCCGGTCCTGGTAGAGCATCATGAAACTGACCAGCACCAGTCCGCCGGCGAGAAGATGTGCAATGTCAAAGCTGAGACTGGTCATTCAGAGGCTCCTCGAAACGAACAGCAGCAGCGTGCCCAGCAGACCGAGCATGAGCGCAGCACCAAGGAAATCCGGCACGCGGAAAACGCGCATCTTGGCGATGCTGGTTTCGAACACGGCCAAGAGCACCGCACCGACTGCAATCTTGGCGACATAGGCGACCGCACCGATCAGATAGTCCACAAGGCCCGCTCCGGGTGCAGCAATGCCCCAGGGGATGAAGATGCAGCCGATCAGCGACAGGTAGAGCACCAGTTTCAGGGAAGACGCGAACTCGATCATGGCGAGGTGACGGCCGGAGTATTCCAGCACCATCGCCTCGTGCACCATGGTCAGTTCCAGGTGGGTCGCCGGATTGTCGACCGGGATGCGGGCGTTTTCGGCGATCGCCACCATGATCAGCGCCACCAGCGCCATACCGAGCGACACCCGCAGACCCACCTCCGGCGAACTCATCAGCGCGGCAACGGTGGAAAGCTGGGTCGACCCTGCGACGAGCGCCAGGGAGAAGACCGTCAGCAGCATGGCGGGCTCGGCCAGCGAGGCGATCATCATTTCCCGGCTGGAACCGATGCCGCCGAAGCTGGTGCCGATATCCATGCCGGCGAGCGCAAGAAAGAACCGGCCGAAGCCGAGCAGCGCGATAATGGCAATGAGATCAGCGGTCCAGCTGAACAGGAGACCACCGCCGAAGGTCGGCACAAGCGCCGCCGCAACCCAGGTGGAGGCAAAGACCAGATAGGGCACGACCCGGAACAGCCACGAGGCGTTGTCGGCCAGCACCGCCTCCTTGCGCAGGAGCCGGATCAGGTCCCGGTAGGGCTGGATGACGGACGCACCCTGGCGGCGGGTCAAACGTGCCTTGATCTTGCGCACGAAGCCCGTAAGCAGCGGCGCCAGCAAGAGCACCACGGCCATCTGGAGACCCTGAATGAGGAGCGCGCGGATCAGGTCCATAGGGCAAGCACCAGAAGAAGGGTGACGAGGGCGAGGAAGACGAGGCTCAGATACTGCCGGATGGTGAGGAACTGCAGGCGGTTGAGCCGTACGGCGGCGAAGGCGATCCCGACTGAGATCGGCGTGTAGATCCAGTCCCAGGC
The DNA here is from genome assembly GCF_014692675.1 of Roseibium aggregatum. Taxonomy (GTDB): domain Bacteria; phylum Pseudomonadota; class Alphaproteobacteria; order Rhizobiales; family Stappiaceae; genus Roseibium; species Roseibium aggregatum_C. Next base: position 86,743 of record NZ_JABFCZ010000002.1, on the reverse strand, counting down.
CAGATCGCGCACCTCAATGGTCAGCCGCGCGGCGCGCAGATCTCCGGGTGGCGGCATGTCGACGGTTTCCCGCGCCCGGAACACCAGCGAGCCGAACACGCGGCGAACCGGCTGGGCGAAGCTGCTTGCCGAATATTGCGTCTGCGGCCGGGGATCGGGGAACCCGCAATCCCAGGCGGCACTGCGCCGGACCCGGCGGGATGCGAAATTATGGACGGCGAAGGCCGCACCCCACCCGGCAATGGCGATGAACAGGAAGACGAGCAAGCCGTTATAGGAGCTGCGCGTTTCCGCGATCGGCGCGATCGTCAGCCAAGGCAGATGCGCCTGGGACGGAAGGCTACCGCCCACGAAGGCATGCGTGACCGGTGCAAGTCCGTCGATGACGAAACCCGGCAGGATGCCGGCGGCAAGGCACAGGGCGGCGAGCACGAACATTGCCAACAGCGAGAACCGGTCAACCTCACCAGCCTTCGCGGCCACATCGGAGCGAGCCCGGCCCAGGAAGGTGATACCGAAGGCGCGGACGAAACAGGCCGCAGCGAGCGCCGCCGACAGGGCGAGCAGACCGCCAACGGCGGGAACGATGATCTTCAGCCCCCACTGGGGCAGTTCCGGGCTTTGCAGGATCGCCTGGAAGGTCAGCCATTCCGATACGAAGCCGTTGAGCGGCGGCAGGGCCGAAATCGCCACGCAGCCGATCAGGAAGGCGAAGCTCGTATAAGGCATGCGGTGGATCAGTCCGCCGAGCTTTTCCATGTCGCGCTCACCGGTGGCATTGATCACCGCCCCTGCCCCGAAGAACAGCAGGCTCTTGAAGACCGAGTGATTGAGGATGTGGAACAGGGCCGCGGTAAAGGCGAGTGCTGCCGCCAGACCCATACCGCCGGACCGGAAGGCAAGCGCCAGCCCGAGGCTGACGAAGATGACGCCGATATTCTCGATGGTCGAACAGGCAAGCAGCCGCTTCAGGTCCGTTTCCATCAGCGCGTAGAGGATACCGAGGGCCGCGGTGATGCCGCCAAGCATGATCAGCACCGCGCTCGACCACCAGGCGGGTTCGCCCAGAAGGTCGAACACCACGCGGATGAAGCCGTAGATCGCGACCTTGGTCATGACGCCGCTCATCAGCGCGGAGACGTGACTGGGTGCTGCCGGATGAGCGAGAGGCAGCCAGACATGCAGCGGCACCAGCCCGGCCTTGGACCCCGCACCCAGCAGCATCAGGACGAAGACGATGGCGACCACCATTGGCCCGTGCGGCATATCCCGAATCGTGTCGAAACCGTAGCCGCCCGCAGGACCCGCCAGCAGGCCGAAGGCCAGCAACAGGGACAGGGTGCCGAAGCTTGCCATCACCAGATAGATGAAACCGGCGCGCAGGCTGGCTTGCGACCGGTGATGTGACACCACCAGCGCCCAGGAGGCAAGCGACATGAACTCCCAGGAAAGCAGGAAGGCGAAGGCGTCGTCGGCCAGCACGACCAGGTTCATGCAGGCGAGGAAGGCGGCGAAGAACGGCAGCACCCGGTGCGGTGCCTCCTCGTGCCGGCCGTAGCCGAGGCCGTAGAGACTGGCCATCGCGCCGCCGAAATTCACCACGCCCAGGAATAGCGCCGACAGGCTATCGAGCTTGAAACTGGCACCGATCCACGGCAGCCCGATCGGCAGGGTCGTTTTCAGAACTGTGCCGGGCGCAGAGATGAGGTGGAGCCCCAACATCACCAGCATGGCAGCGGAAAGAACAAACGTCGCCGTATAAACCAGATTGCTTGCAGCCGCGGAGCGGCCCAGCGCGACGGCTGCGACCGCCACGATCAGGAGGCCGGCGACACCCCACAGAAAGAAGGAGACGTCAATCGTCGCCATGTCCTTCTCCCGGATTGGCTCCCTCCCCGGAGCCCGTTGTTGAGTTCCTCGCCGGATCGAAATCCGGCTTCAGCCGTACTCCGCGTCCGCCCTTGTCGCTGACCGCCCCTTCGGCGATCAATTCGATACCGGCCTTTTCAAGACCTGCGATCAGCTTCATCAGCGAATCCACGTTGCCGCGAATGACCGACTCGCTTGCTTCCATGCGCTGAATGGTCGGAACCGACAGACTGGACAATTCGGCAAGCGTGCGCTGATCGATACCGAGCAGCGCCCGTGCGGCACGCAATTGTGAAGACGTGATCACCTGTTTGCCCCTGAATCGGTTCTGAAACCTGACTATTGAGGCTGATGATATCCTTATAAAAGGATATAGGTCAATAAGTGATGTTTCATACATCATTATTGGTGCTAAAAACAGAAAACATCCGGATAGTTCTCACCACCCGGATGTTGTCAAATGCGTCTCATTAATCAGATCCGAACGGCGCATTCGGTCCCGGCTTGCTCAGGCCTGCACCCGGACCCGGTTGCGCAGGAGGCCGATGCCCTCGACTTCCAGTTCGACCACATCGCCATCCTTCAGGAATTCGAACCGCTCCAGGCCGCAACCATCGTTGACCGTGCCGGAACCGATGATCTCGCCCGGATGGAGCGTTTCGTCCTCGGAGATAAAGGCGATCATGTCATCGAAGCCGTGGATCATCGGCGCCATGGTGGTGTCGGTCACCACCCGGCCGTTGATCCGCGCCACCGTTTTCAGGGCCCGGGGATCGGGGATTTCGTCGCGGGTGACGATGACCGGGCCGAAGGCATTGCCGGCATCAAAACTCTTGCCCTTGGCCGGACCGAGCCAGCCGGCCATTTCCCGGATCTGCGCGTCGCGGGCGGAGAAATCGTTGAAGATCGTGTAGCCGAAGACGTGATCGAAGGCGTCCTCACGCGCAATGTTCTTGCCGCCCTTGCCGATAACGGCGGCAACCTCAAGCTCGTAGTCCATGTAACGGGAATAGCGCGGCCACAGAACCTCGTCGTCCGGCCCCGCGACGGAGAACCGGTTGGTGATGTAGAAGATCGGCTGCTTGCGATAGATCTCCGCAACTTCTCCTTCCGCCGGGCCCGGATCGGGCTCACCCGCCAGTTCGGCGAGCAGGCGCTGCATACCCTGGGGCGCATTGGCGATATGACGCGGAAAGGTCGAGGCATCGCGGATTTGCGCCGGGCATGGCAGGGGTGCCAGCAGTCGCGCATTTTCCGGCGCCATGACCGCAGCGGCCTGTTCCGCGGTGCGGGCCGCTTCAAGCCCCGCCTCGCCCGCCTCGATCAGTGCCTGCATGGAGACAAGCCTCGGATCGCCGGAGGCCGTCAGGTCGGCGATCCCATTAACCGTGACGGCGCCGAGACGCGAGCCATCGCCGGCGGTGAATGTCGCAAGTTTCATCTGGATGCCCTCAATCGCGAATGAGCGCCACGGGGCGGCACCAGCCGGCGGAGGCCGCCTTGATCTTCACCGGAAAGCACATGACCTCGAAGCCGGATCCGGGAAGCTGCTCCAGGTTGGCAAGCTTCTCGATATGGCAGTAGCCGCGCACCATACCTGCCCGGTGGCCTTCCCAGATCAGGTCGGCATCACCGGTCTCGGCAACCTTCTTTGCCGTGTAGACGAACGGCGCGTCCCAGCTCCAGGCGTCGGTCCCGGTCACCCGGACACCGCGCTCCGTCAGGTAGAGCGTCGCCTCCCGGCCCATACCGCAGCCGCTCGGCACATAGTCCGGCGTGCCGTAGACGGCAGAGGCAGACGTGTTGACCAGGACGATATCGCCGGGTTTCAGGTCGTGGCCGATGCGGTCGAGTTCTGCAGCCACCTCCTCGGCGCTGACCACATGACCGTCGGGCCGGTCGCGGAAATCGAGCTTCACCCCCGGCCCCATGCACCATTCCAGCGGTACTTCGTCGATGGTGATCGCCCGTTTTCCGCCGTCCATGGTGGAATGATAGTGATAGGGCGCGTCCAGATGGGTGCCGTTGTGAGTGCTGATGGTGACCCGCTCCACGGCCCAACCCTCCCCGCCCGGCAGCCGGTCGGGCGTCACGCCGGGAAAGAACTTCAGCATCTCCTCGGCGGTATCCTTGTGGCCGAAATATTCGATGCTCGGCGCCAGCCCGGGCGGATCGGCGTAGGTGGTGTTTTCGAGCGGACGGGCGAGATCTATCAACCGCATTTCATGAACCTTTCAGATTATCGGCCAACAATGGCCAGCACGATTTCGGGAAACAGGATCACCAGGGTCAGGACCGTGGCCATGATCGCGGCGAAAGGGGCTGCCCCCTTGAAGACTTCGGCCAGCGTCACTCCGGTGTCGCGCAAGGTGGATTGCACGACAAAGACCGACAGGCCGAGCGGCGGCGTCAAAAGCCCGATCTCCACCGAGATCACGGTCACCAGCCCGAAATGCACCGGGTCGATGCCGAGCTGTTGGGTGATCGGATAGGCGAGCGGCACGGTGATCAGCATGATCGACGAGCTGTCGAGCACCGTTCCCATGGCCGTCAGCAGCACGGCGAAGGCAAACAGGAAGCCGGTCGGGCCGACGCCGGTGGAAACCGCCCAGTTGGTGATCGCCGCCGGCAGCCCGGAAAAGCCGAGCATGCGGCCATAGATCGAGGCGCCGATGATGAGAAAGCAGACGGCCGCCGTCACATGACCGGTCTGCTGGGCGATCTTCCAGCTGGATTTCATCCCGATCCGGCGCATGCCCATACCGATGACGAGGGCTGCGGCAGCCCCGACGGCACCAGCCTCGGTGGGCGTGAAGACCCCCATATAAATACCGGCCAGAACGACGAAGGCCAGAGCCGCCACCGGAAGGATCAGCCATGTGGGCGTGTGTTCCTCTTCCCGGCTCTCTTCCACCTCCTGCGAGCCGAACAGATCCGGGCGGAGCCAGCCGAGAACGGACAGATAGACGATATAGGCAAGCGTCAGCAGCAGGCCCGGGCCGATCCCGCCGAGGAACAGGTCGCCGACAGAGCTGTCGGTCAGGATGGCGAACAGGATCAGAAGCAGCGACGGCGGGATCAGCATGCCGAGCACGGACGATCCGGCGACGACGCCGACGGCCACGGAGCGATTGGTTCCCGCCCGCACCATTTCCGGCACGGCCACCCGGCTGAAGACGGCGGCAGACGCAATCGAGATCCCGGTGATCGCGGCGAACATTGCGTTGGAAATCACCGTGGCGACACCGAGCCCGCCGCGCCAGCGGCGAAGTCCGCGAGCGACGATGGTGAACGTGTCCCGGCCAAGGCCGGCTTCGGCCACCGCCAGCCCCATGAGAACGAACAGCGGCACGACACCGAAGGTGTAATCGGCGATGCTGTCGGTAGCGGCGAGCGCCACGAAATTGAAGGCGAGCACCAGCTTGCCGGTAATGGCCCAGACACCGAGCAGCGAAATACCGGCAAGGGCAATGGCAACGTGAACGCCGCTGTAGATGGTGACGGCAATGCCGACAAGGGACAAAAGCCCGACGTAGATCGGATCCATCAGTGCCCCCGATGCATGCGTTTCGCGGCTCTTGCTGCTTCCAGCGCGAAAGACAGAGCCAGCAGCAGGGAGCCGAAGGTAACGATCACCAGGAAGGGCCAGACCGGCATCTGGAAATGCCCGGCGATGCCTTCCATCTCGTCGCGCCGGAACGCGCGGGTGGCCTTCGGCCAGACCGCCCAGGCCAGCGCCAGGCTCATGGCGACTCCGCAAAGCTGGGCGCCGAGGTCCATGGCCGCGCCCAGCCTCGGGCGGCGTCCGGACACAAGTCCGAGAATACCGTCGGAGCGGATCATCTCGCCGCGCCGGTGGGTGTGGGAAATCTGCAGAAAAACGATACCGACGATGGAGAATTTCACCATCTCGGGAACGCCTGCAATCGGATGCAGGAACAGGTTGCGGCCGAGCACGTCGGCCAGGATCAGCACCATGATCACCAGGATCCAGGCGGTGGCGGTGACATTTGCCGCCGCCATCACCCCGTCCGCAAGCCGGGCCAGCCGGCCGGGCTTGTCCTGCCCGGCCGTTTCTTCAGTTGGGACCCTTCCGGCCATTACTCGGCGGCCCAGTCGCGCGGCAGTTTCACGCCGGCCTCATGCAGCCGGGTCATGTAGGTCTTGACCACTTCGGTGCCCGGAAGGCCCTTGGCGTCCAGATCCTTGGCCCAGTTTGCCGCAATCGGCGGCAAGGCCTTGGCCCAGGCGTCACGCTCAGATGCCGGCAGTTCGGAGATCTTCGCCCCGCCCTCTTCCATCTTTTTGAACGCGCCCGCGACCCGCTGCTCCAGACCGCTGCGATAGGCGGTGGCAAATGCCTGCACCCCGGCCTTCAGCGCGTCCTGAACTTGCCTAGGCTGGTCGTCGAACCAGCTTTTCTTCGCCACCAGTCCGCCGGCATATTGCGCACCGAAATGGGTGCGAGTGACATAGGGCGCCACTTCCTGCAGCTTGGCCGCAGCCGCCGCCGTCGGGAACACGATCACCCCTTCGGCAACGCCGGTCTGGATGTCGTTGTAATAGGTGGTCAGATTGCCGGCGACACCCACGGCGCCGGTGTTTTCCAGCCAGTTCACGGCCGGTCCGGGGGCATTGATCTTGCGGCCCTTGAGATCGGCGAGGCTCTCGACCGGGAACGTGGTCATCAGCAGGTAGTCTTCCAGACCGAAGCCGCCGCCGAGATATTCAAGATTCAGGTTCTCCCAGAGCTTGCGCATCGCCGGGATGTCCTCGTGCATCCGGTCTACGGTGGACAGCACCAGGTCCACATTGTCGGCGCCGAAGGGCGTGACATAGGTGATGTTCTGAAGCGACAGGAGCGACGGCTCGAACAGGCTTGCCACGATACCGACCTGGGCCAGGCCGTCCTCGATGACCTCCGCCTCTCCCCCCACCTTGGCGAGCGTACCGCCATAGGCTTCGGTCCAGTTGATCTTGTAATCGGTGCCTTCCAGGGCCTTGTTGACCGCCGGGATATAGCTTTCCGACAAGGTCTTGACCCACAGGAATACCGGCGGGTGGCCGGCGACGGCGGTCACGTCGATGGTCTCGGCGCGCGCGCCAAACGGCAACGCGGACAGGACCAGCGCGGCCAGACCGCCGCGCAGCATGGTTTTCAAATTCATTTTTAAACTCCTCCATTGCGCGGAAGGCAAACTTCCGGCAGGCTCCTCCAAAGCCATAAGAAACTATTTGGACGTTCGTATAAAATGTCAAGAGTGCCGACCCAATCGAAACCTGCAACATCGCCAGAGAGCGACGAGACGGACCGAACTGTTACCGACAAGCGCATCCTGCGCGGCGAAGCGACCCGCGACCGGGTGCTGGATGCCGCCGAGCGCTGCTTTGCCGCCGACGGCTTCGACGCGGTCTCCATCCGTCAGATTGCGGCCGAGGCCGGGGTCACCCTCGGCGTCGTCGGCTTCCACAGCAAATCCAAGCGGGAACTGTTCCGCACGGTGCTGGCGCGCCGGGTAGAGCCCTTGAACATCGCCCGAAGGGAACGGCTCGCAGCCCTGCAAGCGTCCGGAGACGGCCTGACGGTTCACGGCCTGGTGGATGCCTACCTCACCCCCTATCTGGAATATGCCTCCGGCGGCGATCCGCAATGGCGGGCCTATGCGGAGCTGATTGCCCGGATCGTCTCCGACGACCGCTACTACCGCGAGGTCCGCGACCTTTACGATCCGGTCGCCCTGGAATACATGGACGCCTTCGAAACGCTCTATCCGAACGCCTCGAAGAAGGACCTGGCGACGCTCCTGACCCTGACCGTCTCCAGCCTGCTCTCCATCGTCGCCAGCCGGGAGCGTATCAGCGGCCTCTCCCATGAGGAGATCCCGGCCACCCCGCTCGATTACCGTGCTGTGCTGGTCGACTTCTGCGCCGGTGGGATTGAGCGGTCCCTGGCTGGAGGCTGAGACAACTTAACCCACAAATCAGCGTTCCGATCAGGCGAATTTCCGGCGCGCGGCCGCGATCGATGCGGGTTCTGCCGCGCCCTCCGGCGTGTAGGCATCCTGGACACCGGTGCTGAGCGCCGTTGTGACCGGGACGACACCGGCCCACAGGCCAAGCGCATGGTCTTCCTCGTCGTCGACCGGCGGTCCGGTGCGCACCTTGGCGCTGGCGTGGTCGATGTCGAGCGCCACGACGCCGGTCGCCTTGCGTTCCTGGGCGGTCATCGGACGGATTTCCGCCGTGCGGCCCGGCAGCAGGTGATCGGTGATCGCTTCCAGCGCCGCATCCAGTTCCTCTCCATCCACATGGCGCGCGGTGCCGTGAACCACGGCGGAGCGGTAGTTGACCGAGTGGTGGAACCCGGACCGTGCGGCGACAATGCCGGTGAGTTGCGTGGCGGTCATGCACATCGGGATGCCGTCCAGCCGCGCGATCCGGGTCTTGGAAGCGCCGTGCAGATAGAGCGTGCCGCCCACCCTCGCATAGGCCATCGGGATCACCATCGGACGGCCGTCGGCGACAAAGCCTACATGGCCGACAAGCCCGGTATCGAGGATGCCGTGGATCGTCTCCTCGTCATAGCGGGCACGCTTCGGCTGCCGCGCACGGGCATAGGCGGGAAGTGTCTTGGTCTCGGATTCAGGCGACATGGAGAGCTCCATCGGGTTGACTTTCGCCCCTGATAACCGGCTTACTGGTCCGCTCCGATATCTAGTTTATTGAAAAATGAACAAACCAGTTACACTTGCCGCCCTCACCTCGCCCGATCCGGCCCGGCCCGATCCCATGCCGGTGCAGATCCACCGCGACCTGCTCACCGCGATCCGCGACGGCCGGCTTCCGGAGGGCGTGCGCCTGCCTTCGAGCCGCGCCGCCGCGGAAGGGCTCGGGGTGTCGCGCGCCACGGTGAACACGGCCTACGACCTGCTGCGGTCGGAAGGCGTGCTGGCAATCCGCCCCGGTGCCGCGCCCGAGGTGATCGCCCCGCAGGTGCTTAGCGCCCGACCTCAGCCCGCATCTCCTCCGGCCCTTTCGGAACGCGGCCGGAACCTGTCCGCCGACCCGCGCGCGGCAAGTTACGTCGCCGAGCGTGGCGTGATGCACCCTGGCGCACCGGCGGAAAGCCTGTTTCCCGCCGACGAATGGGCACAGGCGCTGCGCCGTGCCGCCCGGCAGCGCCATGGCGACCTCGCCAATTACAATGCCCCCTTCGGTCTGCCCGCTTTGCGCGAGGTTTTGGCCGAGCGGCTGGCATCCGACCGGGGGCTTTGGGTCGATCCGGAGCAGATCCTGATTACCACCGGCACGCAAGGCTCGCTCGCGCTGGTCGCCCAGGTGATGACCGACCCGGGCGAGACGGTCGCCATGGAAGATCCCGGCTTCATGGGCGCACGTGCGGCCTTCCTCGGCGCCGGACTTGAGATCGCCCCGGTTCCCATGGACGAGCATGGCCTCAAACCGCGCCTTGTGCCCGGAAATGCGCGCCTGATCTACGTCACCCCGTCGAACCAGTATCCCCTCGGCTACCGCCTGTCCCTGCCCCGGCGGCTGGAGCTTCTGGAACGCGCGCGGGCGCAGGACGCGCTGGTGATCGAGGATGACTACGACAGTGAGTTTCTGTGGCGCGGCCGGGAAATCGCGGCCCTTGCCGCTCATGGTGAAGGTGGCGGGGTCGTCTATCTGGGAACGGCGGCAAAGGTGCTGATGCCCGCCCTCAGGATCGGCTGGATGGTGGTGCCCGAAGCCCTGATCGATCCCATGCGCGCGGCCCACCGCAACCTCGGCCTCATGGCCAATCTCCACGCCCAGCTCGCCCTGGCGGAGATGATGCGCTCCGGCCGCTACCGCGCCCACCTGCGCCGCATCGCCCGCGCCTACGAGACCCGCGGCAATGCGCTTGCCGCGGCTCTCGGCCAGATCGATGGCATTGACGTCTACCCGCCCGACGGCGGCGTACAGCTGACGGTCCGCTTTCGCGGCGGCCGAGACGAGACCCTGGCCCTCACCGCACTTGCCGAAGCCGGTTTCCGACCCGCTCGTCTGTCGGCCTATTGCCTGGCGGAACCGCTGAGCGGCCTGATTGTCGGCTTCGCAGATGCCACGCCGGACCGTATTGCCCGCTTCACGCAGGTGCTCAGTGAAGCGATCGGCTAACTGTGGCCAAAGCGAAACGCCTGGCGGTATTGCCTCGGTGTCATGCCGGTGCGCCGTTTGAAGGCGCGTTCGAACGCGGTCTGGTCGGAATAGCTGAGCTCGAAAGCGATCTGAGCTAGCGGATGCGACGTGTCGGCGAGCGCATGGCGGGCAACCCGGAAGCGGCAATCGTCCAGAAGGGTGGAGAAACGCACGCCCTCCTCGCTCAGGTGCCGGCGCAAGCTGCGCCGGGACAGGCCGAGGTCGCGGGCAATCGTCTCCTGGTCGACGATACCGGTCTCCAGTCCGGTGTAAATGGCGGTCCGGGTCCGGTCGACCAGGGAATTGGACCGATAGGCTTCCGCCAGCCACCGGGTCAGGGTGTCCAGCGCTCGGCGGTGGCGCGAGGCGTCGTCGCGCGGCATCGGCAGGTTCAGGATTGCCTCGGGGAAACTCAGCGCGTTGGTTTCGCAATCGAACTGGCAGGCACTCCCCGTCACCTCGCCCCAGCTCGACAGGCTGCGCGCGGCCTCGTGCTCGAAGCAGATAAGGTCCGGGCTCCAGTCGTCCCCCGCCCCCCGGCGGATAAGCTGGGTCAGCACCGACAGGGTGAATTCCGCGTCCTGCCGGCGCGGCCAGATGTCCGGATTGAGAATGCGATAGGTCAGCGTCACAACGCCGTCTTCCACCGTCAACCGCAGGTCGGTCTCGCTCTGGATCACGCGCAGGAAGCGCTCGAAGGTACGCAGAGCACTGCCGACAGTCGGTGCCGACAGGATCGCATTGCCGAGTTCGCCAAGATCGGCCAGATCCAGAAGCGGTCCCGACTGCCAGCCGATGCCGGGCACGCCCAGTGCCGAGGCTCCCTGCTCGTAGATCCGGACGAAGGCGGTGAGCGGAATTTCGACCTGGGGGCTGTTCCAGGCACCGGCCGGAACGCCGTACTGACGGCCCAAAACGGCCGGTTCAAGCCCTTTTTCCACCAGCATGTTCTGAAGCCCGCGAAGGGCTCCGGATATAATGGTCGCATCCGTAGACATGGCTTCCGTCCACCCCGAAATCCCGATTTCTCCGGCCTGCCGAAGAAAAGTTCATGCCTAAAGAATGAGTAGATCAAATCTTTATCAGGCGTGCAATCGGCCATCCCCTGTTTTGGGGGTTGCACTGAAATTTGGCCGAAATTGTCGAGAACGGTCCGAAACACCCCCTCTTAATGGCATTGCAGAGAGATCCGGGATCACACCGTGAAAACATGGGGACCCGGACGAGGGGAAAATTTTGGCAGCCTGCTTCGATGTGGCAGTTGCCGGCGGAGGACCTGCCGGTGCGTTCGCAGCGCGTGAACTGGCGCGCACCGGGGTCGATGTCGTTCTGATCGACCCGGACACCACCCGTCCGCGCCTTGAAGGCCTGGGCGAACGGGTCGCCCTTATCCTGAGACAGAAGGGACTTGAAGACGCCCTGCAGGCCGCAAGCGCGCCCATGCGCCGTTCGGTTCGCTGGGCCGGTCTCAACGACACCGCCAACGGCGAACGCCTTGTCCGCCGGCACGATTTCGACGCCGCGCTACGCCATGCGGCAATCGAAGCCGGCGTGACGGTCCGCAAGGCCCGCCTGCGCCGGATCGAACAGGATGATCCGGAAACCGGCGTTACCTTGAGCCTTGCCGATGGCGAGACGGTCACCGCCCGGCTGATGATCGATGCCCGCGGCCGCCAGGCTCCTTCCACCAATCGTCAAAAAGGCCCACAAACACTTGCGATTGCTGGTCTTTTTTCGAGACCCACCCCCCACTCCGGCACCCATGTAGAAGCGACTCCCCAGGGCTGGGTCTGGTCGGCAGTGGAGCCTGGCTTCGGTCCCTGGCTGCAGATCTGCATCGATGCGGACGATCTGCCCGGTTCCGGTCAGGCAGCGCTTGCGGAGCGCATGCGGGCTTTCCTCGCCCAACCTCAGTTTGACGGCCGGTTTGAAACCTATGGCTTCGAGGGAGACCTCCTCGCCCGCCCTGCCGGCCTGGTCCTGTCGGCGCCGAAGCTGTCCTTACCCGTCCTGTCGATCGGTGACGCCGCCGTTGCCATCGATCCGCTGTCCGGCCACGGCCTGTTCTGGGCAATCTCCTCCGCGCTCGCTGCCGTTCCAAGTGTGCTGACGCTTCTCGAGGGCGAAGACCCGGATCTCGCCGCCCGGTTCTACCGCCATCGGGTGGTCGGCACCTTCTGGCGTCAAGCGCGCATCGGCCGCGATTTCTACCGGTTGGAGACGGACCTTGCGGCTCATCCCTTCTGGGCCGCCCGTGCCGCCTGGCCCGACAACGAGCCGGCCCATGCCGTGGCCGACGCGACCCGCCTGGACCGGCGCGTGGTCGTGGACGGCAACCGGTTGAAGGAACGCGAGGTGCTGATCACGCCGCAGGATCCGGAAGGCGTCGCCTTCGTGTGCGGATTGCCCGTTCGCGAACTTCTCGAACTTTCCCGGACCGAGGCCAGGGCAACGGGCCCGGCCGAGGCCCTTCGCTGGCTTGAAAGCCGCGGTCTTCTGTCCGGCCTGCCGGACCAACCACAAAAAGCAACCGAAACACACACCAGAATGAGGGAAACAGCATGATGAAACGACTGCGAAAGGGGCATATCGCCGGCCTGGCCGGCGTGCTGCTTCTGATGTCGACCCCGGCACAGGCGCAGGACGGCGCCACGCTGCTGGCGGAAAATTGCAGCGGCTGCCATGCCGCCGACGACAGTGGTGCGCTGAGCCGCATCAAGCACCAGCGCAAGACGCCGGAAGGCTGGCTGATGACCATCGTGCGCATGCGCCTGTTCCACGGCATGGAACTGGAGCCGGGTGTCCAGAGCGAACTGGTCCATTATCTCGCCGACACGCAGGGGCTCGCCCCGTCGGAAGCGGAGGATTTCCGCTATATTCTGGAACGCCGGCCGAACGTGGTGGAAGCGCCCGAAGCACCGCTCGCCGAAATGTGCGCCCGCTGTCATTCCGCCGCCCGCGTCGCCCTGCAGCGGCGCACGAAAGACGAATGGAACATGCACATCGACTTCCATGTCGGCCAATGGCCGACCCTGGAATACCAGGCGCTAGCGCGCGACCGGGAATGGCTGAAGATCGCCCGCGAGGAAGTCGTGCCGTTGCTGGCGGAAAAATATCCGTTTGAAACCGATGCCTGGACCGCCTGGGAAAAGGCGGACAAGCCGTCTGCGACCGGGTCCTGGGTGTTCACAACGAGCCTGCCTGCCAAGGGCGAGGCCTATGGCGCGCTCGAGGTCTCCGGCGACACCCAGCCCTATTCGGTTTCCGGCACGCTCAAGACTGCAAGCGGCGATGAGTTAGCCGTTTCCGGCAAGCTCAACGTCTATACCGGCTATGAATGGCGCGCCAACCTGACAATCGGCGACACCGCCTACCGCCAGGTGCTCGCGATTTCCGAAGACGGCGCAAGCCTCTCCGGCCGCCAGTTCCTGCATGCCGAAGACAGCCTCGGCGGTGCCTTCAAGGCCGTGAAGGTCGGCGGCAAACCGGCGATTGCCGGCGTGGTGCCCTCCACACTCCCGGCAGGCGCCAGCGGCACGGTCCAGGTGGTCGGCACCGGGCTCGGCAGTGTCGCTCTAACCGGCGCGCTCGATGCCTCCGGCGGCACGGTCAACGCCTATGGCGCGGCCGTCGACGTCAGCCCGGCTGCGGGCACCGACGGTGCGATCTCCGTCACCTCCAGTGACGCGACGGCAGACGATGCCCTTGCCGTCTACAGCCACATCGACAGCCTCAAGGTCGAACCGGCCTTCGCGGTCGCCCGCGTCGGCGGCGGCGGCGGCTCTGCCGGCAAGGTCCCGGCCCGCTTCGATGCGGTCGGCTACTGGAACGGCGCGGACGGCCAGCCGGGCACGGACGACGATGTGCGCATCGGCGTGGTTCCCGCCTCCTGGTCGGTCGCTCCCTTCAACGAGGAAGCCGAAGCCCTGAAGGACGTGGAATTTGCGGGCAAGATGGACGAAAGCCTCGGCATCTTCATGCCGGCCGTCGCCGGTCCCAACCCGAAACGTCCCTTCTCCACCAACAACGCCGGCAATCTGAAGGTTCTGGCCAAGAGCGGTGATGCGTCCGGCGAAGGACAGCTCATCGTCACGGTCCAGCGCTGGAACGATCCGCCGATCCGCTAAGGGAGGGACTGCATCATGGGTTATCTCTTCTACCAGCCGCAAAACGCGCATCGGGTCGAAGTCGACGGACGGCACCTGCTGTTCCACATTCCGACCACCTCGCTGTTCGAGATCGACCGTCTCGACAACGACGTGATCGACCTCTTCGCCGACCGCGCAAGGGTGAGCGAACAGGATGTACGCGAACGTTTCGAGGGCCGGGCCGACCCGGATCTCGTCACCGAGCGCATCCGCTCCCTGCTCGACCTCGACATCGTCACCGACGGCCGCCCGCCCCGAGCGGAACGGCCGCCGGTCCATATCGAAAACTTCCCGCTGACGACGATTGTTCTCAACGTCAACACGGGCTGCAACCTGTCCTGTACCTACTGCTACAAGGAGGACCTGGACACGCCCTCCAAGGGCCGACGCATGGGACTGGAGACGGCGAAACGCTCCATCGAGCTTCTGCTTGCCGAAAGCCCGGACCGGGACAGCTACAACGTTGTGTTCTTCGGCGGCGAGCCCTTGAGCAACATCGCGCTGATCCGCGACGTGGTCGCCTATGCCGAGGACCGTTTCGGCACCCTTGGCAAGCGGGTCGACTTCACGCTGACCACCAATGCGACCCTGCTCACCGAGGAGATCGTCGACTGGCTGAACGCCCACCGTTTCGGCCTGACGGTCTCCATGGACGGCCCGAAGGCTCTCCATGATCTCAACCGCAAGACCGTCGGCGGCAAGGGCACCTATGAGGTCGTCGCCGCGAAGACGCGAATGCTTCTGGAACGCTACACGTCCCGCCCCGTCGGCGGACGGGTGACGCTGACCCGGGGCGTCACGCAGGTCTACGAGATCTGGGATCACCTGAAGAACGAGATCGGCTTCCACGAAGTCGGCTTCTCGCCGGTGACCTCCGGTCCGGTCGCACCGTTCAACCTGACCGGCGACGAACTGGTGACCGTGTTTGACGAAATGAAGCGGCTCGGCCGGCATTACCGCGACGAGGCGCTGAAAGGCCGCAACATCGGCTTTTCCAACATGCACCAGCTGATGACTGACCTTTACGAAGGCCGGTCGAAGGCCCTGCCCTGCGGGGCGGGACTGGGCATGCTGGCGGTTGACCACGAAGGCAGTCTCAACCTCTGCCACCGGTTCACCGGGTCCGACATGGACACCTACGGCACCGTGGACGACGGCATCGAAAAGCAGAAGCTCGCCCGATTCATCGAGGACCGGGCGGACCGCACCGACAAGGGCTGCTCCACCTGCCGCATCCGCAACATCTGCGCGGGCGGCTGCTACCACGAGAGCTACGCCCACTTTTCCGATCCGCTGAAGCCGACCTACCACTACTGCGATCTCATGCGCGACTGGGTCGACTTCGGCATCGGCGTCTACGGCGACCTGATCGCCGGCGCGCCGGTATTTTTCACCGATCACATCATGCCGCGGAGGGCATACGGCAAATGAAAAACTTGAAGCCCCTGAACCAGAAAGCCGAACGGGTCGTCAAGGCGGCCGAAACCGACAAAATGGACGAGGTCCGGGCCATGCAGACCATCGTGGCCGGCTGCGCCTCGACGCTGGACCCGGGCTGGGAGGTCGATCCCTTCGGCGGCGTCGCCGCCCTCTGCCAGCCGATGGAAGCAGACCTTTACGGCTGCTCCGACCCGTGCTGGTGGCCGGCCCAGGTGCCGGACACGATCAACTCCTATCCGGACTGGAACGCGAACGCCGACGGCGCGCCTGCAGACTGGCGCAACCTCGGCACGGTCTTTCCGTCCGACAGCGAAACCTGATTGGCGCGAGCCTGAATATTCGGAGAACCCTGATGCGAAACCTGATCGCAACCACGGCGGCGCTTTGCCTGGGGCTGACGGCCCTGCCCGCGCTCGCCAAGGACCTCATCGTCACGGTCGCCAAGCCGGACCGTCTCTATGTCATCGACGCCAAGGCCCGGAGCATCGAGACCGACTGCAAGCTCGATTTCAACCTGATCCCCGGCGTCATCGTCATGTCGCCGGACAACACCATCGCCTATGTGCTCGCCGACCGCTGGGAAAACGTCTACGGCATCGAGCTTGCCAGCTGCAAGACGGTGTTCGCGGCCCATCAGTCGGAAGGCGATATCAAGCGCAAGACCATTGGCTCGCTCGCCGTCTCCAAGGACGGCAAGGAGCTTTACACCATCCGCAACCCGGTGAAGATCCTGGCCGACCGTTATGAGGTCATGGAGCCGGAAATGGCGGTCTACGATACCTCCGCCGGCATGGAAGCCAAGCCGGTGCGTACCTTTCCGGCGCCGCGCCGGATGACGGTGATGGCGACCGACCGCAAGGGCACGCTCTATGCCGCCGGCCATGACATCTACGCCATCGACCCGAAGACCGGGGAAACCACGGTCAAGATCCCCAATGCCTCCTGGGACCGGCCGACCTACTCGCCGCCGGACGTGCTCGCCTTCTGGCCGATCGGCACCCAGGCAGACGAATTCCTGCTGCTCTATTCGGCAGCGAAATTCACCGACGAAACCCAGAACGAACTGGCCGATTTCGTCTGGGGCTACGAGACCGTCGACCTGACCACGGGCGAGAGCAAGATCGAGGACTTCGCCAGCTTCGAGGTGATCATGTTCTCCGCCGTGCGCGATCCGAACGACAAGACCAAGCTCTACGGGGTCTACACCCAGCTTTCCAAGCATGACCTTGCCACGAAGGAACTGGTCAAGCGGGTCGACCTGCCGCACACCTACTACTGCATCAACATCTCGTCCGACGGGAAGGAACTTTATGTGGGCGGCACCAACGACGACATCGGCGTCTACGATGCGGACACGCTGGAGCGCATCGGCGAAATCATCCTGCCGTCCGGCGGCGACATGGCCGCCGGCACCCTCCACGTGATCAGCACGGGGAGCTAGGGGAACCGACCTTTCCGTGGCACGGTCCTGATCAAAGGACACGCGAGTAGATTGCCCGGGCTACGCCGGGCAATGACTCTGGGAAATGTGGCAACGCTTTCCCTCAAACACCGTCATCACCCGGCGCAGTCCGGGTGATCCAATCCACCTCACATTTCGTGAGGCAAAAGGAACCAGAATGAGGCAGGCCGCGACTGCAGCTCCTGCGGAAACGAAAGCCGCGACGCCGCGAAAGGCCTGAATATCGGGAATGACCGCGTGAGATACGAGGCCCTACGCCTTGCTCCCGTCTCCCCCCTTGAGGGGGAGATGTCCGCACCAGCGGACAGAGGGGGGTGTCCGGCCTCACAACATGAAACAACACCGGAGCATGAAGCAAACGCCGCTACCCCCCTCTGTCACCTTCGGTGACATCTCCCCCTCAAGGGGGGAGACTGATCAGGCCTCACCTCGGCATGCGTTCATGCGCGTCGTGCTGGAACGCCTGTTCGGCATGCGCGAGGCCTTGTGGCTCGCGCCTCTCGTTTTGCCATATCGCTGGCCGCTGGCGGCGCTGTTTGGTCTGTCGCTGGTCGCCGCTGGCACCGCACTGATCCCGCCCTGGCTGACCAAGCTTGTCATCGACCGGGGCTTGATGGCCCATGACAAGCAGGCCCTGATCACCTTCGCTCTGGCCCTGTTCGTAGTCGGGCTTGCGGCCCTTGCGCTCGGCGCGGTCAATTCCCTGCTTCACCTGCGCTTTTCCGCCAGGCTGCTGGCAGATCTGCGCCGGGCGGCCGTTGCCCGTATCCTGGCGCAATCGCCGCGCTGGCAGGCGCGGCAGAAGATCGGCGAGCTGATGAGTCGGCTCGACGGCGATGCCGGCGAGGTGCAGCAGTTCACCTTTGCCGCCCTGGTCAACGGCGGTGGCAGCCTGCTCAGGCTCATCGGCGGGCTCGTCATGTTGTTCGTTCTGGCGCCGAAGCTCGCCGTGCTGGCGCTGGTGCTGGCACCGGTAGAGCTGGTCTTCTTCGCAAAGGCCCGTCCGGTCACTCACGAGAAGGCCCGCGGCGTGCGCAAGGCGCGCGGCGAGCTTGCTTCGGGTCTGGCTGAAACCATCACAGGCCTGGGTGCACTGCGCGCCCTCAACGCAACAAAGGCTGCTTCGGAAAAGATCGAGTTTCGCCAGCAGGGCCTGATTTCGGCCCTCCTGTCGGCACAGGTCTGGAACGAGGTCACCCGCGCCGTGCCCATGGTGCTGACCGCAGTCCTCCGCGGCGCGGTGTTTCTGGTTGGAGGCCTGGCCGTTATCGACGGCACCATGCTGCTCGGCTCCCTGATCGCCTTCACCGCCTATCTCGGCTTCCTAATCGGGCCGATGCAGTCGCTGATTTCGCTCTGGCACGGTCAGGCACGCATGAAGGCCGCTCTCGACCGGCTCGACGAAATCATGAGCGCCGCCCCCGACGTTCGCGATCCCGCCGATCCCCTGCCGCTCGCAGATGGCGACGGCGACCTTGTCCTGTCCGGCATCTCCTATTCGCCCGCTGGCCAGATGCCCCTCTTTGAGGACGTCAGCCTCACCATCCCCGCCGGCACCAAGCTCCGCTTGTCCGGTCCTTCCGGGATCGGCAAGTCCTCACTCCTGAGCCTGCTGCAACGCCACGACGATCCGCATGCTGGCGCAATCCTTCTCAATGGCACAGATTTGCGCCGCCTCCGCCTTGCCAACATCCGCAGCGCGGTCGCCCTGATACCGCAGAAGGGTCATGTCTTTTCCGGCACCCTCGCCGACAACCTCCGCCTCGGATCACCCGAGGTGAGCGAAGAAGAGATGCTGGACGTTCTCCGCCTTGTGGAGCTGGACGAGCGGTTCGGAATCCATGGCAAAGCCGCTCCGCATACACCCCTCTCCCCCCTTGAGGGGGAGATGTCACCAAGGGTGACAGAGGGGGGTGAGCCACACGTTCGGACGACCGCCGCATCCCCCCCTCTGTCGGCTGCGCCGACATCTCCCCTTCAAGGGGGGAGACGGGAGCAAGGGGCTCCCGTCCCGCATTCATCCAGCCATGAGGAACCCGGTGCCGGCCTCGAAACCCCGCTCGGCGAGGGCGGCTTGAATCTCTCCGGTGGCGAACGCCAAAGGCTGTGCCTAGCCCGTGCCCTGTTGCAGCCGTTCAGGGTGCTGATCCTTGATGAAAGCCTGTCGGAGGTTGATGCCGGCCGCGTTTCCCGGATCATGGCCGCCATCGACACGCGCTTTGCCGACCGGACCAGGATTGTCGTCACCCACGGCGACGCGAACCGTTACGGTACGTTCGACGAGGAAGTCGATCTTGCCGCTTTCGAAAGGCCAAAGCCATGATCCGCATCGGCCTGATCGACGGCGCCCTTCCCGCAGATTTTCCGGGGCTGATCGCACAGGCCCGGCTCTTTGATCCGGATGGATCCCCCGCCGCCGAACATCATGCCGGAGCCATGGCCGCAACGATCCGAGCTCAGGCCGGCGAGGTTCATTTCGTCAACGCAGTGGTGTTTCCCGGACGTCTTTCGACATCTGCTCAAACCGTCTGCGACGCCCTGGAATGGCTGGCCGAAGACCCGCCGGAGATCGTGCTCTGTTCCTTCGGCATGGCCCGTTCATCGGTGGAACTGACCGCCAGGACGAAAGCACTCTTGCAAGCCGGAAGCCTGGTCGTCGCCTCGGCGCCCGCGCGCGGCGATCCGGTTTTCCCGGCCGCCATCGGCGGGGTCCTCTCCGTCCAGGGCGATGCCCGCTGCCAACCGGGCGACCTCTCCCGCCTCGACCTGCCCCAAGCCACCTTCGGTGCCTGTCCGATCGCCACAGATCATCCTGACATCCGTGGCGCAAGTGCGGCAGCCGCCCATATGGCCGGACTTCTGGCGAAAAACTGGCAGGGATCGGCGGCAGACACCCAGGACGCGCTGAAAACCGCCTTCCGCTATCGCGGCCGCGAACGGCGCAGCGCTTAACCCGAAACGGTTTGGGCTTGCGGGGTCTAATGCCCGCAAGCCCTTCTCACTCATCCACTACTGCACCCGGGGCACGATCAACTGCAGCGGGGGTGTGATGATCTGCGGCTGTCTTTGCGGCTGCTGCACCTGCGGCTGCACCTGGGGCCGAAGCACCTGGGGCTGGAGGCAGCGGTTCCGCTTCGGATCCCAACGGGTGTTCCCGGGACAGACGCAGGAATTGCGGCGCGCATCCCAGACCCGGCCTCCGGTGCAGTTTGGCCTGGTCGGCTGGGTCGGCGTGACCTGCCTGCCGGGGCGAGCGCACATCAGACTGCCGACCTGCCGGATTTCCCAGCCCTGCCGGACAAGGTCCTTGGCCCGCTGACGGCTGACCTGCCGGAAGCCGGGCGGACACGTCTCCGCCTGCGGCCTCGGCCGGGCGCAGTAGAGAACCTGGCCACCGCTGCGCAGGGTCCGCACTTCATAGCCGCGCGGAATCCGGTTCCGGCTCGGATACGGCTTGTAACCGCCAGGGCACTGCAGCGCAGGACGCTCAACCGGCCGGGCGCACATCAGGTTGCCGACCTGGCGGATGTCCCAGCCCTGCCGGACAAGGTCCTTGGCCCGCTGGCGGCTGACCTGCCGGTAGCCGGGAGGACATGTCTCCGCCTGCGGCCTGGGCCGGGCGCAAAACAGGACCTCGTTGCCGCGCGTGCGACGCAGCACGTCCGAATTGCGCGGGATCCGGTTCTTGTTGCGGTAGGCCTCATAACCGGGAGGACAGGCAAGCGGCGGCTCGACGACGACAGGCGGTGACCCGCAGAAAATGGTCTGCCCGCCGCTTGTCAAACGATCGATGCGCCAACCTTGCGCCCTCAGCCGCTGAACCTGTGACGGCCGGATGGTTTCCTGCCCCGGTCCGCAGACCGGCGCCGGTTCCGCAGCCTGATCGAGACCGATCGTGACGCAGCTGTTGTCGTTCGCGGCATTGCCGTCACCGGCTCCCCAGGAGCCGAACAGACGGCGCAGCAACGCTTCGTCTATCCGCCCAGTGACCGGCAGACCGGCATTTTCCTGGAAATCGCGCACGGCACCGCGGGTGTTCGGACCGACCTGGCCGTCCGGCCGCCCGGCCGGAAAGCCGAGACGGTTCAGAGCAATCTGGACCGCTCTCACCTGGTCCGCATCGTTCCAGACCAGGCTCGCGCAATTCCGGACGCTCCGGGCACCGCTGCCGCGGCCGACGGCCATGGTCAGGAACAGGTCAACAGATTCGCCGGGCGCAAGCGTCATTGCGGGATGAGTACAGTCATACCCGCCGCCTGTGGCATCGCAACGCCAGGGTCTGGGTCCCGACGACGTCAGCCGACCGGGAGGATCGGTCTCGTCGCTTACCCGCAGCGGCCCGACGTAGGAGGCAGAACCGTCGTTGGTGATCCGCACCCGGAAGTCGCATGGCCGGCCCGCGTCGCAACGGCCCTGCGCCGCGCTCTTGTCGACCGACAGATCCGGGGCTTCCGCCGTCGACACCGGCGGAGGCGTCGGCTCGGCCGGCGGGGGTGTCTCCTCCTGCGGCTCTTCCGGCTGACGCGCTTCCTGCGGCTGTTCAGGCTGCACGATCATGATCGTGCTGGTATGGCGATCGTTCTCCGGCTTCGGATCCTTGACCTTCTGATCCGGCCAGATCATTTCCTTGCGGTGAATGATCCGCCTGTGGGGGAAGTCCGCCGGAATTTCCAGAACCATTCGGATCTTGGCCGACGCTCCGGGTTTCAGCGTGAGGTTGGAGCCCTCACACTCATACTGCCCGGTGCCGGTCACCTTGCAATCAAAGCCGGGTGTCTGGCTCTCGATGCTGCTGATGGTCACGCCGGGATCGAGCATGCCGTGCAGGCCCGCAGCCCCCTGGAATCGGCGCCCGCCACGATTGTCCACCTGAACCTCGATGGGACAGGAAGAGCCGAGCTGACAGGTGGTCGCCCCCCAGGGCGCCAGATCGGCGGCCAGCACATGCACCGTGGCACAGGCCGGCCCGTCGGTTGCGGCATTATCGTCGCCAGAATAAGGCGAACCGATAATCCAGGCAGGCGGCGTTGCGCCCCATTCCATCGACGCGCAGTTCTCCACCGTATTGCCGGCAACCGGATCGGGCAGACGCGTGTGAACCGTGATGTCATGTGTCGCTCCGGAAGCAATGGGTCCGGTCACGAAGCAGGTGGTTGTCCCCGGAGCCGCGCTGTTGCAGAAAGCTGCGCCATCTACGCCTTCGAGCGTCGAACCGGCCGGCAAAGTATCGGTCACGGCCAGAATACCGTCGATCACAGCCGGCCCGTTGTTCGTCACGCTGACCGTGAAGTCGCAAGCGGCACCTTCATAGCAGTCCGCCGGACCGGTTTTTGCGATCTCCGCATCGAAGCCGGTATCGACAAACGTCGCGGTGCAGTTCTGATCGCTGGAATCCCCGGCTCCAGGCGCCGGATTGTCATCCAGCGGCATGCCTGGCGCCCCCCAGCGGAATTCCATGCAGTTGATCACCGGATTTGTCGCGACCGGATTGGGAAAATGCAGCGTGACGTGCATCGTCCTGGTATCGCCCGGGTGCAGGGTATGGGGTCCGCCAGCCTGGTTGCAGTTGACCGGAACGGCCGCGCCGCAGCCCCATCCTGGCCCGGCAACACCGACATAGCTGAGACCCGGTGTCACCGGATTATCCTGGATATGCAGTTCGCCGGTATAGTCGTCAGGCCCAATATTGGCGATGGTGATCTCGTATTCGCAGTCACCACCGGCATTGCAATGGGCCGGACCGCGCTTTGCGATCGCCAGATCGAAGAAGCCCGCCTTGTTGATGACATTGACCGTATGACAATCGGAATCGGCATGGACATCTGCCGCCCCGTCATTGGACGTCATGGCGGCCCAGTTGATTTCCGCGCAGTTCGTGATCGTTCCGCCAGCAATTCCGTCAGGGAGATGAAGCCGGAAGATCAGACCGGCGGTCCCTCCCGATGGCAAGGTGATATTCCCGGTCAGGCAGTTCACATCCCCGCCGGACGGTGAACAGGTTCCCGCACCGACCGCAGCCACGAAAGTTGCACCTGCGGGAAGCGTGTCGCGAATGGCCAGAACCCCGTTGAACTCTCCGGGGCCGAAGTTCTGAACGACGATCTGGAACGTGCAATCGGCGTTTTCCGCACATTGAGCAGGTCCGGTTTTCGCAATTCCAAGGTCAAACCCTTGCGTTACCGGCGTCGTGACGCAGTCATCGTCGTTGCCGTCGCCGGGTCCGTCGTCGGTTCCCATTTCGAACCAGTCGATATTCGTGCAGTTCTGAACGCTCGGCCCGGGAACATCGGCAGGAAGCAGAATGTTGACCTCGATCGCCGCGGTTGCGCCCGGCACCAGAAGCGCAGGCGCGTTGGTGATGCAACTGAAGGTCGCCCCGCCGGGCACGCAGTGCCAGCCGGGGGATGTCGAGGCAAGGGTTGCCCCGGCCGGCATCGTGTCGGTGATCGCCAGGGGACCTGTATAGGCAACGGACCCCACGTTACGGATCCGGATCACATAGGTGCACTCCACCCCTTCCTGGCATTGCGCCGGGCCGGTCTTGCGGATCGCAAGGTCTGTATCGAGCGGGAACGGCGGCGGCAGGAACCAGCCGTCGTCGGGTGGCGGCGCAGGGATCCAGCCTTCCTCGGGCAGGCCTTCCGGCCACTCGGCAACGACCGGGCCTTCATCCACGGGCATCAGTTCCCCATCCGCCGGGAGCGGCTGGAACACGGCGACATCGCCCACACGGGTGGCGTCGTTCCTGGTCCGGCTTTCCTCAGAATAGTCTCCGTTGGCGTCGGTATTGACGTCCACGTCGACCATGAAAGCGCTGTCCGGCCCGGTTGAAGGGGTCACGGGTCCGGGTGCAGGATAGGGCTGGAACGCGGTGAGCGGCTCGAACGCCTCATAGGGCCGTGCAGCCTGCCCCTGCAGGCCGGAAACCTCAGAGCCATCATCGTGCGCGTTGGCACTGGAATCGAAACATTCTCCCCGTGGCGAGCAAAGCCCGTCACCGCTCATCCAGACAAACCCGTCCGGTTGTTCCGGATCGGCGTCGCCGTTTTCCCTGTACCCCATGCCGAACGAAACACCGCCGGCGGCTCCGGCCCTGATGTAGGGCGGACCGGATTCACCGCGGTCGTAATAACCGACGTCATAGCGCCCCACTCCCTGCCAGGAACCGGTTTCGCCCAGCTCATAGCGCAGAACCCGGGACTCATCGGGATAGGAAAAGGCATTTTCCGCAGCCAGGCCGAGATTGCGGACACCGCCGCGTTCGGCGACCAGCATCACGTTCTGTTCGCTCACAGCCGGGAACGCGATATCCGCGACAGGATGGCTGCGCCCGGCGCGCGCTATGGCATCAGGCGAGCGGAAGAAATCGGGCAGGAAGAACTCGCGGCGCACGGAACCGGGATTGAAGTTCCCCGCCTGATCGAGTCCCACCGACCAGACCGAATTTCTCTTTTCATTCTCGCCGGCGGCAGCATAGTCGGGACTACCGAACCCCTGGCTGCTCCAGACGGCGTAGTAAAGACGCACCTCGCCCGTGGCCACATCCTGGCGCACACCGACACCCCAGACGCGGCGGCGGAAATCGGCGAAATTCCAGCACGACGGCGTTCGTGAAAAATCACCGCTCGGACAGTCATCGATCTGAGCACGGCTCGCCGGATCGAAAGCGACCGGCGGCAGGGAATGAAACTGCCCGTCGGAACCATCGAAGAAACCCGCGCGTCCCTCCACGCCATGGTCGAACGTGCCCAGATCCGCGCCGTCGGCAAGCGCGATCCGGTGGATCATGCCGGTTTCCAGATCCGAAACGTAGAGCTGCCGGTTCCAGCGGTCAAAGGCGATGTTGCCCAGCGCCGCGCCGCTGTTCTCCCGCCCATCCGTGGTGATTTCGGCGAAGACTTCCGGCCGGTAATTGTTGGCCGCATCGAGCTTCCAGACGGTGCCAGGACCGCCGCCTTCGCCCCACATGCCGTCCATCCAGCCGGAATTGTCGCCATTGCGGTGCAGTCCGAAGGCGGATGTCGCGGTCACATAGATGTTCGGCGGCGTCGCATCGTCTAGGGCCACGCCGAACACCTGACCGATTTCCGCGGCCGTCACGGCACCGCTCTGCAATTCGTCGAACCAGTGCTCGCCGCGCGGCGGACCTCCGGCCTGACGCAGGTCGAGAATACTGGCAACCGCTCCGTCCGGATCGATTACTCGGCGTCCGCCCTGCTCGACCGTCCCGGAGAACCGGGTGACGACCGCATCTCCCGGCTGCATGTCCTGCGCCTTTGCCGGAGGCGTCATCGACACGGATGAGCCGGCCAGCAGACTCGCGGCAATCACCAGCGCCTTTAATCTGGAAAGTCGCCGGCCCAGCCTCGCAGCCGGCTTTGGCGACGACCAAAAACGATGGATTTTCCCGCAAAACATCCCTGACCGAAGGTGGGCATACTCCTGCACAAACGGACCGACAGACATGGACAGCTCTCCTTCCCGGGACGGGGAAGCCGGGCTCATTTTCGCAGAACCATCGGCTTCGCCACGATTTCACCAGCAGACCATTGCGGCTTAAACGTTACGCTGGGGAATGGTAACCGAAGACCAGCCTCGCACCTTTGACAAGGGTCAAAGCGCGGAAAGAATGCGGGGGAAATCTCCTTTCGCCGATCCGGGAATTCGCGTCAGCGGTTCTTAAAAGGAAACGCAGGACCCTTTACGCCGCAGGATTAAAGAGAAAGAATTGCCGAACCCGGCAGAACCCCGGGTCATGTCATGGATGGACATCACCATGGACGCTTTCGATCTGACCAGGATACGGCGTTTCTATGATCGCTTCGGCGCCTGGCAGGACAGTCAGGGCTTTTACGAAAACGCCGTCCAGGAAAAGCTCATTCGAAACAGCGACTTCCCGCATGCACGTTCAGTGCTGGAGGTGGGATGCGGAACCGGCAAATTCGCCGCCCGTCTTCTGGCGGAAGCGCTTCCAGACGATGCCCGGTACGTTGGAATCGACCTCAGTTCCACGATGGTTGACCTTTCTCGAAAGCGGATATCTCCCTGGGCGGACAGGGCGGAAATTGTCCAGTCGGACGGAGGCTTCGACTTTACGTCTTATGGCCCGCCGTTCGACCGCATCATCTTCATCTATGTCCTCGAAATTCTGAGCGAAATGCAGATCCAGAAGGCCCTTGCCGGTGCCCACGCGGCGCTGAGCCCCGGCGGACTTCTCTGCGCAGCCGTTCTGACGGAAGGTATCGACACGCTTTCGCGCCTGACCACCAGCGTTTGGTCGGCCTTGCACAACATGCAGCCCTATCTCGTCGGCGGCTGCCGGCCGCTGGTGCTGAGGGACCATATACCGGAAAAGTCCTGGCAAATTCGGCACAGGAACGTGGTCGTCTCCATGTCCGTGCCATCTGAAATCATCGTTGCCGAGGCCATCTGACCGGCCAAGGGCATGGAACATGCTTCTATTTCCGGTCTATGCTCCCGCCATGCGGCCCAAATTTTATCCATCTCTCGTCAATGACCGCTTCGGGGACCCGGCACTTTACATCGATTTCCTGCAGGAGCGGC
Organism: Roseibium aggregatum; assembly: GCF_014692675.1. GTDB lineage: Bacteria > Pseudomonadota > Alphaproteobacteria > Rhizobiales > Stappiaceae > Roseibium > Roseibium aggregatum_C. Next base: position 60,082 of record NZ_JABFCZ010000002.1, on the reverse strand, counting down.
GGGCGATCCTGTTCGATCTGGGGGATATTCACACCCTCTCGCCCCGGCAGATCCTGCGCCTGAGCGACGTCTTCGTCTCCCATACCCACATCGACCATTTCATCGGCTTCGACCGGCTGCTGCGCGTGCTGGTCGGGCGTGACAAAGATGTGCGGCTTTACGGTCCCGCTGGTTTCATCGACCGGGTCGAGGCGAAACTTGCAGCCTATACCTGGGATCTGGTCGAACGTTTCCAGACGGAGCTCGTGTTCACCGTCACTGAAGTCTGTACCGGACTTGACACCCACAAGGCGCGGTTCCGTTTCTCACGCCGCTTCGCCCGTGAAGACCAGACGGGCGGACGAGCGGAAAACGGCGTTCTCCTGACCGAACCGGCACTTGCCGTAACCTGCGCTGAACTTGAGCATCACTCCACCTGCCTCGGCTTCGCACTGCAGGAAAGCACCCATGTCAATGTCTGGAAAAACAGGATTCAGGAACAAGGCCTTACGACAGGGCCTTGGCTTGCCACATTAAAGGCCGCCATTCACCAAGGCCGGCCCGATGACACCCCAATCGCCGTGGAGCGCGCCGACGGGACACTGGACGAGCTGTCGCTCGGTTTCCTGCGCGAAGAGATCGTCTCGATCGAGCCGGGCCAGAAGGTCGCCTACGTCACGGACGCGGTGTTCACGCCGGCCAACGAGACCGCCATCGTCGCTCTTGCCCGGGATGCGGATATCCTCTTTATCGACGCCGCCTTCGCAAAGGCCGATGCCGACCTTGCCGCGCACCACGGCCATCTGACGACCGCACAGGCAGGTTCCCTGGCGCGCCGCGCCGGAGCGGCCCGCGTGGAACCGTTTCATTTTTCGCCCCGCTATGAGGATTGCGAAGCAAGGATGATCGCGGAAGTCGACGAGGCGTTCAGTTTCGACTGAGCCCCTGCCCTCAGTTGCTGTCGCCCTGCATGTCCAGGGCACGGCTCAGTGTCAGGGCGAGCAGCGTGCAGATCGCGCCCGAGATGAGATAGCCGCCGATGAAGAAGATGCCGAACTCTGTTGCGAGGCCAAGGGCGACCAGCGGGGCGAAGCCGGCGCCGACCAGCCAGGCGAGGTCAGAGGTGAAGGCCGCGCCAGTGTAGCGATAGGCTCTGGCAAACCGGAACGAGACCGAACCGGACGCCTGACCGAAGGACAGGCCGAGAATGCCGAACCCGACGATGATATAGGCATCCTGCGCGCCCGCCCCCGCCTCTAGCCAGAACGGGGTGGCAAAGCTGAAGATCGCAATGGCGATGGCGCCGATCAGAAGCTGGCCACGCCGGCCGATCCGGTCCGCCAGCAGACCGGACAGCACGATCGTTCCGGCACCGACCGCCGCACCGGCGATCTGCACGAACAGGAAATCGCCGGCCGACTGACCGTTATTGAGATAGACCCAGCTCAGCGGGAAGATCGTCACCAGGTGGAACATGGCGAAACTTGCCAGCGGCACGAACGCTCCGAGCAGGACATCGCGCCCATGCACCCGCAGCGTTTCCAGAACCGGTGCCGCCTGCAACTCGTCGCGATCGAGCGCGGAACCGAATTCCTTCGAGGCGACCAGCCTCAGACGGGCAAACAGGGCCACAACATTGACCGCGAAGGCGACGAAGAACGGATAGCGCCAGCCCCAGGAGAGAAAATCCGCATCCGACAGGTTGACGTAAAAGTAGCCGAACAAACCGCTGGCAAGGGCAAAGCCCAGGGGCGCGCCGAGTTGCGGGATCATAGCGTACCAGCCGCGACGGTTCGCCGGTGCGTTCAGTGCCAGAAGGGACGCAAGCCCGTCCCAGACGCCGCCCAGCGCAAAGCCCTGGCCCAGCCGGAACAGCGCCAGCAGCAGCACCGACCAGATACCGACCGTGGCATATCCGGGCAGGAAAGCGATGGAGGCGGTCGACCCACCCAGGAGAAACAGCGCGATCGTCAGTTTCGTGCCGCGGCCGTAGGTGTGATCGACCCACATGAAGAAAACCGATCCGACGGGCCTTGCCAGAAAAGCCAGCGCGAACACCCCAAAGGAATAGAAGGTCGCTGTCAGCGGATCGGCGGCGAATCCGAAGACGAGCCGCGGAAAGACAAGCACAGAGGCGATGCCGTAGACGAAGAAGCCGAAGAACTCCGAGGTTCTTCCGATGATCACGCCCATGGCGATGTTGCCCGCCGAAACCTGCGTATCGTCATGCATCCGGCGCGCATCGCGCTCGAAATCCGCCGATGTTGGATATGCCGACATAGTCACGATTGGCCTCCTCCTTGCCGCTCGGTCCGTCACTCCCAGGTCCAATGTTTGGACGAAGCGTCCGGCAACGCAAGCGCGTTCTGCATCAGCCCCCGATTTTTCTTTGATCAAAATCAAGGCGATATCGCGACATCCGGTCGCGCCCCTCGGCATTATTGCCGACATCGGCACACCGCGCCAATTTCTGCCTTTTTGTCACCGTACGCTCACCCAAGGTAAGGCGTTCGCACCGCACCAATTTTGCTGCACCGCGACAAAACACCCCATCGGCGCGGATCGAATCCTTCATTAGTCGAATACGGGAACCTACCTATTTATCTGGACCTCACCATGCCAAGGCTGTTCAAGCTCCTGCGACTCCTCAGTGTGTTTGCAGTGCCCTTCGTTCTGTCGGGCTGCAATATGGTGGTCATGTCACCGTCCGGCGACATTGCCCTTCAGCAGCGCGACCTCATCCTCATTGCCACCGTCCTGATGCTGCTGATCATCGTCCCGGTCATGGGCCTGACGATCTTCTTCGCCTGGCGATACCGCCACACGAACAAGGCCGCCACCTACGACCCGGAATGGCATCATTCGACTCGTCTCGAAGTGATCATCTGGTCTGCCCCGCTCGCGATCATCATCGTCCTCGGCGCGGTTACCTGGATCAGCACCCACAAGCTCGACCCCTACCGGCCCCTTGACCGTATCGCGGAAGGCAGGCCTGTTCCCGAGGACGTCAAGCCGCTGACAGTCGAAGTCGTGGCGCTCGACTGGAAATGGCTGTTCCTGTACCCCGAATACGGCATCGCCACCGTGAACGAGATGGCCGCTCCCGTAGACCGGCCGATCAACTTCAAGATCACCGCCTCGTCGGTCATGAACTCGTTCTACATCCCCGCACTTGCCGGCCAGATCTACGCCATGCCCGGGATGGAGACCAAGCTCCACGCCGTGATCAACGAGCCGGGTGACTTCGAGGGTATCTCGGCCAATTATAGCGGCGCAGGCTTCTCCCACATGCGGTTCCGCTTTCACGGGGTGGACAAGGCCGGCTTTCAGAGCTGGCTCGACCGGGTGAAACAGAACGGCACTGCGCTAAACCGCGACACGTATCTGAAGCTGGAAAAGCCGAGCGAACGGGAACCGGTGCGTTACTACGCCTCCGTGGCCGACGGGCTCTACTCTTCCATCCTCAACATGTGCACCCGGGAAGGCACCATGTGCATGAACGAGATGATGCACATCGACCAGATGGGCGGCGGAGGCGTCGACAGCGAGGAAAACCGGAAGCGGCTCGAATACGACAACCGTTTCGATGCGAAAGCCAACAAGGAACTGGCCGAACTCGGCCCCTACACGCCCTGGAGCGGTCTGAACCCGGACATCTTCGGCCGCTGCACCCTGCCTTCCAGGGACATTCCCCGCGTCGAGGCCCGAAACGAAACCGCTCCCACGACGGCTGAACTTCTTTCAAGCCGCCGCGACCGTATCTGACGACGGCCAAGGCCGTAGAACCTGGACAACGTCATGTTTTCAGACACAAACCTGATGCACTTCATTTTCGGGAGGCTCTCGCTGGAGGCCATCCCCTATAACGTACCGATCCTGGTGGTGACCTTCGCGGTCGTCGCGACCGGCGGGCTGATCGTGCTCGGCCTCATCACCTATTTCCGCCTTTGGGGCTATCTCTGGAAGGAATGGTTCACCAGCGTCGACCACAAGAAGATCGGCATCATGTATGTCATTCTGGCGCTGATCATGCTGCTGCGTGGTTTCGCCGATGCCATCATGATGCGCATCCAGCAGGCCTGGGCGTTCGGCGGCAGCGACGGCTACTTGCCCCCGCACCACTACGACCAGATCTTCACCGCCCACGGCGTCATCATGATCTTCTTCATGGCCATGCCCTTCGTCACCGGCCTGATGAACTACGTGGTGCCGCTGCAGATCGGCGCCCGTGACGTTTCCTTCCCCTTCCTGAACAACTTCTCGTTCTGGATGACGGCGGCGGGCGCGGTCATCATCATGCTGTCGCTGTTCGTCGGCGAGTTCGCCAAGACAGGCTGGCTTGCCTATCCGCCGCTTTCGGGGATCGACTACAGTCCCGATGTCGGCGTCGACTATTACATCTGGGGGCTGCAGGTCGCCGGTATCGGCACGACCCTGTCGGGCATCAACCTGATCGCGACCATCGTCAAGATGCGCGCCCCGGGCATGTCCCTAATGAAAATGCCGGTCTTCACCTGGACCGCGCTGTGCACCAACGTCCTGATCGTAGCGACCTTCCCGATCCTGACCGCGACGCTGGCGCTCCTGACGCTCGACCGTTACCTCGACATGAACTTCTTCACCAACGATCTCGGCGGCAACCCGATGATGTATGTGAACCTGATCTGGATCTGGGGTCACCCGGAGGTCTACATCCTCATCCTGCCCTGCTTCGGCATCTTCTCCGAAGTGGTCGCCACCTTCTGCGGCAAGCGCCTGTTCGGCTACACATCCATGGTCTACGCCACCGTGGTGATCACGATCCTGTCCTATCTGGTGTGGCTGCACCACTTCTTCACCATGGGATCGGGCGCCAGCGTCAACGCCTTCTTCGGCATCACCACGATGATCATCTCCATCCCGACGGGGGCGAAGATGTTCAACTGGCTCTTCACCATGTACCGGGGCCGGATCCGCTACGAACCGCCCATGCTGTGGACCATCGGCTTCATGATCACCTTCGTGATCGGCGGCATGACGGGTGTCCTGCTCGCCGTCCCGCCCGCGGACTTCGTGCTGCACAACTCGCTGTTCCTGATCGCCCACTTCCATAACGTGATCATCGGCGGGGTGGTGTTCGGCGTGCTGGCCGGCGTCAGCTACTGGTTCCCGAAGGCCTTCGGCTACAAGCTCGATCCGTTCTGGGGCAAGATGAGCTTCTGGTTCTGGCAGATCGGCTTCTTCTTCGCCTTCATGCCGCTTTACGTTCTCGGCCTGATGGGCGTGACCCGCCGCGTCAGCCAGTTCGAGGATCCGTCGCTGCAGATCTGGTTCATCATCGCCGCCTTCGGCGCCTTCCTGATCGCGCTCGGTATCGGCTCCTTCATCATCCAGCTTGTCGTCAGTTTCCTGAAACGGGACGAACTGCGCGACGAGACGGGCGATCCCTGGGACGCGCGGACCCTGGAATGGTCCACGTCCTCGCCCCCGCCGGATTACAACTTCGCCTTCACGCCGGTTGTTCACGACCACGACAGCTGGCATGACATGAAGGCGCGCGGCTACCGGCGCCCGCTGGAGGGTTTCATCCCGATCCACATGCCGAAGAACACCGGTACGGGCTTCATCCTCGCGATGGTCAGCATCGCCTTTGCCTTCGGCATGATCTGGTACATGTGGTGGCTCGCGGCCTTGTCGGCCGCCGCCCTGTTCGTGGTCGCGATCGGCCACACCTTCAACTACAAGCGCGATTTCTACATCCCGGCCGAAACGGTCCGGGAGACGGAAGACGCACGGACATCCCTGCTTGCAGGGAGGGCGTGACACCATGAGCGACGCAACACTCGACGCATACCGGGCGGACCAGTTCTACCTGACCGAAGAGCACCATCCCGAGGGCAGCACCATGCTTGGCTTCTGGATCTACCTGATGAGCGACTGCCTCATCTTCGCGGTGCTCTTCGCCACCTACGGCGTGCTCGGACACAACTATGCGGCCGGCCCTACGCCGGCGGACCTGTTCGACCTGCCGATGGTGGCGGTCAACACGGCCATGCTGCTGTTCTCCTCCATCACCTACGGCTTCGCCATGCTGGAGATGGACCGCAACCGGAAGAACGCCATGCTCGCATGGCTGGTCGTCACCGGCCTGTTCGGCCTCACCTTCCTCGGTCTGGAACTTTATGAGTTCCATCACCTGATCAACGAAGGCGCCGGACCGGACCGCAGCGCGTTCCTGTCGGCCTTCTTCACGCTGGTCGGCACCCACGGGCTGCACGTCACCTTCGGGTGCATCTGGCTGGTGACACTGATGGTCCAGGTGTCGGTCAAGGGACTGATCCCGGAGAACCGCCGCCGGCTCCTGTGCCTGTCCATGTTCTGGCACTTCCTCGACGTCGTCTGGATCGGCGTCTTTTCCCTGGTTTACCTCTTGGGAGTCCTCGGATGACCTCGCTTTCCTCCGCACACACCCACGACGATGACGGCGGCCACGGTACCTTCAAGGGCTACCTGACCGGCTTCATCCTCTCCGTCATTCTCACCGCCATCCCCTTCTGGCTGGTCATGGGCGACGTTCTGGACAGCAAGCTCTTCGCCGCCGTCCTGATCCTCCTCCTGGCGGCGGTGCAGGTCGTGGTTCACATGATCTATTTCCTGCACATGAACACGCGGGCGGAAGGCGGCTGGTCCATGACCGCGCTGATCTTCACGCTGATCCTGGTCGCGATCATGCTCTGCGGTTCGTTCTGGGTGATGTATCATCTCAACACGAACATGATGCCGCAGATGTCGCCGGAGATGGTCAAGACGCTGCCCTGAGGCAGCGGCCGCGAAAAACCGGCCTAAGGCAGATGGACAAACGAAAGACTGTCCCGTGACCGACGAAGGCAACACAGACCAAGGGTCCGCCGGATCCCGGCGGGCCAAAATCCTGTTTCCCGCCGGCATGCTGGTTCTCGCAGCCGTCTTCACAGCGCTCGGCATCTGGCAGGTCCAGCGGCTGTTCTGGAAACTGGACCTGATCGCCAGGGTCGAAAGCCGGGTTCACGCCGCTCCTGTCCCCGCTCCGGCCGAAGTCGAATGGCCGGCCGTCACGGCAAAGGACGGCGAATACCGCCACGTGACCGCAAGCGGCACCTATCTCGACACGGAAACCCTGGTGCAGGCGGTAACCGAATATGGTCCAGGCTTCTGGGTGATGACGCCGCTCAAACGGGACGACGGAACGACCATTCTCGTCAATCGCGGTTTCGTTCCGACCCACAAGAAAGCCCCCGCCGACCGGTCGCACCCGTCCGGCCCCGTCCAGGTGACCGGGCTGTTGCGCAAGAGCCAGCCTGGCGGTGCCTTCCTGCGCTCCAACGACCCTGCAGCCGGGCGCTGGTACTCCCGCGACGTAGAGGCCATCGCCAAAACGGACGGCCTGATAAAGGTCGCTCCCTATTTCATCGACGCACAGGCAGGGCCATCAGACGGTTCCCTGCCGATCGGCGGTCTCACCGTCATCAAGTTCCGCAACAGCCACCTCGCCTACGCCATGACCTGGGGCGCGCTGGCGCTGATGTCTCTGGTTGGGTTCGTTTATGGGTTGAGGGCGGCGAAGCGGTAGGATAATAGCATTTTTTAAAATGAAATAAATAAGATCAATATTGTAGCCGCAGCCTGTTAATGTGTTTATGGGTAGGTCAGCACGAGACTTAAATAATAGCTTAAATAATAAAACGGAAACACCCTCCGCATTCACAAATTTAAGATGTAGATTTTTTCATACCTTCTCCCAGAATGCAGAAGTAATCTTTAATATAGGTTTTTATATTAAATATTAGACAGCGTATATTGCAAACATAAAATTAAAGAGATTTGCAAAAAGATGGTGCCTTTGAAAACCGTCTACAAATTTGTTTAAGTAAAATCATAAGTTGATCATCATTCGCTTCCGCGGCTTCGCCCTCTGTAGAAGCTGGTTTTTCCACCATATTTACTAAAATGTCTCCAGAATTGAAATTATTAGGATTTGGGCAGAATTGAACTGAAACTTCTTTAAAAAATGAGACCGCACTTGATGCCAAGGCACCTTCTCCAACGAAACACGGACGGCTAGATATACTCCATTCTACGGACTTTCCAGCTACAGCAATGTTATTGCATTCAAGCCTGTTTATTACAAACTTCCCTCCTTTATGCGTGCCCCCACCAATAATTGCTTCAGTAAGCGAAGGACATTCACATACCGTTGAGCCAACTGAATATGCCTTGCCAGCATACATACAAAAGTTTTCGGCAAAAGCACTGCGACCAAAGGCAAACGCGGCCATAGCGAAAGTTAAAATAAATACAGAAAAATTTCCAAGCACGCACATAAGCAACACCCAACATAAAAAACTATCTACAATTGATTTTATTGCACTTTCAATACTACAAGGGCGACTTAGAAAAAATTTTGCTTCCCCCGATTTAGGAAGATGGAAAATTCCTGTTATGGATAAGAATGCAAAATTAAATAATATGTCCACAACCACCTCAATGACGTAGAACATTCAATGCTCTCTTCAATACTAACGAACGTTATGACACTAACAACATTCGGTGTATTCTTGGATACAGTGTTAGTTGGCAAAGTCGAAAGAGAAAAAATAGAAAAATATTTAGATAATTCTAATCCTGATTTAACATTGACAGTTAAATTTCTAAATTTTCTTGAAATGGCCCACTCCATTGTCTTTGGCAGGTTCTTTTCAGGACAACTTTTTTCTAAGTCGTTCTTTTTATCAGCATTTTTAGTTTCTATCACATCATTCACGATTGTCGCAGCGTTCCAAATCTATTTCTATGGGGAGACGTTAGGAGGTGTGAATTTCGATAGAACACAAATATTATTGATTGCATCATTTATAATTTTCAATGTGATATTTGACTATATAACAATTATTCAAACTAAAATATTTATTGAAGCCTCACTATCGGCGAAAAGTATTTTTAGATCACTTGTATTCATCGTCTCCGATATATTTGTAACTATAAATACATTTATTTTATCTTACGCCTTCTTTTCAATGCTAGTCGTCCAATTTTTTGTCTGGTCAACAGTAGAATTGAGATATATTAGAAGCAAACCTTTTGGTGAAAATGCGTCAAAAATAGCAGAAATACCAAATTATTTATCTCGATTTGATAGAGCTGACATATTCAAACGCCTGAATTTTAGTGATGATTTTAGCGGCTTGATAGTGCCTAATTCCGACACATCTGCTTATCAGGATATAAATGTATACTACAACTCTACTTTAGACCCTAGAAATACAGACTTACAACCCTTAATTATTTCCTCCATCTCGCGTCTAAAAGTATTTATTAAAAGCGAATTTAGAGATATGTCAGGGTCCGAAGCAGAAAAATATTCTCGCACTATCGCAACAAAAACTGGAATCAATAAATGGCTTCGGGACGCAGACATTCCTGACGACAGCAAGCTTAAACCAGTAGAGGAAATAAGATTTTCTGTCAGCGGACAAATAGCAACTGCCCATGATTTAGATACAGCTTATTCGATGAGTTTCAAACAAGCGGATGAACTTGAAGATGGATTTCCAATGTCTGTATTCGGAAATCTCGGAGTTCTTCGCTTAGATCAATTCGTGGCGGATACCCTGTCCAATGAATATCCTCAATCCCCCATAGCTGTATGCCTTTTTGAAAATGGCGCAGTTTCACGTTTCTATTTAACAAAAGCGACCGCAGGACTGTTGGAAGATTGTTCGGATTTCTTAACAGTCAATTTCGTATGGCATTGGAGCCTGACGAGAGATTTGAGCGTCGTAGGAAGAAACCTTAGCGACCGGATTGTACCTTACAACACCCTTCTTATAACTAGTTTGCTGCCCACAATAACATTTTACGTAGTCATAGCGATACTCGCATTCATTACCTTGTTATTTTCTTATGTAATAAAAGGAACGAAACACCTTAAGAAGTATTTTCTGCGCGCGCCGTTTTCCATATCCTGTTTTATAATGAGTTTTTTCTTCTATTTCATGGGGTTTCTTTAATTTAGAAATGACTTACTATTTCTAAATGAGATCAGATTGTTATCATTACCGCCCGAGGCCTCACTTCAACACTTATCACCTCACGTTTATTTCGCCTGAGGCTTAGATAAGGAAAGCCGCAACTTCTTAAAGATCACATCACTTGGCCTTCTAAAAAATGCATTAGTGAAAGTCCTGCCCTACCCTCAGCGACATCGCCCCTTCCCTTGCCTGGGCTCGTTTTACGGAAACGCACGGATAGAGACTATGCTCGAAGCGGGCATCGTTTCGGTTGACTTGAACCAAGCGCCCGCTCATGGCAACGCGTTGCCATGATTGCCGGTATGTCGAATACGCTGATTTACCGAACGATCTTTAGAGAACTGAAAATCTATCCAATCTGAAACACCTCAGATTGACAGAACCGGCATCGTGTCAAATTAAGCGTTATCTAGTACTGCTCGTGTGAATTCCGGATTACTCCACCGCTGCCAGCGCATTGAGACGACGCGACGCCTGTATCCGCTCCCGGGCGCCGTCCTTGAGCGTCTGAAAGTCGCTTGGCAACCGCGCAATGCCGACACGGACCGCCTCGGCACCCACGGCAGCGGCGATTTCCGTCGCGGCGTCCAGATCGTCGGTCGAACAGAGGATCGCCTCATCGCTCAGGCCCTTTCTCCGGGCAACTTCGGACAGGGTCACGGCCGCAGCGATCTGCATGTCCTCGGTGATTTCGCCGGCGCGGACGTCGAGGATGCCCCGGAACAGGCCCGGAAACACGAGCGAATTGTTGACCTGGTTGGGAAAGTCGCCGCGCCCGGTGGCAACGATCCGCGCGCCGGCAACTTTCGCCGCATCAGGCCAGATTTCGGGAACCGGATTTGCGCAGGCGAACACGACGGCATCCTGGGCCATGGTTGCAATGGCAGCGGCCGGAATGGTGTCCGGACCGGGCGCTGAAAAGGCGATGCAGACGTCCGCTCCCCGCAACGCTTCGGCGATACCACCTTCCAGCCCGGTTCCGTTGGTCTCGCAGCAGACCTGCCACTTTTCCCGCATGTCCACCTGCCGATCCTCGATATCGTGCCGTTTGCCAGAAAGAATCCCGGTGCTGTCGACGGCGATCATCCCATCCAGATCCGCGCCTTTCGCTTTCAGGAGCCGAAGCAGGGCCATATTCGCAGCACCGATGCCGACCAGCACGATCCGCGCCGTTGCCAAGTCCTTGCCGACGATCTCCAGCGCGTTGAGCAGCCCGGCAAGCGCGACCGTGGCCGTGCCCTGCTGATCGTCGTGCCAGACCGGGATGCTCAGCTCCTTACGCAACCGCTCCAGGATACGGAAGCACTTCGGCGTGGCGATGTCTTCCAGGTTGATGCCACCGAAGGACGGGGCTATCGCCTTTACCGCGGCGACAATTCCGTCCTCGTCGTGAACGTCGAGGCAGATCGGCACGGCATCGACGCCGCCGAAATGCTTGAACAAGAGCGCCTTGCCTTCCATCACCGGAAGCGCCGCCTCGGGGCCGATGTTGCCAAGACCGAGCACGCGCGAACCATCCGACACCACAGCCACGCTATTCGCCTTGTTGGTGTAGTCGAAGACCGTTTCCGGCTCGGCGGCAATCGCCCGGCTCGGCGCGGCCACACCCGGCGTGTACCAGATCAGCAAATCCTCAGGAGACGCGATCCGCCCCTTTGCCGCGATCTGGATCTTGCCACCACACGCCTTGTGCCGCTCGAGGGACCGGGTATTGAGATCACGATCCGGCTGCTTGGATGCACTCATGCTGCGGTTCTCCGTATCCTTGGGCGTTCAACGCTCGAACAAACCGGTTATTTCCGCCGTCGCGAGGGCATGTGGCCGTGCAGCTTCCAGGATTTGCCTGCAACGGGCGTGATCGCCTGTTTCCAATTTCGCCACGTCGAGCGCAAACAGGCAGAACCTGTAATGATGGGGTCCATGCCCGCGTGGCGGGCAGGGGCCGCCATAGCCGGGTTTACCGAAGTCGTTGAGGGCCTGCCGGAGCCCGTCCGGCCGCTTGGCATCGGCGCGCAGCCCCGCCTCAAGCTCCCTCATGTCTTTCGGAATGTCGAAGACGGCCCAGTGATAGAAGGTGCCCCCGGGTGCGTCCGGATCCAGACACACCAGCGCAAAGCTCAAGGCGTCCGGCGGAGGATCACTCCATTCCAGCCGGGGCGACAGATTGGCGCCCATACAGGTGTGTCCTTCCGGAATTTCATCATTGTTTTCAAACGCGGGACTCGCGAGCCGGAAGGCCATGATCTCCACTCCTTGCGTCTCATCCGTTCACCAGCACAGGATAGCGAGGCGTGCCCGGAGGCTAATCCTGCACCTCGATTTCATTGATGACTTCATCGACGCCGAACACGTACCAGGCGTCCGCCTCAGCTGCGGTACGTTCAGCCTGCGAGCCGACGAGCCCGGTCAGGCGGACGGCGCGCCCGCGCACGCCCACCCTAACTTGCGAAGCGTTCACGAACGGGTCCAGTTCAAGGGCAAGGTGAACAGCCTCCTCAATCCGGATCGGCGCATCTTCTTCCTCCGGCTCCACCGAAATACCGTTTATGACGTCACAGCTTCCTGGCACCCACCAGGCAAGAACACCCGCGATCCGTTTGGAGGTCAGGCTCGGCAGTTCGCCGTTCAGCGTCACGACGCCGTCGCTCACGGAAATGACGATTTCGCCGTCCGCCCCTTCGGGCAGATCATTCAGGACATGAACGGTGTGATCTCTTTCTTCGGCGATGCGGATACTCTGGAACGCAGGTTCCTGCAGCAGCGCCTTGCGGATGTGATCCAGAATGCCGGCATCGCTCATGGCTTCCGCGGGCTTCACCCGGAGCCGGTCAACAATACCGCTGACGCCGGGCAGAGCGGCTATCCTTTCCAGGACCAGCCGCTTTTGACCCACCGTCCCGACCTCGCCTTCCAGGGTGACCGTCCCCTCCGTATCCAGTTCCAGTGTCGTTGCCCTGAAATGGGGATCGATGCGGCGGTCCGTTTTCAGCGCCGCATATGCCTGTTTCGTGAACTCGGCCGATGTCATGATCACAACCTCCAGATTATCGCGGATTTGAACCCCGGTGACGGTTCTCCAGAACGTTCCCCAAAAGCCGGGTCAGCCGCGCCTGCGCGGCCGCATCCTCGACATTTGCGGTGACATAGACGGTTCCGCGATCCGGCCGGATAAATGTCCCGAAGAAAGTCTCAAGGTCCATTTCCTCATCGCCCCCGTCAGACCCCTCGTCCGGTATCCTCAAACCGGTTTCGTCTTCGATCAGCACGGAAATCGACCAGCCGTCTTTTGACACCGCCGGAGAAATCTCCAGAGCCGCAACGATAGCGACTTCCGCAAGGTCCTCACTCTCGGCATCGCCAAAGCGGAATTCCTGTCGTTTGTCGAAGGCGCGGACTTCCCGTCTGCAGCTCGCAGCAACCGTCAGCCTGGAAGGCCGTTCACCCAATTCCGTCCTGGTCCAGAGGACCAGTTGCTCCGGATCGATATCCAAAGAATAGGTTCGCATCCTCCCGCTCCCTATCACCCCGCGATCACAGGTATACGTTATCGGATATCAGAGCTTTCGGGACTTGGCGTTGACTCTGGTCAACCCGAATATGTCTGGCTGCCGCACATCGTCGCCGCACCATATGAGGAGTGAGGACTAAGGAAGAAACGCGTCCGGATTGGACAGCTTCTCCGGCAGATATTCCTCGATCACGTAGTTCAGGCCCCATTTGGCCAGCGCCTGCTGTTCGGCGCGCACGCCCATTCCGACCAGTTGCTCGATCGCGGCGACCCACTGCGGATGCTGGCGAATGAAGGGATCGTTGTGGAGCGCATCGCGAGCGCGCTTGACGTCGCCCTTCGACAGCGGATGGGTGGCGTCATCGAGCCCGAAGTCGGTGATATCCTGCGGTGTGACGCCAAGGAACCGCGCCCGCGGCACGCAGAAGAACCGGTTGATATGGGCGGCATTGCCCGAGCCCACCTTGAGCGTGCGGTAGATGTTGGTGAAACCGTAAGGGTCGCAATCGACGAAACAGTAGACGGGCAGATCCTGCTGGTCGGACAGCCGCCGGATGAAACGCCGGGTGGCCCGGGTGGGCACGCCGCCCATCTCGACGATGATGCAATCGGCACTCTCCCAGAACCGGTGCTTGTTCAGGCGCTGAAACATGCCGCCGGTTTCGATCGCCAGGATGAAGCGGGCATCGGTCCTGAAGCTCAACTGTTCGACCGAATGCGGAATGCTGTAGGCCCCGCTGCCCAATCGTGTGCAGTCGATCTCGATCTCCTCCCCGGTTCCAGCATTCCGGTCGATCACCGTCAGCCGCCCGGCGACCGATCCGCCATGGGCCTCCGGATAGAACCGCAGCTGTTCGCGCGACAGGCCGTGGATCGAGGCCAGCGCCTCGATGTCGTCCATGATTGCATCCGATTCCGCCTGTTCGTCGAAGCGGCAGTCGCCCCAGTTCTTGGAGATGTAATAGGCCTCGCGCTTGGTGGCGAAATCATCCTTTTCCACCATGCCGTAGGAGGTCGCCATCATGCGCAGGGTCTGAGCGAAGGACTTGGCCGTGTTCACGGTCAGGGTCCTTGTCTTGCGCGCCGCGCCGAGTCCGAAATAGCCCTCGGCCGCGTCATAGGTCACATTGGAGAGGCTGCGCACCGGCAGCCGGATCTCCGGCAGTTCCCCTTTTTCGATCCGGTCGCGGATCTGCCGGGCAAGCGTCTCGATCAGCTCCAGGGTGCGCACATCGAGATCGCCGGGTTCCATGTCTTCAAGCGTTTCCGTCATGCCCGCCTCCCTGTTTCTGCCGGCTTTCGTGCAACGCGCTGTCGAGCCGCTGCATGGCGTTGTCGCGTTCCTCGTCGCTGAGGGCGAGAATGTCCTGCAGCGCACCGCCGATATGCGGCAGGTAGGTCTCGATATAGACGCGCCGTTCATATTCGCGCCTGAGCCTTGCCTTGCGGCGCAGATACTGGGCCAACTCCCGGCCGCAGTGCTGCAGCCCGAGCACGATCTCCTTGACGATCTCGGGCGTGGGTTCGATCGCCTCCTTCGCCTCAGAAGTATAGGGAACCCAGACCGAAGCGAGATGGACCAGGATCGCCATCGGCCCGATCGGCAGCGCGCCCTTCGGCTGGTGCAGGCCATAGGCGCGCCAGTTGGTCTGTATCGCCGCCCTGGTGATGGCGCAGCCCGACTGCTGATAGAGAAGCGGCACCCGGTTGGCGAAGCGGAGCAGATGGGCCGGCTCGTCCTTCAGGCCGAGCAGGTCCTCCCCGGCCGGCACCGGCTCCGGCCTAACCTCGTTCATCCGGCCGCCTTCGGCAACATCCACCCGGGCCTCGCCCGCCTGGCCGTAGGCAATCGCCACCTCGATCTGGAACGGATTGCCGCGATAACTCCCTGCCGGTCGGGTGGTCGCGGTATAGAAATCCGCGGCCACCTCCGACTGGAGCCCCTTGAGCAGCTGCGGCTCGCCGATGGGCACGACACAGTCCGTCCGGGGCGAGAGCACCGGCGTCTTTTCGATCGCCCGGTGCAGCGCGATTGCCTGGGTGTGGGCGATATGGGTCGGATAGGAGCGCTCGCTCACCCGTTGGCCGGCGGCCTTGATGATCCGGGCCGCCGTCTTCCTGCCGACACTGGAAAAATCATTGACCAGAAACTGCATCAGTGTCCGGCTGTCGGTATTGTTCAGCATCTGGATCAGCCGCCCCAGTTCGATGCCGTGCGGGTGGGGCTTGATCTCCCTGGGACGGGGCGGAAGTGAGTGTATGCTGCGGAAGAAGTCGCGGGTGTGGCCGTCCGGGTCCTGGTAATGGATGGTGATATGCGGGTTGGCGATGGCCGTCTGCCGCAGATAGGCGCCGACCGAATGCCGCCCGCCTTGCAGGCTGCCTTCCAGCACGATTTCTACCCTGGTGCCCTGCGGATGGCCCCATTCCAAATGCTTTTTCCGGTGAACGTCCGGCCGGTTCTTCTGCGTGTCGATCGCCACATAGAGGTCGGTGGCAAGCGGCTCGCCTTCCACGCGGCTGAGAATGTGCAAGGGCTTTCCGGTGGTCAGCTGGCCGTACATGCCGGCCGCCGCGATCCCCATCCCCTGCTGACCGCGCGACTGGGCGAGCTTGTGGAACTTCGAGCCGTAGAGGAGCTTGCCGAAAATCCGGCCGATCTGCTCTTCGAGGATCCCGGGACCGTTGTCTTCGACCGCGACCGTAAAGATGCGTCCGCGGCGGCGCAGTTCGACCTTGATCTCCGGCAGGATGCCGGCGTCCTCACAGGCGTCGACGGCATTGTCCACGGCCTCCTTCACCGCCGTGACCAGAGCCTTTTCCGGTGTGTCGAAGCCCAGGAGATGCCGGTTCTTCAGGAAGAATTCGGAGATCGAGATATCCCGCTGCCGGCCGGCGAGTTCGAGCGCCGAGACCTTTTGCGGCTGCGCTTCCGGAGGGGTGGTCTGGTCAGGCATCGGCGAAATAATGCTGCCGGCATTCGGCCTCGCGGCCGCGGACGACCCGCCTGCCCTCAAGAGGACCGCGGGTTTCGGTGACCACGGTACGCTGGTGCTCCGGCCCGTCTGAATGGCCGAAATAGATCACGACCCAGTCATGGGTCCGCCCGAGATCATGGGCCAGTGCCGAGTTGGAAAAAAGCGCCGTGAACGACCAATCGTCGCGATCCGTATGCAGGATCGGCAACCAGGCTTCGCCGGTCGGGTTGAAACGCCTTGGCGCGATCTGCCGGAGGTCTCCCGCCTCGGCCCTGTCACGATAGAGCGCATCGACCTCAAGCAGTAAGGCGACCGGCGGTTCTTCATGATCGTCCGGACTGCGTCGCCGGCGGCGGGCCAGCATGGAGCCGAGCATGGCGCGGATCGACGCCGCGCGCCGGGCGCCGATCCCCGGTACCTTTTCAAGCCGGCCGTCATGGGCCGCGATTTCCAGGGCTTCCAGCGTATCGATATGGAGTTCGTCGTGGATCGCGCGCGCGGTCGTTGGCCCGATACCCGGCACCGTCTGGAACACGGCTTCCGGTTCCGCCTCCCCGCGCATACGTTCCAGCTGGATCCAGCGCCCGGTCGCAACCATTTCGTCGATCGCGCGGGCCAGCCGGGTCCCTATGTGCGGCAGCCTGATCAGGCCCTCCAGTCCCTCGCGCTCCAGAAGCCCCGCCGGATCCTCGGCAAGACTGCGGACGGTTTCCGCGCCCATCCGGTAGGCGCGCACACGAAACCGGTCCGCGGCCTGCGCCTCGAGAAGATCGGCCGCTTCAAGCAGACGGTCGGCTATCTGGTCACGCGACAGCTGGCTTTGCATGATCCTCGGTCTCGTTACAACGATATCGCCGATGCCCATTCTGTTCCACGCAACATGTAACAGTATTGACTACGGTCAAAGGGGAGACGCATTTGTTGCACTATCATTGCATTAGTAATTGCAGACTATTTTGCCCAGCCAGCTTCCAAATCGCGCCGGATATGCTTGGAAAGGCGCCTGAATCAGAGGAAACGTCAGATGGCCAAAAAAGCGGTAAAAGAAAAAAAGAAATCGCCTTCAGCAAAAAAGGCAAATCAGAAAAAGAAGACCTCTGTCAAGGCACCGGACCTTGAAAAGGAAACCGTCAAGTTCCTGAAAACCATCGATAAAAAGGAAGCGCAGATCTTCCATAGTGTCAGGACCGCGGTCGTGGAGAACATGCGCGCGGGCGGCGAAATCGCCGGCGATCTGCCGAAGAAGGTGCATGACATCGTCTCCGGCGTCCTGTCGGGCGGGCCGAAGGCCGGCAGCAGTGTTCTGATCGCAACGAAAGCGGTGGCGAAGGGCGTTGTGCTCGGTATGGCCGATGTCGGCGAAGACGTGTTCAAGGCCGCGTCGGCGACGGTCAAATCCGTCGCTTCCAAGACGTCTGCGGCCGGAGGTGATACCGGATCGGCGGTATGGCATGCCCTGTCGGGCCTTGCCGAGGCCGGCAGCGAGATCGGCGTCGATGCCGGCAAGCTGGTCGAATCCGGCGCGTCCGGCGCCAGGCACGCGGCAACCGACTTTACCGCCTCAACCGCAAAGATCGTGGAAGAAGGAGCTGCCCGACTTTCGGAAGATATGAAGAAAGTCGTCGGTTCCCTGATGACCACCATCAGTCCGGAAAAGGCCGGGACTGCAACTACTGCCAAACCGACGGCGGCTCCAAAGACAAAAACGGCATCGACGGCCCGCCGCGCGACCTCCGCGCGCAAAACAACGGCCGCAAGAAAACCGGCTGCCACGGCAAAGACACCTGTAGCGGCAAAAGCAGCCGCGAAGCCGGCAGCGGCCAAGCCCGCAGCAGCGAAAGCGCCCTCCAGAACCGCAGCGGCCAAGCCAGCTGGAACAAAGGCGCCTGCAAAGACAACAGCTGCCAAACCCGCAGCAACGAAGGCAGCCACAAAACCGGCAGCAGCCAAGGCAGCAACAGCGAAAGCACCTTCGAGGACGGCAAGGGCCAGGCCAGCTGCCGCGAAGGCGGCCGCGAAGCCGGCAGCGACAAGGGCAACAGCCAAGACGGCGGCAGCAAAACCCGCAACGCCAAAGGCGGCTGCAAAGCCGGCGGCTGCAAAGCCAGCGGCAGCGAAAGCACCCGCGAGGACTGCACGGACCAAGCCCGCAGCCGCAAAAACGAGCGCAAAGACGGCCGCAGCCAAACCGGCAGCAGCGAAAGCACCCGCAAAACCAGCGGCATCCAGGTCTGCTGCCGCCAAGGCACGGCCTGCATCACGGCAGACGAAGCCCGCAGCCGGGTCGGCATCGGCACAGAAGAAATAGAGGGCGCGCGTTTCCCTCCTCCGGCGAAAGCACGGGTAAATAAAAAAGGCAGTCTCCGGCATCCGACGAGACTGCCTTTTCCTCTGGATCTCTGAGGTCCCCCTCAGTCGCGCATGGGCAGAGGCGCGGTCATGTCGAAGCCGCCGACTTCGTAACCCCGTTTGAAATCCTGGATATGCCTGGCCGCCCAGCGCTCGCTTTCATGCGCGTCGCCATCGGCAATTGCCCGGGCAATCGCCTCGTGGGCGGCGGCCAGGCGGTGGCGGGCCTGGGGGACCCTGGCATAGAGATCGACGGTTGCAGAATAGAGGAGCTGCCCGACCGGCGCGGTGGCGAGAGACAGGACCGGATTACCGCCGGCTTCTGAAATCAGCCGGTGGAATTCCACATCGGAGCGGATAATAAAGTCGTCGTCGTCCAGATTGGCTTTCAGCTCCGCTACATTGGCCTGAAGAGCATCCGCCTGATCGGAGGTTCTGTGTTCTGCGGCCAACTGCGCTGCGAAAGGCTCCAGCTTCATCTGCACCTCCCACAGCTCCAGGAAGCTCACCCGCATCATCCGCATGGCGCGGGTATTTACCTTGGTGATGACGTGAGGCTCGGGTGCGGAAATGACCAGCCTCTTGCCGTCGCCGCGGCGGACCAGCGCTGCATTCTCAAGGGCACGGATGCCTTCGCGGACAGTCGACCGGTTGACTCCGAGCAACCCGGAAAGTTCCGCCTCTGTCGGCAACAATTCGCCGACCTTCAGCCGGCCGGCGACGATTTCCGCCTCGATGGCCTTGGCGACCCGGATATAGCCCGGATCCTTATCGATCTGACCCAGAATCGGCTGTCCCTCCTGTTGATCCTGCACCCGTCCATTCCTCCGGGTATTCCTGTGACTATGATCTTGCTCCGGTAGCCGTCAAGCAGCTGTGGGCGGTGCCTCGCCCAGAGCCTCCCAGGCGCGGATGGCAAAACAGCGAGCGAGCGGTCCGAAGCGTGCTGCATCCGGGTCCGACGCGGTTCCCGCTGCCGCCCGGTCCGCGATACCGACGAAGATCACCGCGAAGCGGAACAGCGCGAAAGCCACATGGAACGGCTCCGGTGCCGGAACGTTTGGCAGCACCTCGCGATAGCGCGCTACGAATTCCGCTTCCGTCGGAATCCCCTCGCTCTCCTCCCCCAGGATCCCGCCGTATTCGTCCGGCGCCGTGTGCCAGGGCATGCAGCAGAAACCCACATCGGCCAGGGGATGCCCAAGAGTTGAGAGTTCCCAGTCGAGAACCGAGATCACCCGCGGCTCGCTCGGATGAACCAGCATGTTGCCCAGCCGGAAGTCGCCATGGGCGATCGAGACGAGACCGTCGTCCTCAGGCATGGCCTCTGCAATGCGGGCGGCCAGATCACGTAAAACCGGATCCGGTTTGGAGGGCGAAGCCTCCAGCTGGGAGGTCCAGCGGTGGATCTGGCGGGCGAAGTAATTGCCCGGCCGGCCGTAGTCGCCCAGACCGATATCGTCAGGGATAAGCCGGTGCAGCTTCGCAAGCGTTTCCGCCATTGAAAGATAAAGCGTGCGCCGCTCCTCCGGCGAGGATTCCGGCAGGCGGCAGTCGTTGAACACCCGTCCCTCTACAAAGTCCATCAGGTAGAACGGTGTGCCGAGGATTGCCGCATCAGCTTCGTAAAGCACCGGCGCGGGCACGGGCACATCCGTCGGACCAAGTGCCGTCAGTACACGATACTCCCGGTCGATGGCATGGGCGCCGCGCAGGATCTCGCCATTGGGTTGTTTGCGCAGCACCATCTTTCGCCCGCCGCATTCAACCGTATAAGTCGGATTCGACTGGCCACCGCCGATGCGGGTCAGAGACAGGTCGCCCGCACCGAAGCGATCGCGCAGGTAGCCGGACAGCGCATCGGGATCGAAATCGGTATCGCTCACCCTATGCCTCCGCGACCGGCCACCGGAAGAACGCGCGTCCCTCGCCCGCCAGATAGCGGTTCAAGACCATGCGATGCACCTCGTCGGCCCCGTCGACCAGACGGGCCTGCCGGGCATAGCGATAGATCCATTCCAGGACGGTGTCCTTGGAATAGCCGCGCGCACCGTTGATCTGGATGGCGGCATCGGCGGCCCGGTGCAGCAGGTTGGCCACATGGACCTTGGCCATGGAGACCTCTTTCTGGGCGTAGCTGCCCTGATCCAGCCCCCAGGCGGCCTTCATCACCAGCAGGCGTCCCACCTCGATGTCGGCGCACAGGGTCCCGAGCATGATCTGGACGCTTTCCCGGTCCGCCAGCCGGATCCCGAACCCTTCCCGGCGGGAAGCATATTCCGTGGCAATCTCGACGCAGCGCCTGGCAAGGCCGAGCCAGCGCATGCAGTGGGTCAGGCGCGCGACGCCAAGGCGGGTCTGCACGACCTTGAGACCGCGGCCCTCCTCCAGAACCACGTTGCGGCGCGGGATCCGCAGCCCGTCGAAGATCATCTCGCAATGGCCGCCATGTTCTTCCGGCCCCATGATCGGAATGCGCCGGGTGATCTCCCAGCCCGGATCGTCCTTGTGGAACAGGAAGCAGGTGTGGCCTCGCCGCGCATCGTCGGACGTGCGGGCGACCAGAATGAAATGTTCCGCCTCGTCGGCCCCGGTGATGAACCATTTGTGGCCCTGCACCACATAGTCGTCGCCGTCCTTCCGGGCCACGGTCTGCATCATGCCGGGATCGGAACCGGCGCCCGGATGAGGTTCGGTCATGGCAAAGGCGGAACGGACCTTGCCGTCCACGACCGGCTTCAGCCACCAGTCCTTCTGCTCGTCCGTGCCGAGCGCCTCCATGACCATCATGTTGCCGTCGTCGGGTGCTGCCGAATTGAAGGTCACCGGCCCGAAGATCGAGCGGTTCATTTCCTCGTAGCAGACGGCCATGCCGACACGGCCGACGCCTCGTCCGCCGGTCTCCGGGGCAAGCTGCAGGCACCAGAGCCCCTGCTCGCGCGCCTTGGCCCGCTTGGCGGCAAGGACGTCCAGGCGGATATTCTCGTGGGGATCGTAGTTGGCCCGGTCGGCTTCGACCGGCAGCAGTTCGGTTTCGACGAAACTGGCGATCTGTTCGCGTAAGTCTTCGATATGCGCAGGAATCGTGAAATCCATGGTGGTCCTCACAGGCTGGAGACAAGGTGGCCGCTGTCGACGGCGATAACGGATCCGGTCATGTAGGCCGCCCCGTCCGAACACAATATGTCCTCGTCGGGATCTAAATATCCGATTGTCCGACAATCATACTTTGAACAAGGCGAGTCAAGCCATGCGCTGCATCGACACGGCGCGTGAAATGGAACAACCGTTTGAGGGTTATGGAGGCGATGAGGCAGTTTGCCGACACTATCCGAGTGCCGGCCTGATGCTTGACACCCGGCCGGCTGAAGCGGTCACAGAAAGCCTGGCAAATGAAGATGGCAGCAAGATCACCACTGGAAAGAACCCGGATACCGGCCCCAAAAGGAGTGTGCCGTCCCGGACTTCGCTAATGTGGACGACCGCGGATACGCGCCCGCAACGCACACGAAGGCATCAATCGTTGCGTAAAACATGAACGGGACCAAGTGTCCCTTCCGTCAATGCTCTCAACAGGTCTGACCGGCGCCAACCCCCCCGAGCCTTCCGGCCTTCACCATGTACGGCTGCTCAGAACGCCCGTTCGAGCTCGACCTGTCCCCGCACGTAAAGGGCCACGGCGTGAAGCCGGTTCTTCGCTTCCATACGCTGAACCGCCGCCCGTGTGTGGCATTTGACGGTTGCGGTGCTGATGCCGAGCTCATAAGCGATCTGCTTGTCGGTCAGGCCGGTCGACAGCATCTGAAGGACTTCTCTCTGGCGCGTCGTCAGTTCGGGGAAAGGGTCAGACGAAAGCGGCCGGTGGAGCGGTACGGCAGTGCCTGCGTAGGCGCTGAAGTTGCCTGTCACCAGATTGCCCTCGAACCGTCCCATTTCCCTCTCCCTTCACTATCCGACGCCTGCGGCATGCCCTCATGCACGCCGATCATGATGTTCGGCGGATATTTGATCTTTTTCGGAAAAAAGAAAAGTGTGAAATTGTTACAAGAAATGTTGCGAATAATTTGCAACTGAACAGAAGGCAGTGAGCGGATCTTGTTTACCTGACAAGAGCCGACCTATGGCCCCGCTTCCACATCGAACTCCAACGGATCGCTCAAATGAAAAAAGGGCCGCTCATCGGAGCGGCCCTTTACCTCAATCACTGCAACAACCAATCAGTTGGTGGTCGGCACGCCGTATTCGTGCAGGTAATCGATGATCGCCCGCGCGTCGTCCGTCGCCGTGGTGAAGGCGGTGACGTTGGTCAGTTCACCTGTCGCCTCGCCTCCCAGGATGACATCATAGACGTTCACAGTCTCCGACGCCCACGAGCCGTCCGGCTGCTGGACGAGCACTTCAACTTCCATCGAACCGTAGACGGATTCGCGGTCGTAGACGAAGCTCGAGTAGTCGACATAGCCGTCGGTGAGCGAACCTTCGATACCCAGGATCGTGTTCATGTACTCGATGGAGTCCACGGTCACTGCGATCGTCTTGTCAGAGGCTGCGGCGAAGAACGATGCCGCCACCGACAGATCCTGCGCAGTCAGCGTGCCGTCGACCAGATATGCCAGATCGCCGAGCTTCGTTGGATCATCGATGCCCGAAATGGTTCCGGTGGTCAGCAGCTGATAGTAGAGCGCCAGGTTTTCCAGCGGTGAATCGATCGTCTTTTCGGTGCCGTCCGTCAAGGTGACGACAATGCGTCCGGACGCGTCGAGCGACACGGATACCGCATCATCCGAGTTGATCGTGTTCAGGACCTCATCATACTGTGCGGCCAGAACCTGCGTCGGAGACCGGCCGACGCTCACGCGCCCGAGTTCGACTTCGAGAGGAACAACCGCGGTTCCGTCCGGCAGCGTAGCCAGAAGGTCACCTTCGTCGTTACGCGGAATGCAGCACTGCAGGTCGCCGTTCGCATCCACATATTTCACCTGCACATAGCCGTTCTCGTCGAGGGTCGGCACGCCGTTCTCGTCCCGCAGTATGATGTACATGTCACCGTAGATACCGCCCTTCTTGATACCGGACTCGGTATTCGGACGGCCGGGCTTGTTGTCGCGCCCGCCGGGACCCGCATAATCAGGACGGTCGGAATCCTCTTCCGATTCACTCGATCCGGCGGTTTCGGGACGGCCCGAACCCTTCTTCTGGGCGCCGCTCTGTCCGCCTGGCGTGCCTTTACCGCCAGCCCCATGTTCATTGATGCCGTCGGCTGCGGCCTCTTCTTCCATTCCCCGGAAGACATCGCGCAGATTGCCGCCGCGGCCGCCACTTCCGCGCTGTCCGGCGGCACCATCGCCGCCTCTGCGCTGCTTGCCCTTCGCACCGCCTTCGTCGTGACCGCCGTCATCGTGACCGCCATCGCTGTGGCTGCTGCCGCCGCCGCTGCTGTGGGACTGGGCAAATTCAGCCTGCCGCCAAGCCCCCTCCACCCGCGAATCATCCGACTATCACATGACTTCATCGCCATACCGATCGCCGGAAGGCAGCCACGCCTCCCCCGAAAGATGATCGGATCGCTTTTTGGTTTCATTGCAGATAAAAAGTATGGGAAATTATTGCAGGAAATGCTGCAAATTCTTCGCAAACGGGCCGGAGACCATGACCAAGAAACTGTTTGCCGGCCATATCCTGAGGAAAATCCGCGAACGGGCGGAGCTGTCCCAGGTCGATTTCGCCCGCCGGCTCAACCTGTCTCCGTCTTACGTCAACCAGCTTGAAAGCAATGTCCGGCCGATTTCGGCCAGCGTTCTGATCGCGGTCAGCCGCGAGTTCGGCGCCGACCTCTCAAGTTTCGAGACGAATGATCTCGACCGGCTTGTCTCCGACCTGTCGGAAGCCTTTGCCGACACGCGGTTCCATTCCGGTTCGATCGGCCTGCAGGAACTGAAAAGCGTGGCGATTCACACGCCCGATTTCGCCCGCGCCGTTCTCGATCTCTACAGCGCGCTGCGCCACATGAGCGAACAGCAGGCCTTCATCGACGACGCCATCGTCATGCACGGCCGGCAGACCGAACCCGCCAAACGCCTGACCTCGCCTTATGAGGAGGTGCGGGACTATTTTCACTACACCGACAACTATGTCGACGATCTGGACACGGCGGCGGAAAGCCTGGCGAACGAACTCGGCCTCGCCTGGCACTCCGACCGGTTTTCCCTTCTGGCGAACTGGCTGACGGCGAAACACAACGTCGTGGTCGAGATCTCCGATGGCGACCGTGCGGGGGAAGAAGCCATCATGAGCTTCGATCCGGCAAGGAAGATCGTGGTGCTCAACCGCGCCCTTCCTCGGTCGACCATGGCGTTCCTCCTGGGCAATGTGATCGCGGAACTGACCTCGGAGTCGTTGATTGCCGCGCATCTTGATGAGGCCAATTTCGCAACCGCCGCGGCAAGCGATATCTGCCGTCTCGCACTTCGCAACTATTTCGCCGGCGCCCTGCTCCTGCCCTACCGGAAATTCGCTGCACTCGCCCGGGACTACCGTCACGACCTCGACCGCCTCGCCACCACCAGCGGCGCCAGCCTGGAGCAGATCTGCCATCGCCTCTCGACCCTGCAACGCAGCGGGGAAAAGGGCGTGCCCTTCTATTTCCTGAAAGTCGACCGGGCGGGCAACATCATCAAGCGTCACAGCGCGACCCGGTTCCAGTTCGCCCGCTACGGCGGATCTTGCCCCTTGTGGAACGTCCACGAGGCCTTTGAAAATCCGGAGGGCCGGTTTTCCGTTCAACACGGCGAGATGCCGGACGGCATTTCCTACGTGTGCCTGGCGACCAGCGTCACCAAGCCTGCATCATCCTACACCGACCGCCAGCGCCGCTATGCCCTGGGCCTCGGCTGCGAGGCCAAATACGCCGACCTGCTGGTCTATGCGGACCGGCTCATCCCGAGCGACAAGACAAAGGCCTCTCCCGACCGGATCGGCATCAACTGCCGGATCTGCCCGAGAAACAATTGCGCCGACCGAGCCTTCCCCGCGCTCGACAAGGAGCTCCTCGTCGATCCGACGACCCGCCGTGTCGTCCCGTTTTCCATGCGCTGAACGCCAAACGCCCGTTCGTGAAGGCCTATCGCAGACGCCTGACAATCCTGACCGAATCCCGCCTTCCTTCGCGGCACCTGAAGCATGGGTAGCAGGAAGACTGAAACCGGACGTGGATTGCAGGCGTCGAATAATTGAATCCTGTGCTTGCTTGCAGTTTTCGGCCAGTTCTTTAGCCTTGGGTTTTTCGAACGGATTTTCGAGGCCGTCATGTCGCAAAAACACCGGGACGAACTCAAAGCCTTGTTTCAGAAGCCCTGCACCAATGTCATCGGGTTTCATCAATTGCTTAAACACCCTGAACCGAAGAAATTCGGGCCGATCAAGCTGATGCAGTACCGCGCCTATATGGTTGGCGGCGGCCTCAAGGTGGCGGAGATGATACTGCGCTACGACGATGTCTTTTTCGAATTGTTCCCGCACAAACGGGAACAGATCGATCGCCTGAGACGCCAGGCCGACGAAGTCCAGCGTATGGCGATCATGCTCGACGGGGAAAGCACGGCGCGCTGGAGCAACCGGCTTTTCAAATTTGCCAGCGACTGCATCGCAATTTTCGACGGTGACAAGAACCGATGAACGACCGGCAGATGAAACGGCTCATGGACATGATGCATTCGTCATCCGGCGCTGTCATCAATGCCCATGACATCCTCCACGATCCGCAACATGCCGACGATCAGGAACTTCGGGACATGGCGCTGAAGCTGCATGAGGAAAGCGCTTTCCGGCTCGCGCTCGTGGTCGATGCCTTCCTTCAGGAAACGATCGACCGGCGGCACAAGACCGGAAACTTCCAGTATCCGTTCCCGCCATTCGACGAGTGAGGTCCGCTTCCCGGTCAGGGGACCGTGCGTCTTTCAGCACCAAACGCGCAGCGCCTGAAAGAACCGATTTGAATTGTGTTTTCAACTCGCTGGCAACAACACTTGAATCAATTTGCCAGTTCAGGATCCGCCTGAACAGCGGACGCTATGGCCGCAAGCCATCTGAAAAGCCCTTGGTAGCAACCGCGAGCAAGAGACTGAAGCAAAAACAGATATGTACATGGCGAAAAATGGCGGAGAGGAAGTCCGCCTAACAGAAATTCTCTTTTGTTCGTGAGCGCCTCTAAAATAGGGAGAAATAGTGGAAAAACAGCCATTATATGTTTGTAGCTGTTCGTTGTAATTCGCCAAAAATCGCCTTATCTTTTAGGGACAGTTTTAGGATTTTTAGGGTCAAGGCGATGGCGCGAACGGCAAAGCGACTTTCAGCACGTGCAGTACAGACACTTTCAAAGGCGGGACTACATGCCGATGGCGATGGGCTTTACCTGTCGGTAAAACCGACCGGCGCAAAATCCTGGCTGTTTATTTTTCAATGGGACGGTAAACGCAAGGAAATGGGGCTGGGCAAGCTTTCGGCGGTTTCCTTGGCAGATGCCCGCGAAAGCGCTGGGGAGGCGCGGACGCTCGTTGCAAAGGGCGTAAACCCCATTGAGCAGCGCAAAGCCGAAAAGGCCAAAAACGCTGACCAGACATTCGGCTCTTTTGCCGATGCTTTGATTGATGACCTTGCGCCGGGGTTTCGAAACCAAAAGCACATTGCCCAATGGCGGATGACCCTAAAAGCGTATGCCGCGCCGTTGCGTCCCAAGCGCTTGGATGAAATCGACACGGCGGCTGTCTTATCGGTGTTGCAACCGATCTGGCAGACAAAGCCCGAAACCGCCAATCGGTTGCGCGGTCGTTTGGAACGCGTTCTGGACGCGGCAAAGGCAAAGGGGCTGCGCTCTGGCGAAAATCCCGCAAGGTGGCGCGGCCATCTGGATTCGCTTTTGCCGAAACGCCAGAAACTCAAACGCGGCCATCACGCGGCGATGCCTTATAAGGCTATTCCCGACTTCATGGATGCTCTCAGAGCAAATGAGAGCCTATCAGCACTCGCATTGGAATGGTGCATTCTGACCGCGACCAGAAGCGGCGAAACGCTCAATGCAACATGGTCGGAAATTGACCGGCAAAACGGAATTTGGACAATTCCCGCCCAGCGCATGAAGGGCGGTCGGGAACATCGTGTACCGCTTACAGACTGCCTTACAAAATTGCTCGACAGGCTTGCCCTCTTACGTCGTGAGGATGATTACCTATTTCCGGGCACTAAAAAAAGCAGGCCGCTTTCTGGCATGTCGATGGCGATGCAACTGCGGCGGATGGGGCAAGGCGGCTTTACCGTCCATGGTTTCCGAAGTGCATTCAGAGATTGGACCGCAGAGGAAACAAGCTTTCCGCGTGAGATTGCCGAAGCGGCTTTGGCCCATGTCTTTGGCGATGCAACGGAGCGGGCCTATCGGCGCGGCGATGCCTTGGAACGGCGGCGAGACTTGATGGCAGCTTGGGAGAGCCATTGCGACCCGGAGTCGGATGGAAACATCATCGTCCTAAGAAATAGGTTCCGCGTATTTAGGGCGGCCAAGAGACCTGACAAAACCTGACACTCAGCGCCAAAACAAATCCCCGGCTCACTATCGGGCAGTCTGCAAACAAACCGATAGCGCCGGGGAAAATTCAACCCTGACTAAAGGAATTGAACGATGAGGACATTACCTCAGCGAGCGACCTCGCTCAATCCATCCCTTCCGCTTTTCGATTGGGCGGATCGACAAACCGTTTCCCGCTATCCCTGCACCTTGATCGGGCGGCGCATTCAAGCGCGAACCGGATGGCCGACAGAGACGGTCAATGCCCATGTCTCTATTCATTTTCCCAATGCGCCGGAGGTGTTCTGATGAAAGCTCCGCAGACACTCACAATCAAAGCGGAAACCGCGCTGGGCTCTTTAGACCTGACATATACAGGCCGGAATGCTTGGGCTCTTTCGAAGCTTATTGATGCCGGAGAAACAGGCTGCACGCCCATCGACACGCCGGGACCGCGTTGGAGTGGATACGTCCATAGCCTTCGCGGAGATGGCTTAGACATTGAAACCGTCACAGAACGCCATGGAGGGCCCTTCCCCGGCTGTCATGCTCGTTATGTGCTCAGGACGCCTGTAAAAGTCATTTCGCATTCTGAGGCGGAAAGCGAGCCCAATGGCTAGGCGGGGCAGAGGCCATAGCAAGAATGGCCGGAGCAAACGGGAGGGGCAATATATGCCCCTTCCATACTCCATGACACAGCATCCCATTTGGCGGTCGCTTTCAGGCAATGCCGTGAGGGTCTTCATTGAAATGCGTAGCCGCTTTAACGGGTCGAACAACGGCAAAATCCGTTTGAGCCTAGATGACGGCGCGCGGACGCTCGGAATGGGCAAGGAAACCGTGCGCCGGGCTCAACAGGAATTGGAGCGCAAAGGATTCATAGTGAAAACCAAGGAAGGGTATTTCTATGGTCGGCAGGCGTCCGAATGGCGGCTCACGGATTGCGAATGTGAAGGCCATCCGGCAACACGCGATTGGCAATTTAAAAACCTAGAAAAAACCGGCCCAAAAACAAAACACGGTTCTGAAACGGGGCCATCGAAATGGCATATGGACCCGATCTAGAACCGAAAGCCCTGGGCTAACTGTCCAATGGGCTCAAATTAGAACCGATTTATCGCTTTTTTTCACACGCTATCGGTTCTGAAACGGGGCGCTATTATTAAGCCATACGGGGAGGGTTTTAAAAAGGGAGGAATTGGAGGCGCCGGTTGGCACAAATAGATTTACCTCGGTAGTATTCCAGCCTGCTTTCTAATTGTTCATCATGCCAAGTCCGATCAGTCCCAAGATAGAGGCGATGATGGGATGTGAGTACTTTGCCCAATCCCAAGCCCAACTTGGTATCGACCATGCGGCTGATGCGCCTTCAATAACTGCACTCAAAGGAACTGACAGCAGGCTTTCGCTTGTAACCGTATCCAAGTGAAATAGTCCGATGATGCCGATGCCGAAGATAAACACCGCTTTTAGCCCTCCCCAAAGGATAGCTAGAATAAGCCACAAGGGCCAAAGTCCCCCGAGGAATAGAAGCGCGGCAATTGTCTCAAGCCACATGGCAATACAGATCCGAAAATTCTTTGAGGAGATGCTACTAAATTCGTGGCTACATCAGAAGTCTTTATCAAGCCGCAAGTTCTAGCGCGGGGGGTAAATGCCGTTCATGTAGTTTTTTCAGACTATTAGTGAATGTATATCCAGATAAGTCAGTCAGCTAAAACGCTGAAGTATCAAAACATTATCGGCTAAACATCATTGCCTCCTGCGGATTTCGAGACCAATACGCGCGCGAAGTGGAAAGGTAAGTCTAATGAATTGGAAGCGTGGTTTTATTCGAACCTGGTTAGTGCTGTCTACCGTCTGGGTGGCGCTTGTATTTGTGCAATTGGATTTGATTGCGGCGGCGAAAGGCGTTTTGGAGGGAAAAGCCACGGTGCTTGAAACACTAAAGGGCGTAACTTTCGATGATTTGATTCCGTCCGAAAACAAACGGCCTGAGAATCCATTCGAGGTTGAGCTGCTAAATCGCCAAGCCGACGCAATTCTAAACGCGAGAAAAAGGCGATTATTTCATATTTTTAAAGTGGCATTTTTGCCGCCGCTTGGTTTCCTAGCGGCGGGTTTGTGTGTCTCATGGATTATTCGGGGATTTCGATCCGAAACCCCTAAGCAACTGGACTGATATAAAGATTACTGGCGTCTGGCTTTAGGGTCTTTTTTAGGGATAGCGGCGCCCAATTGGAATAACGAGATTAGAAACAATTACTTATAAATATAAATGGCGGAGAGGAAGGGATTCGAACCCTCGAGACGGTTGCCCGTCTACTCCCTTAGCAGGGGAGCGCCTTCGACCACTCGGCCACCTCTCCGGTAAGGTTCGTGTACGCGGCAAAGCCTCGCAGATCAAGGCGTTTTTTTTGCTCTCCGGGCATTTTCCCCCAGGCGGGTTCCGGCCTTTTCAAACCGGAAAGCGTGAAGACAGATACAGTCCCTAAGCCGTTTTCCGCATCTGAACCGGGCATACCCATTCACGGCACCCTTCCCTTACGGCCCCCACCTGACGCCGTCGAAGATCTTGTAGAGTCCGGCCAGCGCAAGGGCCCCGATGATCGTGTTGATCGCCTTGCCCTTGATGCTTTTTGTGCCCTTGCGCAGATCTCGCAGGAAATGCATGTCCTTCTGGGCCTCCAGCGGATTGTCCGCATCCACACCCAGGGCCCGCAGAGCCTCCCTCGCCCCTTCTCGCCCGGCTTTGCGGGCAATGTCGTGCAGCTCGTCTTCGGTCATTCAACACCCTCCCTTATCCCGCCTGCGACCTGATCGTGCCAGCCCGCGCAGCGCCGTACCCGGGCGTTGGCTCGGCCGAGCGCCTGGTCGGTACGGATCAGCGCCGTGTCCAGCGGATCGCCCGGGCGCACACCGGAATGTTCGAGACGGCGGCAGTCGGTGGGCAGATCCGGCCAGCCTGCAGAGCCCGCGACACGTCCGAGCGCAGCCCCCGCATCCTTCGCGCGCTCCCTATCGGTTGCGCAGGCGCTCAAGAAGAGCGCCGTCAACAGCGCAATCGTCATCGACGGTCGAGACATAGTGCTCAAGCTCCTGGTTGGCGGCTTCCGCATCTGCATTGGCCGCTGCGACCTGCGAGAGGAGGTTCTTGTTCGCGGAGACGAATACGGCCGAGCGCCGCTTCAGTTCGGCCAGTTCCGCGTTCTTGGCAGACAGCTCGACATCCGCGACGTAGCCTGCAACGGCACGACGCACTGCGCTGGTCTTGTCGATCTTGTGCCAGGCGAACAGGGCAAAGCAGATCAGGACGAGAATGCCTGTCCGGCTGGTGAGGAACCGAAGCAGCGGCCGCAGAAGAAAGACCGCGCTCAATTCAGCCCCTCCAGGCACAGGGCATGCTCGGCCGCACGCCGGTTCACCAGTCCCCGCACCTTGCGTCCACCGGCCTTGTTGAACCATGTCGCCGCGTCACAGGCGCCGCGGACATCGCCGGCGTTCAGACGCCTCGCCGCCGTCGACCGGCAGAAGGCACCGACGCCGACGTTGTAGGTCAGCGACACGAAAGCGATGTAACTTTTCTCCGGGATCCCGTCCGGTCTCTTGAGACACCTGCGCATGCCCGCCTCGTGACGCCTGAGGGAGGCAAGCAGCATCGCGTCACAGTCCGCCTTGCTGTGCCGGTCGCCCAGGTGCACGCCCCGGGTCTCGCCGTAACAGACCGTCGGCACCCCGACGATATCCCTGTAGGCGGTCAGCCGCAGCCCCTCCCAGGCACCGACAAGAGCGATGGCCCCGGCCGCAGCCGTGCCTGCGAGACGTGTTCTAGTCTTCATCCTGAAATTCCCTCTGCGCGAGCAGCCTGGCCACGAACGCGCCGCCGACGGTCAGGCCGGACAACGCGGCGAACAGGCCGGGCGGAATGAAAAAAAAGCCGCCCAGCAACGGCAGAGCGGCCTCGATACCGGACAGGAGCCCGGCAAGCAGCATCAGGCGGATACTCCAGGCACGCCGGAGCACCTTCCGCCAATTGCGGGTCAGCATGGGAGTTTCCTATTTCGATGGTCTAGCGGCCTAGAAACGAGCGGCCTAAGCTACGGGAATTTTCAGATTTTCCGTTTTCATATTCGCCGCCTCGCCAGTGATAATCTCCGGCTAAGGCGCCATTGATGACGATCGCTAACTAAGCGAGCGAATACGCACCTTGAATATTCTCGTGGTCCTCTAGGCGGTTTGCAATGGAACGCCGTAGAGGGTGCCCCGCTTCAATACGACTATCGCGCTCCGGGTCAATTCGTCACCCGTCGGCATTGGCGGAGTATAAGCGGCGACTACATTAAATTCTGCCACCCATTCGACGATAATCTGCCGATATCGACTGCTTGTGTCATCTGGGATAACCAACTCAACCCCAATCAATGAGTTTCGAGATCAAGCCAGTCCCAAGATTTTTTAAGTTTCCAATTTTCCCTACAGCTCCGCGTCTGCGCTCCAATGGACCTGTGAGTAACCATTTCCTCCAGCGAAGCCGGAGCTATTTTCAAGGTTGAACCCAACCGACGAAGCATAATTGAACGCATATGTGATGTTCGTGCTGTTCGCTGCGTCCCACCCATACCCGGAAGCGCCATTCTGGGGAGAGTAAGCAATGAGCGTTGGCAAGGTGCGCATAGCAACAGGGAAGCGTTGTACGAAACCGAACGCGCCCTGTACATTCGTCCCGGCTACGTTTCTACGCATAAGGCTAGCGATACTCGTGAGCGTTCCCGGGGCCGTATCAATCTCATAGGATTTGCAGTAATACCGCTGGCACAACGCAAGCTCCTGCTGTTTGTGCCGGGGCTCGAAGGGATCGTCTTCCGCGGTCGCATCGCCCTTGATCAGAGACACATGGGTCATGCGCACCGTAAAGACCACAGTCGGATCGAAAATGAACCGGAGCGCCACATAATCATTGCCGTCCGACCCGAGAGCCTTTCCGGCAATCGAGGGAAGCGTGAACTGAACCTGAATCTTTGTCCAGCCGCTTGATGGATAGGATGTGGCGGGCATTACTTCGGTATAGACCGGCCCGGAAGGTGTCCCACCGGTCCCGAAGAACTGCACCAGGCCAACGGCAACATCGGTCGCCGCATCGGGCTTCACATAGGCGGTAACTGTTGCTTCCTGTCCGGCAAGCGTCTCCACCCCTTCGATGCGCTGCTCGATGTAGCAGGTCTCTGTTCCGGCAATGGATTGATTGATGTAGGCGTAGTAGCGCGGCGCACTGGGGATCTCCGGGATCCCCCCCAGAACAAAACCCGATTTGACAACCGTTCCGGTTCCTCCGGTCGACGGCCTCCAAAACCACCGGTCGGCGCAGTAGCCGGTGGCGGCAAATCCGGTTTCCCCCCGCTGCCAGATCTCGAAGTCGCCGTTGATGATCTTGTTCCTGAACCCCACCAGCTCGCCCGCGTCTCTTTTCATGAGAACGGGATGACCGCCGGCCGTGGCTCCGTCATGCAGGCGAAGCGTGTTGTTGGTCGTGTCCACCGTGATTTCGCGTGGAGCGCCGGTGAAGGCCTCGTGTTCCGCCGCTGTTCCGCCACGTCGTTGAATGCGCGTGCTCATGCCGTGATGTCTCCATAGTCAAGGATGTCGCCGGGGGCTTCCGTGATCGTCCCCCAATCCGCCAGATAGCCGTAGCTCAGGAACGCGTCCCGATAGGCGTCCATACCGGCCGCCAGGGTCGCGGCCCGGTCCGCTTCCGTCTTCGCCGCCGCCGCCTCGTCCGTCGTATCGGACAAGGCGGTGTCTGCCAGCGCGGCATAGGCTGCGGCCTCGGCGGCACTTGCCGCAGCACTCGCCGCCAGTCCGTCGAGGGTGGGCGTCACCGCGTCAAGTGTGCGCTTGTTCACCGCGTCTTCCGGGCCGCCCGGATCGGGAAGCCCCGTTACCGGCGTGCCGGAGACGTCATAAACGCCGTCCTTTTCGAACAGCGCCCGGTTTGCCACCGACTGCATGTCGACCGCACTTCGGTCCAAGGCCTTTTCGATCACCGCCGGATCGATTTCGCCGCCGTCGAATGCATAGGGCTGATTGTAGCTGCTGGTGAGCGAGACGATCAGCTGCTCCCCGCCCTGAAGATCCGCAGCGGTAAAATGCACCGTACCGGTCGCGAAATTGCCTCCCGTATAGGACCATGCCCCCGGCGACAGTCCGTAGATCCATTCGGTCCGGTTCCCGCTCCCGTCCACGTGGATGACTTCAAGGTTGTTCTGGTCGATGAACTGGAAGTCCAGGTCGACACGATCCGTTACGCCGTCGCCCGCGATCTGCGCGCGACCGGCCGTCAAAACGCCAATTGTCATGAGGGTCCTGTCCAATGAGAAAACCCCGCCGAAGCGGGGTCAAAAGCTGTTTGCGGCCTAGCCGCAGCAGATGTTAACGGAAGCCGCTTCTCCGACCGCAGCCGGTCTAATTGCGCGCCATCAAATCCAGCAAGCTGTTGAGTTGGTGATTGGTTGCGACTTTCCGGCAGGAGGCGACTTTAGACGCCTCCACGCATACGACAACGACAGCCTGGGAAAGATGAGCGTAGACGCTAATTCCACAGGCAAAAATAGAAATCTTTATGGTTGTCCGAATGAACGATCGAATAGCTGGAATAGCCTAATTCGGTTACCGCCGTTTCCAGGACCCTGGAAATGCTGTCGCGGTCGTAGAAGTGCACGTGGATGGATAAGTTCTTATCCATCACCTCTTTAATCGACCACTTCGCCCCCCGCATCTTCAACCAGCGATCATAATGGTATTCCGTCGGTCGCCATATGTTCTCTGCCATTTCGCGCTTCAGTTCCTCCACGGTGGAGGGCTTGGCGCAAATGTCCTTGGTCGAATGCATTTCGGGAACGACGGCAAGGATTACCCCGCCCGGTTTAAGCAGAGCTTGCCACCGGGCCAGATGGCCGAGCGGATTGGCCAGGTGCTCGAATACGTGGCTGCTGAAAATGAAGTCCAGGGATTGCGGATCAGCCGGGATTGAATCAGCCGTGCCGATTATGTAATCGGCAAAATCGGCAGTTTCGGTGTTAAACTTGCCGCTTCTGTCATAAAGCTCTTTCCACTTATCCTGCGGCATCTCCTCAAGATAGCGCACGGATGTGGTCTCGCTCTGGAAGACTTGAGGTTTTGGCCCCGGTCCGATCTCGATCCCCGTGCCTGTGGCGAAGCTCAGGATACTCGACCGGCTGAGCGCCTTATGCACAAAGAGGTCGGCACTGCAACCGCTCGGCACTTCGAACGAAACCTTGAGGACGGTTTCCTTGGAGATAAGCCGGCCATCCACCGGCCAGGGCAAGCGGACGGGTACGGGAACCTCGCCAAAGGCCACCTTCCTGACACCGATCGTCTCCGCGCCATTTTCAAGGCTGACGCGAATCTTCGCCGGTTCGCTCGCTCCCTTGCCTTTCAGGCCAATATACCAGCCGATCTCGCAGGGGAAGGACTTGAGACGGCGCACATCGCATATTCCGGAAAGGACGAATGAGGATCGTCCTTCCGGGACAAGAATAGACCGCCACTTGTCAGGACCCCATATGGCGCCTGCGATGCTCAAATTCCCGCTAAACTTAAGGATTTTATCTTTGCGATGAAAAAGATCGATGAGATTCATTGTGTTGGTTCGGGCCCTTTTGAAAAGCTTCGTGTTTCAGCGCGCGCGCCAAGGGCACCGGCAACACAACTGACCGATATAATGTAGCCGTTGAAGGGTCAAGCGTCGCCAAATTCGATGAGAGACCTGAACCAGCGTTCTAATGTCGCCCGCAATCTGCGCCCGTCTGGCCGCAGTAGATGTGAAGGGAAGCCGCGCCTCACCGCGGCTGACCCTACTGCCCGCCCGGCAGTCCCGGCTTTGTTCCCGGCACGGGGATGGACCTATCCGGCCTCATGCCTTGCAGGTCGGGCGTGGCAATGGGATCGGGAACGATCGGGCCAGGCATCATGCGGAATATGTCAGGTTTGGCCCGAGGTTCGGGGATGACACCATAGGGTGCCGCTTCGTGCGGAGCTGATTTGCCCCGTGGCACGAACTTGCCGCCACCGTGTAGCGTAACATCGTCGCCGGTCTGCGCCAGGTCCAGATCGGGCTGGTTCCCAGGCTCAAACCTGGTGGCAACCTGCCCGGCTCCATCCGTCAGAACGCGATAAGCCTCGCCCTCCGTCAGGTCATCATAGGCCAGCCGGTTCTCCCGCTGCTCCCGTTCCAGTGCCGCAGTGGTCATCGTCGTGAGATCGCTGAACAAATTGAACGTGGAACGGGGAATAACGATCGGTTTGCGCTGGGTGGGCAGGCCGGATGAGCTTTCCGTAACGAAAGGGAATTCAGATGAGCCTATACCGTTGGTATAATATTCATTTTCGAGATCTT
Source organism: Roseibium aggregatum (assembly GCF_014692675.1). GTDB lineage: Bacteria > Pseudomonadota > Alphaproteobacteria > Rhizobiales > Stappiaceae > Roseibium > Roseibium aggregatum_C. The sequence continues at coordinate 23,253 of NZ_JABFCZ010000002.1, read as the reverse complement.
GATCGTTTTCAGGATCGTATTGCGGCCGACCTCTAATTCCTTGTCTGAATGCCTCGTCGGCTGATTTCTTCAAACGCGACAGCTCGCTCTCATTCAGCGGTTTTAATTGCTTTTTTTCCAAGGCTCGATTGAGATCTCCCAATTTCACATCGAATTCATAGCCCGACTTCCACCAGAGCGCACCATTCGTAAAAACTGAATCAATGGCTTCTAAGTTTGCAGAGCTCGAAGTCAATGCGTCACCGGTGGACTTAATAGCATCAATAACCCGACTCCCGGTTTCAAAGGATCCGGAATTGTATTTATAAATTACATTGCCAATTTTATACGATTGCTCGGAAATAAAATTGGTATAATCATTAATAATAGCCGACCGAAGATCCGACATTCAAATATACCTCATGATAGATGGAGAAATTCTTCAGATCGTTGTTGTAGCATCGCCCAAATTTTTACTTGGGCGAGCCGCTGATACCAGCCAGTTGACAACCGGATGTCGAGCGGTTTCTCGGGCCCGATCCCTATTCGTTTAATCTGCCACAAGAACGGAGTGGATTTGGGTTCGGCCGAGGTCGTTGAAGATCCAGACCTCCATCTGTTCCATCAGCCGTTCCGCCCCCTCGAAGTCTCCTTCGGCGATGTGATCCAGATGGACGTTCAGCATCTCCATCGAAGTTCCTGGCGTCAGAAACTCCGCCAGATGCTTCGCCCGCCCGGAGAGCCGGGAGTTTAAGTCGCTGTACCGTCGCCCGCGATCTGCGCGCGCAATGTGGAACGGGGAATGACGACCGGTCCGCGCTGAATGGGCAGGCCGGGAAACATCTTCTCTCTGCACACGGCCACGCAAAACAGGCTTATCACCCAAACTGCCCTTGGGACCTCGATCAATCCGTTTCCGCGGCACCTCATGGGTTGTCTCGGCCTCATCAGACGGAAGATCAGTGCCAGTGTGTCTTCGAAATACGAGATCTCGTGACACCTCAATTCTTACCGCTGTTGGAATCGGCGTCAGATTTCTGAAATAGACTTTCGGCGATCCCATGATCTGCACATCATCAGTCGTTACTGTAAAACTGATTTTTCGGCCATCGGGCTGTATGGTGTGGAGTTCGGAAACCTGGGCACCGTCCTTGACGTATTCCACCCTTACTTGCGTCGTCGATGTTGTCCAACCCGCATTAGGGTCCGGGCTTACCGACACAGTGTAGGTTTGCCCTCCGCCGGGTTTCACTGAATAACCAGCAGGCCGAAAAGGATTTGTCCAACCGGAATCGTGATTCGAAGGAATCAAATTTGGAGGCAAAACCATACTTGTATCGATTTTTGTATCGTCCATGTTTCTTAACTGCCTCCTTCAACTGAAGTGCACTTTCATTTAAGGATAAGAGTTGACGGATCCTGCACTTGAGTTTCATAAACTTTTCGTATTCCGTTTGAGCGGAAAGGGAGTGTCGATTGAATAAAGAAGCTTGGAATGGCTTTTCGCCAATCGAATTGAACCCTGCGCTCAGGCTAACTTTTCGCGACGACTCCAAAGGCTTGCATTCTTTGTCTGTTGGCCTCGCCGACTTCCTTGAAAGGTGGATGTCTGCATACGGTTCGTCGCCGTGTCAGTACCTGAATCCGTTTCCACGGCAGGAGCAGACTTAATGGACTTAGCCCCTGAAAATTCGCCGAACCGCCGAAGAATACTGAAACGTATATTCGTTGACGCCGCGCTTTTTGCGGCGATTCCATTCGTTCTTTCGATGCTGGGGAGCCGCTTTTTCATATTCCTGATGGTAAAGGGTTACCTCGGAAGTTACGGAGCCCTTCCATATTCCTCAATCTACCCGTCATGTTTTTCAATAATATTGATAGGTATATATTTTGTATTTTTAGGACCCTATAGACGGCCGCTCATCAACGCTTTGGCTTTTCTATTTTATTCCGTTATTATTTTTACGGGGTCAGTATTCGCTGGTTTTACAAATCTAACCCAACCGATAATCTTTGTTTCTTGGCTTCTCTCAGGCAGCAATTTGTACATTCAATGGTAGTTTGAGCACAGTCCAAGGCGTCCGTTCGATTTTGCCATCAGCGTTCGGATACTCCGGGGCCTCAACCTGTTAACCGCCAGGAGACCCCACAAGCACCCATGGAATACCCTCTCTACCGAGCCCCGCCGAAATCCAGTCCTCCGGCTGTTCCGTCAACCGTTCCGCCCCCTCGAAATCTCCCTCGGCGATGCGGTCCAGATAGACGGTCAGCATCCCCATCGAGGCTCCGGTCGTCAGAAACTCCGCCAGGTGTTTCGGCCGCCCGGAGAGCCCGGAGAAAAGAACCCTCTGATGGGCGTCGAGCACGTGGGACTTGAACCCCATGACCAGTTGCCCCAGGTTCGACCGCGCCCACTGCGGCATGTCCGCGCCACCGTCCCTTGCGGGCACGCGGTCGACTTCTTCCGCGATGGCCTTAAGCATGACCCGGCGAGCCCCGGCATCGTCCCATTTCGCCAGATTGAGGCCCCAGATGCCGTTTTCGCGCGCGCCGTGCTTGCGCGTCTAGTCCCCGATCCGGACCGCCATTTTCTCCTCGATGCCAAGCCTTTCCATATAGCCGCGCAAGCGCCTGGAAAGCGTGCCATAGTCAGCACGGGTCTCTTCCTCGCCGGCACCGACGGCAGTGCCTTCGCTGGCACCCACCTCGCTGGCGGCCATGGCGGTCTTCGCGATCCGGTTCATGGTATAGACCGAAAGCGCGTCCTTCATCGTGGCGTTCCACCAGCTGATCGCGCTTACGCGCGAGAACCGGTCGTCGAGGCTGTCCGCCAGGGTCTGCGCGGCGTTTCGCGCCGCAAACGGATTGGTGAGACCGGTCAGGCTCGCCATGCGCGCTTTGGTGACCGTCTCCAGGATGGTCGCGAAATCGCGCGCGTCCTGCCGGGTGATCCGGGCCGCCCTGGTGCCGGACACCAGGTCCGGCAGGGCGTTTTTCATGAAGCCCGTCACGCCCCGTCCGGCGACCATATGCGCCACATCGGCAAGACTTCCGGACATCCCGTCGACACTGTGCCCGGCGTTGCTCCACGCACGGGCCGCCCGCGTCGCACTGCTCCAGACCGAGGCCGTTTGCTCCACGCGGGAATTGTCCCGCAATCCGTCCCTGAAATCGGCCAACGTTTTCGACACACGCTTGTATTCGCCCTGAAGGCTCAGCCGCTCCTCGTGCGAACCGGCTTGAGCGATCCTGAGGTCGTAATCGGCCTTGAGATCGGCAAAGGCGTTCTTCATATCGGCGTTGCCGAAGGCACGCGTCAGCTCGATCAACGGCGCGGTCTTGCGGGTGAATGCATCCGCGGACGGCAATGTGTTTCGCACTCTTAATCAGATCGTCTACCGCCTCGGGTAGTTCCACCCGGCTTCAATGGCGAGCGTAACCGGTCTGCTTTTCGCACCCTATCCGGCGACGGATGTGCCTTGCCATACTGAAGTCTGTAGGATTCGATAGCTTCAAGAAGGTTGCCGAGTTTGGGGCCGGACGTACCTTTGATCGTTATCGTTTTACTTCCAAGTACGTGAACCCCCACCGCATGTATGGGAGCATCCGCCTGTGTTTCTTACGTTCTGCCGGCTCCGGCGCCGCAAGCGGTCCGCCCGGCCCCTTGCCGAACTTCTTCTGCAGCGCCACGATCCGCTGCAGAACCCGCAGTTCCAGGGTCAGCAACCGATTGCGCGCGCTCTGCAGGGCAAGCTCGTCCTCCACCCTCGCCCCGGGTCGTTCCGCCCGGCGCTGACAGATCGCCACCCGCCGTCGGGCATCCTCAATCTGATCCTGTATTTCAGTCATCTATGCCAACCGTTGTTGTTCAGGTTTCATGAGGTGGCGCCCCACCCGGCAGTTTCGAAACCAAAACCGTACGCATTACCGTACGTTTTATTTCGGAACCATTCAGCTCTCTTGACGCAAAAACATCGAAATACAAACGCAATCGCGGCAACCTCAATGACCGACATGCCCTAGCTTCATGCCTCAAATCGTTGAAATATGCCGGTTTACTGTGACTATCGATTTCCATTTTGTACGCTTTTACGTGCATTTATTGCGAACGCACGTCAACGTAGACAGCATACGTTTTTTCTGTTAATTACGTACATTATTTGAAAAAGGCGCACGCATGCCATGGACACTGACGCCGATATTCCGAGCCGCCTGACCGCGCTCAAGGATCAGAGCGGCCTCTCGCTGCGGGAAATCGCGCGACGGATGGGCTATCGCAACGCCTCGTCCATCCAGCGTTATTTCAGCACCGATTTCGTGAAGCCTGCCCTGCCGGCCGACTTCGTCGCCAAGCTGCTGCCCGTGCTGGAAGGCCAGGGCGATCCGCCGATCACCCGCGAGCAGATCCTGGACCTCGCCCCCACCCTCGTCACCGAATTCGATATTGTCCCCAGCAGCAACAGACCCAAAGCTCTTGAAATCAAGGGAGAAGTTGCCGCCGGACTGTGGATGGAGGCCGGCCTGTTCGAGACCGAGCAATCGGAAGAATCCACGCTTGCCGGCGGCGACAGGCGATTTCCGCCCACCGCCCAGTATCTCCTGCGCATCCGTGGCGAAAGCATGAACCGGATTGCGAAGGACGGCGACCTGATCCTGTGCCTCGACTTCATGCAGGCGGGCATAGAACTTAAGTCGGGCGACGTCGCCGTCGTCGAGCGCTCAAGGGATGGCGGTCATACGATAGAGCGTACAGCCAAGCGCGTTGTCCGTCATAACGACCGGATCGAACTGAGGCCGGAATCCACCGATCCGCGCTTTCAGGAACCCATCATCTTCAACAATCACAGCGAAGAAGCGGCCGAAGTCCGCATCATCGCGAAAGTCCTGAGCGTGATACGTCCGGTCGAATGAACCTGAACGGATCAAGGTTTCCCGATTGCGCTAGGCCACAGGGTTGAACCGGTAATGTCCGGAGATCTCGAACTCGAACAGCCGGTCCTCCAACCGCGTGCCGGCACCGATATTGTGAACCACCATGGGCCTTTCTCCATCCGGCGACCTGCGGTGAGTGACGATCGCCATATGGGGCAGATTGCCGGGCAGCATCTGTGAGACGATATCGCCGGGCTGATAGTCTTCCGGATTGCCGCTGATAGCCCGCGCCGCACCCTGGCGTTTAAAGAAGGCCTGAAGGTTCGGCACCCGCCGGTGATCGATATTCCGGTCCGTCCCCTTCAGGCCCCAGATCTTCGGGTAAGCGGCAAAATGCGCCTTCATGTCCTTGTTGACTTCCTGCTGAAGATCGAAGCCGAAGGCATCGCGATAGGCGCGTACGACCACGTCGGTACATACGCCCCTGTCGCGCGGAATATCGCCGTTCGGAAAATCCAGGGAGACATAGGCCGGATCGTAGGTCAGCGTCACTCCGATCTGGCTTTCGGCAGCTGCGATCAACTTCTCCGCCCAGGGTGCCGGTTGCTGCCGGAGTGTTTTGGTTCGAGCAGGTTCGGGAGGCGTAGCGGGTCCGGAAAGCATGGAATTCGCGACCTGAAACATCGTCTCCGACCGGTAGGAAGGTACCGCTGCCGCCAGCACGCCTCCCCCCGCAAGAACACCTGATCCGATCAGAAATGTGCGCCGTTTCATCCCGCTCCTCCTCAAACCTCTCAAAGGAATAGAGACGGATTAGGACCTCATTGTGATGGCGCCCTCTGCGCCGTCGCGCACTTCCGTCCGGAAGGACCGATCCAGGCGGCGCCGTTTCCTATCGGCCGCAAGCAAGAACCCGTACTTCCTGTTTTCTTCGCCATTACAGCGGGTTAGCAGACACCTTTGAATCAACTTCCCAAACATTCAGGACACCAACCTTCACCAGGACATGATCTCCCGTGCGGCCCAATGCGTCTTTAAGACTTCGGAGACATAGCCCTGTCAAAATACCTGCCCCTGAAACCGTACAAGGGGACGGTCATGGCTATTGACAGTCTCAATCTTGAGGACCTGCGTGCCGCCGCGGCGGAGATTGACCGCTGCGCCTACAATCACGAACAATGGTTCGATGCATTGATCGGAACCCTTATCTGCGGCCTTCCACCGGACAAACGCGATCTATGCGAAGATGCGCATCACCGGTGCCGGTTGGGCCAGTGGTATTTTTCCGGGAACGAAGTCACAACTGCCCTCTCCAAACGGCCGGGTTTCCGGGAACTGGGGATGGAACATGAGCGCATGCACACCCATACCCGGAAGATGTTGCGCGCTTTTGCGGACGGAGAGGATATTCCCCACCGGGAATACCAGGCCTTCATCAGTGCCCTGAAGAACCTGCGCATGGAAATCGCCACGCTCCGCCAGGACATCGATGACAGCCTTTATGCCATCGACCCGCTGACGGGAGTTCCCGGCCGAGCGCATATGCTTCCCCGCCTGCGCGAATACCAGGCGCTCGTTGAACGGGGCGTTCAAACCTGCTGCCTTGCGATGATGGATCTGGACGACTTCAAGGTCATCAACGACCGCTTCGGTCATCCGGCCGGTGACCAGGTTCTGGTCTCCTTCGCACGCCATATCGGGCAGAACCTGCGCCCCTATGATGCCGTCTTTCGCTATGGCGGCGAGGAATTCCTGATCATTCTCCCCGACACTACGGACAGCGACGGATTGGCCGTCATCGACCGCCTGTGCGACGCGTTGGCACAAGTCCCCCACCTCGTGGGCGCCGACGATCCCGTTTACGTCACCGCCTCCTTCGGCCTCGCAGGTCTTCAGGTGGGTATCCCGGTAGAAAGATCCATCGACCGCGCCGACAAGGCGCTCTACGCCGCAAAAGCCGCCGGCAAGAACTGCAGCGTCCTGTGGGAGAACTCCATGAATAACGACGCCTGATCGCGGCGGCATAGTGCGACAGACCAGTGCCCGCAGTATCCGCGGGCCGATCTCGGCACGGATCACAGATGCCTGACGCGTTGCATTTACCTGGGGGCACGGACCCATTGATGTAACAATGGAGCTTCGCGCTATCGACGTTCGGCTACGTCGTATCCAGACGGTACTTCAAAAAGGCACTGCCGTCATAATCTACCTCTCCGACAAAGGCGGCCCCGAGCCGGTCCAGCCAGCGCAAGTGCTTTCTTGACGGCGGCAGGAGGAATGTCACGAAGGGTATGCGGTCGTCAGCACGGGCGAAGGCAAGAGCCTTGGCAGTTATGCGCGCGCCGAGCCCGAAGCTGCCGGGCGTCAGCACCAGTCCGAAATCCCATTCGTCGCCTTCTCTTTGAAAGCCGCCCCAACCCGCATAGACGCCATTGTACAGGATCGCCCAATGCCCAAGGCCGTCCCGCTGCCAGCACGCCTCCTTGGCCGCAATGAAGGCGTCGCACGCCTGTCGGTCCCACGTGCCTTTCAGAAGCGGCATGTGCTCGCCGACACGCGGGTCTGACATGTGGGCGATAATCTCATCGGGAGACACCTCGGTCAGCCGGACAAAGGCGATTTCGGGATTGGAACGGGACATCGGAGGGACTGGGTCTTGAGGAGAAGGAAGTAAGGTAAAGCCCCGTTCATATGGGAGACGAAGCGTCGAACGAAAGGCTCCATGCTCGGCCCGATCGTCACGATTGCGCGAGTAGCTCTCTAGGGTACGGACCATTGTCGATCCGGGTGCAGAGCGTCGCTATCTGTCCGCAGCCGCTTCCTCCAAAAGAAAGTCCCTGACGCCCGCGACCAGATCGCTGACAGCGCCGTCATCCCGGTGCAATAACCAGTAACCGCGCGACGTGGTAACCGGTTCCGGTAACAGCGTACACAAACGTCCGCTGCGAACCTCATCCGATAGCAACGGCAGACTGCCGAGCGCGATCCCCTCGCCGCGAAGCGCCAGTCCGATCGAATGCGCATAGTTCGCGCACCCGGTCCGCTGCCAGCCGCCAATATCGGGGGCACCCGGAAGTCGGGCCCACTGCGCCCAGTCGATCCAGTCAGGCCCGGACCGGGGAAAATCGAGCAAACCCGTGGCCTGCTTCAGGGCTGTGAAGCCATCATCGGAATCGATGTCGCGAGCAAGGGACGGCGCACAGACCGGCTGCAGCCGTTCGGACATGATCTGCGTGGCCTGCCAGCCGGAAAAGCGGCCATCGCCATAGATCAGCACCAGGTCGTGGGTTCCGGACAGAAGTTCCGACGGCTTGTCCGACAGGGTCAGCGCGATGTCGCAGGCCCGGTCGCTGAGTGCAAAATCGCGAAGCCGCGGTTGCAGCCAGAACATGGCGAGCGCGGTCATCGACGCCAGCCGCACCGACGGCCTGGACGGAGCCCGGAGATCGGCAATCGTCTCCTCGAGAAAATCGAGACTCATTCCGACCCGGGCCACGAGCCGATCGCCCTCATGGGTCGTGCGGATCCCCCGCCCCACCCGTTCGATCAGGGTCACGCCGAGCCAGTCCTCAAGCTGCCGGACCCGTTTGCTGACGGCCGCCTGGCTCACGTTCAGCTCCCGCGCGGCAGCGGTGAAGCTCTGGAGCCTTCCGGCACTTTCCAGAAACACCAGCGCATCCAGAGGCGGCAGGTTTTTACGAAAGCGACTCATAACCACAGGTTATGAATTTTCATGAGAATTTCCAGAATTTTCTTGGCCGTTCCTGTGGTGATACGAACGGTCAGACAGGAAGGAGATCTCCATGGCGGAACTCGACTGGCATGCGGAGCGCAGTGATCTGGCGGAACTTGTCCCGCTGGACAGAAGCCCGGAAGACGGGATCGATCTGGTCGCAGTGCGAACCTACCGGCAGGCGCGGGTCCGAACGGAGATGGCCCTGCGCGGCATCGATGCGTTGATCCTGAGCGACCCGGTCAACATCCGTTACGCCACCGGCACGCGAAACATGCAGGTGTTCTCCATGCGCAATGCCGCCTCACGTTACCTGCTTTTGACCGCCGACCGGTCGATCCTGTTCGAATTCACAGGCTGCCTGCACCTCGCCGAAGGCTTCGAAACCGTGGACGAGGTCCGTGCCGCGAAGACCGCCAGCTTCGTCGCCGCCGGCCCGCATATTGCCGAACGCGAATGCGACTGGGCTGCGGAGACGGCGGACCTCATCACCGAACTTGTGGGTTCCGGCGCCACCGTCGGCCTTGAGCGGCTGAACGCCGGCGCCGCGATCGCTCTTGCCTCACACGGGTTCCGGATTGTCGATGCGCAGGAGCCGGTCGAGATGGCCCGTTCCATCAAGTCGGACGAGGAGATGAAATGCGTCATCGCCTCGTTGCGCGCGACGGAGATCGGAGTCGCAATGCTGCGCGCAGCGATCCACCCCGGCCTGAGCGAAGTGGAACTCTGGTCGGTCATGCATCAGTCGATCATCGCCCAGAACGGCGACTATGTGGAGACCCGGCTCCTGAATGCAGGTGCGCGAACCAATCCCTGGTTTCAGGAGGCCGGTAACACCGTCATAGGACCGAACGAACTAATTGCCCTCGATACGGATGTGGTCGGCTGCCACGGCTACTACGCCGACTTCTCCCGCACCTTCCATTCCGGTCCCGGCAGGCCGAGCGAAGAGCAACGCACGCTCTACAAGACCGCTTACGAGCAGGTGCAGCACAACATGTCGATCCTGCGCCCGGGCATGAGTTTCCGCGATTACGCCGAGGCCGCCTGGGACATTCCGGCCCGCTATCACGCCAACCGGTATTATCTCAGCGCCCATGGCTGTGGCATGACCGGCGAATATCCCTACCTCTACCACCGCGGCGATTTCCCCGACGCAGGCTACGACGGCGAGATCCTGCCGGGCATGACGCTCTGTGTCGAAAGTTATATCGGCGCGGAAGACGGCAGGGAGGGGGTGAAGCTGGAGCAGCAGGTTCTGATCACCGAAACCGGCGTCGAACTGCTGTCGCAGTTCCCGTTTGAAGAGGATCTGCTGCGGTAGTGTTCGCCGGACAATAATCGGCGTTCGCAGAATTTATAAAGCCAACGGCCGCGGCTTCGGCAGATCGCTCGCGATTTCGCGCAACAGGCTGCGGAACCAGATATGGGCGGGGGACCGGTGGGTCCGCCCGGTCCATCCCATGTGGATCGAAAAGCTGCAGTCAAAAGGCGCGCGAATACAGACGATGCGCGTCGAATAGATACGGGTGAACCCTTCCGTCGCGGTCAGGACCAGATCGGTGCCTTCGATCACCTTGTCGATATCCCCGAAGGAACAGACCTCGACCTGCGGCGAGATCGAGACCCCCAGCCGGTCCAGCGCCGTGTGAAATTTCGGTCGCCAGTTGATCGACGGGCGGACGTGGATGTGCCGCGCGGCCACATAGCTGCCCAGATCCATACGCGTGCGACACCACGGGCTGTCGTGCGACACGAAACAGGCATACCGCTCCGCCAGAAGCTGTTCGGAATAGGATCCCGAACCATAGTCGCTGATGGGAGAGATCACCACGTCGCACAGATCCTGCTCAAGCTGCCTCGAGCCGTCGCCATCGGCGGAAATCGTCGTCAGCCGCACATTGGGCGCAAACTGGCGCAGCCGCTGCACCAGCGGTGCCAGCAGGATGCCGCGTTCGTAGTAATTGCAGGACAGGACAAAGGTGTCGGTCGACAGCGCCGGATCGAATTCGGTCGGAACGACCATCCTCTCATAGAGCTGCAAAAGTTCCCGCACACCACCGGCCACGTCATCGCAGCGGCGCGTCGGCCGAATCCTGCGCCCCTGCTTGACGAACAGCGGATCGCCAAAGACCCCGCGCAACCGCTCGATCGTGTAGCTGACCGTGGACTGGCTCATGTCCAGATAATCGGCCGCGTCGCTGATGGAACCGTGCTCATACACAGCCGCAAGAACCCGCAGGGCGTGAAAGTCGGTCTTCAGATGCTGTTCGCGGGGCATGGAAATCCTCCCTGGAATTGAATGGATTATGCATGATCCATCGAAAACTTCGATGCCACATATCGGCGTCCTGCCGTTGTTGGAGGTGACGGACAGGCGCATGCTTGAAGAATGATCGCCCGATTTGGGGAGGCCTTGGGCGGATCATCAGAAAGAACCGCGGGCACAGATCCGGCGGCACAAGGGAGGAAAGACATGGCAGACCAAAAATCCAACTACGATCTGGGGCTGGAGTTGCGTCGCAAGATGTTCGGCCCGCAGGGCGCGGACGATCAGATCGACAACGCGTCCGACTACATGGCGCCGCTGCAGGACATCGTCACTCGCATCTGCTTCGGCGAAGGCTGGCAGCGCCCGGTCCTCGACAAGAAAACCCGCAGCCTTCTGACCCTGGCGATGCTGACCGCCATGGGCCGCACCCACGAGATCAAGATCCATACTCGCGGCGCGATCGCCAACGGCGCCACCCGCGAGGAACTGCGCGAACTCTTCCTGCACTCCTACCTCTATTGCGGCATCCCGATGATGGTCGACGCCATGCGCGCCAGCGACGAGGTTCTGACAGAACTGGAGGCGAAGTGATGACGGAGCGTATCGGCTTTATCGGTCTGGGAAACATGGGCGAACCCATGACGCGCAACATCGCGCAGGCTGGTTTTGACCTCACCGTCTACGACGTGGATGGCGAGCGCACCGCCCGCATCGCCAAGGAGATCGGCGCCAAGGCGGCCGCAAGCCCGGAGGACCTGGGCAAGGCATCCGACATCGTGGTCACGATGCTGCCCACGGGCGCGATCGTGCGCGCGGTGGTCCTGGAACAGGGTCTGGCGCAGGGCCTCGCCCCCGGCAGCCTGATCGTGGACATGAGTTCCTCCGCACCGACAACCACCGTGGAACTCGGCCGCACCCTGGCGGAGAGCGGCATCGGCCTGATCGACGCGCCCGTATCGGGCGCCGTGCCGCGGGCCAAGACCGGAACGCTGACCATCATGGCCGGCACCGACGATGCCGCACAGCTGGAACGCGCCCGTCCGGTTCTCCAGGCAATGGGCGAGAAGATTTTCCCCACCGGCCCCCTCGGCACCGGCCACGCCATGAAGGCCCTGAACAATTTTTCCGCCGCCGCCGGCTTTGCCGCGGCCAGCGAGGCGCTGATCCTGGGCGAACGCTTCGGCCTTGATCCCAGGACGGCGGTGGAGATCATGAACGTCTCCACCGGGCGCAATTTCTCCACCGAGATGACAATCCCCGGCGAAGTCCTCAGCGGACGCTTTGCGTCGGGCTTCGCGCTAGCGCTGCTCGCCAAGGATGTCGGCATTGCCGCGCAACTGTCCCGCGATCTCGGCGCGGACCTGCCCTTGGTCGCCCAGACCGACCGCTGGTGGGACGAAGCCCTTAAGGCCGCTGACGGCCCCGCCGACCACACAACTGCCTACCGCCACTGGAAGGCTCATGCCGATCGGGAATAGGGACTGGCGTCGATAGCTTGCAAGTGAGGCACTTAACTGTCCCACCGTCTCATCGGCAAAGCCAGCACCGACAGCACCTTCCAATAATCCGGCAGTCCGGCGGCAGGGTCGGTGCCCAGTTCCTCCGGCGTCGCCCCCGGGCGGTAGATGAAGGTGCCGAAGAGCTGGTCCCAGAGGGAGATCACCGCGCCGTAGTTCTTGGCCTCGGCCACGTCGGCGGAATGGTGATAGCGGTGGGTTTCGGGGCCGATGAAGAGGTAGTTGGCGAGCCCCAGGCGCATATCAACGTTGAAATGACTGATGATGCCGTGAAAAGCATTCACCACCAGAAAGATCAGCACCGCCTCCGGCGTGTAACCCATGAACCAGATCGGCAGGATGATCGCGAAGCCCTGAATGATGACCGCGTTGAGCGGGTGGGAGACAGCATGCATCAGCAGGTAGAGCCCGCGTGGCAGATGGTGGGCGGCATGGATGTGCCAGAGCAGTCGCCCGATCGGTCCGCGCATTTCGTGCATGGCCCGGTGGATCCAGTAGTTCATGAACTCGAACACGAGAAACAGGACCGGCACCTGAATCCACAGCGGCCAGTCCCGCGCCGGTCCGTCCGCATGGCCGGAAATGGTGATTGACACCAGGGCCAGCGCCGCCGACAGCAGGCCAAGCGAGCCGCCGGCAAGCACAATATAGGTAACGTCCGGCAACAGGTTACGCCAGCGCATGGACCAGCGCCGATCAAGCGGCAGAGTGATTTCCAGAACGAGATAGGTGAGAAGCAACGGCAGGGTGATCAGGATCCAGGCGGGTCGCTCGCCCACATCCATTCGCAGAAAGGTCCAGAGACCAAAGAGGATCCACGCCCAGGAAGCGGGATAAAGCCCATAGCGCAGAACTCGCCGGAGAAGATTGTCCCGTGGGAAGCTGTCTTCGGGAAAGCTATCTGGGAAAATGCCGTCTTGCTGCATGGTGTGTCATCCTCGAAATTGCAGGGATTGATATTCCGGACACCTGTCCGATAACTTCGGGAATAGGTTTCCACACGACACAAGGCCAGCCCCCGATGTCCGCTTCCGGACAGAACGCCGCCGGAATGTCCGGCCTCACATCCGACCCGCGCGTCCTGCGCACGCGCGCCACCCTTCGCGAGGCGCTGATGCAGCTTCTTCAACACAAGGACTGGGGCGGCATCAGCACGTCGGACATCTGTCGCCGCGCCGGCGTGGCACGTTCATCCTTCTATGAGCACTATTCTGGAAAAGCGGACCTTCTGGATGAGATCTTTGCCGCCCACATGGGTGCTATCCCACTCTCTCGAGAGCCAGGCGCGCCGCTTGGCACGCTGGATTGGTTGGCCGCCCATGTGGCTTCCAACCCCGCCCTCTTTGCCCGCAGTGCCGCCGGTTCCGGCGGCGACAGCCTCCTCCCGCGCTTTCGATCCGCCTTGACCCGCAAACTGGAAGAAGAACTTAACAACCGCGGCCACTCGGATGCGTGCGCAAACGCCGCCTACATTATCGGCGGTTCGCTGGCTTTCCTCTCCACGGCTCCGGGAGATGGCACACGTGACATGCTGCAACGACTTGCGGAAAAGCTACTGGCGTGACAGGCCGCGATCCCGGCTACTGCCGGTCGTCACTCTTGCCTCCCAGCGCCCACCGGTCCAAAACTGGACCCACCTATCCTCATTAAGCTCCGGGAGCCCCATGTCCGAACCTGTTGATGCCGCCGCCCGCAGGGCCGTGCCGCCGGTGATCGCCTATCCGCCGGAGAGCCTGCCGAAACCGGATCTGGCCCTCTATGCCGCCGCCCGCGAAACCGCGGTGAAGACGGCGGAGATCACCGTGCCGCCGCGCGACGCGGCCTCCATCGAGGTGCCGGCCGGCCATTTCCTGCGTATCGTCAGCGTGGAAGGTCCCCAGGTGGGCGATCTGAACCTGTTCAACAGCGCCGATCTGTCCGAGCGCTTCTATTCCGGCAAGACCCGCGCGCTCCACGGCACCCATGTCACCACCGGCGACCGGCTCTGGTCCTGCTTTCCCTATCTGCGCCCCATGGCGACGGTGGTGACCGACACGCTCGACTGGTACGGCATCGACCAGTTCGGCGGCTCGGTCCACGACGTAATCGGCACCCGCTGCGATCCCTATACGGGTAAGCTGCTCACCGGCACCGACTATCACCACTGCTGCCATTCCAATCTGACCCGGGCGCTTTCCGACGCGCGCCACCTGCCGCTTTCAGAGGCCGAGCCCCATGTCCATGACGTGCTCAACGTCTTCATGTGCACCGGCTTCACCCGCGACACCGGGCAGTATTTCATGAAGGCAAGCCCGGTCCGTCCCGGCGACCATCTCGAATTCTTCGCCGAGATCGACCTTCTTGCCGTCATGAGCGCCTGCCCGGGCGGCGACTGCAGTGCCGAGCATTCAAGTGACCATGCCGCCTGCCATCCCATGGTCATGGAGGTCTACCGCCCGGCCGAAGGCGCCCTCGCCGGCTGGACCTCACCGGAACGCAACGCCTATGACCGCAGCCACGGGCGCTAGAATCCGACTGGATGTCAGGAAATCTGCGGATTTCCGCATGTTTTCATCAAGTGGTTGACTTTCAAGAGAAATCAGGCGTTAAATAATTATCGACTCTCCAACGTCTTTTTCCCGGGGATTCATGAATACGTTAATATTAGGTGCGGATTGTTTCCGCATTTTTCTGATGAGCTGAATTTTATACATACCGCGACATGAACAAACATAATATAAGCCACGAGGGAGGCAAACATGCGTAAGGCATGTTTGGCGGCTTTGCTGCTTTTCACCCTGATGCCGTTCAACGGCGCTCAGGCTCAATATGTTACCGGCGCCCGTCTCGATCCGGACGTCTATGTGAAGATCCCGAAGACCCCGCCGCTGGCCCGCGGCGGTTATGCGTCTTTGCCGCCGTCCGTCTCGCTGAAGAAATTCGCCCCGACCCCCGGCGATCAGGGCCGGCAGGGAAGCTGCGTCGGCTGGGCCAGCGCCTATGCCGCCCGGACCCTGTCGGAAGCGGAGCGCCTGCAGATGGGTGACCGCGCCGCCATCAATCAGAGCCGGTTTTCGCCGGCCTTCGTCTACAACCAGATCCGCCTTGGCGGCTGCGGCGACGGTTCCTACCCCTCAGACGCACTGGATCTGATCAAGAATGTCGGCGTCCCGCTCCTGAAGGATTTTCCTTACACGGATGAAAGCTGCAACCGCGAACCGGAAAGGAACGAGCTGAGCCTTGCCTCCGGCTACCGGATCAAGGGTTACCAGCGGCTCTTCAACGACGATTCCACGGCCAAGCATATTGCCGTGCGCCGCAGCCTTGCCAACGGCCACCCGGTCGTCATCGGCATGCAGGTCTCGGAGAACTTCATGCGCTCGTCCGAGGTCTACCGCGGCAGCAACGAGGACCTGATGGCCCTTCAGACCGGAGACCTGGGCGGTCACGCCATGGCCGTCATCGGCTATGACGACACCAAATACGGTGGCGCCTTCGAGTTCATCAACAGCTGGGGCACGGACTGGGGCAACGGCGGGTTTATCTGGGTCACCTATGACGCCTTCAACACCTATGTGATGCAGGGTTACGAGATGATCCCGCCCGACCCGCCACGCCCGCCGGCCGTGGTCGACATGGGCGGCGAGATCCGATTCCGGCACATCTCCGGACGGCCCATGCCCGGATCCATCGTCAGCGCAGGCATGAGTTTCCGTCTCGACGACCCCTGGCCTTCCGGCACCCGTTTCCGCGTCGAGATCGGCGCAAGCGACGGGGCCTACGTCTATGCGCTTGGCGGTGATCTTTCCGGAAAATTTGTGGAACTCTTCCCCCGCGGCGGCGGTGTTTCGCCCCATGTGGACGGCGGCTCGACCCTGCTGATGCCCGGGCCGAACGAACAGTTCTTTACCCGCATGAACGACGACACCGGCACGGATTTCTATGTGGTCCTCTTTGCCCGCGAACCATTGCCGGTGAAGGATATCGTCGCCCGCATGAGTGACGCTTCCGGCAATGTGCGCGACAAGCTGGAGGCGGCCCTCGGCGACCTCGCGGTCGATTCGGCGAACGTCAAGCTTACCGGCAACGGCATGGGCTTCGAGGCGGCCAGCGACGGCCGCACCGTGGTGCCCATGGTGGTCTCGATCGAGCATGTGGACCGCGCGCCGGCCGACCGGGACCGGGACCCGCCGAAGCTGGTGGTGTCCGAGCCCGCCGTCGACGAACTGGAGCAGGTCGTCACCGACGATCCGGTGCGCAGGGTGTCCTCGCCCACCTTCCTGTTGCGCGGCAACGCCCAGGACGAAGGCCGGATCCAGTCCGTCGAGGTGGCCGAAGCCGGCGCCACCAGGTTTTCCTCGCGCGGTCCGTTCCAGGCCGAAATCGAGATACCCGACGACAACCAGCCCCATGAGGTCCGGATTTCCGCCGTCGATGCGGACGGCAACCGGGCCGAAACCACCATTCGCGTGATCGTGAAACCATGATCCGCAACACCCCCGTTTCATCCGCCTTGTCCGCGCACGCCTGTCTGTCGAAAAGACGCCGTGAAAAGGAGCTGCCACCGATGCTGCGTTCCCTCTTTTCCGCTCTCATCCTGCTGACATTCGCCATTGGTCCTGCCCATGCCCAGTTGGTGAAACGGTTCCAGGGCAAGACCCTGCAGCAGATGGTCGACATCAGCGTCAACACGCCGAGCAGGAGCGAAAAGGTACAGATCCGCTCCTATCTTGCGAAAAACTTTCCCAACGAACCGGAGGGACTGTTCGCTCAGGCCTGGATCTCGGACAACAACGGCGCGCCCGCAGAAGACGTCATCCGGCTTTATGAAAGGGCGGTCGAGGCCAAGCCGGATTTCGTCAGCGCCATGATCAACCTTGCGAATGCATACACGAATGCGAAGCGGTTCGACGACTCATACGCCTTGTATGAAAAGGCAATCAAGCTCGACCCGGTCGATCCGGACGTGGTCCGGAACACCTATTTCCTGTTTAAGAATAATTTCAAGGACGAAGAGCGGGCCAACCGCTTTCTGAAAGAGGCGGAACAGACCGTCCGTACGGCCCCCTATGTCTTCGATTTCGTGCGCGGCATTGCCCAGCAGAGCGCCGATAATCTGGAAAAGGCGGCAGACTTCTACGAA
This sequence comes from Roseibium aggregatum, assembly GCF_014692675.1. Taxonomy (GTDB): domain Bacteria; phylum Pseudomonadota; class Alphaproteobacteria; order Rhizobiales; family Stappiaceae; genus Roseibium; species Roseibium aggregatum_C. The sequence continues at coordinate 5,758 of NZ_JABFCZ010000002.1, read as the reverse complement.
AGCGCCATGGACAAGGGCGGCACCTTCGAAGTCCTGGAACGGTTGACCAACATCAGACTGAAGCTGCTGGAACAGGAAGGCGCGTCGACGCGGGACCGCTTCCAGCCGCTCGTGAGGGTCATCAGATACGGCGAAGCGAATTCGGATGCCGGAGCCCTTCTCTATGCCGCGAAAACCCTGGACGAGCGGTTCCGGTCCAAAAGGGACGCGCTGAAATATTACGAGGAGTCCTACGACATCTATCCCACCGCCGAGGCCGCGACCGATGGCTTCACCGTGATGGCGAACTACGCCTTTGACCGCAGCTACAACCTGCTCGAACGCGCCTCACGCGATCTCCCGGATAGCTGGAAGGTCAGGTCCTACATGTCCTGGGCCAACTTCAATTTCCGGTATGAGCCCGATCTGGCGGAGAGGTATGCGCGCGAGGCTCTGGACCTTGCAGAATTACAATCCGATATCAAGGATGCCGCCCGCTGGTTCGGCGACTTCTACGAGGAACGCGGCGAATACGACAAGGCGTTGGCCGTCTACCAGAAGTCGATCGGCGGATTGTTCCAAGACGCCCGGCGGGGTGTGCGAGCCGATATCATCGACAACCGCATTCAGGCGCAGGACTATGACGCCGCCGCAGCAGCCCTCGCCGATATCGAAAAATACGACAACATCAATGCAGCATGGGCCGCCCTTCGCCACGAACGGTTGAACGCCGGCCGGTTTCTGCAAAACGAGCGCCAATCTTTCTTGCGCAACAATCCGTTTCTCAAGGATTGGGAACAAAGGTTCGGCGCCAGCCTGACGCTGGCGGTGGAATTCGAGTCCAATTCCGACGTCATCCGGCCCGAAACCCTGCCCGCGCTCGACAAGGCCGCGGACGCTCTGAATGCACCGGGGGGCGACAAATACGTCTTCCTGATCGAGGGACATACGGACAGCCGTGGCACGGATGACATCAACATGCCCCTGTCGCAACGACGGGCGGATGCGGTCGCGCGCTATCTGCATGAGCGCCACGGCCTTCCGATGAGCCGGCTTCGGACCGCCGGCTACGGACCGCGCCAGCCGATCGCCACCAACGAGACCGAAAGTGGCCGGCAGCACAATCGCCGTGTCGAGATCCGCCCTTACGGCAATGTTTCGGAACCTGAAATCGCCGTCTCCAGTGTGCTCGACGCAAAGGCCCTCACCGTATCTCCGGACGGCCGGATCGGCGCGATGGGCTATGAACCGGTCCAGTTGTGGGACCTTCACCAGAAGGTGAAAATCCGAGACCTCTACCGCGGTGGCTGGGTCCGCGCCTTCTCGCCGAACGGACGTTATCTGGCGGTTTCCTCGAATTACACCGAGATTTCCGGCGATAGCACCCACGCCGTTTACATCTATGATACCAAGACCGGAAATGCGGTGGCTCAGGTCATCAACGAGAATGACATCGACGATCTCAGCTGGAGCCCGTTCTCGAACGCCGTTGCCTATACCGACCGCAACGGATTTCTGAAGATTTTCGATATCAGGGAAAGGCGTATCAGCAACATCACCCGTGTCGGCATCGGTCGAATGTCGGGCTCGGTCGTCTGGCTCCGCAACGGAGAGCAGATCGTGACCAGCCAGGCCGAAGGGGACTCGATCAAGGTTTGGGACGCGCAGGATCTGAGCCTGATGCATGAATTTCCCGGTGTAAGCTGGGTCCACGAACTGGGCCAGAGTTACGATGGCCACTATCTGGTGGCGGTAGACAACCAGCGGGTGATGAGCATCTGGGATACCCGGACCTGGAACGATCCGGTGCAGGTGCGCTCACCGCTGATCCCCGACCGGATCGTGTCCCATCCGTCGAAACCCTGGGTGCTGATGAACGATACATTCGACAGCAGCGCGGGACTTGCGCTGGTGGATCTGTCCACCGGCAAGATCCTGGCATCCCGGGAAGGCGAACAGGATCTCGGTATCAGCTTCTCCCCCGACGGCACGCAAGTCATGGCCGGCAAGGGCAGCGAGATCCGCTGGTACGACACCGCGACCCTGCAGCCGACGGACACCATGTCCGGCTTTGCCGCCCGTCCAGAGGGGCTTTCTCTCGACGAGCGTAATGATCTCCTGCTGTCGCGCGACGACAGCGGCACCTATGTCTGGGACCTTGCGACCGGCACCCGGGTGCACAAGCTGAGCACCGATACCGAACTCGGCTGGAGCCGGCTGTCCGAGGACGGCAGGGTCCATCTAACCGTCGACAAGGACAACAACATCGTCGTCTTCGATACGGACGACTTCCGCGAGGAGAAACGCGACCGCCTGGACTTTGCCGTGAGCCGCATGAGGATCGCAGGCGACTATATCGCCTTCGCCGGCAAGCCGGACGGCCCTGGCAAGGATACTGCGGAAACCGGCATCGTCGAAGTCCGTGACCGGGAAACACTGAAGCGGATCAGCCGTTTCGAGGTTCCCTTCGTCACCGACCGCCTGCTCTATGACAAGCTCTATGGGACCGACTTCACCGGCCTGGCGGTTTCGAAGGAGGGCCTGCTCACCCTGTCCACGCGCTGGAAGGACGGCTACGGCCACGGATACACAGAATCCCGTCTCACCCGCGTATTCGACGCAAAGAGCGGCGAAGAGCTGAACGTCATCAGCAGCAGCAAGAATGTTACCGGCGTCGGCTTCGATTCCGAGGACGGCTCGCTGGTGCGCATCCTTCAGAACAACAACTTCTGGTATTACTACGAGGCGCGCACAGGCCGCTATGTCCGTTCGTCGACGATCGGCACCATTTACAAACACAAGCTGGACGACGGGCGGACGATCGAATGGTCCTACGACGTGCTCAGGCTCGGCGGCCATCAGGTGTTCTTCCGCGGCACCCTGCGCGACATTGCCGTTCATGAGAGCAAGAACCTGATCGTCGCCCTGACCTCGGCCAACGAACTGGTATTCTTTGATCTGGGCAAACTTGAACGCCAGCTCACCATCGTGATCAAGAACAACGATCAGTGGCTTGCCTATGCGCCCACCGGCGAATTCGCCGCCTCCCTCGCCGGCACGGATAACGTCTACTGGTCGCTCGGTGACAACTACCTGCCCTTTGATGCACTCAAGAGCCGCTACGAACGGCCGCATATTCTCCAGGAACGGTTGAGCCGGATCATGGACCACGCGGATGTGGTGGATCCGGTGGAACCGGACAAGCCCAAGGTCGATCCGGATCTGTTCAACGTGCCCTACAAGGTGACGCTGGCGTCCGCTGCAACGGACACGCTCGATGCCGACAGCTACACGCTGAAGCTCAGGGTCGAGAAGGACACCGCCGACCTGCCCGACCCGGAGTTCGAATACAAGCTCAACGGCCGGGTGGTGCTGAAGTCCCGCGGCTTCGACGAGGAGCCGGTCTATGACGGCGGCGAAATCGTCGGCATCGACCGCAAGTTCGACCTGCGCGAGGGCGAAAACATCATCGAGGCGAGCCTGGTCTACAAGGACGCCCGGGTTCTGACCCAGCATGTCGAGATCACCCGCAAGGTGCAGAAGAAAAAGAACGCCCCGGTTCGGTCAACGACCCAGCTCTGGTATTTCGGCGTCGGCATTTCCGACTATGAGATCAAGAGTCAGGACCTGGAATATGCCCATGCGGACGCCCTCTCGCTCGAGAAGGTTTTCAAGAGCCAGGAGGGCACTCTCTACAGCAAGGTCAACACCAGGGTTCTGGTCAACGATCAGGCGACCGAGCGGGATATCCGGGTGGAGATGAACGACTTCCTGCGTCAGGCCTCGGCAGAAGACGTGATCGTGATCTTCCTCGCCGGCCACGGCGTCCAGGACAATGAACAGAAGCTCTACCTGGTCACCTATGACGGCGACATCACCCGGCCCTACACCGGCATGCAGGTCGACAAGTTCCGCGACTTCCTTGCCAGCCGGCCCATCAACCAGAAAGCCGTGTTCCTGATGGATATCTGCCACGCGGGGACCGCAGGTCCGCGCCGCCGCGGCCGGGTCACGGCCGAGGACGCCGTGCGCGAGCTTGCCGACGGCACCGGCACCATCGTCGTCGCCTCGTCCACCGGTGCGCAGTCCTCGCTGGAGGACGCAAGCTTCGGAGGCGGCCACGGCGCCTTCACCGCGGCCCTGCTGGAAGGTCTTGCCGGCAAGGCCGATGACGACGCCGGCGACGGCAACGGCTACAACAGCATCCAGGAACTGATCAGCTACACGGCCCGCCGCGTCCCGCAGATCACCGACGGCCAGCAGCACCCGACCATCCCGCTTCAGGAAAACGTCCTCGACTTTCCCATGAGCGCGGCGAACTAGGATCGGGACATCACCGGAACTCCTTCTTTCCCGGAACGGTTCCCCGGGGGGGAAGGCCACGCAAACACGGTATGGCTCCGCCTGACACACGGCACCGCAAGCTTCCGTCCCTGAAGGAATCTCTCTAGTCTCGATTGTCACCGGTGCACCCGTTACCGGATGAAATCCATGGAGAGAGACATGAGCGGCGAAGGCGACAGCGCCAAGAACAGCACACGCGTCTGGCGCCGGATTCCGACCGGCATCTGGGCGCTCGGTTTCGTTTCGCTGATGATGGATATCTCCTCGGAGATGATCCACTCCCTGCTGCCGGTCTATCTGGTCGTCGGGCTTGGCAGCACAGCGCTGACGGTCGGCATCATCGAGGGGATCGCCGAGGCCACGGCCTCTATCACCAAGATCTTCTCCGGCGCCCTGTCCGACCGGCTGGGCCGGCGCAAGGAACTGGCGGCCCTCGGCTATGGCCTCGCCGCCTTCACCAAGCCGGTATTTCCGCTGGCGCCGACGGTCGGCTGGCTCATTGGTGCGCGCTTCATCGACCGGGTCGGCAAGGGGATCCGCGGCGCGCCGCGCGATGCGCTCATTGCCGATATCAGCCCGCCCGAACTGAGGGGGGCAAGCTTCGGCCTGCGCCAGTCCCTCGACACGGTCGGCGCCTTTACCGGACCGCTGCTCGCCATAGCGTTGATGGCGCTCTTTGCCGACAATTTCCGCGCCGTCTTCTGGGTCGCCGTCATTCCGGCGTTCATCTCCTTCGGGCTGATCCTGTTCGCCGTGCGCGAGCCTGAAAAGCACGAAGGCCCGCACAAAGTCCGCAATCCCCTCTCCCGGCGCGAGCTTTCCCGCCTGGGCAGCGCCTACTGGTGGGTCGTTGCCGTGGCGGCCGTTTTCACCCTTGCCCGCTTCAGCGAGGCCTTCCTGGTCCTCAGGGCCCAGGCGTCCGGCCTGCCGCTGATGCTCGTCCCCGCCGTCCTGGTGATCATGAACATCGCCTATGCCCTTTCCGCCTATCCGGTCGGTGTCCTGTCGGACCGCATGGACCGGGTGACGCTGCTGATCGCGGGCCTCGGCCTGCTGGTTGCCGCCGACCTGATGCTTGCCTTCGAGACCGGCCTGACCGGCATTACCGTCGGCACCGTACTTTGGGGCCTGCATATGGGCTTCACCCAGGGGCTGCTGGCAACCCTTGTTGCCGACGCCACCCCGATCGAACTGCGCGGCACCGCCTTCGGCATGTTCAGCCTTGTGACCGGCCTTGCCCTGCTCGCCGCCAGCGTCATTGCCGGTGCCCTGTGGAGCGGCATCGGCCCCAAGTGGACGTTCCTCGCGGGCGCGGGTTTTTCGCTGCTGGCCGCCGTCGGCCTCATTCTCATCCGCCGAAGAAAAACGGCGCGGCCCTCAATCCCGGAGGCATGACGACAGGGAATCCCGAGCAATTGCCCCTCCTTGACAACCC
>NZ_JABFCZ010000029.1 GCF_014692675.1 Roseibium aggregatum | reverse complement strand
CAGGCTGCACACGTTCTTGCCAAGATCAATTCCAAGTACAAAAATCGACATCGGTCCGTTCCTCTCTACCTCAAATACAGAGCAATCCTATCGGATCGCTCCGGAGAGGGGCGGGCCATCCCATAATCACATTGAAAACGCTTCGGGAATCCTCAAACCGATACCTGAGTCAATTCGTCCACACGGCCTAGTATCCGCATTGTTGTCTGCTTTTGCATCGCGTTCAGGCTTTACTGTGTCAAATAACCTCTGGAACAGCTGCGGATATGTTTGCCGAACTTCATTTTCGGATAGACCATATAGGTCTATAACTAGTCGGTTCGATTGGCCCGCGACGAGTTCGCGACCATTCATGTACCGCCTGATAACCGGAGGTGGATTCTTTAGGTCATATCCAAGAGCAACCATTTCATTTGAACTAAGTACAAATCCGGCTCCAACTCGTATGATTCCCATGAACGTTAATTCATTGTTTGATTGCAACGACTTGCAAGAGTCTAAGTCAGCGCCTATTCGCAGGTTGGCGAAAACTATTCCTGTTTCTTGATCAAACGTTACCTGCCGCCCCTCCGCCTCAGACTTTTCCTTACTCTCCGTCGCAATGGTTAGAAGTCGACCCAGTCGGTTTCCAGCTGATCCAACAGTCATGGCAATCCGTACTGCCGCACCAAATTGCGTATCCACCCAGGGGTGATCCGGGACAGCAAACAACAGTGAAAGCGGCTTTTTCGGATCGTTCAGATGCGGCTCCAGTACCCTGCGATTGAAGATCTGGCGCAGGGAATTGGTGGTAATTAAGCCAAAGCGGCGGGTGCCTTTGCTTTTATTGGGGTCATAGCCGCGGGCGGTCAAGGCCGCCTTGTCCCACCAGAACATCACCAGATCCGCACTTTGCGGCATCTTCGGATAGGCCTTCCAGAGCGCTTCGACATATCCATCGCCAAGATTGTCACGCATTCTCTTGTTGCCAATAAACGGTGGGTTTCCAACGATAAAAGTCGCCTCGGGCCATTTCACCGATTTCGGCTTGATGTAATCGTAGACCTGAATACGAGCATCCGGGTCCGGCACTTCTTCGCCGGTCACCGGATGGCGCATGGTGGTCACGCCGTCCCACCGCGTGATCGGATTGCCCGCTCCGTCCAGCCTTGGGACGCGGTCTTCCCACTCCAGTACCGCGTCGCGGTTTTCGATGTTCCTGAAATCACGCAATACCGGTTCGGACGGTGACGCCTTGCCGTGGGTGCGGAAATGCCATTGCAGGTACCCGATCCAAAGGACCAATTCGGCGACCGCCGCCGCCCAGGGATTCAGCTCGATCCCTAGAAACTGGTGCGGGTCGACCGTGTGCCCGGAGAGACCAAGGGCGGCCTGGTCCTCACCAAGCTCCTCCAGAAGCGCAGTGACTTCGCCTTCCAGCCGCTTCATCATTTCCATGGCGACATAGAGGAAATTGCCGGAGCCACAGGCCGGATCGAACACCCTGACTTCGCAAAGCTTGCGGTGGAAGTCGTGCACCGCTGCGCGGGCTTCCGTTTCCTTGCCATCGGCCATCAGGCGCTGCACGGCGGTCTGCACGTCCTTCCAGTCGGCGCGCAGGGGCTCCATGATTGTCGGCGTGACCAGCCGCTGGACATAGGAACGCGGCGTATAATGTGCTCCGAGCTTGTGCCGCTGGCGCTTGTCGAGCGCTCGCTCCAGAAGTGTGCCGAAAATTGCAGGCTCCACCTCTTTCCAGTCGGCTTCCGCCGCCTCGATCAACAGGCCAAGCTGAAGATTATTCAACGGAAGCGCTTCGGAATCCTTGAAAAGGCCTCCATTAAACCGCTTCAGATCCTGCATCAGCACCTGCGAGAAACCGCCGGTGTTCATGGTCTCCCAAAGACCTTTCAGCGACGGGGCGGCATGTTCAGGATGGCCGCGGAGCTTGTGCAGAAGATCCGTAAAGCTGTCCTTCGGGATCAGTTCCACATCCTCGGCGAACATGGAAAACAGGCAGCGCATCAAGAAGCGGGCGACAGTTTCGCTGTCATGACCCTGACCCTCGAAGCTTTTGCCAAGTTCGGCCAGATGCGCGGCGATATCCCGAGTGACCTCTGCGGACTTCAGTGACGGATCGAGCGAGAGCGGATCGGTCCAGATCGTGCGCAGAAGATCCCGGATTTCCTTTTCGCGCAGATCCTCAAGCCTGATGCGATAGCGATTGCCATCCGGAAACTGGTTATAGCCCTGACCGGCGCGCGAAAAGTCGGCGTAGAGTTCGATGACGTGACCGACATCGACAATGATCAGGAAGGGCGGCCAGCCATCTTCCTTGGAAACCGCGCGGGCATAGCCATCCGCCTGGTTACGCGCCTTGAGCATGGTGTCGTCCCATTTGGCGCTGCCGCGAACCCCATGAGCGTGCTGAAATTTAGGTGGCGCTTCCTGCAACACGAGCGCCAGCTGGTTCATGTCTTCCTTCTTGACCCGATCACCACCTTGTTTGGCCTCAAGGATGAAACACCCGCGTTTGTAGAGGTCGATCCGGCCTCGGCTCTTTCGACCCGTGTGGGTGAAGGTAACGGGGCGTTCGAAACGATAGTCATTATGATCGCCGTCAGCGGTGGCAGGCTTGGGCCGTTCAACACCGAGCAGATCCGTCAGTTCGTTGGCGAACGTCTGAAAATTCGCCATCTCGCTGCCGCCGGACGGTTTCCAGCGATCAATGAAAGCGTCGATTTCTTCAGACATTCAGCACCCGGGCTCCCAAACGACTCGTTGCCATCTAGTGCTTATGACAAAAGGGAAATCAACCTTCGCGGGCAATTGAAAATTTTCTTCTGATGCAGAAAGTGTTTCCGGACGATCAACTCAATAGAGACGTGGACGTCCAATCTTTGGCAAAGCATTTTGCCTGCTCCGCTCGGATATCCGACTCTGACTGAAGCCCGAGATCCTTGTAGAGCACCGCAGCCACAGACGGCATGCGCGTCTTCTTGTTGACGACGACGACGGGCAACAGCGGCCAGCCTTTTTCATGGCAGCGTATGGCAATACCGCCTAGCGCATCGCCCCAAGCTCTCGCGATTCCGCCAAACCTGTCTGCGAGTTCGCCATAGGTGATAACTTCCTGCCGACGCGCACATTCCGCCAGATGGCGGGCGACCTCTTCACGATATTTCTTTTTCATTCTCAAATAATGGCTTGAAGAAATGTAGGGCACGTTCACCTCCCCGGTCTCAGGCGCCACAATCACGATATCCAAACAGGCAACTAATGAGAATGCAACGCAGGGGACTGATTGATTCAGGCCAGTACAACGCCTTTAGGAGCCCCACCCCCCAAACGAAAAAAGCCCCGGAAAACCGGAGCTTTTTGTCGTGTTTCTGGATCATCTCGGACGATCCGAAACCGGAATTTGGTGCCCAGGAGAGGACTCGAACCTCCACGCCCTTGCGAGCACCAGCACCTGAAGCTGGCGCGTCTACCAATTCCGCCACCTGGGCATTGAGCCTGTTTTCAACGGGCGGGCGAGGTCTTTCGATCCGCGCCGCCAGCCTTCAAAGCCGGGCTCAGGTGGGCGCTTGTAAGGGTCTGCCGGGGACTTGTCAATCACCCTTTTGCAGACAATTTCATTCCCGCACAGGAAGGCTTTCACATGACCCTTCACAGGCGGCCGGCAAAGGGCTAAGAGACTGTACGTGCCCCGGTTTCGGAACCGGGATTGCACGGCTATAATTCAAGACGCGACTTTGCAAGACACGACAGGGGCTAGCGGCATGTCCACGGCTTTGAATGGAAAACTCGTCACGGTCTTCGGCGCTTCCGGTTTCGTCGGACGCCATGTGGTGCAGGCGCTGGCAAAGCGCGGCTACCGGGTGCGCGCCGCCGTGCGCCGGCCGGATCTGGCGACCCACCTCCAGCCGCTCGGCGCGCCGGGGCAGATCATGGCCGTCCAGGCGAACCTGCGCTACCGCTGGTCGGTCGACCGGGCCGTGCAGGGGTCTGACGCGGTCGTCAACGCGGTCGGCATCCTGGCGCCGAGCGGCAAGCAGACCTTCGACGCCGTCCAGGACTTCGGCCCGCGCGCCATTGCCGAGGCCGCCCGCGCGGCCGGGCTTTCGGCCATCACCCATGTTTCGGCGATCGGCGCGGACGCGGACAGCGCTTCGGCCTATGCCCGCTCCAAGGCGGCCGGCGAGGCCGGCGTGATGGAAACCCTGCCGGACAGCATCATCCTGCGCCCCTCCATCATTTTCGGGCCGGAGGACGACTTCTTCAACAAGTTCGCCGACATGGCGCGGTTTGCGCCGGCCCTGCCGCTGATCGGCGGCGGGCACACGAAGTTCCAGCCGGTCTATGTCTGCGACGTGGCCGAAGCCGTGGCCAGGGCCGTCGACGGCGAGCTGAAGCCGGGCACGACCTATGAGCTCGGCGGACCGGAAGTGAAGACCTTCCGCGAATGCCTGGAAGAGATGATGGCGGTGACGCGCCGGCAGCGCATGCTGGTGCCGCTGCCCTTCGAGATCGCCTCCCTGATGGGCAAGATCCTGCAGATGCTGCCCAAGCCGATGCTGACGGCCGACCAGGTGGCGCTTCTGAAGACCGACAACGTGGTGTCGGAAGCCGCCGCCAGGGAAGGCCGGACCCTTGACGGCATGGGCATCAGCCCGACGACGCTGGCGACGATCCTGCCGACCTACCTGGACCGCTTCCGCGAACACGGCCAGTACGACGCCCACCGCATCGCCTGAGGGCGGGAAGGTAGCCGCATTGCTCCAGTCATCCCAGACAAGTGAGGCTCTGCCGAACGCTGATCTGGGATCCAGCTGACAGCGCGAGCGCAAGCGAGCACCGCTTTCAATGGGAAATCGGGCGCGCATGTGCGCGGCTGATGTCTGGATTCCGGATCTGCACGCAGCTTCGCTGCGCTTGTCCGGAATGACGCGAGAAAAAATCACACAGCAGACTAACGGACAGGCCCCGGATTTCTCCGGAGCCTGATCGGGATGCCTGTCATTTCCTTTCCCGGTAACGCCAGTCCGAGGAATCCCGGTCCGGATGCCAGGGGGCCAGGATGTAGCCGGTGGACGTCCGGGTCACGCCGATGTCGTCCAGCTCACGGTCGCTCAGTTTGCACAGCGCCTTTTCCGTCACGCGCCGGCGATGGGCCCGATGGAGGGCATTCGCGATCGCCTGCAGAATGCGGACTGCGATCGAGCGGCGGCGCAGGCGGCGGCCGAAGGTGGTTTCCAGTGTCAGTGTCATGTCCTGTCTCCTGTCAGTCCCGGAGGTCTGAAACCTGTTGAATTTCCGGGCTTGAGGAGACTGTGACAGGGCATACCTGACAGCAGTGAGTCAGGTTTGATCCTGTTCTGTTCCAGTTCCGTATTTTTTACGGTAGGAAAGGTCAGGCGGAAGGAGATCCCCCATGAACCCGATCGAGCGCGCGCTTGGCATTCTGCTGCTTTTGAGCAGCGGCAAGCTGGTCAGCGCAACGACGCTGGCGGCGCGGTTCGACGTGTCACTCAGGACCATTTACCGGGACATCGACCGGCTGATCGCGCTCGGGGTCCCGGTCGATGCGGAACGCGGCGCGGAAGGCGGCTATCGGCTCGCCAAGGGATATCTGCATCCGCCGGTGGCGCTGTCGCGCAACGAGACGGCCGCCCTACTCTCCGCCCTTGCCCTGATCCGCTCCATCCGCACCACGCCGCTGGCCGCAGACCTGGAAGCGGCGGAGCGCAAGCTGGTCGCCTCGCTGCCGAAGGCCGTCCATGACCTGCTCAGCCAGGCCGACCGCATCATCGGCATCGAGCCGGTGCCGGCCGACATTTTCCACGCGGGCACGAAGGCGGAACCGACCGGCGCATGGCAGCGGGCGCTCGACGGGTTCATGATGGGACTGCTGGAAAGCAGGCGGGTGCGGTTCGACTATGCCAACCCCAGCCGGCAGGAACTCAGGGCCCATGACGTGGAGCCCTACGGCATCCTGTTCGACCGGGACCTGTGGTATCTCGCTGGGCGCTGCGTCGACACGGATATCCTGAAGATTTACCGGGCCGACCGGGCGAGCGACCTGGAGGTCAGCGGCTTCCGGTTCCGCCCGCCGAAGGATTTTACCGTCCAGTCCCTGCTCGGCGGCGTCTGGCTGTCGCGCGCCATGCGCCGGTGGGAACGGGAGGGACCGGTCGCGCGGATCAAGATCACCCCCGGTCAGGCCAGAAAGCTCAGCGCCGACTGGTACTACAAGCACGCGGCGTTTACCCCTGCGGAAGACGGCGCCATCGTCATCGGCATTCCCAACGCCAGCCGGGAGCGCATCCTGCCGCTGGTGCGCTGGCTCGGCCCGGGGGCGGAAATCCTCGAGCCGACCGAGTTGCGGCAGGAGCTGGCCGATGAGCTGACGGCCCTGGCCGCCGTGCATGACGGACAGGGCGCTGGCAGCTGAAGACGACTCAGCCGACCAGATAGAGCCCGGCGAAACCGGCGAGGCCGACGATGATCCGCCAGTAGGCGAAGGGGGCGAAGCCGTGGCGGCTGACGAAGTCGAGCAGGCCGCGGACCACGAAGACACCGGCGATGAAGGAGGCGACGAAGCCGATCGCGATCAGCGTCGCATCGTCGGCGGACAGCACGTCGCGGTTCTTGAAGAGGTCATAGGCGAAAGCGCCGACCATGGTGGGCATGGCGAGGAAGAAGGAGAATTCCGCCGCAGACCGCTTGTCCGTGCCCAACAGGAGAGCGCCGGCGATGGTCGCACCGGACCGGGAGACGCCGGGCACCATGGCCAGGCACTGGAACACGCCGATCACGAAACAGAGCCAGAGCGGGTAGTCCATCACATTGGTGTAGCGGGGTTTCAGCTCTATCTTGTCGACCCACAGGAGAACGAAGCCTCCGAGCAGGAGCGTGGTGCAGATCAGCGCCGGCGATTCAAACAGCACTTCCTTGATGAATTTATGCGCCATGACGCCGATCACGGCGGCCGGCAGGAAGGCCAGCAGAATGCCGAGGACGAAAAGCCGGGCATTCTGGTCGCTGGGCAGGGCCACGGCGATCTTCCACAGCCGCCCGGCATAGACGGTCAAGATCGCCAGGATGGCGCCGAGCTGGATCAGGACCTCGAAGGTCTTGCCGGTGCTTTCAAAGCCGAGGAAATGGCCCAGCAGGAGGAGGTGTCCGGTGGAGGAAACGGGAATGAATTCCGTCAGCCCCTCGACGATCCCGAGGACCAGTGCGTCGAAAATCGTTTGTCCGTCCATAATCGCTTGTCACTCCGAATCAATCGATAAAGGAAACCCCCGAGCCTATTGCTTGAGGTAATCGATCCACATGTCAAATCGTTGTCGATAACGGTCATCAATCCCTTGATAACCTTGTTCCAGTCATAATTGACAACTAGGCGCATAATTGATGCTGGCGTAAAAGGCCAGCCGCCTCTTCCGCCCGTTTCAAGGCCCTGTCAGAAGCCCCGTATGCTCACGCTGTATCACCATTCGTTTTCGCCGTCGTCGCGTTTCATCCGCCTCGTGTTGGCCGAGTACCAGGCCGCCTTCGAGGAAGTGCAGGTGAACCCCTGGGAACGGCCGCGGGAGCTGTTGGAGCTGAATGCGGCGGGCACCGTTCCCGTCCTGGTGGAAAACGGCGGCCCCGCGATCTGCGGTCCGGGACCGATCATGGAATATCTCGACGAAACCCGTGGCTACGCGGTGGGCGACCGGCGGCTGATGCCCGACCATCCGGAGGCGCGCGCGGAAACACGGCGGCTGGTGGACTGGTCGCTCGGCAAATTCGATCACGAGGTGGTCGGACACCTGGTGCGCGAGCGGATCTACAAGCAGGCCATGCCGCGATCCGCCGGCGGCGGCGAGCCGGATTCCGCCGTGCTTCGCGTCGCACGGGCGAACATTCCCCACCATCTGCGCTATTTCGGTTATCTTGTCGCCTCGCGCCGCTGGCTTGCAGGCGACCGGCTGTCCTTTGCCGATTTCGCGCTGGCGGCAGAGCTTTCCTGCGCGGACTACCTGGGCGAAGTGAAATGGGCGGAAGAGGAAAACGTGAAGAGCTGGTACGCGCGCATGAAGTCGCGTCCGAGCATGCGTCCTCTCCTGGGCGAAAAGATCCTCGGCATGCCGCCGGCGGCGAGCTACGCGGACCTGGATTTCTGACTTCCCGGAACACGACCAGCACAAAGACCGACAAGCTTCTCGCCCGGTTGCGCGAGAAGGCCGTAGCGCTCGGCTTCGACGATCTGAAAATCGCCTCCGCCGATGCGATTCCCCAAGCGCCGGAGCGGCTCCGCCAATTCCTGAAGGCCGGCTATCACGGCACCATGGGCTGGATGGCGGAAACGGAAGAGCGCCGCGCCGATCCGAGGGTGCTCTGGCCGGAAGCAAAATCCGTTCTCATGCTCGCCATGAATTACGGACCGGACGACCGACCGGACAACCATCCGCTGGCGCATCTGAAAGATCCCTCGACCGGAGGCATTTCGGTCTATGCGCGCAACCGGGACTACCACGACGTCATCAAGGGCCGGCTGAAGGAGCTGGCGAGCTTTCTGGTCTCCCGCGCGGGCGGTGACGTGAAGGTCTTCGTCGACACGGCGCCTGTGATGGAAAAGCCGCTGGCGGAAGCCGCCGGCCTCGGCTGGCAGGGCAAGCACACCAACCTGGTCTCCCGCGACCTCGGCTCGTGGTTCTTTCTGGGGGCGATCTTCACCACCCTGGAGCTGCCGCCTTCAGGCGCGGAAGAAGATCACTGCGGCTCCTGCCGGGCCTGCCTCGACAGTTGCCCGACCGACGCCTTTCCGGCGCCCTATCAGCTCGACGCGCGGCGTTGCATTTCCTATCTCACCATCGAGCACGCCGGGCCGATCCCGGAGGAATTCCGCGAACCGATGGGCAACCGCATCTACGGCTGCGACGATTGCCTCGCCGCCTGCCCCTGGAACAAGTTCGCCTCCGCCGCACAAGAAGCCAGGCTGATCGCCCGCGACGACCTGAAAGCGCCGAGGCTCGCCGATCTCCTGCAACTCGACGACGCCGTCTTCCGCAAGCTCTTCTCCGGCTCTCCGGTCAAGCGCATCGGCCGCAACCGGTTCCTGCGCAATGTCCTGATCGCCAGCGGCAATTCCAACGACACGGACCTGCTGCCGACGGTCCGGATTCATCTATCCGACGACGACCCGGTCGTCAGAGGTGCAGCAATCTGGGCGCTGAAGCGGCTTGCCCCGGCGGCGGTCGTTGAGGCAGAAAGAGACGCACGGCTCGTCGGGGAAACCGATCCGGACGTGCGCGCCGAATGGCAGTGAGCTGCCGCACCCGCTCTCGACAAGGACCCTTCCCATGACGAAACCGCCGCTCCGCATCTGTCTTTCCGGCGTCACCGGCGGTGTCGGCCGGGCGCTGCTGCCCGCCATCGTGGCCGAACCGGACCTTGAACTCGTAGGCGCTGTCGCGAGGAGTGCTGCAGGCCGGGATGCGGGCGAGGCGATCGGCCAGCCGGCAACGGGCGTCACCGTCGTCACGGATGTGGAAGACGCCTTCAGGAGCGGCGTCGATGTCCTGATCGACTACTCCGTCTATGAGGTCACGAAGGAGAACCTCGCCAAGGCGATTGCCCACAAGGTGCCCGTGGTTCTCGGCACCACCGGCTTCAGCGCCAGCGAGCTGGAGGCTCTTGACGCTCCGGCGCGGCAGGCCGGCATCGGCATCGTGACCGGCAACTTCTCGCTGACTGCGGCCCTGTTGCAGCATTTCGCGCTCTTCGCCGCCCGGCATCTGGATCATTTCGAGGTCATCGACACCTGCAAGCCCACCAAACCGGACGCACCGAGCGGCACGGCACGGGAACTGGCGGAAAAGCTCGCGGAGGTCAAAAGACCGAAACTGGAGGTTCCGATTGGCGAGATCCATGGCGAACCGGCCGCGCGCGGGGCCACCGTCGAGGGCGTGCAATGCCACTCGCTGCGCCTGCCGGGCTTTGCCAGCCGGGTTGAGGCGATCTTCGGCACGGGCACGGAACGGCTGAAACTCTGCCACGAGGCCATCACCCACGGCGAACCCTTCGTCAAGGGCTCGCTCCTGGCGGCCCGCAAGCTTGCCGAGCCGGGCGAGACCCGGATCACCGGCGTCGTGCGCGGTCTGGACACGCTGCTCTTTGCGGGCGGAAACGGGCTTGGGTGAGAGCCCGAGGCTCGGAATAAAACCCGATTTCGGCATCCCGGACGCAGCGCCAGCGGAGATCCGGGACCGGCGAGCCACGGTCTTTGTCAGGATAACAACATTGAAGCCATAAGGCTTCTGCCTCCCCGGCCCCGGGTCTCACTGCGTTCGCCCGGGGTGACTATCGAGAGTTAGGACCTTGTCAGCCGTCCGGCCTTCAGATGGAAACCGACATCGTCTTTTTTCACAACCCCTTATTGCAAAACCGTCACGAACACCGCTTAAATCTCTTCCGTTGCTTTTTCAGTATCTTGGACGGGAGATTTCGTTTGCTTTCTTCATCTGCCTCAATATCCGATGGTCGGCCGGGCCGGCTTCACAAAGCCCGGGCGCGGATATCACGCTGTACGGCAGCCTTGTGGATCGGCGCCGCTCTCGTCGTACCGGCCACGTCCGCCTACGCCCAGAGCGCGGCCGAAGAGGCGTTCAGGGCCTATCCGGACAGCCTGAAAAAGCTCGGGTTCGACGTTACAAACGACCCGATCCAATACGACAGCGCAACCGATACGGTGACCGTCCCGAATTTCCGGATGAATTTCTCCGGTTCTGCTGACTTTGCAATTCCGAAAAAATCCGAAACGACCGAACCGGGCGCCCCGGATGACAGCAAGAAGCAGCAGAAGCAGCAGAAGCAGCATTTGGAGTATTCGCTAACTGTTTCCAGTCCCGCCATGGCTTTTACCGGCTTGACGCAGACTGAAAGCGGCATTCACGCGGACGCCGTGCGCTATCCCGAAGGCGCCGGTTTATCGGTCAATGTGATGCTTAACGGTGAAAGTATCGTCCAATCGAACCTCACCATGACCGGCGTTCGGGCGGACAACTATACAATCGTCCTGCCCAAGCTGCCTGCTGAAGATCCGCAGCACCCGGCAAGCCGCTGGCTTCCGGTTCTTTCTTTTCTTAAAGCCGGTTCCTATGACAGCGTAGAAACGGATGAGATCAGCGGAATTATTTCGGTCACGTTGCACACTGATGATGGCACCGCGATTACAGGAAACAATAAAATCACGGTGACAGGCTATCAGGCACTCAACTTCAAAGACGGCGTCATCGGCGAATATTCCACCGAAGGTGCCACGCAAGACATTGAGGTCACGATTGCTGGCAAAAAAGCCGGGAAAGAGACCTCCCGTCAGGGCCGCACTTCCTACAAGGATATTAACCTCGGCAATTTCCTGGCTCTGCTCGATCCCGACGTTCCGGAAACCGGAAACCCGCTGCCGCTTCTCCGCTCTGCGCAGGCCCAGAATTACGAGATCCATCGGAACATACCGCCGGATCAACCGTATGACGTGACGATTGCAAGCGTAGATGTCTCGGGCGTAACCGTCACGAAGCGGGACTTCGATTTCCTCGACCTTCTTGACGATCTGTTTTCCGGCAAGAAACCGGCCCTTGAGCAATTCGTTACCGCCGCGTTCCAGGCCTACCGATCCTTTGGCATTTCGGATGCCAGTATGCGTGACATCATAGTCACCTTGCCGAATGGCGAAGACCAAAGGCAGACGGTTACATTTTCAATGGGCGAAATCGGTTTGTCCGAAATGAGCTCGGACAAGATAGGCGATATCCGCGTCTCCGACATGAAAGCGCCCTCTCTTCCCAATGGCGGGTCTTTCAGCCTTGGACGGGCTCACCTGGGCAATCTGGACTTCGCACCCTACGGACCGATGGCCAAACTCATTCCGACCCTCGTCACGGAGGCCGGCAAGTCCAGACCGGATCCGATGCGGATCGCCCGGGTGTTCACACCCCGGTCGATTTCCTACGGTCTGGAAGACCTGCACATTGTCGTGCCTGGCGAAGGTGAAATCGTCGTCGGCAAACTGGCGCATGATTTTTCGACCACAGCCGCGCCGATCCCGACGGACATCTCCGCAAGGACCGACAACGCATCGATCCCCGTCGATGCCCTGGACAATGCGCAGGCCGCCGCATTCCTGAAAGAGATCGGTCTCAAAAACTTTACCTGGTCCGACGAGACCCGGCTTCACTGGGACGAAGACACCCTCGAACTGACGCTTGAGAAGCTGATGATCGACGTTCAGGACCTGGGCCGGGCCGAAGCCACGATGAAGTTCGCCAATGTTCCGAAGGCGCTGTTCGAGGATCCGCAAACCCAGGGCCAGATCGCCCTCGTCTCCTCTGCCTTCGTCGGTGCCGAGATCAGCTTCGCCGATGCCGGCGTGACGACGAAGGCCATTCAGAAGATGGCGCAGGATGCCGGTGCTCCCGAAGAGACCTTCATCCAGGCACTGGTGATGCAGGCGGAAGCAGCGCTGCAGCCGATCAACGATCCGGCCTTTACAAAGACGGTCAGCGATGCGGTGGCGGATTTTCTCGCCAATCCGGGTACCTTCCGGGTCGTGCTGGCCCCTGTGAAGCCGGTGCCGGTCGCCCAGATCGTCGGCAGCATGGTCACGCCGCAGGTGCTGCCGGGGCTTTTGAATGTTCAGGTGACATCGACGCATTGACGACCGGACGGCAGGCGGAGCGTTTCCGTCTGCCGGTTCACAGTCGTCCTATTCGGCGGCTTGTGCCATTGCCGGCCTGATCCTTGCCGCGCAGAACTTGAACTCCGGGATCTTGCCGAAGGGGTCGAGCTGCGGGTTGGTCAGCATGTTCGCCGGGGCTTCCGTGTAGCAGAAGGGAATGAACAGCATTCCCGAGGACACGTCCCGGTCCGCGCGCAGGGTCAGGGTGATCTCACCGCGCCGGGTTTCCACCGTGACCTGCTGACCGATCTCAAGCCCTGCCCGCCCGATGTCCTTCGGATGCATGGAGACGACCGGTTCCGGCTCGATGGCATCGAGAATGGTGGCCCGGCGCGTCATGGCGCCGGTGTGCCAGTGTTCCAGCATGCGGCCCGTGGTCAGAACCAGCGGGAAATCGTCGTCGGGCAATTCGTCCGGCGGCACCAGGTCGGTCGGCACGAGCCGGCCGCGGCCGTCGGCCGTCGGGAAAGACTGGCCGAACAGGATCTCGTTACCCGGCGTGTCATCACCGTCGGCCGGATAGGTGACCGTGCCGTCGCGCTCCAGCCGCTCCCAGGAGATATGGTCCAGCGAGGCCATGTGCGAGCGCATTTCCTCGTAGATTTCCGGCACGCCGCCATAGGACCAGTCGAGGCCGAGCCGGTTGGCAAGCTCCACGATCAGCTCCCAGTCCGCCCGTGCCTCTCCGGGCATGGGCACGCAGGGGCGGCCGATCTGGACCTGGCGGTTGGTGTTGGTGTAGGTGCCGAGCTTTTCCGCGTGCGCGGAGGCCGGGAGGACCACGTCGGCAAACCAGGCGGTTTCGGTCAGGAAGATGTCCTGTACGACCAGATGCTTCAAGGTGGCCAGCGCCTTGCGGGCATGGGCCTGGTCCGGATCGGACATGGCCGGGTTTTCGCCCAGGATATACATGGCCTCGATGCCGCCGGCGAGAATGTCGTCGATGATCTCGACCACGGTCAGGCCACGCACCGGATCCAGCGTCCGGCCCCAGGCGTCCTCGAATTCGGCGCGGATGTCCGGATTTTCCACCGAGCGGTAATCGGGATAGAGCATCGGGATCAGGCCGGCATCAGACGCACCCTGAACGTTGTTCTGGCCGCGCAGCGGGTGCAGCCCGGTGCCCGGGCGGCCGATCTGGCCGGTGGTCAGCGCCATGGCGATCAGGGCGCGCACATTGTCCGTACCGTGCACATGCTGGGACACGCCCATGCCCCAGAAGATGATCGACTTGGCCGAGGTGGCGTAAAGCCTTGCGACCTCGCGCAGGGTTTCCGCCTCGATGCCGCAGACCGGCGCCATGGCTTCCGGCGTGAACTCGGCGATCTTCGCCTTCAGCGCCTCGAATCCGTCCACGTGGGCGGCGATGTACTGCCGGTCGTAGAGCTCTTCGGAGATGATGACGTTGAGGATGGCGTTCAGCATTGCCACGTCGGTGCCCGGCTTGAAGACGAGGCCGTAGTCTGCGTGGCGCATCAAGCCCTGGCGGCGCGGATCCATGACGATCAGCTTTACGCCGTTCTTGGCCGCCTGCTTGATATAGGTGGCGGCGACCGGATGGTTCTGTTCCGGCCGGGCGCCGATCACGATCATGCAGTCCGCATCGAGTGCCGCGGTGAACGGCGCGGTCACCGCACCGGAGCCGATCCCTTCCATCAGGGCAGCGACGGAAGAGGCATGGCAAAGGCGGGTGCAGTGGTCGACGTTGTTGGTGGCAAAGCCCTGGCGGATCAGTTTCTGGAACAGATAGGCTTCCTCGTTGGAGCCCTTGGCCGAGCCGAAGCCGGCAATGCCGGCGCCGCCCTTGGCTGCAAAGCTTGCCTTCAGCCCAGCGGCCGCCCGGTCCAGCGCTTCGTCCCAGGTCGCCTCTCGGAACACCTCGCGCCAGTCCTTCGGATAAAGCGACATGTCGCCGTGCTTGGGCGCGTCGTCGCGGCGGATCAGCGGTTTGGTCAGGCGCTCGGGGCTGGACACATAATCGAAGCCGAAGCGGCCCTTGACGCAGAGCCGGTTCTCGTTCGCCGGGCCGTTGCGGCCTTCGACCTTCACGATCCGGCCGTCCTTGACCGAGACGGAGGTCAGGCAACCGACCCCGCAGAAAGGGCAGACGCTGTCGACGGTTTCGTCCGGAAAGACGGCCCGTGTCTTTGCCGTCTCATCCATCATGCTCTTTTCGAACAGCGCGCCCGTCGGGCAGGCGGAAACGCACTCGCCGCAGGCAACGCAGGTGGACAGGCCCATGGGATCGGCCAGGTCGAACACCGGGGCCGCATGGTGGCCGCGCCAGCCCATGCCGATCACGTCGTTGACCTGAACCTCCCGGCAGGCGCGTTCGCACAGGTTACAGGCGATGCAGGCGTCGAGATTGACCGCGATCGCCGGATGGGAGATGTCCTGGGCGGGTTTTTCGCCCCGCGCATAACGGCTTGCGGTCACGCCGAGCGTATCCGACCAGCGCCAGAAATCGCTTTCCGGATCCGGATGGGCTTCGCGCGGCGGCTGGTCGGCGACCAGCAGTTCGAACACCATCTCCCGCGCCTTGACCGCCCGTTCGGACTCCGTCTTCACCACCATGCCGTCAGAAGGTTCGCGGACGCAGGAGGCGGTCAGCGTCCGCTCGCCCTCGATGTCGACCATGCAGGCGCGGCAGTTGCCGTCGGAGCGGTAGCCCGGCGCATCCTTGTGGCAAAGGTGCGGGATCGCGACGCCTTCGCGCTTGGCGACCTGCCAGATGGTTTCGCCCTCATTCGCGATGACTTCGCGTCCGTCGAGGGTAAAGGTGACCGTTTTCGTCATACCCGTTCCTCCTCGGCAAAGAATTTCAGGACCGAGGCGACCGGATTGGCTGCCGCCTGTCCCAGGCCGCAGATGGAGGCAGTGCGCATGACTGCGTCCAGGTCGGCGATCTTGTCCTTGTCCCAGGTCTTGTCCTGAAGCAGCGCGACCATCTTTTCCGTGCCGGACCGGCATGGCGTGCACTGGCCGCAGCTTTCATGCTTGAAGAAGCGCAGCAGGTTGAGCGCCACGTCGCGCATGTCATCCTGATCGGAAAAGACGACAATGGCATGGCTGCCAATGAAACAGCCGTGCTTTTCCAGCGTGCCGAAATCGAGCGGCTCGTCGGCGAGCGAGGCCGGCAGAATGCCGCCGGACGCACCGCCCGGCAGATAGGCCTTGAAGCTGTGGCCGTCTTCCATGCCGCCGCAATACTCGGCGATCAACTCGTTCATGGTGATGCCGGCCGGCGCCAGCTTCACGCCAGGCTCTTTCACCCGGCCGGAGACGGAGAAGGAGCGGAAGCCCTTGTGGCCGCGCCGGCCCTGGTCCGCGAACCACTCGGATCCTTTTTCGACGATGTCGCGGATCCAGTAGAGGGTCTCGATGTTGTGATTGAGCGTCGGCCGGTTAAACAGGCCGACCTGGGCGATATAGGGCGGGCGGTGGCGCGGCAGGCCGCGCTTGCCTTCGATCGACTCGATCATCGCGCTTTCCTCGCCGCAGATATAGGCGCCCGCGCCGCGGCGCAGCTCGATGTCGATGGTGGTGATGACGCCCTGTTCGCGTAAGCCTGCGATTTCCCGGCGCAGGATTTCCAGGACGGCCGGATATTCGTCACGCATGTAGAGATAGATGCGTTCCGCCTGAATGGCATGGGCGGCGATCAGCGCGCCTTCCAGCATGCGGTGCGGATCGCGTTCCAGATGGTAACGGTCCTTGAACGTGCCCGGTTCGCCCTCGTCGCCGTTGACCGTCAGGTATTTCGGGCCGGGCAGGTCGTGAACGATCTTCCACTTGGTGCCGGTCGGAAAGCCTGCGCCGCCGAGGCCGCGCAAGCCCGCTTCCAGCGCATGATCGGCGATCGCGTCGACGTCGAGGTCTCCGTTGCGGACACGCTGAAGCACCTTGTAACCGCCGTCGGCACGATAAGCGTCCAGACCGATGTAGTCCGGGATCTGCGGCTCCGTTTCGCCTTCGAAGATCGCCGCACGGACGGAGAGCTCGCTTGCCCCGTCCACCGCCCGCTTGCCGACCTGGACCGCGGGTGCCGCGGCACAACGGCCGATGCAGGGCACCTTCTGAACCCGGACCTTTGCCGGATCGAGGCCGGTCTGAAGGGCGGCCGCCAATGCGTCGGCGCCTTTCAGGGAACAGGCAATGCTGTCGCATACGCGCACGGTCAGCGGCGCGGGCGCCGCCTCGCCTTCGCGCACGATATCGAAATGGTGATAGAAGCTTGCGACCTCGAAGACCTCCGCCTGGGAAAGCCGCATCTCGTCTGCCAGGGCGCGCAGGTGTTTCGCCTGAAGGCAGCCGTAGGCGTCCTGGATCTTGTGCAGATGCTCGATCAGGAGGTCGCGGCGGCGCGATTCGGATCCAAGCAGATTCCGCACTTCCGCCAGGGCGGTTTCCTCGATTTGCCGGCCTTTGGGCTGGGACGGCTTTCTGGAAAGCCCCTTGCCAAATGTCATGATGTTTGCGTTCCTGACTGACGTGTTTCCGGCCAGAAAACGCCGAAGCTTCAATCAACGCAAATTGCATTTTTCGATTGTTTAATCAGTCCTGATTATCAAACTTGCCGCAAACCGATTTCGACAGGTCCCACAAGGCCGCCGTCACCGGCAGCATCGGCTCCCGCAGCGGAACCACCAGACCGATTATAGAGCGGACTTCCGGTTCGACGAGGTCCAGGACCACAAGACCTTCCGTATGGCCGACCGCGGCCTGTTCCTTCGGCAGGACCGCGGCATAGGCCCCCTCCATCAACAGGGACAGGATCGCGTTGAAGCTGTTGGTCTCGAACCTCGGCCCGGGCTTCTTGCCGGTCGCCGCGAAGGTCTCGTCGATGATCCGCCGGTTCTGCATGTCCGGCGTCAGCAGGCACAGGGGCAGGTCGGCCGCATCGTACCAGGACAGGCCGCCGCTCTTGCGTTCCTTCTTTACAAGGGCCGGATCGGCGACCAGGCAGTATTGCTCTTCAAAGAGTGGGAGAGCCCGCGACACCTTCTCCATGCCGGGTCTCAGATAGGTGATACCGGCATCGATGGTAAATTCCTGAAGCCCCTTTTCGATGGCGCTGGATGCCATCGACAAGGCTTGAGGCCTGAGCTGCCGGAAACGGCTCGCCAGGGCCCCGCACAGACGGCCCGCGAACGGAGTTGCGGAAGGGACGACGCCGATGCGCAAGGTACCCTGCGGCCCTTCCCCGTCGCCACTGAGATCCTGGACGAAGCCGCTGCAGTCAGTGAGGATAAGCCTGGCCCAGCCAAGCGCCCGTTCGCCTTCAGGGGTGAAACCCTCGAACCGCTTGCTGCGGAAAACAAGCGGCGAACCGAGCGCCGTCTCGAGCTTGCGGATCCGCCCGGAAAGGGCCGGCTGGGACAAATTGCAGGCCCGGGCCGCATGGGCGAAATGCCGGTGTTCGGCAAGCGCAAGAAGCAGCCGCAGATCCATCAGATCGAAGGGAGGCAGCTTCTCCATGATCCTATGTCCTCACGAATTGGGCGCAGGGAACATGCGTCGGCTCATAGGGACGACACCAGATGGCCGCCATCGACCGGGATCACCGCGCCGGTCATGTAGCGCGAGGCATCGCTCGCAAGCAGCAGGAACGGCCCGTCGAGTTCGGACAGATCGCCGATCCGGCGCATGGGCACCCGGCCCACCATTTTTTCGCCCGCAGGCGTATTGAAGAAGCCTTCGTTGATTTCCGTTTCGAAATAGCCCGGCGCAAGGGCGTTGACCCGGACCTGGTGGCGCGCGAATTCAAGCGCCAGAGCCTTGGTCATCTGCACGACACCGGCCTTGGAGACCGCATAGGACGCGACGCCCGAGCCCACCCGAAGCCCGAGAATGGAGGCGATGTTGACGATCACGCCGGGTTGTCCGGTATCCCGCCAGTGGCGACCGCAGGAAATCGCCATCAGCCAGACCCCGCGCAGATTGACGTCCATGACGGCGTCGAAATCTTCCGCGGTCTGGTCGAGGGCGGCGCCTTCGCGGGCGATGCCCGCATTGTTGACCAGGATATCCAAACCGCCGAAGGCTTCGACCGCCTGCGCCCGGCAGTGGTGGATCGAAGCGCCGTCACTGACGTCGAGTTCGATCGGTCTCGCGCTCTGGGCGCCCATTTCAACGAGTTCGCCGGCGAGCTGTTCCAGCCGGTCGGTCCGGCGGGCGGCAAGCGCCACATGGGCGCCGTGCCTGGCAGCGACCCGCGCAAAATGCGCGCCGATCCCGCTGGATGCCCCGGTGATCAGGATTCTTTTGCCGTTCAGTCCCTTGCCGAGGTCCATCTCTCTCCCCTTTTTATAGGCGTGTTGAGCCGTTTGGCCTCAAGGCACTGCACCGGCGGGGGAAAGTCAAGCAGTCAGACCGGAAAAAGCGTCCACAACGCCTTGATAAACCTGCCGCTTGAAGGGAACGATCAGGTCGGGCAGCCGGGCTGCGTCCTCCCAGCGCCACGCGCAGAACTCCACCTCGTGGCCATCAGGCGGGTTGAGAACATCGATCTCGGCTTCGGATCCCTCGAAGCGGAGCGCGAACCAGCGCTGCGCCTGGCCGCCGTATTTGCCTTTCCGCGTGTTTTGCTGAACGTCCTCGGGGTAATCGTAGGTGAACCAGACCGGCGCCTCAGCCACGATGCTGACGGAGCGGATCGAGGTTTCCTCGTAAAGTTCCCGAAGGGCTGCCGCGCGCGGGGTTTCGCCCTTGTCGATGCCGCCCTGGGGCATCTGCCAGGCGAATTCATATTCCGACTTGCCGTTCCCGTCGTCCCGCTTGCCGATCCAGACCTTGCCTTCCGCGTTCAAGAGCATGATGCCGACGCAAGGACGGTATGGCAGGCCGTTGCGGGCGGGCGGAAAATCCGGTCCGAGGGTTGAATCCGTCATGGAAAAAGCCGTCCCGCTCTATCTGTCGATGGTTGCGCTGACCGGTACGAGCTGAAGCCCGCGCTCCTCCAGATCCCGCGACCAGATCTCAAGCTGGCGGACGGTGACCGGCAGGGCCGACCCGGATGCGACGGCAACGCCCCGGGCGCGCGCAATGCCCTCCAGGCGGAGAAGCTTGGCGTTGATTTCGTCTTCCCGGGGAACGGCGTCGAGGATCACGTCGACCGAGCTGAACGGCACCTTCACTTCCGATGAGACTTCCGCGGACAGGCTGCGGGAGGATTCGCCGTTGTCGACGAACATCAGCCCCCGGTCGCGCAGCTTTTCCAGGAGCAGCTGCATGGACGGCTTGGTGGTCGTGAACCGGGCGCCCATTTCATTGATCACGCCGACGTAGTTGGTCACCCGGGTCATCAGCCAGGCAAGCCGGTCCAGCATCTCGGCAGGCCGCAGGCTGACGAGAAGCGTATGCGGTCCCGGGTCGTTGTCGGGAAAATCGAACGGTTCGAGCGGCAACTGCAGAAGCAGTTCGTGCCCCTTGGCGCGCGCCTTCTGCATCCACCGGTCCAGATCCGTGCCGTAGGGCGCCATGGCGAAGGTGACATCGGCCGGCAGGTTGCCAATCGCGTTCTCGGTTCCCGTTTCGCTCAGGCCCAGTCCCTGGATGATGACGGCGATTTTCGGGATCGAGGTGAATTCGGAGGAAAACGGCCGGGCATAGGCATCCAGCGGACGAACGCCGTCGGATCCGATCTTCGGCAGGAAGCCATAACCGGAGCGTTCGCTGATGCGGGGATCCGGTTTGACCGACAGGCCGCCCGATCGTCCGCCGCCTTCCTCCGGGATCTGCAGATCGTAGCGGGGACCCAGTTTTTCCCGATTGTCTTCCGGACGCAGGTTCGGTCCCAGTTCTCCGTCCAGCGCCGGACGGATCTCGACAACCTCGATATCCTTGGAGGCCAGACCTTCGACCGTGGCATCCAGGGGGATCACCGCCGTCGGCTCGCCGCCGAACGGATCATCGACAACACCCATCCAGATCAGAGCGGTGGTGAATACAACGCTCAGGATCCCGACACCGATCAAACCGAATGGCAGGCGGAGAAGCCTGCGCTTCCCCATTCCTAAAGGGGCCGTGAGATCGTCGGTCGCCATGGCGTCCTGTTTTCAAAGTGTCGCCCGGATGGGCAGTCAGATCAGACGAAAACCGCGCGGAAAATCCGGCGCGGTCTTGTTCGCTTAGTTCGGAACCGGCGCCGAACCGTCACCGGCGGGAGGGAAGGCACCGTTCACCTGAACACCGCGCAGGAGATCCAGGGCCAGCTTCAGCTGAACGTCATCCTTCGGATCCGGCGGCACGTAGGCCTGGCTGCCGGATTCTTCCTTGGCATCCTTGCCTTCGGCTTCCAGGTGGCCGCGCAGACCGGCCTCACCCTTGGTCGTTGCCCGGCCCTTGAGGTCGTCGGGAAGAACCTGCAGAGCCTCGATATCCGGCGTGATGCCCTTGGCCTGGATGGAGGTGCCCGACGGGGTGTAGTAGCGCGCCGTCGTCAGGCGGATCGCCCCATTGGCGCCGAGCGGAATGATCGTCTGGACCGAGCCCTTGCCGAAGGACCGGGTGCCGAGAATGGTCGCCCGGCGGTGGTCCTGAAGCGCACCGGCCACGATTTCAGACGCCGAAGCAGACCCGCCGTTTACCAGAACGATGACAGGCTTGCCCCCGGTCAGATCTCCGGCGCGGGCATTGTAGCGCTGGGTTTCGTCGGCATTGCGCCCGCGGGTGGAAACGATTTCGCCGCGATCGAGGAAGGCGTCGGAAACGGCAATTGCCTGATCCAGCAGACCGCCCGGATTGTTGCGCAGATCGATGATGTAGCCCTTCAGCTTGTCCTTGCCGATATCCTTGCTGATTTCGTCGATACCGCTCTTCAGGCCGTCGGAGGTCTGTTCGTTGAACTGGGTGATGCGGATGTAGCCGACATCATCCTCTTCCCGCCAGCGGACCGAACGGATCCGGATGACGTCGCGGGTGATGGTGACATCGAACGGTTCGTCCACGCCGGTACGGCGGACCGTCACGACAATATCGGTGTTGACCGGCCCGCGCATCTTTTCGACCGCCTCGTTCAGGGTCAGACCCTGAACCTGTTCGCCGTCGATCTGGGTGATCAGGTCGCCTGCCAGGATGCCCGCCTTTGCAGCCGGGGTGTCATCGATGGGGGAGACCACCTTGACCAGGCCGTCTTCCATGGTGACCTCGATGCCGAGACCGCCGAACTCGCCGCGGGTCTGGACCTGCATGTCACGGAAGCTCTTCGGCGACATGTAGCTGGAATGCGGATCGAGGGACGACAGCATGCCGTTGATCGCGCTTTCGATGAGCTTCGCGTCGTCCGGGACCTCGACATAATCAGACCGCACCCGCTCGAAGACATCGCCGAACAGATTGAGCTGACGATAGGTGTCCGATGCCGCCGCATTCGCCGTGTCGGAGACACGGATGGGGAGTTGAGCCAGTGTCGTGATCGCAGCCGCCCCCATCAGGGCGCCAACGAGCAGCAGAGAAGATTTCCGAATCATCCGCGTGCCTTTTCTTCTTCGGTGCCGGCCCACCAGGGGGTGGGATCGATTGCACGTCCGTCTTTTCTAAATTCAACATATAGAACGGGCTGGGTCGAGCCTAGACCCAAGGTTGCCGCACTCGCCAACTTGGTTGTCCCCATAACACCCACCGGTTCTCCGGCGAGAACGAACTGCCCGAGATCCGCATCGATTCTGTCCATCCCGGCCAGCAGCACATGGTAGCCGTCGCCGGTGTTCAGGATCAAGAGCTGTCCGAAGGACCGAAACGGCCCGGCATAGACCACCCAGCCGTCCGCAGGAGCCGTCACCGGCGACCCCGGACGGGTCGTGATCGACTGACCTTCCGTCGTGCCGCCGAAGTCGTCTTCCTGGCCGAAATCCCGAATCATCTCACCCGCAACCGGCCATGGCAGCTGGCCTTTTGCCTCGACAAACGGCAATGCCGGGGACAGCCGTCCCGGATCGGAGAAGGGATCCCAGCGCCCCTCCCGTCCCGGCTTGGCGGCGGCCGATGCCTGGCGCGATTTTTCCGATGCCTCGCGCGCGCTTTCAATCTCGGTCTCGATCCGCGCGATCAATTCCTTGAGAGACTTGGACTTCTCGGCGAGTTCTTGCGCGTGGCGTTTTTCCTGCGCCAGTTTTTGCGCGTTCCGGTCGCGCTCCTGGCGCTTGGCGCTCAAAAGCAGTTCCAGGCGCGACTTCTCCTCCGCCAAGCGCATGGCGTCGCCGAGGAGCGTCTTCTTTTCCTTGGCGATCACGTCCTTCAGCCGGCTGAGTTCGGCAAGGTCGGAGGCCAGCGCTTCGGTTTCGACGCGCAGTTCCGGCATGACCGCATTGAGCAGGATGGCGCTGCGGACCGCGGCCAGTGCGTCGCTCGGGCGCACCGCGAGGGCGGGCGGCGGGCGGCGGCCGATCCGCTGCAGGGCGGCCAGGACTTCCGACAGCACGCCGCGCCGGCTCGCCAGCGAAGCGCGGACCGTATCTTCATTCTCGCCGAGCTTGCGCAGACGCCGCTCGGTGTCGGAGACTTCCGTCTCCAGGATCTTGATGGTGTCGGCCGTCGACAGGATCTTGGAATTGAGCGTTTCCCGGTCGCGGTCGATGGACCGGATTTCCTTTTCGATCGCATCCTGGCGCTCGGCGGAGACATCGATGTCCTGCGTCAGCGAGGCCAGTTCCGCTTCGCGTTTCTGTTTCCGGTCCCTTGCCTCTTCCACAGCCGGGTCGGCAGTATCCTTCGGCGTAACCGCCGTCTGCTCGGGAAGATCGGTCGTTTCGGTGGCGGACAGGGGGGCAAACGGCATGGTCAGGGCGCCGGCGACAAGACCGGCGCGCAATGCAAAGCGCGCACCCGGACGCCTTCCCGACCGGGAAACAGGAGCCTGATCCGGTGTTCCGCTTTCCATCTTCAATAGGGCGCCCAAAGTCATAAGGTGTCGTACCCGGCCCACCGTAAAGGAATCGTTTACCAAACGGGTTTTGCACCGTTCGCACGCATCCCGACGGACTATTCAGCTACCCTCTGAATGCGGCGATAAACAGGCAAAATCGGCGTGTACCTACTTTATCCCTACTCGCGATGATAGGGATGGCCTGCCTGGATGGTCAAAGCCCGGTAAATCTGCTCAGACAGAAGAATACGCACCAACTGGTGCGGCCAGGTCATGGCCCCGAATGCGATCTTCAGATCGGCCCGGGCAATCAGCTCGCCGCCATGGCCGTCCGCGCCGCCGATGGCAAAAACCACATCCTGAACGCCCTCGTCCTTCCAGCCTTCCAGCTTGCGGCTGAAGTCGGGACTGGAAAGCGATTTTCCGTGTTCGTCGAGGACGACGAGCTTTGCTCCCGACGGCATGCTGTTCAGAAGCACGGAGGCTTCCTCCGCCTTGCGTTCGTCGGGCTTCTGCGCCCGGCTTTCGGGGAATTCGGCAAGCGCCACTCCGGTGACACCGAGCCCGCGGCCGATCTTGCGGGCCCTGTCGACATAGCGGTCGAAAAGATCCTTGTCGGCACCGGCTTTCATCCGGCCGATGCAGGATATCGTGAAGCGCATAACTTCCTTATCCGGGCGAATGCCCGGATACCTTCAGAGACGCCCCGGTCTGACTCCAGTCCTGGAAATCAGCCGATGTACTGGGGTGCCGTATCCGTTTCCGGGGCCCACATCTTTTCAAGATTGTAGAAGCCGCGGACTTCCGGACGGAAGATGTGAACGATCACATCCCCGGCGTCGATCAGAACCCAGTCGCAGGTGCTCTGCCCTTCAACGGCCGCAGTGCCGTGGCCGGCGTCTTTCAGATCGCGCAGGAGATGGTCGGCGATCGCACTCACATGGCGGTGCGAACGTCCGGACGCAATCACCATGTGATCGGCCAGGGAGCTCTTTTCTGCGATGTCGAGAGTTACAATGTCCTCTGCCTTGGAGTCTTCGAGACTGGCGAGAACCGTATCGATCAGCTCGCCCGCAAGTTCAGCGCTCACGGGAGACTGGAGTGGAGCGGACTTCACAGTCCCCTCGCTTTCAATGGTCATGGTCAGATGGTGTGCCTTTCGCCTTGTTGCCGTCCTGCACTTTTACGCTTTACGCAGGACTGGTTGACCTTGCCTTGGCCACCCGGTCCGGATGACCATGCTCATAGAATACTCCCTCGACCTTGGCATTTTCAAGACGGAGTTCCCAAAGACCCGACGGCACGCCGTTCAGGACCGGGTCTTCCCTCGCAAAAATGTCGAGGACGTTTCATCGAGCGGAGCATGAAGAAACGTCCAGGCCGGCGGCTCCAGATCGGCCAGAAGGGCCGCATCCTTCTCGGGAAGCCGGTATTTTTCATAGGCTTTCGCCATGGGCGCCGACAGGACCGACAGGGACGCTCCCGGCCGGTCGACAATGGCGATCGGGACAAGGCCTGCGATCGCGCGCCAGTCCTGCCACCGGTGGAAACCCGCAAGGTTATCCGCCCCCATTACCCAGACGAATCGCAGGGACGGCCGCCGCACGCGAAGCATCTCGATGGTCCGTGCGGTATAGGGCGACCCCAAAACCGCCTCATAGGCGGTGACCTTCATCCGCGGGTGATCGGCCAGCGCACTGGTCATATGGATACGCATTTCCAGCGGCGCAAGATCGCCGTGTTCCTTGAGCGGATTGCCAGGGGTCACGAACCACCACACCTGATCGAGCTGCAGCCGGTTCAAAACCGTCTGCGCCACCAGCCGGTGACCGGAATGGGGCGGATTGAAGGAGCCGCCGAAAATGCCGATCCGGTTTCCCGCTTCGGCATGGGGCAGCTTCATCCATTCGGCATGGGCGTACCCGCTGGCCATGCTGAAATTCATGGACGGGTCTGTCCCTCGCCATGAACGCAATATTTGAAGCTGGTGAGCTGTTCGACCCCGACCGGCCCGCGCGCATGCATGCGCCCGGTCGCGATGCCGATCTCCGCGCCCATGCCGAATTCGCCGCCGTCGGCGAACTGGGTGGAGGCGTTGTGCAGCACGATCGCGGAATCGACCCGCTTGAAGAATTCCGCCGCCGCTTCATCGTCCTCGGTGACGATGCAGTCGGTGTGGTTGGAGCCCCAGCGGGCGATGTGCTCGATGGCCGCATCCAGACCGGGCACCACCTTTACCGCGAGGATCGCGTCGAGATATTCCGTCGACCAGTCCGCTTCGGTCGCCGGCACGACGTTGTCGCACAGCTCGGCGACCCGGGCGTCGCCGCGGATCTCGCAGCCCTTGTCCTGAAGCGCTGCGACGATCTTCGGCAGGTGGGACGCGGCCACGGCCTCGTCGACCAGCAGCGTTTCCAGCGCACCGCAGATGCCGGTTCGGCGCAGCTTGGAATTGACGACGATCTCGACCGCCTTTTCCAGGTCCGCCGCCTTGTCGACGAAGATATGCACCAGCCCTTCCAGATGGGCGAAGACCGGCACGCGCGCTTCCTCCTGGACACGGGCGACGAGGCTCTTGCCGCCGCGGGGCACGATCACGTCGAGGTTGCCGTCCAGGCCCTTCAGCATTTCGCCGACGGCGGCCCGGTCGGTGACCGGAACCATCTGGATCGCGTCTTCGGGCAGGCCGGCGGCCTTCAGTCCCTTCTGCAGGGCGGCATGGATCGCCTTGTTGGAATGGATCGTGTCGGAGCCGCCGCGCAGAATGACCGCGTTGCCCGCCTTGAGGCACAGGGCGCCGGCATCGGCGGTCACGTTCGGACGGCTTTCGTAGATGACGCCGATGACACCGAGCGGCGTGCGCACGCGCTCGATCTGCAGACCGTTCGGCCGATCCCAGGCGGCGATGACGGAACCGACCGGATCTGCAAGCGCGACGATGTCTTCCAGCGCCCTGGCGACAGCCTCGATCCGCTCTTCCGACAATGTGCCGCGATCCAGAAAGGCGGCCGTCTGGCCGTTAGCCTTCATGGCCTCCACGTCCTTTGCATTGCCTGCGAGGATCTCCGGCGTCGCCGCGCGGACGGCCCTGGCCATTTCCGCCAAAGCACGGTTCTTGGCTTCGGTTGGAGCCGTCGCCAGCACGCGTCCGGCGGCACGGGCCCGCCGGCCGATATCCGCCATCAGGGCCTGAACGTCGCTCATTTCAACCTTATCCAGCATCTTTCCGTCCCACATATTCTCGCGCTATGCGCGTATCACTTTACCGGTTTTCGTCCGCGTGTGCATCGTCGAGCACGAGATCATCGCGATGGATCATTTCCGCCCGGCCCGGATAGCCGACAATGGTCTCGATCTCGCGGCTGTTGCGCCCGGCGATCAGCCGCGCCTCGTCATAGTCATAGGCCACCAACCCGCGACCGATGATGCGGCCGTCCGGATCGAGCATGATCACCGCGTCGCCGCGGGAAAAACTGCCCTGAACCTCGGTCACGCCGGCAGGCAACAGGCTCTTGCCGGAGCGCAGCGCCTTCACGGCGCCCTTGTCGAGGCGGATTTCGCCGCGCGGTTCCAGATGACCACCGATCCAGGCCTTGCGCGCACTCGACGTGGAGGCGATGGCCGGGAACCAGGTGCAGCGGGCGCCTTCGTCCAGCTTTTTCAACGGATGCATCGCCTTGCCGGAGGTGATCACCATGGTGGTGCCGGCGGCGGTTGCGATCTTGCCCGCATCGATCTTGGTCTTCATGCCGCCGCGCGACAGCTCCGAACCCGCGCTGCCCGCCATGGCCTCGACCTCGGGGGTGATCCGGGGCACCTCGGGCAGGAATACCGCATCCGGATCGGTTGCCGGCGGCGCGGTATAAAGCCCGTCGATGTCGGACAGCAGCACCAGGCAATCGGCACTTGCCATGGTCGCCACCCGGGCCGCGAGCCGGTCGTTGTCGCCGTAGCGGATCTCTGAGGTGGCCACAGAGTCGTTTTCGTTGATGATCGGGATCGCGCCGAGCTTCAGCAGCGTGCCGATGGTGGCACGCGCGTTGAGATAGCGCCGCCGCTCTTCCGTGTCGCCGAGGGTCAAAAGGATCTGGCCCGCCTGCCTGCCATGGGCGCCGAGCGCCTCGGCATAGGCCTTGGCAAGGGCGATCTGGCCGGCGGCGGCCGCCGCCTGGCTTTCCTCAAGCTTCAAGGGACCGGAGGGCAAGCCTAAGATCCCGCGGCCAAGGGCGATGGAGCCGGAGGACACGATCAGCATCTCCGCGCCGCCGCGGGCAAGATCGACCACGTCGGAAATCAGCGCATCCAGCCAGTCTTTCTTCAGCTCGCCCTTTTCGACGAGCAGCGCCGAGCCGATCTTGACGACGATGCGATTGTGGCCGGCGAGACGGCGGGATCCGGACATCAGGCCAGAAGACATCAGGGATGCCACCCTTCCTGCTGCTTGGAGGGAACCGCGTTGGCCTCGTCTTCCTTGTCCTTGTCGATCGCGCGCACGATCATCCGGAGCGCCCGGTCCACATTCAACCCGCTTTGCGAGGACAGGATCAGGGGCTTCTGGCCGCAGGCGGCTTCCAGCGATGCGGACCGTTCCGCGATCAGCTCGTCGTTGAGCGCATCGCATTTGGACAGCGCCACGATTTCCGGCTTGTCGGCAAGGCCGTGGCCATAGGCCTCCAGTTCGCCGCGCACGATCTTGTAGGCCTCGCCCGGATCTTCCTCACCGGAGCCGTCGACCAGATGCAACAGAACCCGTGTGCGCTCCACGTGGCCGAGGAAACGGTCACCCAGACCGGTGCCCTCATGGGCGCCTTCGATCAGCCCGGGAATATCGGCAATGGCGAAGCTGCGGCTGTCGATCTGGACGATCCCGAGGTTCGGGTGCAGCGTGGTGAAAGGATAGTCGGCGATCTTCGGCTTGGCAGCGGAGACGGTCGCCAGGAAGGTGGACTTGCCGGCGTTGGGCAGCCCGACCAGACCGGCATCGGCAATCAGTTTCAACCGCAGCCAGATCCATTTCTCCTCGCCTTCGAGGCCCGGATTGGCCCGGCGCGGTGCCTGGTTCACCGACGACTTGAAATGGGCGTTGCCGAAACCGCCGTTGCCGCCCTTCAGAAGCAGCACCTTCTGGCCGACTTCGGTCAGGTCGGCGATGATGGTCTCGTTGTCCTCTTCCAGGATCTGGGTGCCGACCGGGACCTTCAGCGTGACGTCGCCGCCGTCGGCGCCGGTGCGGTTCTTGCCCATGCCGTGGATGCCGGTTTCGGCCTTGAAGTGCTGCTTGTAGCGGTAGTCGATCAGCGTGTTCAGGCCGTCGACGCATTCGACATAGACATTGCCGCCCTTGCCGCCGTCGCCACCGTCCGGTCCGCCGTATTCGATGTATTTCTCGCGCCGGAACGACACACAGCCCGCCCCGCCGTTGCCGGAGCGCACATAGATCTTGGCCTGATCGAGGAACTTCATTTGTCTTCTTCTTTCCGTCCTGCCGGTCAGGCGGTCCGTTTGTTAAAATTTACGCGTTTCAATTCCATCCGGGTCGCCGGCCGGGCTTCTCCCCGCGCCCGGCTTTCGCAAGAGCTTTCGCCCACGACGGTAAAACCCAGTTTTTCCTGCACCTTCAGCGAGGCCGGATTTTCATTCATCGTCTCGCCGACGACCGTGTCATGGTCCGTTTCGCGGAACAGCCAGTCCAGCGCGGCACTGACGGCCTCGCTCATATAGCCCCTGCCCCAATACCGGCGGCCCAGCCAATAGCCGATAACGGGCGTCTTATGCAATTCCCTAAACGAAACCGCGCCGACGAGGCCGCTGCCGTCATCGATGGCAAAGACCCGTTCGCCGTGTTTTTCCGGCTCCGCGGACCGGGCGAGCCACGCCCGGCCATGGTCTTGCGTATAAGGATGGGGAACCCGCGACAACATGCTGGAGACGTCATAGTCGCCGATCAGGTCCACGATCCTTTCCAGATCACGTTCATCCGGCGAACGGAGCGTCAGCCGCCCCGTTTCGATCGCCGGGGTCACGCCGCCGCCCTACGGCTTTCGAAATCGGACCGCTCCAGGCGGACGACGATGTTCGACACCTTCCGGTCCAGCGCCTTGGCAAAACGCACGGTCTTGCCGACCGGGCGGAAGCCCTGCTTGCGCAACACCGCCCGCGAGGCAGAGTTGTCCTCATAGGCACGGGCGGCAATCGCCTGGCAATGAAAGGCCTCGAAGCCCCAGGCAAGGGCGGCCTCAGCGGCCTCGGTCGCATAGCCGAAACCATGGAACGGACGTCCGAGCCAGTAGCCGAGCGTCGGACACTCCGGCTGTTCTTCCAGATCGCCCGGCGCCTGGATGGCGACGGTGCCGATGAAGATGCCGCCAAGGGTGATCGCGAAGACGGCTTGCCCCTTCATCCGGTCCAAATCCAGCGGATCCTGGTTCATAACCTTGTCGACGAAGGCTTGCGCCGCGCCGTCCTCGTAGGGCCAGGTGCAGCCGGTGAGCCAGCGGGCGACTTCGAAATCGCGGCCGCCGAGATTGGCGATCGCCTCCGCATCGCCTTCGCGGAACGGGCGCAGGACCAGGCGGCGGGTCGTCAGGACGGGCAACATCATGCCGACCTCCCCCACTGCTTCAGCGAGGACCAGACCGCCCGTTCCAGCGAATAGCGCTCGATCGGCACGGCACCGCCGGCACCGAGCGAACGGATCATCGACTGGTCCCGGTACTGGAAGCCCGACTTGACCAGGATCCGGCGCGAGGCAGGGTTGGTCACCCGGCAGGCGCCGGAGAGCTCCGCCATAGTCCCGTGGGAAAAGGCATGATCGACGAGCGCGTGGACGGCTTCGGTCGCAAGGCCCTGCCCCCAGAAGGGTTCGCCCAGCCAGTAGCCGATGTGAACCGGGCTGCCGGGCTCCATCTCGCCGTACTTGGCGATGCCGATGAACCGGCCGGTGACATTCAGCCGGATGGCGAAGGTGGCGTTGTTGCCGCGGGAGGCTTGCGCGCGGGCGACCAGCTGCTTGGCGTTTTCCAGGGAAAACGGATGGGGCATGTTCGCCAGGTTCGCGGCGATCTTGTGGTTGTTGGCCAGAAACACGATGTCGGCCAGATCGTCCGTTCGCGGCATGTCGAGCCGGATCCGGACAGCTTCCTGCGGCTCGGGCGCCGCACCCAGACAGCTTTCGTCTAAGAGACCATCACTTTCAACAACCATGTCATTCTCCAGTCAAAGTTCAAAAGAAAAGGGGAGATGGCGGCCCATCTCCCCTTTTGTCTTTGACCGGTTTTGTCTCAAACCGCCGGGGCTTAATGGGCGCCGGCGGGTTTGGAACTCACGTCGGCTTTACTCCGCTGCTTCCGCTACCGGGAGCACATTGATGTAGGTTCGCTTGTTGGCCTTCGCCTGGAACTCCACCTTGCCTTCCACGGTCGCAAAAATGGTATGGTCCTTGCCCATACCGACACCGTTGCCCGGATGCCACTTGGTACCGCGCTGACGTGCAATGATGTTGCCCGGGACGACAGCTTCGCCGCCGTACTTCTTGATGCCGAGACGGCGACCTGCGGAATCGCGACCGTTACGGGACGAACCGCCTGCTTTTTTATGTGCCATGAGGATGCTCCTCGCTGCTTGTTCTTCTGATCAGGGTGAGAACGGCGGCTTACTTGCCGGCCAGTTCCTTGGCCTGTTCGATCCAGTTGTCGCGTTCGAAGCGGCCCTTCAGGGAGAG
Organism: Roseibium aggregatum; assembly: GCF_014692675.1. Lineage (GTDB taxonomy): Bacteria > Pseudomonadota > Alphaproteobacteria > Rhizobiales > Stappiaceae > Roseibium > Roseibium aggregatum_C. The sequence goes on along the minus strand of NZ_JABFCZ010000029.1, from coordinate 42,959 downwards.
CTCTTCTTCAACGCGGGCGACATCTTCGTCCGTCATCGCTGCGATCTGGGCGAAGGTGGTGATGCCGGCTTCGTTGAGCTTCTTGGCAATCGCCGGACCCAGTCCGTTCAGCTTCTTCAGGTCGTCCGCTTCGCCTGCCGGCGCGGCGGCTGCAGCCGGTGCGGCTGCTTCTTCGGTCTTTGCCTCAGCCTTCGGAGCGGCGGCCTTCTTCGGCGCTGCGGTCTTGGCGGGCTTGGCGCCACCGGTCAGGATGTCGGTCACCTTGACGAGGGTGAAAGCCTGACGATGGCCGTTGCGGCGCCGGGAATTCTGACGGCGGCGCTTCTTGAAAACGATGATCTTGCGGTTGCGGCCCTGATCGACCACTTCCGCAACGACGCTGGCTCCGTCAACGAGCGGTGCGCCGATGGTGGTGTCCGTGCCGTTTCCGACCATGAGCACTTCGTCGAAGGTGACGGTGCTGCCGGCTTCGGCATCGAGTTTTTCGACCTTCAGGAGGTCGTCTGCGGCAACGGTGTACTGCTTGCCGCCGGTCTTGATCACTGCGAACATGTCTCGCACGTCCTTCTTTTCGTTCTTGGTTGCAGGCGCCCCGGTCACCGGAAGGCCCGCTTGTCATATGTTGTTCTCGGCGCCCGCCCGGCCGGAAACCGGCGGTTCGGGTCTTTGCGATCGAAGGCTTTTTTGAAGTCTCGGATCAGGCCTGAAACAACGGGAAAGGCGGAATCTTGTGAAAAGACTCCGCCGTTCAGCGTCGGCAATATAGTCAGGACGCCCCCCAAGTCAATCAATAAGTGCCGGCATAATGCGCGTTTCCGCCATCCGGCCGCGTTTTTCAGCCCCCGCATAAAAATTGCAGAAACTGTCAAACTGCCTCTTGCGGGGCGGAAACGCCTTGTCTATGTTCCGCGCCACTTGAGACCACAAATATCCCAAGTGCCGCGGAGAGGTGCCGGAGTGGTTGAACGGGGCGGTCTCGAAAACCGTTGTGCCCGCGAGGGTACCCAGGGTTCGAATCCCTGTCTCTCCGCCATTTTTCTTCTGTCGCCATCGACTTCGGCTGCTTGAGCGCGGGTCGCCTACCGCCCGGCGCCTCAATCCCGCGCAAGGAAGTAGACCATCTTCCAGCCTTCGGGGCGCCGTTCGAAGCGTGCGTGGTAGTCGACGGCGCTGCGCAGGTTGGCTTTGTCGACGAAGCCTTTCTCGCCGGTTGCCAAACGCACTTTATGAAAACTCGTCCCCTCGCCGTCGTCGATCAACTCAACGATATCCTAGGCGAGGGCCTATTCGGCTACTCCCAAAGCCCGCGCTCAAGCATTTGAAGGCGCGAGTTCAATCCGGCAGGGCCTGACGCATTCCATGTAACCCCGTCGCGCCGGTGCTCACCCTCCCGACGGTATGCCGAGGACGGTCACGCAGATCGAGATCAGCCCTCCCGCGACGAAAAGAAAAATGCGGCTGCGGCGTCCGTGCAAATCCGTCATGCCCCACGCCCGCATCAGCGCGACGGCGCACTGCAGGAAATAGAAAAGGGCAAATGCCTGCGAGGCGAGGGTCACCAGCCTGAAGACATCGGTGCTCCAAGTGATGGCGATCGCAACCGCCGCAATGACCGGATAGATGACATGCAGGCTCACGCGGCCGCGCGTGATATCCTCGACCAGCCCTGCGCCCCCGACGGAGTCCGCGACCGACGCGCTGAACTGGCTGGCCACCGCGCTGAGCACCAGGGTCAATGGCAAAATCGGCGCCACATGCGCGACGAGGCCAACAATTGCCGCGACGCCTTTGTCGCTGCCCAGTTCGCCAAAAAGCACCGTCAAGAGCGAAAAGAAAGTCAGGTAGATCGCCGCCGCGATCAACTGGGCGTAGCGCATGGTTCGAATTCGCATATCCGCATCGAATTCGTCGAACATGAAGCGCGATGTCTCGAAACCCTGCACCACGATCAGAAGACCGAGAACAACACGGATGGTCTGCCCGTCGATCCCGGGTGTTGCGGCAGTGAGCTGCCAGTCCCCCGCGAACAGGATCTTGCCGTTGTAGAGCATGAGGCCGGCCAGAAGCGCGATGATCACGGCGAGATTGATCCCGACGGTGTATTCCTCGATCCCTTCGACGGTTTCCAGACCTCGTATCATTCCCAGAAGACCAAGCATTCCGAGGATGCCCGTGGCGATCAGCTTGGCCAGGATCTCGTCTTCCGAGCCGGTGCCCTTCAGAAAAAAATGCCCCAGCAATACGAGATAATAGGCCACCGAGATCGAATAGGCGAAAGCCAGCACGGCCTGGGAGAGCCGCTCCACGCCAACGACCAGCCGGTGTTTACCGGCCGGGTCGGCTTCCTTCAGAATCGGCTCTATCTGGGCGATGTTGAACCGGATCGCTTCGCCGATAACGTAGGCGGCACCCAGCAGGCCAACCATTGCAAGGATGGCCCAGTTTCCGACCTCACGTACCAGAATGGGCGCTGAAACGAGAAAGCCCGACCCGATGATGGAGGCAAGCGGTGTCACCGTCGCCCGCCAACTTGCGAGGCCTCTCACGCGCGAGCTCAGCAGGACAGCAGCCGCGACGAGAGCAACGAATCCGACGAGGACGTTCTCGGTCAACTGGGCTAGACTTCTTTTCGGTTACTTGGACGGCACTATCGACTGAACGGCGGCAATGCCATGACGGCGAAAGGATGCAATCAAGAAACAGTCATGCTGTCATGACCCGGACGGTTTTTTAATGTGCTGGCATGATAATCAACCGGAGCCTTGCATGTCCACTCAGCTCAAAAATCTGCCGCAACATATCCGTGATCTCGAGGAGGCTTTGGAGGTTGAGCGACAAATACGCCGATGGCGCCTGACCTGAAACCCTGAACCGCCCAGCTGCCCAAATCTCGGGCCTCAGTCGCCCGCAAGGAAGAACACCATCTTCCAGCCTTCGGGGCGTCGTTCGAAGCGGGCGCGGTAGTCGACGGCGCTGCGCAGGTGGGCCTTGTCGACAAAGCCGGTCTCGCCGGTTGCAAGGCGCACTTTCTGGAAACTTGTGCCCTCGCCGCCGTCGATCGCCTCGACGATATCGTAGGCAAGGGTCTTGGTGACCGCGCCATGCCGGTTCGGGCGGTCGCGCATGGGAACGTCACGATCGATGACGAAATAGGTGGTGAACGGGTCGTCGTTTTCGCCCAGTTCCACGGTCCAGGTGTAGGGGGCATCGAAGGCGTCCGGGCCGTCGGCCTTGCCGCCGAGACGCAGCACCTCTTCAAGGGCATCCCAGTAGCCCTCGCGCATGGCGTCCGCCTGGTCCTTGTATTCGTCGGCCAGATCGTCCTCCGACAGGGTCAGGAACGAGCGCAGTGCGTCGGGACCGGCATCGCCGCCGAAGCTGAGTTCGATGTCTTGGGACGCAGCGGCGACAACCGCTTCCACATCGCGCCGCGCAATCGCCGCCAGCAGGTCGCTCCTGTAGGCCTCGAACCCCTGGACCTTTGACGCCTGGTCGACCGGCAATGCCTTGCGCTCGGCCGCTTGGGCAAGCGATCCTGTCAGGGACAGGGCTCCGAAAATCAGGAAGGCGGCTATCAGGTGTCTTGTCGGGATCACGGGCGTACCTCGCGCAAATGTGGACATGATAGCACAACCCTGTCCCGGCGCCGCTTCTGCGATCACGCCCCGCCGCAATAATGCTGGGTGTCGCCCAGGATCCAGTCAGAATTCGTCTCAAGATCGAGCGTGTAATATTCGCGGCCGCGTGTATCGCCGTCCGGGCAGTCGTAGGGAATGCTCATCAGGCAGATGACTGCGGGCTGGCCCGGCTTGACGTCGTAGAGGCCGTCGCGGTCGTAGGAGACCTGGCTGAGCCCGTTTGCATAGGAAATTGCGGTGCCGGAGTCCGCGTTTTCGTAGGACGCCGGTTCGCCGAAGCGGGTGGTTACCGCCTCGATCCGCGTCAGGGCGCATTCGCCGGGGAACCGCGGCTCTCCCGTGCGGGCTCCATTTGCGGCCAGTCCGGCGGCCTTGAACCCGGTCAGGGCCTTCGCGTAGCTGGTCAGCCAGGGCAGAGTGCCGCCGTTGCCTTCCGGCGATGCGTAGGTGGACAGCATCCGCGCCTGGACGGCGGCGATACAGCCACGGTCGCTCCCGCAGCCGTTGCGGTCGCTCAGAAAACGACGGGCGACCTCGCGCTTGGGCTGAAACTCGCCCCGGTAGCGGTCGTAGGCTCCGGCAATGATCCGGTCCGCCGCCGACAGAAGCGGGTCATTGCAGATGGCGATCTCGTCCGGCTGCGCCGCCCTGGAACAATCGTAGGAGGGCTGGGCGAGAGCGGCCCCTGACAGGCCCAAACCGGCGATCTGGCAGACGATCAGACCCAGGATCGACTTGAGCACTATGTTTCTCATGCGGCTTACTCCCTGAAATATCGTCTTATCCGAAATAATTGTTCGCCGGCGCGCCGGTTCCCTACCCTACACCCCTGACGGAAGTTTGGAGCGCATCATTTCTCGTCTGTCGATGGTGTCGCCGTCGACGATGAAGGTGCCGTCTCCCACCGCGTGGATCATTCTTTTCTCCTCGCGTGCGGTGTCGATGTAAGCGGCGACGCCTTGAAGGATGACAATGCTGTGCCGGTCGACGAAGTCGACCACCCGGCATTCGATATTGGCGAGGCATTCCTTGATCAGCGGGGCCTTCACGTGCCTGCCTTTGACGCGGGTCAGGCCGAATTTTTCGAATTTGTCCGTATCCGTTCCGGAACAGACCCCGATGCCAACGGCGGTGTCGATCATGTCGACCGTGGGGATGGACAGCACGCATTCCTTGGTGTCGCGCAGGGCCGTGTAGGAATGGTTCCAGGGCCCGGTGGTGATCGCGAACTCGGCCGAAAAGCCCAGCACCATGGTCCAGGTGATGGTCATGATATTGTCCCTGGCGCCGTCATGGGTCGTCACCAGAACGACCGGCCCCGGTTCGATCAGCGTGAAGGCTCTGTTGAGGTCGAGTTCGTCCATGGGATCCCTTCCCGGTCGCGGGCAGCGTTTGTCGGGAGGGTAATCGTTGGCCGGCCTTCGCGAAAGCGGTAAAGGGCAACCTGCTCAGTCAGAACGTATGTTGTCATCCCAGCGAAGGCTGGGATCCGGTAATCTGCTGAATTAACATTCTTTTCCACCGCAAGCAGCACGGAGTACTGGATCCCGGTCTTGCTGCTGGCGCGCCAAACCGGGATGACAACCGGGTGGTTCGTCGCTGGTTGGCGGGTCCTATAGCCGTGGACCGGGGAGCCAGGTCTCGCGCCTCAGACCACGTTCCGCTCGCGGTAGGTCTGCAGGAACGAGCGGACGCGGGCGTCGTCCGGTTCGCGGGCGAAGATGTCGGCGGGCGGGGCGCAGGTGACGAGGCGGCCGGCGTCGAGGAAGGCCACCCGGTCGGCGACGTGGGCGGCGAAACCCATCTCGTGGGTGACGACCACCATGGTCATGCCTTCCGCCGCCATTTCCTTCATGACGGCGAGCACCTCACCGACCAGTTCCGGATCGAGCGCCGAGGTCGGCTCGTCGAACAGCATGACCCTGGGCTCCATGGCAATGGCGCGGGCGATCGCCACGCGCTGCTGCTGGCCGCCGGAGAGGTTGGCCGGATAGCTCTGCGCCTTGTCGGAAAGATGCACCTTGGCAAGGGCCGCCTGGGCCTTTTCACAGGCTGCTGCCTTGCCCATCCCCTTCACCTGGATCAGCGCCTCGGCGACATTCTCAAGGGCTGTCATGTGCGGCCAGAGATTGAACTGCTGGAACACCATGCCGATATGCTGGCGCTGCTTGCGCAACGTGCCGGAAGAGCGCGCCTTGCGGGGCGAGACGCCCTCCTGCCAGCCGATCAGCTCGCCGTCGAGACGGACCTCGCCGGCGTCATAGGCCTCCAGGAAGTTCAGGCAGCGCAGCAGCGTGCTCTTGCCCGAGCCGGAAGGCCCGATCAGGCACAGCACCTCGGAGCGGTTCACGTCCAGGGTGACGTCGCGCAGGGCGACGAAGTCGTCGAAGGACTTGCCCATGTTGCGCACCGTGATGATCGGTTCGCCGGCGCCATTGGATTTCGGTGTCGTGTCGGCCATGGTCAGGTTCCGTTTTTACTCAGGCGCGTTTCAGGTGGCGCGTCACCCGCGCCTCGACCCGTCCGCCCAGCCAGTTGGTGCCGATCACCATCAGCCAGTAGAACAGCGACAGCACCAGGAAGGGTTCGACGTAGGTGAAGGTTTCCGCCGCCATGGTCTGGGTCTCGTAGAGCAGCTCCGGCACGGTGACGACGGAGAGGATCGCGGTTTCCTTCGTCAGGATGATGAAGAAGTTGGTGAGCGGCGGCGTGATCGGCACCAGCATCTGCGGCAGGACGATCCGGCGCAGGATGGTGGCTTCGGCCATTCCGACGCAGCGCGCCGCCTCGACCTGTCCCTTCGGAACCGCATTGAAGCCGGAGCGGAAGATTTCCGAGAAATAGGGACTGCCGTAGACGATGAAGCTCAGGATGCCCGCCTGGACCGGTGACAGCACCAGCCCGACATAGGGGCCGCCGTAATAGAGGATGAACAGCTGGATCATGAACGGCGTGCCGCGGATCACCTCCACATAGGCGTAGATCACCCAGCGCACCGGCGCGATGCTCCAGCGGTAGAGACAGGCGATCACGAAGCCGAGCACGAGGCCGCCGAGCGAGCCTGCCGCCCAGCACAGGATGGTGACGCCGAAGCCGCGGATCAGGGCCGGTCCGTAGCGGACGAAGAGATCAAGTTCCATCGCCCGCCCTCACCCGGCCTGAAGCCGCTTTTCGGCCAGCCGGCCGAGACCGGATATGACCAGGTTGATCAGGAAATAGATCGCGGCTGCCGCGATGTAGATCTCCAGCGGCCGGTAGGTCTGGCCGGTGATGTTCTGGGATATCCGCGTCAGTTCGCCGATGCCGACGACAGAGGCCAGCGAGGACACCTTGACCAGCAGAATGAGTTCGTTGACCAGCGACGGCAGGCCGATGCGGATCGCCTGGGGCACAAGAATGCGCTTCCACAGCGAAAAACCCGGAATGCCCAGCGCATGGGCGGCTTCGGTCTGTCCGGCGGGAATGGCCTGCAGCGCGCCGCGCAGGATCTCCGCCGTATAGGCGGCCGAACACAGGCCGACGGCCAGGATCGCGGCGGCGATCGCCGGCAGGTCGAGGCCGACATAGGGCAGCATGTAATAGGCCATCAGCAGCTGCACGAGCAGCGGCACGCCGCGAAAGAAGGAAATGTAAAGGGCCGCCACATTGGCGAGCAGCCGGTTTTTGGAAATCCGCGCCGCGCACAGGAACACGCCCCAGACGATGCTGATCGCCATACCGGCGACCGAAATCAGCAGGGTCCAGCGGGCCGCGGCCAGAAGATAGGGCAGATTGTGCCAAATGACGTCGAAGGAAAAATTCACGCCTTCGCTCTCCGCGTTGATCGTGCGGTTGGAGGGAGTTGCATTTGGACAGACCGTTCTTCGACGCCGAATGGATCAATCCAAAAACGATTCACTCCACTATGACAGCGAAAAGCCCGGCAGAGGATCCCCCGCCGGGCTTCGTCGTCAGCTTACTTGACGTCGGGCATGGTGGTCGGCAGGTCCGGAGAGGTGCCGAGCCACTTTTCGTTGATGGCCTTGAGGCGGCCGTCCTCGTGCATCTTGAGGATCGCATCGTTGATGGCGGCGATCAGCGTCTTGCTGTCTTCGCCACCGGTGCCGACCCAGCCGAAATATTTCGGCGTGCCGAAGGGCGGCATGACCATTTCAAACAGGCCCGGGCGCTGCACGGCGGCATAGCCCATCAGCGGCATGGAGTTGGCGACCGCCTGGATGCGGCCGGCGGCAAGGTCGGCGAGGGCTTCGTCGATGTTGACGTATTCACGCACGTCGGCCGGCGGGTTGAGGGTCGCGGAGAAGGCCTTGAGCTGTTCCAGCTGGGCGGAGCCCTTCTGGGAACCGACCGCCTTGCCGGCGATATCTTCCGGCTTGGAAATGCTGTCGTCGCCGGCCTTCTTGGCAAGGGCCACGGTCGCGTTGCCGATCGGCAGGGTGAAGTTGTAGCGCTTCATGCGTTCGGCGGTGATGGTGACCGGTGCGTTGACGAAGTCGAACTTGCCGGCTTCCAGGCCCGGCAGGATCGACTGCCACGGCAGATCGAGGAACTCGACCTCGACGCCCAGTTCCTTGGCGACCTCGGTGAAGAGGTCGTGGCAGATGCCCTCGTACTTGCCGTCGACCAGGAGGTCGAACGGGGCGTAGTGCATCTCGGTGGCTGCGGTGATCTTGCCCTTTGCCTTGATGTCGGCGAGCTGGTCCGCGTGGGCGGCGCCGGCCAGTCCGAGGCTGACACCGACGACGGCTGCAAATCCAATCAGTTTCGATTTCATGTGAGCTGTTCTCCTGTTGTCCGGGTACGTCTTGTTGTTCTTGTTTATTCAGCGGGACCGAGGATCCCGGGAAGGTTCAAGTGATGGTCTTTGGCACAGTCGATTGCGATCTGATAACCGGCGTCCGCGTGGCGCATGACCCCGGTCGCGGGGTCGTTCCACAGCACGCGGGCAATCCGTTCATCAGCTTCTTTCGTGCCATCGCAGCAGATCACCATGCCGGAATGCTGGGAGAAGCCCATGCCGACACCGCCACCGTGATGGAGCGAAACCCAGGTTGCGCCGGAGGCGCAGTTTAAAAGCGCGTTCAGGAGCGGCCAGTCGGAGACCGCGTCCGATCCGTCCTGCATGGCCTCCGTCTCCCGGTTGGGAGAGGCGACGGAGCCGGAATCCAGATGATCGCGGCCGATCACGACCGGCGCCTTCAGTTCGCCGGAGCGCACCATTTCGTTGAAGGCGAGGCCGAGACGGTGACGCTGGCCGAGGCCGACCCAGCAGATGCGCGCCGGCAGGCCCTGGAACGCGATCCGCTCGCGGGCCATGTCGAGCCAGTTGTGCAGGTGTTCGTCATCGGGGATGAGCTCCTTCACCTTGGCATCGGTCTTGTAGATGTCCTCCGGATCGCCGGAGAGCGCGCACCAGCGGAACGGACCGATGCCCTTGCAGAACAGCGGACGGATATAGGCGGGCACGAAGCCCGGGAAGGCGAAGGCATTCTCGAAGCCTTCGTCGAGAGCGACCTGGCGGATGTTGTTGCCGTAATCGAGGGTCGGGATGCCCCGGTTCCAGAAGGCGACCATGGCTTCCACATGCTCGCGCATGGAGGCACGGGCCGCCTTTTCCACCGCCTTGGGGTCGCTCTCGCGCTTGGCGCGCCATTCGCCCAACGTCCAGCCCTTGGGCAGGTATCCGTTGATCGGATCGTGGGCCGAGGTCTGGTCGGTGACGATATCGGGATGAATGCCGCGGGCGGCCAGTTCGGGGAAGATGTCGGCGGCATTGCCGAGCAGGCCGACGGACTTGGCCTCACCCGCCTTGGTCCAGGCGTCGATCATGGCGAGCGCCTCGTCGAGCGAGGTGGCCTTCTCGTCGAGATAGCGGGTGCGCAGGCGGAAATCGATGCGGGTCTCGTCGCATTCCACGGCGAGGCAGCAGGCGCCGGCCATGACGGCCGCCAGAGGCTGGGCGCCGCCCATGCCGCCGAGACCGGCGGTCAGGATCCACTTGCCCTTGAGATTGCCGTCATAATGCTGGCGACCCGCCTCGGCGAAGGTTTCGTAGGTGCCCTGGACGATGCCCTGGGTGCCGATATAGATCCAGGAGCCTGCGGTCATCTGGCCGTACATGGCCAGGCCCTTCCTGTCCAGCTCGTTGAAATGATCCCAGGTTGCCCAGTGCGGCACCAGGTTGGAATTGGCGATCAGGACGCGCGGTGCATCCTTGTGGGTCTGGAACACGCCGACCGGCTTGCCGGACTGGACCAGCAGGGTCTCGGTCTCTTCCAGGCTTTTCAGCGCGGACACGATGCGGTCGAAGTCATCCCAGGTGCGGGCTGCGCGGCCGATGCCGCCGTAGACGACCAGCTCATGGGGGTTTTCCGCCACGTCCGGATGCAGGTTGTTCATCAGCATCCGCAGCGGAGCCTCGGTCAGCCAGGACTTGGCATTGAGCTCGGTTCCGGTCGGCGGGAACACGTCGCGGGTGTTGTGGCGGCGGTCAGCCATGGACATTCCTCCGGTCATCTTGTTGTTTCCTTAGCGCCGGTTTTGGGGAGATTGCCGGCGACCCGGGCGAGTTCGTCCAGCATTTCCTTCAGATGCACCCGAAGCCGCTCCGCCTTTGCCATGTCATAGGCAAAGGGGGCTGCTTCGGTGGTGAGATGGGTCGATTGGGCCAGTTCCATCTGGATGGCGTGGACACCGGTTTCCGGCCGGCCGTAATGGCGCGTGGTCCAGCCGCCCTTGAAGCGACCGTTGAGCACGCTGGTGTAGCCATCGGCTGCCCTGGCGCGGGCGATGATCGCAGCTTCGACAGCCGGCGAACAGGTGGTGCCGCCGTTGGTGCCGATATTGAAATCGGGCAGCGTGCCTTCAAACAGGAAAGGCACATGGGAACGGATCGAATGGCAGTCGTACAGGATCGCTATTCCGTGCAGCTCCTGCACCCGTTCGATCTCGGCGGCGAGCGCTTCGTGATAGGCAGCGTGCCAGGTCTTCCGGCGCTGCTCGATCTCGTCTGCTCCAGGTTCTTCGCCGTCCAGATAGATCGGGCGACCGTCGAAATCGGTCACCGGGCAGAGCGAGGTGGTGTTCTGTCCCGGATAGAGGCTGACGCCCTCCGGGTCCCGGTTGGCATCAATCACGTAGCGGTGGAAGGTGGCGCAGACCATGTTCGCGCCAGGCAGAAGGTTGGAATAGAGCCGGTCCACATGCCAGTCGGTGTCGGCGATGGCCAGACCGGTTTCGTTGAGCCGGGCGCGGATGTCGTCGGGAATGAACGTGCCCGCATGGGGCACGCCGAGAACGACCGGGCTGTCGCCGGCAAAGATCTCGACGGGCTTCATGGCTGCCACTCCAGGTTCAGGAGTTCGTTTGTCGAGGCAGCAGCGGCAACGGCGCCGGAGGAGACCAGACCTGCGGCCCATTTGATGTCCGGGGCCAGATAACGGTCGGTTTCGAGCGGCGCCACGTCCTGGCGCAGGCGCGCGATCACGGACTGCAGGGCTTCGCTTGTCTTCAGCGGCGCGCGGCACTCGATGCCAAGCGAGGCGCACAGCAGTTCCACGCCGAGGATATTGGCGAGATTGGCATTCATCCGGCCGAGCCGGCGCGCGCCGTGGGCCGCCATGGAGACATGGTCTTCCTGGTTGGCGCTGGTCGGGGTGGAATCGGTCGAACAGGGATGGGCGAGATGCTTGTTCTCGCTCATCAGGGCGGCCGTGGTCACTTCCGCGATCATCAGGCCGGAATTCAGACCCGGATCCATGGCAAGGAAAGGCGGCAGGTCGAAGGAGAGCGTCGGGTCGACCATCAGCGCGACGCGCCTCTGGGCAATCGAGCCGATCTCGGCCAGGGCAAGGGCAATCTGATCGGCGGCAAAGGCGACCGGTTCGGCGTGGAAGTTGCCGCCGGAGACGATCCGGTCCGCCTCGGTCAGGACCAGCGGATTGTCGGTCGCCGCATTGGCCTCGATTTCGAGCGTCCGTCCGGCCATGCGCAGGAGGTCGACACAGGCGCCGACGACCTGGGGCTGGCAGCGGATGCAATAGGGATCCTGGACCCGGCTGTCGCCGTCGCGGTGGCTTTCGCGGATTTCCGAGCCCTCCATCAGCTCGCGCATGGCGGCGGCGACCTCGATCTGGCCGCGATGGCCGCGCAGGGCATGGATTTCCGGCAGGAGCGGTGCGGTCGAGCCCATGATGGCGTCGGTCGAAAGCGACGAGGTCACCAGGCAGGCCTGCGCCAGGGCCCAGGCGTCGAACAGGCCGACGAGTGCGTAGGCCGTCGAGAACTGGGTGCCGTTGATGAGGCCGAGGCCCTCCTTGGGGCCGAGCACAACCGGTTCGAGGCCGGCCTTTTTCAGGGCGACTGCGCCGGGCAGGCGTTCGCCGTCGAAATCCGCCTCGCCTTCGCCGATCATCACGGCGGTCATATGGGCGAGCGGCGCCAGATCGCCGGAGGCGCCGACCGAGCCTTGGGACGGAACCACCGGCCGGACGCCTTTTGCCAGCATGTCCTCGATCAGGGTCAGGATCTCCCAGCGCACGCCGGAGGCACCGCGGGAAAGAGACAGGAGCTTCAGCACCATCATCAGCCGGACGACGGCTGGCTCGGTCTCCTCGCCCACGCCGGAACAATGGGACAGTATCAGGTTGCGCTGGAGGGTGGCGGTGTCTTCCGGCGCGATCTTGACGCTGGCGAGCTTGCCGAAACCGGTATTGACGCCATAGACGGCCTCTGAGCCGAGCGCCGCCTGCCGGACACGCTCCGCCGCCGCGTCGATGGCCGGCTTCGCCGAGCGGTCGATGGTGACCGGAACGCCTGAGCGGTAGACCGTTTCCAGGTCCTGCAGCGTGACGACGCCGGGGATGAGAACAATGCCGGTCATGCGGCACCTCCGAAAATGCGCCGGTAGAGCGGATTGAAGCCGATCCTGTAACTGAGTTCGGCGGGGTGTTCGACATCCCAGACGGCCAGGTCGGCCCGTTTTCCGGCGCTCAGAATACCACAATCTTCAAGGCCGAGCGCCTGCGCCGCGTTGCGGGTTGCGCCGGCAAGCGCCTCTTCCGGGGTCATGCGGAACAGGGTGCAGGCCATGTTGAGGGTAAGCAGCAGGGACGTGAGCGGTGAGGAACCGGGATTGCAGTCGGTGGCGACCGCCATCGGCACACCGTGTTTCCGGAAGAGATCAACCGGCGGAAGTTGAGTTTCGCGTAGCGTGTAAAAGGCGCCGGGCAGGATCACGGCGACAGAACCGCTGTCCGCCATGGCCGTCACGCCGGCCTCGTCGAGATATTCCAGATGATCGGCGGAAAGCGCTCCGTATCGGGCCGCCAGCGCCGCGCCGCCGAGATTGGAAAGCTGCTCGGCGTGGAGCTTGACCGGCAGGCCAAAGTCCTTCGCCAGGTCGAACACCCGGGCGATCTGCTCCGGCGAAAACGCAATGTCCTCGCAGAAGCCGTCGACCGCATCGACCAGGCCTTCCGCATGGGCGGCCTTAAGTGCAGGCAGACAGACCTCGTTGAGATAACGGTCCGGTTCGCCCTTGAATTCGGCGGGTATCGCGTGAGCGCCGAGGAAACTGGTCTTCACCCGTACCGGGCGGCTTTCGGCGACCTTGCTGGCGACGCGCAGCATGCGCAGTTCCGTCTCGATATCGAGACCGTAACCAGACTTGATCTCCAGCACGGTGATGCCTTCGGCAATGAGCGCATCGACCCGTTTCAGGGCATCGGCCAGGAGGTCTGCTTCACCGGCCGCACGGGTGGCCCGCACGGTGGAGACGATGCCGCCACCGGCGCGGGCGATTTCCTCGTAACTTGCCCCTTCAAGACGCATCTCGAACTCACGGGCACGGTTGCCGCCGAAGACCACATGGGTGTGGCAATCGATCAGGCCCGGCGTCACCAGACGTCCGCCGAGATCTTCCGCAGGCAGATCCGTGAATGCAGACGGCAGGCTTGCTGCCGGCCCACACCAGGCGATCCTGCCCGCCTCGATCACCAGCGCACCGCGCTCGACCAGGCCGTAGGCTTCGCCGTCGGCCTCCATCGTGGCAAGCTTGGCGTTTGTGAGAAGAGTTGCCGACACGTTTCGTTCCAGGACTTGATTAAATCGCGATATAAGCGATTATGCATGCACATATTAACCTGTCAACGCGGATGAATGCCTTGCAGACACTTTCCGGTTCCACAGCCCCCGCCGGCACGCAGATCCTCTTTGCGGACAACGCCCTGGCGCCTTCCGGATGGAAGGAAAACGTGCGCGTGGTGATCACTCCGGACGGCAAGATCGCCGAGGTTTCGGAAGGCGCTACGCCGGAAGGCACCCGCGTCGGCACGTTGCTCCCCGCCCCGGTCAACCTGCACAGCCATGCCTTTCAGCGCGCCATGGCCGGCATGAGCGAGCGGCGCGGTTCCGAAAGCCGCGACACGTTCTGGACCTGGCGCCAGATCATGTTCCGCTTTCTCGACGTGCTGACCCCGGACGACATCGAGGCGATCGCCGCCTTCGTGCAGATGGAAATGCTGGAAGCGGGTTATGCCGCCGTCGCCGAGTTCCATTATGTCCATCATCAGCCGGGCGGCACGCCTTATGACAACATCGCCGAGCTGTCGGAACGGATCGTCACCGCGAGCAGTACGACCGGCATCGGCCTGACCCTGCTGCCGGTGCTCTACAGCCAGGGCGGCTGCGACGGCCGGTCGCTTGGCGACGGCCAGATCCGCTTCGGCAATGATTTCGACCGCTTCCAGAAGCTGCACCAGGCGGCGGCAAGGGCGGTCGCCGCTTTGCCTGAAGATGCCCGGATCGGTGTCGCGCCCCACTCGCTTCGCGCCGTGACACGGCAAGACCTCGCCCGCTGCGTGGAGCTTGCCGGCACTGCGCCGCTGCACATGCATCTCGCCGAACAGGTGAAGGAAGTCGAGGAGATCGAAGCCGCCTATGGCAAGCGCCCGGTGAACTGGCTGCTGGATGCGCACGAGGTCACGGACAACTGGTGCCTGATCCACTGCACCCAGATGACGGCTCAGGAGACCTCCGGTCTGGCCGCGACAGGCGCGGTGGCCGGTCTCTGCCCCATCACCGAATCGAGCCTCGGCGACGGCATTTTTGACGGCGTGAACTATCTCGCGGCCAAGGGTAAGTTCGGGATCGGTTCGGATTCCAACATCCGCATTTCGCTTTCGGAAGAGCTGCGCACCTTCGAATATTCCCAGCGCCTGCGCGACAAATGCCGGGCCAGCGTCGCCACACCGGAAAAGTCCACCGGGCGGGTGCTTTACGAAACCGCGCTTGCCGGCGGCGCACAGGCGGCGGGCCGCGCCTCGGGAGCCCTAGCGCCCGGCCGGTATGCCGACCTGCTCGCCCTTGACGGTACCGCGCTCGATCTCGACCGCACCAGGGGCGATGAGACCCTGGACATCTGGGTCTTTGCCGGCGACGACCGGATGGTCGCCGACGTCTGGTCCGCGGGGCGGCATGTGGTCACCGGGGGGAGACATCGGCAAGCTGAGGCTATAAGAGACCGCTACCGGACAACGATGCGCGCATTGAGGCAGAAACTTTGACACTTCGCGAAGCCAATTCCTGGACCCAGATCCGGGAAGAACTCCTGCGCCGCATCCATGACCGGACATGGAAGCCGGGCGATCTCATTCCCGGCGAGGCGGAGCTGGCGGAGGAATTCGGCTGCGCCCGCACCACGGTCAACCGGGCGCTCCGGGACCTGGCGGAGACGGGCCTGGTCACCCGGCGGCGCAAGGCTGGTACTCGGATCGCCGTCAATCCGCCCCACAAGGCGACCTTGACCATTCCGATCGTGCGCGAGGAAGTCGAGGCGCGCGGCGCCACCTACCGCCATGCGGTGCTGGAACGGGATATGCGCAAACTGCCGCCGCATCTCGGCGGCGCGTTCCATCTGCCGGACGGCGCCGATGTTCTGTTCATGCGCAGCATGCATTATGCGGACGACCAGCCGTTCATCTACGAGGAACGCTACACCAACATCGCCGCCGTGCCGGAGATGGCGGAAACCGATTTCAAGGATATCAGCGCCAACGAGTGGCTGGTACAGACCGCGCCCTACACCGGCGGCGACATGGTGTTTTTCGCGGCCAACGCGGACGAGACGTTGAGCGCCCATTTCGGCGCGCCGGTCGGCACGGCGCTGTTCGTTGTCGAGCGCACCACCTGGAACGGCGACGAGCCGATCACCCATGTGCGCATGACCTACGCACCCGGCTACCGCATGCGCACCAGTCTTTAGGGCCGATATCTTTGAAGCTTCCCCTTACCCGGGCTCGACACAACGGATCCAGCCATCGGAAAAGGCACTTGACCTTCCACCTGCTGGAACCTTGAATTTGTGACCAGCCTCTTCGAGAAGAGCGGCTGGAATATTCGATCCGCGGAAGCGACCAATTACGCATGCGCAGTTTGTTGACCGCACTCCTGATCCTTGCCGTCGCCGGCATTCATTCCCTGGCGGCACAGGGACCTGCATTCGCATCACCGCATGCGCTCGCGATAGATGCGCAACAGGCCGGCAAACCGGAGCAGAAGATCAAGCCTGCGTCCGGGCATAGCCACGAGGCCATGACCTGCTGCAAGAAATCGTCCGGATCGAAAGGCCCGATGGACGGATCGACCTGCCCGATGGATTGCCTGGGCCTGGTCGTGACCGTTCCGATGCCTGTCCTCGAACGCTCGCAAACAGCCGAAGCGCATTCGATACACAGGCATCACCCGGTCGTTCTTTTTGGGAACGATCCGCCTCCGATCGCAGTCTGACATCCTTGCAGACCCTGCCGGCCCTACGATGCCGGTTGCCGATTTGTCTCCGTTTTCACAGCGTCGTGCCAAGACCTGAATGCATAGACATGCACTCCGTCCTGCGCCGCTTCACGGACAAATCCCAATCTTCGATAGAATCAAGCGAGACACTTAAACATGAACAGGACCCATCTCTTCGCAGCCGCAATCCTTGCCGGCTCCCTGTTTTCCCTGCCGGTCCACGCCGGAGACGAAAACACCATCACGGTCTTCAAGTCGCCCTGGTGCGGATGCTGCAAGATCTGGACGGATGCCGTCGAGAAAGCCGGCTACAAGGTGATCGTACAGGACATGGAAGACCTGTCCGCGATCAAGAAGCAGGCAGGCATCCCGGACAACATGGAAGCCTGCGACACGGCCGTGATGGGCAACGGCACGAAATATATCCTGGAAGGCCATGTGCCGCTGGAAGCCATCGACAAGATGATGAGCGAACGGCCCGACATTCGCGGCCTGGCGGTGCCCGGCATGCCCAGCGGGTCGCTCGGCATGGGCTACGACAAGGATGCGAAATACACGGTTTACGCTCTTGGACAGAAGGCTTCGGACAGCCCGAAGCCGTATTTCCAGGCCGGCCAGTAACGGGACGCGAGCACTCCGGCAGGGGATCCTCTCCTGCCGGGTTGGCGAGCCCTTCGAGGCCCACCCTGAAACTGAAAAGTTACGAGTTGGTGGCCACGAGCGGGCGGGTGCCGGTGATATGCGCCCGGGCCGGACGTTCGATCAGGAAGGTGCCCATGCCTGTTTTCCTGATCAGCCAGAACATCGCGGCCGGTGCGGCTATCGACGACACCAGCACCAGTGAGCTGAGTGGTCCGGTCTGGGTCATCAGGCCGCTCCACAGAGCGACGCCGCGGACGATCGACATCGGGATCGTGAAGGCCAGGTAGATGACAAGGGAATGCTCACCCAGCCACCTCAGCCAGTCCATGGCCCGGACCTTTGCCAGAAGGGCGCCGGAGATGCACAGGGCCAGAGCACCGGCAAGCGCAAGGGCAAGATGCAGCGGCGGAAAGGCGGCGTAGCCCATCTGCATGCCCCTGGGCAGGACTTCGAACCCCGGCGAAAACACCAGAAGCCCGTTCACCACCGCCCATGCGGCGAGGGCCAACAGGGCCTGCCGCGGACGCGCGTCCGTCCAGGCGACCAACCGGAACACGAGGGGCGCGAACAGGTAGCCGGCATAGAAGAAGATGAAATAGGCGGCGAACTGCTGGACGATGTAGCTGGTGGATTCGATCTGCGCCATTTGCAGCGCTGCAGCGACCGGGACGACGACCCAGTGCGGGATGCGGAACTGCCGGCACAGTTTCGCCACGGCGCTGAACACGCCGAGCATGTAGATGAACCACAAGACGCCGTAAGGCTGGAAGATCGCCACAGCCATGTCCTGGGTCATGGCGGCAGGCGATCTGGAGAAGATCCCCACCTTCAGGGCAATCATGATGGCGGCCCAGAGCCCGTAAAAATAGAGGTAGTGAACGACCCGCCGGTCGGCATAGCGACGCCACGGGCGATCGATGACCTTGGACAGGAACAGGCCGGAAATGAGAAAAAACTCCGGCATCCGGAACGGCGTCGCAAAGCCGATGACGTAATGCAGATAGCCGACCTCGCCGGTGTATTCACCGGTATTGTAGGCGGAATACATCATCACCACGAGGATGATGGACAGTCCCTTGGCAATGTCGACCCAGGCTTCCCGGTTCGTACTGGTCATAGGTTTTTCACGCGCGACGGCCGGTTTTCCGGCAGGTTGAAAAATTTGACTAAAAATGCCTCAAACCATGCCCGGGTTCGAGTGAAAGCTTAAATCTTGGTAAAGACCGGCGGTCGTTCACCCGGAAGAGAAATGGCCGGACCTTCAGCGCCAACCCGATGTGGCCATAGCCTCCTTTCGGCCGGACGTCGCGGCCCGGCCGAACTCATTATTTGTCGGCAATAGGGCCTCAGTTCTTTGCGGCCTTGCCTTCATGGCTTTCGTCACCGCCCTCCTCATCCTTGTCCATCAGGGCCTTGATCGAGTCCGGGATGTCGGAGACCGAGAAGGTTTTCTGCTCGGGCGCGTCGTGGACGAAGGCGATGATGTCGGCGAGTTCCTGGCCGGAGAGTTCGATCGGGGCACCGAGTTCTTCCCGTTGCATGGCGACCATTGCTTCGGCGCCGCGCCACATCTTCGCCGAAAACTCGAACGGGTTCATCGGCAGCGGCATGGTATCGGCGTCGAGCGCCGGGGCATCCTCGCCGCCGACACCATTGATGGCGTGGCAGACGACACAGCCCTTGCTCGCAAACAGCACCCGGCCGCGGGCCGGATCCATGTGCGGCATGACGAGGCCGGGGCTGATCATGCGACGGGGAGACATCTCGGGAGCGTTTTCATGCATGGCCGCATAGGCCGCAGGGACCGCGGCAAGAAGTGTGAACACACTTGCAAGTGCGGTGATCGTGACAGGTTTCATGGGTCTGTTCCTTCCGTCTGACGGTTCGGGACAGGCGCCGGAGACAAGCCCCGGCGCCGCATCGACACGGAGAAGGACGTATGGAGGTTATTTGGCGTCGCCGCCTTCATCCCCATCGTCGTCGTCCTGCCAGTTTTTCCGGATCTCGTCCGGGGTGAGCTGACCGTCGCCGTTCTTGTCGAGGTACTTGAACATCCGGCCATGGATCGCCTGGAATTCCTCCAGGGACAGCTTGCCGTCACCGTTGGTGTCCATCATCAGGATCATCATCTGCGGCCCCATCATGCCGCGCCCCATCATGCCATTTCCCATCATGCCGGACCCCATCATTCCGGGACCCATGCCGTAGCCCCCGCCACGGCCGTACATCATTCCCGGTCCCATGTGGCCGTGGTAGCCCCACGGCATGTTGCCGCGCCGGCCGTATCCGTAGCCGGGCATCGGCCGGGCCTGGTTATTGTCCTGATCCGTCATCATGCCCGGGCCGGACTGAGCCGTCATCGGACCGGACTGGCCCATCATCGTGCCCGGCTGACCCATCATGTTGCCCGACTGGCCCATCATGTTTCCGCTCTGATGCGCCTCCGCAGCGCCTGCCGCAGCGGCAAGCATGAGGGCACAAGCGGACGTCAAAAGGATCTTCTTCATGGTTCATCTCCATTTTTCCGGATCCGATCGCGTTGATGCCGATCGATGATCCGTCTTTCTTCAAGGGGGGGTGCGCACGGGCTCCGCCCGTGGAATTCCGTCCATCATCGCCGATCAGGCTCACCCAGAGGGGAAAGGAGGCTGAAAGCCGGTGAGACCGGACAACGGCATCTTCGGTACAGGATGCCGGTCAGGCGCCAAGCATTTTGGGAGGATGCTGCAGCGGCGAGATCACGCGCGGAAGACCGGCCCGTTCATCGACCAGGAGTTGGGCCGAAGCTGCGGGCGGCATCAGGGTGAACACGACCGGAACCACGCCGTGAAAGGCGCAATTGCCATGATGCATGCAATGTCCCGGTGTGGCTGCATGTTCCCGGGGCATGTGGCTCGTCGGCATGTGGCTGTCAGAATGAGCGGCGGAGGCCGTCACCGCATAGCCGCCATGAGACATTGGCATCGACGGCGGGTCGAGATGGCCGAACGCAAGCATCGCCAGCGCCAGCAGGCAGACGCAGACCCCCGACATCCGGCGCCATGCCGTCGTCTGTCTGCTGATCCCGCTGGTATTGCCGATTGCCATGAAGAAGCGCGCCTCAATTCATGAGTGTAGAATAACACCATCCAAAACAGGCGACTTGATGTCGATCAAAATCGGGGAATTCGGACCTTTAGCGAATGATCGTCGCGACCGGCCGCTAAAGACCGAGCCTGAGCCGCCCGCCATTCTTCGCCCTGGAGCAGCAGGCCATCATGCGGTTGTTTTCCGCCCGCTCGGACCGGCTGAGCACCACGTCGCGGTGGTCGACGTCGCCGTCGAGCACCTGCACCTCGCAACTGCCGCACAGTCCCTCGCAGCAATCGCTGGCGACATCGATGCCGGCCGCGCGGATGGCATCGAGCAGCGTCTGGTCGGCGGCTACCTGCACGGTCAGGCCGGAGTCGCTCAGTTCTGCCTCGAAGGCCTGTTCCTTTTCCGGGTCGAGGCCGGTGTTATGGGAAGAGAAATGCTCGAAGCGCAGAGTGCCTTCGGGCAGGCCTGACGTCAGATCCTCCAGCGCGGTGATCATGCGTTCCGGACCGCAGGCGTAGATCCGGCCGCCTTCGGGCAAGGCACCGACGAGGCCGGGCAGGTCCATCCGCGCCCCGTCCTCCCTGGCATGAACGCTCAATGCCGCACCATGGTCGCGGGCGGCGCGATCGACAAAGGCCATGGCCGCGCGGGACCGGCCGGCGTAATGCAGCTGGTAAGGTTTGCCGAGCGCCTTCAGCCGGTCGGCCATGGCCAGAATCGGCGTGATGCCGATACCGCCGGCGACAAGCAGGTAATGCTCCGCGTCCTCGTCCAGGCGGAACAGGTTGTGCGGCCCGCGCATCCGGATTTCCATGCCGGGCTTCACCGTGTCGTGGATATAACGCGACCCGCCCCGGCCCTCGTCCTCACGCAGGACCGCGACCGTATAGGCGTTCTCGCCCGGCGCGCCGCAGAGCGAATACTTGCGGTCGTAGCCGCCGAGGCAAAGCTCGATATGGGCGCCGGGGCTCCAGTTCGGCAAGGCGCGGCCATGGGCATCCTCGACGGTCAGCTGAACGATCCTGTCGGCGACGGTCTGGACACCGGTCACCCTGATCCGGCGGGCGATGTCCTTGCGCGCCGGCGCGCCGACGGGGAACTCCAATGTCCGGTCCAGCAGGCCGGGATCGCGGCGTTCGGGATTTTCCGACGAGTCCCACTCGACCCAAAGATGATCGGGACCGCGGAACGAGGTGTTGGGAAGATAGCTGAACTCCTGCTCGGCCAGGCGCAGATGGGGCAGCCGGCGCGTCACCTCCTCCAGGAAGATGCGCATTTCCATGCGGCCGATGTTCTTTCCCATGCACTGGTGGGCGCCGTAGCCGAAGGTCAGGTGATCGACCGCGTTGTCGCGGTAGATGTCGAAGGTGTCGCCATCCTCGAAATGGCGTTCGTCCTGGTTGGCCGACGCCTGAACGATCAGAAGTTTCGCGCCTTCCGGCAGATCGACATCGCCCACCCGTGCCGGCCCGGTAGTCTGCCGGCGCCAGGCAACGATGGAGCCGGCATAGCGCAGGCATTCCTCGACCGCATTCGGGATCAGTGACGGATCGGCGCAGATATCGTCCCAGGCTTCGCGGTGGCTGAGCAGGGTCTTGAACATGTTGGCGGAGGCAAGCGAGGTCGTCTCGTGGGCGGCGACGATGATCGCCATCATCATGGAATGGACGTAGCTGTCCGGCACCACGTCGGGTATCTCGGCGTTCTTGCGGATGGTTTCATGCATCCAGCCCCGGCCGTCCGGTTCCGCCTTCATCTTTTCGATGACCGAGCCGGCATATTGCCAGAACTTGCCGACCGAATGCGCCACCTCGATCTGCTTTTCCGGCGTCGGCTTGCCCCAGGTGTTGACCGAATGGGCGAGCGAGAAATTGCGCAGGACGGCGATCTCGTCCTCGGGCACGCCGAGGAAATGCAGCGCCACGTTGAGCGGCACCTCGTAGAGCATGGCATCGACCAGATCGACCCGGCCGCAGTCGATGAAGGCATCGACCTTCTCGCGGGTCAGGCGGCGGATCATCTCCTGGTTCGCCGCGAGATTTTCAGGCAGGAAATGGCCGATCAGGGCGCGGCGGCGCTCCATATGGGCCGGCTCGTCCTCGTTCACCATGGTACGGTTCATGGCATAGCCGTAGCCCTTCAGAACCTCCATGGCTTCGGGGATCGCGGGCGAGATCTTTTCCAGGACGTTCTTGGGCGAGAACAGGATGTTGTCGCGGAAGACGGCCTTGATGTCGTCGTAGCGGCTGACGATCCAGTAGCCGAGCTTCGGGCTGTAGAAGACCGGCAGCTGATCGCGCGACCAGCGCAGCGCCTCGGCCGGATCGACCTGGTAGGGCCCCTCGAAGGCATCGAAATTGGCGGCAAGCTCCGACACCGGACAGCCGGAACCGCCGTGCCCGCTTACCGGACAACCGCCCGACTTGCTCCCGATTTCCCCGGCCGTTTCCGCCATTTTTCTCTCCCGCAAAAAGAATTGTCTCGATTATCGCACATTTTTGTTTTATTATCGCACACAATTGAATTGGCGGCAATCCGCGGATCCTCTCGAGCGACCGCAGCGATGGCGCTGCTTCGCACCTTGCTCCCCTCTCCCCCCTTGAGGGGCAGGGAACTGCACATGGCAAGGCCTGGCTCCCTCTCCCATGGGGAGAGGGCTGGGGTGAGGGGAACAAAACTCTCGGGGATACGGACAGGCTATATCCCCACACCCGGAGCTGCGCTCCGACCTCTCCCCATGGGAGAGGTAATTTGGAGCCTGTTGCCGGCGCATTCGATAAAACGCGCCTTCCCAATATCGAAAGGGCGAAGGGCGCAAGCGGCAAGATAGAAGAAGAGGCCTTATCGGGACCGGACATGGAAACAACCCGACTGCAAACCCTGGACCGGGGCCTGATCGCCTTGCGCGCGGTGGCGGAAAGCCGGGACGGACTGAAGATTTCAGAACTGGCGAAGCGGCTCGGCGTGCACCGGGCCATCGCCTACCGCATCGCCGGCACGCTGGAGGCGCACCAGATGGTCTACCGGCTGCCGGACGGGCGGCTGATCCTGGGCAGCGGCATCTTCGCGCTCGGCGCCACAGCAGAAACCCCGCTCAGGACCCTTGCCCGCCCGGTCATCGACCAACTGGCCGATGCTTCCGGCGCCACGGCATTCCTTTGCCTCGCGCAAGGCGAGGAAGGCGTCGCCATCCTCGTTGCCGAACCGCGCGACACGTTCCTCAACATCCACTACCGGCTCGGCACCCGCCATCCGCTCAACCGGGGTGCGGCCGGTATCGCGATCCTTGCCGGCCGGCCTCCGGCCGACGACGAACCGGAAGCGGTCACACGCGCACGCGCTGACGGTTACAGCGTCACCAGGGGCGAATTGCAGACCGGCGCGGTCGGCGTCGCAAGTCCCCTAAAGCTCTCCGGACCGGGACTACCGGGCCTGGAATGTTCTATCGGCGTTGTCGCCCTGGAAGGTCTGGAAACGGAAAAGACTGCGCGGCTCGTGCGGGAAGCAGCGGAGACGTTGAGGGCGCAGTTGGAGACGGACGCAGGCGAGATCACGAACGCGTAACCAGACTGGAAAGACGTCACCGACGGCCTAGTTACGCTGGCGGGAGGAAAGCCAGAATGCGTATCAGACTTGCCGTTGTTGCGGTGGCGCTTGCCATGTCGGGACCGGCCGCCTCGCAATCGCTCATGTCCGGGATCGACCTGACCTCGCCGGCGATGACCGAGGCGGACATGACCCGTGCCGAGGTGGAGGCGCGCCTGGCCGCGCAGCCGGGGGCGGCGGTGTTCGACCACGCCCGACTCAACGGGCTCGATCTGTCCGGGCTCGATTTTCACGGCGCAAGCTTTCGCGGCGCGCGGCTGAACGGCACCGATCTGAGCGACGCGCGGCTGGACGGGGCGGTGCTCGATCAGGCCTGGGCGCTTAAAGGGCATTTCGATGGGGCGAGCCTCAAGGGCGCGCACCTGTTCCAGACCCAGCTTCAGGACGCCTCGCTCCGGGACGCGGATCTGTCGGAAGCACGCGCGCCGGCCAATTTCTCCCGCGCCGACCTGACCGGAGCGCGGTTCACCAACGCCGATCTCGGTGCCGACCTGAAGAACCAGTCCATGGGCCTGATGCGCGCAGACCTGACCGGGGCAAAGGCCGAGGGCGCAGACTTCACGGGGACGAACCTCCTGCGTGCGGTGCTTGAATTCGCCGACCTGAAAGGCGCCCACCTCGACGGTGCCAACCTCACCACAGCCTCACTCGCCGGCGCGAACCTGACCGGAGCGTCGGTCACGGGCACCGATTTCACCGAGACCGATGTCGCGTCGGCCCGGCTGGTGGATTTGCAGGGGAGCGACGAGACCAGTCTGGAAGCCGCCCGGAACCTGGCCCGGGCGTTCACCCGGTAGCATTTGAACGGGGCGTTCCTCACAAATCGATCTCGATCACCCCGCCCTCGTCCTTTGCCCGGCTCTGGCAGAGGATGATTGACGTCTCGCGCTGTTTCTTTGACAGCACGAAGTCACGGTGCTCGACCTCGCCAGAGACGAGGCCGCATTTGCAGACGCCGCAGATGCCGTCGGAGCACTTGATGTCGATGTGGAAGCCGTTGGCGTTGAGGACATCGGCGGCGGTGTGATCTTCCGGGACCAGCAGCTCGCGGCCGTCCTTCAGCTTCAAAATGAAGTCATGGTTCACGTAGTCCGGCTGTTCCGGCACGGAGAAATATTCAAGGTGCCGCGCCTCTTCCGGGAAGCCCTGGCGGGTGGCGGCGTCGATCACGCCGGTCATGTAGCGGTCCGGGCCGCAGGTGTAGACGTGCCAGCCGTCGCGGTAGCCGTTCAGGACCGCATCCAGGTCGGCGCGGGTGCCCTCGTCGGAGAAGTGGTAACGCACCTTGTCGGCCCAGGGGACCTTCGGCAGGTCTTCCAGGAAGCCGGCACCGTCCTTTCGGCTTGCCGAATAATGCAGTTCGAAGTCCCGACCCAACGCATACAGGCGGTGGGCGAAGGCGATCATCGGGGTGATGCCAATGCCGCCGCCCATGAGGAAGCTTTTCGTTGCGGTCTCGTCCAGCTCGAAATGGTTGATCGGCCGTGAGATGAAGATCTTGCGGCCTTCGGAAAAGATCCGGTGCATCAGCTTCGACCCGCCACGGCCGTGATCCTCGCGCAGCACCGCAATCTGGTATGCCGACCGGTCGGCCGGATCGCCGGACATCGAATACTGGCGCAGGAATTCCGGGGCGACGACGATGTCGAGATGGGCGCCGGCGGTCCATTCGGGCAGGTCGCTGCCGTCGAGGGTACGGAACTCGTACTTGGTGACGTCCGGCGTCATCTTCTCCGCCTTTGAGACCTCGACCCGGATCACCGGACTGTCGCCGTCATTGACGTAGCGGTGAATGACGGACGCATCGCCGGCGGCTAGACGCGCTTGGTATTCCTCCGCCGTCACCATGGCCTGATAGGCCTCGATGCCAGCCTCGCGGTCCATGGGGAACGGATAGGGCCAGGGGTGCGGGGCGAGCGGCGCCGGATAGACGGCCATGGTCTGGTCCTCGTATTTCAGGTCCAGATCCTTCTGCAGGTCGCGGCGGTTGAGCGGATGTTTCGTCGGCCGGTAGGCGCCGTCCTCCTCCAGCTCGATGTCCCACCACCATTTCTTCACGTCGTTAAGGCCGCCGTTGCCGACTGCGTCGTCCAACCGCGCGAGCAGGGGTGCGGCAGCGGGAATATTCGATGCCGCCCAGCGGAACGGCGCTTCGGCGAACAAGCCCTCCAGGTTCCACGGGCAGGTCTTCATGCAGCGGCCGCACATGGCTCCGCCGGGGGTGGCGATGCGGTAGGTGGCGCATTTCTGGCTGTCGGACTTCCAGATCTCGTAGCCGTTGAACATCAGCTTCGGCCCGGCGGTGATCGCCCCTGACGGGCATTCGCGGGCGCATTTGTTGCAGTTTTCGCAAAAGTTCTGCAGGCCGAAGTCGATCGGCCGGTCGTGGGCGATGGGCATGGTCGTCGTGACCACGCCGGACTTTAGCCGGGGCCCGAGATAGGGGTTCAGGATCACCTCGCCGATGCGGCTGACCTCGCCGAGACCGGAGAGAAGCAACAGCGGCGGCTGCAGCACCTCGCCGTCCATCACCGAATGCGCCTTGGCCTTGTAGCCGAGATTGCGGATTTGCCTGGCGATCACGCCGCCGAGCAGGGAGAAGCGCAGGTAGGCGCGCATGGACTGGGCGACGGAAATCCAGTCGTCGCCGGACGCCCCCTCCATGGTCTCGTAGCCCTGGTCGATGATCATCGACACCGCCTGGTCGTGGGGCGGGTCAAGCGGCTCGCCGGCGGCATCGTGGGAATACCAGGTCCAGTCCGAGCAGCGGGACAGGCCGACCGCATCGACACCGAGGAAATAGGTCGCCGCCTTGATGTTGGCCGCGTTGCGTTCCGCATCGCTCGGCTTCGCGCCGTCCGGGTTCGCCGGTCCGTCCTGCAGCAACACGAAGGCGCCGAGCGCGCGGCGTTGAGCGAAACTGGGCGCCGCCTTGCGGGCATAATGCCCGCCCTTGGCGCCGTCCTGGCAGGCCTTACCCATATCGCCGAACTGGGCGCGGGCGAACATGTCGGCGCGCTTGGGTACGCGGGCCACGTTGGCCTCATCGATATAGGTGGTCGGTGTGTCGACCCGCTTCAGCTTTTCAAACGGATGGGCACCGGCGACATAATCGCGGGTCGCGTAAGGGTCCCGGTTGAAGGCGTTCTTGGCAAAGCCCTTGCCGAGCCACCAGGCGGGGCCGAGCGTGCTGAACCAGGGCTGTTTGCCCATCGGTACCAGCGGCGCGTCATGGGCGATCTCCATTTCGGTGGTGATCGCCGCAAGACTAAACCTTGTGCCGAGCCAGGGCGCGACCAGCGCGCCGTCTTCCGCGCTCACCAGACCGGCGGCGGCCGCCAGCTTGCCGAGATCCACATCGGAGGAACTTGCGGTATGAGCACGGGCATCGAAACCGAGCAGACGGATGTAATTGGCGATCACCACCGCGGTCTCGGTCGCCCTCAGGGCGCCGCGATGGGCCTGGGCATTGCGGATCCAGTCTCCGCCCGGCTCGTCCGGGTTCGGATCGCGGAAATGCTCGTAGAGGAAGACGATCGCGTGCTTGTGGCCGTCGATGTCGCGCGGCGGCGCTTCCATGCTTTCCTTCAGGTCGGCCATGATCATGTCGATGCCGGAGGCAAGCGTCTTGGTCTGGCGGGTCTTCAGGTCATGGGCGAGCCGGTCGATATCCGGGTTTCGGAACGGTTCGGAAAGAAGCGCCTCTTGCGGCAAAGGGCCGGTGCCGATCATGGACGCATCGCTGAAATAGCCGAAGGCCTTCAGGTGATTTGCGCGTTCCTGGGGGTCCGCGGGGATCTCGGATTGCGTCCTGTTGACCAGCCCGTCGCGGATCGCGTCCATCATCGCCTGGTATTCGCCCATGGCGTTGACGATGCTTTCCGGTTCTTGCGGACGGTGGAAGCTGAGCGGCCGCATCGCCTTCACGGCGGAGAGATCCGGCAGGGCCGATTGCCGTCTCAGGCGTTCAAGCGGATAGGGACCGAGATGAACCGGACGGTTCCTGTCGGAAAAAAACCTGATCCCCATGCGCACTTTCCTCCGCTTCGGCCGTTCCGGCCTTCCTCACTCTACGCACTAGCTTGGGATCGACCCCAGATCCATTCATATCTATAAATAAATACTATGAGCAAAATCGATTATTCCGACCTGGACGGCAAGACGCTCCGGACCTTTCTCACTATCCTGGAAGAGTCGTCGGTTTCCAAGGCCGCGGACCGGCTGGGCGTCACCCAGTCGGCCGTCAGTCATACGCTGGCGAAACTGCGCCATGTGCTCGGCGATCCGCTGTTCGTGCGCTCCGGCCAGGGCCTGACGCCGACCGAACGGGCGCTGGCGCTGAAGGAGCCGGTGCAGGCGGTGCTCGACGGCATGAAGGGGCTGACCGAAGGCCGGCCGTTCGACCCTCAAGCGGAAGAGATGCGCTTTGCGATTGCCGCCAACGACCTGCAGCGGGAACTGATCTTTCCGCCGCTGCTGCGCGAGGCGCGTGAGCAGGGCATCCGCCTGCGGCTCGACTTTCTCGTCTCCGGCGTGTCCGACCCGGTGATCCTGCGCGACGACCGCTGCCAGATCATGCTGACGCCGCTGCCGCCGGACGGGCGCGACATCTTTCAGAAACGGCTGGTCACGACCCGGATGATGGTGTTCTACGATGCCGACCGGCGTGCCCCACCGGCTTCCTGGGAGGAGTATTGCGCCTGCGAGCACGTGGATGTGCGTTTCGAGGACGGGCGGAGTTCGAAGGAAGTGCTGCGCGGCGTCGACCAGAACCGGATCCGGCCGGCCACGGTGACCGTCCCCTATTTCAACGCCATCCCCGCCTTCATCAAGGGCAGCGACCTGATCTCGACGGACACCGAGCTCCAGCATCTCGGACCTTTACGCGAGCTCGCCTGCGCGCCCCTGCCCTTCGACTGCGAACCGGTGTCGATCTACATGGTCTGGCACCAGCGCTCGACCACCGACCCGGCTCACCGCTGGTTAAGGCGCATGATCGAACGCGTCGCCGCGACGCTGCCGGAGACGGTTGGTTAGACGGCTTAGTTTATCGGCGATACGTTGCTTCTCAATCGTCATCCCGGAAAAGCCGTAAGGCTTCATCCGGGACCGGTGAGCCCCTTTCTTTGTCGATCCTGATCACAGCACCAACGAGAGGCCCGGGCTCCCCGGTCCCGGCTCTCCGCTACGCTGCGGCCGGGATGACACTCTGAATTTGGGCACGACCTCGCCCCACATTCTGTTGTCATTCCCGCGAAGGCGGGAATCCAGTAATCTGAGAGGCCGGTTGTTTGATCGGAGAGGACACGGAGTACTGGGTCCCCGGTCGCGCTTCGCTTGCCGGGGACGACAACTGAGGATGGGGTGAGGCTGTGCCACTTCCGATGCGTTGCTGATGCGCGCCCATGCGCCAGCCCCGATGATAAAAGCCGGCCTTGTCCTCAGGCTCCGTCGTCCTAGCCGTCTTTCTTCTTGTCCGAAAACCGTTTGCGCAGGGCCTCACAGGGGTCCTCGCGGTCGATCTTCGGTGTGAACCAGATGTAGTCGGCGGTGATATTCTCGCGGGCGTCCGCCAATACCTCTGCCTCACTGCGTTCGGGATCGATCTCCACGAGGCTGACCGTAACCGCGGCACCATCAGAAGGTTTCAGGTAGAACGGCACGGCCCGGTCCTTGCGCACGTGGCCGTCGCCGGCGATCAGGATGGCCGGACCATCGGCCGGCGTCTTGCGCAGGGCTTCGGCCAGATAGGCGTCCCGGTAGCGCTGGACGGCCATCATGTTCGGCACCATACCGGCCGGCAGGAGATCGCAGTGGGAGGCGATGATTTCCTTGTTCAGATCCTTGGCCAGATCCTTCGGCAGATCGGCGGCAAGGCGCAGGTCTGTCCGCTGGCCTTCGGTCAGCGCGGACAGACCTTCCTTGCCGATAGCGCGGGTCTCGCTCTTGCCGGGCAGACCCGCCCGGATATCGGCGCCGCGCTTCAAGGCGGCCGCGATGATCGGCCGGTAGATCGCATAGTCCGGCCAGCCGGATTTTTCCCAGGAAACGGCCTTGCCGAATGTTTCCGCCGAGCGGTCGGGCGATGCCATAAACGCCTTGAGGGCCGGGGCCTGATCTTCGGTGAGCATTTCCATGACCACCGTGGCAGGACGGTCCGGCGCGACGGCGCTCGTCAGAAAAGCCTGCAGCCGGTGGTGGGCGGGATTGTCGTGGGTCTCGCCGATCAGGACAAAACGGGCATCGTTCAGGCTCTCGACCAGCGCGGACGGCTCGATGAAGGCCTGTTTTTCCACGGACCAGATCCGACCGACAACACCGCTCGTCACGGCGCCGTCGGCGGTCCAGCTTTGCCAGCCTGCTTCCTCTGCCGCACGGGACAAGGCCGGCTGCCCGATCAATGCGGGCAGCAGGACAAGGCCTGCCGCCAATCCCCTGATCATCGATCTTCGAGATGAAGATCCCGTCATGAGCAGCCTCCTCGCTCCGGAAGCACCGGTTTACCGGTAGACCTGGTCTTCGGTCGGGAAGCTCCGGTCCTTGACCTCGTCGGCATAGGCTTTCACCGCCGCCTCGATCTGACCGCCAAGATTGCCGAAGACCTTCACGAATTTCGGCGGCGTCGGGTTCAGGCCGAGCATGTCTTCCAGCACCAGGATCTGACCGTCGCATTCAGCCGATGCGCCGATACCGATGGTCGGAATGGCAACCTCTTTGGTGATCTGGGCGGCAAGCGGTTCGACCATGCCTTCCAGAACGAGCGCGAAGGCGCCGGCCTCGGCGACAGCCTTGGCATCTTCGACATGCATCGGCCAGGTATCCTCGTCACGGCCTTGCGTCTTGAAGCCGCCCATGACGTTGGTCGATTGCGGGGTCAGGCCGGTATGCGCCATCACCGGGATACCGCGTTCGGTCAGGAACCGGACGGTTTCGGCCATGCGCTGGCCGCCTTCGAGCTTGACCGCACCGCACTGGGTTTCCTTCATGATGCGCGCGGCATTGCGGAAGGCGACCGACGGGCTTTCCTCATAGGTGCCGAAGGGCATGTCCACGACGACCAATGCTTTCTGGGTCCCGCGAACAACCGCCTTGCCGTGCATGATCATCAGCTCGAGCGAGACGCCGACGGTCGATTCCATGCCGTGCATGACCATACCGAGGCTGTCGCCGACCAGGATAAAATCCGCGTATTTGTCGACGATGGCCGCCGTGTGGGCGTGATAGGACGTCAGTGAAACAATCGGCTCACCGCCCTTGCGGCGGGTGATCTGCGGAGCGGTCGTCCGGCGAATGGGCTTTTGCGTGCTCATTGGGCATCCTTTCTTCAGATGCGATCATAGGACCGCGAAACTCAGGCGTTTTGGGTTTGAGGGGCAATCACCCGCTGGTCGATCAGCAGGACGGTGCCGAAGCGGACCGCGAGAAGCACGACCGCCGGTTTTTTCAAGGGGCCATCGAGCTCCGCCAGAGTGACGGCATCGCGGATATCGATGCTCTTGATCTCCCCTTCCGACGCCGTTTCCAGCGTGCCGCGGATCAGGGCTTCGAGATCCGACACATTTGCCCCGGTGGCGGCGACGTCTTCCGCCGCGCAGAGCGCCTTGTTCAAGACCGGCGCCTGCAGGCGCTGTTCCGGCGTCAGCCGTACGTTGCGCGAGGACATGGCAAGCCCGTCCTCTTCGCGCACGGTCGGATGGCCGACAATCTCCAGCGGCATGTCGAGATCGCGCACCATCTGGCGGATGATCGTGAGCTGCTGGTAGTCCTTTTCACCGAAGACGGCGATATCGGGCTGGACGATGTTGAACAGCTTGGTGACCACCGTTGCCACGCCACGGAAATGACCGGGCCTTAGGGCGCCCTGCAGGATGCCGGACAGGCTCGGCACCTCGACGATGGTGTCGCCGCCCGCGCCGTACATTTCCTCCACGCTCGGCATGAAGACCGCATCGACGCCTTCCTTTTCCAGGAGCCCCAGATCCCGTTCCTCGTCGCGGGGATAGGTGGCAAGGTCCTCGTTCGGACCGAACTGGGTCGGGTTGACGAAGATCGACACGATCACCCGGTCCGCCGCGCCAGCCGCGGCGCGGACCAGCGACAGATGGCCTTCGTGCAGAAACCCCATGGTGGGCACGAGCGCGACGCGCAGGCCCTCCCGTTTCAACGCCCTTACCCTTGCACGGACAGCGTCCTTGGTCGGACACGTCAGCATCGTCTGGCTCTCCCTGATACCGGGCATTTTTGCCCTTCCGGCTTAGCGCCGTGTTTTATACCAATCGTGGTCGATTATGATTCATCTGACCGCGTTTTCGGACCGGACGGCTAGGAGCGCTTCGCAGGGCGATGCGGGGCATCGGCCAAGAAGCGAGACGACGTCCGACCGTTTCGAAAACACGGCCTTCGGTGGACTTGGCCTGCCCGCCGGACTGCGTTGCCCCGCTTGCCCGACCGGACGGTCGCGCTACGCGACCCGCCTAGCCGACAAACAGGCCAAGTCCATCAGTTGGGTCATAATCGACCACGATAGGTATTTCTTCGCAGGTGCAACATAAGCCATCGAATCCGCCAGCGCCAGATACAAAAACGGCTAACCAGATTCGGGGATTTCAGAACTTGCCGTCGTAGGCGCGGGCCGGGATCCGGCAGGCGAGAATGGTGAAGGTCTCCCGCTGAAGGGCCTCGAGCGTTTCCCGTTCCAGATCGGCGGCATTCTCGATCCAGACCCCATGGCCGCCATAGGCGCGGGCGACGGCGGGAAAGTCGGTTTCGCCGAAATCGACGCCGACATTGGGCCGCTGGCTGGAGCGCTGTTTCAGCTCGATCAGGGACAGCGAACTGTCGACCAGCACGCAGACGATCACCGGGATTTTTAGGTCGCGCAGGGTGGAGAGTTCGCCGAGGCACATTTCCAGCCCGGCATCGCCGACAAAGACCAGCACCGGTGCCTTGCCGTCCACCACCTTATGCCCCATGGCGAGCGGCAGGGCGCAGCCCATGGTGCAGAGCGCCGAGGACTGCAGCATGCCGCGCGGGGTAAAGCACTGCCAGATCTGGCTGACCAGAATACGATGCGCGCCGCTGTCCGCGGTCGCGACCGCGTCCTCGGGCATGACCGAACGCAGGGTATGGAAGGCCGTTGCCGGTCCCCAGCCTTCTGCCTCGGGTGCGAAGGTCTCTGCCAGGGCCTGTTTTGTGGCGGCCGGTTCGCCATTTGCCCATGAGGCAGCGTCGGCCGAACGGCTGTCGGACAGCTTTCCCAGCGCCGGGGCGACATGGCTCCGCAGCGTATGACGGGCGGCATGCATGCCGTGGGTGCGCAAAACCGGCGTGATCTCGATAACAGGGGCATCCGGGGCCCAGGGATTGCGCCAGTTGATACGCATCTCGATCGGGTCGTAGCCGAGCAGCAGGATGCAGTCGCTTCGGTTGATCAGCGGCAAAAGATGGCCGTCGGCCTTGGGCGAAAGACCGGCACCGCCCAGCGCGAGGTCGTGGCGTTCGTCGAGCAGACCCTTGCCCTTGTAGCTGGTTACCAAGGGCACGCCGAACCGCTTGCAGAAGGCGGCGATTTCCGGTCCCGCGCCTTCGTTGACCGCATCGACGCCGGCAATGGCGATCGGGCGTTTCGCCCTGGCGAAGAGCGCACAGGCGCCTTCCAGATCCGCACCGGCAGGAGCTTGACCGGAGGACGGCCGCGCACGGAACGCGTTGTCCCAGGCTTCGTCCGTTTCGCCTTCCGCGACCTTGATCGGTACGTCGATGTGAACCGGCCCGGGCTGGCCGTCGAGGGCAAGGGCTATCGCCTTTTCCATCATGACGTCGAGCGCGCCTAGACGGGCGGAGAAACTCGCCTTGACGATGGGCCTTAAGAGTTGCTGATGGTCGAAGACCTGGTGGGTGTAGCTTTCCGCCTCTCCGGCATCGACGCAACCGGTCAGGAAAATCAGAGGCACCCGATCCTGCCAGGCGTTGGCGACGACATTGACCGCATTGGCCGCGCCCGGCCCGAGGGTCGCGAGCAATACGCCGGGGGCGCCGTCCGCATGCCAGCCGCCCTCGGCCATGAAGCCGCCGGCGTTTTCGTGTTTCACCAGGACGAAGCGCAGGCCCGCCCGGTCGAGGCTGTCCATCAGCGCCAGCACTTCGCCGCCGGGAATACCGAAGGCGTGGCGACAGCCGACCGCATGAAGTTTGCCCGCAATAATATCGGCACCGGTCGTCATTGATTTCTAATCCTCTGCCTTCGCCAGCTGCACGATACCCTGTTCGGCGAGTTTTTTAAGCTCCGCGCGGGACAGCCCCAGATGGCTGGACAGAACCGTTTCCGTGTCCGCGCCAAGCATGGGCGGGGCCTTCTCGTAGGCAACCGGCGTCTTTGACAGGTTGATCGGCGAGCCGATCAGATCGACCGTGCCGCCTTGCGAATGGTCCATGGTGATCTTCATGTGCCGGGCCAGGATCTGCGGATCGGCAAACACCTGCGCCAGATCATTGACCGGTCCGCAGGGCACGCCTTCGCGCTCCAGACATTCGATCCACGCGTCCGCGGATTTCTCGATGGTCAGCCGGCGGATGATCGGCACCAGTTCCTTGCGGTTGCGCACCCGGTCGGCGTTTTTCGCAAAACGGGGATCTTCGGCAAGCTTCGGCCTGCCTGCGACGGCACAGAATTTCCGGAACTGGCTGTCGTTGCCGACGGCGAGAATGAAATTCCGGTCGCTTGCGGGAAAGGTCTCGTAAGGAACGATGGTCGGGTGGCCGTTGCCGAGCCGGCCCGGCACGTCGCCGGACACCAGATAGGCGACACCCTGGTTGATCAGCCAGGAGACCTGGGCGTCGAGCAGCGAGATATCGATATACTGGCCCTCGCCGGTCCGGTGGCGATGATTGAGCGCGGCCAGGATCGAGACCGTCGCATACATGCCGCACATGACGTCGGCGATGCCAACCCCCGCCTTGGTCTCCGTGCCGCCTTCGTCATCGGGAAAGCCGGTGAGCGACATGATCCCGCCCATGCCCTGGATCAGAAAGTCGTAGCCGGCGCGATGGGCGTAAGGGCCGGTCTGGCCGAAGCCGGAGATGGAGCAATAGATCAGGCCGGGGTTGGCCGCCTTGAGACTGTCGTAGTCGAGCCCGCGCCGTTTCAGGTCGCCGACCTTGAAATTCTCCACCAGGATATCCGCCTTCTTCGCCAGTTCGACGATCAGCCGCTGCCCTTCGGCGCTGGCAAGGTCGATGGCGACCGAAGCCTTGTTGCGGTTGGAGGAGAGATAATAGGCGCTTTCATGAGTTTCGCGGCCCGCCTCGTCCTTGAGGAAGGGCGGTCCCCAGCCGCGGGTATCGTCGCCTCGGCCGGGCCGTTCGATCTTGATCACCTCCGCACCGAGATCGCCCAGGATCTGGGTGCAGGTCGGACCCGCGAGGATGCGGGACAGGTCGAGGACGACGAGGCCGGAGAGGGCACCGGGAGGTAAAGAGGAACTCAAAGCCACCACCAAACGAAACAACGGGCCGCAGATGACCCGCCCCTCCTGGAAACGTCAACCGCTAACAGGCCCTGGTCACTTCCGCATCGGTCAACTTGTCGTCATGTTCCTGGCAATTGGCGTGAACTGTGAGCGTCGTATATTCCGGCCAGCCCCTCGCCTTCGCGAGTTCCATCCAGGCCCGCTTGATCCATTCGGCCCGCACGCTGTGACCGCCGTCATGCAGGCACAGTTCCAGAACGCCGCCCTTCGGCGACCAGCGCTCGCATTGCAGGTTGCCTGAGGTGTAATGGCGGGCGCTGTCCTCCGAGACGCTGGCCTGATGCAGCCAGACGTCGAAACTCTTGTAGACGTCGCCCTGAATCCAGCGGCCACCGCCGAGCGCCCTGCCCGCGAGAGGAACGACCTTGTCCGACGTTCCATGCACATGGAAGAGATAGGGCTCCCTGGTCTTGCAGCTTTCGGGGAGAGGCTTCCAGAAGGCGCCTGCGATCGGCGCGTATCCGGAAAAGCGCTCCGCATCGTCACAGGCCAGATACCAGGTCATGAAGGCGCCGGAGGAAAATCCGGCAAGCAATGTCCTGTCGCGTTTCACGCCGAAGCGCTTCGATACATCCTCAAGCACCCGGTCGAAAAACGAAAATTCGTCGCGCAATTGGTGCGGCGCGGTTGGAAACGACCAGGTGCCTTCCAGCCCCTGAACCGCGATGAAGGCGACGCCCAGTTCGTCCGCCATGTTCAGGAAGGACTTGTTGCTGATCTGGTTGATCGCCTTTCCCCGGTGTCCGTGCAGGAAGAAGATCGCCCCCTTGGGCTTTGACGCTTTCCTGCCGGGAGGCAGGTGAATGTAATATTCGCCGCCTTCCACCGTGCAGGGGGTATCGCCGCCGCAGGCAGGCCGGTCTAGAGCGGTCTGGTCGGAAGCGGTCTGATCGAGAGCGGTCTGGCCGAAGGCGCCAGCCACGCTCAAGAGGCCGGCCAACAGTCCACCGGCAAGCCACAGCAAGAACCTCACGTCTCCCTCCTGTCACTGCAGAGCGGTCCGTCCGTTCGCGAATGCCTTCTGATGGCCTTCACGCGACGGCATCATGGCACCGGATATGCGGGAAGCCAAACCGGTCCTGATCACAGTTCAGAGAGCACACTCCAACGATCCTCCTGCCCGGGAGGCGATGTGATTTCGCCAGAATTCGCTCAGCTCCAGTCGCCCTCGGTGGGAATGTTCAGCACCCGGCCGCAATGCTTGCAATGGACGGCGTCCGGATCGTGGCGCGACAGGCCGCAGTCCGGACAGGGAAAATGCACCTTGTTGGGCCGAAAAATCGTCTGAACGAGACGCAGGAACAGCGCGACGCCGAAGATCATGATCAGCACGGTCAGCAGCCTGCCGGCGCTGTCGGTCATGGTGATGTCACCGAACCCGGTCGTGGTCAGCGTGGTCACCGTGAAGTAGAGCGCATCGAGGTAGTTGTTGATGGCGTCGTTGCGGTCATGCTCCGCCACATAGACCACCGCCGTCACGACGAAGACGAAGACGATCAGGTTGATCGCCGACTGAATGATTTCCTCGTTCCGGCGGAACCATCCCGATGCCTGCCGCAGTTCCCTCAGGAGATGGTAGGAGCGCATCAGCCGCAACATGCGAATGACGCGCAAGAAGGCGAAGTTCTCGAAAAACGCCGGCGCGACCAGGGAGACCACGACCACGATATCGGCCAGCGAGGTGAAGCTGGTGGCATACTGGACCGGCTTTTCCGCCGCAATGAACCGGGCCAGATAGTCGATCAGCAGAACCACCGCGATCACGTAGTCCAGTTCGTGGTGCAGCCTGTCCGGATCCAACACGGACGAGACAATAAAATAGCCGATCGTGATGATATCGAACGCCAGGAGCGTATAGCGCCAGATTCGCGCCCGTCCCGAGTCGCCGAAATAGAGTTCGCGCAGGAGAGAACGAAGTGAAGTTAGACTGTCCGCCATGACCCCCGACTGCTATTCCCCTGCACGGCTTTCGAATTCACCCTGTTCATCGGGCGGCATGCAAACAATATTGACATAATCTAAACAGAAGGAAACTTCATGATCGATCATGCAGGAAAAACCGCCCTGGTGACCGGCGCCAGCCGGGGCATCGGGGAAGCCGCGGCCCGGAGCCTGGCAAAATACGGAGCTTCGGTCGTTCTCGCAGCCCGCAGCAGCGAGGCCATTGAACGGATCGCCCGGGACATCCGTTCCGGAGGCGGCAGGGCGATCGCCTGTTCCTGCGATGTCGCATCCTACGCCGACGTCGAGAAAACCGTGGCACTCGCCGCCCATGAATTCGGTCCGGTCAACATCCTGGTCAACAACGCCGGCCTGATCGATCCGATCAGCCGCCTGGAGACCTCCGATCCGGACGGTTGGGGCAAGGTCATCGATGTCAATGTCAAAGGCGTCTACCACTGCATCCGCGCCGCCGCTCCGATCATGCTTGAGGCCGGCGGCGGCACGATCATCAACATCAGTTCGGGGGCGGCAACCGGCGCCCTGGAAGGCTGGAGCCATTACTGCGCATCGAAAGCCGCCGTCCTGTCGCTGACCAAATGCGCGGACCTGGAATTTTCCGATCATGGCATCCGGGTCATGGGCCTGAGCCCCGGGACGGTCGCAACCCACATGCAGGTGGCGATCAAGGCGTCGGGCATCAATCCGGTAAGCCAGCTCGACCCGTCGGTCCATATCCCGCCGGAATGGGTCGGCGAGACGATTTCCTGGCTTGCGACCGAGGCGGGCGATGCCTATTGCGGCATCGACTGTTCGCTCAGGGACGAGGGCGTCCGCAAGGCGGTCGGTCTGATCTAAAACCGAATGACGGATGCGGGAAGCCTATTCCGCGTCCGGCTGATTGGCCGGCGCGGCCTTTTCGAACGCCGGGATGGCCATGCAGGTGTCGTAAATCGCCTGAATTGCCGGATAGGGGGTCATATCCACCCCGAAGCGCGCGCCGTTCGCCACCTGGGCGACCAGGCAGATATCCGCAAGCCCTGGCGTGTCGCCGGCACAGAAGGCTCCGGGTGTGGTCCGGGCCGCGAGCATCGTCTCGAGGGGACCGAAGGTTTCCGCGACCCAATGGCGGAACCATCCGGCGACCGCGGCATCGTCGGCGCCGAAGCGGGAGCGGAGTTCGTTCAGGACCTTCAGGTTGTTGATCGGATGAATATCGCAGGCAATCATCTGGGCCATCGCCCGAACCCGGGCACGGGACAGCGGGTCCTTCGGCAGCAGCGGCGGTTCGGGGATCGTCTCGTCGAGATATTCGATAATGGCCAGCGACTGGGTCAGGACCTGGCCGTCCGGCAATTCCAGCGAAGGCACCACGCCCTGAGGATTGATTTTCAGATACGCTTCCGACCGCTGCTCGCCAAACCGCAGATGGTGCGCCCGGTAGTCGGTTTCCACGCCCTTCAGGTTGAGGGCGATCCGAAGACGGTAGGACGTGGAACTGCGGAAATAGGAGTGAAGGATGGGGGACGTCATCTAAGTGCCTCTGATCGTTCTTGTCAGGAAGCTTAGTTTCACCTGCAACTAAAATCCAGCCCCTCTGACCGGAAACAGTCGAAAGCCCCAAATGCAAAGAGGGCCGCAAAGCGGCCCTCCCATGAGATCAAATTGACCAGAAAGTTCGGATCAGATCCCGGCGAAACCTTTTACTGCTCGAGGCTGCTCCAGCACCAAAACATTCCGCCCAAACTCCCGGGCCAATTTCTGATACTCACTAGACATGGGCACCTCCTTTCTTGCAGTTGAAGACATCTTCCAAGGTGGGGAATGATTACGATTCGCACAAGCACATTTCGTAAGCTGAGATGCAAAGTATATGTGCAAAACCGGCATCTTAGGAAAAGCCGACAATGTCAAAGATGATAGCGAGAGCTTGGCGGCCGGACACCAAGTCGGCCGCTCGGATGGTTACCGAAAGGTCCCGGAACGCTTAATTGCCTACGGCTTTCGCCGCGATCGCCTCGAATACGGAATCCAGTTCGGTGGCGAGCGCCTTCAGTTCCGCACCTCCTTCCTCCATATAGGGGGCAAAGACATGGCTCGGCGTCTTCCAGGAAAGGGTCGCGGTCCCGTCCGGATTTTCCGTCACATAATACCGGATCGGCGCCTCGATACCGGCAGCGACAGACGCCTTCAGCATGCGGCGGGCGTAATCGTTGCGATAGACCCCCATGATCCGGTTGCCCGGAATGACAATTCCCTGACCTTTTGCGCCGTCCGATGCGCTTGCCTGCGTGACCAGCAGCATCTTCTCGTCCCGGACAGCGTCTTTCACCCGGCGCACCAGATCGCCGAAGGCAAATCCGGTGGAAATCACCCGCCAGCCGGGACGGCTTTCCAGTCCGGAAGCCTGCGCCGGGCCGACCGCGGAGACAAGTGCAAGGATAATAACAATTTGCCTCAACAGGCGATACACGGCGTTCTCTTTTTTCATTTAAACCAATGAGGCTACTTATTCGTAGTGGAATTAAGACAATATGAACCGGACCGACTCAAATTGCTCTCACGAGTGAGTGAGTTTAGACCACGCGTCCAAGACCTGCCTTCTTTTCGCCACTTTGCATCGCGCAGGGCCATCGGTTGTACCCATCGACGTGCGAACTAAGCTTATTCAGTAGAATAGCCACATTGTGCAACACGCGAGAATGGATGCCGTTAAGGGGTATTGGGGGAATATCCTGGAAACCTCGAGAATTTGCGGCATTTTTGACCGTTTGATTGAAACTTGCGCGTAATTTCGGATGGCTCAAACTGAGCGTATTAATCGATGCGGATTTTGCGCTAATTGAAATAACGTTATGAAATCAATACCAGTAAAACTTCGAGATGGGACTGGATAGGAAGGTCATATTGATCTATTTCCAATTTGTGCAAATGTCGAAATTCTTCAATTTCTCAAATTAAGACTTTTGACTTGCGCCGCTCAT
Source organism: Roseibium aggregatum (assembly GCF_014692675.1). Taxonomy (GTDB): domain Bacteria; phylum Pseudomonadota; class Alphaproteobacteria; order Rhizobiales; family Stappiaceae; genus Roseibium; species Roseibium aggregatum_C. Next base: position 2,753 of record NZ_JABFCZ010000029.1, on the reverse strand, counting down.
GGCGGGAACTTCGAAACGATTCAGGATATATATCACTCACGCAGGCTCGAAACTCCCTGGAGATTGCCCCAAATGCAAACTAGAGGCCGATCGCTACGCATTCTCATGACAAACAATACCCTGGCGACTCGTGCAGGTTCGGAAGTTTATGTACGGGACCTTGCAATTGACTTGATGAAGCGCGGACATTTTCCCGTTGCCTATAGTCAATCACTGGGGGAAGTTGCTGAAGAACTGGCTGCTGCGACGATACCCGTCCAAAGCGATCTCCGCGAGATGTCGGCGGTTCCCGACGTCATTCACGGTCAGCATCATATCGAGACAATGTCTGCATCCCTACATTTCCCGCAGGTTCCGGTGATCTATACCTGCCATGGCTGGCTACCTTGGGAAGAATGGCCACCATATCATCCCAATATCATGAGATACGTTGCCGTAGATGATTTGTGCCGAGAGCGACTGCTGACAGTTCATGGGATTAGTGCAGGTGATGTTACAACGATATATAACTTTGTCGATCTAGAGCGTTTTTACCGGGTTCGCGACCTGCCGAAAAAGCCGAAATCAGCGCTCGTATTTAGTAATGTTCAATCCTCGGTTCCGGAAGGTATTAAGGCTGCATGTGCAAAAATTGGGATTGAGCGGATAGATATTGCGGGCAATTCGTCAGGAAATCCAGTTTCGAAACCGGAAAACATTCTTGCCGACTACGATATTGTTTTCGCAAAGGCTCGCGCTGCAATTGAAGCGATGGCTTCGGGATGTGCGGTCGTCGTCATGGACTACGCTCACCTAGGCGGCATGGTCACCATGGAAAATGTCGATCGATTCCGAAGGCTGAATTTCGGCATACGAGCGTTGCAAACGCATATTTTGAATGAAGACAATCTGGTTCGTCAGCTCGAGCTCTATGACGCTGCGGATGGGCGAAGGGTCACCGAATGGATCAGGTCAAATGCCAGCCTAGCAAGTGCAGTCGATCAGTGGGTCGAGACATACCATGACGCGATTGAAGGATGGGAAGCGAACTCTCCTAGCATCAGTAATACTTCTATTCTAAAAGCAACTTCACAATATTTACGGAGTGTGGCGCCTAGAATAAAAATGGGTGAAAGTCACCTTCACGCCCGGAATATTTTGGAAGCGGAAAGAACCGCCTTGATATCTAAAATTGAGGCAATATCGGCAAAAGCAAAGAAAATCCACTCAATGGAAATGCAATTAAATGAATTATCGCATGAACTTAATAAAGCTAATTCGGAACTAGAAAGTACAAAGAGCGCATTGTCTTTATCCCTCGGCGAACTTAGCAAGCGTAAATCCTCCCGACTTCGGATTTTAAAACAACGAATTCATAATTTAAAGAATTGGATCCGCTGACTTTAACACTCACTTGCGGTATAATATGCAAATTAGCTCCCCCGCGAAGCAGTTGGTTCGACCGATTGAGTAATATTGGCTTTCTCGAAGTTTCGTGTTTCCCTGTGTCTGTGGCCAAATTCGGAGAAGTGATTAATGTTGGAAAAGTTGAAGATATATATCGGGTACGACAGCAGGGAGGAAATTGCTTGGCAAGTCTGCCGGCATTCATTGCTGCGCCATACATCGTCTGATATCGAGATATACCCGCTAAAGCAGAAGACTCTGCGAGAACTCGGACTTTACAATCGGCCAGCAGACAATGCCTCGACCGAATTCTCTTTGACGCGTTTCCTCACGCCGTATCTGGCTGCGCATGACGGCTGGACCATTTTCTGTGACTGCGACTTCCTTTATACGACCGACGTCAACAAGGTTCTCAGCTATGCGGATCGGAGTAAAGCAGTCTATGTTGTGAAGCATGACTATGTTCCGAAGAATGCAGTCAAAATGGATGCGCAGACCCAGACGACCTACCCCCGCAAGAACTGGTCGTCCTTCATCCTGTTTAATAACGCGCATCCTCACGTCAAGGCCCTTACACCCGAAGTAATCAATAGTGAGAGCCCGGCTTTCCTCCATCGCTTCAACTGGATTCCGGAGGATGAACTGATCGGAGAACTTCCTTTGACTTGGAACTTCTTGGCAGGTGAATATCCGATGCCGGAAAAGACGCCTGAAGTCATTCACTATACCAATGGAGGCCCATGGTTCTCCAATTGGCAGGGCGTTGACTATGCAGATTTCTGGATTGCCGAGAAAAAACTATATGACAACTCACTCCGCAAGAAACAGGTAAGTTAATATACCGCTCTAAAAGATAATCTTAACTGAAATATCCGGCTTTATCAGCTTTCAATTAACTCATAATCGAATACTGTCGCCGCGGCTTTCTGTAAGGCAGGATTTCTAGCATATCTTATTTACAATTTCCGGGTATGGGAAACTTACCCATTACTTCGCACAGCTGGCTTTATACGGACTGGCAGGCAGCATGTGAACGTTATCATAGTGGGGTAATCGCGCTTATGGCGAAGACCTGTTCGACCCGCTTCTCACTGATGTTGGAATTGTTAAAAAAAAAAGCAGCCATACCGCAGTATTCGAATGACTCGACCACGTACAACACAATTCGATGCATACCTTACGCTTCCCGTTTCAGCTAAATCAGTGAGTTGAGTAAACCTTATTGTGATTATGGTCTAGATGCGGATTTCAGAAATACCGGACAGCGATTACGCTAAATCCCGGACAACCGTTTCAGTAATTCCCGGACAGTTCGGGCACGGCTGACCATCTGCCTGCGATCATGTTTCAGTTTGCATCGTTTCGGT
>NZ_JABFCZ010000028.1 GCF_014692675.1 Roseibium aggregatum | reverse complement strand
AACCGCTTCAAGAACATGGAAACTTCTATCATCAGTCATAGGCGCAGACATAGAAACTGACACCGTAAGCTCCTCCGCTCCTTCAGTGTCACAACCTCTCGCCCATAACCTCATGCCGCGCTAGATGGGGTCGGCTTCGCGCTTACGGAGAGCGGGTGCTTTAGGGCTTTTCAACGGAGTGAACCAAAGGGAGAATTGCTATGCGTTTGACCAATATTCTGATGGCCGCAGTCTTCGTGATCGCCACACCGGCCATAGCCTTTGCCGACTGCAACCAGGATATCGACAAGGTGGAGGCTGCCCTGACGCGAGCCGATGACAGGGGCATCGATTTCGAGACCGCCAACCAGATGCGCGCGCTCCTCGAAAAAGCCTATGAAGAGCACCGCAAGGGCAATGAAGCCGCCTGCCAGGAGCTTATCGATCAGGCGAAGTCGATGGGCGCGATCGAGTAAGGTTGCTGCACCCGGAACCAGGGCCGATGTATTCCGTTCCCGCGATGCCGCTCTCCTGGGTTCGTTGATCAGCGCGATTGCGACACAGGAAAGCGGATCGTGACGGCCAGGCCGGGCTCGGCATTTTCCAGCGTGATGCCCGCGTCATGGAGATCGGTGATCGCTTTCACCAGGCTCAGGCCAAGGCCGGTGCCGGGGGTTGTCCGGCTTTTTTCCAGCCGGTAGAGCCGCCGAAAGACCTTTTCCCTGTCTTCCATCGGAATGCCCGGGCCGTCGTCTGCGACCCGAACGGTCACTTCCTGCGCATCGGCCCGGGCGACGATGCCGATTGTGGGCGTCTCCCCGCCATGTTTCAGCCCGTTGTCGATGAGGTTGGCGAAGAGCTGGGCCAGCAATTCGCGGTCACCGGGCACCGTCGGCAGATCGGCGGGAGCCTCAAGCGCGAGGCGGGCGCCGGTTTCCTCAGCATGGGCGTCGTAAAGCTCGACGACGTCGGACAGGAGAGCGGCCAGGTTCACCGGTTCGAAACGGGCTTTCCGTGCACCGCTTTCAATCTGGGCGATGCGCAGCAGGGCGTCGAATGTCGCGAGAATGCCGGCCGTCTCCTTTTCCATTGCCGTCAGCTGATCGGCGACAGGTAGCCCGTCTTCGCTGCGCGCAAGCGCGTCCTCGATTTCGATCCGAAGCCGGTTCATCGGGGTCTTGAGATCGTGGGCAATGTCGGTGGTGATCTGGCGGTTGATCGCGACCGCGGCGCCGAGACGGGAAATCGTGCTGTCGATCAGGGTCGTCAGCCGGTCGATGTCATCACCCGCCTTGCTTTTCGGCATGCGAATGTCGAACCTGCCGCCGGCGACCTCCTTCAGGGCTTGCCGGATCTCCGAAATGCGGCCGTTCATCCGCACCGCCAGGGCCAGTCCTCCCGAGAGCGAAATTGCGACCAGAAGCAGAGCCGCCCAGGATGCGCCTTGAAAAAAGAGCTCCTCGACTTCGCTGACGTCTTCGCCGCTGCTGCCGACAATCACGGTAACGTCGCCAAGCTTCCGCTTGATGACGAAATAGTCGTAGTCGCCGTTCAGACCCAAAAGCGCTGCCGAAACCTCACCGGATTGCGGCAGTCCGTCGACCGGGTTCACATTCCCGGCGAGCTTGGCTCCAGTTTCGTCCAGCAGCAGGATCACCTTGTCATCGGCCCGGGCCGCAGCCGCCTGCGCCTTCGCCGTGTCAATTAGGTCGGTTCTGCCGCTGGCCCGGTAGATGCCCTCGAAAAATCGATAGTCCTGTTCCACCGACCGGTCGTGGCGCAGCACAAGTTCCTGGCGGATGACGAGATAGGATGCGGCTCCGGCAATGACTGCGGCAACGAGAAACAGTCCCGTATAGAGAATGGCGATCCGGAACCCGCTGCTGCGGAAGATATCAGCGCGGCGCATGGATGCTGTATCCGGTACTTCTGACGGTATGGAGCAGCGGCACGTCGAACGGCTTGTCGATCTTGGACCGCAACCGGCTGATATGCGTCTCGACCACGCTTGTTTGCGGATCGAAATGAAAGTCCCAGACGAGTTCGAGCAGCATGGTTCGCGTCAGAACGCGTCCTTCCGCGCGCATCAGGGCCTCTAGCAGGGAGAATTCCCGCGGCTGGAGGTCAATCTCCCGTCCCGCACGCACGACGCGCCGGCGGATCAGGTCGAGTTCGAGATCATGCACCTTCAGGACCGTCTGCTCCTGCTGCAGAGCCGGACGGCGGGCGAGTGCTGCGACCCGGGCGGCCAGTTCGGAGAAGGCGAACGGTTTGACCAGATAGTCGTCACCTCCGGCTTCTAGACCCTCGACACGGTCGTCGACGCCGCTGACCGACGTCAGGAAAATGATAGGTGTCTTTTTGCCAGCCGCACGGATCGCCTTGACCATCGAGAGCCCGTCGAGACCGGGAAGCATCCTGTCGGCCACGATGACGTCGTAGTCCGACTGGGTCGACTGGAAGAGACCGTCGGCGCCGGTTGTCACGACATCGCAGACATGTCCGGCTTCTCCGAACCCGCGCCGGATATAGTCGGCGGTTTTTTCATCGTCTTCGATCAGCAAGATTCTCACCGGTCGATACTCCGTTCATGCTGACAGGTCGGAATGGGCTGTAGCCGGGTCATGATCATGTGTGTGACAATCCGCCTTATAATTCCACTTCGGAAAATAAGGGCGGGATCGGTTTCTTCCAGATTTCGGTCAGCCTTCGCCCGTAATCGGACAAGGAGCGCTCCGGCCGGGAGGGGCTGGAGCTCCTGGTTGCCGGTCTGGCGTTATCTTATTGTTCGCGGGCGTATTCCTCGCCGTCATGGGTCTTGGTCATGTAGACGATCACCAGGGCGATCAGGGCCAGGAAGATCAGGCTGGTTTTGGTGGTGCCGAGGCCCAGGCCACCATCCGCCGGGCTCTGGGAAAGCAGGTCGCCGAATGACGCGCCCATCGGCCGGGTGAAGATGTATGCCAGCCAGAAAGCCAGGATACCGTTCATCTTGAACCCGAAATAGGCGAGGGCAATCACTCCGATGACAGCCGAATAGGCGATACCGGCCGACAGATAGCCCAGCGACAGACCTTCCGCGACGAAGTCGCCGGCGGCGGTGCCGAGAGCGAACGTGAACAGGATCGCAAGCCAGTAGAAGGCTTCGCGCCGAAACGTGTAGATCGTATGAATCGAAAGCGTCTTCTCCACGACGTACCAGAGGCCGAAGGTGAGGGCCAGAGCGATCGAGAACCCTATCGTCGTGCTTTCCAGGCTGTAGCCGAGATTGTCGACCAGATTGTCGGTGATCAACGTTCCGACGACACTGATCAGAACAACCGCAAGCCAGTAGATCCAAGGCACGTATTTGCGCTGGGCGAATTGCAGGACGAGTGCGGCAATCAGGAAACCGCTCATGATCGCCGAGGTGGCGGCGAGCCCGAGGCCGAGGTTCACGGCGATGTAGTCGGCGGCGGTCTCCCCGACCGTCACGGCCAGCAGCTTGACGATCCAGAAGTCGGGCGTGACCTGGGGGACGCGGTTATAGACCCGTCGGGAGGCGGGGATTGTTTGCTGGGCTTCTGCCTCAAGGACGTGTGACATGAGTTTTCTCCGGATGGCGCGAATGCGCTGTGAGTTGAAAGCGTCACACTTGTCGTTGCTTTTCCTTGTCGGCGCTTTCCCGGTTTCTTACGGATTTGTAAGAACGCTTCCCGGCGGGCAGTGAAGTTTACCAATCCGTAAGTTCACTGAAAGGCACCGGTGAAGCGGGCAGACCAAATTCCTTTTCAGCGGACACGCATGGTGCGGTCCCGAATGAAACGAAAAGGAAAAGATCATGACCAGAACCAGGAAACTTGCACTGGCCGCTGCGCTCGTCAGTGCGGGCACGGGAGCCGGCGGTGCCACGATCGCACTCGCGTCAGACAGTTCCAATGCCGATGCCATGGAGATGCAGGCATTGGCGGATGCGAAACTCTCCGCCGCCGACGCGATGAGCGCGACCCTGGCGGAGCAGCCCGGCAAGGTTTCCGAGCTGCAGTTCAACCTGGAAAAGGACGTGCCCAACTATGAAATCTCGATCCTCGCGCCCGATGGCGTCGAGCATGACTTCTTGGTCGATGCAGGCACCGGCAAGGTGACGAAGATCGCGGCCAACGAAGACAAGTCCGGCGATGGTGAAAACGAGGATGGAGAAGACGGCGACGACTGACCGCCTCGTCGCCCCGGCACACATCGGACGGCGCCCGGAAACGGGCGCCGTCAGGACCAAATACATCTCTGCAGACTACCTCTTGACCTTCCGGTAGCTGGAAGCTTTATCTTCGGGTTCAATCCAATCTCCGAACGGTGAAAAGGCGCCTGCGAAACCTGAAACTTCAGTTGGGGAAGACGACATGAATATCGGAGCCGCGGCCGAACAGTCCAATCTGCCGCCGAAAACCATCCGCTACTACGAGGACATCGAACTTGTCCGGCCCGCCCGTTCCGAAAACGGCTATCGGGACTATTCGGAAACCGATGTCCACCGGCTGAAATTCCTGCAGCGGGCGCGCAGTCTCGGGTTCACCATCGACGAGTGCCGCCTGCTCCTGTCGCTCTATGAGGATGAGCACCGGGCAAGTGCCGACGTGAAGGCGATCGCGCTCGCCAAGATCGAGGAAATCGACCGGAAGCTGATCGAGCTTCAGTCCCTGCGGGCGACGCTGACCAATCTGGCAGGAAACTGCCACGGCGACGACAAGCCGAACTGCCCGATCATCGACGACCTGGCCGGGGACAAATGATGATGCGGGTCTGGATCGCGGCGGGTGCCGTCATTGCCATCGCGGCAGGCTATGTCCTGCTGAAAAGTGAGAACGGCCCTTCGGTCGAGGCGACCGCGGGTGCGCCTCTTGTGGCGGTCAAAGTGCCGGAACTGACGGGAGATGCGCTGAAGGGCGAGGCGCTGTTCAACGAAAACTGCGCAAGCTGTCATGGAAAGAATGCCGCCGGTCGCGACGGGGTCGGGCCGCCCCTGGTCCACAAGATCTACCAGCCGAACCACCATGCCGACGGCTCGTTCCTCCTGGCGGCGTTGCGCGGCGCCAGATCGCATCACTGGCCGTTCGGCGACATGCCGCCGGTCGAGGGCATCAAGGAAGACCAGGTGGCCAGCATCGTCACTTACGTGCGGACCTTGCAGCGGGAAAACGGAATTTTCTGACAGCCGGGTCCAATGGGCCCGACAGGCGCGGTTCGCGCCGGAGAGGAAGCGTCATGATGAAACAAGGATCGGGCCTGCCTGGAACCCCGAAAGCGGAGTTCGGTCTGACACGCCGAAATCTGCTGGCTGGTGCGGCGGGGTTCGCCGGCGTGGCAATGGCGCCCGGGGGAATTTTCAGTGTCGCCCGCGCGGCCGACGGTTTTATCGAAATCACCGCCGGACCGGGCCAATACAAGCTCTACAAGGAGGATGCCGCAGCCTCGGACCTGTGGCTCTATAACGGTGGCCTGCCGGGACCGGAAATCCGCGTCCGGCGCGGCGAACGGGTCAAGGTCCGCCTTATCAACGCCCTGGAAGAAGGCACCTCGATCCACTGGCACGGGGTCCGGATCGACAATGCCATGGACGGGGTGTCGGGCCTCACCCAGGACCCGGTTCCGCCGGGCGGAACCTTCGAATACGACTTCGTCGCGCCCGATGCGGGCACCTACTGGTATCACGCCCACAACAAGAGCTGGAACCAGGTCGGCCGGGGCCTCTACGGGCCCCTGATCGTCGAGGAGGAAGAGCCTGTCTTCGATCGCGACCATGACCTCATGCTGATCATGGACGACTGGCGCCTCAATGACGACGGCCGTCTCGATACGGAAAGTTTCGGCATGCTGATGGACTGGGCTCATGGCGGAAGGCTCGGCAACTGGCTGACCGTGAACGGCAAAAGCAATCCGTCCTTCTCCCTCAAGGCGGGTGAGCCGTACCGGATCCGTCTGGTCAACGCCTCCAATGCGCGTATTCTGGAACTTGATCCGGATAGCATCGGCGGCCAGGTGATCGGTTACGACGGGCAGGTCCTGACGGCTGCCGAACAGACGACAACCGAAGCCCTCGTGATCGGTCCGGCGCAAAGGGTGGATCTTCTGGTGGTGCCTGAAACCGGCCGCGACCTTGCGCTCGTGGAAGTGTCCACCAGCCAGCGGTTCACCTTTGCCGAATTCAAGGTGTCGGGCGAGGGCAAGGGCAATCCGCCGGCGCAGCTGCCGCAGGCGAATACGATTCCCTCTCCGGACCTTGCGAATGCGAAGCGGGTTGTCCTGGACATGACCGGCGGCGCGATGGGCCGGATGGGGCCGATGCGTTACAAGGGCCGCGAACTGACACAGGACGACATCCGGGCGACAGGACAGGTCTGGGCCTTCAACGGGATCGCCAACCTGGACGAGGAGCCGCTGTTCGATGCGGCCCGCGGCGAAACCGTGCTGCTTGAAACCGTCAACAACACCGCCTGGCCCCACGCGATCCACCTCCACGGGCATCATTTCCGGATCGTTTCTGCCGACGGATCGCTCGGCCCCTGGCGGGACACGTTCCTGATCGGCCGGGAGGAAACCGTCAAGGTCGCCTTTCAGGCCGACAATCCCGGAAAATGGCTGCTTCACTGCCACATGCTGGAACATGCCGCTGCCGGCATGACAACCTGGATCAGGGTGACCTGAACAAGCGGGCAGGCGCTGCAGCGCTTGCCAAGTTCCCGGCCATGATTTACGTCAGTGCAACCGTTCCGGCGCGCCCGTCCGCCGGTTCTTTTGACGCGACCGGCCCTTCGCGATAGATGACCGGGCTGACTTTTCATGTGAAGGAGCCGTTTCCGGCATGACCATCCGCTACCACAAGAACGACCTGCCCGACCTGGGCGCCTACCGGGATGCCAACGCCGTTGCCGTTGATTCCGAGACCCTCGGGCTCAATCCGCATCGCGACCGGCTGTGCGTCGTTCAGCTGTCGCCGGGCGACGGAACCGCGGATGTGGTGCAGATCGACCGCGGCCAGACGGAGGCGCCGAATCTCGTGGCCCTGCTGTCCGATGCGTCCAAGCCGAAGATCTTTCACTTTGCCCGTTTCGATGTCGCGGTCCTGCGCCATTACCTCGGCGTTGAAGTCAAGCCGGTGTGGTGCACGAAGATCGCCTCCAAGCTGGTGCGCACCTATACGGACCGCCACGGCCTGAAGGACATCACCCGCGAGCTTCTTGGCGTGGAGCTCTCCAAGCAGCAGCAAAGCTCCGACTGGGCCGCCGAAACCCTGTCGGAAGCCCAGCTGTCCTATGCGGCCTCCGATGTGTTGTACCTGCATCAGTTGAAGGCCCGGCTGGAAATGATGCTGGAACGTGAGGAGCGGACCCATATTGCGCAGGCCTGCTTCGATTTTCTGCCCACCCGCGCCGAACTCGATCTGAAGGGATGGGAGGAAACGGACATTTTCGCTCACACCTGATGGCGTTTGGATGAATTGCCGGATGGATGGAAGCGCAAAAGTCTGTAATCCTGTTTTCAAAATCCTATATGGGTGCCGAAGGGGAGTCGGGGCCTCATCCGCTTCATGCGGATTAGAACTTGCGGGGTTTAACCGTGACGCTTGATGTTGCCGATACCGATCCTCTGCGCGCAGCGCTCGTTGGGGTCAGGGAAATGACGCGTGCCCAGAAAACGGCGCGCCGGCACAGCTATGCGGTCAAGTTTCTTCGGATCTTCTTTCCCGCGGTCGGTGTTCTGATCTTCGCCGGCATGGTCGGCCTGATCGTCGTCTTCAATTATCTCTCCGATCTCGGCATCGGCGCCGTCAGCCTGACATCCGAGGGGCTGGTCATGCACCGGCCGGAACTGTCCGGCCATGACGGCGACCGCTCCTACAAGGTGACGGCCACCCGCGCCGTGCAAAGGCTGAGCAATCCGATGATCATCGATCTGGAGATGATCCGGGCGGACATCGTTCCCAGCCCCAATCAGACCGCCAGGATCACCGCCCTGAAGGGGACGTTCGATAACAGCGCGGAGACGCTCAGACTTTACGACGGGCTCCAGATCGAATGGAGCGAGGGCTATACGGTTGATTTGTCCGAAGTGACGATCGACCTGAAGACGGGAGCGGTTCGCACGAATGAGCCGATTTCAATCCGCTCGGACAACGGAACGATCCGGGCCGGGCGGTTGAGCTACGATCAGGAAGCAGGCAAGGTGCGGTTCACCGACGGGATCAAGATGACCCTCCAACCGCCGGAACAGGGGAAATAGAATGAGAAAACTGCTCCGCGCTGCGCTTGCTGGAGTGCTTTGTGTGCTGGTCATTCCCCAGATCGCATCGGCGCAGACCTTCTCCGATGCCTTTGCCGGGTTCGGTTCCAACTCCAGGGAGCCGATCCAGATCGAGGCGCAACAGCTGGAAGTCGAGGACAAGACCAACAGCGCCACCTTCAAGGGCGATGTGGTCGTGTCCCAGGGCGACACCCGGCTGAAGACGGAACGTCTGCGCGTCTTCTACGACGGATCCGCGACCGGCTCGGTCCAGCAGAAGATATCCCGCCTCGAGGCATCGGGCCGGGTCTACATTACCGCCAAGGACCAGACGGCGACCGGCGATCAGGCGACGTTCGACATGAACCGGCAGGTGATGGTCATGACCGGCAAGGAAGTGGTCCTGAGCCAGGGACCGAACGTGGTGGTGGGCAACAAGCTGACCGTCAATCTCAAGACCGGAAAAGCCGATCTCCAGGCGCCGACATCCGGACGCGTGAAAGTTCTCATCCAGCCGAATAGCCTCAATAAAAACTGACCCGGGTCATGACGGCCGCAGCGTTCCGGTCAGGCGCCTGCCGCCTTCTTAACTCGACAGCGGAAGGGCGAGGCCTTATGACAAGTGCTGCGCGCTCAATTAATGGATCGCATTTGTGAAACTGTTTTCCGTCGCCTCGACAGCCACGCCCGTGGACATGAATGAGATGTCCGGGGACGGTCATGACCCGACCGGAGCCCTGGTGGTGGAAGGAATCGGCAAGACATATGGCCGCCGCCAGGTGGTCAAGTATGTCAGCCTTGCGGTTCGGCCGGGCGAGGCGGTCGGCCTTCTGGGGCCGAACGGGGCGGGAAAGACCACGACCTTTTACATGATCACCGGCCTGATCCGCCCGGACCAGGGGGCGATCATGCTGGACGGCCTGGACATCACCAAGATGCCCATGTACCGCCGCGCCCGCCTCGGCATCGGTTACCTGCCGCAGGAAGCCTCTATCTTTCGCGGCCTGACCGTGGAGGAGAACATCCGCGCCGTGCTGGAGGTGATCGAACCGAACCGGAAGAAGCGCAACGAGGAACTGGACAACCTGCTTGCCGAATTCGGTCTGACCCACCTGCGCAAGTCGCCGTCGATCGCCCTGTCCGGCGGGGAGCGGCGGCGTGTCGAAATCGCCAGGGCGCTGGCGAGCCGCCCGTCGTTCATGCTGCTCGACGAACCCTTCGCGGGTATCGATCCGATCGCGGTCGGCGATATCCAGCAGCTTGTCCGGCACCTGACCCAGCGGGGCATCGGCGTTCTGATCACCGATCACAACGTGCGCGAAACCCTCGGACTGATCGACCGGGCCTATATTATTGCCGCCGGGGAAGTGCTTACCGAAGGTCTTCCAAACGAAATCGTAACCAATCCGGACGTTCGCCGCCTTTATCTCGGGGAACAATTTACGCTTTGATGACAGGTCCGCTAATACGCTATAAGCAAGAAGTGGACCAAAATATCAGCAGGGCGCCCCGAAACTAAATGGCAATTTCGACAAAGCTGGAGATGCGGCAAAGCCAGTCGCTGATCATGACGCCTCAGCTCATGCAGGCGATCAAGCTGCTGCAATTGTCGAACCTCGATCTTGTCGCCTATGTCGACGCCGAACTGGAGCGCAATCCGCTTCTGGAAAAGGGCGAAGGTGAGCACCCGTCCGGCGGCGAGGCCGAAGCGGCCGGCGGTCTGTCCGAGGGCGGGGACTATTCCGGCGAGGATGCCGGACCGGCCGCGTCCGGCGGCGAGCCCACATCCGGCGACTGGATGGAAAGCCAGCTGGAAACCGGCTCGGAAGCCATCGCCTCGCGCCTCGACACCGATCTCGGCAACGTGTTTCCCGATGAACCCGGCGTGCCCGCGTCGCCCGATCCGGCGGCGCTGAAAGGCGGCGACAGCTACAAGAACGTGTCCAGCGGTTCCGCCGGCGAGGACTACAATCTGGAAGCCTTCGTGGCGGAGGAAGAGTCGCTCGTTCATTCCCTGGAGGACCAGATGCATCTGGTCCTTTCCGATCCGGTGGACAAGCTGATCGGCAATCACCTGATCAATTCGCTGGATGAAAACGGCTATCTCCACCTGGATCTCGCCGAGGCCGCCGAACAGTTCGGGGTCGACGAGGAACGCATCGAGCGCGTTCTGGCGCTGATGCAGACTTTCGAACCGGCCGGTGTTTTCGCCCGCAACCTGCGGGAATGCCTGAAGCTGCAGCTCATCGACCGCAACCGCTTCGATCCGGCCATGGCAGCGCTGATTGAAAACCTGGACCTGCTGGCGCGGCACGACTATGCGGCGCTGCGCAAGATCTGCGGCGTGGACGACGAGGATCTGACCGACATGGTCGCGGAAGTGAGGGCGCTCGATCCGAAACCGGGCAGCGTCTTCGGGTCGGCCCTGGTCCAGCCGCTGGTGCCCGATGTCTTTGTCCGCCGGGCCAATGACGGCAGCTGGTCGGTCGAACTGAACTCCGACACCCTGCCCAGGGTGCTCGTCAACCAGACCTATTATGCGACGATCACGAAGACCGCGCGCAATGAAACGGAAAAGGAATACCTGACCGATTGCCTGCAAACGGCGAACTGGCTGGTGAAGAGCCTGGACCAGCGGGCCAAGACGATCCTCAAGGTTTCCACAGAGATCGTGCGCCAGCAGGACGGGTTTTTGACCTACGGCATCGAATATCTGCGGCCGTTGAACCTCAAGACGGTCGCCGATGCGATCGGCATGCATGAATCGACGATCAGCCGGGTGACGTCGAACAAGTACATGGCGACGCCCCGGGGTATTTTCGAACTGAAATACTTCTTCTCTTCCGCCATTTCGGCGACGGAGGGCGAGGATGCCCATTCGGCCGAAAGCGTCCGCCACAAGATCAGGCAGATGATCGACGCGGAATCGCCCGATGCCATTCTGTCCGACGACACCATCGTTAAGCGTTTGAAAGATGACGGAATTGATATTGCGCGGCGCACAGTCGCAAAGTACCGGGAAGCCATGAAGATCGGCTCCTCCGTACAGCGCCGGCGGGAGAAGCGGGCAAACCGCTAGGCGCCCTATCACGGTACCCCGTCACGGCTTCGTGACATTGACGATTTGCCGTCGCGCCGTCTTCCGCGAGGCAAACGCTACGTTCCCCGCCTGTCCACCCCAATACACAAATCGTGAAGAAATCAGGGCGAAAATGCGCAGACCTGCAATTGACACAGGCAAGGCACGAGCTTATACGACCGTCCGCATGGTGAGAGACGAAGGGGATGGCGCTCGGGCGCTGACTGGTCCATTCTGTAGGTCTGAAACGTTCACCGCGTTTCGGGCGCCGGCTTCCAGCCGGTGACCTATCGGTCGATACAAGAATAAGAGGTCCCCATGACATTACGGATTTCGGGAAAGAACGTGGACGTTGGCGACGCATTGCGCACTCACGTCACGGACCGGATTGAAGATGCGCTTTCGAAGTATTTTCCCGGCGGCTACAACGGGCACGTCACGTTGAGCCGGGAAGGCACAGGCTTCAAATCCGAATGCACGTTGCATCTGGATACCGGGACGATCCTTCAGGTATCCGCACAGGACCAGGAACCGCGGTTGAGCTTCGATCTTGCGGCCGACAAGATCGAGAAGCGCTTGCGCCGCTACAAACGCAAACTGAAGGACCATCATCTCAATAACGGGTCCGGACGTGAGGCGTTTGAGGCAGTTTCCTACGTTCTGGCGTCGCCGGACGAGGAAGAGGAAGTGCCGGCGGACTTCAATCCGCTGGTGATTGCCGAAACGTCGGCAAAGGTTAAGACCATGACGGTCGGTATGGCGGTCATGGAACTGGACCTGAGCGAAGCTCCGGTCGTGATGTTCAAGAATGCGGCCAATGGCGGTATGAATGTGGTTTACCGCCGGCCGGACGGAAATATCGGCTGGATCGATCCGGCCCTGGTGGCGAAACAGGCTGCGGAATAAACCAGAAGAATCCGGGTCGGGCCCGCGCGGCAGCGTCGGTCCGGTCCCGGACAGTGGCAGGCAAATATGGATCTGAGTGATCTTCTGACAAAGAATGCGGTGATTGCCGGGCTGAAGGCGAAAAGCAAGAAGCAGGCAATCCAGGAAATGTCGGCAAGGGCAGCGGCACTGACGGGGCTTTCGGAACGCGAGGTGTTCGACACGCTGCTTCAGCGCGAACGTCTCGGTTCAACCGGTGTCGGCCATGGTATCGCCATCCCGCACGGCAAGCTGACGCGCCTCGACCATCTGGTCGGCCTGTTTGCCAAGCTGGACAAGCCGGTCGATTTCGATGCCCTCGACGACCAGCCGGTCGATCTGGTTTTCCTCCTGCTGGCGCCCGAAGGCGCCGGTGCCGATCATTTGAAGGCGCTCGCCCGCATCGCGCGGCAGCTGCGCGACAGCAACGTGACGCAAGGTCTTCGCGCCTCCCATGATCCCGCCGAGATCTACGAACTGCTGACCCAGCCGATCGCCTCGTCGAACGCTGCGTGATCCCGGACGTTTCCCTCCGGATCCCGGATCTGCTGAGATTTTAAAAAACCGGCCTTCGAGGCCGGTTTTTTGCTATCCAATCCCTCTCCATAGTCACCCCGGCCAAGCGTAGCGCGAGCCGGGGCCGGAGAGGCAGAAGCCTGTCGATTTCACGAAATCAATCCAACAAAGACCTCGGCTCTCCGGTCCCGGGTCTCACTGACGTTCGCCCGGGATGACGAAATCGGAGTTTGTCATCAATTGCAAACCGGCCCTCGAGGCCGGTTTTTTGTTGTGTGAAGCTCCGCCGCTCAGGCTTCGAGCGGAATGGGAACCGGAACCGGTTCGCTGTGGACGGGCGCCTGGTCCCGGGTCTCGATCTCGCCGTCAAAGCCACGTTCCGCCAGTGCGGCCAGCCCGAGGGCCCACAGCTCCGCCGGCGGATCGCTTTCCTCCGGGATCCGCCACAAGGTGGACTTGATACCCGCAAGGCCGAGGAGATGCGTGGACGACAGGACCGCGGCGGGAATGGCAATGAGCGGTCCGATCGCAATCGGCAGCACCGGCCAGACGAGGTCAAGCGGCTGCTGGCTGATCCAGGTCATGGCGGCCAGCCCGAACAGGGTCTGCGGCCAGAGCTTCGCGGCGGTCAGCCCGAGCGGCAGGCGCTCCAGATCGCGCCCTTGCGCCCCCCAGCCGATGGTCTTGCCGAAGACGAGCCCGCCGATGAATAGCGTGTGGGCGACAGCCATGATCGGTGCCAGCATCGCCGAATAGAGAATTTCGCCGCCGGAACTGACGATGACCCGGAAAAACCCGCCGAAGGCGCGGCGCAGGTCCGGGCGCAGCAGGATATCGGCGATGGTCGCCAGCTTGGGCGCAAACACCATGGTCATGATGACGAGGAAAAGCGCCGTGCCCGTATCCGCCCGGAACGGCATATGGCCGACATCCGTCATGCCGAGCAAAGCGGCCGAGACCATGAACCCGATCCAGGCCGGCGAGCCGATGAACATCAGGATGGCGAGAACGAGCTGAATGCGGCTGACCGGCTTGAGGCCGGGCATCCTCAGCAGGCGCCGGTACTGAAGGTTGCCCTGGCACCAGCGCAGGTCGCGCCGGATGAATTCCAGAAGGTGAGGCGGGTTTTCCTCATAGCTGCCGCCTTCCTGCGGCAGCACACGGACCTCGTAGCCGGCCCGGCGCATCATGACCGCTTCCACCTGGTCATGAGAGAGGATCCAGCCCGAGAGCGGGCCCTTGCCCGGCAGTTTGGGCAGGCGGCAGTGCTCCATGAACGGCTTGACCCGCAGGACGGCGTTGTGTCCCCAATAGGGACCGCAATCGCCCTGCCACCAGGCGCTGCCGATGGTGTAGGAGCGCATGCCGAGACGCATGCCGAACTGGAAGATACGGGCAAAGGCGCTGTCCGTCGGCAGGCCGACCACAAGGCTTTGCAGGATCCCGAGTTTCGGGTTTGCCTCCATGCGCCGGACAAGACCGAGCATGGCATCGGCCGACATGTAGCTGTCCGCATCGAGCACCAGCGCAAAATCGTAGTCGTTGCCCCAGCGGTCGCAGAAATCCTCGATATTGCCGGCCTTGTAGCCCGGATTGTCTTCCCTGCGGCGATAGACGATCGCGATCTTGTTCGACCAGCGCCTGGCGAGCCGCGCCGCCATGGCCTGTTCGGCCTGCAGGATCTCCTCAACGAAGCTGTCGCTCAGGACGAACAGCGTGAAGGCTCCGGATTCGCCGCTGCGGACCAGGTTTGCCAGCATTGCGTTGAGATTCGTCTCCAGCCTTGAGACATCTTCGTTGCGGACACAGGAAAGGATTGCCGTCCGGGTAGAGAGTTGCGCCGTTGCATCCCCCTCATCGATCGGGCAGACCGTTCGTGCCGGATCGCGGGCGAGGCGCATGACCGCAAGACCGATCACCGCGTTCCAGAACCCGATAATGGTCCAGGGCAGGGTGACCAGGAAGCAGCCGAGCACCAGGTAGTCGAGCACACCGTATCCGTTCGGCGACAGGGTTGCCGCCATCAGCACGGCCAGCGCAGCGAAACTGGCGGCAAACAGGGTCAGAAAGGTGATCCTGCGGGCCGTCATTGCCGGTTGTGAAGGTCGGAAAAGGGACATTTCAAATCCAGCACGCATTTTTGTGACTTTCAAAAACCATGGTGTTCGCAGTAGGGATCTTGTCATCTGTTGATACGGAATTATGACATCGGCAGATCAACGACCGGGTTGTTTCATGACCAATTTCGACGAATTTGCGGCAAGCTCCGAAAACGCCAGGGCGCTCTGGTACACCGCCCCGGGCGAATGCGCGTTGCGGGCCGCGAAACTTCCCGGTCTTGAGGGCGATATGGTGCTGGTCAGGACCTTGGCAACCGGTGTCAGCCGGGGAACGGAACGCCTGGTTTGCCGTGGAAACGTGCCCCAGGCCGAATGGCAGCGCATGCGCGCGCCCTTCCAGGAAGGCCATTTTCCCTTTCCGGTCAAATACGGCTACGCCGCGGCCGGTATCGTCGAGGCCGGTCCCGATGAATTCCTGGGCAGCAGCGTTTTTTGCCTGTTTCCACATCAGTCAGTCTTTACCGTCTCCGCCGGACATCTGGTCCGGATCCCCTCCGGCATCCCCCTGGAACGCGCCGTGCTGGCCGCCAGCATGGAGACTGCCCTCAATGCTTTATGGGACGGAATGCCTTCACCTGGGGATCACATCTGCGTGGTCGGCGGCGGTGTGGTCGGCCTGCTGACCGCCTGGCTGGCAGCCCGTATCCCCGCAACGCGGGTCACGCTGGTCGACGTCAATCCGGCGAGGCGGGAGATGGCGGAAGCGCTCGGCTGCGCATTTTCGCTGCCGGAAAACGTGCCCCAAAACTTGCCCCATAATCAGGACCTTGTCTTCCACACCAGCGCGACGGCGGCGGGCCTGCAATCGGCTTTGAGCGCGGCCGGTGACGGTGCGACCGTGATCGAGATGAGCTGGTATGGTGACGCGCCGGTTCCCGCCCTTCTCGGCAGCGATTTTCACAGTCGCCGTCTTGTTCTGAAATCCAGTCAGGTCGGCCGCATCCGGGCCGAGCGCCGGGACAGGTGGAGCTTCAAACGCCGCCTGGAAACTGCCATGTCCCTCCTGGCCGACCCTGTGCTCGATCGACTGATCACTCACCGTATTCCCTTCGACAGCGCTCCTGAGCGCCTGCCGGCCCTCTTCGACGACCCGGACGCCCTTGCGGCGGTCCTCACCTACGAATGAACCTGTACTCTCTCCCAATCCGAGGATTTTGAAATCGATGTTTGCAGTTGAAGTCCGAGACCACGTCATGATCGCCCATTCCTTCAAGGGGGAGCTGTTCGGGCCGGCCCAGGCGCTGCATGGTGCCACCTTCGTGGTGGATGCTGCGTTCCAGGCCGCGTCGCTCGATGAAAACGGCGTGGTGATCGATATCGGCCGGGCCCACGAGGCGCTCAAGGAAGTGCTGGAACCGCTGAACTACAAGAACCTGGATGACCTGCCGCAGTTTGCCGGCATCAACACCACGACCGAATTCCTGACCAAATACGTCCACGATCATCTGGCCGCCGCCGCCCGTGACGACCGTCTCGGCCGTCCGGGATCGGAGATCGACGCGATCCGGGTGACCATCTCCGAATCCCATGTCGCCCGGGCCTGGTACGAGGCGCCCGTTGGCTGAGCATCGCCGCCAAATTGCCTTTGCCTATCCCGGCGACCTTGAGACGCCGACCGGCGGCTACGGTTACGACCGCCGGATCATCTCCGGATTGCGCGAGGCCGGCTGGCAGGTCGACCTTGTTCCGCTCGGGGAAGGATTTCCCTTTCCCGAAGTGTCTGTTCTGGAGGAGGCCGTGCGCCGGATCGGGGCCGTGCCGGTGGGCAGCCCGATTGTCATCGACGGCCTGGCCTTCGGTGCGATGGGCGAAGCGGCGGATCGACTGGCGAAGGGCCGCGATCTGATTGCACTGGTGCACCACCCGTTGTTCCTGGAAAACGGTCTGCCGGAAGAAACGGCGGACCGCCTGCGGACCTCGGAGGAAACGGCGCTGGAACAGGCCTGGACAATTATCGTCACCAGCCCGGCGACGGCGGCGCAGGTTCGAGACTGTTTCGGCATTGCCGAGGACAAGATCCATGTCGTCCTGCCCGGCACCGATCGCGCCATGGCAGAAGTGAGGCCTGAAACGGACTGTCCGAACCTGCTTTCCGTCGGCACCATCGTGCCTCGGAAGGGATATGACCTGTTGTTCGACGCGCTGGCAAGGCTGGGGGACCTTTCCTGGCGGCTGGATATTGTCGGCGATACCACGCGGGACGAGGCCTGTTTTCAGTGGCTGTGCGACCGGCTGCGTGAAAACGGGCTGGAAGACCGGGTAACCTTTCACGGCGCCGTTTCGCCGGAAGCCCTGCCGGACTTTTACGGCAAGGCCGATATCTTCGTACTGGCCAGCCGCTATGAAGGCTACGGCATGGCCTATACGGAAGCCCTTGCTCACGGACTGCCGGTGATCGGCAGCGGCGGCGGCGCGGTGCGCGAAACTCTGCCTCAAGGGGCCGCGCTCTACTGCGGCGTGGAGGATGTCGGTCGGCTTACGGCGGCTTTGAAGCGGCTCATTTCGGACAGGGATGAACGCAAGGCTTTCGCGGAGGCTGCGCGCCAAGCCGCCGGGGCTCTGCCGACCTGGCAGGATGCCGTCAATGCCTTTTCCGCTGTTCTGGAGGATCTGAAATGAGCGGCTTTTCCGCCGACTGGCTGCGCTTGCGGGAGCCTGTGGACCTGGCCGCCCGAAACGGGCAGGTCGAAGCCGCATTCCTGTCGGCCCTTCCGAAAGGTCCGGTCCGCCTGATGGATCTTGCAAGCGGTGCGGGGTCAACGGTGGCGGCCTTGTCCGATCGTCTGGGGGCGTCGCAGGACTGGCTGCTGACCGACAACGATCCGGCATTGCTGGAAGTCTCCCGCAAACGGTACTCGCAATTCGGGAAAGGCGCGGTCGCATGCCGGCAGGTGGATCTGTCGGCCGATCTTGCCTCGCTTCCCTTCGCTGAGGTGGACGGGGTGATGACGTCTGCCTTTCTCGATCTTGTGACGCGGCCGTTTCTGGAACGGCTCGTCGGTCTCGTTACCGCCGCGCGGCTGCCGTTCCTTGCCAGCCTGACCTATGACGGGCGCGCCTCCTGCACGCCCGCCGATCCGTTCGACGAGGATATCCGGCAGGCCATGAACGCCCATCAGAAGACGGACAAGGGATTTGGCGCAGCCCTTGGTCCCGATGCGGCGGATGCGGCCGAAGCCCTGTTTGCAGCCGCCGGTTACCGGGTCGTCTCCGGACCCTCGGACTGGCACGCGGGACGGGAGGCGCGGGATTTTCAGCGGGAACTGATTTCCGGCTGGGTTTCAGCGGGTCTGGAGATGGGACTGGAGCCGGAGCGCCTGTCCGGCTGGCTGGACCGACGGATGGAGCAGATATCCGACGGCAACCTCGTGATCGAAGTCGGGCATCGGGACATTGCTGCCATTCCCGTATGAGTCCGTGCCCGAAGGTTCGGCCGCTTTGGCACAGGCCCGAGATGGTTTAGGATCGGAATATTAGCCCGGGGGAGAGACAATGACGGAAGACGTTGCGCGCTACAGCCTGTTCGCGCGAGGCATTCACTGGCTCATGGCGCTTCTGGTCTTCGCCATGGTGCCCGCGGGCATCGTCATGATCCGGATCGGCGGCGGCCCGTTGCAGAACTGGCTGTTCGATTTTCACCGTTCGGTGGGCGTTCTGCTGATGGCCCTCGCACTGATCCGGCTCGCTTATCGGGTGACCCACCCTCCGGCGCCGCTTCCGGCTGAAATCCCGCTCTGGCAGCGTTTGGCGGCCAAGGCGACCCATGTCTTCATCTACGGGTTCCTGATCATCAATCCGTTCGTCGGCTGGGTCGCGACGTCGGCCTATGGCGCGAAGATCCCCGTCTTCGGACTGTTCACCATGCCGGCGATCGTCGCCAAGGACCGCGCGCTCGCCGATCAGCTCTTCAGCATTCACCTGGTGCTGGGAATCCTGTTCACGGCAGCCGTCCTGCTTCATGTCGCCGCCGCTCTTTATCACGGCTTCATCCGGCGTGACGGCGTCCTGCAGCGGATGCTTTGAGGAGCAACTGCCCGCCTGGATAGCGTTCCGTGCAGGATGCTCGTTAGAATATCATAAGCAAAAATACCATGATTACGTAGGGGTGCTTGTCTAAGCGCCTCTATATTTTTGCCTATTATTGTCTATGTTAAATCTATTTAATAAATATTTTAGGTTAACAAATCGCTTTTTAACTTTATCAATAAATTAACCAAGCGTTTTAAGGTAAGTTTATCTATTATTCTCTAGTTAGATATTACGAGGTGCGCAAACAGCCGGATAAAAACAAACCGGCATTATCGACAGGAAACCATTATGACGACCATTATTCGCGAGCTGTTGTCCAAGCACGGCGGCCTTCCCGTTTCCGTTGACCAGTTGAAAGATGCCGACGACCTCTACGAGGCCGGCCTGTCCTCCTTTGCCTCCGTGCAGCTCATGCTGGCGCTTGAGGACGAGTTCGATGTCGAATTCCCGGAAAACCTCCTGAACCGCAAATCGTTTTCGTCCATCGCCGCGATTGCCGAGGCGCTGTCCCAGATCACAGAAGACAAGCAGGTGGCCTGACATGAACAAGGTTGCCGATATCAAGGCGATCAGCCTTGTCGAACGGGCAAAGCGCGCAGCAGCCGTGGCCGCCGAACATGCCGACGATGTCGACGAAAAGGCACGTTTTCCGAAAGAAGCCGTGGCCGCCATGAAGGCCGAAAAGCTCCTGGGGATCCAGATCCCGGTGGCGCTTGGCGGCGAAGGCGCGACGACCGCCGAAATCGCCGAGGTCTGCAGTATTCTCGGCCAGGCCTGTTCAGCGGCAGCCATGACGTTTTCCATGCACCAGATCAAGGCCTCCAGCCTGGTCTCCCATGGGGATGAGGCAAGCTGGCACCGGGACTTCATGACCCGTATTGCCAGGGAACAGCTGTTGCTCGGTTCCGCAACGACCGAAGCCGGGATCGGCGGCAACCTGAGAAACTCCATCTGCGCCATCGAGGTCGATGGAGACCGCTGCCGGCTGGAAAAGGATGCGACGGTCATTTCTTACGGCGAAGAGGCCGACGCCATTCTGGTGACGTCGCGCAGCCACAAGGATGCGGCCCCGTCCGATCAGGTGATGACGGTTTTCCTGAAAGGCCAGTATTCGCTTGAAAAGACCCATGACTGGGACACGCTGGGCATGCGCGGCACCTGTTCCGACGGCTTCCTGTTCAAGGCGGAAGCCCCGGCGGAACAGATCCTGCCCAAGCCGTTCGCCGAAATCGCGGCCCAGTCCATGCTCGCCAATGCGCATATCCTGTGGAGCGCCGTCTGGTTCGGCATTGCCGCCGATGCGGTCAAACGCTCCCAGGCCTTCGTCAAGGCGGCCGCCCGGCGCACGCCGGGTGCAACGCCTCCCGGAGCGCTGCGGCTGGCCGAAGTCTCCGGATTGCTGCAGATGGTGAAATCGACCGTCACCGCCGCAATTGCCGAATTCGACGCCGCCCGTGCCGACGACAACAAGCTGTCGTCCATGGGCTTCGGCGTGGCTATGAACAACGTCAAGATCTCGTCCTCCCAGACGATCCTGACCATCATCAATCACTGCATGCTGATCTGCGGCATTCTCGGTTACAAGAACGGGACGCCCTTCAGCCTCGGTCGGCACCTGCGCGACGCCCATTCCGCGCAGTTGATGATTTCCAACGACCGTATCCTCGGCAACACGTCGACGATGCTCCTTGTCGGCAAGCAAGACACCAGCCTGTTGGGATAAGCAAAATGGATATGCAGACTTCGCTTCTCGACCGGCTGTTTGCGAGCGGCCTTCTGATCGAAACCGGCGTCGACGGTCTTTACGGCCGGTCCGGCAAGTTCGAGGACGTGATTGCCGCCTTCGAACGGTTGATTGAGACCTTCGGCGGCGACGACGGCGCCGAGGCGATCCGCTTTCCGCCGGGCATGAACCGGGCCCATTTCGAGGGCTCCGGTTACATGAAGAGCTTTCCGCAGCTGGCCGGCACCGTGCACAGCTTCTGCGGCTGCGAACTCGACCACATGAACCTCCTGCAGTGCATGGCCGAAGGCGAGGACTGGACCAAGGACCAGCAGGCGACGGATATCGTTCTGACGCCGGCTGCCTGCTATCCGCTTTACCCGACGATTGCCAAGCGCGGCCCGCTGCCCGCCGGCGGCGGCCTGTTCGACCTGCAATCCTACTGCTTCCGCCACGAGCCGTCGAAGGATCCGGCGCGGATGCAGCTGTTCCGCATGCGCGAATATGTCCGCATGGGCACCCCGGCCGAGGTTCAGGATTTTCGCCAGCTCTGGATGGAGCGCGGCCAGAAACTGATCGAAACGGTCGGGCTTCCCGTTCATGTGGATGTCGCCAACGATCCGTTCTTCGGCCGCGCCGGCAAGATGCTGGCGAACAATCAGCGTGACCAGAACCTGAAATTCGAACTTCTGATCCCGGTGACCTCGACCGCCAACCCGACGGCCTGCCTGTCGTTCAACTACCACCAGGACCACTTCGGTTCGACCTGGGGTCTGAAGACCGCCGACGGCGGGACGGCGCATACGGCCTGCGTGGGCTTCGGCCTGGAGCGGATCGCGCTGGCGCTGTTCGCCCATCACGGGCTCGACACCAACGACTGGCCGGCGCCGGTGCGCAAGGCGCTCTGGGGCGCCTGATGCCGAAGGACGTCGACATGGAAGCGGTGTTTCCGGGTCTCGATCCGGCAGCTTACGCACGTCATCCCCTGCACGCGATGACGCGCGACTGGCCGGAGACCAACTGCTATCTCGATATCTGGATCGAGGTGCTGGCCGCTTACGGCGTACCGCCGGAAGCCTGTCTCGGCTTTGCGGTCACCCAGGATTTCGAGGGCGACCAGTTCACCTTCTTCAAGGTGCCGCTGGAGGATCTGGAGGCGCTTTACGGCATCCGCGTCACCGAGCTTGCGATCTACGACCGTGTCGAGCGCCACGTGGAAGAGCAGATCCGCCGCGGCCGGCTGACGCTGGTCGAGATGGACAGCTATTTTCTCCCCGATACGCAAGGAACCTCCTACCGGAGCGAACACGGCAAGACCACGGTCGCGATCAACCGGCTCGATGTCGAAGGCCGGACGATGGATTACTTCCATAATCTCGGACTGCACCGGCTGGAGGGCGAGGATTTCGACGGCATCTTTCATAGGGATGCTCCGGAAGGCGCATTGCCGTTCCTGCCGTACACGGAGTTCGTCAAGTTTCCCGAAGACGGTGTTCCGGCGCGGGAACGGATCGGGGAGACGGCCGCCGGTCTGCTTGCCCGCCATCTGTCGCGCAGGCCGAAGGCCAATCCGATTGCGGCCTTCGCCAGGGTGTTCCCTGAGCAGGTCGAAAAAGTCGCCGACCGGCCGTTCGGTTTCTTCCATCTTTACGCGTTCAACACGCTGCGCCAGCTCGGTGCGAATTACGAGCTGTTCTCCGCGCATCTGGACTGGATGACGGCAGAAGGCGTTGCCGACCTGAGCGGATCGGCCGACGCCGCAAGGGTGATCTCGGCGACCGCCAAGACGGTCCAGTTCCAGCTGGCCCGCGCCGTGATGCGCAAGAAATTCGACAAGCTCGCTCCGGCCCTGCAGCCGGCAGCGGACGCCTGGGACACCATCATGGACACTCTCGATACCCGGCTCGGCAAGGCCGCGTCGAAAGCAGCGTGAGACGCGGTTCGGCCGAGCGATATGAATAGGGGCAAGACGGTTTCTGTCAGGGGGCGCTATAAAAAATGCTGACGGAAGGCTGGTCTCTTGCCGTGGCGGAGGCCGGAGGGATCAAGGACCCCTCCGGCCTCTCCACATTGACCGACTGGGTTCGAGCCAGGGTTCCCGGAACGGCGGCGGAAGCCTTGGCGCTTGCCGGCCGTTACGATCCCGAAAATCCCACGCCCTTGCATGACAAGGATATCTGGTACGTCACCGAATTCGCCGCTGATGAACCCGGTCGCCGCATCCTGCGTTTCGACGGCCTGGCGACGATCGCAGAGGTCTACCTCAACGACGAGAAGATCCTGGAAAGCCGGAACATGTTTCTTGGTCACGAGGTTCCCGTCGAGCTTCGCCCGGAAAACCGGCTGGTGCTCTGCTTCCGGGCGCTGCAGCCGGTTCTCGATGAAAAGGGCCCCCGCGCGCGCTGGCGTCCGCAGCTTGCAACCTCACAGGGCCTGCGCCTCGTCCGCACCACGCTTTTAGGGCACATGCCCGGCTGGTGCCCGGATGTGCATGCGGTTGGTCCCTATCGCCCGATCTCCCTGGCCGGCACGTCGACCCCGCGCGTGACGGCCAGGGAGATCGGGGCGACCGTCGACCGGTCCGGAAACGGGGTCCTTGCCGTCTCGGCGGACCTTGAAGGCAACAGCGGCGCACCGGTGCTGGGGTGCTGCGGCACGCGCACCCACATGGTGCGTGGCGGCGACGGCCGCTGGTCCGCGACACTGACCATTCCCGGTGTCGAACCATGGATGCCGCACACCCATGGCAAGCCGGCCCTGCACGATGTCCGCATCCTGTGCGGCGACACGGACCTCGATCTCGGCCGCACCGGTTTCCGGACGATCGACGTTGACCGGGGGGCGGACGGCAAGGGTTTCGGACTTGTCGTCAACGGCGTGCCGGTTTTCTGTCGCGGCGCGGTCTGGACCAATGCCGATATCCTGCGCCTTCCCGGCGACCGGGACAACTATCGCTCGTGGCTGGAACTGGCGCGCGATGCGGGCATGAACATGCTGCGCATCGGCGGCACCATGACCTATGAGACGCGCGCCTTCTTCGAGCTTTGCGACGAGCTCGGCATCCTCGTCTGGCAGGACTTCCAGTTCGCCAATCACGACTACCCGGTCAAGGACGAGGCCTTCGTCGAAACGGTTGAGGCGGAAGCCCGCTACCAGCTGGACGTCTGTCAAGGCTGTCCGTCGCTTGCCGTGCTGTGCGGCGGCAGCGAGATCTACCAGCAGGGCGCGATGATGGGCCTGCCGGAAAGCCGCTGGAAAGG
This sequence comes from Roseibium aggregatum, assembly GCF_014692675.1. Lineage (GTDB taxonomy): Bacteria > Pseudomonadota > Alphaproteobacteria > Rhizobiales > Stappiaceae > Roseibium > Roseibium aggregatum_C. The sequence continues at coordinate 52,512 of NZ_JABFCZ010000028.1, read as the reverse complement.
GCCGCTGAGCGAAGAGATCCTGGCGGCAATCAGCCGCGACCGGCGCCCGGATGTGGCTTACGTGGCCAATTCCCCCTGTGACGGCGCTCTGCCGTTTTCCCCGAACGAAGGTATCGCCCATTATTACGGCGTCGGCGCCTATCAGCGTCCGCTGGAGGATGCCCGCCGCGCCGATGTCCGCTTCGCGGCCGAGTGCCTGGCCTTTTCAAACGTGCCCCAGGGCGAAACCCTTGCCGAACATCTATCGGCGAAACCCGTCCACGATCCGCGTTGGAAGGCGCGGGTTCCCCGCGACCGGGGCGTCGGCTGGGACTTCGAGGATGTGCGCGATCACTATTTCAAGGAGCTTTACGGCCTCGATCCGGCGACTGTTCGCTATGGCGATCCCGACCGTTACCTCGATCTGTCGCGGGCGGTGACCGGCGAGGTCATGGCGGCGACCTTCGCCGAGTGGCGGCGCAAGCGATCGTCCTGCCGGGGCGCGCTGGTCTGGACCTTTCAGGATCTGCTGCCGGGCGCTGGCTGGGGGATCGTCGATGCGACCGGAATTCCGAAGCCGGCGTATTATGCGCTGAAGCGCACCTTCCAGCCGATACAGGTTACCCTGACCGATGAAGGCACGAACGGTCTTGGCGTTCACGTCCTCAACGAGACACCGGAGACGAAGCCGCTTGTGCTGACGCTCGCCTGTCTGCGCGATGGCAGCGTGCCCGTCGTTTCCGGGCGCCGCGAGCTGGACCTGGCCCCGCGCGAAGCGCAGGAGATCGCGGCCACCGATCTGTTCGGCGCGTTCTTCGACGTGACCTATGCCTACCGCTTCGGCCCCCCGGCGCACGATGTCACCGTGGCGCGGCTGATCGATCCGGCAACGGATGAGGTTTTGTCCGAAGCCTTTCATTTCCCGCAAGGCTATCCGCAGGCGCGCCTGCCGCTGGAAATCGAGGGGGAGCTGGAGCAGGCCGGCGAGGGGACCTGGACGCTTCGTCTCGAAGCCAGACGCTTCGCCCAGTCCGTGCATCTCGACATTCCGGGGTTCCAGGTTGCCGACGACTGGTTCCATCTGGCGCCGGGGGCCGGGAAGAAGCTGATGCTGGTGCGCAAGGCCGGAACCGATCCGGACCTGTTGCCCGTTGTTCAGCTTGCAGCCCTGAACGGGCTGGCGCCGAAGACTTATTCGGCCGCCTGAGACCTGACCGCTTGCCCGTCATTCCAGCGCGCATTGAGCAGAGCCTGATCCAGAAGCGACAGCAGATGCTGCTGCGCATCTTCCGGTGTCAGGTTGTGGTCCGCATTCGGAACGATCGTCTGAACGACATTCGGGTAGGCCTTCAACCCTGAGAAATCGGCGCCGAAATAGCGGGCGAGTTCGTCCAGGCTGCCGTCATTTTCGCAATTGACCACATGCACCGGGATGCCGCGCCGGGCCATGGCATCGAAATTGGAAAAACACGCCCGGCGGAAGCGGCCGAGTTTGGTCAGCGGCCCGAGATAGGGCGCCAGTTTGCGCGAGAGGCGGTCGCTTACGTGACTGAAGATATGCCCGCCGGCCCTGATGAGATCGACCTTGCCGGTCAGGACCCGTTTGACCGTTTCCAGCCTCATCGCCCGGCGCCGGTATTCGTCGAGCGGCCTTGCGCCGGATCTGAGCGCCGCCTCGACATCCTCACCCGGATCCCAGATCAGCCTGAGCTGGTTGATCAGCATGACGCCTTTGACGCGCGCATCCAGGACGGCCTCGTTGAAGGCCACATAGGCCCCGCTGCAGCGCCCGACGAGAAAGACAGGACCGGGCGCTTCCCGTTCCAGAAAATCGAGGGCGACGGAGACGTCGTTGAAGGCTTCCTTCGTGTAGATCACCTGATCGGGCAGTCCGTCGGTCTGCGGACTGTCGCCGATGTTCGCCATGTCGAACCGCAGCGAGGTGATGCCTTTACGGGCAAGCTCGCGTGCAGCCCGGACCCAGATCCGGCCCCAGCCGATATGGTGGCCGTAGCCGGTATTGAGGAAGACCGCGGTCGCCCCCGTGCTGTCGCCTGTTTCCGGCCGGCACAGGACGCCGAAGAACTGGCCGTTCGGTCCGAAGGTCACCGGTTGTTCGACAAATCCGTCGCCCTTGACGATGACGGTCTGCGGTGAGGCCGCAACGCCCGGGCGGTCTGCATCCGATGCCGAAGCGAAATTGGTCTTGCTCCAGGAAACGATGTCGGCAATCGCCTTCGGCGGGACCACCGAAGTGGTCGGCGCCGCCATCAGCGCGAAATAGCCTTCGAAGGTCTCGCATTGGACCTTAAGCCCCTTTTCCGCAAGGCTCCCGGCGAAGGCGTTGTCGTTCTCGTTGCCCTCGCGGGTGAGAACCAGGCATCTGGGCCGGGTCGAAAGATCCAGTTTGTCCAGATTGATCGTCTTGAGGTCCGCCTGCAGCTTTTCGGACATGGCAAAACCGGAAAAGCCGGTGTCGCCATGGATGCCCTGCAGCGCCAGGCCGAGCCCCTCGTTGGTCACATTGGCGTGGAGCTGCACTTCGCGCATGTAACGGCGTCCGCTCGCCACCGGTCCGGCGAGCACGACACCGTCCACGTCCTTGCGCCGTTGTGCGGCCAGGAAAGCAATCGCGGAACCGATGCCGAGACCGAGGTAAAGAATACGGCTGCAGCCGGAAAGCTCTTTCAGCCGGTCCGCGGCGTCAACGGCCGTGCCGATCCAGCCCTCCAGACCCGTGTCCGGAACGGGATCGCGCATGTTGACCGTTCCCGGGTAATCGGCGCGCAGGACGGGAAAGCCCGCATCTGCGAGGTCTTCGGCAAGTCGTCTCAGGAACTTGCGGCTGCACAATTCGTCATACCCCCAGGCGCCGCAGAACACATAGCCGGTCGAGCCTGACGCGGCATGGTAGAGTGCGAAGTCTTCGCCGAGCGAAACCGGAAGGGCGGCGGAGCGGGGCATGGCAGTCGGGTACCTTTTGTCTTCCATTCCAGTGAGTGAACCTGACGGCGTCAGTTGGCCGGCTGAGGTGTTCTGAGCAGGCGGGCAAGAGACACGGCAATTCCGGCGAGACGCCCCGGAAGGGCCTTTCTCAGGCTGGTCGTCAGGCTGTCGATGTCGCCGTTGGGGATCGCTCTCAATAGCCGCAGCGCCAGCAGATAGACCAGCGCGCCTGCTGGGATTGCGATGCATAGACCGGCAAGGCCGGGGACGACCAGAAGCAGGCCATAGGCGGCACCAGCACAAAGCGCGGAGGCGAGACTGATCCGTGCCAGGCCGGAAAGCGGCGCGGGGAGCTTCAGATGTTTCTGGTTGTGCCAGAGAAGCCACGCCAGGGTGACGATATTCACGCCTGCGCGGACCCATGCCGCACCTTCGCCGCCGTAAAAGGGCGTGATCGCCAGGTTGAGCGCGATCAGAACGACAGCGGAAATCGCGGCCGCGTGCAGCATGGTCTGATCCCGCTCGCGCGCCTGCATCGCCGCCATCGGGATCAGCGCCAGGGCCTGGGCGACGGTAAACAGGGTGAGCACAATGGACATGTGGACGGCGGGGACGAACTCGCTGCCGAACACAAGCGGAAGGAGCGCCGGCATGACGGCAGCGCCGCCGAAACAGGCGGGCATCAGGAACAGGCTCATCCAGCGCAGGGCGCGCTGGTAACTGAGGGCGAACTGGGCGTCATTTTCCGTGTCGTGCAGGCGGCCGAAACCGGGCGTGAGCCCGGCCAGCATGAACATGGCAAGCTGGATGACCAGGCTGTTGAAGGTCATGCCGGCGGCGAAATAGCCGACCTCGGTGATGGTGAAGAACCAGCCGATGAAGAGAAACTCGATCCGGGTGCGGACAAAGACATGGAGTCCGCCGGAAATCCAGGAATTCCGGCCGTAGCGGCGCATCTGGTCCGTAACAGCATCCTGGGAAGGGCGGGGTTTGACCTCCAGATAGTGCCGAACGGCCAGGCCCTGCGGCAGGTGCCGGACCAGGTAGCCGAGCATGGCTCCCGGAGCACCGAAAAAATAGGCGCCGGCGATCACCGCAGGGATCTGAAGAAAACAGCCGATCGCGGTGTATCTGGCAACTTGCGAAAACTGTCCGAGCCCGCGGGCGGCGCCGATTGCCAGGTTCCCGTGGGCATAGATCAGAAAGATGATGGCGGTGACGGCCCACAACAACCCGGCATCCGATGTCTCGGTCTGTCCGGCCCAGACGGCATAGATCACAAAGCAGGCAAACACGACAACGGTCGGCCAGAGGAAACGGGGATAAAGGGCCCGGAGGAGCCCGCTGCCGGAGGTGCCGGCATCGCTTCCCCTTGTATCGCTTCCCCTTTTATCGCTTCCCCGGGCCATATAGCGCAGCAGAATGGAGGGGGTGCCGCGATCCGCAAGCGCCGTTGCGGAAAAAACCAGCCAGAGGGCAAAGGCCGTCGATCCGGTCCCGTCCGCCCCGAGGATGCGGGCGATCAGGATGGTGCTGAAAAGTCCGGCCACCAGCGATCCCATTCCGGCCACCGTGTTGATGATGCTGGCGCTGATCAGACTTTGCATGGGATGACAATGCCTTCATGCGATGACCATGAGGCCACCGGGACGATTACGGTTCCAGAATATGTCCGGCATCCCGGCGCGCAGGCGGATGGCCGGCCGGACGTGTATGTTTGGCCGATCAATAGCAGCAACAGATTTGCGAAACCCTAATTGTGTGAACTTTCCGACCGTCCTGGACGCTGTATGACGTGTCATTTTCATGTGTTTTGTCCGGATGCAGGCGCTCGTCAAATTTCGCAGGACATTTAGGGAAAAATTCAAGGTTTCGGTTTTTAGTCTGGCCACGGTTCGCCGCCCGGCTCCCGTAACGGATTCAGGGCATTTAAGAACGCACCCGGAAGGATTGTTCATGGATTTCATCACGCCCGGAGCAGGCAGGAAACCGCCCCTGTGGAAGCGGGCGCGGCACTTGCTCTGGCGCCTGATTTCCGTTCTTCCCGACCGGCCCTATCTTGCAATCAAATACGCCTCGATCGTCGGCCGCTTTCCAGACCTGAAGCACCCCAGGCGCTTTACGGAAAAGCTGCAGACACGCAAGATCGAGGATCGCAACGCGCTTTATCCGAGCCTAGTCGACAAGGCCGATGCCAAGCGGTTTATCGCCGAGCGCGCCGGCGAGAAATATGTCATTCCGACGCTCTGGGTCGGGACGGATCTGGCAGAGGTCGATTGGGACACCATTCCCCTGCCGGCCGTGGTGAAACCGACCCATGCGAGTGCGCACGGATTTTTCCTGCGCACGGCGAAGGACATTGAAACGCTCATGGCCGCGCGGCCGGAGGAAAGCTGGCTGGCCTTGCGTCACGACCGGGTCAACCGGGAATGGGCCTACAAGGATCTGACGCCCAGGATCATCATCGAAAAGATGCTGGAAGACGGCGGCCGGCCGCTGACCGATTACCGGCTGTTCGCCTTCAACGGAGAGGTGGTTCACATCGAGCTGCGGTTCCCGAAGGACCGAGGCATCTATGAGTACACCTACGCGCCGGACTGGAAACGGCTGCCGGTCAGGACGGGCGACTACCTCTACTCCACCGAAGAGGCACCGAAACCGGCCCGGCTTGCGGAAATGCTGGATGTGGCCCGCAAGCTCAGCAGGGGCATCAGCTTCATGCGCGTGGACCTCTATGCGTCCGATGACTGGATCTACGCCGGCGAACTGACGCTTTACCCGGCCGGCGGCTTCGAAACCTATCAGCCGGAAGACTACGATCTCCATCTTGGACGCGAGTGGGAGCGTTGCAACGCCTGACGGCACCTTCCGACACTGTTTTTTATGAGAAACGGTCCGCACATGAAAATTTTCAAATTCACATCCCAGCCGTTTCTGTCCGATATGCGCAAGGTCAGCACCCATTTCATTGCCGAGGAATGGGCGAAAGCCGGTCACACCGTTCATGTGGCCACCGTCGGTCTGAGCTATCTGACCCTGCTGAAAAACAAGGCGCTGTTTCAGCGGCTGTCGGTGGCTCAAAAGAACCGGTTTGCGGAGACAAGTCCGGGACTGTTCGCCTCTGCCTACATGCCGCCGCTGCATCCGTTCAGCTCCGGCAAGCCGTTGTTAAACATGCTCAACCGGCCGTTCTTCGGTCTCTACGGCAGCATGATCCCCGGCTACATGAAGACACCGCTGGCAGAAGCAGATGTGGTGATCTTCGAACCGGGAACCTGCCTGAGTTTTTACGAAGCCGTCAGGCGCTTCAATCCGAAAGCCGCGTGCGTGTATATCCAGCGGGACTGGCTGGAGACAATAGGCGCCGCCGCCGTTCTCCAGGAGATGGAACAGCGGATGTACCGGACACTTGATCTCGTGATCACGCCGTCGTCGAAAATCGCAGCCGAGGTGCCCGCGCCGTGCCGTGTTGAAATCGTGCCTCAGGCGATCAACAAGGACCTGTTTGACGCCGACACGGTCTCGCCCTATCCGGAAAACACGCGCAATGCGATTTCCGTCGGCAACATGCTGTTCGACGAGACGTCCCTGCGTGCCATGGCCGAAGCCGCTCCGGACGTGACGTTTCATATCTTCGGAGCGCATTTCGCCGGTCCGCGACCTGCAAATGTGATCGAGCACGGCGAAAAGCCGTTTGCCGAGCTCATTCCATATATGAAGCATGCCGATTTCGGCATCGCGCCCTACCGCATTTCGCCGAACGAACTCTATCTCGCCGAAACCAGCCTGAAATTCCTGCAATACGCCTATTGCCGCTTGCCGGTATTGACGCCGGACCTGATTGAAGACGGGCGCGGCAACCTGATCGGCTATTCGCTGGAGGGGGAAACCGATTGGCCGGGCAAGATCCGTGCAGCCCTGACGATGGAAAAGAGCGACCGTTTTCAAGACGGCATCCTGACGTGGGAAGAAGTGGCGGAGAAAATCCTGGAACTGGCACAGGCCTCGGTGCCGGCTGAAAAGGCCGCATAGGGTCCTGCCGCGTTTACACAATCGAAACCCTGTTCCCAAATTCGCCGGCTTTCGGGCTCCTCGGCAAGAAGCCATTTAGGTCGAAAGACTATTCTTTTGCCGTGCTGATCGCGGGCTCCTGGGGAGCGTCTGCCTCGCGCAAGGGATGACATGCCGATGAACGCCAATCCGCCGATGATGACGCATGTGGAGGGAGCAGAAGGTCTGGAAGACTTTCGGGATGTCCATCTGTTGCATGTGGTGCGCCAGTATGCACCCATGGTCGGCGGGCTGGAGGATTTCGTCCGCAATCTCGTCGCACGGCAGAAGGGCCGGTTTGCCTCCGTGCGGGTTCTTACGCTCGACCGTCTGTTCATCGATCCGGACCGGCGCCTGCCGGAAGACGTCATTCTCGACGGCATCCCGGTTCACCGGATCCCGTTTTACGGCAGCAGCCGCTATCCGGTCGCACCGGCCGTCTTTTCCAGTCTCGGTGAGGCCGGCCTGATCCATGTGCATGCGGTCGATTTCTTTTTCGATGCACTGGCGCTGACAAAACCGTTTCACCGGCGCAAGCTGGTCGCGACCACCCATGGCGGCTTTTTTCACACCGAACAGAGCCGGGGTTTGAAGAAGGTCTGGCTCAACACCATGACCCGGCTGTCTTCCCGTTTCTACGACGGGATTGCCTGCTGCTCGGAGAACGACCTGGCGATGTTCCGCAGACTGGCGCCGTCCAGGACCCGGCTCATCGAAAACGGCGTCGACCTGTCGAAATTTCACGACGCGTCGGCGCCCGCACCGGAAAAGCGGATCGTCACCATCGGCCGGTTTTCCGCCAATAAACGCCTCGATCGGACCCTGGATGCGCTTCAGTACCTGGTCCGGACCGATCCGGCCTGGCAACTCGACATCATCGGCTCTCCCTCCGACCTGTCGGTCGCCGATCTTGAGGACCTGACGGCGGCGCGCGGTCTTGAACGCCATGTCCATCTGCATCTGGGCCTGTCCGACGAGCAGGTCAGGGACGTCCTGTCCGCAAGCAGCATCTTCGTCAGCGCGTCCGAATACGAAGGCTTCGGGATTGCGCTCATCGAGGCGTTGAGCGCAGGGCTCATTCCCGTCGTCCAGCCGAATACCGCATTCCGCTCGCTCGCCGAACGCCATCCGATGGTTCATCTGGCCGATTTCGCCGATCCCGAACAGGCCGCCGGCACGATTACCCACGCCATGGCCGAACTGGTCCGGGATCCGGTTACCAGACAATCCGCGATCGTCTCAGCCGGTCAGCACGGCTGGACAGCCGCCGCCGCCGCTTATGACGCGCTTTACAGAAGCGTCCTCGGCTGAAAACGGCACGGCAGGCTTTTCCGGACGGGCCTTCCGGTCCAGGTGAAAATGGTCCACATCTGAACGCGGCCTCACCGCTCATCCGGTTTGCTCCCCTTTCGGGAGTCAGTTAATTTCCGTCCCGGTCCTGTTCGCCAATCTCCGCATGGCAAGCCGGGAGGCGCATCATAGAGACATCCGAAAAAAGGAGCATGGCTATAGCGTTGGTGGTGCTTGCCGCCGTCGTCTACAATGCCATTCTGGCGGTCATCAATGCCCACGTCCGGGACCTGTCGCTTACGAGCGTCGCCGCGACGGAACTGCTGATCATGTTCGCCGCGGTTCTCATCATCCTCAAGAAAGGGATTTACGAGGAGGACCTGGCGCCGCTTTTCTATCTGCTGATCACGCTGTTTCTGACCGTCTACGTGTCCGTGATCAATCATCTCCTCATCATCGACTATTTCCGCAATGTGCTGGTCATTTTCTGTTTCGTGACCCTGGGCACATGGACGAACGACAGAACGGTCAAGTTCATTTTCATGACCGCCAGCATCCTGGTGTTCGCCTTTCTCGTGATGGAGATATTCCTTCTGGATCAGTATGCGGACTTCTTCTATCCGGCGAAATATTTCGAGAACACGCGTGGGATCGCGCAATTCGAGATCGGCAATTCCAAGCTTTTCCGGAATGCGCTCGGTTTCGAAGGCCGGTTTTCCTTCGGCATCATCGACCACAGGTCGTCGTCTCTGTTCCTGGAACAGGTCTCGCTCGCCAATTTCTCCGGCGTGATGATGATCTATCTCGTGTCGCTCTGGGGCCGGTTTTCGCCGCGTGAGCGGGCGTTCTGCATCCTCACGATCGTTCTGATCCTGGTGACCAACGACACCCGCACGATGATGATTTTCTCCGTCATCAGTTTTATCGGCTATTTCCTGTTTCCCCATGTGCCGAGGATCCTGGGCTTTCTGGTCATGCCGGCGTTTCTGGCGATGGGGTTTGCGGTCTACGCCCTGAAGCCGGACGCCACCGGCGACAACATTCCAGGTCGCGTGGTCACGACCATGAAGAATTTCGCCGATGTCGATCTGCTGACCCTGCTCGGCTTTTCGGCGGAACGGGCGTCGTCTTTCGCCGACAGCGGCTACATCTATGTCGTCGTCATCGGCACCATCTTCAGCTTTCTGTTCCTGTGGCTGTTCGTGACGCTTTATCCCGCCTGCGACCATCCCGACGAGCGCCGTTTCGCCCATTCACTCTCTGTTTTTATTTTCATGAATATGATGATCGGCGGTACGGCGATCTTTTCGATCAAAATAGCCGGCCTTTTGTGGTTGCTGGCTGGTCACCTGAAGTTTTCACGCCGGGGCAGGATTGCCGCGGATGCCAGGCTGGAACCGGTTTCAGTGCGCTAGGGTCTTCAGGAGACCGGAATGCTGGTTCAGCTTCAGTATGTCAGGGCGATCGCCGCCCTTGTGGTGGTTTATTTTCACAGCGTCCTGCAATTGCACAACGTTCACCCGGGCGCGGTCCTGGGCAGCGTGGTCTTCGGTGAGTACGGCGTCGATCTGTTTTTCGTCCTCAGCGGTTTCGTGATGTGGCTGACAACGGCGAACCGGAAGATCGGACCGGTCGAGTTCTACAAGCACCGCATTGAACGGATTGTGCCCCTCTACTGGGCGCTCACCCTGGCGGCGGCCGCCATCGCGCTGTTGTTGCCCGCCTATCTCAAGTCCACGCAGTTCGACCTGCCCCATCTGCTGGCCTCTCTCTTTTTCATCCCGTGGGTCAATCCCGCCGAAGCGAACGGTGGCATGATCGCGCCTGTCATCATTCCCGGCTGGACGCTGAACTACGAGATGTATTTTTATCTGATTTTCGGCGCTCTTCTTCTTTTGCCAGAAAACAGGCGGATCGCGGCGCTGTTCGCTGTGGTCGGCGGGATCTTCCTGGTCGCGCATGCCATTCCGGGAAACTCCACCGCTTCCATGTTTTACGGCTATTCGGTCGTGTTCGAGTTCCTGGCAGGTGTCGTGGTCGCCCGTCTGTATCTGGCCCGCGTGCTGATCCGGCCGCGCCGGGCCGTTATTCTTGCGGGGCTGGGCACCGTCGTCCTGATCTGGGCCGATTGCATGGATCTGGCGGTCCCGAGGGTGGTTGCCGCAGGCGTTCCGTCCGTGGTGATCATATACAGCCTGGTCTCGCTCGATTTTTCCAAAATCCGGGAATTCCGCTTCCTGCACAGGCTCGGAGATGCGTCCTACAGCCTCTACCTCACTCATGTCTTTACGCTTGTTGGGGTCCGTATCGGCTATCGCATGCTGCCGTTCGACTGGATGAAAAACGAGGTTCTGTTCGTGGCGATCTGTATCGTCGCCTCCGTCATCGTAGCGCTCTTCGTCTACCGGTTCTACGAGAGGCCGTTCGCGGCCTTTTTCAAAGGCCAGAGGCAGGCGAAAAAGGCCTCAGGCGGCTATCTTTCGGCCCGGGAGACCGCATGAAAAACCCGCTGGCAGGCTGTTTCGGACGGGCGGTTCGGGGCACGACCGTTCTCCGGATGCTGTCGATCCTGGGAGGCACGTTGGTCCTGCAGTCCTCTGCCGGTGCGGCCGGGGTCTGTTTCCACGGTGTCAATATCTCCGGTGCGGAATACGGTGTCGATACGGCCGGCGTCTACGGCACGAATTACGTCTATCCGTCGGAAAAGACCGTCCGGTATTTTGCCGAAAAGGGAATGAACATCGTTCGCCTGCCTTTCCGCTGGGAGCGGCTTCAGCCCGTTCTCGGCGAGCGGCTCGACACGGGCGAGCTTGACCTGCTGCGCAAGGCGGTCGAACTGATCCGCTCCTACAAGATGAAGGTCGTACTGGATCCGCATAATTTCGGCTACTACCACAAGAAGAGGCTGGGCACCGCCGACCTTCCGGCACGGGCCTTCGCCGACTTCTGGATCAGGCTGTCGATCGAATTCGCCAATGACGACGACATCATTTTCGGACTGATGAACGAACCTTTCGATATTCACGCGACCGACTGGCTGTCGGCGGCCAATCAGGCCATTGCGGGGATCCGGGCCGGTGGCGCGCGCAATCTCATTCTCGTGCCCGGCACCCACTGGAGCGGGGCCTCGAGCTGGGAACAGGAATTTCCGGTGGGCGTCAACGGCGACGTCATGGGCGGCGTGAAGGATCCCGGGAACAACTTCGCCTATGAGGTTCATCAGTATCTCGACGAGGATTCATCGGGCACCCACGACACATGCCCGAAGGCAAAGGAAGCGGTCGAAGGCCTGGAGCGTTTCACGCAATGGCTCAAGCGGCACGATGCCCGGGGTTTCCTGGGGGAATTCGGCGGCTCGAAGGACAAGGCCTGCCTCGCGGGCCTGACGGCGATGGTCGAGGCAATGGAAAGTGCGCCGGAGCAGTGGTTGGGCTGGACCTATTGGGCTGCGGGCGACTGGTGGCCGGAAACCGAAGGCAACAATATCCAGCCGACGGCAAGCGGAGACCGGCCGCAACTGGCGGCAATTCTGGAAGGGATCGGCACAGGCGAAAGACCGTCCTGTTCAACGCTCCATTAACCTTGTTTTTCTACGCTGTCGGCGTGTGTCTAGAATGGCTGTTGCGTAAAGGCGTACGGGTACCCGATGAGCCGGTATGACGATGAATGGGATCCTCCTGAGTGGGAATATTCTTCAGGCCGCAGGTCCCCCTATCCGGCGCCCGAAAGACCGCGCCGGCGCGTGCCTGCGCGGCTGCCCCAGGAAAAGCTTGTCGCAATTGCGCGCGCGCGCAACGAATCCCTGAAGCCGCAGGACGGACGCAACCCGCGACAGAAGGGCCGGGACCGGTCCCGCCGCCGGGAAAGCATCACCCGCAAGCTGCTGCCGTTTTTCCGCCGAAGCAGTCCGGTGGTCGAACCGGAATACATCTCCTATCCGGCAAGGAGCAGGAATGGCGGCTACCGTTACGTGCCCGCAATCAGCCCGGACGAACCGCTTCTCGATATCCGTTCTGTGGTCCGCGCCGCTTATGACAGCCGGCGTCTCATCGCCTTGTTGCTGCTGCTCGGAATGATCGGCGGCGGGGCGGCAACGCTGATGCTGTCACGCAAATATACGGCCCAGTCGAGCCTCTATTTCGATCCGATGCAGATCCAGTTCAACTTCGACGGCCAGTCGCAGAGTTCGGCAACAGCCCAGTCGGCGGCCGCCTTCATCAACAGCCAGATCCGGATCCTGACGTCCAATGCGGTGCTGCAGAATGTGGTCGAAAAGCTCTCGCTCACAAACGATCCGGAATTCGCAGGCGCCGATGCCGGATCTGCAGCGCCCTATGCGGTCGCCTCGTCGCTGAAGAAAGCCGTGACCACGTTGCGCGACGACAATTCCTATATCGTTGCGCTGAATGTCACGACGCATGAGCCGGCGAAATCGGCGGAAATCGCCAACGCCATCGTCACGTCCTTCCTGGACTATGAGAACAAGTCCGTTTCCGAACTCTATTCCGGGATCAACACGGCTCTCGACCAGCGGCTCGTCGACCTGAGCAAAAAGGTGCATGCGGCTGAAACGGCGGTGGACGATTACCGCGCAAAGAACGACATGGTCACCGCCAAGGGGGACCTTATTTCGGAAAGCCGGCTGGCGGCGCTCAATGACGCCCTGGTCGAAGCCCAGCAGAAAACCATCGAGGCGATGGCGAAGGTCGATGCCGCAAAGCGACTCAGCCTTGCGGACGCGGTCGCCGGCATGAGCGACAGCGAAGTGACATCGGCCACCCTTGTCGATTTGCGCCGCCAATATGCCGTGGCGGCCTCTAATCTCGGCAGGCTGGAAAGCCAGCTTGGAAGCCGCCATCCGTCCCTGACGGCCGCAAAGGCCTCGCTCGATGGACTGCGAGCGGAAATCAACAAGGAACTGAAGCGGATTGCGTCGGTCGCGCAAACGGAACTGTCCCAGGCGAAAAAGGCCGAACAGGACATCGCCAAGGAGCTGGCCGCGCAGAAGGCCCTCAAGCTGAGCAACACGTCGAACCAGGCCGAACTCAACAACCTGGAACTTCAGGCCACCGCCGCGCGCAATATCTACGAGGCCGTCCTGAAAAAGACCCGCGAGACGAATGAAGAGCGCAATATAACCCAAAGCAATGTCCGGGTGATCGAAAAGGCGGAGCCGCCCACAAGGGCCAACGGCCCCGGCCGGTCCGTGCTTCTGGTCGCCGGCGTCATCGGCGGGGCGTTTTTCGGTTTCGGTGCAGGTCTGTTCTTCGCGATCATGCGCAGACTGGTACGGCACCCTCTCGTCCGCTCCTATTTCGCCCCGAACGGCTACAGCTGAATTGTGCACCCGGGATCGGCCGGTGTTCGACAACGGCTCGGGCTTTTTTCGATCCCTGTCTGCGGCTGTTTGGCTTCCCGAAACTGTTCTTGAACTTTATTGCTGGCACAAACGCACCGCGGAGAGACTTCCGACAGGGTGACGCGGCTTGGTTAACCGCTCCCAAATTGAGGACGGTGGGCAAAAGATTCCGAATGCTTTCGCTTGGAAAAAGCTTTGAATCTCAAGCAATATAGGCGGCCTCTTAGTAAGCATGGTTTACATTGCGTAAAATTAAGATTTTGCCTATGTATCGTTTAGGTGCTGGTTAACCTAATAATGTTTCGACAAGCGAAATTTATTCAGTTTTTAGAAAAAAGGACTACATTACCCTCCGTAAAACGGCCTATCCGAATGCGGAATAATAATCGTTTAAGGGTCTGAGCAATCCGATGCTGGCACGAAATCAGGACATCGACTTCATACGGGAGATCGATACGGCGGAAATCGGTCCGCTGAGTATATTGCGCATGGAGCGGGACGAGGCGATCGACCTGGTCCGCACCGCGGTGCTTTCGCGTCAGCGCATGGACATTGCCATCTGCAATGCTCACACGATCCTCTCCGCGCTCGATGATCCCGGTTATGCCGAAACCCTCCAGTCACTGACGCTGTTCAATGACGGTCTGGGCACCGAACTGGCCAGCAAGATCATTCACGGCAAGGGCTTTCCCGACAACCTCAACGGAACCGACCTCGTTCCCGCGATCCTGGCGGAAATCGGCGTCCCGTTGCGGATTTATCTGCTCGGAGCGGCCGAGGAACAGGTCCGGGCGGCCAAGGCGCATATAGCCGAAACCTATCCGCACCATTCAATCGTCGGGTTCCGTAACGGCTATTTTGATCTTGGCGATGCGGAAGAGATCTGCGAGATGGTGAAAGCGGCAAACCCCGATCTGCTCCTGGTAGGCATGGGAAATCCGCGCCAGGAACGCTTCATTGCGCAGCACGCGGATCGGACGGGCGCCACCGTCGCGATCGGTGTCGGTGCCCTGTTCGACTTCATGTCCGGTGCCGTCATCCGCGCGCCCAAACCGATCCAGAACATCGGCCTGGAGTGGCTGTTCCGGCTGCTGCAGGAACCGCGGCGGCTCTCGAAACGCTACCTGATCGGCATTCCCAGGTTCTTCTACAAGATCCACGGCCTGAAACGATCCGGCAAGGCGTCCTCAAGCTCTAAGTGACGGTCTGCGCGACAAGGCGCAGGACATCTTCGATATCGCTGCGGGTCTGTGCACCGGCCGGTGCCGGCCGGTCGATCATGATCACCGGAATCCGCAAGCGTCTTGCCGCCTCGATCTTGCCGTGGGACAGGCTGCCCCCGCTGTTCTTCGAAACCAGATGGGTGATCCGGTGCGTGCGCAGAAGATCCTCCTCCGCCTCCACGGTTTGTGCGGGCCGGCTCAGTTCCAGATGCCAGTGACCGGGAAGGGGAACATCCGGCGGCTCGATCATCCGCGCCACGGCGAAAAGATCACTTCGATGGCTGAAGGCTGCGATTTCCTTGCGGCCGATTGCCAGAAAGACGCGCGCCTCAGACGGGAGCCTTTCGGCGGCCTCCGCGAGGCTTGAAACACGTTCCCATCGTTCGCCCGGTTCCGGTTCCCATTCCGGCCGTTCGAACCGGATCAGAGGCACGCCCCCGGCCTTTGCGGCTTGCACGGCGTTCCTGCTGATCTGCTCCGCGAAGGGATGAGTGGCGTCGATGACCAGGGTCACCTGTTCCTGTTCGATGAATGCGGCGAGGCCTTCCACGCCGCCGAAGCCGCCGGTTCTCGCCGGAATGCCGGGATCGGGAATATCCGACACCGCGCCGGCAAAGGACGCCGTCAGCCTGACATCGGGAAACCGGTCTGCGAGCGCGCGCGCCAGTTGTCTGGCCTCGGGCGTTCCCGCAAGGATGAGAATATGATGTCGCTCACTCATCCCAGCCGGTTTCCCCGGTCACATGGCCGTCGCGGTCAACGATCAGCACTTCCACCTCGACCGGCGCGCCGCGCAGGATCTCCAGAACGGCGGCCTTCGTCCTGTGCGCCAATGGCGTGCTCAGATCGATCCCGCTTTCCAGCGACAGGTCCAGCACCTCCTTGGCGGTATTCGCGTGGAGTGCGGCGTCGCACAGTGGCTGCGGTGCGCCCTGGTCCGCCAATAGATCCGCAAGGAAGGCGAAGTCGACCCGGCTGCGGGCCGAATGCAGGTCGAGTGCGCCCTGCGCCAGCTTGGTGAACTTGGCAAAGCCCCCGGCAAGGGTCAGCCGGGCGACTGGATGCGCGCGCAGGTATTTCAATAACCCGCCGGCAAAGTCGCCCATGTCGAGATAGGCGGCTTCGTCCAGATCATAGCGGGCCCGCACCGCGCCTTCAGAAGTGGAGCCGGTTGCGCCGACCACATGGGTCATGCCCGTCGCCCGGGCGACATCGATGCCTCTGTGGATCGAGGCAATCCAGGCGGCACAGGAGAATGGCCGCACGATGCCGGTGGTGCCGAGCACCGACAGGCCGCCGACAATGCCGAGCCTGCCGTTCAGGGTCTTCTTTGCCAGCTCCTCGCCGCCGTCGATGGAGATTTCGATTTCCACGTCTCCGGCAAGGCCGGTCAGTTCGGAGACTTCCGCGATCGCCTGGCGCATCATCTCCCGCGGCACCGGATTGATCGCCGGTTCGCCGGGCGGTATCGGCAGGCCGGGACGGGTCACGGTACCGACCCCTTCGCCTGCCTTGAACACGATACCGCTGCCCGAGGGCAAGGGCCGGACCGTCGCACTGACAAGCGCGCCATGCGTGACGTCCGGATCGTCTCCGGCATCCTTGATGATTGCGGCGGAGGCGGACCCCTTGTTCAGCGCATGGCGGGCCAGCGCAAACGAGGTGGCGCCGCCCCTGGGGAGCGAAATATCCACAGGGTCTGGAAAATCGCCTGTGGCGAGTGCTGTGAAGGCCGCCTTGACAGCACCTGTGGCACAGGCGCCTGTTGTCCAGCCGCGTCTGAGATGTTGAGGTTCGGCTCCGCTCATGGCTGCCTTTATAGCGTGAATTTCAACTGAGGCACCGGTCATTTACGGCCCATGTCGCATGCGCGCGCATTCAGGTTGCCATAGCGCTTGGCGTTCCCGGCAAGGCCGGATAGAACGGGATCATGTCGACGGAAACAGAAATAGCCAACCTGCCGGGAAAACTGCCCGCATTCGAACCGGGCTGGGTCTGGCTCGCTGGCGCGGGGCCGGGGGATCCGGGCCTGCTGACGCTCCATGCCCTGAACGGCCTCCGGCAGGCCGATGTAATTGTCTATGATGCGCTCGTGGATGAGCGCATCCTGTCCTGGGCAAGGCCCGAAGCCCGCCTGGAATATGCCGGCAAGCGCGGCGGTAAACCGAGCCCGAAGCAGCGCGACATCACGCTGAAGCTGATTGACTATGCGAAAACGGGACAGCGGGTGCTACGCCTGAAGGGCGGCGATCCCTTTGTCTTTGGCCGCGGCGGCGAGGAAGCGCTCGGGCTCGTCGGCGCCGGTATTTCCTTCCGGATCATTCCCGGCATCACGGCCGGCATCGGCGGTCTGGCCTATGCGGGCATTCCGGCGACCCACCGCGACACCAATCAGGCGGTGACCTTCCTGACCGGTCACGACCAGACCGGACTGACGCCGGATGCGATCAACTGGGAAGGCATCGCCGCGGGCTCTCCGGTGATCGTCATGTACATGGCAATGAAACACCTGGAAACCATAGCCGGCAAACTGATAACCGGTGGACGGTCTGTGGATGAGCCTGTGGGCATTGTGTGCAATGCGTCTTTAGCCGGGCAACAGGTTCTGGAGACGACGCTGGGTCGCTGTGCCGCGGATGCGGCCGCCGCAAACCTGGAGCCTCCGGCGGTCGTCTGTGTCGGCGAGGTGGTGCGCCTGCGGGCCGGTCTCGACTGGATGGGCGCGCTCACAGGCCGTCTGCTGGATGCCGACCCGCTCGGGCTGTCGAAGGCCCGGTCGTCCGACGCCGGATAATGGCGGGGACTCATACCAAAGGCCTCCTGATCGCCGCACCCCAGTCGGGGGCGGGCAAGACGACCGTGACGCTCGCCCTGCTTCGGGCATTAAAGAACGCCGGCCGGGAAATCGTCTCCGCCAAGTCGGGGCCGGATTATATCGATCCGAAATTCCATGAGGCGGCGAGCGGCCGGACCTGCATCAATCTCGATGCCTGGGCGATGACGCCGGAAACGGTCCGCGCGCTCGGGAGCTCTCACGCGGAAGCTGCCGATCTCCTGATCGTGGAAGGCGCCATGGGTCTCTTCGATGGGGCGGCGACCGGCAAGGGATCGGCGGCGGATCTCGCAACCTGCCTCGGCGTGCCGGTCGTCCTGGTGGTCGACTGCAGCAAGCAGGCCCAGTCGGTTGCGGCCCTCGTCAACGGCTTTCGGACCTACCGGGAGGATATGGCGGTTGCAGGCGTGATCCTCAACAAGGTGGGCAGTGCGCGCCACGAAAAGATGCTGCGCGATGCCTTGGTACCGCTCCCGGTATCCGTCCTCGGGGCGTTGCCGAGGATGGATGATCTGGTTCTGCCGGAGCGCCATCTGGGGCTTGTGCAGGCGGAAGAACACGCCGATCTCGACACCTTTCTGGAACAGGCAGCGGCTCTGTGCGCGCAGCTGATCGATCTGGACGCGCTGGCCGGTCTGGCCACTCCGCTCGCGCCGCCTCGCGCACCTGCCGCGGTCCTGCCGCCCCTTGGCCAGCGGATCGCGGTTGCCCGCGACGTCGCCTTCGCCTTTTCCTATTCTCATATCCTGGACGGTTGGCGGCGGGCAGGAGCAGACCTGAGCTTCTTTTCACCGCTTGCCGACGAACAGCCGGACCCGGCTGCCGACGCCATTTTCCTGCCCGGCGGTTACCCGGAACTCCATGCCGGACCCCTTGCCGCGGCCGGCACGTTCCGCAAGGCCATGCGGGAGGCTGCGGCACGCGGCACCCTGATCTACGGCGAGTGCGGCGGCTACATGGCCCTGGGCGAGGGGCTGGTCGACGCGCAAGGCGTGGCCCACCAGATGCTGGGTCTCCTGCCGCTCGAGACGAGCTTTGCGGACAGAAAGCGCCACCTCGGCTACCGGGTGCTTTCCCCCCGTTCGGCCCTGCCATGGCCGTGCGAACTTGCGGCCCATGAATTTCACTACGCGACGACCCTGCGCGAAGGAGCTGCGGAGCGGCTGTTTGCGGCCGCCGACGCGGTGGGCGCCGCCGTTGCCGACATGGGGCTTCGCATCGGATCGGTCATGGGTTCTTTCGCCCACGTGATCGGTGTGCGCTGATTGGCAATCGCATACCCTGCCAGCACCAGAGACAAGACGGTTTACTTGTCCGGCTTGTTTCGGGATGATCCGTCAGGGGGATCAGACCTGAAACATGAACGATGACGCTGACCTGGAAGAGCCGCCGGCGATCGCCGCGCTTCATCATCTGACGGGACCTTCGCGCGGGCGGACGTCCTGGCTCAGTCTCGGCCAGCATGACGTGATCCTGAAGCCGACCGGCGAGATCCGGATCGTCGGCGAGCCGGACGGCGGGCCGGCGCCGGCCTGCCGGGCCCGTTTCCGGCGGACAGGCGGCACCTATCTTGTCGAGCCATGCGGCGGCGGGACTATCTGGGTCAACCGCGCGCCGGCACAGGAAAAGCAGCTGTCCCATCGCGACATGATCGAATTCGGCGAGGACGGTCCGCTGTCGCGGTTCGAAATCATCGATGAAACGCATCCCCTTCATCGCCCGATCCCGGATATCTTCAAGGATGCCCTGGCCTATTTCCGTGTCAGCCGGCGGCCGTTTTTTCGACGCACCCTGACGGCCCTGTCGCAACTCGCCAGTGAGCTGGCCATGCGGACCACCGTGCTCTTCCGCATCACGATCGTTGTCGCCGTCCTGGCGATCGCCGCGATCGCCTGGCAGCAGAGCCGTCTGATCCGCGATCTGGAAGAAACCGTGGCGGCCGGCCAGCAGCGCCTCGACGCGGTCGCAGCCGCTCTGGCGGTGGCCCGCGAGGAGGCGCTCGGGCCGGAGGATCTTTCCCTGTTGCGCCAGGATGTCGGCCGCCAGTTTACCGCGCAGGTCAAGCGGCTGGAGGAGCTGGAACAGCGCTGGCAGGCCGGCGCGCATATCGTTGCCCGATCCTCGTCCTCCGTGGTGTTTTTGCAATGCGCCTTCGGTCTGCGCGATCAGGCCTCGGGACGCATGTTGCGCAAGGTCGTCAATGAGGAGGGGAAGGCGCTGGTCGGGCCGACGGGCAATCCGCTGTTGTCGCTGGAGGGCAAGGGGCCGGTCGCGGAGCGTCAGATCGTCGGAACCGGATTTTTCATTTCCGGATCCGGTCTGATTGCGACCAATCGGCATGTCGTCTTTCCCTGGGAACATGACGCAGCCGCCAAGGCCGCGGCGATCGTGGGGCTTGAGCCGGTCATGCTGAAATTCATCGCCTATATCCCCGGCGTACCGGATCCGGTGGAGGTCGCGCTGGAAGCTGCAAGCGACGACGCGGATATTGCTCTGATGACGGTAAAGGGCGAAGCGCCTGCCGTTCCCGGGCTGGAAATCGCCGAAGCCCCGCCGGCGGTCGGCGAGGATGTGATCGCCATGGGCTACCCCGCCGGCCTGCGCTCCATGCTTGCCCAGTCGGGAGTGGCGTTCATCAAGTCCCTGCAGGAAACCGAGGAGATCGGCTTCTGGCAGATATCCGCCCAGTTGGCGAAAGCAGGCTATATCAAGCCGCTGGCCAGCCGCGGCATTGTTGCCCAGATGACCCCGTCCGCCCTGGTCTTCGACGCGGAAACGACCCATGGCGGTAGCGGCGGCCCCGTCCTCGACAGCCACGGCCGGGTCATCGCCATCCAGTCGGCGATATTACCCGAATACGGCGGTTCCAATCTGGCGGTTCCCGCATCGGAACTGCAGAAGCTGCTTCAAGGCAAACCGGTGAATTGACCCCTGTGGCTTAAACGGCTTCCAGAATGCAGAGCTGGCAGAAGATACCCTCGTTGCCGTGATAGGGGCTGTGCCTGATCTCGCGGATCCTGATCAACCCCTTTGCCGCGAGGTCGTCGATATAGGTCCTGAAACCATCCGCCTCCCAGGCGGTGTCTCTGACCGTGAGGACAATCGGTGCGCCGGGCTTTGCGACACGAACCAGTTCATCGAGACCGGTCGGGCCCACATGGCCGTTGGTGTAGACACCGGCGCTGACGATGCCGTCGTAGGAATTGTCGGAAAAATCGAGCTTTCCCATCAGGTCGCCGACGATGAGTTCGCGGTAGGCATGTGTCTCCGCTGCTTCGTCGAGCATGCCTTGGGTCAGGTCGATCCCGTCGATCCGCAGACTGACGTTGCGCTTCTTCAGCTCGACCGCGACCAGCCCGGTCCCGCAGCCGGCATCCAGAATTTCCGCGCCGTCGGACACAAGGGCGGCAAGCGCCTCTGCGGTAATGATATGGCCGACATACCCGATCGTGTCGATCATGTCGGTGTCATAGGTGTCTGCCCAGTCGTCGTAGAACTCTATGATTTTATTCTTGTTACCGCCAAGCGAAATGGCGCGCAGCAGAAGCGGGTTTTCCGGTGACACAATAAAACGTCCGTTGGATTTGTTTTCTGAAACCTAGTCGGACTATGCTGTCGATTGCAAATTCGTGAGCGATGGAAAATTCGGCCGGCTTTTTATTCAAGTAATTTGACAGCAGGAAGATAGAGCGAATGCAATTATCGGGCTTTCTTGGGCATCTCCTTTCTTGTTTCTTTTTCTGGGGGATGCTCTCAATGCCCGCGAGCGCTCTGTCGGATGGTCAAAAAACCGGGACTTCAATAACACACTCACTTAACTGGCAGGTATTCCGCAGCGAGAAGGCGGGAAAAACAGGATCGATTTCCTTCTATTCGGAGGGGAGGGGCAGAATATTTGAAAAATATTCCGATAAGACTGAGCTTCTCAAGTCACCCGCCGGTCTGAGTTTATATTGTGTCGCGTCAAATCATGATTTGTCAGTGTCGATCATGCCTCCTGCCGAGGCGATACTGAACACGCAACAGGACCATACCGCGACCTATAAGCTGGACGATGACATTTTCCGGGAACTCCCGCTCACTTCGCCCGCCACGGTACGTGCCTATCTGTCCGAAGATTTTAATGTTCCGGAAGATATGCCGTTGCCCTTCAAGGTGATGTTCCCGAATATTACCAGGGCCCTGGCTTTCAATCTCATGAACAGCAAAAAGCTGATCGTTCGCATGAAGACGATGACCGGCGATATTCTGGAAATGGAATTTCCCACGGCGGGGCTGAAGCCGTTGGCAAAGGAAAGCCGCCGGCTCTGCTGGTGGTAGCGAAATCGTTTCTCGGCCGGGTGGTCAGCCTTTCGCCTTCCTCTTCGGCCGCAGCACATGCACGTGATCGGCGTCGTAAAGGGCGGAATCGCGGAAGTCCTGAGCGGGCTTCAAGGCGTGGCCGACGAAGATCAGCGCGGTGCGGGTGATCTTCGCCTTGCGCACCTCGTCCGCGATGGTCGAAAGCGTGCCGTGGATGAAGGCCTGATCCGGCCAGCCGACGCGATAGGCGACGATCACCGGGCAGTCGGGCCCGTAAAGCGGCGCCAGCTTGCGCTCGATTTCGCGCAGGTTGCGGATCGAAAGGTGAATGGCAAGGGTCGCGCCGCTCCGGCCGAGGGTTTCCAGATCCTCGTTGTTAGGCATGGCGGAGGATTTCATCGTGGTGCGGGTGACGATGATCGTCTGGGCCACTTCCGGAATGGTGAGCTCGGTCTTGAGCGCGGCGGCGGCGGCTGCAAAGGCCGGCACGCCCGGGATAACCTCATAAGGGATGCCGAGCGCATCCAGCCGGCGCATCTGCTCCGCGGTCGCGCCGTAGATCGACGGATCGCCGGAATGAACGCGGGCGACGTCGACCCCATTGCCATGGGCAACTTCGATCTCGGCAATGATGTCGTCGAGCGTCATCGGGGCGGTGTCGATTACGCGCGCGTCGCTCGGCGCCGCGGCGACGATTTCCTCCGGCACCAGCGAGCCCGCATAAAGACAGACCGGGCAGGACTGGATCAGCTTCAACCCGCGCACGGTGATCAGGTCCGGATCGCCGGGTCCTGCGCCGATGAAATAGACCGTCATGCCGTTTCTCCTGTTTTTTCTTGTGCGTTTTCTTTGGGCGCATCGATCCGCTTGGCGTAACCGCGCGGCGTATAGACGAAGGGTCTGCCGTCACCGCGCAGGACCGCCCGGCTGTTGGAGGACCCGACCAGCACCGTGGTCAGCATGTCGACCTCATCCACCGTCAGCGCGCCGAGGGTGGTGACCCTGAGCGTTTCCTCCGGGCGTCCGAGATTGACACCGAGCACCACCGGCGTGTCGGCGGGCCGGTGCGTCAGCAGGATCTCGCGTGCGGTGGCAAGCTGCGACCGGCGCCGTTTGGAAACCGGATTGTAGAAGGCGACCACGAAGTCTCCCTCGGCGGCCGCCTTGAGCCGCTTTTCGATCGCCTCCCAGGGGGTGAGCAGATCGGAAAGGGAAATGGCGCAGAAATCATGCCCCAGCGGCGCACCGATGCGGGCAGAGGCTGCCTGTAGCGCGGAAATCCCCGGTGCGTTGACGAGGCTGACGCGTTTTGCGGCATCGGAGACACCGCCGTTGTCCGTATCCCTGTCGAGCAGTTCGTAGACCAGCGCGCCCATGGCGTAGATGCCGGCATCGCCTGAGGACACCAGCGCAACGTTGCGACCTTCGCCGGCTCGTTCCAGCGCAAAACGCACCCGGTCTTCCTCCTTGCCGAGGGGGAAGTCGTGGCGGGTCTTGCCTTTGATGTGGGGCGCGACGATGTCGAGGTAGAGCGAGTAGCCGACGACCTCGTCTGCTTGCGCCAGAAGACGTGTTGCCTCAGGCGTGCGCCATGCATCCTGGCCCGGCCCGATGCCGATGACGGAAAGATGTCCGCGCGCGCGGCCGACCTGATCCGGGTCGACCGGCTGCAACGCCCTGGCAATGGCGACGGTCGCGTTGGCGGTCTTCTGTTTCTCAACTACCAGCGCGCCGTCGGTCCCGGCCCCGGCAAGGGCGGCGCCTTCGGAGACGCCGTGACAGCCGACTTCTTCGAAGACGACATCGGAAGGGTTTTTCAGCCGGGGCGTTTCCCGTTCCAGCTGCGCTGCGGCAAAGACCCGGAACGGCACGTCCAGATGCTCTGCAAGCGCGGCCATGGCCGGCTCGTCCGCCTTGAGATCGAGACTGGTTACACAGGCAACGCTGCCCGGCGCAATGTTCGCCTGTCGAAGCGCGGTGTCGACAAGGCCGATCAGTTCCTGCGCGTCGCAGCCCCTTGCACAGCCGACGCCGACCACGTGGGTCTGCGGATGGAAAACCAGCCGTGTCGGCGAACCCGGATCCGGTTTCTCGGTCACGGCAAGAGTGATCGCCGCCTCGTTGCTTGTCGAAAGCGCGGCCTGGTCCAGCCAGTCGGCCTTGCCTTCGATGCGTACCGCGGCTTCGGAAAGCAGTTCGGCCATTACCGGCTTGGCATCTTGCGGGTTGGCGAGGCGCCAGCCCTTCGGCGGGGCGTCCAGCGCGATGCCGAGCGCGGTGTCGCCGGCGGTCGTCACGGCAGCATGGCCGTCGAGTAGCTTCGCGACCCGGCGCGCGAGATCGTTGGCGCCGTGGTGGCCGCCGAGAAGCGGCACGACGCTCTTACCGTCTTCTGACACCGCCAGCACCGGCGGCTCGGCACGCTTGTCGGACAAAAGCGGTGCGAGCGCGCGGATCAGGATGCCGCTGGCGCAGACGCCAACAATGGGATGCCCTGCGGAAAACAGCATGCGGATATGAGCGATGGTTTCGCTGAACAGCGTATCCGCTTCGCTGATCCGGCCGGCAAGCCCGTGGATCGCGGAGCCGGGAAGACCTGTCTCGATGCGCTTTGCGGCTTCAAGACCGGCGGAGTTCAGGACGAGAACGATGGGGGAAGCGTCCACGCTTCGTCTCCCTTGTAAATGAGGATCATGGAAAAATAAGGCGCCTTGTCGCCGGTGAAGTCGGCAAGGGGCAGCACCTTCTGTTCGTCGAGGCTGGCACGCTCCACATAACCCGCCTGTGCAGTCAGGCCGAGGTCATCGAGCAGGGCCCGCAGGCGACCGACATGCCGGCCGACCTTCATGATGGCGATCGACTGGGCGCTGTCGATCCGGGCACGGATGTCGTCGTCGGGCAGGGTGCCCGGGATGACGGTGAGCACGTCGGTCCGGCTGGTCAGCGGACGCCTGAGCGCCGCCGCGCAGGCGGTCAGAGAGGTGACGCCCGGCACGATCACGGTCGGGTAGCGCTCCGACAGCCGTTCGAACACATACATGTAGGAGCCGTAGAAGAACGGGTCGCCCTCGCACAGGGTGATGACATCGGTGCCGGTCTCGAGCACGTCGGCGATGTCCTCCGCCGCCCGGTCGTAGATTTCCTTCGCCGGAAACCGGCTTTCCCGCATCGGGATGACCACAGGGATTTCCCGGACACCGTCCGGAAAATAGCCTGCGGCAATGGCGCGGGCGAAACTCGTGCCGGTGTCGGGTGCCGGATAGGAAATCACCTTCGCCGTCGAGATCAGCCGGTGAGCCTTCAGCGTCAGAAGCTCCGGATCGCCGGGGCCGAGCCCGACCCCGTAGAGAGTTCCTGCCATGGTGTTATTGAGCTCCCTTGATCAGGTGCCATTGGGTGACCGGCATCAGCGGTCGCCAGCCGGTCAGCCCGCCGACGGCACCGGCCCGTTCCAAGGAAATCCGGGTGAGACCGCCGCCGAGACGCCGATGGGCATCGAGCAGCACGGCTTCACCCTCCAGCGTCACCGCGTTGGCGACCAGTCGTCCGCCATCTTTAAGCGCGTCGTGACAGGCATCGACAATGCCGTCCGCCGTCAGCCCGCCGCCGATGAAGATCGCATCCGGCGCGGGTAAACCACTCAGGCCGTCAGGTGCCGTCGCGTCGCGGATCTCGAGACCCGGAACGCCGAGGGCGAGTGCGTTCTCGGAAGCCATTCCGCGTCGATCCGCATTCGGCTCCAGGCCGATGGCCTTAGCGCCCCGGGCAGCGCGCATCCACTCAATCGCGATAGAGCCGCAGCCGAGGCCGATGTCCCAGAGCAGCGCGCCGGAATAGGGCATGAGGTGGGCAAGCGTGATCGAACGGACCTCGCGCTTGGTCATCTTGCCGTCATGCACGAAGGCGTCGTCGGCAAGGCCCGGAACGCGGGGCCGGAAGGCAGTGCCCGGATCGGCGACGATCTCGAGCGCCAGCGTGTTGAAATCGGCAACTGTCTCGCACCAGTCGTCCGCGCTGCCGGAGACGATGCGTTCCTTTTCGCCGCCCATATGTTCCAGCACGGTCATGCGCGACCGGCCGTAGCCGAGGCTTGCGAGACTATCCGCGACGGTTTTCGGCGTTTCGCCGTTGCTTGTCAGGGCAATGATTTTCGCGCCCGGATAGAGGAACCCGTTCAGGGTTTCGACCGGCCGGCCGTGCAGAGAAATCGCCTCTACATCCTGCAGCGCCCAGCCGATGCGGGCGGCCGCAAGCTGGAACGCCGACGGCGCGGGCACGACACGAATCTCTTCCGCGGCAAACTTTCGGGCAAGCGTCGAGCCGATACCGTACCACTGCGGATCGCCGGTGGCGAGCACGGCGACGGGGCGCCCGCGCAAATCGTTCAGCTCGTTATAGACAGCCGAAAACGGGCTCGGCCATGCCTTTTGTTTGCCGGCTAAATCATCGACCAGCTCGAAATGTCGCGCGCTGCCGTAGACGACCTCCGCCTCCGCGAGAAGCCGCCGGGCAGCCTCGGGAAGAAAGCCGTCCTCGCCGATGCCGATCAGTGTGAGCCAGCGCGTCGTCATGTGTCTTTCCGCCGGTAGGGTCGCCGCGGCTTCGGCGGGTCCAGTTCGCGGGGCGTGCGTTCGTTGACGGCGCCGTGAGAAAGCATGCCGCGAGAGCGGGCGGGCTTGCTGGCGTTCTTGTCATCCGGGTCCGGGTTGCCGCCATGGGACAGAAACCCGTAGGAGCGCAGCTGCGGCTTCCTGGTGGAGGACTTCAGCCCGGGCTTTTTGTTGTCGTCAGGCACCGGCGGTCTCCTCCGGCAGACCGGCGGCAAGCGCATTGACGGCGGCCGCCGCCATGGCCGAGCCGCCACGCCGGCCGTTCAGCGCGATATAGGGGAGAGAGAACGGGTTTTCGGCGAGCGCCTGCTTGGATTCCGCCGCACCGACGAAACCGACCGGAAAACCGAGGACGATGGCCGGTTTCGGCCCGCCGGCGGCAATAGTCTCCAACAGGTGAAACAGCGCGGTCGGCGCGTTGCCGATGGCGACGACAGCGCCTTCGAGCCGGTCCCGCCACAGCTCCACCGCCGCCGCCGATCGTGTCGTGCCGAGGTCTTTGGCAAGGCTCGGAACGCGCGCGTCGTTCAGGGTGCACAGCACGTCGTTCTTCGCCGGCAGTCGCGAGCGGATGATGCCATGGGCGACCATTTCCACGTCGGTGAATAGGGGTGCGCCCTTCACCAGCGCTTCGCGGCCCGCCTGGACGGCACCGTCTGAAAACATAAGGTCCGTCACGATATCCGTCATGCCGCAGGCATGGATCAGTCGGATCGCAACCGGTTCCATGGCCGCGGGCAGCCGGTCGAGAGCCGCCTCCGCGCGCACGGTCGAAAACGACTGCCGGTAGATCGCCGAAGGGTCGTGCTCATAAGTATAGAGCGGACCGGAAGGGACCGTTTCGCTCACCCTTTACGTTCCATCGACTTCGGCCCGAGCGGATGGTCCGCATGCGGGTAGGGATGATGATGGTGGTCATGCCCGTGTTCATGGGAATGCCCATGGTGATGATCGTGCCCATGGTGATGATCATGCCCATGCGCGTGATCATGATGATGGTGATGGCCGTGGTCATCATGATGGTGATGATGGGCGGCGGCGCGAACCTTTTCCTCGCAGGCGCCGGTACAGAATTCCTCGCACAGCTGGCATTCCGCTTCCGCGCCCAGGCCTTCCACGTGATGGTGATGGCTTTCCTGCGCCAGGCCGATCTCCGCCTCGAAGCCGAGCACCTGTTCGCGGTACTTGCACATCTGGCAGTTCATCACGTTGGCGCCCTGCAGGATTTCCTGCACACGGTCGGCCATGGTGTCGATCACCTGCGGGTGGTCGTTCAGATAGCCGGCCTTGATGAATTCGATCTCAGGATGTTTGGCCGCGACCTCGTCCGTCGTGGAATAGATCCGCTGCACCAGAACGCCTGTGAACAGGAAATACGGGACGACGACGATGCGCTTGTAGCCGAGCTTCGCGGCATGTTCGAGGCCCGGACCGGTCAGCGGGAAGGTCACGCCGGAATAGGAGGTTTCCGCCCAGCCGAAGCCCATGCCTTCCCATAAGAGCCGGGTGATCTTGGTGACGTTGGAATTGGCATCCGGATCGGAGGCGCCGCGGCCGACCACCATCAACAGCGTGTCGTGCATCGCCACGTCGCCGCCGGCGGCTTCCAGCGCCTCGCGGATACGGTCGCCGGCGGCGCGCACCATGCGCGTATCGACAGCAAGTTCGCGTCCGTAGGTAATCTTCATCTCCGGATGCTGCGCCTGATAGGTGTTGAGCACGGAGGGAATGTCGTTCTTGGCGTGGCCGGCGGCAAAGAGCATGCCCGGCACGGCGAGCACATGGGTGCAGCCTTCGGCGCGCAGGCGGTCGAGACCGTCCTTGATCACCGGATTGGCGAATTCAAGATAGCCGTATTCCACCGGCCAGTCGGGAAAGCGCTCTCTCAGCGCCTCGGCCAGCTTTGCGAACTGCCCGACGGCGCCCTTGTTGCGGCTGCCATGGCCGCAGATCATCAGTCCGAGTTTTTCGGTCATTGTGCGGCCTCGGCCTCGGTCTCACCTGCGGTCTCCGCTTCCGCATCCGGCTTTTCCGCCGTGTCTTTTTTCTTGCGATCCTTGAGGGCGACGATCCCTGCGACAAGGGCCGCCCCGGCAATGGCCGCGACACCCGCCCAGTGGGAATGACCGGCAAGTTCGCCGAGATGACCGCCATGGGCATGGGCAATCGAGGGCAGCAGCGGCAGGATCGTTGCGGATAAGGCTCCGGCAATCTTCAACATTGGAAAGTCTCCCTCGTCTTTGTCGCAACGGCGTTGGAGCCGTGATTTTTCTGGCGTCCGGCGAGGGGGGAGAAAGCGGGCGCCAAATACACAATATTCCGATCCGACGGACCGGGCAGGGTATCAACGTCGACAGCTCCGGACTGGGTCCCCGAAATGGGTCAACCGTCACCGGAATCGCTTTCAGTCCCTCCAGGGGACGCCGTCCAGTGGCGGCCAAGCTAGAGGAGCGCGGTTTGCGGATCAAGCGTCAATCCGACAGGAAAAAGTATGAGAGCGTCCTGTCAGCCGAAGGTCCACAGGGTGCATTGCGCCAAAAGACCGCGGCACCATGGGGCTTGCGCTGCGAAGGCGGGGCGGATGGAATGGGACAACCGATTTGAATGCCAGAGGAAACGCTCATGTCCACCGTCAAGCTTGTCTCGGATGAAGAAGCGTCCGGTCTCGTCGCAGAAGTCTTCGCCGATATCCGGGCGACCCGGAAAACCGACTTCATCAACAATTTCTGGCGAGCTCTTGCCGTGGACGGGCCTCTGCTGAAGGCGACCTGGGAAGAGGTCAAGGGCGTCATGGCCACTCCCGGGGAGCTGGACCCCCTGACCCAGGAGATGATCTATATCGCGGTTTCTGTCGCCAATGCCTGTTCCTATTGCGTGCACTCGCATACGGCGAGCGCCCGGGCCAAGGGCATGACCGACGCCCAGTACGCAGAGCTTATGAAAATCGTATCGCTGGCCGCCAAGACCAACCATCTGGTCACTGCCATGCAGGTGCCCGTGGACCCGGTCTTCGATCTGGTGGCGTCAAAAGATTGACAACCTTTCATTGTCTGTCAGGAATTTTGGTAATCTAGTAGTGTGCCGAGCCGTGTTAGCGGTTTCGCACCCGTAGATCGTGAAAAGGAACGCGCATGCTGAACCACCTGGTTTTTACTGTGATTGCACAGGACCGTCCGGGCCTTGTCGAGCGTCTGGCGGATGCCATCGCGCAGGCGGGTGGAAACTGGGTGGAGAGCTCGATGGCACGCCTGGGCGGCGAGTTCGCCGGGATTGTCAGCGTCGAGATCCAGGACGACGCAATCGACAACCTGCATGCCCATTTCGACAGCCTGCTGACCGACGGGATCGCCATTACCCTGCGCTCGGATGTGCACAGCAACGAGCAGCCTGCCGGCAAGGCCGCCCATCTCGACCTGGTCTCACAGGATCACCCCGGCATCCTGCGCAAGATCACCCATGTGCTGACGCGGTATGGCGTCAGCATCGAACATCTGGAAACGGCCGTCGTCGCCGGCTCCATGTCGGGCGAGCGCCTGTTCAAGGCCACCGCCGACCTGCGCCTTCCCGACGGCATGGAGCCGACGGAGCTGAGCGAAGCGCTTCAGGCCACCGCCGCCGACATGATGGCGGATCTCAATCTGGCGGAATAAAGCCTCGCCGACGCTGAGCAAGCTCTAGATTCATGACTTTCTTTCGGCGTCATCCCGGCCGCAGCGAAGCGGAGAGCCGGGACCGGGGAGCCGGGGTGTCTTAGGGGACAGTCCGAACCTGACAGGAAACGCACAGGCTCGCCGGTCCCGGATAAAGCCTGTCGGCTTTTCCGGGATGACGATGGAGAGGGCGGATTTTGTCAGCAGTCCGAACCGCTCAGCCGGTCTTCACCGTCAGCGGACGGCCGGCGAAGGACTGGCCGCCATAAGCCTTGACGTAGCCTTTTTCGACCAGGAATTCCGCGTAGTGGAAGTCGTGGATGGTGTCGATATCGACCACCTTGACGTCGTCGGGCACGCGGAAGCCGCGGGAGCCCGGGCCAATCAGGTAGGCGTTCAGATCATTGATGTGATCGGCGTTGACGATCATCGCCCAGGCAGTGAACTCGAAGCATGCCGGATAGTCCTGGCGCCGGTAATACCGGTTCGGATCGTAGTCCACATAAGACGCGATCTCGCCATTGTCCGACAGGTTGGCGCACAGGAAGGGATGGGTGTCAGGCGTCTTGAAGCCGACGACGCTGCTGCAGTCCTCGGCCGCATTGTAAAAGGCGATGATGTCCGAAAGCTGTTTGGCCGTGCGGAACGGATAGGTCGGGTAGAGCACCAGAACCGCGTCCACCGCCTCGCCCATTGTCCTGAGCGCCTCGATGAAATCGGCGATGACCGCCTGCATGGTCGAAACATGGCAGGCGAGCGTGTCCGGCCGAAAGTAAGTCTGCGCGCCGAAGGAGGCGCCGATATTCAGATACTGCTGGCTGTCGCTGTTCAGATAGGTCGCCGCAATATCCGGGCAGTCGAGGGCCGGCAGGATGCTGTGCGCGACAAGGGGGATGCCGTTCAGCATCTGAATGTTCTTGTCCGGCAGACCCTGGCTTCCCGACCGGGCCGGGATCATCGCGACGATATTCTTCTTCATCACAGGCTCAGCACTTCGTCCAGTTTTCCGGCATCCAGCATCGACCGGACCTCAACAAACTGATCGTCCGGCATGTCGCTGTAGTTCAGGGGGCGGCCGTCGCTGTTGGCGATCAACTTGCTCGCGTCATTCAGCTCCAGCACGTATTTGCGGTAGTTCTCGTCGGCCACCGGCTGCTTCGTCTTCGCATCGAAGGTCAGGCCGAACACCTCACCGAGCGAGGCCATCACCTTCGGTGCCTGGAACATTTCCGTGCCCGGATAGGCGGTGGCGGTGAAGAGCGCCTTGTTGATCGAGGCGAGCGCCTTTGTGTGCTCTGCCGATCCCGGCGTCAGGCCCCTGGAAATTTCCTCCTCCTGCCAGCGGATAAAGGCGATGCTGGTCTGGAGATCGGGAAGGGTCTCGCCCGGGTAGCCCATGATCCAGGTGCAGTTGCCGTGAATTCCGGACGCATAGGTGTTGCGGATGCCTTCCACCATGGTCAGCGGGAATTCGTAGCCGTTGATTTTGGTAATGCCGTTGGAGAGCATGAAGCCGCCCTTGCCCATGGCGTCGAGCGTGCGGGCGGAGGCGGATTCCGCGCCGAAGCCGATATAGACGCAGCCGGCGCGCGCCATTTCGTCGACCCGGCGCACGTCCGCCTTCTTGTAGCCGCCGTTGCGGTCGGGACGAAGGTCGGCGGCCTCGTCCAGCCGGCCGTGGGTGCCCCACTGCAGCTTGCCGTCGCGGGCATAGGGTTCCAGGATATCGGCAAGCTCGGTGATCCGTTTCGGGCTCACCATGAAATTGTCGTCCAGCAGGGCGATGAACTCCACGCCGTAGCAGTCCCTGTAGTGCAGGAACTCGTCGGCGATGTTCTGCGCGCTGCGCACACCGTAGTTGCGCTCGCCCTGGCCGCCGCGGAAGCAGAACTTGCAGGCAAACGGGCAGCCGCGGCTGGAAATGGTCGAGATGCTGCGCGGCATGTCGAAGCTGGTCGCTGAGCTGTTCTTGGCCGACCCGCCCCACACCGGCGTGTTCAGATAGATCTCCATCACCGGCAAGCCGTCGACGTCTTCCTTGAGAAGGTCGTAGGCCGGCCACGGCAGGGCATCGAGATCCGCCGTCCGGTAGCCCTGATAGAAGAACCGCGGGCGGCCGTTCTTCGTATCGTGGAAATAGGGCGCCAGACGGCCGGATTTTTCGGCGCGGTCGAACCCGAGATCGCGGATGGTCTTGGCGTCGAGCGCCATCTTCAGGATGACGTCGTCGCCCTCGCTGTGGGACACGGCGTCGAGTTCGGGGATCCAGTCGAAGAGGGTGGTGCGGAACTGGGTCGCAAGGCCGCCGCCGCTGGCCAGCATGGCGTCCGGATCCAGGTCCCGGATGATCTTGGCCACTTCCGTCTGCCACGTCAGCGTGGTGATCAGGCCGGACATGCCGATCACATGCTGCGGGCCGATCTTGTCCAGGGTGCGCGCAAGCAGCGCACGCGCCTCGGCGAAGGTCAACGAGCGGCCGAACTCCAGTCCGCGCCGGGCGGCTTCTTCATCCTGGATGCGGTAGATGTTGAGATCGACGATATTGGGCTCTGCGCCGTATTCGCGCAGGCGGCCTGCCAGCAGCGCGGGCCCCACCGGCGGATTGTTCGGCCGGGCCTGCTCGCGAATGGGCATGTTGATAAAGAGCACCTTCACGCCTTTCAGCGCGTTGGGCCCGAGCGTTTCCGGAAAGCTTGTTGGAGCGACAAAATTCATCACTGCCTCGCCGAGATGTTCCAGGCGAACAGGTGGTCCGGACATCTCCGGCCGAATGCGGCAACCCTATCTGCTTTCAATCTCTGTTCACCGCCGAACGTTTCGTATGATCGGGTCATTCCAACTCATACCGGGACAGTCATTAACCAATCGATAATATCTTGCAGATTGCGAGCGGCGGTAGGTGTCAACGGAAAAACCGGGAAATGATCCACGGCTAATCGCATCTTTTCCGGGGCAGCGCCCCGGTGCTCCGCATCACGCCTTGTAAAGATTGCCGTAGCAGGCGGAAAACACACCTTGCCGGACGTCCCCCGATCTCCTTTCATGGGACCCAAAAGGCCACAGGGGAGGAGACCGCCATGCCGGAGTTCAAGACACTACGTATCGACCAGGACCCGGGCGAGCCGCGCATTGCGCGGCTGCTTCTGAACAGGCCGGAGCGGCTCAATGCCATCACCGACGACACGCCGCGTGAAATCCGCGCCGCCGTCGAATGGGCGCAGGAGAATGACGACGTTCACGTCATTGTCGTGGAAGGCGCGGGCAAGGGATTTTGCGGCGGCTACGACCTCGTCGCCTACGCGGAGAATGACGCCGAACATCCGTGCCAGCAGGAAAGCCAGCCCTGGGACCCGATGGTCGACTACGCCTGCATGAAGCGCAACACGGAAGACTTCATGAGCCTGTGGCGCTGTACCAAGCCGACGATCGCCAAGGTTCACGGGGCCGCGGTCGCCGGCGGCAGCGATATTGCGCTTTGCTGCGACCTGCTGGTCATGGCCGAAGATGCCCGGATCGGCTACATGCCGACACGGGTGTGGGGCTGTCCGACCACGGCGATGTGGACCTACCGCCTCGGCCCGGCGCGCGCCAAGCAACTGATGTTCACCGGCGACGTGATCACCGGCACGACCGCCGGCGAGTGGGGGCTGGCCAATGTGGTCGTCCCCGCCTCCGATCTCGACGCCGCGGCGCAGAAGCTCGCCGCGCGCATTGCCGGCGTACCGCGCGGACATCTGGCCATGCACAAGCTGGTGGTAAACCAGGTGATGCTGACCATGGGTCTGGAACAGTCCCAGACCATGGCGACCGTCTTTGACGGCATCACCCGTCACAATCCGGAAGGTCTCTGGTTCCGCCGCTACGCCCAGACGGAGGGATTCAAACCGGCGGTCGAGTGGCGCGACAGCGGGCGCCCGATCCCCGAAGGTGACGAGGCGCGCGCGCTCATCCGCGAGATGGAAGGCAAGGGAAAAGGCCCGGACTGAAGCCGGGTCCCCGGCTTCCGGTCTTACCGGCTGGCGGCGTAATAGGACACCCGGCGCTCCAGGTAGGCGAGGATCTCCGACACGGTGAAGGCGAGGGCGAACAGCACCAGGAGCACCGCCCAGAAATGAGCCATCAGGAAGTTGTTGGCGTATAGCTCGAACAGGGCGCCGAAGCCGACGATGGAAATCAGGAGCTGGCCGATGATCACGCCCTTCACGGCGCGGATCACGCCGATCCGGACGCCTGCCAGGATTTCAGGAAGCGCGGCCCAGAAATAGATCTTGTAGAAGGCGACCAGCGGCGTAGCGCCATAGCATCTTGCCATCTCGACCAGCGAGCGGTTGATCTGCATGACGCCGGCGCGCGCATTCAGGATGATGATCCAGATCGCAAACAGCGTCGTGGTGATGATGATCGACTTCATGCCGAAGCCGAACAGCACCATCAGGACCGGCACCAGGGCGGTCAGCGGCGCGCTCAGGAACATGTTGACCCAGGGCAGCAGCAATTCATCCAGAAGCCGGTTCTTGCCCATGAGGATGCCGACCGGAATGCCGATCAGGATAGACGCAAGCACCCCCATGCTGAAGGCGTAGGCCGTTTCGCTGAGCGCCTTCAGGAAAGGCTTGGTGCCGATCACCGATATCAGGGTGGAGAAGACGTCCGACAGGGGCGGGATGAAGAAGGTCAGGCCCGACCGGCCGACGATCTCCCAAAGGATCCCCCACAGGATCAGCGACGACATGGCAGGCAGCCTGTAACCGAACACCGTCATCGCGTCCCCCTAGTCCACGTAGCTGCGCAGGGAGGCCCAGATCCGGTCGACGATATCCAGATACTCCGGATCCCGGCGGATGGCATCGGCGCCCTTCTGGCGGAAGCCGCCGGGACGGATGATCTCCGACACCCGGCTCGGGCGCGGCAGCAGGATGGCGATCTGGTCCGACACATAGACCGCTTCCTCGATCGAATGAGTGACGAAGATGAAGGTCTTGCTCTCGTTCTCGACGAGGCGCAGCAGGTCCTCCTGGAACTTTCGCCGGGTCTGCTCGTCGACGGCCGAAAACGGTTCGTCCATCAAGAGGACGTCGGCGTCCACCGAGAGCGCGCGGGCCAGTCCGACACGCTGGCGCATGCCGCCGGAAAGTTCATGCGGATAGGCCTTCTCGAAGCCGGAAAGGCCGACTTCCCTGATGTATTTCTCGGCAATCGCCTCGCGCTCGGATTTGGCGACGCCGCGCAGTTCGAGGCCGAAGGCCACATTGCGGATCACGCTGGCCCAGGGCATCAGGGCAAAATCCTGGAACACGAAGGCCCGGTCCGGTCCCGGCCCCTTGACCGGCTTGCCGTTGACCTCGATTTCGCCGGAGGTCGGCTCCAGAAGCCCGGCAATGATCTTCAAAAGCGTCGTCTTCCCGCAACCTGACGGGCCGAGCAGGGACGTCAGCTGTCCGCGCGGAAACTCCAGGGACAGGTTCCTGAGCGCTTCCACCGTGCCGTAGGTCTTGGAAACGCCGCGCGCGACCACGGCATTGTCCACGGGGCTTTCTCCGGCCTGGCCGGCGACTTCCTTAATCTGAGGCATAACCACGGACATTTCCTTCAAACAGGTAGACTTCGACGCGCTCAAGCAGATTCAGGAACAGAATTGCGAGCAGGATGATGGAGAAGATTGCGGCGTACATGCTGGGATAGTCCGCAATCGAACGGCTGTAGGTGATGATGTCGCCCACTCCTGTCGGCGTGATTTTCAATTCCGCCAGGATCGCTCCGATGAAACCGGCCGAGATGCCGAGGCGAAGACCCGAAAAGATCACCGGCGAGGCCGACGGGATGATGATCTTGAGAATGATGTCGGACTTGGAGCCCAGGAACGACCGGCCCATTTCCTTCAGCGAAACCGGCGTGTTGCGAACGGCGCCGGCCGTGTTCAGCACGATGACCGGCATGGCCATGATGCAGACCACGAACACCTTCGACGTCAGTCCGATGCCGTAGGCCATGACCAGCAGCGGGATCAGCGCCGCCAGGGGCGCGGCCTGCATGACGATGAAGATCGGCGAGAACAGCCAGTCGAACGCCCGGCTCAGCCCGATCCACAGCCCGAGGCCGATGCCGATGAAGGCGGAGATGGACACGCCGACCACGAGCGGTTTCAGCGTCTCCACATAGGCCGTGTAAAGCGTGCCGTCGAAAGCCATGCGGCCAAGAGCGGCCATGGATTCAAGGAAGGTCGGAAAGGCATAGCTGACCGGTATCCGCCCGGCAATTTCCCAGGCACCGAAGACGACCACGGCGGACAGGATTTTCAGATAGAGCGAGCGGCTCAGCATCGGTCTTCATTCCATTCAGAAAGCGGAAATGAAGGCGGCTGCGGGAGGGCAAGTGGTCCCGCAGCCGCCGCAAAGACTTACTGGGTGGCCTTGTCCAGAGGCGCCAGATACCAGAAGTCTTCTATGTTGAGGCTGGCCGGATCGCCGTCGAGCTGGTTGGCGGCCGTGTACCACTCCATGTCCGCCTTGGCAGCCTTGCGTCCGTCGCCGTTGGGATCGTAGAGACCGCCTTCAACGGCATCCGTGTAGAAGCCGTCGAGACCGTCGAGGATCTCTTTCGGCAACTGGCCGATCGGGCCTTCAGGATCGGTCTCGCGGCTGATGATCGTCGGGTCCTTGGCCATGTCCTGCCAGACGCTGACCAGAGCGTTGACGAAAATGTCGACGTCCTTCTCGTTGGCCTTGATCCAGTCGAGATTGGCAAACAGCGCCTCGTCGCTCGCATCGACCTCGAACATCGGCAGCACGTTGAACTTGTCGCCGGCCTGCTTCATCAGCTTGTTCTTGTTGGCGAGGTCGACGATGGTGGCGTCGGTTTGTCCGGCCATCAGGGCGACGATGCGGTTGGACGAACCGGGCACATAGGAACGCTGGCCGAACTTGATGCCGAGCTTCTCCTCGATCACGTTGGCGATTGAGTCCGTGCCGCCGCCGCGCGAATGCAGCATGATCGGCTCACCGTCCAGATCTTCCAGCTTGCTGTATTTCTTGGACGTAACCGGGAAAAACTTCAGCTTGGACAGCTGGAAAACGATGCGGATCGGCGCCTTGGAACGCTGCATGGCGGCGTAGGGTGTGCCGAAGCCGATATCCATCTGGCCGCTGAGGACGGCCTGGATGGCCAGTTCCTCGTCGGAAAAGGCCGTCCATTCATAGTCGAGGCCGGCCGCCCTGGCGCGGTCGAGCGCCACGAAGAAAGCAGCCAGTTCATCCGAGGGCGTTTCCGCCAGGGCGATCTTGATCTTGCCGGCTTCCGCGCCGGTCCCCATGACGCCCAGGGCAAACGGGATCGCTATCAGCACACCGCTGATCTTCCGAAGTAGCTTATTCATTTTTTCCTCCCAACTCACGGACCCCTGGTCCGTTTACTCGCGAAAGGCCGCGGCTTTTTGCTCTGTTGGCCTTTCCGATGGTCCTCTGGTGTCACACCTCCCCGAACAGTCGAGCCGACACAGAGCCGATGTGCTGCCGCATCGCGTCGTAGGCCGCTTTGGAATCGCGCGCCTCGATGGCAGCGAAAATGCATTCGTGTTCCGCAAAACTGGAATGGCTCTCGGGCGGCCGTTCGGTCTCGCGAACGACGTTGCTCATGGCAACCGCCCGATGCACCTTGTTCAGCT
Source organism: Roseibium aggregatum (assembly GCF_014692675.1). Taxonomy (GTDB): domain Bacteria; phylum Pseudomonadota; class Alphaproteobacteria; order Rhizobiales; family Stappiaceae; genus Roseibium; species Roseibium aggregatum_C. Next base: position 14,610 of record NZ_JABFCZ010000028.1, on the reverse strand, counting down.
GCTCGAACAGCGAAATCAGCAGGATATTGTCCGACGCCTCGGCCACGGCGCGGTGAAACAGTTCGTCCTGGGTTTCGTATTCCTTCCAGGTCTGCGCCTGTTTCGCCCGGTCCTTGGCGAGCCGGATCCGGTTGACCGCTTCCCGTGACGCATTGATCGCGGCTTCGCCGGCAATCGCCGGTTCGATGCACAGGCGCGCCCGCATCATGCGAACCGGTGAGATCTGCTGGGCCAGCCCGAGGAGCGCGCTCGGGTCGAACCCGTCGTTGTCGCCGGCGACGAAAGTCCCCTTGCCGACGTGGCGCCAGATCAGGCCTTCCCGTTCCAGGGCATCCAGCGCCTTGCGCAGGGTCGAGCGGCTCATGGCCAGCCGGCCGATCAGGTCCCGCTCCGGCGGCAACCGGTCGCCGGGCTGGTAGGCGCTGGCGCTGATGAACTCGCGCAAGGCCGCGATCGCTTCTTCCCGTTCGGATGTTTCCAGCCTGGTGAGCACGGGTATTCCTCTCTATTGGTCAACCAATACTAGGCATATGAGTCGATTAATTGCAAATCAATTGGGATTTTGGCGGTATTTCGCATGTTCAATAAAATTGGTTGCGATTGGTTCAAAATTGTTTAGGGTCATGGCGAAAGACAGTGTCGCGAGAATAACAAAGGGGGACGTATGTCTGAGTTCGTGATCGCACCGCCGCCGGTGGCGGCCATTCCAGTTGCCGGCAGCGACGCCCGGTTTCCGGTTCGCCGGGTCTATTGCATCGGCCGCAATTACGCCGCCCACGCCGTGGAGATGGGCCACGACCCGAACAAGGAACCGCCGTTCTTCTTCCAGAAGAATCCGGACAACCTCGACAGTTCCGGCCAGTTTCCCTATCCGGTGAAGTCCTCCGACGTGCACCACGAAGTCGAAATGGTCGTCGCCCTGAAGTCCGGCGGCACCAACATCCCGCTTAACCGGGCGCTCGACCATGTCTGGGGCTACGGCGTAGGCCTCGACATGACCCGCCGCGACCTGCAGGGCATCGCCAAGGACATGGGCCGCCCGTGGGAAATCGGCAAGGCCTTCGAACGCTCCGCACCCGTCGGTCCGCTCGTGCCCGCCGACAAGACCGGTCATCTCGACCACGGCGCGGTCACGCTCCATGTCAACGGGGCCTTGAAGCAGGAAGGGGACCTCAACCAGATGATCTGGAAGGTGCCCGAGATGATCTCCTATCTGTCCGATTATTTCGAGCTGGCAGCCGGCGACATCATCATGTCCGGCACACCGTCCGGCGTCGGCCCGGTGGTGAAGGGCGACAGGCTCGAAGCCCGCATCGAGGGCCTGGACCCGCTGGTGGTCACGGTCGTCTGATTGCTATTGCGAAACATTCCGCGGTCGCGTTCGTCTTTAGAGGTGAACGCGACCGCAGGTGTGTCGATCTCCCGAAAATGAATTCGCCGGCCGGACATCCGTCCCGGGGCGCCACGCACGAGCCGCCGTCGGCGATGCGCGCGACCGTCTGCCGATTGAACGATGAGGGCGGTCCGGGTACATTGCGATCGTTCTAAAAAAGCCGGCGATAGAATGGCTCTTCATAAGGACAGGCACACCTGTGCCCGGACCAGCAGGACGTCGGCACCGCCCGGTGTCCTCTCCCCAAGCCGATCGACAAGCAGACCCGCATGATCCCGTTCACGTCCCAGGTTCTCGATGTCATCCATCAATACGGTGCGCCCGGTGTGTTCGCCGTTGTCGGTCTGGAAGCGCTGGGCCTGCCCGTTCCCGGCGAAACGGCGATCATCGCTGCCGCCGCTGCGGCCGGCGCCGGAGGACTGAACATCTATCTTGTCGGCGTTGCGGCCATTCTCGGCGCCATTCTGGGCGACAACATCGGGTACCTGATCGGCTGGCGTTACGGCCGGGTCTTCATCGAAAGGCACGGTGCGAAGTTCGGCGTCTCGCAGGAAAAATACGCGAAGGCCGAACGGCTTGCGGAACGTTACGGGTTCGCGATGGTGCTGTTTGCCAGGTTCGTCGTCCTCCTGCGCCAGTTGAACGGTCTGGTGGCCGGCTCGACGGGCATGCACTGGGCGGTGTTTTTCCTGGCGAACGCCATCGGCGCCGTACTCTGGGTGGGCACCTGGGCGACCATCGCCTATGTCTTCGGAGAGTCGGTCGCCGGCCTGGCCCTGCCCTGGATATTGCATCATCTGGTCTATGTCGGCGGCGCGGCCGTCTTTCTCGCCATCCTGGCCTTGCTGGTTTTCGGCCGGGACAGATGGCTGCATGTCTTCCGCAGAAAGCGTTGATCTTCTCAGGCGTCAGTGGGCCATCTGCGCGGAGGTCTGGTGTGCGGGCTTGTGCATGACAAGCAGCAGCGGCAGCAGGACCAGGGCGGCCCAGCCGAGCCAGTTGAAGATGCGGGCGTAGGACATCATGGCTGCCTGGCGGGAGATTTCCGCCGAGAGCACCGCAGCACCCTTCGCAGATTGCACGGAAAGACCGAGCGGGGCGAGGTAGGCCCGTGCCGCTTCGGAGTACGGCGTGACATGTTGCGTGAGCAGGGATGTGTCCGTCGCAATCCCGCGAACGATCATGGCACCGGCAACGGCGATGCCGATCGACGATCCCAGCTGCCGGGTCACGCCGTAGAGGCCGGATGCCTCGTCCTGACGGTCGGACCCGATACCGTCGAATGCGAGGGTCGACAAAGGAACGAAGACCAGTCCCATACCCAGCCCCGATGTGAGGCCAGGCCATGCCAGCTGCCAGAAACTCGCATTCAGATTGAGAGAGGCCATCTGGAAATTGCCCCAGGCGGTCAGTCCGAGGCCGGCCGCGCCGAGCAGCCTGGAATCAATGCGGTTGACCAGAACAGCACCCGTCACGACCATGGAAAAACCGGCGGCCAGTCCACGCGGAATGAAAAGATAGCCGGCTTCAAGAACCGGATATCCCAGGAGATCCTGAACGAAGAGCGGCAGGATCGCGATCGCGCCGAACATGGAGACGGCAAAGCCTGCGATGATCGCGTTGCCGGCCGCGAAATTGCGGTCGGAAAACAATGTCAGGTCGATGATGTTGTGCTTTTCGGTGATGCCGCGCGCAAGGAACAACACGCCGCTGATCAGCGACGCAAGTGCCGCGACCTGAATCACACGGGAGGCCAGCCAATCCTTGGTTGTTCCCTGGTCGAGAACGAATTGCAGCGCACCGATGCTGATGGCCATCAGGACGAGCCCTGTCCAGTCGATCCTGACCGGCTCGGGCTTGTCCTTCGGCAGCTCGCCGGCAAGCAGGAGCAGGGCGAACGCGGCGATCGGAAGATTGACGAAAAACACCATGCGCCAGGAATAATAGTCGGTCAGCAGGGCGCCGATCGTCGGTCCCAGTACCGGAGCCACCACCACCCCGAGCCCGAACATGGCCATGGCCTGTCCCCGTTTTTCCTTCGGGAAGGTATCGAACAGGATCGATTGCGATAACGGGATGAGGAACGCGCCGAACAGGCCCTGGGCCGTCCGGAAAGCGGCCATGACGCCAAGACCCCAGGAGAGCCCGCACAGGACCGAAAATACCGCGAAACCGGTGATGGCACCCAGGATCAGCCGCCGCCGGCCAAGCCTCTTTGCCATGAAGCCGGTCAGCGGCATGATGACGACCGCCGAGACGATATAGCTGGTCAGCACCCAGGTCGCCTGATCGGTGGTGGCGCCGAAGGCCGATTGAATATGAGGCAGGGCGACGTTGACGATCGTGCTGTCGAGAACCTCCAGCATGGCACTCAGGACGACGGCGACCACGATGGTGAGCCGCTGAGCGGCAGGCTCTTCGGCGATCGAGGCGGTGGTGCTCACTTTGCGTCTGCCGTGGTGTCGACCGTGACACTGGAACTGGCGCCGACGCGCAGCCCCGGGTCGGGCTTGTCCAGCGCGATCCGGACGGGGAAGCGCTGCGTGACCTTGACCCAGTTGCCGCTGGCGTTTTCCGCAGGCAGCAGCGAGAAGGTCGATCCCGATCCCCGGCCGATGGAGGCGACATGCCCCTTCAGAGTAACGCCGGGGAGCATGTCGACGGATATGGTGGCGGGTTGCCCGGGGCGAATGCGCGGCAGGTCGGTTTCCTTGAAATTGGCGTCGATCCACCAGTGCGAGGCGTCGACCAGCGCAAACAGCGGTTCGTGCGCCGTGACCGAACTGCCGGGCCGAAGACGGATGTTGGATACCCATCCGTCGGCTGGGGCGGTGATCTTTGTATGGGCGAGATTGTACTCCGCCATGCGGTAGGCGGCTCCGTCGGAAACGATTGCGTCCTTGTTGGCGGTTGCAGCGTCTCGTGCCTGTTGAAGCTGGGCCCGGGCCGTGTCGCGCGCGGTATCCGCCTGCGCCGCCGCCGTTTTCGCCTGGTCCAGGGCCGCCTGGGCGACATCGCCGCTTTCGAACAGCGCGCGAATTCTGGTCAACTGGGCATGAGCGGTCTCTGCGGCCGTCGAGGTGCTTTTCACCGCCGCCTTCGCCGCTTTCGCCTTCCGGTCAAGGCCGGCTTGCTGGTCCTTCGCGATCTCAAGCTGCGCCTGTGCCTCGGTCGCAGCGTTCCGGTAGATCTCGTCGTCCAGTTCGAACAACGGATCGCCCTGGGCAACCTTCTGGTTCTCTGTAACGTAGACCTTTGAAACCAGGCCCGTGACTTCCGCGGATATGTCCACGATATGCGCGCGCACATAGGCGTCCTGTGTCGACGGATACAGGGTGGAATACCACCAATATCCCCAAAGCCCGCCGCCCGCCGCAATCAGCACGACGGCGGCGATGCCGAACTTCCATTTCTTCATGGCCGTGATCTCAAGGGTTCGGGACGCGCACTGATAAACAAGGATGGAACGGAGCCGCCGGTTTCGATGGGTCTTTGGTTTACACGGCGGGCGTTACGTCATCCCCGCCAGATGCGGAAACAGTCCGATCAGACCGAACAGGATCAGATAGGCCGCGACCACGTAGTTCAGGACGCGTGGAACGAACAGGATGATAATGCCGGCAATCAGCGCCAGCAGCGGTTGGACGAGAACGATCGTTGTCATTTCAAAACTCCTTTCTGCATTCGGGCTGGATCTGCCAAGGAGGGGCCAATACCTTTTGGTAATTTCATTAGCCGCCTAAGTAAAATACGGCATAAGGCTCTGCCAACCTCGTCAGACGACTGCCGCGCAGGTCGCATTTCCTTCTTCAGCCGTAGTTCGGACCTTTTTCGAGAAGCGGATCGGGATTGAAGTCGTGCAAGGGAACATCGTCCGTACCCCAGTAGCGTTTCAGGCTGTGTCCGTGGACATCCCGTCCGCCGCATGCCTTCAGCAGCTTCTCGATTTCCGCTTCCCGCGTCTCGTCGCGCAACCGGACCCAGACCAGCAGGCCGCCTTCGGCCAGGTGCTGCTCAAGCGTGTCCGCGTGGCGTTTGTCGATGGCATGGGCGAAGATCGCGCCGATGCCGGCCCCCGCCGCGGCGCCGGCCGCGGCGAGCACTGCGGCAATGGCAAGTGTTCCGCCGGATGCCACGACGGCGAGACCTGCGCCCGCGCCGCCGATATAAACGGGAAAACCGATGATCGCTGCCTTGCCTTCCGCCAGCTCGTGCCTGTCGAAATTGACGGTCTGGGGAACGCGGGCATCGTCTTCCAGATCCCGGACGTTCCGGTAGATGTGCCCGAGCTTTTCAACGATCGCGTCCTGGCTTGCGATCATGCTGATGTCCGCGCGATCGATGCCCGCCATTTCCACCTGCTCGACGGCGTCTTCGAATGTCTCGGCGTCATCGAAACGGGCGACCAGTTCGCGTACTTTGTAGAATGTGTCTGAGCTATCCATTTGTCTGTGCTCCTTTGTTGGCGAGGCTCGCTGATGGTGCGCGCGCACCGTCACTGCATGAACCAGCCATGACTGACGACCAGCGACTGACCGGTCAGCGCGTTCGTCGGAAAGGCTGCGAAGATGTGCGCGACCTCGGCGACGTCCTCAACGGTGGTGAATTCGTGATCGACGGTGCCGCCGAGCATGACGTTCCTGACGACCTCTTCCTCCGAAATGCCGAGTTCTTCCGCCTGCTCCGGGATCTGTTTTTCGACCAGCGGCGTTTTCACGAAACCGGGGCAGATGACGTTGGCCCGGACGCCATGCTTGGCGCCTTCCTTCGAGATCACCCGCGCAAGCCCGAGAAGACCGTGCTTGGCGGTGACGTAGGCGGACTTGAGGGGCGACGCTTCCTTGGAGTGGACCGACCCCATGAAGATGATGGAACCGGACCCTTTTTCATACATGTGCGGCAGACAGGCCTTGGAGGTGAGAAAGCCGCCGTCCAGATGGATGGACAGGAGCTTTTTCCAGTCTTCGAACGGGAAGTTCTGCAGCTCGTAAACGATCTGGATCCCCGCATTGGAGACCAGGACGTCGATGCCGCCCCACTCCGTCACGATCTTGTCGACGCCGGCGTTCACCGCTGCTTCGTCAGTCACGTCCATTTCGAGGCCCATGGCCGATCCCGGACCCATGGCGGTGAGGTCAGCCGCCGTTTTTTCCGCATCGGCGAGGCGCAGGTCGGCGATGGCGACCTTCGCGCCGCTTGCAACGAACCGTTTGGCGATCGCCGCTCCGATGCCGCGGGCCGCGCCCGTGATGATGCAGGTCTTGTCTTGCAGGTTCATGATGCACCTCATTCGGTTTGAAGATAGTCGAAGACGACGTGGCCGAGACCGAGGGTCAGATCGGTCAGCACGTGCGTTGCGGAAAGCACCTCAAGAACGGGAAGCTGGGCGACCGGCGCGAGCGCGTGCTCATGGAGTTCCAGGGCGCCGGGCCCCTCCCATGCGCCTTTGACCGTGACATCTTCCAGAGAGTACTCGACCAGTTCGCAAATGCGCGGGCCGGAGCAGTCGGCGTGCGGTATGATTTTCAACAGCCAGCTCGGCGCGGCGAGGCTTTTCAGGACCGCATCGCGATCCAGTTCCCGGTGCTTGTAGCCCATCGTGGCGCCGGCCACCTGGACGGAGCCGACATGCAGGGACCCGACCAGCGTGTCCTTTTCGACGGTCAGTTTCGGTTCCGCGAGTTTCTTCGGAAATCCCCAGATCTCGCGGCCGCCCGCGATCGGGCTGTCGTCGTTGAGAAACATCGCATGGACATACCCGCCTTCGCGTCCCTGGAACGTGACCGGGATGACCTGTCCGCTCTCGCTGTAGCTGCCGAACCCCGTGCTGTCCGGCATGCGGATGAACTCGTACTTCACGATCGGCTCTGTCACCTCCAGCGGTTCGGGAACCACCTTGCGAAGTTCCTCCGGATCGGTGCGGTAAGTGATCGTGAAGAATTCCCTGTTGTGGAACCGGTACGGGCCTTTCGGGAAACTCGGGCTCGTGAGCGGCATCGCAAAGGCGTTTCTGGTGACGGCGTCGGTTCTCATGGTCGGATCTCCAACGGGTGGGGAGGGACGCTAGCGGATGTTGTTCAGGTCAAAGACCTGGATACGGTCTTCCGAAGTCCCCCGGCCTTTCCATTTCGGGTGGGCCAGCGTTTTCCGGGCGTCGCGCAAACCCGACGACCAATGGCCTTCCATCGAGCGGCGCGAAAACTCGTAGTCCTTGGATTGGTGTTCGTGGCGGGATTGCCGGTAGATCAGATGGGCGATGGAAATACGCGGATCCGCGTTTCCCGAAATCAGCGACAGGGCGTCCGGGTCGTTTCTCAGCTCCGCCGGCAGCTTTCCGTATAGCCGCCGGGCAGCGGCGCGCGTCTGGTGCATCCGCCGCATCATGTCGGTATTGAACCGGGTCCGGCTGGAAAACCGGATATCCTTTTCGCGGGCCTCACTGGTCCACACCGATGCCGGAACCCGGCCCCGGGCGCTGAACAGGTCGATCTGGAACACGCTCAGATTTTCGTGCGGCATCCGCTCATCGAGCACGTATTGAAGCGGCGTGTTCGAGACCAGGCCGCCGTCCCAGTAGAGGGATCCGTCGATCTCGACCGGCGGAAACTCTGGTGGCAGGGCCCCGGAGGCCATGATGTGTTCGGTCCGGATTTCGATTTCCGTGTTGTCAAACCACGTCATGTTTCCGGTCTCGATATTGACAGCGCCGACGCTCAGACGGGTCTTGCCGGAATTCAGACGATCGAAATCGACGAGTTCCAGCAATGTCTCCCGCAACGGTGCAGTGTCGTAAAAGCTGATGGCGCCGTCCGCTCCCGGAGGCATCACGGCGGCAGGCGGAACCCGGAGCTTGAAGAAACCCGGCGCCCCGGTCACCGCCGTCGACGCCGCGCTCAACTCATTGACCAGGCCGCGCGGCAGGTAGCTTTCGAACTGCTCCTGGATAACGCGGGCGGAGGAAATCCGTTCCCAGAACGTGCGGATATTTTGCAGGCCTTGCGAAGGCTCGTTGCCGCACAGGATCGCCGCGTTGATCGCGCCGATGGAGATGCCTGCGACCCAGTCGATCGAACTGCCGGATTCGAAAATACCCTGGGCCGCCCCGCCCTGGTACGCGCCGAGCGCGCCACCGCCCTGCAGAACCAGCGCCACGATTTCGTCTGCCTGTCCCATGCCCGGTGTCCAATCGAAGACCGAATGGGCAGAGGCGTAACAGGGACCGGATTACGCGGAGATGGCCGGGACTTTACAAATTTGTAAGTTGCGCAGGCTCCGGCATGGGGCGTGAAGCGGAAGCTCCGCAAGGGTCTGCGTCCCGCTCTTCGGCCCGGATCGGGTCGTCAAATTTGGCGCGAGCAGGCGGTGAACCTCAAACAAGGCCTACGACGTGAGGTTGGGTGTTTTCTGATTTTGGAAAAATGGCGGACAGAGAGTCTGCTATTTTCACTTCTCATAAAATAACATAATAGCAACTATCTATTTGATAATATTGATCTTTCAATCTAATTATCTCACCATGCCTTCTCATAGAAAATCACCGAGTCCCACTTCAAAAGTGGGACTGAAAGTGGGACTGAAAGTGGGACTTAGATGGCGAGGTCATTACACAAACTGACTGCAGAACAGGTCAGTTCAATTAAGGACGCAGGGCGCTACAGTGACGGCGGCGGACTGTATCTGCGGGTTGCCGACACGGGCCTGAAACGGTGGGTACTATCTGAGGATGTAGTTTGATGAGAATTCGTCTTCCGTGACTGCACGCTGGCCGCAGCATTGCATTTTGGAGGGTCACCGTCTTTCGGTCGGATCGGCACGTTAGGCGGGATCACCTGAATACCAAGTTCAGCAAGAAGCCTCTCAGCGTCAGTGGTATCGATGATTTTCATTGCAGGCATATGCAACCTCTACTGCAGGTGCATTTTACTTATTCGTAAGCGCTCATTTCCCTGCACGTTGACGCCAGAGACTTGGCGGGACGTGTTCGAATCGGAGAGCGTCCGGTTCGATCGGGCGGTAGTTGTTTTTGGGAAGTTGAAGGGCAGCAGATCGTTGATGTCGGCGTAGCCGGTGCGCTGAGGCAATTCGGTGAGGACATGGCGTAACCAGGCTAAAGGAAGGCGCAACACTGGTTGCAGGCGGCCTCGGACGGCCGGAAAACCTGAACCGCGGCTACTATGTTCGTCCGACCGTTTTTGGCAATGTGTCCAATGACATGACAATCGCGCGCGAAGAAATTTTCGGGCCGGTGCTGTCGATTCTGCCCTACAAGGATGAAGAAGACGCCGTGGCGATCGCAAATGACACGGTCTACGGTCTGGCCGCCTATATTCAGTCTCAAAATATCCTGACGCCCGCGACGTGGCTGCGCGGATACGGGCCGGATCAGTCTATCTCAATTACCCGGACTGGGACACGATGGCACCTTTCGGCGGCTACAAGCAATCCGGTAACGGGCGCGAATATGCCGACTGGGGCATCCACGATTTCCTTGAAATCAAGGGTATCGTCGGTTACGGCGAATAAGAAACATTCCCATCGTTCCGCCGGCAGCGTGTTGCTGGCGGAACGTAAAGCGTTTGAGCAAGATGTTGACTTCCGCATGAATTTGATCTGCATTTGCACTTGTCGCTGATCCGGTCGACTTTTCATAGTCGCTTGGAATATTTGGGTTTATCAACCTCATTCCTGAATCAGTAGGAAATGGCAAACAGGGTCATTTCCGCGCGGAAACCAACAAGCAACTTGGCTGGAGATGGTGAAAGGGTCGCTCCCACCGCTTTCTGAACCTGATGTGTGGACCGGCACGGCACCTGCCGATGCCTCGGGGGCATTGAGGAGAAAGCACGCGGAAATCCATCGGGGCTCGCGGCGACGAAGTATCGGGCCGCTCGAAGAAGCCGGATATACGTCCGCAATTGCGAAACTCGAACCCGACCAGATCAGGTGTTGCAATCAGGCGGGGTCCATATACGTCCACACATGCGTTCGCGCCAGAAAACCGATCTCGCCGAGCTCTCTTCGAAAGCTCTGAAATGCGTTCTCCTTGACATTTGGTGCTACTGGGTCGCATATTTCTTGAAACGGAGATCGGCTGATGAGTGTAAAATCCTCCATATCACTGACTGAGCAGCAGGACGCATTCGCGCGTGCTCTTGTTCAAAACGGGCAATATTCCAGCCTGAGTGCCGTAGTGCAACAAGGCCTTGAGCTGCTGCGACAACGCACGGAAGCCGAGGCTGCAGAAAGAGAAGCGCTGAAGGTTTTGCTTGGGCGCCGTGTTGAAGGCCGCTTCATCTCTTCTGATGAAATGGGCGGTCAGATTGAAGCGATGATCAAGAGAAAAGTTTTAGATGTGGCGGATTGAATTTTCCGCTGAGGCCGTGCGGGATTTCGAACTCATACTGGATCATCTATTGTCGGCTTATGTGGAATTCGGTGACGAGCCTGAAGAGGCTGTGAGGCGGGCAGCGGATCGCATTCGCCATTTTCGGACTGAGATAGACCGGCTGATTGAGACGCCACATATCGGAACCGTTCGTTCGGACATCTATCCTGGAATTCGGTTCTTGCGGCGCGATAAGGCGGCGATTTGGTTTTCCCCGGTCGATGATACGCAAACGATACGTGTCGCAGCTATTTTCTTCGGGGGGCAAGACCATATACGACATATGCTGGCGCGGCTGCTGGAAGCACGACAATAAGCCTAATTGCTTCCACCAGGCCAGTCTTCTTCGCACGGTCGAGGAGGTTCTTGACGGAAGAGGGTGACCACTTTGTGCTGCCGCGCCGTGTGCGTTCATGAGGGGCCGCAAGTCGGAAGGCGATTTCCCGCAAGGTGAGCTCCGGATTCGATGAATGAGCTAATGGGATGAACTGCCTTCCCACCGAGACGCAGCTATTGTTGCGCATATCCTTGGGATTGATCTGGGAAAGACGGTCTGCAGTCTTGCGGGATTTGATGGCAGCGGCGCTGTCATTTTCCGTAAACGCCTCCAACGGTTCCGACTGCTGGGTTTTCTGGCGGAGTTACCGGCCTGTATTTCAACTATTTTCATGCTTCATATAATAACATAATATCAATTATCTATTTGAATATATTGGATTATTAGAAACTGCGTTGCAATATGTCATCTCATCGATATTCACCGTGTCCTACTTCAAAAGTGGGACTGAAATGGCGAGAGGATTGCACAAGCTGACCGCAAAACAGGTCAGTTCTATCAAGGCTGCTGGACGCTATAGTGATGGCGGTGGACTGTATCTGCGGGTTGCCGACACGGTAGCGCTTCCCAGCTTGAGCTCGGCCGGATCGATCGGAACTGCATCCGAATTGCCAAGATAGCTTTTACCGTAGACGAAGCGTCCGACCGGGACACCAGCCTTGTCTGGCGCTAGCACAAAGCGCCCTGCCGTTACGAACGCGCTCGTGCGCGCGCCCCAAAGCGTCGATCATCGACTAGCATGGTCAACTGTCCATCGCAAAATTTCCGAAAGAAACGGATGAATACAGCATGGACACCTGGGAGGAGATCGCGCTTCGGCTTGCCGAGCGTGCCGGGATCAACACGCCCAGGCACGAACTCATCGAGGTCGCCGGCAAAGCGGTGCTCCTATCGCAGCGTTTTGACAGGGAAGGTAACACGTGAATTCCGTTCCTTTCCGCTATGGCTATGACCGGTTCGAGAGACGGGGAGCGCGGCAGTTACCCTGAGATCGTTGATGCTTTGGCAGAGCAAGGCGCACGGGCAAAGACCGATGCCGCTGAGCTCTATAGGCGCGTCGCCTTCAGTGTTCTGATCTCCAACGTGGATGACCATCTCCGTAATCATGGGTTCCTATAGGCTGGAAAGGTGGGCTGGACGCTCTCGCCGGCCTACGACTTAAATCCAACGCCAGTCGATCTCAAGGCCCGCGTCCTCACCAACAATATCGACCTCTATGAAGGCACGTGTTCTGTCGAGTTGCTCGAAAGCGCTTCAGAATATTTCGGTCTCGGGCTTAAAGATGCTCGCGTGATCATTAAGGAAGTCGCTGTAGCGACTTCCACCTGGCGAGAAACGGCAAAAGAAATCAGCGCACGCGCCGCCGAGATCAATCGAATGGCCATTGCTTTTGAACATGATGATCAAAGCAAGGCCTTCAAGTTCTGAAGGGGAGGGCCAGAATTGGGCACTACGGTTCTGATCAACTGAGGTGGGTAAAATTCATCATTTATCGTTGCGCGTGGAATGATTGAAACTGACGGTGTTTGTGCGCTGCTATGATGTAATCACTTACCATCGGCGGGGCGCATGATCCGAACACCTAGTCCGCCACCATTCTCTGATATAAATTCAATGCCCGCATTCGTTAGGGCGTGAACAATTTTCGCCGCTGTATCCGGGCGCCCACCAAGAAGACCTTCATCAGCCTCGAGGCGAGCGATTGTTGGCTCTGAGACGGTTGAATGGGCGGCCAAGTCTCCTTGAGACCATCCGAGTAATGCCCTAGCAGCCTTGACCTGCCGAATTGTAACAGCCGGGCCGCGATTTGATAGATTTTCTATTGACATTCGCACCGTTCAAATTGATATTTTTTCTATCAAATTTAATGCGCGTACTCACCTTAAGTGGGACCGTGCACTTAGAACGGCTGACTAGAGTGCGGCAACACTCCAGCCAGCCTAACCACTACCCAAGCTGTAAGGAGCTCGGATCATGGCTGATTCTGAGATTAGCACGAGTCTGTCTACCGTCACGCGTCGCATGTTGCTAGCCGGGACCACATTGGTAACAGTAGCATGGACAATCAATCCCTTTGGCAGGTCGCCGACAAATAGAAGCAGTCCGGATGTCGCGTTGCAGCTCTGGTCCGAGTGGAATGCGGCCTACCTCCACACCTCGAAACTTTGCTGCAAGCAGCAGGACCTCGAAACCCAATTGATCGGGACGATCGGGTTTCCCCGCGCAGAGGCCTATCTGACGGAAGAGGACAGACACGTCTCTCTCCATTCGCATGAGCAGATTGAAGAGATTTTCCGCGATGATCCATCTAAGGACGCGATCCGGGCAGTTGCGGAAAATGAGTTGGAGGCACACCAAGAACGCTGGGATGTCGCGGATAGAGAATTGGGGTATTCCGTTGCCAAACACGCGGAAGAAGCAGCGTCTCTCCGGGAACAGGAAGTGTTTGATGCTCTGATGAAAACACCTGCGACGTCTCTTGCCGGCGTGGCGGGGAAGCTCGATGCTATCCTGCGCGAGGGGGAAAGTTCGCCTGACTGTTCGGACTTCCCGTGGCCGGTCATTCGTTCGGCTCTAGTCGACCTTGTGCGTGTCGCTCAACAGATTCAGCCAGGTAGCTTTATACCCGGTTACGACCGGATTGGGACGTTGTCGGAAACATCTGACAACAGCGGCAGTCGATAATGGCCCCACATCGTCCCGCAGGGTACATAAGAGATGTAAGGATATCTGGGACTTTGACCGATGCTTGTTCTGAAAATGGGCGCTCAGGCTTCACAGTAAATCAGAACAAGTAAGTTCGTCGGACTAAGGGTCTGCTATTTTCATTTCTCATAGAGTAACATACTGTCATCTATCTATATGATAATATTTACTTATTTGAAGATAGCTCGCATCATCCCATCTCGTGAAAAATTACTGTATCGCACTTCAAAAGTGGGACTGAACGTGGGACTGAAATGGCGAGAGGATTGCACAAGCTGACCGCAAAACAGGTCAGTTCTATCAAGGCTGCGGGACGCTATAGTGATGGCGGTGGACTGTATCTGCGGGTTACCGACACGGGCCTGAAACGCTGGGTGCTCCGATACAAGCCACCAAAAAGCCGGAAGACCCGCGAGATGGGCCTGGGAGCGGCACACCAGGGCGGCGTGTCGCTGCGGGAAGCCAGAGAGCTTGCCAAAGCAGCACGCGACGAACTCAAGCAGGGGCGCGATCCTCTGAAGGAAAAGAAAGAGGTTGACCTGACCATCAGGGACGTTCCCGCTTTCGGACCATTTGCGGATGAATTTGTGAACGGACAGGCGACGGCTTTCCGCAATGAAAAACACATAGCTCAATGGCGGATGACACTTACGAAATACGCCTGCGGATTTCAGAAATACCGGACAGCGATTACGCTAAATCCCGGACAACCGTTTCAGTAATTCCCGGACAGTTCGGGCACGGCTGACCATCTGCCTGCGATCATGTTTCAGTTTGCATCGTTTCGGT
>NZ_JABFCZ010000027.1 GCF_014692675.1 Roseibium aggregatum | reverse complement strand
ACAAGTGCAGTGCCTACTCGCCGCCACTGCCCAAAACATCAAAAAGATCGCAATGGCACTCACCAAAGCTCCGAAACAAGCTCCCGCGTGACAAAGACCAGCGCGTAAAGGACCAAACGCAAAAACGCGGACAAGCGCCACAAAACCAAAGCCAAAAAAACAAACCCGCCGAAAACGACGGGTTTGTCAGCAGTCTGAGGCCGGGCTGATGCCCGGCCTTTCCGTTTCCATCCGTCGGAAGGATCAGACGGAGTAGTACATGTCGAATTCGACCGGATGCGGCGTCATTTCGTAACGCTCGACTTCTTCCATCTTCAGTTCGATGTAAGCGTCGATCTGGTCGTCGTCGAACACGCCGCCGGCCTTCAGGTAATCGCGGTCGGCGTCCAGGGATTCCATGGCCTCGCGGAGCGTCCGGCAGACGGTCGGGATCTCGGCCAGTTCTTCAGCCGGCAGATCGTAGAGGTTCTTGTCCATGGCGTCGCCCGGATGGATCTTGTTCTTGATACCATCAAGACCGGCCATCAGCAGGGCGGAGAAGCAGAGGTACGGGTTCGCGGACGGATCCGGGAAGCGGACTTCCACACGCTTTGCCTTGGGGTTGGACGAGAACGGAATACGGCAGGATGCCGAGCGGTTACGCGAGGAGTAAGCCAGCAGAACCGGAGCTTCATAGCCCGGGACCAGACGCTTGTAGGAGTTGGTCGACGGGTTGGTGAAGGCGTTCAGGGACTTGGCGTGCTTCAGGATGCCGCCGATGAAATACAGACAGGTCTCGGAGAGGTCCGCATACTGGTTGCCCGCGAAGACCGGTGAGCCTTCGTTCCAGATCGACAGGTGGCAGTGCATGCCGGTGCCGTTGTCGCCGAAGACCGGCTTCGGCATGAAGGTCGAGGTCTTGCCGTAAGCATGGGCGACCTGATGGACCACATACTTGTAGATCTGCATGTGGTCGGCGCACGTGGTCAGCTTGTTGAACTTCATGCCGAGTTCGTGCTGGGCTGCGGCCACTTCGTGGTGGTGCTTTTCAGTTGAGACGCCCATGTCGGCCATGACGGACAGCATTTCGGAGCGAATGTCCTGGGCGCTGTCGATCGGCGGAACCGGGAAGTAACCGCCCTTGGTGCGCGGACGGTGGCCGAGGTTGCCGGTGTCGTATTCTGAACCCATGTTCGACGGCAGTTCGACGCTGTCGAGCTGGAAGCCGGTGTCATAGGGGTCGGCGGTGAACCGGACGTCGTCGAAGAGGAAGAATTCCGCTTCCGGACCGACAAAGATGGTGTCGCCGAAACCGCCGGACTTCACATAGGCTTCCGCCTTCTTGGCGGTCATGCGCGGGTCGCGGTTGTAGGCTTCGCCGGTGATCGGGTCGACGATGTCGCAGAAGATCGCCATGGTGGACTGTGCAAAGAACGGGTCCATGTGGGCCGATTCCGGATCGAGGATCAGCATCATGTCGGACTCGTTGATGGCCTTCCAGCCGGCGATGGACGAACCGTCGAAGGCAACGCCTTCAGCGAACATGTCTTCATCGACGAGGGCCACATCCATTGTGACGTGCTGCATCTTGCCGCGCGGGTCGGTAAAGCGCAGGTCGACGAACTTCACGTCCTTTTCTTTGATTTCCTTAAGGACCTCGGAAGCAGTGGTCATTATGTCCATCCCTTGATTTATCGTGTGAACAGGTTGGCTTGATCTCGGTGCCGGACGGCTTTGATTATCTTTGCTGCAAAGCGGTGCCGGAACCGAAAGAGGGAGGCCCTGGGGCCTGGGTTGGTTAGATGGCGTCCACGCCGGATTCGCCAGTCCGGATCCGGACCGCTTCCTCGATGTTGGACACGAAGATTTTCCCGTCGCCGATGCGCCCGGTCTGGGCCGCAGAGCGAATGGCTTCGACGGCCTTTTCCACCATATCGGAGGGGAGCACAATCTCGACTTTCACCTTGGGCAAAAAATCGACGACATATTCCGCACCCCGGTAGAGTTCGGTATGGCCTTTCTGACGGCCGAAGCCTTTGGCTTCGGTGACAGTAATGCCCTGGAGGCCGACCTCCTGGAGAGCTTCCTTCACCTCGTCCAATTTGAAGGGCTTGATGATTGCCTCGATCTTTTTCATCAGCTTCTGTCTCTCTCCAAAATTATTGGCCGGAAAATCTGGCGCAGTCCTTGTACTGGACCGTCACGCTCAGGCCTCCGACGAACGCCGATGGGCCGTTGCATAGCGCATAAAGCATGATGTGTGCCAGTTCTCTTCCTTAAGCGGCCAAAAGTTTCCCGTACCGGAAATCGCCAAAAAAGAGAGCATTTTTCGATGCCCGCTTCGACTTGTGTCCGTCGCTGCATTCTGTATATGCATAAAAAATAATCAATATGCCTATTTAATAATCCAAATTGCATTTATTGGGTCAGCTCACATGCCGCGCAACCGGGCGGCCGCCTCCGTCATGTTGCCGTTTTTGAACCCCCAGGTCCTGTTTGTTGCCATCGGCCGCTTTCAATTGTCTAAGGTGCGGGTACTTGTGGTTCGTCACCTCAGGTCTTGAAGTGAAAACGGAGACTTTGCTGCATTGGCCCATGTGAGTCCTGCCCGTAACCCGCAACTTCTGACGCCCGATCAAATGGGCGAGGCGGACCGGTTGACGATAGCATCCGGCATCCCGGGCCGCGACCTGATGGAAAACGCAGGGAAGCATGTGGCGGACGCTGCCGCCGAAATGGCGGGCGAGGGCGCGCGCGTGCTGGTGCTTTGCGGTCCGGGAAACAATGGCGGTGACGGCTTTGTTGCCGCGCGCTTGCTGAAACAGGCCGGATTTGCCGTCGAAGTTGCGCTGTTGAAGGACCCGGAAAGCCTTGGCGGAGATGCCCGACTGGCGTTTCTGGACATGATTTCGGGGGAGGGCGGACTTGTCCCCGTGCTGATCGGCGAGATCAATCTCGGATCACGGCTTGCCGCTGCGGATCTCGTCATCGATGCTCTTTTGGGCGCGGGGCTGGATCGGGAACTCTCCAGGCCTCTTGCTGAAATTGTCAAGGATATCAACGCATCGGGGCGAAAAGTCCTGAGTGTTGACCTGCCGACCGGGATCAACGGGGCGACAGGCGAAGTCATGGGCACGGCGGTCAGGGCTGCACGATCCGTTACCTTTTTCCGTCTGAAGCCCGGCCATCTCCTTTACCCGGGACGGGCCTGTTGCGGCGATCCCGTTTGCGGCGATATCGGCATCGGGCCGGATGTTCTGGACACCGTGCGACCGGATACCTTTTTAAACTGTCCCGCCCTGTGGCGTTCAAATTGGCAGCCGCCGCAGGCGGAAGGCCATAAATACAGCCGCGGCCATGCCGTGGTCTTCGGCGGTCCGGTTCGCTCGACCGGGGCGTCCCGTCTGTCCGCAGGCGCTGCGCTGCGTGCCGGGGCGGGGCTTGTGACGCTTGCCTGTCCGCCGTCCGCGCTCCTGGTTTATGCTTCCCATCTGACGGCGGTTATGGTCCGGCCCGTCTCCGGTGCCGAAGAGATCGGGGCGCTTTTGTCCGACAGGCGGCTGAACGCGGTCCTGATCGGGCCGGGATACGGGGTCGGTGCCCCGACCCGGGACGCGGTCGGGGAAATCCTGAAGCACGAATGCGCGGCGGTTCTCGATGCGGATGCGCTCACCAGTTTCGAAAAGGAGCCGCAAGACCTGTTTCTTCTGATCGGGGAAAGGGAACAGCCGGTGGTCA
This sequence comes from Roseibium aggregatum, assembly GCF_014692675.1. Taxonomy (GTDB): domain Bacteria; phylum Pseudomonadota; class Alphaproteobacteria; order Rhizobiales; family Stappiaceae; genus Roseibium; species Roseibium aggregatum_C. The sequence continues at coordinate 74,076 of NZ_JABFCZ010000027.1, read as the reverse complement.
TGACCCCGCATGGGGGAGAATTCGCCCGGCTTTTTCCCGACCTGGCGGACGTGGACCGGCTGACGGCTGCCCGGCTTGCCGCGACAAGAAGCCGGGCGGTCATCGTTCTGAAAGGCGCCGATACGGTGATCGCCGCGCCCGACGGCAGGGCCGCGATCAACGCCAACGCTTCGCCCTGGCTGGCGACCGCAGGCTCAGGCGATGTTCTGTCGGGTATCATCTGCGCCTGTCTGGCTCAGTCGGTCCCCCCCTTCGAGGCTGCCGCCATGGGCGTCTGGCTGCATTCGGAAGCGGGCAATGAAGCCGGGGCGGCGCTGACTGCGGAAGATCTTGTCCCGTCGCTGAAACCCGTGATTGCCCGTCTTGTGGAAAAAACCACCTCCGCAGATGACGAAAAAACGTCATTTTCTCTTTGATGCGGAAATTCCCGGTGCTATAGAGGCCGCGCCCTGGCTTCGGGCTGGACCGGCCGTTGCGGGCGTGGTGGAACTGGTAGACACGCCAGATTTAGGTTCTGGTGGCGCAAGCCGTGGGGGTTCAAGTCCCTCCGCCCGCACCATGTCCAAGGGCGAGAGCGTTTCAGTGAGATGCCCCTGACCGGGCTTTCCTGGGAACGCCGGACAGGAATTTCAAACACGACAATGGAACTGGTCGTTCCATACCAAGGACGAAGCACGAACCAATGCAGGTAACCGAAACCCTCGCCGAGGGCCTCAAGCGAGAGCTGAAAATCGACATTCCGGCTGGTGATCTGGCTGCCAAGCTCGACGCCTATATGGAAGATTTGAAGTCCAAGGCGCAAATCAAAGGCTTTCGTCCGGGCAAGGTGCCGGTTGCGCATCTGAAGAAGATGTACGGTCGCCAGGCCATGGCCGAAATCCTGAGCAACACCATTCAGGAAACCAGCCAGCAGGCCATCGAAGACCGCTCCGAACGCCCGGCGCTGACCCCGAACATCGACCTTCCGGACGAAGAAGCCGAGAAGATTCTCGCAGGTGATGCGGATCTCTCCTTCACCATGAGCTACGATCTTCTGCCGGACTTCGAGATCATGGATTTCTCCAAGATCTCCATCGAGCGCCCGGTCGTCGACGTTGCCGACGAGGAAGTCGACACCCAGATCGCCGAAATTGCCAAGAACAACGTTCCGTTCGAGGAAAAGAAGGGCAAGGCAAAGGAAGGCGACCGGGTGACCATGTCCTATCTGGGCAAGATCGACGGCGAGCCGTTCGAAGGCGGTGCGGATGAAAACGGCCAGCTGGTGCTCGGCTCCGGCCAGTTCATCCCGGGCTTCGAGGATCAGCTCATCGGCGTCAAGGCCGGTGACGAAAAGGTTGTCGAAGTGACCTTCCCGGAAGAATACCCGGCCGCACATCTGGCCGGCAAGGCTGCGACCTTCGACGTGGTCGTCAAGGAAGTCGCTGCTCCCGGCGAAGCCAAGATCGACGACGAGTTCGCCAAGGGCCTCGGCCTGGAAACGCTCGACAAGCTGAAGGAAATCGTCCGCAGCCAGATCGAAAGCCAGTTCGGCGCCATGACCCGTCAGCGGGTCAAGCGTCAGCTTCTCGACAAGCTGGACGAGCATTATTCCTTCGATCTTCCCGAAGCTCTCCTGAATTCCGAATTCGACGTGGTCTGGAACCAGGTCGAAGAGGACATGAAGCGCAACGGAAAGACCTTCGAGGACGAAGGCACGACGGAAGAAGCGGCGAAGGCGGATTACCGCAAGATCGCCGAACGCCGGGTGCGTCTCGGCCTGGTGCTTTCCGAAGTCGGCGAAAAGAACAACATCCAGGTGACCGACGAGGAAATGCAACGCGCGCTTTACGATCGTGTACGTCAGTTCCCGGGCCAGGAACAGCAGGTGTTCGAGTTCTACAAGAACAACCAGCAGGCCCTGGCGTCGCTGCGTGCGCCGATCTACGAGGAAAAAGTCGTCGACTTCATGCTCGAGCTCGCCAAGGTTTCCGACAAGAAGGTCACCAAGGAAGAGCTTGAAAAACTCGTGGCCGAGGACGAAGACGAGGCGTAAGCGGTCTTTTCAGGCAAAAATCGGTGGATGCGGCAGGGTTTTAACTTTGCTTTCATGCCGCATCTGCAATGGCTTTTCGAATGGAGCGGCATCCCCTATGTATGGGGTGTCGCTTTTTTCGAGACAGGCCTGAGTATCGTGTGGCCTGTATCCACCCGGTGACCTTGTCGCCGGGACCATCTCACAGCATATGGACAAGGTATGAAGGATCCTGTTGACATCTACATGAACACTCTCGTGCCCATGGTGGTTGAGCAAACCAACCGGGGCGAGCGGGCCTTCGATATCTATTCGCGTCTTCTCAAAGAGCGGATTATCTTCCTCACCGGTCCGGTCGAGGATCACCTGGCAACCCTGGTCAGTGCGCAGCTTCTTTATCTGGAAGCGGAAAATCCGACCAAGGAGATCGCTCTCTACATCAATTCGCCCGGCGGCCTGGTGACGTCCGGACTTGCGATTTACGATACGATGCAGTTCATCCGTCCGCCGGTGTCGACCCTGTGTATCGGCCAGGCGGCCTCCATGGGCTCGCTGCTGCTGGCGGCCGGCGAAAAGGACATGCGCTTCATCCTGCCGAATGCGCGGGTGATGGTGCATCAGCCTTCCGGCGGGTTCCGCGGGCAGGCGGCCGATATCATGCTCCATGCCCAGGAAATCCTGGCGATGAAGCGCCGGCTGAACGATATCTACGTCAAGCACACGGGCCAGAGCCTGGACGCAGTCGAAGAGGCGCTGGAGCGCGACAACTTCATGACGGCGGAAACCGCAAAGAGCTTCGGCATTGTGGATAGTGTGATCACCGATCGCACCAGCTTGAGTAGCGAAGAGGAAAAATAAGGCGTATTCCGGTGCTTCCGCCCGGGAAGCCGGGCGGGTGACCGGCATCCGAAAGACGCTAATACGGGCCGTTTTTTACCTTCGCCTTAAACCTATATTGATTTTTGCAGGCGAAGCATGATGACATCGGAGTCTGAAAAAACGGACTTAAACGCTCCCGGGCGGTAATTTCGAGCCAGTTTCGCCACAATTGGGCGGCAACTGGGCAGTTTGGGGAGGACGGTTCCTCCCAATAGACGCGGGGTTGAATAAATGACAAAGGCCAGCGGCAGCGATTCCAAGAATACGCTTTACTGCTCCTTCTGCGGCAAGAGCCAGCATGAGGTTCGCAAGCTGATCGCCGGCCCGACTGTTTTCATTTGCGATGAATGTGTCGAGCTGTGCATGGATATCATCCGCGAGGAGAACAAGTCCTCGCTGGTAAAATCTCGGGATGGAATCCCGACGCCTCAGGAAATTCGCGATGTGCTCGATGATTATGTCATCGGCCAGAACAGCGCAAAGAAGGTCCTGTCGGTTGCGGTCCACAACCACTACAAACGTCTCAACCACGCATCCAAGAACAATGACGTGGAACTGGCGAAGTCCAACATTCTGCTCGTCGGCCCGACCGGCTGCGGCAAGACGCTTCTTGCCCAGACCCTGGCGCGCATCCTAGATGTGCCGTTCACCATGGCCGATGCCACCACGTTGACCGAAGCCGGTTACGTCGGCGAGGACGTTGAGAACATCATCCTGAAGCTGCTGCAGTCCGCCGACTACAATGTGGAACGCGCGCAGCGCGGCATCGTCTACATCGATGAGGTCGACAAGATCAGCCGCAAGGCGGACAATCCGTCGATCACCCGCGATGTGTCGGGCGAGGGTGTCCAGCAGGCGCTTTTGAAGATCATGGAAGGCACGGTTGCCTCGGTTCCGCCGCAGGGCGGCCGCAAGCATCCGCAGCAGGAATTCCTCCAGGTGGACACGACCAACATCCTGTTCATCTGCGGTGGCGCCTTTGCCGGTCTCGACAAGATCATCTCCGACCGCGGCACCAAGACCTCGATCGGGTTCAAGGCGAAGGTGACGGCGCCGGAAGACCGCCGCATCGGCGAACTCTTCTCCGAGCTGGAGCCGGAAGATCTCCTGAAGTTCGGTCTTATTCCGGAATTCGTCGGCCGCTTGCCGGTGATCGCGACCCTGGAAGACCTGGACGAGGACGCTCTGGTCACCATTCTCACCGAGCCGAAGAACGCTCTGGTGAAACAGTACCAGCGTCTGTTCGAGATGGAGAACGTGGAACTCGCCTTCCACGAGGAAGCCCTGAAGGCGATTGCGCGCCGGGCGATCGAGCGCAAAACCGGCGCCCGTGGCCTGCGGTCGATTCTCGAGGCGATTCTCCTCGACACCATGTACGAGCTTCCGGGCCTCAAAGGCGTCAAGGAAGTGGTGATCTCTCCGGAAGTGGTGGAAGGCAAGGCCCGTCCGCTCTACATCTACGAAGACCGGGAAGAAACCTCCGCAACCAGTGCCTGATCCGGGATAAACCGCCGGATCTGCCTGCGAATTTCAAATGCCGCCCGCCAGGGCGGCATTTTTCGTTTCAAGGTACTCCAGGGGCGATCGCGGGCCCGTGTGGCGCCGTTTTTCCACCGGTTGCGCATTCGTCAACAATGATTGGATTACAAGTGTTCCACCTGCCTTGACACTTCGGGGACAGGTGTCCACCTAATAGGTGATCCAATCCGGCAATGCGGACCGGGTCCGGGCCCATCGGGACGGAACGGTCCGGCTCTTACGGGCGATGTCGTCCGATGCCGGCTTCCAGTGCCAGCAACCGCTTTATCAAGGGGTGCCGGCGCGCAAAGAAAGGAATGATAATGAGCGACGCTGAAACCCGCTCTTTCGACGTGACGGAAACTGCCGTCTATCCTGTGCTCCCTTTGCGGGATATCGTCGTATTCCCGCATATGATCGTCCCCCTGTTCGTCGGGCGCGAAAAGTCCATTCGCGCGCTCGAGGAAGTGATGACCACCGACAAGCACATCCTACTCGCAACCCAGAAGAATGCGGCGGATGACGATCCCGATTCCGACCAGATCTACGAGGTCGGCACGCTGGCGACGGTGTTGCAGCTCCTGAAACTGCCCGACAACACCGTGAAGGTGCTGGTCGAGGGCGGCGCGCGGGCGCGCATCGAAGGCTACACCGACCGCAGCGACTACTATGAAGCCACCGCGACGGTCCTGCCGGAGCGCGACGGCGAAGACGTGGAAATCGAGGCCCTGGCACGCTCGGTGCTGGCGGAGTTCGAAAACTACGTCAAGCTAAACAAGAAGGTGTCGCCGGAAGTTCTGGGCGCGGTCAACCAGATCGACGACTATTCCAAGCTCGCCGATACGATCGCTTCGCATCTGGCGATCAAGATCCCGGAAAAGCAGGAAATCCTCGGCGTCGATTCCATCTCCGAGCGCCTTGAACGGGTTCTCGGCATGATGGAAAGCGAGATTTCCGTCCTGCAGGTGGAAAAGCGGATCCGTTCGCGTGTCAAGCGCCAGATGGAGAAGACCCAGCGCGAGTACTATCTGAATGAGCAGATGAAGGCCATTCAGAAGGAACTCGGCGACAACGAGGACGGACGCGACGAAATCGCGGAACTTGAAGAGAAGATCAAGAAGACCAAGCTCTCCAAGGAAGCGCGCGAACGGGCGAATGCGGAGATCAAGAAGCTCAAGCAGATGAGCCCGATGTCGGCGGAAGCCACCGTCGTGCGCAACTACCTCGACTGGCTGGTCGGCATTCCGTGGAACAAGAAGAGCAAGGTCAAGCACGATCTCGCCTTTGCCGAAACGGTGCTCGACACCGATCACTATGGCCTGGAGAAGGTCAAGGAGCGGATCGTCGAATACCTGGCCGTCCAGGCGAGGGCGAACAAGCTGAAGGGCCCGATCCTCTGCCTGGTCGGTCCTCCCGGCGTCGGCAAGACCTCGCTCGGCAAGTCCATCGCCAAGGCGACCGGACGCGAGTTCGTGCGCATGTCGCTCGGCGGCGTTCGCGACGAAGCGGAAATCCGCGGCCACCGGCGGACCTATATCGGCTCGATGCCCGGCAAGGTCATCCAGTCGATGAAGAAGGCCAAGAAATCCAATCCCTTGTTCCTGCTCGACGAGATCGACAAGATGGGCATGGATTTCCGCGGCGATCCGTCGTCGGCGCTCCTGGAAGTGCTGGATCCGGAACAGAACTCCTCGTTCATGGATCACTATCTGGAGGTCGAATACGACCTGTCGGACGTGATGTTCGTGACCACGGCCAATACGCTCAACATTCCGGCGCCGCTGATGGACCGGATGGAGGTGATCCGTATTGCCGGTTACACCGAGGACGAGAAGATCGAGATCTGCCGCCGGCACCTGCTGCCGAAGGCGGAAAAGGATCACGGCCTGCGCGAGGGCGAGTTTGCGATCGAGGACGAGGCCCTGCGCTTCGTTGTGCGCCGCTACACCCGTGAGGCGGGCGTGCGTAACCTCGAACGCGAAATGGCGACCCTTGCCCGTAAGGCGGTCAAGGACATCCTGATGAGCGACAAGGAAAAGATTGTCGTCACCACGGAAGTCGTTGAATCCTATCTCGGCGTGCCGCGCTATCGCTACGGCGAGGCGGAACTCGAGGATCAGGTCGGTGTGGTCACCGGTCTCGCCTGGACGGAAGTCGGCGGCGAGCTGCTCACCATCGAAGGCGTCATGATGCCCGGCAAGGGCAAGATGACGGTGACGGGCAACCTGAAAGACGTGATGAAGGAATCCATTTCCGCCGCTGCGTCCTACGTGCGGTCCCGTGCGATCGACTTCGGCATCGAACCGCCGATGTTCGAGAAGCGCGACATCCACGTCCACGTTCCGGAGGGGGCAACCCCGAAGGACGGTCCGTCGGCCGGTATCGCCATGGCGACAGCCGTCATCTCGACGCTGACCGGTATTCCGGTGCGCCGCGATGTGGCCATGACCGGCGAGATCACCCTTCGCGGACGGATCCTGCCGATCGGCGGTCTGAAGGAGAAGCTGCTTGCAGCCCTCAGGGGCGGCATCAAGACGGTGATGATCCCGGAAGACAATGCCAAGGATCTGGCGGACATTCCGGACTCGGTGAAGAACTCGCTGGAAATCATCCCGGTCTCGAGCATGGAAGAGGTGCTGAAAACGGCTCTCGTCCGCTTGCCGGAACCCATCGAATGGGACGAGGCAGCCGCCGATGCGGCCGCAAAAGCGGCCCGATCGGACGATGATTCGGCAGGCGTCGTTGCGCACTGAGCGCGCCTGAAACCGTTGCAAAAATGCAAAGCCCCGGGGTCTCCGGGGCTTTTCTTTTGAATAATCACCAAAAATGGCGGTTTTCTGCGAAAAAATGGCTTGCGTTCCGGCTCATTTCGCACGAATTTCCGGCAACGGCGCTGACGGGAATCGTTGGCTTACCGCCGTTTCTTAGAAAGGTATCTACTATGAACAAGAACGATCTGATCGCAGCAGTCGCAGAAAAGACCGGCCTCACCAAGGCCCAGGCAGGCGAGGCTGTTGACGCAACGTTTGATGCTGTCACCACGACCCTCAAGAGCGGTGGCGAAGTGCGCATCATCGGTTTCGGCAATTTCACCGTTTCTGAGCGCGCTGCGACCGAAGGCCGTAACCCGCGCACGGGTGACACGATCCAGATCCCGGCTTCCAAGACGCCGAAGTTCAAGGCCGGTAAGGGCCTCAAGGACGCTGTGAACAGCTAATCCTGATTTCCTTCAGAAAGCCCTGCGCGCCGGAATGGTGCGTGGGGCTTTTTGCGTTTGAGGGGCGGGTTTCTTCCAAGGCACAGGGGCGCCGCATCCGCCGTCCACAGCGTGGGAGAAATCGCAGACTGTCCTCTTGCCAAGTCGCCGCGAAGCTCCTAAAAGGCAGCTCTCCGGACGCAAGTGTTGCGGTTCAGGGCGATTAGCTCAGTTGGTAGAGCGCCTCGTTTACACCGAGGATGTCGGGAGTTCGAGTCTCTCATCGCCCACCATTATTCACCTTCACGCTGCCGCGCCAAGGGCGCTTCGCTCCAGTCGGGGCCTCGCATCGGCTCGGGCGGCCGTCGGCCTTGCGAACCCTTCGGTTTCGGATTCTCCGACTTCACGCTGCCGCGCCAAGGGCGCTTCGCTCCAGTCGGGGCCTCGCATCGGCTCGGGCGGCCGTCGGCCTTGCGAACCCTTCGGTTTCGGATTCTCCGACTTCACGCTGCCGCGCCAAGGGCGCTTCGCTCCAGTCGGGGCCTCGCATCGGCTCGGGCGGCCGTCGGCCTTGCGAACCCTTCGGGTTCGGATTCTCCGACTTCACGCTGCCGCGCCAAGGGCGCTTCGCTCCAGTCGGGGCTTCGCATCGGCTCGGGCGGCCGTCGGCCTTGCGAACCCTTCGGGTTCGGATTCTCCGACTTCACGCTGCCGCGCCGAGGGCGCTTCGCTCCAGTCGGGGCCTCGCATCGGCTTGGGCGGCCTTTGGCCTTGCGAAGCCATTGGGTTCGGATGGTTTTCCTCGAAGGTTATCATCCGACTGAACGCCGATGCCTGTTTAGAGCGGGAGTATAAGGCTTGTAGGGCTGCGCAGTTTCAGAGACGGTTCACCAGAGCCCTGCAAGTCGCTGTCTGCATTCAAGTTTATCCACAGCGGGTCTGGCGGGTGGTGGAGCGTTGGCGCTGGCCTTTCGGCTTGTTTCGCAAAAACGACATATAAGCGCTTTCAGAGTGCTTGACTTCCATCCGCTGCCACCGTACATCAGCGCCACCTTGGAACGACAACATGTCGTTTCGCTCCAAGCGGGTGTAGCTCAGTTGGTTAGAGTGCCGGCCTGTCACGCCGGAGGTCGCGGGTTCGAGCCCCGTCACTCGCGCCACTTCCCAAAACGGTCCTGACGGACACGGGGGAAGGGCGCTTCAAAATACCGTAACGTGTGCGGGTGTAGCTCAGTTGGTTAGAGTGCCGGCCTGTCACGCCGGAGGTCGCGGGTTCGAGCCCCGTCACTCGCGCCACTTACGGTTCCCAATTTTTCCATCTTAAAAAAATTCAGACACGCGGGTCCGCCTTGCGGAGACCGTCTGCTGTGGACGCGCGGCGGTGCTAACGATCCGCAATTAAACGCGCTTTGGTCTTTTCAAGGCGGCAAGGACGAGTCGTATCGGGCCGCCGGCTAAGCTCTTAAAACATATGCAAAAAATTGAATATTAAGCAGATTTGACGTGTTGAGTCGGGAGCAAATGCGCTCCGGTGGAATTTTTTCTGCCCCCTCTGCAAAGGTAATGACCACCTCGAACCCCGCTGAAAAGCGCGGATCGCGAAGGGTTGCCGGCAATCCGGCGATATGAAGGCAAATGTTTGGCCTCATGAGGTCTTGCGTTGCACCAAAGCGTGAGATACCTGTGCGGACGCATGTTGGTTAAAACCTGACCGACTGGCCCTTACGACGCGTGTTCCCATGCCGGAGCAATGCGGCAAGGCCCTGATGGTTGGACCATCCTCCGGTCCGGCCTCAAAATGCTAAGGACGCGAAAGAATGGAAGAGCTGCTGCGGGAATATATCCCCATCGTCGTCTTCATTGGGATCTCGCTGGTAATAGGTCTGGCGCTTTTGATCTCGCCGTTTCTCCTTGCCTACAAGAATCCGGATCCGGAGAAGCTGTCCGCCTACGAGTGCGGCTTCAACGCTTTTGACGATGCGCGCATGAAATTCGATGTCCGCTTCTATCTGGTGTCCATTCTGTTCATCATCTTCGACCTCGAAGTCGCCTTCCTGTTTCCCTGGGCCGTTAAATTCGGCGACCTGGGCTGGTTCGGCTTCTGGTCCATGATGGTCTTCCTGGGCGTCCTGACGATCGGCTTTATCTATGAATGGAAAAAGGGAGCGCTGGAATGGGATTGACCACCACATCCGGTCCGCTCATCGCGGAAAGCCCGAAGGGCATCATCGACCCGAACACCGGCAAGCCGGTCGGCGCCGACGATCCGTTTTTCCTCGAAGTCAATGACGAGTTGGCCGACAAGGGCTTTCTCGTCACCTCCACCGACAATCTGATCCAGTGGGCGCGCACGGGCTCGCTGATGTGGATGACCTTCGGCCTGGCCTGCTGCGCCGTCGAAATGATGCAGATGTCGATGCCCCGCTACGATGCCGAACGCTTCGGTTTCGCGCCGCGCGCCTCACCGCGCCAGTCGGACGTGATGATCGTCGCCGGTACGCTGACCAACAAGATGGCGCCGGCGCTGCGCAAGGTCTACGACCAGATGCCCGAGCCGCGTTACGTGATCTCGATGGGGTCCTGCGCCAACGGCGGCGGCTATTATCACTTTTCCTATTCGGTCGTGCGCGGCTGTGACCGCGTCGTCCCGGTCGACATCTATGTCCCCGGGTGCCCGCCGACGGCCGAAGCCCTTCTTTACGGCGTCCTGATGCTGCAGAAGAAGATCCGCCGTACGGGCACCATCGAACGCTAGTTTTGGAAATTCCCGGAAGGCGGTTCCGCCGCCTTCGGCACATGCCCCCGGGGGAGTGAGGTCAAAATGGACGAGACATTGAAGGAACTTGCCGAGCATATCGAGCTTGGTCTTGGTGAGTCTCTTTTGTCCTGGAACGTCGCTTACGGCGAACTGACCCTGACGGTGAGTGCGTCGGATATCATCGATGTGTGCCGTTTCCTGCGCGACAACAGCTCGTGCAAGTTCGTCAATCTGACCGATATCTGCGGTGTCGACTATCCGGCGCGCGAGAAACGGTTCGACGTGGTCTACCACTTCCTGTCGCCGATGCAGAACCAGCGCATCCGGGTGAAGGTGGCAACCGACGAGAATACGCCGGTCGCATCGCTCACGCCGGTGTTTCCCGGGGCCGAATGGTTCGAGCGCGAAGCCTATGACATGTACGGCATCCTGTTTTCCGGTCATCCGGACCTGCGGCGGATCCTGACCGACTACGGCTTCGACGGCCATCCGCTCCGCAAGGATTTCCCGGTCACCGGTTATGTCGAGGTCCGCTACGACGACGAGAAGAAGCGCGTCGTCTACGAGCCGGTTCGCCTGAACCAGGAATTCCGCAATTTCGATTTCCTCTCGCCCTGGGAAGGCACGGACTACGTGCTGCCGGGCGATGAAAAAGCAACCACGAATTAAGGCTTTCGACGATGGCCGAAGCGCAGGTTCGAAACTTCAATATCAATTTCGGTCCGCAGCACCCGGCGGCCCACGGCGTATTGCGCCTGGTGCTGGAGCTGGACGGCGAGGTGGTGACCCGTGTGGATCCGCATATCGGCCTGCTGCACCGCGGCACCGAGAAGCTGATCGAACAGAAGACCTATCTCCAGGCCGTGCCCTATTTCGACCGCCTCGACTACGTGGCGCCGATGAACCAGGAGCATGCCTTCGCGCTTGCCGTGGAACGTCTGCTCGGCATCACCGTGCCGATGCGCGGCCAGCTGATCCGCGTGCTCTATTCCGAAATCGGCCGTCTGCTGTCGCATCTTCTGAACGTGACCACCCAGGCCATGGACGTCGGTGCGCTGACGCCGCCTCTGTGGGGCTTCGAGCCGCGCGAAGAGCTGATGGTGTTCTACGAGCGGGCCTGCGGTGCGCGCATGCACGCCGCCTACGTCCGTCCGGGCGGGGTACACCAGGACCTGCCGCGTGATCTTCTCGACGATATCTGGGACTTCTGCGATCCGTTCCTGCAGACCCTGGACGACATCGAAGGCCTTCTGACCGACAACCGCATCTTCAAGCAGCGTAACGTCGATATCGGCGTGGTCGACCTCGACGATGCCTGGGCCTGGGGGTTCTCCGGCGTGATGGTGCGCGGGTCCGGCGCCGTCTGGGACCTGCGCAAGTCGCAGCCCTATGAGTGCTACGCCGATCTCGACTTCGACATTCCGGTCGGCAAGAACGGCGACTGCTACGACCGCTATCTCATCCGCATGGAAGAGATGCGCCAGTCGGTCCGGATCATGAAGCAGTGCCTGGAAAAGCTGACCATCGAAACCGGTCCGATTTCGTCCACCGACGGCAAGATCGTGCCGCCGAAGCGCGGTGAGATGAAGCGGTCCATGGAAGCGCTGATCCATCACTTCAAGCTTTACACCGAAGGCTATCACGTGCCCGCCGGCGAGGTTTACGCCGCCGTGGAAGCGCCCAAGGGCGAGTTCGGCGTTTTCCTGGTCGCAGACGGCACCAACAAGCCCTACCGCTGCAAGATCAAGGCACCGGGCTACGCCCACCTGCAGGCGATGGATTTCGTCTGCCGGGGCCACATGCTGGCCGACATCTCGGCGGTGCTCGGCTCCATGGACATCGTGTTCGGCGAGGTCGACCGGTGACCGGATCGTCCAGCCAGTCAATTTCGACCGCAACCGCCGGATTTCCGGCTGCGGTCAAGCGTATGAAACGGGGATAACACCATGGCGGTTCGCAGACTTGCCGCGGAACAACCTGAGAGCTTCGAGTTCACCGAGAAGAACCTCGCGTGGGCGAAGAAGCTGATCGACCGCTATCCGGCGGGCCGTCAGGCCTCCGCAGTCATTCCGCTGTTGTGGCGCGCGCAGGAGCAGCATGACGGCTGGGTGTGCGAGCCGGCGATCCGCTATATCGCCGACATGCTCGACATGCCCCATATCCGCGTGCTCGAAGTCGCCACCTTCTACACCATGTTCCAGCTGCAGCCGGTCGGCAAGAAGGCGCATATCCAGGTTTGCGGTACCACGCCCTGCCAGCTCCGTGGCTCAGAAGACCTGATCAAGATCTGCCAGAGCCGCATTGCCAAGCACATGCATGAAATCTCCGAGGACGGCATGTTCTCCTGGGAGGAAGTGGAATGTCTCGGCGCCTGCGTGAATGCGCCGATGGTTCAGATCTTCAAGGATACCTACGAGGACCTGACGCCGGAAAGCTTCAACAAGCTGATCGACGACATTGCCGCCGGCAACGAAGTGACCCCCGGTCCTCAGAACGGCCGCCGGTTCTCCATGGCGGAAGGCGGGCAGACCAGCCTGACCGAAATCAAGGACAACACCAAGGGGAGCGATCCGGTTCCCCATCTGGTCGACGGCGCCGAAAAGGCCTCCCATGCCTTTGCCGGTGCATCGATCAACGCGGGCGGCAATGATTTCGACGGCGTGCCGGTGCCGGCCGAAGAAGCTGTTGCCAAGGTGAAGGCGGAATTCGCAGCAAAATCCGCGCAGAAGGCCGATGCACCCGCGCCGGCCAAGGAAGAAAAGCCGAAGCCTGCACCTGCGAAGGCGGAAAAGCCGAAGGCTGCTCCTAAGAAGGCCGCTCCCGCGCTTGAAAAGCCGGCAGAACTGCCGCTGCTTGCCGCGGAAAAGGAACCCGAATTGCTGGAAGGCCCGAAGGGCGGCAAGGCGGATGACCTGAAACAGCTGAAGGGCGTCGGTCCGAAGTTGGAAGGCACGCTCAACGAACTGGGTATCTACCACTTCCATCAGGTCGCCGCCTGGGGGCCTGAGGAAATCGCCTGGGTGGATACACGGTTGAAGTTCAAGGGCCGGATTGAGCGTGACGGCTGGATCGAACAGGCCAAGACCCTCGCCGCCGGCGGGGAAACGGAATTCTCCAAGCGCGTTGCCGCGGGCGATGTGCCCTCGAGCAAGAGCGAAGAGTAGGGGGAAGAGATGCTGAAAGATCAGGATCGGATCTTCACCAATATCTACGGCCTTCATGACTGGGGTCTTGAAGGTGCGATGAAGCGTGGCCAGTGGGACAATACCAAGGCCCTGCTCGACAAGGGACGCGACTGGATCGTCAATGAAATGAAGACCTCGGGTCTGCGCGGGCGCGGCGGCGCCGGCTTCCCGACCGGTCTGAAATGGTCGTTCATGCCCAAGGAATCCGACGGTCGTCCGGCCTATCTGGTCGTCAACGCCGACGAATCCGAACCGGGCACCTGCAAGGACCGCGAGATCCTGCGCCACGACCCGCATACGCTGGTCGAAGGCTGTCTCGTCGCCGGTTTCGCCATGGGCGCGATCGCGGCCTATATCTACGTGCGCGGCGAGTTCATCCGCGAACGCGAGCGCCTGCAGGCGGCAATCGACCAGGCCTATGACGCCGGCCTGATCGGCAAGAACAACAAGAACGGCTACGACTTCGATATCTACGTCCACCACGGCGCCGGCGCCTATATCTGCGGCGAGGAAACGGCCCTGCTGGAGAGCCTTGAAGGCAAGAAGGGCCAGCCGCGCCTGAAGCCGCCGTTCCCGGCGAACGTGGGTCTCTACGGCTGTCCGACCACCGTGAACAACGTGGAATCCATTGCCGTTGCGCCGACCATCCTGCGCCGCGGAGGCACCTGGTTTGCCGGTCTCGGCAATCCCAACAACACCGGCACCAAGCTGTTCTGCGTGTCCGGTCACGTCAATCAGCCCTGCACGGTGGAAGAAGAACTCGGCATTCCCTTCCGCGAGCTGATCGACAAGCATTGCGGCGGCATTCGCGGCGGCTGGGACAACTTGCTGGCCGTGATCCCGGGCGGATCTTCCGTGCCCTGCCTGACGGCGGAACAGTGCAAGGATGCGCCGATGGATTTCGACACCCTGCGCAATCTCGGCTCCGGCCTCGGCACGGCGGCCGTGATCGTGATGGACAAGTCGACCGACATCATCAAGGCGATCGCGCGGCTGTCCTATTTCTACAAGCACGAGAGCTGCGGCCAGTGCACGCCGTGCCGGGAGGGCACCGGCTGGATGTGGCGCGTCATGGAACGCATGGTCAAAGGCAATGCGTCGCGTGAGGAAATCGATCTGCTGTTCAATGTGACCAAGCAGGTCGAGGGCCACACGATCTGTGCGCTTGGCGATGCGGCCGCGTGGCCGATCCAGGGGCTCATCAAGAATTTCAGGCCGGTCATCGAACAGCGTATCGACGACTATGTCGCCAAGGCGAAAGCCCCGGCGATGGTCGCGGCAGAGTAACGCGGGAACGGGATTTGGAGAGCAGGCGATGACAAAGCTGATCATCGACGGCAATGAAGTGGACGTCCCGGCGGACTACACGCTGCTTCAGGCCTGTGAAGAGGCGGGGGCCGAGGTTCCGCGGTTTTGCTACCACGACCGGCTGTCGATTGCCGGCAACTGCCGCATGTGTCTGGTCGAAGTGAAGGGCGGACCGCCCAAGCCGACCGCGTCCTGCGCCATGTCGGTCAAGGATCTGCGTCCGGGGCCGAACGGCGAGCCGCCGGTCGTCGAGACCAAGAGCCCGATGGTCAAGAAGGCCCGCGAAGGGGTGATGGAGTTCCTGCTCATCAACCACCCGCTGGACTGCCCGATCTGCGACCAGGGCGGCGAGTGCGACCTGCAGGACCAGGCCATGGCCTACGGGATCGATGCCTCGCGCTTCCACGAAAACAAGCGCGCGGTGGAAAACAAGCACCTCGGCCCGCTGGTCAAGACGATCATGACCCGTTGCATTCACTGCACGCGCTGCGTCCGCTTCACCACCGAAGTCTGCGGCGTCGCCGACATGGGCCTGATCGGCCGCGGCGAGGATGCGGAAATCACCACCTATCTGGAAGCGGCCCTTTCGTCGGAAATGCAGGGCAACGTCGTCGATCTCTGCCCGGTCGGCGCGCTGACCTCCAAGCCTTACGCTTTCAACGCCCGTCCGTGGGAACTGGTGAAGACCGAAAGCATCGACGTGATGGATGCGGTCGGATCCGCGATCCGGGTCGATACGCGCGGCCGTGAAGTCATGCGCATCATGCCGCGGCTCAATGAGGCGGTGAACGAGGAGTGGATCTCCGACAAGACCCGCTACATCTGGGACGGTCTCAAGACCCAGCGCCTCGACCGGCCCTATGCCCGCAAGGACGGTAAGTTGCAGCCGGTCTCCTGGACAGACGCCTTCCAGATCATTGCCGACAAGGTGAGCTCCTCCGACAGTGCGAAGATCGGTGCGGTTGCCGGTGATCTGGCAAGCGTCGAGGAAATGTTCGCCCTGAAGGAGCTGATGTCCTCGCTCGGGTCGCACAACATCGATTGCCGCCAGGACGGTGCAGCGCTCGATCCGGCCAAGGGTCGTGCAAGCTATATCTTCAATTCCACCATTGAAGGTATCGAGGATGCCGACGCGGTGCTGATCATCGGCGCCAACCCGCGCCTGGAAGCGCCGGTGCTGAACGCGCGGATCCGCAAGCGCTGGCGCCAGGGCGACCTGCCGGTCGGCGTCGTCGGCGAGGCGGCGGATCTCACCTATGCGACCATCTATCTCGGCGCCGGTCCGGAAACGCTGGCCGATCTGGTGGCCGGCAAAAACAGCTTCGCCGATGTGCTGAAGGCAGCCAAGAAGCCGCTCATTATTGTCGGCCAGGGCGCGCTTGCGCGGGTCGACGGCGTGTCCGTCCTGGCCAATGCCGCCAAGCTTGCCGACAAGGTCGGCGCGGTCAGCGGCGACTGGAACGGGTTCTCGGTCCTGCACACCGCGGCATCCCGCGTCGGCGGCCTCGACATCGGCTTCGTGCCGAACGACGGCGGCATGAGCATTGCCGCCATGCAGGATGCGGCATCGAAGGGCAACCTCGACGTTCTCTTCCTGCTGGGTGCGGACGAAATGGACATGTCCGCCTTCGGCGATGCGTTCGTGGTCTATATCGGCACGCACGGCGACCGCGGCGCGCACCGTGCCGACGTGATCCTGCCGGGGGCCGCCTACACGGAAAAATCGGGCCTTTACGTCAACACGGAAGGCCGGGTGCAACTGGGCGACCGGGCCGGCTTCCCTCCGGGCGAAGCCCGCGAGGACTGGGCGATCCTGCGTGCGCTGTCTGCCGTTCTCGGCAAGACGCTGCCGTTCGACACGCTCGGCGCGCTGCGCGGGCTTCTCGGCGAAGCCTATCCGCACATGCTTGAGATCGACAGCATCAAGGCGGGCGAGCCGCAAGAGATCGCGGCCCTTGCCAAGGGCGCCGGCAAGATGGAAGCCGCCGGCTTTGCCAATGCGGTGACCGAATTTTACCTGACAAACCCGATCGCTCGGGCCTCGGCGGTGATGGCGGAATGTTCCGCGCTCGCCAAGGCTCGGACGGCGGAAGCAGCGGAATAAGGGGCAGGGGACAGACATGTCGGATTTCATGACGACCTACGGCATTCCGTTTCTCTGGATGGTGTTCCAGAGCGTGCTGCTGCTTGTCGTGCTTTTGGTGATCGTCGCCTATGTCCTTTACGCGGACCGCAAGATCTGGGCGGCCGTCCAGATCCGCCGCGGCCCGAACGTGGTCGGGCCCTGGGGGCTTTTCCAGAGTTTCGCCGACCTTTTGAAGTTCGTCCTGAAGGAGCCGGTCATTCCGTCGGGCTCCAACAAGATCCTGTTCCTGCTGGCGCCGCTGATTTCCGTGATGCTGGCGCTGGCCGCCTGGGCGGTGATTCCCGTCGCGGACGGCTGGGTGATCGCCAACATCAACGTCGGCGTCCTGTTCGTCTTTGCGGTCTCCTCGCTCGAGGTCTACGGCATCATCATGGGCGGTTGGGCGTCCAACTCGAAATATCCGTTCCTGTCGGCCCTGCGCTCTGCCGCGCAGATGGTGTCCTACGAGGTCTCCATCGGCTTCGTGATCGTGACCGTTCTGCTGTGCGCGGGTTCCTTGAACCTGTCGGAGATCGTCCTGTCGCAGAAGACCGGTCTTGCCACCATGCTCGGCGTGCCGTGGCTGTCGTTCCTGAACTGGTACTGGCTGCCGCTATTCCCGATGTTCGTCGTGTTCTTCATCTCGGCCCTCGCCGAGACGAACCGCCCGCCGTTCGATCTGGCGGAAGCGGAATCGGAACTCGTTGCGGGCTTCATGGTCGAATACGGCTCGACTCCGTACATGATGTTCATGCTCGGCGAATATGTCGCCATCTGCCTGATGTGCGCGCTGATGACCATCTTCTTCATGGGTGGATGGCTGCCGCCGTTCGATTTCGCACCGTTTACATGGGTGCCGGGCGTCGTCTGGTTCATTTTGAAGTGCCTGCTGGGCTTCTTCATGTTCGCCATGGTGAAGGCCATGGTGCCGCGCTATCGCTACGACCAGCTCATGCGCCTCGGCTGGAAGGTGTTCCTGCCGCTGTCGCTGTTCATGGTGGTTCTGGTGGCGGGCGTGCTGCAGGTCATGGGATGGGCACCGTAAGGTGAGTGTTTCGGTCGCCGGACTGATCGGAGCCGCCATTGGTCTTTACCTCGGCTGGCTCGACTGGAAGATCCTGAAAGGGGTGATCCAGGCGGCTGAAATGAAAAACAGGCAAGGGGGCGGCGACGGCGGGTTCGCCGCGAAATACAAGACGCCCCTGAGCTGGATCGTATTTTTGGTTCCGGTGATCGGATTTCCGGTGATCGGGTACTGGGCCGGTGTCGGACTTACCGGCTGAGACACAAGGGAAGGCAACAGGCGATGGGACTTGATCAGGCCGCCAAATCGCTGTTCTTGAAGGAATTCGTATCGGCGTTCATTCTCGCCATGCGCTATTTCTTCAAGCCGAAGCCGACGGTGAACTACCCCTTCGAAAAGGGGCCGGTGAGCCCGCGCTTCCGCGGTGAACATGCTCTGCGCCGTTATCCGAACGGTGAGGAACGCTGTATTGCCTGCAAGCTGTGCGAGGCAATCTGCCCGGCGCAGGCAATCACGATCGAGGCCGGGCCGCGCCGCAACGACGGCACGCGCCGGACCACCCGCTACGACATCGACATGGTGAAATGCATCTATTGCGGCTTCTGCCAGGAAGCCTGCCCGGTGGATGCCATCGTCGAAGGGCCGAACTTCGAATTCGCCACGGAAACCCGCGAGGAGCTCTACTACTCGAAAGAGAAGCTGCTCGCGAACGGAGACCGTTGGGAACGGGAACTCGCCCGCAACATCGATATGGATGCTCCTTACCGGTAGGGGCAAAACGCAATCAGAGGCTCTTCCGGCAATCCGGCCGGTGGGGTCTTAAAGAAGGGGCCGGGTTCCGGCCAGAGGACAGGCAGGTCTAGAAATGATCCTGAACGCGCTCTTTTTCTATTTGTTCGCCGGGGTGACGGTGGCATCCGCCTTCATGGTGATTGCCTCGCGCAATCCGGTGAGTTCGGTGCTGTTCCTCATCCTTGCGTTCTGTAACTCCGCCGGGCTGTTCGTGATGCTGGGAGCGGAATATCTGGCCATGCTGCTGGTCGTCGTCTACGTCGGCGCGGTCGCGGTGCTGTTCCTGTTCGTGGTCATGATGCTCGACGTGGACTTCGTCGAATTGCGCCAGGGCTTCCTGCAGTACCTGCCGATCGGCGCTCTGGTCGGACTGGTTCTGTTGATCGAACTGGTGCTCGGCCTCGGCGCCTGGGTGATTTCTCCGGAAATCGCCGGCCACGGCGCGGAGCCGATGCCGGTGCTCAGCGATGTCTCGAACATCCAGGCCATCGGCGATGTGCTCTACACGAAATACGTCTTCTTCTTCCAAGTGGCCGGACTGGTGCTGCTGGTGGCCATGATCGGCGCCATCGTGCTGACGCTGCGCCACAAGGAAAACGTCAAACGCCAGGATATCTCGAAGCAGGTTGCCCGTAACAAGGAAATCGCTATCGAGATCCACAAGGTGGAGACTGGCAAGGGTATCTAACGCGCTTTTTAAGCGCTCATTCGATGATCCGGACGGCGGTGAAACACTCCGCGCCGCAGTCCGGTTGAGATTAAACGAGGGGGAGCACGGCGAGGCGCCCATGGAAATCGGTCTGTCGCATTATCTCACGGTCGCGGCGATCCTGTTCACGATCGGGATCTTCGGAATCTTCCTGAACCGGAAGAACGTGATTGTCATCTTGATGTCCATCGAGCTGCTGCTCCTGGCCGTCAACATCAACTTTGTCGCCTTCTCGACCTTTCTCGGCGACATGAT
The DNA here is from genome assembly GCF_014692675.1 of Roseibium aggregatum. Taxonomy (GTDB): domain Bacteria; phylum Pseudomonadota; class Alphaproteobacteria; order Rhizobiales; family Stappiaceae; genus Roseibium; species Roseibium aggregatum_C. Next base: position 54,316 of record NZ_JABFCZ010000027.1, on the reverse strand, counting down.
GGGGCAGATCTTCACCATGCTGGTTCTCACGGTCGCCGCCGCGGAAGCCGCCATCGGGCTGGCCATCCTGGTGGTGTTCCACCGCAACCGCGGCTCGATTGCCGTGGAAGACATCAACGTGATGAAAGGCTAGGGGCGAATGTACTCTGCAATTGTCTTCCTGCCCCTGATCGGGTTCCTGATTGCCGGACTGTTCGGCCGGGCGATCGGCGCCAAGGCAAGCGAATACATCACCAGCGGTCTGGTGATCATCGCGGCCATCCTGTCCTGGGTTGCCTTCTTCTCCGTCGGTTACGGCGAAACCGCGCTTTACCAGATCCAGATCATGCGCTGGATCACCGCGGGCGCGCTGGACGTGTCGTGGTCGATCCGGGTCGATACGCTGACCGTGGTCATGCTGGTGGTGGTGAATTCGGTCTCCGCCCTGGTGCACGTCTATTCCATCGGCTACATGCACCATGATCCGCACCGCCCGCGGTTCTTCGCCTATCTGTCCCTGTTCACCTTCGCCATGCTGTCACTGGTGACCTCCGACAACCTGCTGCAGATGTTCTTCGGCTGGGAAGGCGTGGGTCTTGCCTCCTACCTGCTGATCGGTTTCTGGTACCAGAAGCCTTCGGCGAACGCGGCCGCGATCAAGGCGTTCGTTGTCAACCGCGTCGGCGACTTCGGCTTCGCGCTCGGCATCTTCGGCGTTTTCTTCCTGTTCGACAGCATCGACATGTCGACCATCTTCGCCAATGCGCCTGCCCTGGCGGGAGAACACGCCGAGGTGATGACCTTCCTCGGCCATCAGCTCGACCCGCACGGGGCGCTGACCGTGGTCTGCCTGCTGCTGTTCATGGGGGCGATGGGCAAGTCGGCCCAGTTCCTGCTGCATACCTGGCTGCCGGACGCCATGGAAGGCCCGACGCCGGTTTCCGCGCTCATTCACGCCGCGACCATGGTGACGGCTGGCGTGTTCATGGTGGCGCGCCTGTCGCCGCTGTTCGAGCTGTCGCACACGGCGCTCACCGTCGTGACCTTCTTCGGTGCCACCACCGCCTTCTTCGCGGCAACGGTCGGCCTCGTCCAGAACGACATCAAGCGGGTGATCGCCTATTCGACCTGTTCCCAGCTCGGCTACATGTTCGTCGCCCTCGGCGTCGGCGCCTACGGGGTGGGCATCTTCCACCTGTTCACCCATGCCTTCTTCAAGGCACTCCTGTTCCTGTGCGCCGGTTCGGTGATCCACGCCGTTTCCGACGAGCAGGACATGCGCAAGATGGGTGGCCTGAGGAAACACATTCCGTTCACCTACTGGACGATGATGATCGGCACGCTCGCCCTGACCGGGGTCGGCCTGCCGCTCACCTCCATCGGCTTTGCCGGGTTCATCTCCAAGGACGCGATCATCGAGGCGGCCTACGCCGGCCACAATTCCTTCGCGATCTACGGTTTCTGGCTGACGGTCATAGCCGCTGCGCTGACCTCGTTCTATTCCTGGCGTCTGACCTTCATGACCTTCCACGGCAAGCCGCGCGCGCCGGTCGATGTCATGAGCCATGTCCATGAATCGCCCTGGGTGATGCTGGTGCCGCTGTTGCTCTTGTCCGTCGGAGCCGCCCTGGCCGGCATGGTGTTCAAGGGCGTGTTCATCGGCGAGGCGTTCGAGGAATTCTGGAAAGGCGCCATTTTCCTCGGTCCGGACAACCACATCATGCATGCCATGCACGAGGTGCCGGGCTGGGTGAAGGTTTCGCCCTTCGTCATGATGCTCGGCGGGTTCCTGGTGGCCTACCAGTTCTACGTCCGCTCGCCGGAATCGCCGAAGCGGCTGGCGGAACGTCATTCCGGTCTTTACCAGTTCCTGCTCAACAAGTGGTACTTCGACGAGCTCTATGACTTCCTGTTCGTGAGGCCCGCCATGTGGGTCGGCCGGAAGCTGTGGAAGAAGGGCGACGGGACGATCATCGACGGCTTCGGTCCCGATGGCGTTGCCGCCCGCGTCCAGAACGTGACCACCTGGGTGGTCAAGCTGCAGACCGGATATCTCTACCACTATGCCTTTGCGATGCTGATCGGGGTGGCTGCGCTCATCACCTGGTCGATGTTCACCGGTGCGGGTACCGGTGGGGGAGCTCACTGATGAACGACTGGCCAATTCTTACGACCACGACTTTTCTGCCTCTGGCAGGTGTCCTGGCGATTCTCCTGGTGCCGGGAGACGACGAGGGCGGCAAGAAGAACATCCGGGGCGTGGCGCTTGTCACGACGCTGTTCACGTTTGCCCTGTCGCTGTTCATCTGGGGTAGCTTCGACTACCAGAACCCCGGTTTCCAGATGGTGGAAACCAGCGACTGGCTCGGCGGTACGATCACCTACAAGATGGGTGTCGACGGCATTTCGATGCTGTTCGTGATCCTGACCACGTTCCTGATGCCGTTCTGCATTCTCGCCTCCTGGGAGAGCATTCAGAAGCGGGTGAAGGAATACATGATCGCCTTCCTCATTCTGGAAACCCTGATGATCGGCGTGTTCTGCTCGCTGGATCTGGTGGTGTTCTACGTCTTCTTCGAAGCGGGCCTTATCCCGATGTTCCTGATCATCGGGGTCTGGGGCGGCGCGCGGCGCGTCTACGCATCCTACAAGTTCTTCCTCTATACGCTGCTCGGCTCGGTTCTGATGCTGATCGCCATCATGGCGATGTACTGGCAGGCAGGCACGACGGATATCGTCGCGCTGTTGAACCATCCGTTCCCGGTGGAGATGCAGGGTTGGCTGTGGTTCGCCTTCTTCGCAAGCTTCGCGGTGAAGATGCCGATGTGGCCGGTGCATACCTGGTTGCCGGATGCGCACGTGGAAGCGCCGACGGCCGGCTCGGTCATTCTGGCCGGTATTCTGCTGAAGCTCGGCGGCTACGGGTTCCTGCGGTTCTCGCTACCGATGTTCCCGGTCGCGTCCGATATGTTCGCGCCGTTCATCTTCACCCTGTCCGTGGTCGCGATCATCTACACCTCGCTGGTGGCGCTCGCCCAGGAAGACATCAAGAAGCTGATTGCCTATTCGTCCGTGGCCCACATGGGCTACGTCACCATGGGCATCTTCACCATGACGCCCCAGGGCGTGCAGGGCGGCATCTTCCAGATGCTGTCGCACGGCATTGTCTCCGGCGCGCTCTTCCTCTGTGTCGGCGTGATCTACGACCGGATGCACACCCGCGAGATTTCCGCCTACGGCGGACTGGTCAACAGGATGCCGAAATACGCGGTCGTGTTCCTGATCTTCACCATGGCCAATGTGGGCCTGCCGGGAACCTCCGGCTTCGTTGGTGAAATCCTGACGCTGATGGGTGCGTTCCAGGTGAACACCTGGGTGGCGTTCTTTGCGACCACAGGCGTGATCCTGTCGGCGGCCTATGCCCTCTATCTCTATCGCCGCGTCGTCTTCGGCGCGCTGGAGAAGGAGAGCCTGAAATCGATCCTCGATCTGTCCTTGCGGGAAAAGGCCATCCTGTTCCCGATGATCGCGCTGACGATCTTCTTCGGTTTCTATCCGATGGCGATCCTCGACGTGACCCAGGGCGCGGTCGACAACCTGATCAACTCCTATCACGCAGCGCTTGAGGCGGCTGGCCAAGTCCAGCAAGCCGTAGCGGTCGTGCACTAACGTTCCGAAGGCGAGAGACGAGACATGTCGGAAATGACCCATTTGCCAGATCTCCTGCCGGTTCTGCCGGAGATCTTCCTGGCTGTCGGCGTGATGGTCTTGTTGATGATCGGTGCCTTCGGCGGGCCGAGGATCAGTTTCCTGGTCAACGGCATGTCCATGGGGCTGATCGCGGCGACCGCGCTGTTCGTGCTGCCGTTCGGAGCGAAAATGGGCGAAACCTTCGGCGGCGCCTTCGTGCTCGACGATTTCGCCTATTTCATGAAGCTTCTGGTGCTGATCGGCTCGTTCTTCGCCATCGCCATGTCCTGGGCCTATGCGAAATCGCAGTCGTTCGACCGGTTCGAATATCCGATCCTGATTGTGCTGGCGACGCTCGGCATGCTGCTGATGCTGTCCGCCAACGACATGATCTCGCTCTATCTGGGTCTGGAACTGCAGAGCCTTTCGCTCTACGTGGTTGCGGCGATCAACCGGGATTCGGTGCGGTCCACGGAAGCGGGCCTGAAATACTTCGTTCTCGGCGCGCTGTCCTCCGGCATGCTGCTTTACGGCATGTCGCTGACCTACGGCTTCACAGGCCATACCGGCTTTGCTGAGATTTCCGAAGTGCTTGCCCACCAGGGCGCGTCGCTTGGCCTGATCTTCGGCCTGGTGTTCATCCTGGCCGGTCTTGCCTTCAAGATCTCCGCCGTGCCGTTCCACATGTGGACGCCGGATGTCTATGAAGGGGCGCCGACACCGGTGACCGCCTTCCTGGCGGCCGCGCCGAAGGTTGCCGCCATGGGCATGCTGGTGCGGATCGTCATCGACGCCTTCCAGCCGGTCACGACCGACTGGCAGCAGGTGATCGTGTTCGTGTCGATCGCCTCCATGGCGCTCGGCGCCTTTGCGGCCATCGGCCAGACCAACATCAAGCGCCTGATGGCCTATTCGTCCATCGGCCACATGGGCTATGCCCTGGTCGGGCTTGCGGCCGGTACGCAGACCGGCGTCGTCGGCGTGATCTTCTATATGACCGCTTATCTCGCCATGACCCTCGGCGTGTTCGCCTGCATCCTGTCCATGCGCCGCAAGGACGGCATGGTGGAGGACATCTATGAACTCGCCGGCCTGTCGCGCACCAATCTGCCGATGGCGATCCTGCTTGCGGTCCTGATGTGGTCGCTGGCCGGGATCCCGCCCTTCGTCGGGTTCTTCGGCAAGTGGTTCGTGTTCTCCGCAGCTGTGGAAGCAGGTCTTTATCCGCTGGCGGTCATCGGTGTCCTGATGTCGGTTGTCGGCGCCTACTATTACCTGCGTGTCATCAAGGTAATGTTCTTCGACGAACCGGCGGAAGCCTTTGAGGCCATGCCGATGGAATTGCGCTTCGTTCTCGGCCTGTCCGGGCTGTTCGTGATCTTCTTCGCGATCCTGCCCGGTCCGATCGTCCAGGCCGCGACGGTGGCTGCGGGATCGCTCTTCTGACCGGCGGTTCCTCTCGCATGAATACCGGCAACCCGGCGCGATCCGCGCCGGGTCTTCGCTTTGAGCATCACGACACGGTCGGTTCGACCAATACGCTCGCATTCGAGCGGGCCCGGTCCGGCGACCAAGGACACCTCTGGATAACGGCCGGGGAACAGTTACAGGGCAGGGGGCGGCTCGGTCGGGACTGGGCATCGCCGCGCGGCAATCTGTTCGCCAGTCACCTGCTGATCGATCCTGGGCCTGCGGAACGTCTGGGCGAACTGCCGCTCCTGGCGGCCGTTGCTCTGGCAGAAGCCGTGGACAAGGCGACCGGCGCGCACCATCTGGCAAAACTCAAATGGCCGAACGATCTCCTGATCGAGGGGGCGAAACTCTCCGGGATCCTGCTTGAAGCGGAAACCCTGTCGGACAAGCGCCTGGCGGTGGTGCTCGGTTTCGGGGTGAACTGCGTCTCGCATCCGGACCTCTCGCTCTATCCCAGTGTCGACCTGACCGCGCTCGGATACCGGGTCACGGCCGAGGGGCTTCTTGATCATCTGAGCGTCCGACTTGCGGAATGGCTTGAAAACTGGCAGAAGGCGGACGGTTTTTTACCGGTGCGCGAGGCGTGGCTTGCAAGGGCTGCCCATCTCGGTCAGAAGATAACCGTGCGCAACGCGTCCGATGAAATTTCGGGAACCTTCCTGGACCTCAATACCCGGGGTCATCTGGTCCTCAGACTTGATAGCGGTGAACTAAGGACCATCTTCGCCGGGGACGTCTTTTTGCCGGGCTTGAAGCCCTGATCTCACCTCCCTGAAATTCGGGGCTCGTCCGGCATTTCAACAAACCGCTGTTTGGAGTTTTGAGTGGCAGCAGCCAACGACATCGTCTTTTTGCCGCTCGGCGGCGTGGGCGAAATTGGAATGAACCTCGGCCTTTACGGCTATGGCCCGGAAGACAACCGATCCTGGCTTATCGTCGATTGCGGCGTGTCCTTTGCCGGACCGGAACTGCCGGGGATCGATCTCGTTCTTCCCGACATCAAGTTCCTCGAAGAGGAAGTCAACAACATCGTCGGCATGGTCATCACCCATGCGCACGAAGATCACTACGGCGGGATCATCCATCTGTGGCCGTTCCTGAAGGTGCCGGTCTATGCGACCGCCTTCACCGCCGGACTTCTGGAAGCCAAGTATGAAAGCGAGCCGGGATCGGAAAAGGTTCCGGTCACCGTCGTCAAGCAGGGCGAGCGCCACCAGATCGGTCCGTTCGATGTGGAATTCGTCGCCATGGCGCATTCCATCCCCGAACCGTGTGCCCTGGCAATCCGTACCCCCGCCGGGCTCGTCCTTCACACCGGCGACTGGAAGATCGATCTGACGCCGGGCGTCGGCCGTGCGATCGATCTGGACCGTCTGGGCGAATTGGGCCGGGAAGGCGTGATGGCGCTCGTCTGCGACAGCACCAATGCGATCCGCGACGGCGAAAGCCCCAGCGAGGCGGATGTCGCCGTCGAGCTGAAGAAAATCATCAAGTCGGCCAAGCACCGGGTGGCGGTGACGACCTTTGCCTCCAACGTGGCCCGGATCCGGGCGATCGCGGAGGCGGCGGCCGCCGCCGGCAGGGATGTGGTCGTCGTCGGCCGGTCCATGCTTCGGGTGATCGATGTCGCCGGCGAACTCGGCTATCTGGACGGTCTGCCGAGCTTTCATGACGAGGAAGCCTTCGGCTATCTGCCCCGCGACAAGACGGTTCTGCTTTGCACCGGTTCGCAAGGGGAGGCACGGGCCGCCCTTTCCAGGATAGCCGCCGGCGATCACCGCAACATCGCCCTGTCCAAGGGCGACATGGCGATCTTCTCCTCGCGGACGATTCCGGGCAACGAAAAGGCCGTCGGCGAGGTGATGAACAACTTCGCCAAGACCGGCGTTGAGATCGTGACCGACCGGGACGGCTTGGTGCATGTGTCCGGTCATCCGCGGCGCGGCGAACTGGAGCAGCTCTACAAATTGCTGAAGCCGAAAGTCGTGGTTCCCGTCCACGGGGAACCGTTGCATCTTGCCGCGCACGCAGAATTCGCGGCAGCGCAGAAGGTGCCGGAAGTCGTGCGTGGCAAGAATGGTGACATCATTCGGCTCGTGTCCGGTTCCGCCGGGATCATCGACGAGGCGCCGTCCGGCATCCTGGTCAAGGACGGCAACATTCTCGACGATCCGGAAGTGACCGGTGTCAAGGAACGGCGCAAGCTGTCCTATGCGGGCGCGCTCGTCGTCTCCCTGGTGGTCGACCGGGCGGGCGATCTTCTGGACGATCCGGAAATCGCGCCGATTGGGCTTCCGGACACGGACGATGAAGGCGAGCCGATGGAGGATATCATCTCCAAGGCGGTGGTCGGTGCCATCCGGAGCATTCCGAAGGCCCGGCGCAAGGACAAGGACCTGGTCGGAGAGGCCGCCCGTAGGGCAGCCCGGTCCGCCGTTCTTGAGGTTTGGGGCAAGAAGACGCTGTGCAAGGTGCTGGTCACCCGTATTTGACGTCTGTCCGGGCTTTGACGTCTGGCGAGCAGTTTGGGAGTGAGGTTCATGATCGGTCGGTTAAATCACGTGGCGATTGCGGTTTCCGATATCGAGGCGGCGGCGGCGGTCTACCGCGATACCCTTGGCGCGGATGTGTCTGAAAAGGTCGCGCAGCCGGACCACGGGGTCTCGACGGTTTTCATCAACCTGCCCAACACCAAGATCGAACTGCTGGAGCCGCTCGGTGAGAATTCGCCGATTGCCAAATTCCTGAAAAAGAATCCGTCCGGCGGCATTCATCACGTCTGTTACGAGGTCGATGACATCATCGCGGCACGCGACAAGCTGCTCGCCGATGGTGCGCGCGTCCTCGGCGACGGCGAGCCGAAGATCGGCGCCCATGGCAAACCGGTGCTGTTCCTGCATCCGAAGGACTTCCTGGGCACGTTGACCGAGCTGGAAGAAGCCTAAACGGTCTGCCGTTCGGAGTTGTCCCTGAAAGGGTCATACTGTTTTCAGGTTGTGGCCCCAATTCGGGCCACGGAACCGATTATGCAGTTGGGTCAGACCGTTATTACGCGAAACCCTTTGCATGATCGGACCCCATGCTGACCGCTCATCTTCCCGCCGGCTATTGCCTGACAAAACTGATGAAGGACCGGCCGCCTCTGCTGCTGCCGGTCGCCCTGTTTTTCTCTATCCTGCCGGACTTCGACCTGATCTGGTTTTTCTTGGTCGATGGCCGCCAAATTCACCATCACCGGTATTGGGTTCATATCCCGGCCTTCTGGGCCGTCGTCGGGAGCGAGCCTTGCCGCCTTCTGGGGCACGCGGCTTCGTCCTTACGTCATCATCGCCATTGCCGCGAGTTTTCTGCATCTGGTTCTGGACAGCCTGGTCGGCGGCATCCTGTGGCTTTCTCCATGGGACAACACGCTTTACCAGCTCGTGACGATTCGACCGACCCAACCGCACTGGCTGTTCAGTTTCGTCCTGCACTGGACCTTCCTGGCGGAACTGGTGATCTGGGGGCTGGCCCTTGCTCTGTACCGCAGAGAGGGCCGGGCCTCTGCATTTCCTGTAATGTCGGAGACGGTCGCCGCGCCGGCAGTCCAGACCGTGAAATCGCCGCCTTTCGAATAAATTCTGCGGCGACAGGCCTTCTGGGGTGCGACAAAGACCAGCAGCTGTTCATGTGGAAAGGAATTGGTCAAAAGGCGGCTGCGTATGTTAGGAGTGCGGCGTCGCTGGAAACGGCAGTCTCGGTATCGAGGCAATTTCCGGCAAACCGTTCCCGCAGCTGACGAGGCATAAGCGAGCACAATGAGCCTGACCTATGGCATCGCCGTCTATTTCATGATGTGGTGGATCCTGTTGTTTGCGTTTCTGCCCTTCGGATTTCACCGGACCCAGGAGGAAGCGGGGGAGGTCGTGCCGGGCTCGGATCCGGGCGCTCCGGAAAAGCCGAGGTTCCTGCGGGTGATCATTTTGACCACCATCGTGACGTCGACCCTGTTTGCCGGTTTCTATCTGCTGAAAACATCCGGCTTCAGCCTGTACGACCTACCGTTCTGATGAGAGCCGCCCGCTGAGCCGATCTGCCGGAAGCAGACTGAGGCGGAAGGTCGCGCTGCAATTTTAGGTGAAAACGCTTATACGGATTCTGGTGGTTCAACAGGCAGAAAAAAAGGCAGAGCCAAGCTCTGCCTTGAAAAAGTTCCGCGTCTAAATATCCCTCTTGCCTCACTGCATTCATTCGAATTTCAGTGGGTCGGCTGCGACCGAAACGGGCGCCGGAGGGATCTTCCTCCCAAGACTCAGACCGCGATGCCTATATAAGGGGGTAGGTACGATTGCCGACCGCCCTTTTTCTTATGCGGTCAGACACTATAGGATCGGATGACGGTTGTCACCTATTTGTGTCGTAAAGCATATTTTTTTTGCTTGCACAGGAGTTTAGCAGGCGTAGGACCTGTCATTTCTGCCGTTTTTAAGGGCATTTCGGAAGAGAAAGTCACGGGCTGTCCCGCTTTGCACTTGTCATTCGACTGCGCATGCGGTTTGACTGCGATCCGAATTCTGTAACCCCTCGACCCCAGAGTGAAACTCATGCGTCTGTCCCGCTTCTTTCTGCCCATTTTGAAGGAAACGCCCAAGGAGGCGGAAATCGTCTCTCACCGCCTGATGCTGCGCGCCGGCATGATCCGTCAGCAATCGGCCGGGATCTATTCCTGGTTGCCGCTGGGGCACCGGGTGTTGCGCAAGATCGAGCGGATCGTGGAGGAGGAGCAGGCGCGCGCCGGGGCGATCCAGCTTCTGATGCCGACCATCCAGTCCGCCGACCTGTGGCGGGAGAGCGGACGGTACGACGCCTATGGCAAGGAGATGCTGCGCATCACCGACAGGCACGAGCGCGATATGCTCTACGGGCCGACGAACGAGGAGATGATCACCGACATCTTCCGGGCCTATGTCCGCTCCTACAAGGACCTGCCGCTGAACCTCTATCACATCCAGTGGAAGTTCCGGGACGAGGTCCGGCCGCGATTCGGGATCATGCGCGGCCGCGAGTTCCTGATGAAGGATGCCTATTCCTTCGATCTCGATCAGGAGCGGGCGGTGGAGGCCTATAACCGTATGTTCGTCGCCTACCTGCGCACCTACAAGCGCATGGGCCTGACCGCCATCCCGATGCGGGCGGAAACGGGCCCGATCGGCGGCGACCTGAGCCACGAATTCATCGTTCTGGCCGACACGGGCGAGAGCGAGGTCTACTGCCATGCGGATTATCTGGACAAGGCCATTCCCGGCGACGACGTCGATTTCGACAGCGACCTGAGCCCGATCGTGGCGGACTGGACGTCCCATTATGCGGCGACGGAAGACGTTGTCGACAAGGGCGAATTCGAAGCCTCCGTGCCGGAGGACAAGCGGATCGTGGCCCGCGGCATCGAAGTCGGCCAGACCTTCTATTTCGGCACCAAGTATTCCGATCCGATGGGCGCCAAGGTCGCGACCGCAGACGGCACCGAAGTCCCGGTTCACATGGGCTCTTACGGCATCGGCGTGTCGCGTCTGCTCGGGGCTATCATCGAGGCCAGCCATGACGACGACGGCATCATCTGGCCGGCGTCCGTGGCGCCGTTCCATGTCGGCCTGGTCAATCTGAAGGCCGGAGACGAACTGACGGACACGGCCTGCGAGGATCTCTACGGCAAACTGGAACGGGCCGGCATCGAGGTGCTTTACGACGATACGGACGCCCGTGCCGGGTCGAAATTCGCCACCATGGACCTGATCGGCCTGCCGTATCAGGTGGTCGGCGGGCCGCGTGGCCTTAAAGATGGCGTGTTTGAGGTTAAAAACCGGGCCACCGGCGAAAAGGAAATGCTGTCCCCAGAAGCAACGCTGAACAAGCTCGTTGCGGCATTGACGGCGTAAGTCTGCTCGCCGATCCTCCAAAGGGGTGATTCCGGGAGTGGAATCTGGGGGCCTGACGGCAAGTGGACGTGTGATGACAGCACAAGGAACAGCAGAGGCCGCTGACAACAGGGAGGCGGTCTCCGGCACAAAGCCGTTTTCGGCTTTCGAATGGATGATCGCCGGACGCTACCTGCGTTCCAGGCGGCGCGAGACGTTCATTTCCGTGATTGCAGGGTTCTCCTTCGCCGGCATCATGCTCGGCGTGGCGACCCTCATCATCGTGATGGCGGTGATGAACGGCTTCCGCAGCGAATTGCTCGGCAAGATCCTGGGCATTAACGGCCACATGCTGCTCCAGCCGATCGACCAGCCGCTGACCGATTACGATGAGGTGGCGAAACGGATCGAGAATGTTCCCGATGTGATCAGCGCCATTCCCTTCGTGGAAGGCCAGGCGCTGATTTCCGGCCCGGCCGGCAATCTGGGCGGACTGGTCCGCGGCCTCCATGAAGCGGACATGCGCAAGGTGCCCCTGGTTGCGAGCAACATCCTCCACGGCACGCTCGACGATTTCGATTCCGGCAAGGGGGTCGCCATCGGATCGCGCATGGCCCAGCAGCTTGGCGTGACCGTCGGCGACAATGTCACGATCATTTCGCCCAGAGGCAACGTCACGCCGATGGGGGTGACGCCCAGGGTCAAGGCCTATCCGGTGACGGCGATTTTCGAGATCGGCATGAGCGAATATGATTCCACCTTCGTGTTCATGCCGATCACCGAGGCGCAGGGCTTCTTCCGCATGGACGGCAAGGCGACGGGCATCGAAATCTATGTGCTCGATCCGGACCGGGTCGGCGAAATGAAGCCCGCGATCGAGGACGCCGCCAACCGTCCGGCCTATACCTCCGACTGGCGCCAGCGCAACGTCACCTTCTTTTCCGCCCTGGAGGTGGAGCGGAACGTGATGTTCATCATCCTGACGCTGATCGTGCTGGTTGCGGCGCTCAATATCATCTCCGGACTGATCATGCTGGTGAAGGACAAGGGCAGGGACATTGCGATCCTGCGCACCATGGGCGCGACCCGTGGATCCGTCATGCGGATCTTTCTGATCACCGGCGCCAGCATCGGCTTTGTCGGCACCTTCGCCGGTTTTCTGCTTGGCCTGATCGTCTGCCTCAATATCGAGAGCATTCGCCAGTTCATCTCCTGGGTGACACGCACCCAGATCTTCGATCCGACGCTTTATTTCCTCTCGCGCCTGCCGGCCGATATCGACAGCGGCGAGACTGTCATGGTGCTGGTGATGGCACTGGTGCTGTCCCTGCTGGCGACGCTTTATCCGGCCTGGCGCGCAGCGCGTCTCGATCCCGTGGAAGCGCTGAGGTACGAGTGATGGATATGCGTACGGACCCGGGAAGACAGGCCCAAAGCAGACCGGCGGCCCTGGAACTGAAACAGATCGAACGGTGCTTTCAGGAAGGCGATAACGAGCTGCGGATCCTGAGCGGCGCTGAACTGCGGCTTGGCGTCGGCGAAATGGTCGCACTCGTCGCCCCGTCCGGCACGGGTAAATCGACCCTTCTGCACATTGCGGGCCTTCTGGAACATCCCGACAGCGGCGATGTCATTATCGGCGGGCGGAACTGCTCCGAACTCGACGACGATCAGCGCACGGCGATCCGCCGCAACGACGTCGGGTTCGTCTATCAGTTCCATCATCTCCTGCCCGAATTTACCGCTCTTGAAAATATCATGATGCCGCAGATGATCCGGGGCCTCAGGAAGGACGTCGCTGCCGAACGGGCCCAGGAGCTTCTGGAATACATGCGCATGGGGGACAGGGCGACGCACCGTCCGTCCGAACTCTCCGGAGGCGAACAGCAACGTGTCGCGGTGGCACGCGCGGTTGCCAATGCGCCGCGCATTCTGCTTCTGGACGAACCGACGGGCAATCTCGATCCGCACACGGCCCATTACGTCTTTGACGCGCTGCAGGCGCTCGTCCGTGCTTCCGGTGTCGCCACCCTGTTTGCGACCCACAACATGGAACTGGCAAGCCGGATGGACCGGGCGATCACCCTGCAGGACGGCAGGATCGTTCCCCTTTGATCCGCCGGCTCCGATAACGGGAACCAAGCCGGAACATCGATTTTGCAAAGCTTGATGACTGAGGTCAAAATACGAGAACAAAAAGGGCTTGCAATAAGAACAAATATGGAACATAGTCACCCCATCGAGTTGAGTTTCCTGCGTTGGAGGACGACATGATTTACGTGGCCCGCGATTTTGTAGCGCTCGGTTCTCTCGTCAGTTTCTGTGCGACCCTGTATGTCTGGGGTGATGTTCTCCTGAAGCTCCAATAAGGGGCTTTACTATTTTCGGGCGTGTCTGCGGATTTGAAGTCGCGTCATGAACACGTCCCGTGCCGGCGAGCCCACGCAGGCGAGATGGTGTCGCCCGTATTTGCGAATAATCGTGCCAATAGCTGCGAAGGCTGGTGATTATCCGCGTTGCCGTCTCGACAGCCGGTCATTGAACCGTTTCACTTAACCGCGATTCCAGAATGAGCCGTGGTGTGCGTGATGACGAGCCCTGATTCCCCTGAGCAGAAACCCTCTGAAGAGGCCGGCGGCGTCGGGTACGTGCATCTGCGGGTTCATTCGGCCCTGTCTCTTCTGGAAGGGGCGTTGCCGATCAAGAAGCTGCTCGATCTGGCAAAGGCGGATGAGCAGCCGGCGCTGGCCATCACCGATACGGGCAATCTTTTCGGCGCGCAGGAGTTTTCCGCCAAGGCCTGGGGTGCGGGCATCCAGCCGATCATCGGCTGCCAGCTTTCCATCGATTTCAAGGACGGGGCGGAAGCGGGAAGGCGCGGCGAGCCGCCGCTTTCCAATGTGATCCTGCTGGCCATGAACGAGACCGGCTACGGCAACCTGATGGAACTGAGTTCGCGCGCGTTCCTCGATACCGAGACCGGCCTTATTCCGCATGTGACGGGCGAGTACCTGGAGGAAAAGTCCGATGGGCTGATCCTGCTGACAGGCGGGAGCCTCGGGCCGATCGGCAAGATGCTGACCTCGGGCCAGAAGGATCTGGCCAGGGTCCGGCTTGTGCGTCTCGCGGAAGCCTTCAAGGGGCGCTGCTATGTGGAACTCCAGCGTCACGGCACGGAAGAGGAGAGGCGCACCGAACCTGCCTTTATCGACCTTGCCTACGAACTCGGTCTGCCGCTCGTGGCGACCAATGAGGCCTTCTTCCCGAAGCGCGAGGACTATGAAGCCCATGATGCGCTGATCTGTATCGCGGAAGGCCGGGTCATCATCGAGGAAGACCGGCGCCGGCTGACGCCGGAACATTATTTCAAGTCACGTGCGGAAATGACCGAGCTCTTTTCCGACCTGCCGGAGGCGCTCGCCTCGACCGTGGAGATCGCGCAACGCTGCAGCTACCGCCCGGTCCGCCGGGATCCGATCCTGCCGCGGTTTGCCGGTGCGGACGCCGATCCGGAGGAAGCGGAAAAGGCGGAGGCGGAAGAACTCAGGCGTCAGGCGAGGGAAGGCCTGACCGCGCGCCTGGAAGCCCACGGACTGGCGCCCGAACTGGAAGAAAAGGACTACTGGGAACGGCTGGACTATGAGCTCGGCATCATCGAGCGGATGAAGTTCCCGGGATACTTCCTGATCGTTGCGGACTTCATCAAATGGGCCAAGGCGCACGACATACCGGTCGGTCCGGGGCGTGGTTCGGGCGCGGGCTCGCTCGTTGCCTGGTCGCTGACCATCACCGACCTGGACCCGATGCGGTTTTCGCTGCTGTTCGAACGCTTCCTCAATCCGGAACGCGTGTCGATGCCGGACTTCGATATCGATTTCTGCCAGAGCCGGCGTGAAGAGGTGATCCGCTACGTTCAGGAGAAATACGGCCGCAAGCAGGTGGCCCAGATCATCACCTTCGGTTCGCTGCAGGCGCGCGCCGTCCTGCGCGATGTCGGCCGGGTGCTGCAAATGCCTTATGGCCAGGTGGACCGGTTGTGCAAGCTGGTGCCGGCCAATCCGGCCAACCCGGTGACACTGGCCCAGGCGATCGAAGACGAACCGCGCCTGCGCGAGGCTGCGCGGGAAGAGGAGATTGTCGACAAGCTTCTGATCATGGCCCAGAAGCTGGAAGGGCTTTACCGGCACGCGTCCACCCATGCCGCAGGCGTGGTGATCGGCGACCGGCCGCTGGAACAGCTCGTCCCGCTCTACCGCGATCCGCGCTCCGACATGCCCGTCGCCCAGTTCAACATGAAGATGGTCGAGGACGCCGGGCTGGTGAAGTTCGACTTCCTCGGACTGAAGACGCTGACGGTGATCGATACTGCGGTGAAGCTGATCGAGCGGCGCGGTGTCGAGGTCGATGTCGCCGCGCTGCCGATCGACGACGAGAAGACCTACCAGCTTCTGGCCAAGGGCGAGACCTTCGGCGTGTTCCAGCTGGAAAGTCAGGGCATGCGCCGGGCCATCGCCGGCATGAAGCCGGACCGCTTCGAGGACATCATCGCGCTCGTGGCGCTCTATCGCCCGGGGCCGATGGAAAACATTCCGGTCTATAACGCGGTGAAGCACGGCGAGCAGGAGCCCGACTGCCTGCATCCGCTGCTGGAACCGATCCTGATGGAGACGAACGGCATTATCGTCTACCAGGAGCAGGTGATGCAGATCGCCCAGGTGCTGTCCGGTTATTCGCTCGGCGAAGCAGACCTTCTGCGCCGCGCCATGGGCAAGAAGATTGCCGCGGAGATGGAAATCCAGCGGGCCCGCTTCGTCGACGGCGCCGTGGAACGGGGGATCAGCAAGGGACAGGCCGGAACGATCTTCGACCTGGTGGCGAAATTCGCCAATTACGGCTTCAACAAGTCCCACGCGGCCGCTTACGCGCTCGTCTCCTATCATACCGCCTGGTTGAAGGCGAACTATCCGGTCGAGTTCATGGCGGCGTCCATGACGCTCGATCTGGGAAACACCGACAAGCTCGGCGACTTCCGACAGGAAGCGCGGCGCATGGGGATCGAGATCGTGCCGCCGACGATCAACCGTTCCATGGTCCATTTCGACGTGGAGGACGGCAAGATCATCTACGCCATGGGCGCCATCAAGGGCGTGGGCGAACAGGCGGTGGAACACATCGTCGAGGTTCGCGGCGACGCGCCGTTTACGAGCCTGGGCGATTTCGCCCGGCGGATCTCGCCGAAATTCCTCAACAAGCGAACCCTTGAAAATCTGGTTGCCGCCGGTGCGTTCGACGAACTGGAGCCCAACCGGGCGCGGGTGCTGGAGGGGCTCGACCGGATCATGGGCCTCGCGCAGCGCACCGAGGAGAACAAGAGCCTGGGGCAGGATGAGCTTTTCGGCGGAAGCGACGGTGAGGAACCGCTGCAACTGCCCGACGCCGCTCCCTGGACCGGCGAGGAAAAACTCCAGCGCGAACATTCCGCCATCGGGTTCTACCTGTCGGCCCATCCGCTCGACGATTTCGGCCCGCTCATGGAAAAGATGCGGGTGCAGCCCTGGGCAAGATTCGCCGAAGCGGTGAAGAAGGGCGCTTCTGCGGGGCGTCTGGCTGGAACGGTTTTGTCGAAACAGGAACGTAAGACCCGCACAGGCAGCCGGATGGGAATCGTCCGCCTGTCGGACGCCACGGGCCAGTACGAAGGCCTGCTGTTCAAGGAAAAGCTGGAACAGTTCCGTGATCAGCTTGAGCCGGGACGGTCTGTCGTTCTGCTGGTCGGCGCGGACATGCGCGACGACGAGCCCTCCATCCGGATCGAGCAGGTGGACCCGATCGAGAAGGTGGTCACCAGGCTGCAGAAGAGCATGCGGGTCTTTCTTCGGGACGAGCGGCCGGTGGAAAGTCTGCGCCGACATCTGCAGGTGCGCGGCGAGGGGGAAGTCACCGTCGTTGTGCTTCTTGATAACGGCGCGCGCGAAGTCGAGGTAAAGCTGCCGGGGAGGTTCCGTCTGTCGCCGGAAATCGCCGGCGCGCTCAAAGCCGTCCCCGGGGTGACCGACGTGCAGATGGCGTGATGGACTGCGGATCTATCTGAAGGCGGTGCTATTGGCCGGCCGGCCAGATGATTTCCACCCGGTTTCCGCCGGGTTCGGCGAACATCATGTGCATGCGCGGTCCGCCGGCAAGCGGTTCCGGTTCGAATTCCATGACAATACCGGGCCAGGCGCGTACCTTGTCCGCCATCTCGAACAGATCTTCTTTCGTGGCGACCTCGAGGGCGACATGATGCAGGCCGATGTTGGTCCTGCGGTTGAAATCCGTCATGGGCCGGGACTGGTCGACCTGCCAGAGGGTGAAGCGGCAATGTCCGTCCGATACGGTTGTGCGCGGATAGCTGTCGTCCCGGCCCAGCAGCGTCCATCCAAGCAGGTCGGTGAAAAACGCCGTCGTCTGTTCAAGGTCCCGGACAGTCAGGCCGAGATGGTTTATGCCTTTGGTGGTCAAGTGCAGCTCCCTTGCAGGACGAGGTGGCGAGGTTCGGCTGCTGTGGTAGACCAGCGGTCAGGCGGGGGCAATGATGTCCGACCGGATCGTGCGGGAATGGAATATCGGCACGGGCTGTCCATCTGCGGCAGCTGGGGGCGCTTCTTGACAGCGAACGAAGCGCGAAAAACTGCTCCCTAGGCCTTGAATTCACGAAGCGGTCCAACTATAAGGCGCCCATTCCACACGCAAGGGGCGGAAACCGAGCTTATCGGCCTTCCATCCGGTGATCGTCTGGAGCTTCTCTTTGGAAGCACCTTCGGTCCAAATCCTCTTGCGGAGGTTAAACCGGAAAATCAGGAGTTTAAGGGCCATGGCATTGCCCGATATCAATATGCGTCAGCTCTTGGAAGCTGGCGTTCACTTCGGCCACCAGAAGCACCGCTGGAACCCGCGCATGGGCCAGTACATCTTCGGTGTCCGTAATGACGTTCACATCATCGATCTGGCTCAGACCGTTCCGCTTCTGCATCAGGCCCTGAAGGCCGTCAGCGATACGGTTGCCGGTGGTGGCCGCGTTCTGATCGTCGGCACCAAGCGCCAGGCACAGGACGCCGTTGCGACCGCTGCGCGCAACTCCGCGCAGTACTTCGTCAACGCCCGCTGGCTCGGCGGCATGCTGACCAACTGGAAGACCATCTCCCAGTCGATCCAGCGCCTGCGCAAGCTGGAAGAAACGCTCAATTCCGACGCCGCCAACGCGCTGACGAAGAAAGAGCGCCTGTTCATGGACCGCGAGCGCGAGAAGCTCGAGCGCAACCTCGGCGGTATCAAGGACATGGGCGGTATTCCGGACCTGATCTTCGTGATCGATACGAACCGTGAAGCGATCGCCATCCAGGAAGCCCGCCGTCTGGGCATTCCGGTTGCTGCTATCCTCGATTCGAATTCCAATCCGGAAGGCATCACCTATCCGGTGCCGGGCAACGACGACGCCGGCCGCGCCATCACGCTTTACTGCGATCTGATTGCACGCTCCGCCATCGACGGCATTTCCCGCGCCCAGGGCGCTTCCGGCATGGATGTCGGTGCTGCGGAAGAAGCTCCGGTCGAAGAAGCTCTGGCCGAAACCGAGGCCGAAGAAACTGCTGCCGCTGAAGAACCCGCCGCTGCCGAAGAGGCGCCGGCCGAAGAAGCAGCCGCTCAGGCTTAAGTCAGTTTTTCTGCCGCCCCTCAAAGGGTGGCAGAAATCTGTTGAATTCGCAGAGGGGGCTGCAATTCGTTGCAGTCCCGTCATAAAGGCGCGGGTGATCTACCGTTACACCGTGCCGTATCAATAACCCCCATCCCCGAGGCAATCGATGAGCATTACCGCTGCGATGGTAAAAGAGCTCCGCGAGAAATCCGGCGCTGGCATGATGGACTGCAAGACCGCCCTGACCGAGTCGGGTGGCGATATGGAAGCTGCCGTTGACTGGCTGCGCACCAAGGGCCTGGCAAAGGCTGCCAAGAAGGCAGGCCGTGTTGCCGCTGAAGGTCTGGTCGGCGTTGCTGCTGAAGGCACCAAGGCTGCCGTCATCGAACTGAACTCCGAAACGGACTTTGTTGCCCGTAACGAAGGGTTCCAGGACCTGGTCAAGAACGTGGCCGGTGTCGCCGTGAATACCGACGGCTCGTTGGACGCTGTCAATTCCGCTACGGTCGGCGGCAAGTCTGTCGCCGATGCGATCACCGATGCGATTGCGACCATCGGCGAGAACATGACCCTTCGTCGGACCGCCATGCTGTCCGTTTCCGAAGGTGTCGTCTCCACCTACGTTCACGGTGCCGTTTCCGACGGTCTCGGCAAGATCGGTGTTCTAGTCGCCCTGGAATCCTCCGGCGATAAGGACAAGCTGAACGGTCTCGGCCGTCAGATCGCGATGCACATTGCCGCAACCAGCCCGCTGGCCCTGAACACGGACGAACTCGACCCGGCAGTCGTCGAGCGCGAGCGTAGCGTGTTCTCCGAGCAGGCCCGCGAATCCGGCAAGCCGGAAAACATCATCGAAAAGATGGTGGAAGGCCGCCTGCGCAAGTTCTATGAAGAAGTCACGCTGGTTAAACAGGCCTTCGTGATCGATCCGGACAAGACGGTCGAGCAGGCTGTCGAGGCGCTGGCCAAGGATCTTGGAACGCCGGTCAAGCTCACCGGTTTCGTCCGCTTCGCCATCGGCGAGGGGATCGAGAAGGAAGAGCAAGACTTCGCCGCAGAGGTGGCAGCAGCCACCGGGCAGTAAGTTCGAAAGGCGCCGGCATTGACCGGCGCTTTTTTTTGAGAGGCCACAACAAGAAATAGGGTTCCACCATGACCAATCCGCTCCGCTGGAAACGCGTGCTTCTGAAGCTGTCAGGGGAGGCGCTAATGGGGAACCAGTCCTTCGGTATCGATCCTGCCATCGTGCAGCGGATTGCGAAGGAAATCGCCGATGCCGTGGAACTCGGTGCGCAGGTAGGGGTCGTCGTCGGCGGGGGCAACATCTTTCGCGGCGTGGCCGTGGCCGCAAAGGGCGGCAACCGGGTCACCGGCGACCACATGGGCATGCTGGCGACCATCATGAACAGCCTGACGCTCGCCGACGCCCTGCGCCGGCTGAAGGTTCAGGCCCGCGTCCTTTCCGCCGTGCCGGTTCCCTCCATCTGCGAGACGTTTACCCAGCGTGTCGCCGAACGCTACATGGAAGACGGTGACGTGATCGTCTTCGCCGGCGGTACCGGCAACCCGTTCTTCACCACCGATTCCGGCGCGGCCCTGCGGGCCGCCGAGATGAAATGCGATGCTTTTCTGAAAGGCACGCAGGTCGATGGCGTCTATTCCGAAGATCCAAAGGTCAATCCGGATGCTGTGCGTTACGACACCCTCGGCTACGAGGAAGTCATCCAGCGCGATCTGAAGGTCATGGACACCACGGCGATTGCCCTGGCACGTGACAATTCCATTCCTGTTATCGTCTTTTCCATTCACACACCGGGTGCCCTGGT
Organism: Roseibium aggregatum; assembly: GCF_014692675.1. Classification (GTDB taxonomy): domain Bacteria; phylum Pseudomonadota; class Alphaproteobacteria; order Rhizobiales; family Stappiaceae; genus Roseibium; species Roseibium aggregatum_C. Next base: position 33,779 of record NZ_JABFCZ010000027.1, on the reverse strand, counting down.
CAGCGTTTTGCAGGAAACCGGCACTTACACGGTCGTCGGCGGCTGAGAGTTTTCCGTTTTAGCCGGGGCCTGCCCCTTGTGTTTCGTCGCGAGTGTGCCATCTTGGCGCCGGCTGAGAGTCTATTAAAACGAACAAATTAGAATGAAGTGAGGACAATATGCCCGTAGAAGGTATTGATCTGGACGACCTGAAGCGCCGCATGCAAGGCGCTTTGTCGGTCCTGAAAACCGAATTTGCAGGGCTGCGCACGGGCCGCGCCTCCTCAAGCATGCTGGAACCGATCACCGTTGAGGCCTATGGGCAGTCCATGCCGATCAACCAGGTTGCCACGGTCAGCGTGCCCGAACCGCGCATGGTTGCGGTTCAGGTCTGGGACAAGGGGATGGTTGCTGCGGTCGAGAAGGCGATCCGCGAATCGAACCTCGGTCTCAATCCTGTCGTCGACGGCCAGTTGCTGCGCCTGCCGATTCCGGAACTCAACCAGGAACGGCGCCAGGAACTGATCAAGGTCGCCCACAAATATGCGGAACAGGCCAAGGTCGCCATCAGGCACGTGCGCCGCGACGGCATGGATACGGCCAAGAAGCTGGAAAAGGACGGCGATATCAGCCAGGACGATAGCCGGGTCGCGTCTGACGAGGTCCAGAAGCTGACCGACAGCATGATCGGCGAAGTCGATGCCATGCTGGAGAAAAAAGAGCAGGAAATCTCCCAGGTCTGAATCTCCAAGGTCTGATGAGCTTCGGCTGAAAGCAGGGTCCCTCATGACGGTCAGTCCCGATCGAAAATCCGAGGATACGGCGCCCGATCCGGCAGCCGGTGCATTGCCTCGGCATGTCGCCCTGATCATGGACGGGAACGGCCGTTGGGCGACGGCCAGGGGGCTGCCGCGTACCGAGGGACACCGTCACGGACTGGAAGCGTTGCGCCGGACGATCCGGCACGCGGTCAAGACCGGTATCCGTTATTTGACGATCTATAGCTTCTCTTCTGAAAACTGGAGCCGTCCGCAGCCGGAAGTCAGTTTCCTGATGGGACTTCTGCGCCGTTTCGTTCAGCGTGACCTGACGGAGATTCACAATGCGAATGTCCGGATCAAGGTAATCGGCGACCGGCTGACCCTGGAACCGGGTATCCGCGCGCTGCTGGTCGAGGCGGAAGAGCTGACCAGGAACAACACGGGCATGACCCTTGTCGTAGCCTTCAATTACGGCTCCCGTGACGAAATCGCCCGTTCGGTCCGCCAACTCGCAGAAGAGGTCGCCGCAGGCCGCCTTGCTCCTGAAGACATCGACGAGGATGCGATCGCGAGCCGGCTCGATACAGCGGGTATTCCCGACCCGGATCTCATCATCCGGACCAGCGGCGAACTCCGGCTGTCGAATTTCCTGATGTGGCAGGCCGCCTATTCGGAGTTCCATTTTTCGCCTGTCCATTGGCCCGATTTCGACGAGGCGGCCTTCGATCTGGCCCTGTCCGATTTCATGGGCCGCGAACGCCGGTTCGGCGGCCTGACCGCAAAAGCGCTTTAGGATGTCCGGCCTTGAGGGGGGAACGGCGGACAAGGGCCCGAAAAACATGTCCGATCTGAGATTGCGGGTCCTATCAGCGGCCGTGATGGGGCCTATTGTTCTTGGCCTTGCCTGGTTGGGCGGTCCCGCTTTCGGCATACTGGCGCTCGTGGCTGCCCTCCTTTTTCTGCACGAATGGTTCGCGATGACCGGCACCGGTCTTTCTACGCCTCACGGGGTTGCCGGATATCTGGTGCTCGTCGGGCTCGCGATTGCCTATCACTTTGGTTATCCCGGAGTTTCCCTGGCGTGTCCGATCATTGGCGCCCTGGCCGTTTACGGTCTGAGCGGATTTAACCGGGCAGGGCGATGGGCTGCGGAAGGCCTCATTTACGGTGGTCTGGCCCTTTATGCGCTGCTCGTCATCCGGGGCGGGGAGCAGGGCCTGGTCTTCCTGTTTTTCCTGCTTGTTCTGGTCTGGACGACAGATATTGCGGCCTATTTCACCGGCAGGAGCCTCGGGGGACCGAAACTCTGGAGAAAGATTTCGCCGAACAAGACCTGGTCGGGCGCCATCGGCGGATTGGTGTGCGCGGTTTTGCTCGGATTGGGCACGGCAGCGATTGCCGGAAAGGACGATCTTTTCAACTGGGCGCTGCTCGCCGCCGTCTTGTCGGTCGTCTCGCAATTGGGAGATCTCCTGGAATCGGGCGTCAAACGGCGTTTCAACGTCAAGGATTCCAGCCATCTCATTCCCGGGCATGGCGGAATCATGGATCGCGTCGACGGGCTGGTTGCTGCGGCAATTGCAGCGGTCGCACTCGGATTTTTGTTCGGCGGAAGCGTTGCGGATCCGATTTCGGGCCTTGCGCTCGGCTAAAAGGACAGTTTCATGGACGCGTCGTCGTCTTCACCGGCGGATATGGGAATGCAAGGCACAACGGACCCGATGCGCCTGATCGTGCTTGGCGCGACCGGATCGATCGGGAAAAGCACGCTTGATCTCGTCGCGCGCAATCCCGAGCGGTTCAAGGTGACGGCGCTCGTTGCCAACAACAACGTGGATGAACTGGCCCGCCTGGCACGACTGGTGAATGCCGAATCCGCCGTTCTGGCCAACGAAGCCCATGGGGCGGCTTTGGCGGACGCCCTGTCGGGAAGCGGCGTTGCCGTTTCGGCCGGAAGCGAGGCCGTTCTGGAAGCGGTCGACCGGCCGGCCGATATGGTCGTTGCCGGCATCGTCGGGGCGGCCGGGCTGGTTCCGACCCTTGCCGCCATCAAGCCGGGTCGGGCGATCGCACTTGCCAACAAGGAGTGCCTGGTTTCCGCCGGCGACCTTTTCATGAAAAAGGTGCGTCAGTCGGGGGCGACCCTTCTTCCGGTCGACAGCGAACACAATGCCATTTTCCAGGTGTTCGAACCGGAAAACCGGAGCGAAGTGGAAAAGATCATCCTGACGGCGTCCGGCGGGCCGTTCCGGACGACGCGTCTGGAGGACATGACGGCGATCACGCCGGAACAGGCGCTCAAGCATCCCAACTGGGACATGGGTCAAAGGATAACCATCGACAGCGCCACCTTGATGAACAAGGGCTTCGAAGTGATCGAGGCATTCCATCTCTTCCCCGTCGGTCATGATCAGCTGGGGGTTCTCGTTCACCCCCAGTCCGTCGTTCACGGGCTGGTGCAATATGCCGACGGTTCTCTTCTGGCGCAGATGGGGTCGCCGGATATGCGCACGCCGATCGCCCATTGCCTTGCCTGGCCCGGGCGGATGGCCGTGCCGCTCAAGCGGCTTGATCTGGCGGAAATCGGCTCGCTCACCTTCGAGAAACCGGATCCGGTGCGGTTTCCGGCACTCGGACTTGCTCTTTCATCGCTCAAGCGCGGCGGCGGGGCGACCTGCGTCTTGAATGCCGCGGATGAAATCGCCGTCAGCGCGTTTCTGGAAAGACGGCTGCGCTTTCCCGATATTTCGGCGGCGGTGGAGGCGACGATCGACCGGCTGGAAGCTGCCGGCCGGCTCGCTCAGCCCGACAGCGCGGACGCGGTCATGGCATTGGATGCGGAAGCACGTGTCATTTGTGCCAATTGGATTGGAGAACGCGGCGGACAATAAAGCCGTTCTCCGCAAGGAAATGATTTTGGGAAAAATCAACTTCCGACCATTAACGTGCCGTATTCTCGTAATCTGCTAGTCTGTAAATAAACGTACCGAGCGAACGCGCATCAAAACAGGAACACTCAATGGAACTTCTTTCCTCGGCCTATGGACTCGTGGCTGGCTATATCGTGCCGTTTCTGTTTGTTCTGACCATCGTCGTCTTCTTTCATGAACTCGGTCATTTCCTGGTCGCCCGCTGGTGCGGGGTGAAGGTGGACGCCTTTTCCGTCGGATTCGGTCGGGAACTTTTCGGAAGAACCGACAAGAAGGGAACCAGGTGGCGTTTGTCGCTGATCCCCCTCGGCGGCTATGTGAAATTCGCAGGCGACGAAAATGCGGCCAGCGTTCCGGACCGCGAATGGATCGCCGCCATGCCGCCGGAAGAACGCGCCGGAGCCTTTATCGCCAAACCGGTCTGGCAGCGGGCTGCTGTCGTGGCGGCCGGGCCGATTGCGAACTTCATCCTGTCCATCGCGATTTTCGCTATAATTTTCATGCTCTTCGGACGAATTGTTGCATCACCTGTTGTGGATACGGTTCAGCCCGACAGTGCTGCCGCTGCCGGCGGCCTGAAGCCGGGCGATCTGATCGTTTCCGTAGATGGCGACAAGATCTCGACGTTCTCGGACCTTCAGCGGATCGTGTCCGCGAGCGCGAATGTGCCTCTGGTACTGGAAGTCAAGCGGGGGGACGAGGACGTGACCCTGACCGTGACGCCGCAGTACCGTGAATTGAAGGACCGTTTCGGCAACGTACAGCGGATCGGGCTATTGGGTGTGTCGCGCAGTCTGCAGGAAGACGATCTGATTCACGAAAAATTCGGACCGGTTTCGGCCGTCGTCGAAGGGTCCAAGGAAACCTATTACATCGCGTCCCGGACGCTCGATTATATCTGGGGCGTCATTTCGGGACGGGAGGCGGCGGATCAGCTCGGCGGACCGATCCGTGTGGCCCAGGTGTCCGGCCAGGTTGCCACCCAGGGGATCGTTCCCCTGTTTTCCCTGGCTGCGGTGCTGTCGGTCAGTATCGGCCTCCTGAACCTCATGCCGGTGCCGATGCTGGATGGCGGTCATCTGGTTTATTATGCCGTCGAAGCTGTACGGGGGAAGCCGCTCAGTGAGCGCGTTCAGGATATCGGGTTCCGGATCGGGATCGCCATCGTTCTGCTTCTGATGGTTTTCGCCACCTGGAACGACGTGCTTCATCTTACCCGTCTGTAGCGGCGGGCTGTCCGTGGCATCCACGCAACGCATTCAATTGAAATCTGTTTTGCCTGTCAGCGCCTGTTGCGTAATTGGCAAAAGACTGTAAAACGATTTCGGTTCTAGAGATTCTGGGGTGACCTGTGGCTTTTCGCACAGGGCAAAAACGATAAAGGCATAGCGCACTTATGCAGCGATTGCAGAAATTCACTCGCGCCGTATTGCTGGCGGCAGCCGTATTTTGCACCGGCGCCGTTCTTCCCAATGCATACGGGCCGCTTTCGGTCACAGCCGCAGAAGCGGCAGTTGCGCGCAATATCGTGGTGCGTGGCAATACGCGAATCGAGACCGAGACGGTCCTGAGCTATATGACCATATCCGTCGGGCGATCCTATGGTCCTGCGGATATCGACGAATCACTCAAGGCCCTGTTCGCGACCGGCCTCTTTGCAGATGTGAACATCGTTCCCCAGGGCGGTACTCTTGTCGTCAACGTGAAGGAGAACCCGATCATCAACCGGGTGTCCTTCGAGGGGAACAAGAAACTCAACGACGATGCGCTGAAGACGGCTGTCCGTTCCTCCGAGCGTACGATGCTGACCCGGGCAAAGGTCCAGGCCGACGTCCAGAACATTCTGGAAGCCTATCGTCGCTCCGGCCGTTATCGCGCCTCCGTCAATCCGGAAATCATCGATCGCGGCAACAACCGGGTCGATCTTGTTTTTGAAATCAACGAAGGCAAGAAGACCGGTGTCGAGCGCATTACCTTCATCGGCAACCATGCGTTCAGCGACGGGAAGCTGCGCGACGTGATCCGTACCCGCGAGAGCGGGCTGCTCAGCTGGCTTCGTTCCACGGACACCTACGATCCGGACCGGCTTGCGCAGGACCAGGAACTGCTGCGCCAGTTCTATCACAAGAAGGGCTACGCGGATTTCTATATCGTTTCTGCGACCGCGGACCTCGATCGTGAAAACAACGTCTTCCACGTGACCTTCACCGTGGATGAAGGCGAGAAATACAAGATTTCCGATGTCGAGATCGTTTCCTCGCTTTCCTCGGTAGATCCGGAAGCGCTGCGGTCGAAGCTGCGGACCCATTCGGGCGATACCTATAATTCGCTTCGCGTCGAGCAGAGCGTCGAGGATCTGACACTCAAGATTTCCGAAGACGGGTATGCGTTCGCCCAGGTCCGTCCCCGCGGCTCCCGCGACTACGAAAACAAGACCATTGCGCTCACCTACTACATCGAGGAAGGGCCGCGCGCCTACGTCGAGCGGATCAACATCATCGGCAACGATCGTACCCGCGAATATGTCATTCGCCGGGAATTCGATATCGTGGAAGGCGATGCCTTTAACCGCGCGCTCATCGACAAGGCAGAGCGGCGCCTGAACAACCTCGGGTTCTTCGAGAAGGTTTCGATCACGACGTCTCCCGGTAGTGCGCCGGACCGTGTGGTGGTCAATGTCAACGTCCAGGAGAAACCCACCGGCGAAGTTTCCTTCGGTATCGGTTACTCGACAAGCGACGGTGTCATTGGCGATGTCTCGATTTCGGAAAAGAACTTCCTGGGCCGCGGGCAGTATGTGAAGCTCGGTGCCGGTGTCGGTGCGGATACGCAGACCTACCAGTTCGCCTTCAAGGAGCCGTTCTTCCTCGGCCGGCGGATCGGGCTTGATCTCGACCTCTACAAGCGGGTCTACGACAACAACAACTACCGGTCTTATGACGAACGGACCACGGGCGGCGGTTTCGGGTTCTCCTTGCCGCTTCGCGAAGACGAGCTGACGCTGCGCCTGTTCTACAAGATCTACCAGACCGAACTCAAAGACCCCAGCGGCGTGGCAACAGGCATCTCCACCTGCGCAGGCAGCGGTCTGTCGATCGCGATCTGTGACTCGCTTGGAACAAACCTGACGTCTCTCGCCGGTTATCAGTTCGTCTACACCACGCTGGACAACAACCTCGACCCGACCGACGGTATCTATGCCGCTGCCGGACAGGAATTCGCCGGTCTCGGTGGGGATTCCTTCTACGTCAAGAGCACCGCTGAAGCGAAATACTTCAAGGAGATCCTGCCGGATCAGGGTGTCGTCGGCGCGCTCAAGGTCACCGGTGGCCATGTGACGGCCCTTGGCAGCAACCGCCTGCGGGTTCCGGAACAGTTCATGGTGGGCGGAAACCTTATTCGCGGCTTCGAAAACCAGGGTATCGGCCCGCGCGATGCCTCGACCGGTGACGCGATCGGCGGTCAGCTTTACTTCGCCGCCACGGCAGAGGCATCGTTCCCGTTCCCGGGCGTTCCCCAGGAATTCGGCCTGAGCACCGCGGTCTTCTCTGATATCGGCTCGCTTTGGGATGCAGATTCCGGACTGGTCAACCTTGTGAACAACAACGGTTCGTCCGTGAATTCGAATGATTTCGATCTTCGGGCGTCCGTCGGTTTCGGTCTGAGATGGCGGTCGCCGTTCGGTCCGCTGAAAGCGGATCTGGCCTGGCCGCTTGCGAAGAGCTCGGTGGACAGGACGCAGGTATTCCGCCTGAGCGGCGGGACCCGCTTCTAACGAACTGCTCGATGAACCCTTTACGGCCGCCGCTTTGCCGGCGGCCGTTTGCTATTGGTGCCTGACGCCCAGGGGAGCCAAAACCCATGTCCGATCCAGTCTTTTTTCCGCCGGTGGAGCCGGTTTCGCTCCAGATGATCTCCGAGTGGGCCGAGGCGGAGCTTCTTCGGGGCGAGCCTGAGCGACTGATCGCCGGTGTCGGACCGATCGAGGATGCCGATGAGGGCGTGCTCGTTTTTTTCGATAATACGGCTTATCTCGACAAGCTGAGCGAGACCCGGGCTGCTGCCTGCATCATTGCCCGCAAGCACGTGGACAAGGTGCCGGAAGGGGTCGCGGTTCTCGTGTCGAACGATGCCTATCGCTCCTGGGCGAAGGTGCTGGCGAGACTGTATCCGGATGCCATGGTGCCGAAGCCTTCCGGTTTTGAGGGGATCTCCGAACGGGCAATCATCGATCCGTCCGCGGAGCTGGAAGAAGGTGTTGCGGTCGGACCCGGAGTGGTGATCGGCGCCGGCGCCCAGATCGGTTCGGGAACGGCAATCCTTCCCAATGCGGTCATCGGGGCGGGCTGCGCCATCGGCCGGGATTGCGTCATCGGCGCCAATTCGACGCTTCAGCATGCCATTCTGGGCGACCGCGTCTATCTGCATCCCGGCGTTTGCATCGGTCAGGACGGTTTCGGCTATGCGATGGGGGCCGGGGGGCATTTGAAGGTTCCCCAGGTCGGCCGTGTGGTTATCCAGGACAATGTCGAGATCGGAGCGAATACCACGATCGACCGGGGCGCCAACCGGGATACAATTGTGGGTGAGGGGACCAAGATCGATAACCAGGTGCAGATCGGTCATAACGTCATTATCGGCCGCCATTGTGTTCTGGTTTCCCAGGTTGGCCTTTCGGGAAGCTGTACGCTGGAGGATTTTGTCGCGATCGGCGGGCAGACCGGCGTTCGCGGACATGTGCGGATCGGGATGGGCGCCCAGATCGCGGCCGTCAGTGTTGTTGGCGAGGACGTGCCGGCCGGCGGGCGCTACGGCGGCACGCCGGCAAAGCCGGTGAAACAATGGTTCCGGGAAATGGCGGCGCTGCGCAAGCTTGCAGAGCGGGGCGGCGGGTCTTAAAGGGTTGTCAAGATAAAGAACGAAACTGGGCGTTTTCTGCCGCGCAAGGGGCTTAGGAATGGAACAGACTGAGAAGACGGAACTCGGTAGTGCCGACATCATGCGGATCATGGAGATGCTGCCGCATCGCTATCCGTTTCTGCTGGTCGACAAGATCATCGAGATCGACGGCGACAACAGTGCCATCGGCATCAAGAACGTCACGATCAACGAGCCGCATTTTACCGGGCATTTTCCCGGGCAGCCGGTGATGCCGGGTGTGTTGCTGATCGAGGCCATGGCACAGACCGCCGGCGCAATCTGCGTGGATTCCCGCGGAGACGGCAGCCCGCCGCAGCTTGTGTATTTCATGACCATAGACAACGCGAAGTTCCGCAAGCCTGTCATCCCGGGCGACCAGGTTCACTTTCACGTGCAGAAGATCAAGCAACGCTCCAACATCTGGAAGTTCCAGGCGGTTGCCAAGGTCGACGGCGCGAAGGTTGCCGAGGCGGAAATCAGCGCAATGCTCGTGGACGCGTGAGGACGGATGGCTGAGATACATCCAACGGCGATCGTGGAAGACGGCGCCAAGCTGGGCGACGGTGTCAGGATCGGACCCTATTGCATTGTCGGGGCCCACGTTGAGCTGGGCGAAAACGTATGCCTGGAAAGCCACGTGGTTGTTGCCGGTCATACGAAGGTCGGTTCGGGCACGCACATCTTTCCGTTCGCCAGCATCGGACACAAGCCGCAGGATTTGAAGTACGCGGGCGAGGAAACCTATCTGGAGATCGGGTCCAACAATCAGATCCGGGAACATGTGACCATGAATCCGGGCACCGCGGGCGGCGGCAGCCTGACCAGGGTGGGCGACAACTGCCTGTTCATGATGGGCTCCCATGTCGGCCATGACTGCATGGTCGGCAATTACGCCATCCTGGCGAACAACGCGACGCTTGCCGGTCACGTCGAACTGGCCGATTACGTCATCCTCGGCGGATTGAGCGCTGTCCGCCAGTGGAGCCGGATCGGCACCGGGGCGATTGTCGGCGGCATGACCGGTGTCGAATTCGACGTTATTCCTTTCGGCTCGGTCATCGGCGACAGGGCGCGCCTGGCGGGCCTGAACCTGATCGGACTGAAGCGGAAGAATTTCCCGCGCGAACAGATCCATGCTCTCAGAGCCGCTTACAAGGCCCTTTTCGAAAGCGAGGAAGGCACGCTCAGGGAACGAGCCCAGGCGGTCGCACAGGAAAACCCCGACGAGCCGCTGGTGAAGACCGTCACCGATTTCATTCTGGAAAAGGAAGACCGCCGGTTCTGCACACCGCGCAGCGGAGACTGACCCGCCTATGGCGTCGCGGTCCAAAGCATATGATCTGTCTGGCGCCCGCGTTGGCCTAGTCGCGGGCAATGGCGCCTTGCCGCATCAGGTGGCCGATGTTCTGGCGAAAAAGGGAATGGACCCGGTGATCGTGGCCATCAGGGGCGAAGCCGATCCCGAGACCCTTTCGCGGTCCATCGCCGAACTGGGCTGGGGCGAGATCGGCCGTCTGCTCAAGACCCTGAAGCGGAACGGATGTTCCCGGCTGCTGTTGATCGGCGGGATTTCGAAGCGCCCGGATTTTGCCTCCGTGTTCGGGGACGCCGGAACCCTCAGACTGTTGCCGAAAATTGCCCGGGCGCTGATGGGCGGCGACGACAGCCTGCTTTCCAAGGTGATCGGTCTGTTTGAAGCGGAAGGATTTGAGGTGGTCGGCATGACGGATATTGCGCCTGAGCTTCTGGCCGGAACCGGCATTCTCGGCAAGGTTACGCCATCCAAAACTGCCCTGGGGGACATGGATCTGGCCCTCAAGGCAACCGACCGGCTTGGCGAACTGGATATCGGCCAGGCGGCGGTCGCCGTCGGCGGACGGGTGGTGGCGCTCGAAGGGGCCGAAGGCACCGATGCCATGCTGGAGCGCTGTGCGGCTTTGCGCGCGAATGGCCGGATCCGGTCCAAGGGAACTGCCGGCGTTCTGGTCAAGGCGGCCAAGCCGAGCCAGGACCTCCGGGTGGATTTGCCGACCGTCGGCCCGAGAACAATCGAACTGGCGCTGGCAGCCGGTCTTGAAGGCATTGCCGTCGAAGCCGGCCGCGCGCTGATTGCCGATCAGGCAGCGACGATCAGGAAGGCGGACGAAGCCGGTCTTTTCATCTACGGCATCGATCGTCCCGAAAAGGGCTGAGGAGCAGGTCTTCATGTCGACAGTATCCGACCGCCCGAGAACCATCTGCATTGTCGTGGGCGAGGAATCCGGCGATTTGCTCGGGTCGGAACTCATTCTTGCCCTGAAGGGCCGCCTTGGCGATGGCGTCACCTATTGCGGCGTCGGCGGCGAGCGGATGAAGGCGGCCGGTTTCAAGAGCTTTTTCGACATGTCGGACATCGCCGTCATGGGGTTGACCGCGGTTCTGGCCCGTCTGCCGCTCATCGTCAAACGGGTCTATCAGACGGTTGCCGGTGTCGTCGCCGCCAGACCGGACGTCCTGATCATCATCGACAGTCCGGATTTTACCCATAACGTGGCCAAACGGGTCCGCAAGCGGGCGCCTGAGATTCCGATCGTCGGTTATGTCTCGCCCTCGGTCTGGGCCTGGCGGCCGGGACGAGCGCCCAAGATGAGTGTCTATGTGGACGAGTTGCTCGCCCTGTTGCCTTTTGAGCCGGAGGTTCACGAGCGGCTCGGCGGGCCGCGAACCCATTATGTCGGACATCCGATCATCGAACGGGTGGACCGGTTCAGGCCGAAGGAAGGCGAACGGACACCGGTTTCTTCGGAAAAGAAGGTGCTGCTCGTTCTGCCGGGTAGCCGCGGCAGTGAAGTCGACCGGCTTCTGGCGGATTTCGGAATCACGGTTGCCCGCCTCCACAAACGGTTTGACGAACTGGAAGTTCTGCTGCCGGCGGTTCCGCACATGGTGGAACGGATCAGGTGCGATGTCGCGGACTGGCCGGTCAAACCGGAAATCGTCCTTGGCGAGGAGGCCAAGCATGCGGCCTTTCGCAGGGCCCATGCGGCCCTGGCGGCTTCGGGAACGGTTTCCCTCGAATTGGCGCTTGCCGGCGTGCCGATGGAGATCTGCTACAAGCTGGACTGGTTTTACCGGCGGCTGAAGGATCTGAACAAGATCATCCGGATCGTCAGCGCAACATCCATGGTTCTGCCGAACATTATCCTGGGGCGAAACGTGGTCCCGGAATTCCTGGACGATGAGGTCAATGCGGACCGGCTCGAGCCTTTGGTGGCGGATCTTCTGACCGACAGCGAGGCCAGGCGGGAGCAGATCGAGGCGTTCGGCGATCTGGACCATCTGATGCGTCTGCCGGATGACAGGTGCCAGAGCGCGGCGGCAGCCGATGTCGTCATGGAGTGTCTGGAAAAATCCGACCATTCGCACCGGTAGCATCAGCGCTTTCCCGCTTTATCAGCGGAACCTGAAATAAAAAAGGGCGCCGCGGGGCGCCCTTTTTCGGACCGTGTGCGTCTGTGCTTAGCGCTGGTCGATCGGCACGTAATCGCGCTGGGTTGCCCCGGTATAGAGCTGGCGCGGACGGCCGATGCGCTGGGACGGATCTTCCACCATTTCCTTCCACTGGGCGATCCAGCCGACCGTGCGGGCCAGAGCGAACAGCACGGTGAACATGGTGGTCGGGAAACCGAGCGCACGCAGGGTGATACCCGAATAGAAGTCGATGTTCGGATAGAGCTTCTTCTCGATGAAATATTCGTCGTGAAGGGCGATCTTTTCCAGTTCCATCGCCACGTCGAGCAGCGGATCGTCCTTGATGCCGAGTTCGCCGAGAACTTCGTGGGTGGTCTTCTGCATGATCCGGGCACGCGGGTCGTAGTTCTTGTAGACCCGGTGACCGAAGCCCATCAGACGGAACGGATCGTTCTTGTCCTTGGCGCGCTCGACGTATTCGGGAATACGGTCCACGGAGCCGATTTCCATCAGCATGTTGAGGGCTGCTTCGTTCGCACCGCCGTGGGCCGGACCCCAGAGACAGGCGATGCCGGCCGCGATACAGGCAAACGGGTTTGCGCCCGACGACCCCGCCAGACGCACCGTCGAGGTCGACGCGTTCTGCTCATGGTCGGCATGCAAAATGAAAATCCGGTCCATGGCGCGCGCCAGAACCGGATTGACCTTGTATTCCTCGCACGGCACCGCAAAGCACATGTGCAGGAAATTGGCGGAATAATCGAGGTCGTTGCGCGGATAAACGAACGGCTGGCCGACGTGGTACTTGTAGGCCATGGCCGCGATCGTCGGCATTTTCGCGATCATGCGCAGGGAGGCGACCATGCGCTGGTGGGGATCGGAAATGTCGGTGGAGTCGTGATAAAAGGCGGCAAGCGCGCCGACCGTGCCGCACATGACGGACATCGGGTGAGCATCCCGGCGGTAGCCGGAGAAAAACCGGCTCATCTGCTCATGGATCATCGTGTGATAGGTCACCCGCTGGACGAAATCGTCCTTTTGCGCCTTGGTCGGCAGTTCGCCGTAGAGCAGCAGGTAGCAGGATTCCAGGAAATCGCCGTGGTTCGCGAGCTGGTCGATCGGGTAGCCGCGATAAAGCAACGTTCCTTCGTCACCATCGATGTAGGTGATCTTGGATTCGCACGAGGCTGTTGACGTGAAACCCGGATCGTACGTGAACATGCCCGTTTCTTTGTAGAGCGAGGAAATGTTCACCACAGACGGGCCAATGGATCCGTCAAGAACGTCGAAGGCGTAGTCGTTGCCGCCCACGTTAAGCTTGGCGTTGTTTTCAGCCATTCAGGAAACCCCCTTTGTTGAGAACCCTAAGTCCCGTCTGTTGCGCGGTTTCTTGCCTGTTTTCAAGGCATTGGAAAGGCCGCCGGACGGCACCGGAGGAATGGTCGCGTTCTGCGTATCCCATTTGTCGCACTGCCGCAAGCGGCGCTGTCCTAGCGCTTTGGTCAAATGATCTGAAAAGTGTCACCTTTCGATTGATCCGTTTGAATTTAACCAATTGATATTACGTTCTAAATTGCCTGATCCCTGATCCGGTTCAGGGATTCTTCCCGCCCCAGGGCAACAAGCACATCGTAGATTCCAGGAGACGTTCCGCGCCCGGTGAGTGCAGCGCGCAATGGCTGCGCCACCTTGCCGAGTTTCAGCTCCTTTTCCTCCGCGAACGCCTTGACGGAGACCTCGAGGGCTTCTGCTTCCCAGGTAGGCACTGCGGACAGCGTTTCATGCAGACCTGAAAGCAGCGCACGAGCCTCGTCGTTAAGGATGTTTGCGGCCTTTTCATCGCAGTCGAGCGGCCGCTGGCGCCACAGATACGAGGCGCTTTCCGTCAGCTCGACCAGCGTCTTCGCGCGTTCCTTCAGGCCCGGCAGAGCGGCAAGCGCGGTCGCTTCATGGTCCGCTTCTGCGAGCCAGGCAAGAACGTCCTGACCGCCGTCGATGTGTTCCAGGCAGGTCTTCCAGTGCTGCAGCAGCTCCGCATCCGCCGTGGCCCGCATGTAATGGCCATTGAGGTTTTCGAGCTTCTTGAAATCGAAGCGCGCCGGCGACTTGCCGACGGCTTCCATGCCGAACCATTTGATCATGTCATCCGTGGACATGATTTCCTCGTCTCCGTGGCTCCAGCCGAGGCGGGCAAGGTAATTGCGCATGGCTTCGGGCAGATAGCCCATTGCCCGATAGGCTTCCGCGCCGAGGGCTCCGTGGCGCTTGGAAAGCTTGGCGCCGTCGGGACCGTGAATGAGCGGGATATGGGCCATGACCGGAACGTCCCAGCCCATGGCCTGGAAGATCAGGGTCTGGCGGGCGGCATTGGTCAGGTGATCGTCTCCGCGGATGATATGGGTGATGCCCATGTCATGGTCGTCGACGACGACGGCCAGCATGTAGGTCGGCGTGCCGTCGGAGCGCATCAGGACGAGATCGTCGAGATCCTTGTTGGGGAACGTGACCCGGCCCTGGACCAGGTCATCGACCACGGTTTCGCCTTCCAGCGGCGCCTTCAGGCGGATGGCCGGGGCGACGCCTTCGGGGGCTTCGGACGGGTCACGGTCGCGCCAGGTGCCGTCATAGCGCGGCGGACGGCCTTCAGCGCGGGCCTTTTCGCGCATTGCGGCAAGGTCTTCCTGCGTCGCATAGCAGCGGTAGGCCTTGCCTTGCGCCAGCATCTGTTCGACCACTTCCTTGTGGCGGTCGACCCGGGAGGCCTGCGAGATCGGTTCGCCGTCCCAGTCGAGACCGAGCCAGGTCAGGCCGTCCAGGATCGCATCGACCGCTTCCTGGGTGGACCGAGCCCGGTCGGTGTCTTCAATCCGCAGCAGCATCTTGCCGCCGTGGTGCCTGGAAAACAGCCAGTTGAAGAGTGCGGTGCGGGCGCCGCCGATATGCAGGTAACCGGTCGGGGAAGGGGCGAAACGGGTGACGACGTCTTGGGCCATGGTGTTCTTTGAAGGTCTCTGCCAGAATGGAGGAAAAGGTCGGCTTAAAGCCGAGTTGGGCGGGTCTTAGCATAGCCGGACGGAAGGCAAAACCGTTCCGTAAGATCCGTTGCACAAAGACTGCTTTTACGTGTTGCGTCAAAGGAGCGGTTCTTGAGTGGGGGAGCGGGTGATCATCCGCTGAAAGATGACAAGGTCTACCCGAGGCCAGTTCCCGCGCAAGCTCATTCTAATAGTCACCCATTCGAACGATTCCGCTGGCCTATGCGGCTCTTCCGATTTCGAATAGGGCAGGCCGAAGACGGTTATTCGGATTATTCACGTCTTAGGGATGATCGCGCCGAATGGAACCGGAGATTTGCAGAACAGCGACTGCTTTGGTCCGGGTTCGCATTTGCTGCTGGCATAGCTCTTTATGTGCTCCTTCCCGAGGAGCCGGATTTCTACGCTGTTTCTGCTCTTTTTGCAGCCGGCTCGATCTTTGTCCTGAAGACGTATCGGCAGTCATGGCTGTTGCCGGTCAGTGCTATTGTCCTTGCCCTGGTGGCAGGTATCTTTTTTGCCGACTTGCGCACGATACTGATGGATGCCCCGCGCCTGGCGGACGCGAGGACATTCACGATTACCGGACGGGTGACAAATCGCGAAGTCACGCAGCGAGGACCGCGTCTGACAATCGACGTCAGGGATGTCGCGGATTTACCGCGCGGTCTGACAAGGGACACCTTTCCGCGACGCATCAGGTTAAGCGTGCCCAAAACATCGATCTCCCGAACAGGAGATGCCGTCACGGTCCGCGCGCGCCTCTTTCCGCCATCGGGGCCGGTTCGTCCGGGAGGCTACGATTTTTCCTTTCGCGCCTATTTCGAGCAGATCGGGGCGACCGGTTTTTCCTATGGCGCGCCGGAGCCGGCGGATCTAGGGGCGCCGTCAATCCTTCTGAAGGCAAAGCGACAACTCGCCGATTTGAGACAGAGGATTTCCGACAGGATATACGGGCTCCTGGGAGCAGGCGATCGTTCTGCGCTGGCTGCCGCCCTGCTGGTCGGAAACCGAAGCGGTCTGTCCGCAGAAAGCGAAGAGGCGCTGAGGCAGGCTGGACTGGCGCATATCCTGGCGATATCCGGCCTGCACATGGCTCTTTTCGCCGGCGGAACCTATACGGTGTTTTTAATGCTCCTGTCCTTCAGCCAGACCGCGGCACTCCATTATCCGACCCACCGAATTGCCGCAGTGGCAGCGCTTCTGGCCGCGGTCTGCTATCTCGCGCTTTCCGGGGCTTCGGTCGCGACCCAACGCTCTTTCATCATGGTTTTTCTGGTGTTTCTGGGTGTTCTGACCGGCCGGCGCGGTCTGACATTGCGCAGTGTGGCTCTCGCCGGTCTGATCCTTCTGTTGCTGGCGCCGGAACGGCTCTTTTATCCCGGGTTCCAGATGTCGTTTGCCGCCGTGATCTGCCTTGTGGCGGTCTATGATGCCCGGCGCCAGGGGAAGTCCGACCGTTTGTCGAAAGAGCGCAAGGGAGGTCCCTTTGCGAGGGGGCTTCAGTTCGTTTCCCGCTGGGTGTTCGGCCTGTTTCTCACTGCGCTGATTGCAGGGACGGCGACCGGATTGATCGGAACCTATCATTTCGGCCGCATCGCGCCCTATGGACTCATCGGTAACATGCTTGGCATGCCGGTGTTCTCGCTGATCGTCATGCCCATGGGGGGTCTGGCCCTGATCCTCATGCCTTTGGGATTGGCGAGCCTGCCGTTGCAGATCATGGCGTTCGGCATCGATCTGCTGTTGGCAATCGCGGACTGGACTGCCGGATTCGGATCCCATGGCGGCGCGGTGCCGGTACCGGGCGCCTTGACCACATTCCTGGCAACCGCAACGCTTTTTATTCTGGTCCTTGTTCCGGGAAAATTGAAACTCGTCAGTGCGTTGCCGTTTTCGGCAGCCGTCATCGCCGCTGCACTGTCGCGCCCGCCGGATATTCAGATCGCGGACAAAGGTCAATTGATCGCAACACGGGATGAAGGCGGTGTGATGCGTTTCCATGCCGGCCGCGCCGGCTTTGTAACGGAGAACTGGCTTCAGGTGGAAGGCCTGCCGGGGACGGCATTCGAGGGGCACAGGATGGCTGCGGGGCAATTTGCCTGCGACGGGACAGGCTGCCTCTATCGGGCTTATCCCGACAGAGCGCCCGCCTCCTATCTGCCGTTGTTCGGGTTATCCGGTGCCAGCGAACTAGACCCAAATATTGGCAGAACCGATCCGCTTTTGCTGGCTGTGCCCAAAACAGCGGACGCGCTGGATCTGGATTGCCGTCTTGCGGATGTCATTGTCACGTCGCTCACCGTTTCCGATGACTGCAGCGCCGGGCTGGTGATCGACCGCCGCAGACGACAGGAACTGGGCGCGCTCTCCATTTGGCTGGTTTCGCCGCAAGAGCCGGTGCCGAAGTCAGATCATGCCCGGATCGAGTATTGGCAGGCGGCGAAAACCACGCCGCCCCGCCCTTGGCATCGATAGAGCAGGAGAACCGTCAATACTGGCGGAACAAGGCCACCAGGCGTCCCTGGACACGGACGCGTCCGGGACCAAAAATCCGGGTCTCGTAAGCGGGGTTGGCCGCTTCGAGCGCGATCGAGTCGCCCTTCTTGCGCAGCCGCTTCAAGGTGGCTTCCTCGTCATCCACCAGGGCGACGACGATATCGCCGCTGTCGGCGGTGTCGGTCCGGCGGATCAGGACCGTGTCGCCATCCAGAATGCCGGCTTCGATCATGGAATCACCACGTACTTCCAGCGCGTAGTGTTCGCCCTTGCCGATCAGCTCAGCGGGGACGCTGATTGAGTGACTGTGGGTCTGGATCGCCTCGATCGGCACACCGGCGGCAATCCGGCCCATGACCGGCACTTCGATGCCCGCGGCTTCTTCGTGAACGGCCGGCGCGGGGGCGGCAGCGGGGGGCGTCGATGGTTTGCCCAGCGAGCCTTCGATAACCTCCGGAGAAAAACTGCCGCGGGGGCGGGGGGCACCGAGACCGGGTGCGATCGATTCGGGCAGGCGAATGACTTCCATCGCGCGGGCGCGATTGGGCAGACGCCGGATGAAGCCGCGCTCCTCGAGAGCGGTGATCAGCCGGTGGATGCCGGATTTCGACCTCAGATCGAGCGCGTCCTTCATTTCGTCGAAGGACGGCGGCACGCCGGTTTCCTTCAGCCTTTCGTGGATGAACATCAGAAGTTCATATTGCTTGCGCGTCAACATCAGTCGGTCTCCCGTGCGAACCGGCGCCGGTACAAATCATGAACGTACCATACCTGTTCTCATTGTGTTCTGCAAGCATTAAGGACCGGTTAGCGCTGGAACCGGCCGCGGTTGTCGGTATGAATGGCCGAATGCGCACCGGGGAGGCGGGCCGTCACAGCTGGTGCCTATGTGTGTGTTTATTAGCTCGATTCGGGTGACCAAATCGACGGGCATCTGATGGACCAAGGCGCTGTCATGCTTTAACAATTGATCCAGGAGTTTTGCGGAAGCCCTCCTGGGAAATCGCTTGGTTTCCGACCCTTTTGCCCAGCTGTTTCGGAGATTTGACCTTGTCCCTTGATCGTCTCGATTTCGATACGCACCGGATTCTGGCCGGGCTCAGGCCCTGGGTCGAATGCGAAAGCCCGACCTATGATGCGGCGGCTGTCGACCGGATGATGGACCTGGCAACCTATGACCTGGTTGCTGCCGGCGCGTCCATCGAGCGGATTCCGGGCCGCATGGGATTCGGCGGTTCCGTCCGGGCGACTTTTCCGCACAAGGATGCCGGCAAGCCCGGCATTCTGATTTCCGGCCATCTCGACACGGTTCATCCGATCGGCACGCTCGATGTGCTGCCCTGGCGGATTACGGAGGGCAAGTGTTACGGACCCGGTATCATGGACATGAAGAGCGGCAACTATCTGGCGATCGAAGCGCTCAGGAAACTGGCTCAGGCGGGCATCGAGACGTCCCTGCCGGTGACGATCCTGTTCACGCCGGACGAGGAGGTCGGGACACCGTCCACCCGGGATCTGATCGAGGCGGAGGCGCGAAAGAACAAATACGTGCTGGTGCCGGAACCGGCCAGTGCCGACGGCGGCGCGGTCACCGGGCGCTATGCCATTGCCCGCTTCAACATGAAGACCCAAGGCAAACCGAGCCATGCCAGCTGGGCGCTGGAGGACGGCCGGTCGGCCATTGCCGCCATGGCGAAGAAGATCCTGGAGATCGAGGCCATGACCACGCCCGACTGTACCTACAGCGTCGGCGTCGTCCATGGCGGCAAATGGGTCAATTGCGTATCTTCCCACTGTGAGGCGGAAGTGCTCAGCATGGCGAAGCGCCAGGCCGATCTGGATGCCGGCGTGGAGCGCATGCTTGCCTTGAACGGCGAGGAAAACGGCGTCGTCTTCGAGGTCACGCGTGGCGTGACCCGGCCGGTCTGGGAACCGGGCGAGGGCACCATGAGGATGTACGAGCTCGCCCGGGATATCTCGAAGGAAATCGGCTTCGACCTGACCCACGGCAGTGCCGGGGGCGGTTCCGACGGCAATTTCACCGGCGCCATGGGCATTCCGACGCTCGATTCCATCGGCGTGCGCGGCCGCGGCCTGCATACACTGGACGAACACATCTTCATCGACAGTCTGGTGGAGCGGGCAAAGCTCATGGCCGGCCTGCTGATGCGATTGTCCTAGACTGAACCGGATTAGGGCAGGCTTTAGGCCTGCCTATCCTGACCGAACCGGGTCAATCCGTCTTTGACAGTTCGTCCCGGCTGGCGGTCAGAAAGATTTCCGCGTTGTTCGACAGGGACGGGCCGAGGTAGCCGCCTTCCTGGATGAGGGCGGTCGGCAGGCCCATGCGGACGATTTCCCGCGCCATGGTCTCGAACCCGGTTCCGGTCATGCCGACCTCTGACAGCGGATCGTCCCGGGCCATGTCGAAGCCCAGCGAAATCACCAGGGCTTCGGTGCCGAAATCCTGAATGGCTTGGACGCCTTCCCGGAACCGGTGGAGGATTGCCGCCTCCGTGGCGCCGGGTTGAAGCGTCAGGTTCAGTGTCGCGCCCTTGCCCGGACCTTCACCGGTCTCGTCGGCATAGCCGAGGTAATAGGTCGGATAAATATCCGGATCCACATGCAGGGAGCACAGGAACACGTCGCCGCGCTCGTAGAAGATGTCGAGCGTGCCGTTTCCAGTATGGGTGTCGATATCGAAGACTGCGACCTTGCCGTATTCCTGGCGCAGCACCTGGGCGGCGACGGCGGCGTTGTTGAAGAAGCAAAAGCCGTTGGCGCCGTTCGACATGGCATGGTGCCCGGGCGGGCGGCACAAGCCGTAGACCATCCTGTCGCCGGTAACGACCCTATGGGCCGTCTCGACGGCCGTTTGCGCCGACCAGTAGATCGCCTCCCAGGTGTTTTCGGTCAGCGGCACGGAGGTGTCGGTCGCATACCAGCCGAGCTGGCCGTAAATCGAGGATGATCTACGGCCGGCGCGCCGGCCGGGATGATAGGTCGGAATGGGCTCCGCGTCTCCGGCCGCTTCGCGCCAGCGGACATAGGCGTCTTTCCAGAAATCGACGTAGTCGGGATCGTGCACGGCCTTGATCGGTTCTTCGCCGTGGTCCAGCGGCGGTTCGATTTCAAAACCGTTTTTCAGGAGCATGTCGCGGATCAGAACCGCGCGTTCCGGCTGTTCCGGATGTGGAATATAGGCACCCCGGCGGAAATAGCGTTCCGGATTGTGCTTGAGCTGACGTTCGTCGAAGATCGCTTTCATGGGGTGACTGCCTCAATACCCTCTGGTCCGGTCGACCGTGTTTCGTGGCTTCCTGCCGGCGGCCACGTCACAGGCGGCCTGGACGACCTGCTCCGCCATCAGGCGACGGGAGGAATCGCTGGCCTGATGCGGCGTGATCAGAATGCGCTCGTCGGTCCACCACGGGTGGTCTGTGGGCAGGGGCTCGGTGTGAAAGACGTCCAGCGACGCGCCGCCGATCTGACCGCTGTCGAGCGCAGCATCGAGATCCGCATCGACGAGATGTTCGCCGCGTCCGAGCTGGATCAGGCGTGCGCCGCGGGGCATGGCGGCAAAGAGATCCGCGTTCAGGATGCCTTCGGTTGACGGGGTCAGCGGGAGCACGTTGATCAGGGCCTGTGACTGAGCCGCGGTCCGCATCACGGCACCGTCGCCGGCCTCGAAGCGAATTCCCGGATGCTGCTCGCCTTCAGGGGCATTGCGAACCGCCGCGACGACCGGAAAGCCCATCGCGTTGATCGCGCGGGCGATGACCTTTCCCATCAGGCCGTAGCCGAGCAGGCCGACCGTGTAGTCGCGCGGTGAGGGCGCGACGTCGAAATTCTGGTGTTCCCAGCGGCGGTCCGCCTGGTTCTTCAGATAGAAACCCATGTTCCGCTGGTGCCAGATGACATGCCAGGCGGCGAAGCCGGCCATGAGGTCGGCCTGGTTGTCATCCTGAACCCGTGAGACATAAACATCCGGGGGAAGGCTCGGACAGGCGATAATGCTGTCGACCCCGGCAGCGATCGAGCAGGCCAGTTTCAGATTGGGGTAGGGCACAAAGGCATCAGATGCCGGATACCAGGTCAAGGCGAAGCGGATATCCTCCGGGTTGTCGATGTCTTTCGGGCTGCGCAGGCGGATCCGGTCTGAATAAGCCTCGAAATACCGGCTGTAGAACGCTTCCAGATCATAGCGTTCGCCGAGGTAGACGCCCTCGACGATCGTAGCCCTCACGTCAGCGTGCTTCATCGCCGATCCGCTCCAGTCCGCACCAGTCTGCTATGAACAACGCAATCGCGCCGGTGACACGTTTGATAGAGGACAGGCTGACCCGTTCGTCGAAGCCGTGGATGTTTTCGGTGATGGGGCCGTAAACGAGGCAGGGCATGTCGGCATAGATGACGAAGACCCGGGCGTCGAGATAGCCGGGCGTGACGAAGCTCTCCAGTGTGTTGCCGGTCGCATGCCTGTGGGCTTCGGCAAGTGCTTTCTCCGCATCGGTGTTTTCTTCCAGGACATAGCCGCGGGCGAAGAAGCCGTTCCAGGTCACCTGCGGCGGCCGGTTGCCGAGGAAACTGTCATTGCCGAGATCGGCGGCGAGATACTCCTCGATCTGTTTGGCGCGGTCGGCGGGGTCGTCTCCGGGATAGATGGCAATGCGGCAATGGAGCTTGCACCAGGCGGCGACTGTGGAGGCCCAGTCGCCGCCCTCGATCTTGCCGACATTGAAGTTGATCGGGTGATCCAGGTCCTCAAAATAGGGATAGTTGACCTTTTCCGCATTCCAGTCCTCGGTCATGCGTTTCAGGCTTTCGATGACCCGGTAACTCGCTTCGATCGCGTTGGCGCCGGTGCCGGCCTCGCGCACATGGACGGGGTGGCCGGCAACGAGGATTTCAAACCAGAGCACGCCGCAATTGGCGCGCACCAGCATTTCGTCTTCCGGTTCGGGGATGATCGCGGCATCGGCGGTATAGCCTTCCACCAGACAGGCAAGCGCGCCGTTGCCCGTGCACTCTTCTTCCACGACGCTCTGGATATGAACCTTCGCCGCCGGCTGGAAACCGAGACGCCTGAGGGCGTCGAGTGCGAAGATATTGGCGGCGATGCCTGCCTTCATGTCGCCGCCTCCCCGGCCGTAGAGCCAGTCGCCGACGCATTTCGGCTCAAAGGGCGGCGAAACCTCCCACATATCGTGCGGGCCTTCCGGCACGACATCCATATGACCGTTCAGGATCAGCGACCTGCCCTTGGTTTCCTTCGGCGTGTGGGTGGCAACAACGTTGACCGCATCGGTATAGTCAACCGTCACCGGGGAGAAACCAGGGTGGTCGTGGATCTTGCTGATATCGATGGCAAAGGTTTCCACGTCATAGCCGCGCTCCGCCAGTTCCTTGTGCATGAAGTGCTGGGCCGGCTTTTCCTGACCGCGCAGGGACGGGAAGCGGATTAGCTCCGATGTAAAGGCGATCTGGTCTTCGAAACCGGCATCCACGGACTCCAGTATCGCTTTGCGGAAGGTATCATCCACGTTTCAAGGTTCCTGTCATGTCGTTTAACCGGTAGCGGCCAGTTCCTTTTCGCGGCCTGGAATGGCCTCGATCAGGGACCGGGTATAATCGCTCCGGGGGTGATTGAAGATTTCGTCGGCCGTCCCGAGTTCAACCAGGTTGCCTTTCTGCATCACCGCGATCCGATCGCAGATCTGGGCGGCGACCCTGAGATCGTGGGTGATGAACACAAGAGACAGATTGAGCCGCTGTTTCAGCTCCGCGAGCAGATCCAGAACCTGGGCCTGAATGGAGACGTCGAGCGCGGATACGGCTTCATCCGCGATGATGATCTTCGGCTCCAGGGCCAGCGCCCGTGCAATGCCGATACGCTGGCGCTGGCCGCCTGAGAATTCGTGCGGATAGCGGTCGATGGCCGATGGGTCGAGGCCAACAAGCTCCAGCAGTTCCGCCGCCCGGTCATAGGCCTGTTTGGCGGGAACACCGTGGGCGATCGGGCCTTCGGCGATGATGCGGCCGACCCGGCTGCGCGGATTGAGGGACGCGAACGGGTCCTGAAAGATCATCTGGATCGATTTGCGTGCGGTGCGGAGCCTTTCCCCGGTCAGCGCGGCCATGTCTTCGCCGTTCAAAAGGACTGAGCCTTCGTCGGGATCCTGCAGGCGCACGAGACAGCGGCCGACGCTCGACTTGCCGGACCCGCTCTCGCCGACCACGCCGAGGGTTTCGCCGACACCGAGTTCGAAACTGATCCGGTTGACCGCATGAACAACCCGCTCCGGGCTACCGAAGAGCCCGCCGCCGGAGCGATAGGTCTTGGTCAGTCCGACCACTTCCAGAATGGGCTTGGACTTGTCCAGTTCCTCGGTCTCTCCGGTGTGGAGTTTGGGGATCGCCGCGATCAGCTTGCGCGTATACTCATGCTGCGGATTGTCGAGGACATCGGAGGCATTGCCCTGTTCCACGATCTTGCCGAACTGCATCACGGCCACCCGATCGGCGATTTCCGCCACGACTCCGAAATCGTGGGTGATGAACATCACCGCCATGCCGTGCCGTTCCTGGAGATTGGCAATCAGGTCCAGGATCTGCGCCTGGGTGGTGACATCGAGCGCGGTCGTCGGCTCGTCGGCAATAAGGATTTCCGGTTCAAGCGCCAGAGCCATGGCGATCATCACGCGCTGGCGCTGACCGCCGGAGAGCTGGAAAGGATAGGCCCTGGCGGCCTTCTCAGGATCGGGAATACCCACTTCCGTCAGGAGTTCGATTGCCCGGGTCCGGCGCTGGGCCGGCGTCAGCAGATTATGCGCCTCGAAGACTTCCGCGATCTGGTCGTCGACCCGCATCAGCGGATTGAGCGCCGACATGGGTTCCTGAAAGATCATGGCGAGCTTCCGACCGCGCAGATCGCGCAACTCGTCTTCCGACAGTTTCAGGAGATCCATGTGGTCGAACAGGATCTCGCCCGCGGTCGGATGCACCAGATCCGGCAGAAGGCCCATCATGGCGTTGGCCGACATGGACTTGCCCGAGCCGCTTTCGCCGACGATGCATAGGATTTCGCCCGCGTTCAGTTCCAGGGAAACGCCGTCGACGGCAAAGGGACGATCGGCGCCCTCCGGCAGGGCGATCTGGAGCCCGTTGATGCGCAGAACCGGTTTGGTCTGGGACATGGCCTATTTCCCCTTTCTCGACAGACGCGGGTTCAGGGCGTCGTTCAGACCTTCGCCGATGAGATTGAGCGCAAGCACCGTCACCAGGATGGCAAAGCCGGGGAAGAAGGAGAGCCACCAGGCCTGCCGGATCACCGTACGCGCCGCCCCGATCATGTATCCCCAGGACATGAGGTTCGGGTCACCCAGTCCCAGAAAGGAAAGGGAGGATTCCAGCAGGATGGCTGTTGCCACCATGAGGGAGGCGAGCACGATGATTGGGGATAGCGTGTTGGGCAGGATCTGGCGCCAGATGATGGTGCTGTTCTTCTGCCCGGACAGGATCGCGGCCTCCACATATTCACGCGAGCGCAGGGACAGAACTTCGCCGCGGACCAGACGGGCCACAGGCGGCCAGCTGACGATAGCGATCGCCCCGATGATCGACTGGACACTCGGTTCGAAAATGGCGACCAGAACGATTGCGAGCGCGAAGTTCGGCACGGTCTGGAAGAACTCGGTGAAGCGCATGAGGGCGTCGTCGACAATGCCGCCGAAATATCCGGCCAGGGCACCGATGGGAATGCCGATCAGCAGGGACACCACCGTAGAGACAAGCCCGATCAGCAGAGACACCTGTGCGCCATAGGCGAGGCCCGAAAGTACGTTTCGGCCGAGCGCATCGGTGCCGAGCGGCAGGGCTTCCATGGTCAGCGGCGGCAGGAACGGGCGCTGCACCATCTTCCAGGGCGACTGGGGAAACAGGAGCGGCGCGAGGATCGCAATCAGGATCACCAGGACCAGAATGGCCAGCCCGGCCACGGCGCCGCGATTGCGTTTGAAGCGTTTCCAGAAGTCCCGCATCACGATGCCCTGATTCTGGGATCAACGACCCGGTAGAGGATGTCGGTGATCAGGTTGAAGAGGAGCACCATGGCGGCGGAAACGAAGAAGACGCCGAGCAGGACGTTGTAGTCGCGCTGGGCAAGCGCATCGAACATGAGACGTCCGATCCCGGGCCATGCGAACACCGTTTCCGTCAGCACCGCGCCGCCGACCAGCTGGCCTGCCTGCAGGCCGGCAAGCGTCAGGACGGGCAGCATGGCATTGCGGAAGATGTGCCGCCACTGGATAATCCCCGGCTTCAGGCCCTTGGCGCGCGCGGTCTTGACGAAATCGAGGGTCGAGACTTCCAGCATCGAGGCGCGGGTCATGCGCATGTAGACGGCCATGAAGAACAGGCCTAGCGTCAGGGCCGGCAGGATCAGGTGTTCGCCGATATCGAGCGCACGGGCAAAGCCGGTGTAACCGCCGCCGACGGTCTCGTATCCGAAGCCGGGCAACCAGTTCAGTTCGACGGAAAACAGAAGAACCGCCATCAGTGCCGCCCAGTAGAGCGGCGTGGCGTAAAAGAGCAGGGCAATGGTGGAAATGATGGTGTCGGACCACTTGCCGACACGGGCGGAGGCTAGCACGCCGGCGAGCACTCCGAACACGAGCGAGATCACGAAGGCGGTGATCGTCAGGAGCAGCGTCGCAGGTAATCGGTCCAGGATGAGATCCGCCACGGGCATCTGCTGGCGGTAGGAAAAGCCCAGGTCCAGCTGCACGACGCCGCCCAGATAGATCCCAAGCTGGGTCAGGAGCGGCTTGTCGAGGCCGAACTGCTCCTTGAGCTGGTCAAGGAAGATCTGGTCCGCAGCTCCGGCCTCGCCGGCCATCACGGCGGCCGGGTCGCCGGGCGCGGCGTGGATCAGAAAGAAGTTCAAGGTGACGATGGCGATCAATATGACCGCCGCCTTGACCAATCGCAGGGCGATGAAACGCAGCATCCGACCTCTGGTGTCTTTTTCTTGTTGGAAGACCCCGCGCGGAACCGATCAGGTCCCGCGCGGGACAGCGTCTTACTTTTCGATGTAGGCGTCGCGGAAGCCGTCGTTTACACCGATCGCGGTGGTCACGAGGTCCTTGACGTTACAGCGGTAGATGGTCGGGAAGCCGAGTTCCAGGAGCCATGCGACCGGAACGTCCTTGGTCAGGATCTGCTGTGCCTCGGTGTAGAGCTTCTGGCGCTCTTCCTTGGTGACCGCAACGGCTGCCTTTTCGAAGATCTCGTCGATCTTCGGGTTCTTGTAGCCCTCGACATTGTTCCAGGGCGACCCCTTGGCAATGTTCGACGAGATATAGGTCCGGGCAACGCCCAGCGCCGGATCGCCGTACTGGTAGAGATAGGTGAAGGCGAGATCGTAATCCCATTCACTGATCTTCTGGTTCCAGCCGGCGACGTCGGTCGCAACCATTTCCACGTTGATGCCGACTTCTTCCAGGTTCTGCTTGATGGCTTCGGCCCAGCGCTGCCAGGTTTCGCCGTAGGGCAAGGGCAGCAGACGCACAGGCGTGCCGTCGTAACCCATTTCCTTCAAGAGTTCCTTGGCCTTTTCCGGATTGTAGTCGTAGTGGGTCACGTCATTGGTATAAAACCGGGTGGACGAGGACACCGGGCTCTGGGCGACGGCGCCAAGGCCGTTCCACAGGGCGTTCTTGGCGAACTCCCGGTCCATGGCATACATGACCGCCTGACGGAAACGCACGTCCGCGGTCGGGCCTTCCCGGTTGTTCAGCCACAGCCAGGACAGCGGGCCGATGAATTCCCAGCCCTTGTCGGTGATGCAGCTGTTGTCCAGGTTGGCGAGACGGCTGACATCGAAGTTCTCGACCGAACCGCCCGGCAGGATGTCTACGACACCGGTTTCATAGGCCACGGCGCGCGAAGCCGCATCGGGGATGATGTGCCAGTAGATCTCGTCGAGATGCGGAAGGCCCTTGATGTAGTAGTCCTCGTTCTTCTTCAGGAGGATGTGAGATCCCTTGACCCATTCGACGAACTTGAACGGCCCGGTGCCGATCGGGTGGTTATTGGCCGGATTGGTCTTGTAGTCCGTGCCTTCGTAGATGTGCTTCGGCACGATCGGCATGGTGCCGCCTTCGAAGATGCCGATGAACGGACCGAACGGTTCCTTCAGCTTGAAGACGACCGTGTTTGCATCGGGCGCCGTGATCGATTCCACATGCTCAAGTGACGTGCGCAGGCGGGCATGGGTCTTGCGCAGAAAGACGTCGGCGGAAAAGACCACGTCCGCGGAGGAAAACGGCTCGCCGTCATGCCATTTCACGTTGTCGTAGAGATGGAACGTGTAGGTGAGGCCGTCGTCGGAGATTTCCCAGGACTTCGCCAGCTGCGGCATCGGTTCCAGGTCTTCGTCGTAACGAAGCAGGCTTTCATAGATGTTGCCTGCGACCATCTGGGTCGGGCCGTTCTGCACCAGGCCGAGCATGAGGCTGGGCGGTTCCGGCTGGATGACGACGTCTGCGCGTCCTCCGTCAACCGGTGCGGCGTAGGCCGTGCCGGTGGCCACGATCAGTGTCGCGGCCAAACTGGTCAGTCTTTTCAGCATATTCGATTTCCCCTCGTTGCCGGCGCACGGATATTGTCTCTTATCACGCCGTTTGCTGATGGATGGATTGGGAGGTGGTGGACCTTGTGGTCAGTCCACGAGGTCCGGGTAATGCTTGATCGCGAGACGCTGGAATGCATCCCACTGCGGATCCGGCTTGTTGCCGGAATGCTGCTTGTCCCAGCCTTCATATTGCTGGGCGGTCTTTTCGGCGAGTTCCGCATCGAGTTTCCGCGGTGTCCCGCCTGACGACATGATCGCAAGCTGGGCCTTGCAGGCCCGTTCCAGGTTGAACATCAGCGCGAACGCCTCGCCGACGGTGCGTCCGCAGGTCAGAAGTCCGTGATTGCGCAGGATCATGACATTGCGGTCGCCCAGGTCGGCGACCAGCCGTTCCCGTTCTGCCAGGTCCAGCGCGATGCCTTCATAGTCATGGAATGCCATGCGATTGTAGAACTGCAGGGACCACTGGTTCAGCGGCAGAATGCCTTCTTCCATGGACGAGATGGCGACACCCGCCACCGTGTGCGTGTGGAGCACACAATGGACCTCCGGGCGCGCGGCATGGACCGCGCTGTGGATCGTGAAACCGGCCTTGTTGATCCCGGCGCCATGGGGGTCGCGCAGGATATTGCCATCGATATCCACCGTGGCCAGGCTGCTGGCGGTGACCTCGTCGAACCGAAGTCCGTAAGGATTGATCAGGAAGGCGTTTTCGCCTTCGCCCTCTGGCGCCTTGGCGGAAATATGGGTGAAGATGCTGTCGTCCATCTTGAAATGGGCGATCAGCCGGTAGGCCGCGGCAAGGTCGATGCGCTCCTTCGGCTGGCCGGTGGTCGATGGGATCGCAGAGATCTGTGTCATTGCCTTCTTGCCCCGTTGCCGCGGTTTCGCGACTTCCTGTTCAATTGATGGCCCGGACCTGAGAATCCGGTTCCGTATTTTTACGTGCTACGCAAACATGGCAGAGAGCAAGTGTCAATTGTCGACAATATTCAATTTTTGAGCAAGGATAGAGGTCCATAACCAGCAACTTGGCGCCGATTGCATGCGCATTAGGCAGTCTGATGCTCCTGGATTAGGTCGGGCGAGCGATTTGCCGTAACTGGAAACCGGATCGTTTCGTGGTATCGGGACAAAAAGGAAAGCTCGGATCCAGAGCGCAAAAAGAGGAGCGGCGATCGCACTCGAATGCCGCTTTGCGAAGTACAAGGCCGGTCGCTCTGCAAACGGGTGCGACCGCAACAAGGTGTCCAATGGGGATGTTTTCAGCACTTGAAACGACGGATCTCGTCCAGCAGATCGCCAGGCAGATCATCAATGCGATCACGGATGGACAATTGAAGCCGGGAGAACGGCTGACGGAATTGCGGCTGTCCAAGGAATTCGGGACGAGCCGGGCGCCGGTGCGCGAAGCACTAAGGCTTCTGGAAAGCCAGGGGCTTGTCGTTTCCAGTCCGCGGCGCGGTTTTTTCGTGCGGACCCTGACATCCGACGATCTTCGCGACATCTACGAACTGCGCATCGGGATGGAGATCCATGCAGCCGACCTTGCGCTGCAGCGGATCACCGACCGGGAATTCGGACTGCTAAGGGCCCAGGCGGACAAGCTTTACGAACTCGCCGAGGAAGGGTCGATCGGCGAGCAGATCTTCGCGGACTTTACCTTTCACCGCATGCTGTGCGCCTTCGGCGGGAATGCCCGGCTTCTGAAGGTCTATGACGACCTTGCGGTAGAGATGCGCGCCGGCATCACGCTGATCGGAAAACTGTATGACGATCCGCACAAGATTGCCGAGACCCACGAGCCCATTCTGGAGGCACTCCAGAACAAGGACCGGGTCAAATTAAGAGAAGCCCTCCGCTATCACATCGGTGTGGCCCGGGACGAAGTCGTGAAACTGTTCACGGACATGGGCGCCTGATCCAGGAAGAGAGGTCCAACGCCCAGAGGCACGATCTCGTCCCTGGCACGCCGAAGAAACAGAGCGCTTAATCCGCGTTCCTCAGCCAGGCGCGGGCCGCTTTCCATTCCCAGAACCATCAAGGCGGTGGCCCAGGCATCGGCTTCCGTGCAGGTTCGGGCCACCACCGTGACCGAAGCCGGCGCCTCTTGAAGCGGCCCGCCACGGCGCGGATCCATCGTGTGCGACAGGTGTCTGCCGCCAACCTCGATCCAGTGACGGTAATCGCCCGACGTGGCCACGGCCGCATCCTGCAGGGTGAGGATGGAATAGGGTGTCCGGATCTGCATGTCCGGCTCTTCGACCGCGACCGCCCAGGGGCTGCCATCCGGCTGAAGGCCGAGGGCGCGCAGCTCTCCGTCGATCCCGACGAGCGCATCATGGATACCGAAATCGGTGAGTGTATCGGCCAGGCAATCCACGCCATAGCCTTTGGCAATGCCGGACAGATCAAGAGCGAGCGAAGCGTGTTTGCGCACCTGGCAGGCGGCAGGGTTCAGCTCAAGGGTCTCATGTGCCGGATGGCGTTTCATCTCAAGGGCGGCCCGAATGCGAATGGGATCGGCTTCGGCTGAACCGAAGCCCCAGGCCGTCACCGCATCGCCCATCCCGATATCGAATGCCCCATGGGATTCGCGCCCGATCACAAGCCCAGTTTGGAGGACATCGAAGAGCTTCGCCGGCACCGGTATCCAGGTATCCCTTGGGGCTGCGTTGAGCCGCATGAGGTCGCTGTCCGGTTTCCATGTGGACATTTGCGTGTCCACCTCTTCGACGGCCGCCTGTAGAGCGGCCTTTACCGGAGCGACGTCGAGGTGTTGTGGCGCATGGAACAGCGCCGACCAGCGCGTGCCCATGGTCGGGCCGTTCAGGGCATGTCGGTTCAGGTCAGTAAACGTCTTCGACATAACGTCCCTCCGCTTTCAGGATTGCCGGCGTCAACCCGGCAGGGGCCAGGATGTCGGTCAGGCTTTCGGCCACGCCGCGGGCCATGTCGCGTCCGCCGCAGATCATGATCCTGGCTCCGGCGGCAATCAGTTGCGTTATTTCTGTTGCGTCCCGCCGCAGGGCATCCTGGACGTAGACCGGCGACTTGCCGCGCGAGAAAGCTGTCGCGACCCGGCCGAGCCTGCCGTCCCGCGACCATTCGGTGAGTTCTTCCGAATAGAGAAAGTCGCTTTCCGGATGACGTGCGCCGAAGAAGAGGTGGATCGGGCGTCCGGCCGTGTTGTTCCGGATAAAACCGGCAAGGGGGCCGATGCCGGTCCCGGCGCCGATCAGGATCAACGGCGCCTTGCCACGGCCCGGACGGAAGCCCGGATTGTGGCGGATGAAGGCGTTCACCGTTGCGCCGGGCTCGAGGTCCATCAACTGGCCGGAGCAGAGTCCTCCGGGATGTTTGCGGACAGCGATCTCGACGAAGCCGTCCTTCGCGCCCGAGGCAAGCGAATAGAAACGGGGTAGGGTGGACCCTTCCGGAATAATACCGAGCAGATCGCCGGCAGCGAATTTTGGGAATCCGCGCCCGATCAGTCGGCTCCATAGCGAAGCCCTGGGAATTTCGAACCTCAGGATCGCTGTCGGGGCCTGAACTTCGGCGCCGTAGTCCCGTCGCGACACCAGGGTCAGGCCCGTGGCCGCCGGCTGTTCAGGCTGATGGTTGAGCTCGAGTTCGACGCCGATCGCCGTCCCGAAGGTCCGGCCCCAGCGGGCAAAGTCCTGTGGTGACTGCCGGTCGACGGTTTCCATCGGGATCAATGTCTGCCAGCCTTTTGCCTGCGCGGCGTCCATGACCTGTTCGGCAAAGGCACAGAAGGCGGGAAAGCTGCGGTCGCCAAAGCCGAGCACGGCAAGCGGAGCGTCCGGTGCCCTGTTCATTGCCGACAGCCGCTCCAGGAAACCCTTTGCCGATGCCGGCGCATCGCCGTCGCCGTAGGTCGCGGCAAGGATGACGATCCTGCGGGCTTTCGGATAACGGTCCGGATTGAACGTGGACATGGCAGCGGTGTGAACCGACTGTCCCACGGCCTTAAGCTCTGCCTGGAGCGTGGCGGCAAAGCCCCAGGTGCTGCCGCCTTCGCTGCCCACGAGCACGATAGTTTCCGCCTTGTTTGCCGGCACATTCCCGCGGAGGCGCGGGCGGCCCCTGCGTCCGGCAGCCCAGACTGCAAGACCGGTTCCACCCATGACCGGAAGGCCGAGCGCCATCAGTCCCAGGACAAGGCCGAGCAGGGATGCGCCCTGTCCGGTATGCAGCATGTAGACGGTTTCCGAGACCCTGTCCCAAGCGCTCAGATCTGCCCAGGCCAACAGGTCGCCGCTGCCCTGGTCGATGTATCCGGTTCCCGTATCGGTTTTCAGGGTGAAAACATCGGTGGCGTCGTCCGGATAGGGGAACGTCAGGTCACGCAGGTCTGCGACCGGGGTCTTCACGAGGGTCGGGATCTTCGTTAATGCGATACCGGCCTTGCCGCTTACCTCGGCAGGGAAGGCGGGTTTGCCCGGGCCGCCAGGCAAAAGGTCAAAGGTGTTGGCGGTCATCCACAAAGCGGTTGCCGACGAGATCAGGAGGCCGGCGACGGAGAGCCGCGCAATCTCGACATGCAGCCTGCCGGACAGCGGGCCCTTGAGGGGGGAGAACCACCGGCGCCATCCGCCGGCCCGACGCGCGACCAGAAAGATGCCGGACACGGTCAGGACCAGGAGCGTACCTGCGCCGAGCGCGGAGACGATACGTCCGGTGTCGTCGAGGAACAGCGAACGGTGCAGGTTCGTCAGCCAGCGTTCCGTCTGGTTCGGATCCGCGGCGGCTATTCCGGACCCGGTAGAGGGATCGATCACGGCCGATCCGGGTCGGCCGTTATCGAACCAGTAGGCGGTGATCCGGCCCGATGGCGCACGCCGGATCTGTTCGACGCCGGGGTAGGTGTCCTGGATACGTTGTGCGAGCTCCGCCACCGACAGGCCCGTCTCCACTCGTGGTGCCGACAGGGTTTCCACAGCTGGGAAGAGCGAAAGCGCAGCGCCACTCAGGGCAAGAACGGTCAGGAGTAGTGCTGCCAGGAGACCCGGCCAGCGATGGAGCGCGCGGATCATATCCGTCTCCTCAGAAGTTGTAGCTGAAAGAGTTGATATAGCGGCGGCCGTGTATGGAGGTCCCGGCGCCGGCAGATGTCAGCGGTACGGTGACTTCGTTCGGGCTGTCGCGCATGTTTTCGACGGCGGCGTCGATATGCAGCTCGTAGCCCGCGTCGAACAGGGCATCAGCGAGATCAAGGGTGATCTTTAGCGACCGTCCGGCCCCGACGCTGGCACCGGTAATGCCGTTGATTTCTGCCGGGTTGCCATTGGTGGCGCGGAACCAGTCGGACAAATGCTCATGGTACTTGGATTTGGGGCCGGCCATCCACAGACTGCCGACATAAGCCCCTTTGGCATTTGTCACGTAAAGCGCAAGATACGCGCCGTCACCGCCGTAGTTGTTGAGCGTCGTCGTCAGGGTCACGGGCTTGGCGGCGGCAAGACCCGGCAGCGTCAGGGCGGTCGTCAGCGCGAGGGCTGCAAGAAGCGATTTCATGATCTGGTTGCCTTTCAAATTGAGGGGGCGGGGG
>NZ_JABFCZ010000026.1 GCF_014692675.1 Roseibium aggregatum | reverse complement strand
GGGCGACGAAGCGAAGACGTTCCTCCATAACGGACACCTCTTTCCACGGCATCGACACCTCCCGCAAAAACGAAAAGTGTTACCTATGTGTCCGGAACGTTTTGTCACCTATCTCTCAGGTCGGGCAACCGGGTCCGACCCGGAGACATAGCGAACACTTTTGGTCCGAACAGGTTTGGAAGAGGTTCAAATCTGCATGTCTCATCGCAGCATAGTTTTTTGGTTCAATTTGAATTCTGAACGGCAAATTGCCTCAGTTCTTCATAACTTTCGAAAACTTGCCCGGTGCCCGGCCCTTTGATGATTAGCCACATTCCGTCCGGTCTTTGTCTGCATTCACAACTTCCGATTCTGGTCGGCTCATTTTCTACTGGGTAGGAGCTGTCGCCAACGGTTTGACTTGGTGGATGAACAGGGCTTTCGATGGTCGGTTTTTCATTCCTGGCAATATGTAAGAGTTCTCGTGTCATTTCCGCGGTATCGACAGCCGCGCGACTAGCTTGAACGATAGCAACGGAAATAAGTCCAAATAATACTGCTGCCACTCCAGGCACAACTGTGAGTATTATTTGCAAGTTCGACCAATGTTTTGATGATCCTTGTCCCAAACCGATTATAACAGCGACCGCGCCAGAGATGGCTACCAACATACCGACAGTTTCAAGAACTGTAAACGCAGCGCGAGCCGTCGCATAACTTCTTTCATAGTGCATCATTGGTTTGCCTCCTGGCTAGTAAGTAATCCAAGTTAACCAACTATTAGTTTTAACGTCAAAAGAAACACGCGAGAGTGAGATTTGTTGCGCTGTATGTTCACTTGCATATGTGAAATTGGTTTTGCCCGGGCACGGAAGAGATCCGAAGCCGCGTGGCTGAATAGGCATCTGAAACAGCAAGTAGGTGCGGCCGACTGCCGAATTTCGTGAATGATTTCAAAGTGGCGTGAACGCTGCTTTGGCCTAGGCGCGACCCGAAAAAGACATGATTTCTCAACTCCCCTTACATTTCTGCCGGGGTCGCCAATTTTCAAGAAATCGTGGTGTCGGGGATGCCGGAAAGCCGTATCGCGCGGCTGTAGAGCTATAGCGAACCAGAACCAGAATGTTGCTGATTAACTCCGGAGCATTCCGAAAAAGCACGGGACCCGCAAGCACTCGTTTAGCCTGGGTCCCTACAAAGGTATCTCGGCGGACACCGAACCCCCAAATGAGATGCGGTGTCCTGCCTGAATTCAAGCATGCGCCGGCCGTCAGGCGTTTTCTTTTGCGCCTTTGCCTTCCGAAATCGTCAAAGGCGTGATCTTCGCCTTGAGGAGCATGTTCATTTCTTCGGAATCCTCGTCCAGCGCGTTCAGCGCCATGTCGAGGAAATAGGCGCAGAAGGTTCGCCCGTCTTTTTCCGCTTCACGCTTGGTGAAGTAGATCATGCGCTTCAAGGTTTCTTGGGCGAGTTCGTCGCCCGGGGCCTGGGTCAGGTCGATGTCAACCGCTTTGGACATTTTTGATACCCACCATAATTTGGAAATTCGATGTGCTGCCTCTTGGCATTCTTCTTAGTGCAGGAGGATCGTTTCGCCGCGTGAAATTACCGTGATAGATATATCCTACATAACTGAAAACAGTTTTGCAGCGTATTCGCAAAACTTGGTAACTGCTGCATAATCCAATTCAGTGGCACTCTAAAGATTGATCCTTGGAACATGGGAAGAGTTTTGAAAATTCAAAGCCTTGGCGTTCCTGCACTTACCGATGACGCGGGTGTTCCAGTTGCCGTGAAGACACGCAAGGCCCTGGGCATCCTGATTTTTTTGCTGAGGACGCCCGGGAACACAATTCCGCGAGAAGCGCTCGCAGATTTTTTCTGGAGCGACACATCGCGGGATAAGGCGACCCAGTCCCTGCGTCAAGCCTTGCGGCAGTTGCGTAATATCGAGGAAATGACGGGGATCGATTTCCTGCAGACCGGAAACATGCATGTCTCGCTGGACCTTGGCGAACTCGATTGGGACCTGGTCCGGCTGGAAGCGTTGATCGAACGCGGGGAAGCCGCGGATTTCAAACAGGCCGAATCCCTGTGGAAAGGCGAATTCCTCTATGGCTACGAAGCGCTCGATCCGGAGTTCAACAGCTGGCTGCTGATTGAAAGGGAACGAATCCGGACCGGTCTTCTGGCCGATTGTTTCAAGAAGATCGATGGAATGTCCGCCGGAAAGGACAGCGAAACCATCGAGGCGGCTGCCAAATTCCTGCTCCACATGGACGGCGCCCTGGAGCATGCGCATCAGGTCCTGATCCGGCTTTACCTGGCATTGGGACAAAAGGAGCGGGCCCGGCAGCAGCTCAAGGCTTGCGAACGGGAGCTGTCGATCAGCCTCGACGCCAAACCTGATGCTGCAACCTACCGGCTTTTTGAGGAGATACCCGATCCGGCTCCGTTGGGAACGGGGGCAAAACCCGGTGTGTTCAATCTGTCGGGCATGCTCGGTCCCACAGACAGCGGGGAAATCCGCCTGCCGGAAATTTCCATCCTGTCCCTGTCGCTCGACAGCACCGGACAGATGAATTCCAGGATGCTGCGGGATGAAATCGTGGCCGGGCTCTCGTCCTACCGGTCGTTCGAGCTGGTCCAGGCCGAATACAAGGATGAGGACGGTGGTGGCAGTATCACGCGTGTGGAGAGCGGCGAGCTGGGAAGCTATCTCCTGCGGTTCCGGCATGACCCAGCCGCAAACCGCGTCTATATCCAGTTTGAGAGCCGCGATACCGGCAGGATTCTTTTCAATGAGATCATCGATTTCGACGTTCTCAGCGACCGGAATGCAGCCCTTGTGGCCGCCTTTCACACGGTAAGCCGCATTCATGCCTATGTGGTTGGCCGCTTGCGCAAGGCCGGCATGTCGACGCCGTTTGCGCGCTGGTGTCAGGCAGAATCGCTGATGTGGGATTTCTCTCCTACATCTGACGAAAAGGCGCTACGGATCCTGAACGAGCTAGAAAAGTCGCACAACACGTTTTCGATGACCTACGCCGGCAAGGCATCGATCGATATGAAGCGTCTGCTCTATTATCCGAAGGAAATGGCCGATTCCGAACGGAAGATAGAGGACATCCTGTCCCTGGCGGAACGGGGCGTCCTGCTGGATCCCTGGCAGCCGATCAATCAGCGTGTGTACGGTTGGGCGCTTGTCCAGTCAGGACTTGCCGAAGATGCCAAGCGGGCTTTCAGGCACGCCGAACAGCTCAATCTCGTGGATCCGAACAACCTGATGTCGGTTGCCGAGGGATTGGCTTTCGTCGGAGATATTGAGAATGCGCGCAAGATCGCGGAACGGGCGTTCGGGCTGTTTCCCGCGGTGCCGCGGATCTTTTTCGAATATCTGGCGAATATTCATTTTGCGGCCGAAGACTACATGTCGGCTACCGAATTTATCGAACGGGCCCCGGCGGGAAGCATCTTCGGCCTGACCACGCGCATTGCAGCCCTGGTCTGCACAGGCCGGGAAAGCGACGCGGTCAATGTGCTGCAGACGTTCAGCAGCCGCTTTGGAGAAAGGGTTGATCGCGATCTGCTGGGTTCGCATGATCAGTCCCCATGGCACCAGAGGATCAATTTCTTCCAGGATCCGAATACCCGTGCGAATTATCGTCGCGGTGCCGATCTGGTTCAGCGGTTTTTCCAGGGCGGGTTGTGATGGTTCCGTCCGGAACTCCTAGTTCAAAGCGGGTGTGATGATGGTTCCGGCGACCCGCGCCAGATAATCGGGATCGTGCTGATCCATCCGCTGCTGATTGAGACGGAAAGGCAGGACCGCGAAGGGGTGGCCCGCCTGTTCACTCACGACCTTGAAATTGAACAGCGCCGTTGTCTCCTCGGGCAGGCCGATACGGCGCAGTTCCGACTTCGGATCGGTTTCCAGGCGTTTCCTCAAGTCCGGGTCGATGGAGGCTTCCGCCAACAGGCGGCCAAGCTCGCGGATGTTTTCCCTGTAGTATGGAAATCGGGCCATGCCCGTACCCTCCGATCTGGGGTTGCGGATGCGGGCCGGAGCGCCCGCATCCGGAAAGGTGCCGGATCAAGCGGCTTATTTCGGCAGGTCTTCGTAGAGACAGGCGCCGAGAGCCTGGCGGCCGAGTTCTTCCAGATAGGCATCATCGCCCTTGGCGAGCCGGGACGCGTCGATACCGGCCGGCACGACGAGGTGGACCGTATCTGCGGTATCCGCATAGACGGTCATGTCGGAGGACAGACCGGCTTCGGGGAGCGAAGCTGCCGGATCTGCAACGAATGATTCGCGGGCCAAGCTGTCGGAAAGAATTTGCCCGAGCTTGAGACCTGTTTCGAGCGTTTCGCGGCTATGAATGTCGTGAGTCATTTTCCAAAAACCCTGCGCTTGTTGCCAAATTAGGCTGACGTTTCTTATTTCACCTGAAAAATCTTCGGGAAATATCAGGTGAAAATTCGATAAAATGGCCAAAGTAGGCCAGAGCAAATTACGATTACGCAATAAGCTCTTGCTATTGGCCGTTAAATACTTTTTGAAAGCGTTGAAATGATCAATAGGAATATGTAAATTACTTGGCTGTGCAATTTGAGGTAGATTTGGCGTGTGGATAAGGCGTGACGGCTGACGAGGGAATGATGGTGCGGCTTCTGGAACGGCTTCTGAACGGGAGGGTGAACCAACGTGCCGGGGGAGCGGATCCGGCCGGCGATAGAGCGGCTGCGGCCCGTCTTCTCGAATGGGGGCTTGCCGAGGAAGCTGGCGCGGACATCTGCCTGCCGGCGGGTGTAAGCGCAGAAACTGTCAGCCTGTTTGCAGGCCTGATCGACACGTTTGATCCGATCCTGAAGCGGGTCGCATTGAAGGATTCTCCGATGCATTTTTGCACTGGACTTGTCCGGTTGCCGTCCCCCTGGAATCCGGCGCCAACTGAAGCCCGCTTAACCATTCCTGCAGGAGGTCAGGGGGAAAATCCGGCATTGGCCGCCATTTCCTGCCTGGGGGAAATGGCTGAACGCATAAGTCTTTTTTCCAAGGGTCCCGGGGACCAGCGAACTTTCGATAAAAAGAATGCGTTCGAGGATCTTCCGCTCGGACCGGTTCTGGGTTTCAGCGCGCGTCAGGAAAAGAAGTTTGCCGAACTCTATCCCGCGGTGCAGGCGGTCTTGAGGAACGACCGGATTGACTGGAATGGGTTATCGGGCAGGCGGGTCTGGGTCACCAATTTGCGCGATGGCCGCCGCGGACAAATTCCGGCATTCGGTGTTCTTTTGGGCGAGCGGGAGGGGGCGGCTGGATCCGTTCCACGCGTCGCCTCCAGCTCGGGCGCAGCGGTCTGGTCGAACCGGGAAGACGCTGCACGGCGGGCCCTTCATGAGCTTGTCGAAAGGGACGCTTTCGGGCGCGCCTGGTACAACCGCTTGGGGATAACTCGGGTGTATCGGGATGATTGGGACCGGATTCTGCCTGAAAATTTAGCACAGTATCTGATCGGTCGTGCGCGCAGCACGTGTGTCATGCGCGTCGTCAGTGATCTGGACGTGCATGTTCTGGCGGCTGCGTCGTATCGGGAAAACGGTTTGGGGGGATGCCTGGGAGTTGCAGCGGCACCCACAGCTGCGGGGGCTGCCTTTTCCGCGGTTGCGGAAATGCTGCAGGCGGAAATTTCGCTGGAACTTTCCGCCCGCGCTTATGAAGCGGACCGCAGGCGCGGCGATGTGCAAATGCCACCGGGCCTCGCTGCGGCCGGAACGCTCCGATTATCCGATGAACTGGGGTTGGAAGACCTGCCGCGGACAGATCCGAAGGCTCTGGCGCAGGTGTATGATGAGGGAGATCTGGAGCGCAGTTGCCATGCGCGCAACATTGATCTCTGGCAGTTTGACGCGACCAGGGCGGACCTTGGCATCCCTTGCGTGAAGATCCTGTC
The DNA here is from genome assembly GCF_014692675.1 of Roseibium aggregatum. Taxonomy (GTDB): domain Bacteria; phylum Pseudomonadota; class Alphaproteobacteria; order Rhizobiales; family Stappiaceae; genus Roseibium; species Roseibium aggregatum_C. The sequence continues at coordinate 75,471 of NZ_JABFCZ010000026.1, read as the reverse complement.
GCCGCAGCTGTGTTCGTGGCAGCCGAGGTTCGGAAAGGAGCGGCTCTTCATCGCCAAGGGAGCGATCAGCAAGGCCGAAAGGGACGTTCTCGAACTGGAATTCGAAAAACGACCGTTTCCATTTTGAAAGGCTGGCTCAGGGCGATGGCGTTGACAGCCAGGCCGCGCGACGATATTAAAAATATGAGTTCAATATTCAGCTTTTATGTTGGGCACTCTCCGGCGATTGCCGGATGCCTTCTCAGGGCTCTCTGGAAACTCAGGCGGGCAGTGGCCCGCCTTTCTTTTTGCGCGACGGACCGGGCCGTCAGACGCTATTGAAGGTTCGGGCGGCCATCCTCGGTCGGCCGCGACAGCGTCATGACCCAGAAATGGCGCCACTTGCCGTTGGAGCGGTCCACGCTGGCTATGCCGACACGTGTCACATAGGGATTGAGCAGGTTCTTGTTGTGGTCCTTGGGTCCCTGCCATCCGGCGAAGGCGGCCTGAAGCGAGGCATAGCCGGCCCCGAGGTTCTCCGCGCCGGCATAATTCGGATAGTTTGCCTTCTCCAGTCTCTGTGACAGTCCGAAGGCACTGTGCGCCCAGGTGTCCATGCTGTCGCGTCCGGCAATATGGCGGGCCATGTCCGCCGATACGGCATCCAGGCGCTCGTCGTGGCGCAGGGGGGGGCGGCCGTTTTGGGCGCGGTAGGCGTTCAGCATGTCCAGCATCGCCTGACCGTCGACAGGAACCCGGGTAAAGACCGGCTGGTCCTCCAGTTCCTTGTTGTTCTGAAACGAGCCGCACCCGGCAAGCGGAACAAGGAGTGCGGCCAGAAGACCCCCGGCAATCATTATTCTGGCGATGGTTTTCACAAGGCTCATTCCGGTTCATCCCCGGGCCAGTTTACGCCCTCGTCCGACCAGAAGGGGAAGGGCCCCGGATGGCTTTCGACATAGGCCATATGTGTCACGAGACCCGCGGTTGGCGTGTAACGGTGCAGGAAGAAGGCCGGTGGTTCGAAATTGAACATGGACGGCGCTTCGTCGGCGAAGTCGAGAACGACCTGATGGGCGACACTCGGCGCAAGGGTCATGACCGTTCCGGCGAAGCCGGCGATGATCGGCCGGTGCACGTGGCCGCATAAAAGCCTTTCGACATGGTTGTGAGCGCCGATCACCTCCCCCAGCGCCTGTGTGTCGGCGAGGCCGATGCGATCCATGTGAACGATGCCGGTCTGCGCCGGCGGGTGATGGACTGCAACAAGCGTCGGCCGGTCGTCTTCCGACAGGGTCTTGTCCAGCCAGGAAAGTTGCGCCTCGCCCAGATGCCCGTGCGGTTTGCCCGGAACGCTGGAATCGAGCGCCACAAGACGCAGGCTGCCGATTTCCACGGCATAGCACAGGTCCGGACCTTCGCTTTCCTTGATGCCCGGAAAGTCGGACATGGCGGCGCGCATGCCGGCAGCCGTGTCGTGATTTCCGGGGATCAGGTATACGGGCATCGGCAGCTTGCCGAGCAAATGCCGGGCAAGCGCGTATTCGCGCGGATCGTCCTTGTCTGTGAGATCGCCGGTCAGCACGACCGCATCCGGTCGGCTTTCAAGGGACAAAAGCGCCTTGATCGCCCGTTCGGCCAGCATATTGGTGTCGCTGACCCGGTAGCAGGTCAGGCCGCGCGGGCGCAGGTGCAAATCGGTGATATGGGCAATCAGTGTCATGGGTGATTCCGGAATCGATAGAGCCGCAAAGCGGGGTCGACGATAGTCAAACCTGAGGGGCAAGCAAGGACCTGTTTGCCTTTTTAGAGTGTGTCCGTAACTGATGACAGGCCTTGAAACCTCATGTAGGAGGAGGCAGCTAAAGATGACCGCTCCGAGATGCCGTCGGTGCTTGCCTGTCCGGGCCGGAGCAAGCGGATCTGAGGAAGAATGACAGAGACAGCGGATAATCCGGAAGAAAATCCAGGGGCTGCGCCAAAGGCGCCGGCGCGCCCGCTCTGGGTCCGGCTGTTCGGACACGATGTGTCCGCTCCCCTTTTTCTGCTGCTGGTCTCGCTGTTCCTGTTCGTTCCCGGCCAATGGACCGTTCCGCCTCTCGACCGGGACGAACCGCGTTTCACGCAGGCGACCAAGCAGATGCTGGAGACGGGGAACTATGTCGATATCCGGTTCCAGGATCAGGCCCGCTACAAGAAGCCTGTCGGGATCTACTGGCTGCAGGCGGCGGCGGTGAATGCCTCCGGACTGGGACCGGAGGCGCCGCTTTGGGTCTACAGGCTGCCTTCGGCGATCGGCGCGACACTGTGCGTCCTCCTGACGTTCTGGGTTGCCCGGGCCTTCATGGGACCGGCAGGCGCACTGGTCGCGGGGCTGTTCGTTGCCATGGCGATCATCCTCGGTGTCGAGGCGCGGCTGGCCAAGACGGACGCGGTACTGTTTGCCACGATCCTCCTGGCGCAGGGCGCGCTTGCGCGCATTTGGCTAAAGGAGACGGTCAAGCGCCGGTGGGGGCTCGGCTTTGTTTTCTGGACGGCCCTGGCGGCGGGCGTTCTGGTCAAGGGACCGGTGGCGCCGATGGTGGTCGGTCTGACCGTGATCGGCCTGATGGCGCTGAAGCGGCAGGTCGCCTGGTTCAAGGGCGCGGTTCCCTTGTTCGGCATCCTGTGGTTCATCCTGCTCGTCTCGCCCTGGTTCATCGCCATCTGGCTGGCGACCGACGGGGCCTTTTTTCAGGAAGCGATCGGCAAGGACCTTCTCGGCAAGGTGGGGCAGGGGCAGGAAGGCCACGGAGCGCCTCCTTTGACCCACCTGGCCACCATGCTCGGGGTTTTCTGGCCGCTGCCGGGGTTCCTCTTCCTGTCCCTGGCCACGATCTGGCGGGAACGGGCTAGCCGGCTCGTCATTTTCTGTGTGTCGTGGTTCGTGCCGTCCTGGGTGGTTTTCGAACTCGTGGCCACCAAGCTTCCCCATTACACCATGCCGCTGCTGCCCGCGCTCGCTCTGCCGGTCGCAGCCGCCCTGGTGGATCCGCAACGGATCCCGGCCGGCAAGGCGCTCGGGTGGATCGGTGCCGTTCTTCTGGCTCTGCCTGCTGTCGGGATCGCCGTCGGATCCTTTGCCGGTCCAGCGTTTCTTGGCGACTGGCCGTCGCCGCCGGGTGCGGTCATTTGCGTGTTCGGCGCGGTCCTGGCCGTCATGGCGGCCCGGTGGCTTGTTGCCGACCTGCCGATAAAGGCTGTTCCTCCGGCGCTGGGCGCTGCGCTGTGCATCGCCGTCGGCGTCTGGGGCTTTGTCGGGCCCGGCCTGACGGCGATCTGGGTCAGCCCGCGTCTCGTGCAGGCGATCTCCGACGTGCCCGGATGCAAGCCGGCCCAAGTCGTGACCAGCGGTTTTAACGAGCCGAGCTTCATTTTCCTGGAGGGAACCGCTACACGGATTGTCTCGGCGGAGCAGGCCGCGGATTTCCTGGCCGGCAAGGACGAAAGCACAGGTTCCGGCTGCCGGATCGCGGTTGTCGAAAGCCGTCAGAAGGACGCATTTATGAAAGCTTCCGCGGCAAACGGGCTTGTGCCGCAAATGGTAAGCAGGGTAGACGGCCTGAATATCAATGGTGGCAAGAGGCTCGATATCGGTCTCTACCTGCCGGCCCAGGGCGACAACGAGCGCAAGTAAAGCATGACGCGGACCAGTTTGATCGATGGCTTGAGACCGGTTGCCTCGCGCGTGCGGCGCAATTACCGGGCCATGCGTCAGATTCTGGCCCGGCGCAAGATGCGCGCCGCCCGGTTTCACGATCCCCTGCGTCCCGGACAGAGGCCGCAAGACATACTGGCGGTCCTGATGCTCACCGTCGGCATCGCGGTGGTGGCCTTCGACGTGCCGACCTATCCCTGGATCAGATCCCTGCCGGACGAATACCGGCGCGCCTTTTCCGCTTTCACCGATTTCGGCAAGGCGCACTGGATCCTGTGGTCGACCGGGCTCGTCTGTATCGCCCTGCTGGCGCTGGACGCATCGAAGCTGACGTTCCGGCTCCGCATGGGCGTGGGAGCGGTCTTCACCTATGCGGCCTTCACCTTCTATACGGTCGCGGTCACGGGGATCCTGGCTCTGGTGCTCAAATGGGCCCTGGGGCGCGCCCGCCCGAAACTCTATGAGGACGCCGGGCCCGTCGCCTTCGATATCCTGTCGTTTCACGGGCACGGTTACACCAGCTTTCCGTCCGGCCATTCCACGACGGTGGCCGCACTCGCCACTGCATTGGCGCTCATCATTCCGACCTGGCGCTGGTTGATCGTGGTTGTAGCCTTCTGGGTTGCCTTCAGCCGGATCATGGTCGGGGCCCATTATCCGAGCGACGTCATCGCCGGTACCCTGCTTGGCATGACATTCACATTCTTCACCGCCCGCGCGCTGGCGCGCCGCCGCATCGGCTTCCACCTTTCGAAGGCGGGGCGGATCGAACCCATCATGAGCCGGCGATCGGCAGCCAGTTGCCTGCGCGCTTTCCGGCAAGTCTTGCGCGGACGTCGCAGTCCATGGAAGGCCGACGAGCGCCCGGCAGCGGCGGCAGGCGAAGCGGACGGAACGGTGCAATGACCCTGAGTTTTCGGGAAACGGTCGCCGGAGCGACCGGCGATCTAGAGGTGACCGTGGTTGTCCCGGCCAAGGACGAGGCGGAAAACCTGCCCATTCTCCTTGACGAAATCGGTGCGGCGCTGGCCGGGCGCAGGTTCGAGGTCATCGTCGTGGACGACGGCTCCTCCGATGGCACCGACAAGGTTCTGCAGGCTTATGCTGCGGAAAACCCCTGGCTGCGGCCGTTCCGGCATGAGACGTCCTGCGGCCAGAGCTGCGCGGTGCGGACCGGCGTGCTCAATGCCCGCGGCGATGTGGTGGCCACCATCGATGGCGACGGGGAAAACAATCCCGACTACATTCCGAAGCTCCTGGACGCGCTGAAGGCAGGAGGTCCGGCCGTGGCCCTTGCCGCAGGTCAGCGGCTCGGCCGAAAGGCCAGCCTCGCAAAGCGCCTCGCTTCGAAATTCGCCAACAGGCTCCGTGGCGCAATCCTGAAGGATGACACCCGCGACAGCGGTTGCGGCCTGAAGGCGCTCAAACGCGAGGTTTTCCTGCAATTGCCCTATTTCGACAGCTGGCACCGCTTTTTGCCTGCTCTCGTCATCCGGGAAGGCTACGGGGTTGTGCATATCGACGTGCAGGACCGGCAGCGCCGGCACGGCACATCGAAATACGGAATTTTCGACCGGGCCCTGATCGGGATTCTCGACCTTTTCGGCGTCTGGTGGCTGCGCCGCCGGCGCAAGACCATACCAAGCGCACGCGCCCTTACCGGCGCGCCTGACGCCTGATCTGATACGGACGTACCCATGACCGCGCTCTTCGACTGGCTCAACACCGTCTTCATCGAACAGTTCAATTTCTGGATCGTGTTGGGTTTCGTCGCCCAGGCGATGTTTATGATGCGTTTCGTGATTCAGTGGATCGCATCGGAACGGGTCGGGCGTTCGATCGTTCCTGTCGCCTTCTGGTTCTTTTCGATCGCCGGCGGATCGCTGCTTCTGGTCTATGCGGTCCAGCGCCAGGACCCGGTGTTCATCGCGGGCCAGGGGCTCGGCCTGATCATCTATTTCCGGAACCTGTGGCTCATCTTCAAGGAAAAGCGGCGCGATCCGACGATCTGACCGCGCCGCCTTTTCAGTTTCAGCCGAACGCCCTGTCGAAGGCCTGCGAGAGATCCTTGATCAGGTCTTCCGGGTCCTCCAGGCCGATATGCATGCGAATGGAGCAGTTTTCCGGATCGGGTTTGGTTGCCGTGCGGATGCCTGCCAGCTTCACCGGAATGGCCAGGCTCTCGAACCCGCCCCAGGAAAAGCCGAGGCCGAACAGGCTCAGGGCATCAAGAAACACGGCGCGCTGGGCGTCCGTCGTACCGGCTTTGAAATCGAAGGCAAACAGGCCGCTGGCGCCGGAGAAATCCCGCTTCCAGATGGCGTGGCCCGGATCGCTTTCAAGCGCGGGATAGTGGATTGCGCCGACCTCGGGCCGGGTCTGCAGCCAGGAAATGACCTCCAGCGTGTTCTTCATGTGCCGTTCGAGGCGGACAGACAGCGTCCGCAATCCGCGAAGGCCCAGATAGACATCATCGGGCGCGACGTGAACGCCCATGAATCCGTGAAAATCGTTCAGGGCCGGCCATGCCTTTTCACTTGCGGCGATCGTGCCGAGCATCACGTCCGAATGTCCGACGATATATTTCGTGCCGGCCTGGATCGACAGGTCCACGCCGAGGGAAATCGGCTGGCAGTAGAGCGGGCTTGCCCAGGTATTGTCCATGAGGACGGTTGCGCCGATGTCATGGGCGGCTTCGGCGATGGCTGGAACATCCTGCATTTCGAATGTCAGCGAACCCGGCGCCTCGGTGAAGACGGCCCTGGTGTTGTCCTTGAACAGGCTGCGAATCTCTTTGCCCAGCCCCGGGTCGTAGTAGCTGACCTCGATATTGAATTTCGGCAGCACATTGTCCGAGAACTTCCGGGTCGGCGCATAGGCCGTATCGGGGACGAGCATGTGGTCGCCGGCGTTCAGACAGGAGAGGCAGGCCAGGGAAATCGCATTCAATCCGGAATTGGCGAGTTTCGTGCCGGCGGCGCCTTCCATCTGGGTGATCGCGTCTTCAAGGGCCTCTGTGGTCGGATTGCCCCGGCGTCCGTAGACGTATTTCTGTCCACCCGATGCCATCGTTTCCACATCGGGAAACAAAACGGTGGACGCGTGGACCACAGGGGGATTCACAAAGCCATGGAATTCCCTGGGGGAACGTCCGGCATGTGCCACAACGGTGTCAATGTTATGGGCAGCAGACGACGTCTTTTTGGTCATGTTCACCTTCTGTGCATTGTACGGGTAATCATTTCTGCGGTCCGAAACCGGAAATGTCAGATTCAGCGGACTGTAACCCCTTGACCGGCCCCGTCAAATGCCATCGAATGGGCCTGTCGGAACCACGGCAGTCCGCCTGGAGGAAAGAACCGGGAAATCCGGTTTGACGCAATACCGCTCAGCGGGCGTCGAGGGCAACTGCCGCAGGGGCCGGCAACTTAAAGTATGGGTAAAAAACAAAGGCTGCATTTCCATGTCAAAAAAAATCCTTCCGTTGGTGCTGGGCGCTGCTATGGGCGTTGCGGCGTCGGCCGCACATGCCGGTACGCTCGAAGACGTCAAGGCCAAGGGCTTTGTTCAGTGTGGCGTTAGCCAGGGCCTGCCCGGCTTCTCCAACCCGGACTCCCAGGGCAACTGGACCGGTCTGGACGTCGACCTTTGCCGCGCCGTAGCTGCCGCCGTCTTCGGTGACGCTTCCGCCGTCAAGTTCACCCCGCTGTCCGCCAAGGAGCGTTTCACCGCGCTTCAGTCCGGCGAAGTCGACATCCTGTCGCGCAACACCACCTGGACCATGTCCCGCGACACGGCTCTGGGCCTGAACTTCGCAGGTGTGAACTACTATGACGGTCAGGGCTTCATGGTCCGCAAGGACCTGGGCGTGACCTCTGCTCTTGAACTGTCCGGCGCATCCGTTTGCACCAACACCGGCACCACCACCGAGCTGAACGTTGCCGACTACTTCCGCGCCAACAACATGCCGTATGAAATCGTCGCCTTCGAAAAGGCCGACGAAGTTGTTGCCGCTTATGATGCCGGCCGTTGCGACGTCTACACCACGGACGCTTCCGGTCTCTATGCACAGCGCCTGAAGCTGTCCAACCCGGGCGACCACATGGTTCTGCCGGAAATCATTTCCAAGGAGCCGCTCGGTCCGGTGGTTCGTCAGGGTGACGACCAGTGGTTCAACATCGCCAAGTGGACCCTGAATGCCATGATCAACGCTGAGGAACTCGGCGTGACCTCTGAAAACGTTGACGAAATGAAGGGTTCCGACAACCCGTCCGTCAAGCGTCTTCTGGGTACTGAAGGTGCTTTCGGTGAAGCGATCGGCCTGTCCAACGACTGGGCCTACAACATCATCAAGAACGTCGGCAACTACGGCGAATCCTTCAATGCCAACGTCGGCCCGGATACGCCGCTCGGCATCGCCCGCGGCATCAACGCCCTGTGGTCGAAGGGCGGCATTCTCTACGCTCCGCCGGTCCGCTAAGGCCCGGTTGCGTTTTCAAGCCTCCGAGGCCCGGCGTCATTCGCCGCCGGGCCTCCCATAACCAGCCATGATAATGCGCAATCAATGCGTTTGGCTTTTTCAGAGGGTGTGCCCGTTCCGGTCGACGGGGACCTGATGCAACGTCATCGGGGTTGGACTTCGGAACAGGCAAATGCGGGCGGCGACCTGAAAGAACAAAGGGGCCGTCGCAGCTGACTCGGTGAGGTTTTATGTCAGTTCAGGAGCAGCATACGGCGGGACCGCCGGCGCGTGCTTCGTTGATCAATGATCCGAAAGTACGCGGCCTGTTTTACCAGATCCTTCTGGTTTCGGCTCTCGTCGCACTCGGTTATTTCATTGTCACGAACACGCTCGCCAACCTGGAGCGTCAGAATATTGCGTCCGGTTGGGATTTTCTGAGTACCACGGCAGGCTTCGGCATTATTCAGGCTCTCGCTCCCTATTCGGAGACGTCGAGCTACGGCCAGGCGCTTTTTATCGGTTTTCTCAATACGGTTCTGGTTGCCGTGATCGGCATCATATTCGCGACCATTATCGGCTTCATCGTCGGCGTGGCGCGGTTGTCGAACAACTGGGTGATTTCCCGGCTGGCGTATTGTTACATCGAACTCCTGCGTAACATTCCGCTGCTGCTGCAGATCTTCTTCTGGTATTTCGCGGTCTTGAGAGCCGTGCCGGGCAAACGGGATAAATGGTCGTTTTTCTTCAATTCGTTCCATTTGAACATTACCGGCCTTCGCGGTCCCAAACCGGTTTTCGCGCCGAGCGCGGAATTCGTCGGCTTTGCACTGATCCTCGGGATCGTCCTCACCGTCATCGTGGCGCGCTGGGCGCGTAAACGCCAGGAAGCCACCGGCCAACAGTTTCCGATGTTCCGGACCGGCGTCGGGCTCATTCTCGGCTTGCCGATACTGACCTATTTCGTTGTCGGTATGCCGATTTCGCTCGACTTCCCGGTGTTCGTCGAAACGGGACCGATCCTGCGGCGCGGTTTCCAGCTCGGAACCGGTTTCAATGTGATTCCCGAATTCCTGGCACTGACGGCTGCATTGTCGCTTTATACGGCGACCTTTATCGCGGAAATCGTCCGGGCGGGGATCCAGGCCGTCAGCCATGGGCAGACGGAAGCGGCGCACGCGCTCGGCATCCGTCCCGGTCCGACCTTGAGGCTCGTGGTCATTCCGCAGGCCATGCGGGTGATCATTCCGCCGCTCACCAGTCAGTATCTGAACCTGACGAAAAACTCGTCTCTGGCTGTGGCGATCGCCTTTCCGGACCTGGTGTCCGTCGGCGGTACGGTGCTCAATCAGACGGGCCAGGCGATCGAGATCATCGCGATCTGGATGGTCGTCTATCTGTCGCTCAGCCTGATCACCTCCGCCTTCATGAACTGGTACAACCAGCGCATGGCGCTTGTGGAACGATAGGAGCGACCCATGGCTAACGCTGATATGTTTCACATTCGCACCGAGGAGGCGCCGGTCATGCCGGCGCCGGTCTCGACCACCGGTGTCATCGGCTGGATGCGGCAGAACCTGTTCTCGTCCATTCCCAACACCATCCTGACCATTATCGGCATTCTGATCGCCTATTCGATCATCGAGCCTTTCATCAAGTTCGCATTTGTCGATGCGATCTGGACGGGCACGGACCGGAAGGCCTGCCTTCCGGCGGAGGCCGGCGGATACGTCGGAGCCTGTTGGGCTTACGTCGAGGCGTATTTCCCGCAGTTCATCTATGGCCGGTATCCGGTGGAGGAAATCTACCGGGTCAATATCGTCTATGCGATGTTCGTGGTCCTGCTGGTACCGCTGGCCATGCCGAGTGCGCCGTTCAAGGCGATCAACGCGGTGCTGTTCCTCTTCGTGTTTCCGATCGTGGCCTATTTCCTGCTGACGGGTCTGGTGTTCGGGGACACGGTGATCCTGCCGATCGTGGAAACGCCCGTGTGGGGCGGTCTGCTGGTCACACTCGTCATCGCGGTGACCGGGATCGTGGCCTCGTTGCCGCTCGGCATTCTGCTGGCCCTCGGGCGGCGGTCGAAGATGCCGATCGTCAAGCTGGTTTCGGTGATCTTCATCGAGTTCTGGCGGGGCGTGCCGCTGATCACGGTGCTGTTCATGTCGTCGGTGATGCTGCCGCTGTTCCTGCCGGAAGGGGTGGTTTTCGACAAGCTGCTGCGCGTCCTGATCGGGGTGACGCTGTTCTCCGCCGCCTATATGGCGGAAGTGGTGCGTGGCGGTCTGCAGGCAATCCCGAAGGGACAGTACGAGGGGGCGATGGCGCTTGGCCTCAGGTTCTGGCAGATGATGGGTCTCATCATTCTGCCGCAGGCGCTGAAGCTCGTCATTCCCGGCATCGTCAACACTTTCATCGGTCTGTTCAAGGACACCACACTGGTTCTGATCGTCGGCATGTACGACCTGCTCGGCCAGATCCAGTCGTCCTTCTCGGACCCGACCTGGTCGACGCCGACACAGAGCCATTCCGGCTACCTGTTCGCGGCCATGGTGTTCTGGTGCTTCTGTTTCGGCATGTCGCGCTACTCCATCTTCATGGAGAAGAAGCTGCACACCGGACACAAACGCTAGCTGCGACCGGCAGCTCACGGGACGCGGTTGCCGCGTTCCGTCGATGACGAATTTCATGGAGTAGACACTCATGAGTGAAAACGCTGTAAAAAACGACGATCTGGCCGCCGACCGTTCGAGAATGAAGGTCTCGGATACGGATGTGGCCGTTGAAATCATCAACATGAACAAGTGGTACGGTGACTTCCACGTGCTGCGCGACATCAATCTGAAGGTGATGGGCGGCGAACGGATCGTCATCTGCGGACCTTCCGGCTCCGGCAAGTCGACAATGATCCGCTGCATCAACCGGCTGGAGGAACACCAGAGCGGCCAGATCATCGTTCAGGGCACCGAACTCACCGATGACCTGAAAAAGATCGATGAGATCCGCCGCGAAGTCGGCATGTGCTTCCAGCACTTCAACCTGTTTCCGCATCTGACCATCCTTGAGAACTGCACGCTGGCCCCGATCTGGGTGCGCAAGATGCCGAAGAAGGAAGCCGAAGACATCGCCATGCACTACCTGGAGCGGGTGAAGATCCCGGAACAGGCCAACAAATATCCGGGCCAGCTCTCCGGCGGTCAGCAGCAGCGCGTGGCGATCGCCCGCTCGCTGTGCATGAGCCCGAAGATCATGCTGTTCGATGAGCCGACGTCGGCGCTTGATCCGGAAATGATCAAGGAAGTGCTCGACGTGATGGTGGGGCTCGCCGAGGAAGGCATGACCATGCTCTGCGTGACCCACGAAATGGGGTTCGCCCGCAAGGTCGCCAACCGGGTGATCTTCATGGATGCGGGGCAGATCGTCGAACAGAACGAACCGGAAGAGTTCTTCACCAATCCCCAGCACGAGCGCACGCAGCTCTTCCTCAGCCAGATCCTGCATCACTGAGGACGGGATTTGCCCCAAAACGGCATTGTTACCGCTATCGTTTCATGGATATTGCGAGGCCTCACGGGCCTCGCAATTTTCGTTTTCGGCCTTGTTTTCCTGGGCGTACTCGGGATCGTCGTTCCCCGCGGGCCGTCAGGCGGGGCGCGGGCGGACGCCGCTGACCCTGGCGCCGCACGCACGATCCTGTTGCTGTCGAACCCGATCCATACCGATATCGCATTGCCTGCGATACCGGACGTGCTCAAGGCATTCGGCTTTGTCAGCACAGGCGGGCTGGAACTCGATTACCCCGGCGTTCAATGGGTCATTTTCGGGTGGGGATCGCGCCGCTTTTACGTGGAAACGCCGAACTGGGCGGATCTCAAGCCCGGGCCGGTTGTCGCAGCGCTTACGCTCGACAGGTCCGTGATGCACGTCGCCCGCGCCGGACATATCGACACGCAAGCTCCCGATGTTCGCAGCCTGAGCCTTTCGGCCAACGGTTTCTGGAATATGACCGAGGCGATCCGGCAGGATTTTGCGCTCCGAGAGGATGGCTCCCGCAGGGCGCTCGAAGGTGTGAGCTACACGGCCCATGATGCCTTCTTTCCGGCGAAGGGCACCTTCAACGCCTTGAACGGCTGCAACACCTGGACCGCGCGGATACTGCGGGATGGGGGGCTGACCACCGGCTGGTGGACACCGCTCCCGGCGGGGCTTTTGTGGTCAATTGGGCTGCATAATTCGCCATAGGCGTCCCGTCGGCCATATGTTCCGCCGCCGGCCGCCCGTGTTGCTTATATTTACGTTACGTTATTTTCGAGGCGGTATTGCTGGGTCGCGGTAACAGCCTCGGGAGAAATGCATGCGGATCGTCCGGGAACGATGGAAGGCGGTTTGCGGCGGGATCGCGCTTTGCGCCGCTCTTGTGTCAGGCCAGGCCGACAGAGCGGCGGGGCAGGACGTGCCTGCCGGCCTTGTCGCGGTCTGGCGGGTCGAGGCGATCTCCGGCGAGCCGGTCGATCCCGGGATCGGAGCCAGCCTGGAATTCGAGGGATCGGGAACCGTTGACGGGTCCGGCGGGTGCAATTCCCTGTTCGGTCCCTACAGCAACGAAGACGGGTTCAGGATCGGCCCGCTGGCTGTGACCCGCAAGGCCTGTCCGCCGAATGTTCTCACCCAGGAGCAGGCTCTGCTCAAGGCGATATCCGCCGTCCGCGATTTCCGCCTGGATTCGGATAACCAGTTGCTTGTGCTCATGAACGGTACGGGCGATGAGGTCGTGCGCCTGTCAGCCGGAAAATAATGGACCCTGACCCTGGCGGGTCAGTCCGTCACCACCTCGGTGTCGTCCCGGCCGCCCCATTCGGTCCAGGATCCGTCGTAAAGGGTGTGATCCTTGTGGCCGACGAGCGTGAGAGCGAGGGAAATGACCGCGGCCGTAACGCCGGAGCCGCAACTGGTCGTGACGGGCTTTTCCAGATCGACGCCCGCATCGGAAAAGATCTCTTTCAGCCGGTCCGGTGCAAGGAAGGTGCCGTCCTCGGCTGTGAAACCGGTCGAAGGCGTATTGAAGGCGCCGGGCATGTGGCCGCCGCGCAGGCCGGCCCGCGGCTCGGGCACTTCCGCCTTGAACCGGGCGGCAGGCCGTGCGTCGAGGATCTGGCGGCTCTTGTCCTTGATCATCTGCTTGACGTCGTCGAGATCCGCCACGGCGCCGTGATTGAAGCGGGCGGTGAAATGCCGCTCGGGACGGGTTAAGGTGCCATCCTCGACCGGGCGACCTTCGGCTTTCCACTTTGGCAGTCCGCCGTTCAGTATGAAGACCTGTTCCGCGCCCATGACCTTGAACATCCACCAGGCGCGCGGGGCGGAATAGAATCCCGCGGAATCGTAGACCACCACGGTCTGGCCGTCGCCGATGCCGAGCTTGCGCATCTTCGAGGAAAACACATGGGGCGCGGGCAGGGTGTGGGGCAGGTCCGAGTTCGGATCGCTGATGTCGTCGATGTCGAACCGGATGGCTCCGGGAATATGTTCCGCCCTGTATTCCGCATTGGCGTCACGGCCGGCATTGGGCAGATACATCGAGGCGTCCAGGACGACCAGATCCGGCGCGTCCAGATGCTCTGCAAGCCATTCGGTGCTGACAAGCAGATTTTCGGTCATGGCGTTTCCTGTTCCTCAAGTTTCAAAGAGCCCGTGGGACTTGTGCCAGTCCTCGATGGAGAGCTCCGGGTAGCGCTGGAAATGAATATGCCCCGGTCCTTCGGGAACCTCCACCCAGGAAGGTTTGTACTCCAGCATGATATGCACTGTCTCCGGCGGTCGCGGCAAAGGTGTATCAATGGCGGAGGCCAGGGGATGGATCAGCTCCGGCCAGCGCGGGTCCCACAGCCAGAGAGAGGTTCCGCACCGGCTGCAGAAATGCCGCTCGGCGACGCTCTCCTGGCCGTCGATCACGGCGCGAAAGGAGCGTTTCGCGCCTGTGTCGTCATGAACATCAAGGCTTGCGGCTTCCCCCATCAGATTGATGGCATAGCCTCCGCCGCCGTCGGTTTTCCGGCAGACGGAGCAATAGCAGCGCATGTAGGGGTAGGGCGTCCTGCTCTCCAGAGAAAAGGAGACGGCGCCGCACTGGCAGCTTCCTTGGAGTTTCATGGATCCTGTCCCTCCCGGGTTTGCCGGTCAGATGTTCAGTCCGTGAGGCGGATGCGCACCCGGCGGTTCTGCTTGCCCTTGTTCTCGATCTTGCCGAGTTCGAGGCGACCGATTTCGGACGTGCGCTGGACATGGGTGCCGCCACAGGGCTGAAGATCGACATCGCCGCCGATGCGCACCAGCCGGACCTTGCCGGATCCGCGGGGCGGCTTGACCGACATGGTCTTCACCAGCCCCGGATTGGCGTCCAGTTCCTCGTCCGTGATCCATTCGGACGTGACTTCATGATCGCCGGAGGCAAGGGTATTGAGCGTTTCGACCAGCGCCTCCCGGTCGATCTGTCCGTCTGCCACGTCGAAATCGAGCCGGCCTTCCGGATCGCCGATCTGGCCGCCGGTCACGGGATAGGGCAGGGCGACGGACAGAAGATGAAGGGCGGTGTGCATGCGCATGAGCCTGTACCGCCGGGCCCAGTCCAGGTGAGCGACGACTTTGGTCCCGGGCTCGGGAAGGTTCTGGCCCTCGGCCGGAACGTGGACAATCCCGGTCCGGTCCTCGTCATAGACGGTGGTTGCGATTTCAATCCTGCTGCCGTCGTCCAGTTCCAGGTGCCCGGTATCGCCGGGCTGGCCGCCGCCGGTCGCATAGAAGATCGTCCGGTCGAGCAGAATTCCGCCGCGGTCGTTTACCCGCACCACGTCCGCTTCGCAGGTCCGCAAATAGGCGTCGTCGCGGAACAGGGGCTCGGTCATCGCTCTCTCCTGGAAGTGATAGGGTTCGGGAGGTCAATTGAGCAATGAACGCGCGCGGTTGCAAGCACCTTTCGCCGCGAAAGTGTCATCTCAAGACTGCGGGACGTGGACGGTCACAGCACCGGCGACAGGAGCTGGGCGCCCTTGGCGATCACGCGGAAGGCGTAGCTTCTCTTGTCCAGGTCGTCGGGCCCGGTCTGCCGAGAGCAGGCAAAGTCCTCTTCCAGCATCCGGCTTACCTTCTCGATCATGCGCTCATGGGTAAACCACAAGGTGATTTCGAAATTGATGCGGAAGGACCGGTTGTCGAAGTTGACCGTGCCGATCGATGCCAGGTCGTCGTCGACCAGCGTTACCTTCTGGTGCAGGAAGCCGTCCGTATAGCGATAGACCTTGATGCCCCGGTCGACCATGGTGTCCGCATGGGCGTGGCTGGCAAGCCAGACGGTGGTGTGGTCAGCCTTTTCAGGCAAGAGGATGCGCACGTCGACACCGCGCATGGCCGCGGCATAAAGGGCCGTCTGGATATCCATGGACGGCACGAAGTAGGGCGAGGTGATCCACAGCCGTTTGCGGGCCCGTGCTGCGGCTTCCGCAAAGGCGATGGAGCAATCCTCCATGTCATCGGCCGGACCCGTCGGCATCACCAGAACAGGCTCATCACCCGGCTGGGCGATATGATCGATCTTTTCGAACGAGATTTCCTCGCCGTTGGCCCATTTCCAGTCTTCCAGGAACGACAGGGCACAGGCGAGTGCAGACGGACCCGTCACCTTGACATGGGTGTCGCGCCATCGGCCGAATTTCTCCAACCGTCCCATATATTCGTCGGCGACGTTGTGGCCGCCGACCCAGGCGCTGGAGAAATCGGTAACGACGATCTTGCGGTGGTTGCGGTAATTCAGACGCATGGGGCCGAGCATGCGCAGATAACGATGCTGTTCGTTGAAGCCGCTGACGTGAATTCCGGCCTCGCGCAGCCGTTTCATATAGGCCCCGGGCAGGCCGTTGCATCCGACCTCGTCGTAAAGCAGATAGACGGTCAAACCGTCCTTTGCCCGTTCGATCAGGGCATCGGCGAACTGACGGCCGAGATTGTCGTCCCGAAAGATGAAGAACTGAACCAGGATCGTGTGACGGGCCCTGGCGATCCCCTCCAGGATCGAATTGAACGTCGCCTCGCCGTCAATCAGGAGATCGCAGCTGTTTCCGGCAAGAAACGGGAGGCCGGCGATTTTCGAAAGCACCGGCCACTGGCGGGTTTCCTCCTGATCGGTCAGCGCCATGCGTTCGGCACGCTTGCGCCGTCCAAGCCGGCCCAGATCGGACTGGATCCGAATATAGTCGCCGAACGACTTCCAGCCGAAGACGAGATAGAGGGGAACTGTCGGAAAGGGCAGGAAAAAAAGCGATAGCAGCCAGGCGATTGACCCTTGAGATGTCCGGCTGTTCATGATTTCCCGGACCGCGCAGACAAAGGCGGCGACATAAAAACAAAAGGCGATCGCTGCGACGATGCCGAGATTGTTGGCCACCGTGTCCACGACGGTCGCATCATGGACCGCGTCGGAGATCAGCCTGCCATCCTGGGTCGTCGGGTCCATTGCGCGATCCTTGCCGCCGATTTCAGACGAATGGCGCCTTCAGCGTGCCCGTTCGTTCAAGCCAGCCCGGAACGGGCAGGTTCTTGGAGCGCAGGAACTCCGGATTGTAGAGTTTGGACTGGCTGCGGGTGCCATGATCGCACAGGATGGTGACAATGGTATGCCCTGGGCCCAGATCCCGGGCCAGACGCCGGGCGCCGGCCAGGTTGATGGCTGTCGAACCGCCGAGAAGCAGGCCTTCCTTTTCCGCCAGATCGAAGACCAGGGGCAGGGCTTCCTCGTCCGGAATGGCATAGGGATACTCGACCTTGATGTCGCCGACGATCGGCGTCGACCGGCCGAGACCGATCCCTTCGGCAATGGAGCCGCCATCGGTTGCCTTTGCCTCGCCGTCCTTGAACAGGTGATACATGCCGGCGCCCAGCGGGTCGGCGCAGCCGATGGCAATGTCCGGTTTCTGTTCGCGAAGATAGGTCGAGACACCGGCAAGAGTGCCGCCGGATCCCACGGCACAGATGAAACCGTCGACTTTGCCGTCCGTCTGTTCCAGGATTTCCGGCCCCGTTGTCAGGTAGTGAGCCTTGCGGTTATCCAGGTTGTTCCACTGGTCGGCAAAGAGAACGCCGTTGGGCTCGGTCTTCGCCAGCTCTTCGGCCAGCCTGCGGGCCACGTGCTGATAGTTGTTCGGATCGGAATAGGGCTTCGCCGGGACTTCCAGGAGTTCGGCCCCGCACAGGCGCAGCATGTCCTTTTTTTCCTGGGTCTGCGTTTCGGGAATGACGATGACCGTCCGGTAGCCGCGGGCGCTGGCCACGAGCGCAAGGCCGATCCCGGTGTTGCCGGCGGTTCCTTCGACGATCAGGCCACCGGGTTTCAGATCGCCGCGGGCTTCGGCCTCAAGGATCATCTGCCGGGCCGGCCTGTCCTTGACCGATTGTCCGGGGTTCATGAACTCCGCCTTGCCGAGTATTTCGCAGCCGGTTTCTTCTGAAAGCCGATTCAGCCGGATCAGGGGCGTGTTGCCGATCGCGTCGACAACGGAAGGACACACGGTCATGAGGCGTTCCCAAAGCTTGTTATTCTTCACATGACCTAATCCGCCTGCCGGCTTTGTTCAAGTTTGCTGCGCAACTTCGCGGGAGAAATCGTCTCTTGCGCGGCATTCCGCGATTCCACGATCGGCCGGATCGGCTCACTGGAACGTTTGCGAAATCGCGTGAGCCGGGAATGCAGATCCGGAGAATGAGCACAGGGCGAAAAACTGTGCCTTTTTCCGTCCCAAGCGGTGATTGAAAAAAAAGCGGCCCGACCCGTGGGTCAGGCCGCGGTTCGCGGGGGGGAATGAAATTTTCAGGTGGTCTAGACCTGAGCCGTGCCGAAGAGCCAGTTCCATGCGACCTGGACGCGGGTGGCTGCGGCATGGAAGAAGGCCATGACTTTGTTCCAGATAGTTTCGCCAAGGCTGGCCATCGGTTCGGTCGAGGGCTCATCGTCTGCGGGCTTGGCCTCGATGAACTCGATAGTGGTTGCCTGATCGCCTTCCTGAACGATGCGGCGTGTGAAGACGAGCTGTCCGTCGGTCTGGACACGCGATTCATCCGTCTTGGCGACTGTCGTTGCCGGGTCCATGGAACTGACCACAATCGCCCGGCCGTCCGGAAGAAGATGAGTCTCGTTCGTGCCGACTTCGGAATCGTAGATCACCTCACCGTAGGAATCGATCAATTCGACCCAGACGGCCTTCCGGCCATGGATTTCGATCTCGCCGACCCAGATGGTGAGTTCGCTATCAAGCGGATCTGCTTCCTCCGGCGTGGCGGAGGCGACCGTCACGGCAAGATTGTCTTCCGGCAGGTTGATCGTTTCCTGCGGAAGAGATGCGGCGCTCGCACCTACCGTAAAACCGGCGGCGAGACATACGGCGAGTCCAATGCTCTTTATCAACTGGTACATTTGCGCCTCCCAAGGCAGCTATGACCGTTTCGACGTTTCTGTATCCGGATATCTGTTTATGTATAACCGCTTTGCGGTCTCCGGGTTCCATTTGGCGTCGACACTATTTTGCCATTATTGCACCACAAACCGGACAAAAGGTGTAATATGAATCACAAAACTCCTCGATTTTGATCACGATTTGTTAACCAGTGTGTATTTTGGGAAAATTCCTCTAGGGAAGAAGTGGCATATCGACACTTTTGGATCGTTATTTCTGCCAAGTGTCAGTTTGCGTGAGGAAATTGGTTTTGCGCTCATGGGTTACATTGCGGTGTGGGGCCACCAGAAAACCGTGAGGAAATTCGGAAGCAAAAAAGAAGCAGCCCTGCGGCTGCCTGGGGAACGGGGTCGTTCCAGTGTCCTGAAGGGCAGTCGATGGGGCACGCGCTTCAAGAACAATATGGCCGGCGGGGCATGTTGATCGTTGTTGTTCCGGTTCCGCTGAGCCATCGGGCTGCTCAGACCCTTTGATTTCAAGGATGCCAACTGCTCGCAGGAGTTAGGGTATTACTTGGGCAGATTATATTTCTGCCTATTCTTTTGTCGTTCGTTGGTGAAGAGCCGGATCTCTATACTGTGGTAACGTATCCTCCATGACGGCAACTCTTTCATGGATAGAATTGGAAGTTTGTGATTCCATCAATATTGTCAAAATTACGATTGCGGTGCGATCTGGTTTGCCGGGTCATGTTTGAAACTATCATAAATAATTGAAATACCTTATGATATATCAGCCAAATATGCTCCATCTACGGTAGATGAATTTTGTGCGTTTATCTTTTTGTCTGGCTATTTTTGCCTGAATCGGCCGCCGGAGATTCTGTAAACGAACGATCTTTCGGTTGTATCCCGGACAACCGATGCGGGAAATCGGAGATCTGGCTCTGTAGAACGCGATCGGGTACGTGAATCAACAAGCTTAAGTCCGGTGGTCGCATCTGCGGATAATCAGTCTTGCACGGCGCTTGGTTCCCAGGGACCCGATGCGTTTCTTCTTACCCGGATTCCCGGCGTCTCCCGCTTTTGGTACGACCTATATGCGCGGCTTATACCCCCTTCGATATTTGATATTTTTCGGAGAGCGGGCAGTAGTCTACATTGCCGGTCGAAAAGGGAGGCGTCGGTCAGACTGCTTTCGTCAATAAGAACAATGGCAGGCGTTCGACGATGCTCCAGTGCGGGAGAGACTTTGAAGGCGCATCAGATCGTCGCTTTCCGGCGTGGATGAAGCCGACAGTTTCCCTACGCGTGGTGACCGGGAACGCTTGAGCCGTGCAGCACATGAGCCCCGAAAAACAGTTTCAGTCCATCATGGAGACCGATCTCGTCGTTCTCGGCAGCGGCGCGGGCGGGCTGACGGCGGCCCTGTCTGCGTCGCTCGCCGGGCTCGATGTACTGGTGCTCGAGCACCAGACTGTCATCGGGGGAACAAGCGCACGGTCTTCGGGCACGGTCTGGGTGCCGGACAATCACCTGATGCGGGCGGAAGGGATCGAAGGCGACCGCGAACGGGCCGAAACCTATCTGTCCGGTCTGGTCGGCGAACGCGGCGACCGGCGGATGTGGCAGGCTTTTCTGGATGCGGCGCCGAAGATGCTGGCGGATCTGGAGGCCCGTGCGGACCTGTGTTTCAGGCCCTATATGGCCGCACCGGATTACCGCCAGGACGTTGCGGGTGCGGCCTCCGGCGGGCGGCCTCTGGAGCCCTTGGCCTTCGACGGCCGGGAGCTAGGCGAGGATTTCGAGCGCCTTGCCTGGCCGTTGCCGGAACTCATGCTGTTCGGCGGCCTGATGGTTACCCGCGCCGAGGCGTTCAAGCTGCTGCGCGCGGACCGGGATCCCGCCGCCATGTGGCTCGGGTTGCGGCTGGTTGCGCGGTTCCTTGCGGAAAAGCTCACCTACAAGCGCGGCACCCGGCTGGTGCTCGGCAATGCGCTTGTCGCCCGTTTGCTCAAGGCGCTGCAGGAGCGGCAGGTGAGGGTGCTGACCGAAGCGGAAACCACGAGGCTTATTTCCGAAAACGGCCGGATTGCCGGTGTGGAAATGGTCCGGAACGGGCGCCTTGCGCGCATTGTCGCCCGCCGGGGCGTTGTTCTCGCCGGTGGCGGGTTTCCGGCGAGTGCGGAAAAGCGGGCCGAAAACCTTCCCGAACCGGTGGCGCAGTATACCCCGGCAGCGCCCGGCTGCATCGGCAGGACGCTGGATCTGGGGCTTGCCGCGGGTGCGGTGCTCGGGCCGAAGGGCCTGGACAATGCCCAGTGGTTTCCGAGTTCCATCATGAAGCGGCCGGACGGGTCCACGGCAGTCTATCCGCACATCGTGCTCGACCGCTCGAAGCCCGGCCTGATCGCGGTCGATGGGTCCGGCAATCGGTTCACCAACGAGGCGGTTTCCTATCACGAATTCGTCCGCGCCATGTATGCGCGCGGGGGCAACGGTGCGGCGGTGCCGGCCTGGCTGGTGGTCGACCGGGCCTTTATCCGCAAATACGGTCTCGGTCTCATTCGACCGCGCACCCCGGATTTGCGCAAATACGTGGCGAGCGGCCACCTGAAGACGGGGGCGACCATTGCCGAGCTCGCCCGGGAAATCGGTGTCCCGGCAGACGCCCTGGAAGCCACCGTCAGCCGCTACAACGGGTATGCAAAGAACGGCCGCGATCCGGAGTTTTTCAAAGGCGAGACCATTTACGACCGCAGCAATGGCGACGGGGAGGTCAAGCCGAACCCCTGTATCGGCTCGATCGCGAAAGCCCCGTTTTATGCGGTCGCCGTCTGGCCGACACCGCTCGGCACCAGCCGGGGGCTCGTTGCGAACGAAAATGCGCAGGCCCTGGATGGCGACGGAACGCCGATCCCGGGGCTCTATGTGTGCGGCAACGACATGCAATCCGCATTCGGCGGCGAATATCCCGGTGCCGGCGCCCAGCTGGGCCAGGCCATGACTTTTGGTTGGATCGCGGCGCGCCATGCGGCCGCTGTCGACACCGCCATTTCCATCTCAAGAGAAAACGCTTAGGCGAGGAAACATGACGAAACGCAAGGGCGGCGACCTCATCGCCGAATTTCTGGTCAAGGAGAAGATTCCTTACGTCTTCGGGATCTGCGGCCACGGCAATGTGGGGCTTCTGGACTCCCTTTATGACGTGAAGGACGAGGTCAAGCTGGTCTCGCCCCGTCACGAGCAGACCGCGGCCCATATGGCCGACGGTTTCTTCCGGGTCAGCCACAAGCCGGCCGCGACCCTGACATCGACCGGCCCGGGGTCGGCCAACCTGATCATGGGCCTGGCGGTGGCGCAGACCGATTCCTCGGCGGTGTTTTCGATCACGGCCAACGTGCCGACCTCCCAGTTCAACCGGGGGCCGTTTCAGGAACTGAACCAGCATCATCAGGCGGATTTCAACAACGTCATCAAGCCGGTGGTGAAACGGTCATTCCAACCGACACGGGTGGAAATGCTGCCGCTCGCCATGCGTCAGGCGGCCCAGACCATGACCAGCGGCCGTCCGGGCCCGGTCAATCTCGATGTGCCCTACAACCTTTTCATCGAAGAGGCCGAGGTCAAGGAAGAGCCGGCCTGGGCCGGGTTCAATTCCCGGCGCAGCGGCGCGAGCGAAGCCGATATTGCCCAGGCAACCGACTGGCTTCTGGCCGCGGAGCGCCCGGTGATCTTCATCGGTCACGGCGTGACCCTGTCGGAAGCCGCAGGCGAACTGGTCGCCCTGGCCGAGCGGCTGTCGATTCCGGTGATCAGCTCGCCGAACGGCATGGGCTGTATGGACATGCGCAACGAGCTGTCGCTGGGCTTTATCGGACGCAACGGCGCCTATCAGGCCAACCAGGCCGGCCGTCATGCCGATCTGGTTCTGGCCGTGGGCGCGCGCTTTGACGACCGTTCCGCCTCATCCTGGATGCCGGGTTATTCCTGGAATTTCCCGGAAACCAAGTTGATCCATGTCGATGTCGATCATGCGGAAATCGGCCGCAACTATCCGCCGGACATGGGCATTCTCGCCGACGCCAGGGCTTTCCTGCGCCAGGTGCTCAGCGAACTCGACCGGCGCAATGTCGGAGCCGGCGGGCGTCTGGACGGCTGGCGCTCCCAGATTGCCGGCTGGAAGGCCGAGTGGGACACCTTCGTGCAGCCCGGTTTTGACATGCACAGTTCGCCGATCCGGCCGGAGCGGATCGTTGCCGACTGCCGCAAGATCCTGCCCGACGACGGTATCATCACCCTGGATTCCGGCATTCACCACAACTGGTTCATGCAGTTCTGGGAATCGCGCCGGCCGCAGTCGATGCTGAACACCTGGGGTTATTCCGGCATGGGCTTCGGTCCGAGTTCGGCGCTGGGTGCGAAACTCGCCGCTCCCGACCGGCCGGTGATTTCCGTCTGCGGCGACGGTGGGTTCACCATGGTGCCGCATGTGCTGTGCACGGCGGTGGAATACAACATTCCCGTGGTCTGGATCGTGTGGAACAATTTCGCCTGGGGTGCGATCCGCGACCTGCAATACGCCTACTTCGACGGCCGCGAATATGGCACCGCCTTCTATCAGGGGCCGAACCACGAACCGTACAACCCGGACTTTGCCGCCTGGGCGCGGGCGGCCGGGGTCGACGGCTACACCGTCACCCGGTCGCAGGACTTCGCGGGCGTGCTGGAACAGGCGATCGCCGCCAACCGTCCGGCCCTGATCGACGTTCATGTGGATGCCGATATCAGGCCGCCGGCGACCGGTGCCTGGGAATTGCCGCCGATCGTGCCGAAGCAGCCGGTGTTCGGCGGGCCCTGGCGTCCGGGCGATGCGACCTAAGGATTTTGAGGGAGAAAACGAATGGCCGACAAAGGCAAGGCATGTATCCGCAATATCGCAGAAGAGCCGTGGCAGCAGTTTCCGGGGCATTTCGGCAGTGCGCTGTCCAAGGCTCTGGTGCATCCGGATACCACGGGATCACAGCAGCTCGACTACCGGATCTCCACCTACCAGCCGATGGCCTATGTGGAGCGCCATGTCCACAAGGTGCAGGAGCAGGTCTATCACATTCTCGATGGCGAGGGCCTGATGGAGATCGACGACGAAACGAAGGTGGTGCGCAAGCACGACGTCATCTTCATTCCGCCGGGCTGCTGGCATTCGATCCAGAACTCCGGACTGGGCGATCTGACCTTCATCGTCGTCACCACGCCGCTGAAGGACGAATAGGCCGGAGTTGGCCTTTTAGAAATGAGCTTCGGCGTGGATGGGTTCCGCGCCGAAATCATGTCAGGTGCGTATCAGATCATGACGCTTGAAGACGCCAGTGTGCGCAGCACGGAATTGTCCTCGAAGCCTTCCCATTCCCGGTTTTCAATCAGTTCCTCGGTCGTTTCCTTCAGCTCCTTCGCGACGACCGCTGCGGCCGTCGACAGATGTTCGGGGGCAAGGGAATAGAGGAAGTTGCGGCGCCGAAACCGGGCATCCGAAATCGGCAGGCAGCGCCACTGGCGGCCCCTTGCCCCTTCCTGCATGACGGCGCCCATCGGCTTGATGGTGGCGCCGATGTCGTCATAGACGCAGTTCATCAGCAGGGACAGGGAATCGATTTCCGCGACCACGTTGGTCGACAGACCCCGGTTCTCGAATTCCGCCGCGATCCGCTGCCTGAGCCCGTGCGAGCCGGTCGGCAGAATCAGCGGAATTTGCGAGGCCTCCTCGATGGTGATGGAGGTCCGTCCCGCGGGCACGAGTTTGCTGTGCTTCGGGATCATGACGAAGAGTTCTTCGATCAGGAGCGGCTCGACGGTCAGCTCGGAGGAGATGTCGCTGGAAAACAGCACGGCCAGATCGAGCTGGCCGAGGCGCATCAGATGGCCGATGTGTCCGCTCATGCCTTCCACCACATTGAGCAGAATGCTCGGGTAGCGTTCCCGGATCTTGCGGACGAGATTGAGCCCGATGGTCGCGACGGTCGTGGCGGGCAGGCCTACCGACACCATGCCCTGGACGGCTCCGGTATCGCTGCGGGCGATCGACAGCGCCTGGTCGAGCTGACGCAGCATGAAACGGGCATGGTGATAGAGCGCCAGGCCGTTTTCGGTCGGCGAGACTCCCTTCGACGAGCGGTGCAGGAGCGGCTTGCCGACCTCATCCTCCAGCTTTGCAAGCTGCTGGCTGAGCGCCGGCTGGGCGATCAGCAACTGGCGGGACGCCTTGGACAGGCTGCCGCTTTCAACGATCTGGACAAAATAACGGAGTTGGCGCGTGTCTAACATGTTGACGATCTAACTCCTGTTTTAGCCATAAGTCCACCTTATAACCCGTCTCTCTATTTAATATTTCCGCCAAAAAAAAGGATTTTCTACAATCCGCCCATCATCGACCAAGCTGGTCCGAAGATCAGCGCGAATAACCTGAAAAACAATATTTCTCAGTGGATCGTGCACAATGGGAGGAAATACCATGACTAATCGCAACAGTTCAGGTGGGGCCGGCAGCAGCCTGGTGACCCGCCGCTCGGCATTGAAACTCGGCGCGGCCGGGATCGCGGCCGGTTCCGTTCTCGGGATGCCGGGCATCCTCAGGGCGCAGGACGTCATCAAGGTCGGTCACCTGACCCCGAAAACCGGCTTCCTGGGCGTTCTCGGCGAATATGCCACGCTCGGCATCAAGCTTTCCGTCGACCAGATCAACGCTGCCGGCGGCGTCAACGGCAAGATGCTTGAACTGATCTCCGAAGATTCGATCAATCCGGATGTCGCGACCACCAAGGCGCAGCGCATGATCGAGCAGGATAATGTCGACTTCCTGATCGGTGAAATCAGCTCCGCATCTGCGCGGGCGATTTCCCAGGTCGCAGAGCGCAACAAGAAACTGTTCATCGCCGTCGGACCGCGCTCCGACACCCTGCGTGGCAACAGCTGCTCCAAGTACATGTTCTGCACCGATATTCCGAACACCGTGATGGTGAATGCGGTCGGTGGCGCCCTCAAGCGTGAGGGCATGGTCGATGGCAAGAAATTCGTGACCCTGACGGCCGATTACGTCTTCGGACACGATCTGCTGCGGGCGGCGAAGGCCTTCTTCGATGCCAATGGCGGCATTCTGGTTTCCGATGATCTGGTGGCAACCGACGTGACGGACTTCAGCCCCTACCTCTTGAAGATCCGCCAGGCCCAGCCCGACGTGGTCTGCCTGAACCTCGCCGGCAACCAGGTGACCAATTTCGTCAAGCAGTATGCCGAATACGGTCTGCCGTTCCCGACGGTCGGCTTCAACCTGAACACCGCCGACGCCTGGGCGGCCGGCATCGGCAACCTGAGCGGCACATGGCCGACCCCGTGGTACGATACGCTGCAGACCGAAGGGTCGCAGGCCTATGTGTCCGCGTTCAAGGAAGCCTATGGCAAGCTGCCGGAAAACCATTCCTGGATTTCCTTCGTGGCGATGAGGATCATGGCCAAGGCGATGGGCGATACCCAGTCCGTCGGCACGCCGGACCTGATCGAGTATCTGGAATCCGGTCAGAAGTTCGATCTTCTGAAGAACCGGGACGGCTACTTCCGCGCTGGCGATCACCAGCTGATCCAGGAAGCCTTTGCCTTTACCGTCGACGAGAAAGCGGAAAACGAGCACGACATGATCGTTCTCGGTGATCCGGTTCCGGGGCCCGATGAGCCGCTGGAATCGATCTTCCCGACGGTCGAACAGAACGGATGCAAGCTCTGATCCGCTTCACGATCTGAAGACCTGAATCGGGACGGGCGTCGTTCGACGCCCGTCCTTAGGAAAGTTGCGCGGCGGATCTCACGGGTCCCGCTAGTCGAAACCCCTCCGACATCCGGACTGCGAGGGCAGGGGCCCTCGCAGTGGAACGGTCGGGGCAGTGCGACGCTCAGAACGCCGTGCCCATGTTTCGGAAATTGACATGCAGTTCGTCTTCCTGATGGAGCAGGTGGTGAATGGTCTCGTTCTCGGAGGCTATTACCTGCTTATCGCCCTTGGCCTGTCGCTGATTTTCAGCGTGGGCGGCATCGTGAACCTGTCACATGGCGCCTTCTACGCGATCGGTGCCTATATCTCGATCGAGATCGCCAGGGTTTTCGGCTTCGCCGGCGGGGCGGTCCTGTCGCCCGTGATTGTCGGTTTGCTCGGAATTCTGTTCGAGCGGTTCATCCTGCGCAGGTTCTACCGGGCGGATCCCATTCTCAGTCTGCTCGTCACCTTCGGCCTTGCCATGGTGGGCGAACAGCTGATCCGGATTATCTGGGGGGCTGCCCCGATCCCGGTTTCCCTGCCGCAGGCGCTGAAAGGTCCGGTGTTCATCGGCGACTTCCTGTTTTCCAAGTACCGGCTGTTCCTTCTCGGCGTCGTGATTGTCGTCCTGACCGGCATCTGGCTGCTCTTGAACAAGACCTCCTTCGGCCGTGTGGTGCGCGCCGGCATCCAGCAGCCCGACATGGTCGCGGCACTTGGCATCAGGCTGCAGCCCTACATGACCACGGTCATTGTGCTCGGTGTCGGGATTGCGGCCCTTGGCGGCGCCCTGTTTGCCCCTATCACCATCGTTCATCCCGCCATGGGCGCGGAAATCATCACGGTCGCCTTCGTCGTCGTCATCATCGGCGGGCTCGGCAGCTTCTGGGGCGTGATCCTCGCAGCCCTTCTCGTCGGCGTTGTCCGCGGGGTGACCATCTATTTCTATCCGGCGGCAGGTGCCGCTTCCATCTACGTCCTCATGTTCCTGGTGCTCATGTTCCGTCCGCGCGGGCTTCTGGGTGAGCGGATCGAGAAATTCGAATAATGAAAACGACACTTCTGCAAAAATACCGGCCGCTTTGGATCGCCGTGGCCGTGATGGTGGTCCTGCCGCTGCTGATGCCGCTGATCGGTCTCACGGTGAACACGGCGTCCGTCGTGGTGATCCTCGCGATTGCCGCCATCGGCCTCAATCTGCTGGTCGGCTATACGGGCCTGCATTCCTTCGGCCATTCGATGTGGTTCGGCATGGGTGCCTACGCCGCCGCTCTCGCCCAGCGTAATCTATTCGCCGACCAGATCATTCTGCCGATCCTTCTTTCGATGGCCTTCGTCGCGGCGATGGCGCTGGTGATCGGCATTCTGATCCTGCGGCGTAGGGGCGTTTATTTCGCCCTTCTGACCCTGGCGCTGGTTGCGCTCAGCTACACAATCGCCTTCCGCTGGACTGAAGTGACCGGCGGCGAGGACGGTCTGGGCAATCTGGCGCGGGGGACGATCGGACCGATCGATCTCGATGACAGCATCAGCTACTACGGGTTCGTTGCCGTTGTGGCGGCCCTGGTGCTCTTTGCCATGATCCGCCTGCTGCGTTCGCCGTTCGGCCATGTGCTGGTCGCAATCCGCGAAAATCAGCAACGTGCGGCGTTCCAGGGCTATGACATCCAGCGCTACAAGCTGATTTCGTTCATTCTTTCCGCCGTCATCACCGGTCTTGCCGGGGCGCTGTCGGGCTTCGAGCACTATCTGGTGTCGGCGGAGACCACATCGGTCGCGTTTTCCGGCGAATTGCTGGCTATGGTCGTCATCGGCGGCATGAACAATATCCTCGGTCCGGCGATCGGGGTGATGTTCTACATCCTGTTCCGCGAGATGTTCTCCATCTGGACGGGCAACTGGCTGCTCTGGTTCGGGCTGATCTTCGTCGCCTTCGTGCTCTACTCGCCGGGCGGTATCGCCGGTATCTGGGGCCAGATCCGCAACAAGCTGCGGCCGGCGCCGGAGGAAACGGCGGCGATGAGCCGGCGGAAGATCTATGACGGCCTCCCGCTGCCCGGGTTCCTGCGGCCGAAGCCTCGCTCCGGTCCGGTGCTTCAGGTGGAAAACATCGACAAGAGCTTCGGCGGGTACAAGGCGGTCAATCACGTGTCCCTGGCGGTCGACAGCGGCCAGATCCATGCCCTGATCGGACCGAACGGGGCCGGCAAGACCACCACCTTCAACCTGATCTCCGGCATGTTCCCGCCCGACGGGGGTGCGGTCAGGCTCAATGGCGACCGCATCGAAGGGCTGCCGGCCAACCGGATTGCGGAAAAGGGGCTGGCCCGGTCGTTCCAGATCACCAATCTCTTCGAAGGGGTGTCGATCTACGAGAACCTGCGCCTTTCCGTCCAGGCCAAGCATCCGTGCCGGTACAATTTCTGGCGGGATATCGATAGCTACAACGATGTGCATGAGCATACGGAAGAGCTGACGAAGTTCCTCGGACTGGAAGGGATCGAGGATATCAACGGCGGCGACCTGTCCTACGGCGGTCAGCGTCTGGTCGATCTCGGAATCGCGCTGGCGTCCAAGCCGCAGATCCTGCTGCTGGACGAGCCGCTGGCCGGCCTGGCTGCGGCCGAACGCGAGCGCGTTTCCAGCCTGGTCCGGCGGATGGCGGAAAACATTCCGGTCCTCATTGTCGAGCACGATCTGGACCGGGTGTTGTCTCTCTCCCACGAAGTCACGGTCATGAACCAGGGCGAAGTCCTGATGACCGGCGATCCGGAAGCGGTACGTGCCGACAAGCAGGTGCAGGAAATCTACACCGGCACCGGCACGCCGCCGGTCACCGGCCGAATGGGTGGCCAGGACACGGCGGCAGAACCTCTGCTGAAGATCGACGGCATCAACACCTTCTACGGCAAGAGCCATATTCTCAACGACGCGACCCTGAATATCCGCAAAGGGGAGATCGTGGCGCTGCTCGGCCGGAACGGGGCCGGCAAGTCCACGCTGCTGAAGAGCCTCGCAGGCCTCGTGCCGCCGAAAACCGGCAGCATCCGCTTCGACGGCCAGGAACTGGTCGGCCTGTCCGCGCCGGATATCGCGCGCGCCGGTGTCGGCTATGTTCCGCAAGGCAGGGGCATCTTCTCCGGCATGAGCGTCGGCGACAACCTCGCGCTCGGCCGTCTGGCGCGTGCGACGGATGGAGACGGCGCGGTCGTGTGGAGCGAGGAGAAGATCCTCGACATGTTCCCGCGCCTGAAGGAACGCTATCACACGCCGGCCGACTTCCTGTCCGGCGGCGAACAGCAGATGCTGGCGGTAGCCCGGGCGCTTTCGGGCAATGTGAAGCTCCTGCTCCTGGACGAACCCTTCGAAGGGCTGGCGCCGGCGATCGTGGAGGAACTCTTCACCGTCTTCGACAAGTTGCGGCAGGAGCTGCCGATCCTGATCGTGGAGCACAATCTGGATCTCGTTCTGGCTCTGTCCGACCGGGTCTTCGCGCTCGAACGCGGCGCGGTGTTCCACGAAGGCCCGGCTGAGGCCCTTTTGACCGACATCGACTACAGAAAAGAAATCCTCTGGCTTTGACCCGGCAGGAAAGGATCCATCATGAATGATATGCGAGACAGTTTTGAGTTGGGTCAGTCGGAGACTTTTCCGCTCTATATCGACGGCAACTGGGAACCGGGCGAAGGGGAGCCGTTCACGCTCCTGAACAAATACACGCTTCAACCCATGGCCAGCATTTCGTCGCCGAGCGATGAACAGATCGTCAAGGTGATCGACAGCGCTCACGCGGCTTTCAGGGCTGGCGCTCCGGTCGCTTACGAGCGCGGCGTGATCCTCGACAAGGCTGCGGTGCTGATCGCCGAACGCCGGGACAGCTTCATCCGCATCATGCAGCAGGAAGCGGGCTTTACCGCGGCGGACGCGGGCGGCGAGGTCAATCGCTGCATCCAGACCCTTCGGCTTTCGGCGGAAGAAGCCCGGCGGCTTGCCGGGGACGTCATTCCGCTGGAAGGCGCGCCGAACCAGGCCGGTCGGCTGGCGTTCACGGTCCGGGTGCCGCTGGGGGTGGTTGCCGCGATCACGCCGTTCAATGCACCGCTCAATACCGTGACCCACAAGATCGCGCCGGCCTTCGCCGCAGGCAATTCGGTCATTCTGAAGCCGTCCAGCAACACGCCTCTCACGGCGATGAAACTGGTCGAGGTTCTGGTCGAAGCCGGCATGCCGAAAGGCTTCCTGTCTCTGGTTCAGGGCAGGGGCAGGATCGCCGAAGCGCTGCTTGGGGATGACCGGGTGCGGTTTTTCGCCTTCACCGGCAGCACGGAGGTCGGCCGGAGCATTCAGAAGGCGGCCGGCCTGCGGCGGACGCAGATGGAACTCGGCTCGATTGCCTTCACGCTGGTGTGCGACGACGCGGACCTGGATACGGCCCTCACCAAGGTCGTCAATGCGGGTTACCGCAAGGCGGGGCAGGTGTGCACCTCCGTCCAGATCCTTATGGTCGACCGGAAGGTCATGGCGGATGTCCAGGACCGGTTGACGGCGAAGGTCAAGGCCCTGTCCTACGGCGATCCGGAAAACCCGGATACGTTCGTCGGGCCGTTGATTTCCGAAAAGGAAGCGATCCGGATCGAAAGCTGGATTGCCGAAGCCGTCGCCAAGGGGGCGCGGATACTTGCCGGCGGAACGCGCGAAGGTGCAGTCTTGGCGCCGACGCTTCTGACCGATATCGATGCCTCGATGAATGTCGGCGCCTGCGAAATCTTCGGTCCGGTCGTCTGCCTGGTGCCGTTCGATACGCTGGACGAGGCGATCGACCGGGTCAATTCGACACCGTTCGGTCTGGCGTCGGGCATTTTCACCAACCGGATCAAGGATGCGTTCACTACCGCACTGAAACTCGAGGTCGGTGGCGTCCACATCAACGAGACCTCCAGTTCACGCGTGGACATGATGCCTTACGGCGGCTCCAAGGACAGCGGGTTCGGTCGGGAAGGGCCGTATTATGCGGTTCACGAGATGACGGAAGAGCGCATCATCACGATTTCACTAACTTGAACCTCACACTCAATCGGATTGCCGGCAGGTGCGGCCTGCCGGCCACAACAAGGAAACAGTCATGAGCAAGAAAATCGCCATCGTCTTCGGCGGGTCGCGGGGCATTGGCGCGGCCTGCGTGAAGAAACTGAACGAAGACGGGTTCGACGTCGCCTATACCTATGTGAGCTCTGAGCCGGATGCGGTGACCGCTGCTGCAGGCACCCGGGTCCAGGGCTACAAGGTCGACATCACCAAGCCGGAAGAGGTCGCGAAGGTGTTTGCCGATGTGGCGAAGGACTTCGGCGGCGCGCCGAGCTGCGTGCTGGCCAATGCCGGCATCAATGTGCCCCCCGGGCCCATGGCCCAGTTCGATCCGGACAATTTCCGCAAGCTGGTCGAAGTCAATATCGTTGGCGCCTTCAACATTCTCGCCGAAGCGGCCCGTCAGGTGGCTGACAACGGCACGATCATTGCCACCACCACCTCGCTTGTCCGCAACGCGGTGCCGGGCGTCGGCCCCTACAGCGCCACCAAGGCGGCGGTGGAGTGTCTGATCCGGTCCATGTCGAAGGAACTGGCGGGCCGCGGCGTGCGGGTCAACGGCGTGGCGCCGGGTCCGGTCGATACGGATCTCTTCCGCGCCGGCAAGAACGAAGAAGCGTTGAAGCGGTCGGCCGCCATGAGCCCGCTGAACCGGGTCGGCCAGCCGGAGGAAATCGCCGAGGTCGTGGCGTTCCTTGCCTCCGACAAGGCGTCCTGGGTGCTTGGCCAGATTGTCCAGCCGAACGGCGGGATGATCTGAAGCCTGCATCTTAGTGGGAAAGCAGCTTTTTCCCTCCTTGCCCGGCCGCATTTGCGGCCGGGTTTTTTCTTTCAGAAGCCGTAGTTTTTCAGGGCGGCGACGGATCGGGGGAAGTCCCGTTCGGGGGATCTGGAAATGATTTCCAGAACGGGGCGTTCCTCATGGCCGACGGCGGCAATTGCATCCGGCAGGACCTCGAAATCGAGATCGCCTTCGCCGACCGCATCGTGGCGGAACGTCTGGCGGGTGGTATCCGACAGATGGACGAGGGCAAGGCGGGAGGCGACCGTCTTCAGTCCCTCGACCGGTTCTTCTCCGATGAAATGGCCGTTGGCGACGTCGTAGCAGATCTTCAGATCCGCCTCGCCGTAGCGCGCAAGCGACGCCATCAGGCTCTCCGCATCCGGCAGGAAGGCGAAGGGCATGTTCTCTATCCAGATTTCGATATCAAGACGTGCCGCCAGGGGCAGAAGCGTATCGAGGGCCTGGAAGAAATAGCCTTCCAGAACAGCGCTCGGCAGCGGAAACAGCGGATTGGGCTTGCCCGGGCCGAGGATCATGGCTTTGGCG
Organism: Roseibium aggregatum; assembly: GCF_014692675.1. GTDB lineage: Bacteria > Pseudomonadota > Alphaproteobacteria > Rhizobiales > Stappiaceae > Roseibium > Roseibium aggregatum_C. The sequence goes on along the minus strand of NZ_JABFCZ010000026.1, from coordinate 42,682 downwards.
CCAAGGTCCGAGCCGAGATGCAGAAACGCGCTGTTGAGCTCAAGGCTCGCGCGCCGCATTTCTTCCGCGGCCGCGGCAATGTTCAGGTCGATGTTCGGGGTGTTGATGCTGGTGAGCTTCAAACCACCATCGGCAAGCGCCTTGCGGGCGTCCATGACCGCATCGGGACTGTCGCCCGGCCAGATATGTCCGGGAAACAGCATCAGCTCGATTTCCTCCACGCCTTCGTCCGCCAGATGGCGCAGGCATGCGCCTGCCGTCATGGTCTGCGTGTAGGAATAGGTGTTCACGCCGAAGCGATTGCCAATCGTCGTCATTGTGCTTTTCCGCGCTCGATGGTGGCCGCTTATTCGGCCTCAAAGCCGGCAACACAGGTTTCGCAGTGGTCCACGCTCGGCGGTTCGGCAAAGAAGGGACCGGCAAGAGCGCGCCATTTCTGGAAGTCGTCGGAGCCGCGGAACTTGACCATGTGGTCGTCCAGGGTCGCCCACTGGACGATGAGGCGATAGAGCGACGGCGTCTCGATGACCTTTTCCAGGCGCATTCCGCTGCAGCCTTCCGCGGCCTTGAACAGGGGGACAGCCTTTTCGACCGCCGCCTGAAATTCTGCGTCGGTGCCTTCCTTGATGCGCAGTTCTGCCACTTCACGGATCATGATCGTCGTTCCATCCCTTGTCAGTTGGTTTCGGGCCAGATGCGACGGCCCGGATGATTGCTGCCGGCCCCGCGCTGCATTCTGTCTGCGGGGCGGGCAGGAAAGGATGGTAGCGGAGGAATGGCACGTCCGCCAAGCACTTGCGGGACGTTGCGCACATCAGACATGGTCCTGACATGTCTGAAGTCTAAAGATATTTCTGGCCCAATCGCCTGATGAAACAGCCCATCGGAAAGTGGATTTTAGAATGGACGCGCGACAGCTCGCCCGGGTTTTGACGCAGACGATCGAAGACGGCGCTCTTGCCCCCGGCGCGCAACTCCCCTCCCAGTCAGCCCTGATGAAAGACCACGGCGTCTCGCGCCATGTGGTCCGCAAGGCGCTCGGCCTTCTGGAGGAAAGGCAGCTGATCACGAGCTGGCAGGGCAGCGGATCGGTTGTGCGGGGGCGGGAATGGCCGTACCCGATCACCAGCCGGACGCGTATTCACATCAGCCTGCAGGAATCGGGTGCGCGGATGCGCATCAAGGTGCTCAAGACCCTGGAGAAAAAGCGGCCGTCGCCGGATGTGGCGCAGTTGCTGGGCGTTTCCCTGCGGGAAAAGCTTCCCTTCATCGAGTTCCTGCTGATTGCCGATGGGCTTCCGATCGCGCTCGGCCATCACTTCATTCACCCGTCGGTTCCCGTCGATATCCTGAAACGCGTGGAGGAAATCGGCGAGATCGCCGACGCCTACGCGGCGATCGGGATCGAGGACTATTTCCGCACCCGGACCATGGTGCGTGTCCGGATGCCGAGCGAGCGGGAAACGGATCTTCTGGAAATCCCGCGCCAGCAGCCTCTTTTCGTCCTGCTCGGCCTGAACGTCAGTGTCGACCGGAAACCGCTTGAAGTGACCGAGGCCATCGTGCGCGGCGACCGGATCCGGCTGGATATCTAGGGTCAGGACCGCGACGATCTGCAAGAGTTCGATGCGGCGATCCACGTCATCCGTAGGGTCATGATCCGCATGGACGCCTGGATGCATTGCCGGCTTACGAATTGAGCGAAGTGGCGGCCGTCGTCGCACTGGTCTCCTGAAATGCCGAAGCAAATTGGGTGACGTAGGTGCCTTTCTGGCGATTACAAACTTCACCTAAAGTTTGATACTGATCAATTGGACAGTCGGTACGAAAAACGTAGAATTACAGTCGGATCGGAATTGGCATGACTTTTCCCAAGGAGCCTTAGGGGAGGCGTAAGTCGAGGATCGGTTCCGCGTCTTTATGGGGCGCTGATGTGCTTTTGTTCCGGAGCAATGCAATTGTTTCGGGATTAGTTGACTGTTAGGGAGGAATGCATGCCAAAGGGGATGAATGACAGACGAGGAGCCAGGCACGCAGCGCGTGTCTTTGGTGCGATCGCATCGGCGTTGTCATTGATGACCATGTTGACGAGTTCCACAGCCCTTGGAGCCGGGGGCGTGGGCGTCGTTGCCGACAAATCGGCCGCGGAAGGGAAACATTTCCATCCCAAGGGCAAGATGCCTTCTCAGTTCACCGTCGAATTGCAGAACGCGCAACGCCAGAGCCTGCCGTTTGACGACGAGCGCGACTTCGAGGAACAGAAGCGCGGTTTTATAGCTGCGCCGGACTACACGCAGATCATGGCCGAGGCCGGGCACGTCGCCTGGGATATGGGCAGCTACGAATGGCTGCTGCAGGGCAAGGATTTCGACAGCATTCATCCCTCGCTGCAGCGCCAGGCCATCCTGAACATGAACTACGGTCTGTACGAGGTGCTGCCCGACAGGATCTACCAGGTTCGCGGTTATGATCTCGCCAACATCAGCTTCATCAAGAGCGACACCGGCTGGATCGTCTTCGATCCGCTGACGGCCAAGGAAACGGCCGCGGCCGCCCTCAAGTTCATCAACGAGCAACTCGGCGAACGGCCCGTTGTCGCCGTTGTCTATTCGCACAGCCACGCCGACCACTTCGGTGGCGTCCGCGGTGTCGTCGAAGAGGCCGATGTGCGATCGGGCAAGGTGAAGGTGATTGCACCCGTCGGTTTCATGAACCATGCCGTCGCAGAAAACATCTACGCCGGTAACGCCATGAACCGCCGCTTGTTCTTCCAGTATGGCGTCCTTCTGCCGCGCAGCCCCTACGGCCATGTCGACCAGTCGATCGGCAAGAATACGGCGGCAGGCAATCTTGGGCTGATCGAGCCGAATGTCATCATTAAGGACGATTTCGAGGAACTGACGGTCGACGGCGTGAAAATGGTCTTCCAGAACACCCCTGGCACCGAAGCTCCTGCCGAAATGAATACCTATTTTCCGGACATGAAGGCCTTTTGGGCCGCGGAAAACATCACCGGTACGATTCACCACATCTACACTCTACGCGGTGCGCTGGTGCGTGATGCACTTGAATGGTCGAAGCAGATCAACGAAGCGCTCTACCATTTTGGCCAGGATGCCGAGGTGATGTTCGCGTCTCACAGCTGGCCGCGCTGGGGCAACGACCGCATCCAGGAAGTCATGCGCGCGCAGCGCGACACCTACGCCAATCTCAACAATGGCGTCCTTTTCCTGGCCAACCAGGGCGTGACCATCAACCAGATCCACAACATCTACAAGGTGCCCGAAAGTTTGCAGAAGCAATGGTCGGCGCGCAGTTATCACGGTTCGGTCGAACACAATAGCCGCGCTGTGATCAACCGCTACCTCGGCTACTGGGACGGCAATCCGACGACGCTTATCCCGCTCTCGCCGGAGGACTCGGCTCCGCTTTATGTCGAGATGATGGGCGGGGCTGAAAAGATCCTGGCCAAGGGCAAGGAGTTGCACGACCAGGGCCAATACAAGCTGGCCCAGGAAATCCTGAACAAGCTCGTCTATGCCGAACCGAACAACGAGGCCGCCAAGGATCTTCTCGCAGACGTCTTCGAGCAGATCGGTTACCAGCAGGAAAGCCCGAGCGTGCGTAACAGTTTCCTGGCCGCGGCCTACGAGCTGCGCTCCGGTATTCCGCAGGGTACCTCGCCCAAGTCCTCCGGTCCGGACATGATCCGTGCCATGACGACCGAGCTCTGGCTCGATTTCCTTGGCGTGCGGACGGACAGCCGCAAGGCCGAAGGCATGGCATTCGCAATCAATCTCGTTACGCCCGACAATGGTGAAAAATTCGTCGTCGAAATGAGCAATGGTACGCTGACGAACATCAGGGACCAGCAGGCGGAAAATCCGAATCTGACGGTGACCATAAACCGGGCCGACCTGGAGCCGGTGATGATGGGAGCCGCTACCTTCGACGACCAGATCGCCTCCGGCAAAGCCAAACTCGAGGGAGATCGCAACGTCTATGAACAACTGAAGTCGACGTTGGTGCAGTTCGAACTCGGCTTTGAAATGATGCCGGGTACAGGCGGATATAATGTTCAGAGGCTGGTAAACCCGTTCCAGCAGCCCGAACCGGCCGACACCGCCGGCGGCTGACAGGCGCAATCAGAAAAAAGCGTGACGGGCGGCATGGCGTATTCGGCTGTGCCGCCCGATTTTTTTCGGGCAGTTCGGTTCTTGAGTCCTGAGCCCGAGGTCCGTCCAACTCAGGCGGGATGCAATCCGATCGCACCAAATCCCCCACTTGGTGCAAAGGTTTCGTGACACAGGTTCCTTCGCCCCGACCTTGTCACCCGAGTGTCATTCAAACTTGGTTTTAGCCTCTTCGTGCCTGCGGCAACGCGGCGCCTCTGACGATGACAGAGCGCGGGTCCTCTTTCGCGCCGTCAGTCGACTATCGAAACGAGGTCTTGAAGACATGCTAAAGAAACTCACCCTTGCAATGCTTATGGTCAGCGTCAGTGTCGTTGCTGCCGAAGCAAAAACCGTCATCACCTGCCTGACGAATTCCGGTCACCTGACCCGCCAGCACGAACCGTTGATGAAAGAATTCAACGAGATGCAGGACGAGATCGAGGTGAAGTACGCCGCTCCTGCCAAGGACTATGCGGATTCTCACCTGAAGATGATGCGGGCATCTGCGACCAACACCCTGCCGGATTGTGCATTCGAAGCCTATAACCAGCTGCCGGCCCTGGCTCGTGCCATGGCCAAGCGCGGCCAGATCGTCGACCTAGCGCCGCTGATCAAGGCGGAAGGCGAAGGCTGGAAAGAGCTCAACTACACCGACAACATGCTGAACCTGGGCCGCGTCGACGGCGTGCAGTACGGCATGCCGTTCAACGCCTCCGTCATCCAGTGGTACTACAACGCGGACCTGTTCCGTAAGGCCGGCCTCGACCCGGACAACTTCCCGAAAGACTGGGACGGCCTGTTCGCCGCCACGAAGAAGATCTCGGCGCTTGGCGACGACATCACGCCGATGTTCATGTGGATGATCAACGGCGACGACTGGGGCTTCCAGACGCTCATTGAAATGCAGGGCGGCGCCATGGTTTCCGAAGACGGCCAGAAAGTGGTTTTCGACGAAAACGACCATGCCGTGAAAGCCATGCAGATGGCCCGCCGTCTCGTGACTGACGGCGGCGCACGCACCGACCAGGACCGTGGCACCCAGTTCACCGCCTTCACCGAAGGCAAGATGGGCATCTGGGGTCTTTCTCCGGCGGGTGCGCGTGACATGCAGGAACGCGTCGGCGATGCCTTCGAGCTGCGCTCCACGCCGTTCACCGTGTGGAACGACGAGAAGGGCACGCTGCCGACGGGCGGCAATGCCGCGATCATCACCACCCAGGACCCGGAAAAGATCGCCGCCGTGTGGGAATATCTGAAGTTCGTGACAGGTCCGCGCGGCCAGCAGGTCGCCGCCCAGATCACAGGCTACCTGCCGACCAATCGCCAGACGCTCGACGACGAGTACCTGGGCAAGTTCTACGCGGAAAACCCGTACTACGCGACGCCGATCAAGCAGTATGACCGCGCAGGACCCTGGTACGGCTACCCGGGCACCCAGAACCAGAAGATCTGGAGCGAACAGCGTTCGGTCATCAAGTCCGTCATGGAAGGCTCGACCTCTCCGGAAGACGGCGCCGCCGAGCTCAAGGACATCGCGGTCAAGCTGTCGCAGAAATAAGCGGTCCCAGAAAATCTCCGGTAGGCGGGCTTGAGCCCGCCTGCCTTTTCCTCATTCAAGACGACAGGGGCGTGCGGTGGCAGGTCTGGAACTCAGAGACATCCGAAAGTCATTCGGCAATACGCAAGTGCTGAAGGGACTGTCCTTTCAGATCGCCGACGGCGAATTCCTGTCGCTCGTCGGTGAATCCGGATGCGGAAAATCGACCCTGTTGCGGATCATCTCCGGGCTGGAAACGCCGGACAGTGGCGAGGTCCTGATCGGCGGCGGGGTGATGAACGCGGCCTCTCCGAAGGACCGTAACATCTCCATGGTCTTTCAGGACTACGCCCTTTATCCGCACATGAGTGTGGCGCAGAACATTTCGATGCTGCTGATCATGGCACGCCTGCCGCTGCATGCGCGCCTGCCGCTCCTCAACAGGATCAGCCCGAGCGCGCGCGCACTCCGGCCGGTAATTGCTTCCGAAGTCGAGGCGGTCGCGAAACAGCTGCGCATCGAGCACCTTTTGAACCGCCGCCCTGCGGAGCTGTCGGGCGGACAGCGCCAGCGCGTTGCACTCGGCCGAGCGCTGGTGCGCCATCCCAAACTGTTCCTGATGGACGAGCCGCTGTCCAACCTGGATGCGAAGCTCAGGGTCGAGGTGCGCAAGGAAATCACCGAGCTGCACCAGAGCACGGGCCTGACCTTCGTTTATGTCACTCACGACCAGACCGAAGCCATGACCATGTCGCACCGGGTGGCCCTCTTGGAAAAGGGAGAGCTGCTGCAGTTGGCGACACCGAGCGCGCTTTATGCCGATCCGCATTCCGTCGCGGTCGCCCGGTTCATCGGCTCTCCGGAAATCAACATCCTGCCGGCGGAGGTGTCGTCAGGCATCGCGCGGCTCGGTGCCGAGATGGTTCCGGGACGTGCGGTGAACATGGACGGGTCTACCCTGTTCGCCCTTCGTCCGGAAGCCGCCCGCCTGGTCGACCGGCATGACGTGTCGACCGATTTCAAACTGGGCTTCACCCGTCACCTGACCGAGGACCTGGGGCACGAGGTGCTGCTTCACGGCACCCTCGATGCCCTGCCGGAGACCAGGTTCCGCATGCGGCTTCCCAAGACGTCGGACCTGCTGTCCGGCACCAGCCTCGATACGGCCCTGCACGTCGGCTTCGACGCGAACAACCTGCTCTTCTTCAACGCCGATGGCGCGCGGCTCAGGGATGCGGCGATCGTCGCAGAGGCCAGCGAGGCGGCCCAATGAGCCCGACTGCTCTCCCGAGGCAGGAAGGCGGACGGCGGCGGCTTGCCTACCTGCTGTCCGCACCCGCGTCCGTGCTGATCCTGCTCATCTATGTCCTGCCGATCGTTGCTGTCTTCGTGATCAGCTTCACCGACTATTCGCTGGTCTACGACGGGTTCGATTTCGTCGGTCTGGACAATTACAAGCAGATGTTCACCGATGAGCATTTTGCCGAAGCGCTGAAGAACACGCTGATCTATGCGGCGATCTTCATTCCTGGCGCGTTTTTCCTTCCGCTGGTGCTCGCCATCGCGATCCAGCGGCGCCGGCGGTTCCGATCGATCCTGGAAGTCCTCTATTTCATGCCGGTAACGTCGACGCTGACCGCCATGACCCTGGTCTGGCGGGCGCTGCTCGACGGCAATCAGGGGGCGATCAACAACATGCTGGTCGGTCTCGGCCTGGACAAAGTCAACTGGCTCGGCGACGGGGATATCGTCCTGATCTCCATCGCGATGGTTTCCATCTGGGGCATCATCGGTTTCAACATGGTGCTGTTTCTGGCAGGCCTGACCGTCATTCCCCAGAACCTCTACGAGGCTGCGAGCATCGACGGGGCGGACCATCCGCTGGACCGTTTCTTCCAGGTGACCTGGCCGCTGCTGGCGCCGACCTCGCTGTTCGTATCCGTGAACACCCTGGTCACGGCCTTCAAGCTGTTCGACACGGTCGCGGTGCTCACCCACGGCGGGCCGGACCGGGCGAGCGAAGTCTATCTCTATCTCGCCTATCTGGAAGGCTTCGAGAATTTCAACATGGCTTATGCCTGCGCCCTGTCGCTTGTCTTCCTGGTCGTCCTGTTCCTTGTCGCCTGGCTGCAGACGCGGCTGGGCGATCGCAGGAGAACCCAAGCATGACCGTGACCACTTCGATCCAGAAGCCGCAGTCCTCGTGGCTGCGCTTCCTCGCTTCATTCAAGCCGAAGTCGCTGGGGGATGGCGTCGGAACCGGTTTTCTGTTCCTCGGGGCCTGGCTTATTATCTTTCCCTTCGTCTGGATGCTGTCGGCCAGTCTCAAGCCCGCTGATGAGGTCTATGATTCAAGCTTCCACTTCTGGCCCCAGACCTTCGTGGGGGACGTCAATTATTACGGCGTGCTCTTCGATCAGCCCTACCTGACCTTCCTGGCAAACAGCTTCATCGTCTGCGCCGGCATCCTGGTCGTGCAGCTCGTCACGGCGGTGCCGGCGGCCTATGCGCTGGCGAAACTGAAGTTCAGGGGGTCGACGATCCTGTTCGGCTTCGTCGTTGCCTCGCTGACCATTCCGATCAACGTGACGTCCATTCCGATCTATCTCGGGCTGGTCAAGGTCGGCCTGCTGGACACCTATTTTTCGCTGATGTTCCCGTTCTTCGTATCGGTGTTCGCGATCTTCCTGTTCCGGCAATTTTTCAAAGACTATCCGGACAGCATCATCGACGCGGCCCGCGTGGATGGATTCAGCGAAATCGAGATCATCCTGCGCCTGATCCTGCCGGCGGCCATTCCCGCCGTCGCAGCCTTTTCGGTGTTCTCCGTCGTTGCCCACTGGAACGACCTCTATTGGCCGCTGATCGTCGTGCAGAGCCAGGAGAAAATGACCGCGGCGCTCTCCATGCTGCAGTACCAGTCGGAGTTCGACAATGACTACGGCCGCACCTTTGCCTCCGCGACCGTGGTGACCCTGCCGATGGTGGTCATTTTCCTGTTCGCGCGCCGTCTCTTCATCCGAAGCATCACCATGAGCGGGATCAAAGGGTAATCCCATATCCACACCGCTCGTTCTCCAGAAAGAAGCAAGACCAGAATGCTCAAGCTTATCGTGCTCTCCGACCTTCACATCGTGCCGGAGGGAGACCTGTCGCACGGTCTCGATACCACCGAACGGCTGGAAACCGGCATCGACTTCGTAAACCGGCGCCATGCCGATGCGGACCTGATCGTCATTGCCGGGGATCTCGCCGACCGTGGTGAGAAGGCGGCTTACGAACGGCTGCAGACATCGCTTGCAAAGTTCGCGCAAGCACCCGTCCTGACACTTGGAAACCACGACAGTATCGAGGTCTTCGCCGACCACTTCGGCAAAGATCACGTGAATGAACAGACCGGCAAGATCGATCATGTCATCGACCGGAATGGCCACAGGGTCATCGTGCTGGACACCTCCGTTCCGGGACAGGCCGGCGGGCGCCTGGAAGAGGCGCAGCTTGCATGGCTGGAACAGCAGCTCAATGAGGCCGCCGGCAAGCCGGTGATCATCGTGATGCATCACAACATCACACCGTTCGGCGTTCCGACCGACGGCATCATCCTGGAAAACGGCGACGCCTTCGCCGAACTGGTGAGCGGCAATCGCAACATCCGCTATGTCCTTTCCGGCCACGTCCATATGAGCGTTTCCGGAAACTTCAGGGGCGTGCCTTTCTGCACGATCGCCGGCGGGCACTACAACATCGAACCGACCTTGGGTGCGCCGACGCAGGAACGCTCGGCCGGGTTCGTTCCGCGCCGGGAAGGCCCCGGCCAGCTCGCCGTCGTCCTCAGCGACGACACGGCGACGGTCGTCCACATGGAAAACTACATCGACCGCCACCTGGTGCTGTCACCGGATCTTTTCTGAGGCAGCGTTGGCGGTTCGACCCGCCCGTTCGCGGGCAATGATGTTTTTCATGATGTGCGCGGTTCCGTCGCCGATCTGCAGGCCGAGCACGTCGCGCAGCCGCTGCTGGAAGGGCAGGGCGTCGGAATAACCGGCGTGTCCATGGATCAGGAGACAGGCGTGGATCGCCTCGTAGGCAAGCAGCGGTGGCCACCACTTGGTCATCGCCGCCTCGGCGGTGTGGCGCAGGCCCTGGTCTTTCAGCCACAGCGCGTTCAGGCTCAGAAGCCGTGCCGCCTCGACCCTGGTGTCGAAGTCGGCAAGCTGATGGGTGATGCCCTGGTAGGCGCTCAGCGGTTTGCCGAAGGCCCGGCGCTCGCCGATATAGGTCCAGGTCTCGTCGAGGCTCTGGCGGGCGGTGCCGAGCGCCTGCAGGCCGATCAGCGAACGGGAGAAGTCGAAGCCCTGCATGACCTGCACGAAGCCCTTGCCTTCCTCGCCGAGCAGATGGTTCGCCGGCACCCGCACATTGTCGAACCAGATCGAGCCGTGGCCGATGGAATTCTGGCCCATGTTGGAGAATTTGGAGGTGGTGATGCCCGGCAGGTCGAGCGGCACCAGAATGGCCGAGATGCCGCGGGCGCGGTCCTCGGCCGTTCCGGTTCGGGCGAAGGTGATGACGCCCTTGGCCACCTGGTTGGCGGAGATCGAGGTCTTCTCGCCGTTGAGGATGTAAGCGTCGCTGTCGCGTTCCATCTTGAGCCCAAGGCTCGCGGCGTCGGATCCGCCCTTGGGTTCGGTCAGCGCAATGGCAAGCAGGTGTTCGCCGGCGATCAGGCCGGGCAGCCATTCCTCTGCCACCTCCGGCCTGGCGTTGGCGGAAAGGATCTGGCCGTTCAGCGAGGCGAGCAGGGACACATAGCTGAAGGTGAAGTCGGCCTTGCCGATTTCCTCGATGATGAGGCCGGAGCACAGGTGGCTGGCGCCCAGGCCGCCGTATTGTTCGCCCAGTTCCGGCGCGATCAGGCCCAGGCCGCCCATTTCGCGCACCAGCGCCATGTCGAAGCGGCCCGATTTCTCCCGCTCCATGTAGCCGGGGGCGACCCGTTCCTGCGCGAACCTGCGCGCCAGATCGCGGACCGGTTCCAGTTCCTCGGTGTCGAAAACCGTTTTCATGCTGCAGTCCTTGTCCGGAAAGCCTTACGGGAGACGCGGAAAGCCCGCGCAGCGTCAGCGCTGGTACTTCCGGAAGTCCGGTTTGCGCTTTTCCCTGAACGCCTTGCCACCTTCCCGGGATTCCTCGGTGTCGTAGTAGAGGCTGAGCGCATACATGCCCATGCCGGCGATGCCGCGCTGGTGTTCGGTGTCCATGTTGAAAGAGCGTTTGGCGATCGCCAGCGCGGTCGGGCTCTTCTCCATGATTTCGGCCACCCAGCGCTCAACCTCGGCATCGAGGTCGTCGTTCGGAACCACCGTGTTGACCAGCCCCATGTCCAGGGCCTCCTGCGCAGAATAGCGCCGGCACAGGTACCAGATCTCCCGGGCCTTCTTTTCGCCGACGATCCGCGCCAGATAGGCGGTGCCGAAGCCCGGATCGACCGAACCGACCTTCGGTCCGACCTGGCCGAACACGGCCTTGTCGCCGGCGATGGTGAAGTCGCAGATCGTCGCGAGCACGTTGCCGCCGCCGATGGCGAAGCCCTGGACCCTGGCGATCACCGGTTTCGGCACGTCACGGATGATGGAGTGCAGGTCCTCCATCGGCAGGCCGATGGTGCCGCGCCCGTCGTACTGGCCTTCATGAGCGGACTGATCGCCGCCGGTGCAGAACGCCTTGTCGCCGGCGCCCGCCAGCACGATTACACCGACCGACTTGTCCCAGCCGGCGCGGTTGAACGCCTGGATCAGTTCCTCGCAGGTCTGGCCGCGAAAGGCGTTGTATTTTTCCGGGCGGTTGATGGTGATGTAGGCCGCACCGTCCTTCACCTCGTACAGAATGTCCTGATAGTCCATCGGTTCTCTCCTCCCTCAACCGTGCATCGTCAGGCCGCCGGACACGGAAAGGACCTGTCCGGTGACAAATGCGGCGTCGTCGCTTGCAAAAAACAGGATGGCGCCCGGCAGGTCGTCCGGCTGGCCCAGCCGCCCCATGGGCACCGCGCGGGTAAAGGCGGTGCGCAGCTTTTCCTTGTCGCCGGCCGCTTCCATGAATTTTTCCAGCATCGCCGTCTCGGTGACGCCCGGGCAGACCACATTGGCGGTGATGCCCTGGCGGGCGTGTTCCCGCGCGATGGTCTTGGAAAACGCGATGATGCCGGCCTTGCAGGCGGCATAGACGGATTCGCCCGATGATCCGCCGCGCGCGGCATCCGAGGCAATGGAGACGATCCGGCCCGCGCCCCGTTCGGCCATACGTGCCAGTACCGGATGAGTGATGTTGAGAACGCCGCGCAGGTTGATGTCGATGATCCGGGTCCAGAAGTCCGGTCCGCTCTTCAGGAACGGCGTGAACACGTCCCAGCCGATGCCGTTGACCAGAACGTCGATCGGCCCGGTTTCCTTCTCGATGCGGGCGACCGCGGCAACTGCCGCGTCATAGTCGGTCAGGTCGGCAACGGTTGCCGTAGCCCGGCCGCCGTCGGCCACGATCCCGTCTGCGACGGCGTGTGCGGCCTCGTCATTGACGTCCATGACGACCACATGCGCGCCGTCTTCGGCAAAGCGCCGGCAGGTCGCCGCGCCGATGCCGCCGCCTCCGCCGGTTACGACGACGATTTTCTCCTTCAGGCCTTTCACGGGCTGTCTCCTCCTTCATGTGCGACTTTGCCGGGTGCGGCGAGTGCTGCCGGGACTGCAATGGGCCTCCACCCGTCGCCGCTGGTTGGGAGAATGAGACAAGAGACGCAATAATATGTCAAGATATTGACATTAAAAATTCCGAACACCGCGGTTGACCGTTGACCGGTCCGGCAAAAGAACGCACTGTGCGGCCATGAGCGAACAAGAGATTTCCATCGGCGCGAGTACGGGCGCCGACACTGGTACAAACATCGACGATCTGGCGAACCGGCTGTTCTTCCGGCTCTATCAGTGCGCCAATATCATGCACAAAACCGGCACCCGCGCGCTGGAGGAGACCCGTATCACCACCCAGCAATGGGCGATCATCGGCGCCCTGGCCCGCGATGGCATGGAGGAGGGAATTTCGGTCGGCGACCTGACGCGCTTCCTGCTGGTCAGTCGCCAGAACCTTACCGGTGTCCTGTCGCGTCTGGAGGCCCAGGGACTGATCGAGCGGGTGGTTTCGCCCGTCGACAGCCGCAGCCGCCTGATCCGCCTGTCGGCAAAGGGGCGCGATGTCTGGCGCAGGGACATGAGCGCCAAGATTGCGGCGTTTTATGACGCAGCCCTTGAGGGATTTTCCACGACCGACAAGATCCACGCCATCCACTATTTCGACAAGCTGCTCACCAACATGAAGCGGCTCGATCAAGGCTCCGAGGAGAGCTAGATCGGCGCTCGGGCGGGTGATACCGGCGGTTCAGAGCGCTTCCGGGCGAATGCCGTCTTGGCGGCTCGGCGAAATTGATCCTATTATGCAAATATATTGACCTAAATAATCAACGGCAGAGGCTGCGATGGGGGAGAAAAACATGCTGGCACTTGTGTTGGAACAGCGGGGCCCGGACGGCGCCGTCGTGCGAGAAGTTGCAAGGCCGGAGCCGGGGACGGGCGAGGTGCTCGTGCGCATGCTCGCCGCCTCGGTAAACCGGGTCGACCTTTACATGCGCGATAACGGCGCCGGCATCACCCACGAGTTGCCGCAGGTCATGGGCGTGGACGGCGTCGGCGAGGTGGTCGCGGCCGGCGCCGAAACGCAACTGGCGCCGGGACGCCGGGTCGTGGTCTACCCGTATGAGTTCTGCGGCCGGTGCCGCTATTGTCTGGCGGGCGAGCATCCGCTGTGCGTCAAGGCGAAAATCCCGGGCGAGCACCGGGACGGCACCATGGCGGAATACCTGGTGATGCCGGAGACATCGCTGCTGCCGATTTCCGACAAGGCCGACGTCAATGGAGCGGCGGCTCTCGGGGTTGCCTATCTGACCGCCTGGCGAATGCTGTTCGGCAAGGTGCCGCTGACCCCCGGCGCTGTCGTGCTCGTCCAGGGGGCGGGCGGCGGCGTCTCTTACGCGGCGGCGCAACTGGCGCGCATGGCAGGCGTGCGCGTCATCCTCACCACCACCGGTGCGCAGAAGCTCGACCATTTCCGCAAGGCCGGCTTCGAGATGATCGATTATCGTGAAGGCGACGTGGCAAAGGCGGTCCTTGCAATGACCGGCGGGCAGGGAGCCGATCTCGTGGTCGACAATGTGGGCGAGGCGACCTGGGGTCAGTCGCTGCGCAGCCTGTGCCGGGGCGGCAGCCTCGTTACTTGCGGGGCAACCACCGGATCGCAGCCGGGTGCCGACCTCCAGCGGCTGTTCATCCGCCAGCTTTCGGTGCACGGCTCGACCATGGGCAGTTTCGAGGAATTCCGCCGGCTGATCGCCAGCTTCGAAGCGGGGCACTTCGAGGTGCCCATCGACAGCGTCTATCCGCTACAACAGGCCGCCGAGGCCCTCAACCGGCTGTCCGCGCCGGACCGGCTCGGCAAGGTCATCGTGCGGATCGCGGATCCGTCTGCCTCGCAGGGAGCAGGCGCATGAAAGACGAAGCTCGCATGGACGCCGCGCGGATCATTGACCAGATGGATGTTCGTGCAGAGTTTCACACTCGCCCCTGGAACGGGTTTTGAGACCAGTCCCGGCGCCCTTCCACTGAGGTCCCGGATGCGGGTGAAACGGCCGTGCTTCTATTGAATTCTTACGCAAGTTGCCCAACAAAGGTCGGGGAGATGCTGAAGGGGGTAGGCAATCGCGCGATGGCGGACGATACCGTTCCGGGTTCAGGCCGACCGGGCGAAAAGGCGGCCGGAGCGAAATCGATCCCGAGTTGGTCGAAGGGCAGTCAATCCTGCTCTTACATGCTGCTGGTGCTGACCGCTATTCTGGCCGTCAATCAGCTGGATCGCCATATCCTGAACATCAGCCTCGATGCGATCGGCCGCGAGTTCAGCCTGTTTCTGGAGATGCTTCAGACTGCGATGGGATCGTCAGTGGAATCATCCGAGGGGTCAGCCACCGGGACCGGTATCGGTGCGGCGCTGCTGGCAACTTGTGAAAAATCAGAACCTGAAGCGATAAATGACCGTTCCTACGTGGCGATCGTAGCCGATACCCGTCTTCTGAACTACGCTTCGACCTGGCGCGAATCCGTCCGGTAATCGGTATGGCTTGGTCCGGTTCGCTCGGGATGGCCATGCCGGTTTCTTCCGCATGGTCGCGGCCGTTGAGCCCGATGCAGATGAATTTGCCGACACCGCCTAAGCAGTTCCGTCAGTCGCGTCACGATGCAGGCATTCCTCGAATCTGAGATTGTCGACGCCTTCATTATCTCTCGCTTCTTCCCGGTCTGGAAAACAGTCAGGAGAACCCGGACTCAATCCGGATGGAATGAACGGGGCCCCGATCGCTTGACCTTCCACCTGCCGGAAGGTGTAGCGTTTTGACGGAAGGTTTCGGGACGGGATCGTTTCGGTCGCCGTGTCGAGGGCGGTCGGGTTTGCGGCCTGGATCCTCTCCGGGGCCACTGCGGTGGCTTCCGGATGAATACCGCTCCGGGATGTTTAATTCAAAAATCAAGTCTCCGACGGCCGGGTGAACGGATGACGTGAAGTGTCGGCATGCTGCAGGAAGGAAACGCGCAAATGATGGGATTTGGATTTGGCGGCTTGTGGATGCTGCTCATTATCGTTTTGGTCGTTCTGGCGATCCTCGCCCTCGTGAAGTACCTGGCTAAATAATCGGTCACGACCGCCTGGACCATTCACATGTGATCGAACAGTTTCCGGAAATCGGATTCATGAACTCGAGAAGATGGAAGGCTCATGCCGGGAGGCGTCGACACGGCTTGAGGCGACCCTTATGCCCACGGATCCAACTCACCGTCTTGTTATTGCCGCGACTGTGATAGCCGTCGCGGGGCTGCTTGCATGGTATTCCGGCGTCTGGGGAGACATTCAACGGCATCTGACCTACGACAACCTCGTGTCCTGGGTCGGTCGGGCCGGACTGTGGGGCCCGGTCCTGATCGTCGGATTGATGACCGTCGCCGTTGTCGCAAGCCCTATCCCGAGTGCCCCCATCGCCCTGGCGTCAGGGGCTGCATATGGACATTATTTCGGGACGGGGTATGTGGTCATCGGAGCCGAACTCGGCGCGATGATTGCCTTTGCCCTGTCTCGTTTGCTCGGCAGGGATGTCATCCAGAAATGGTTTGGCGACAGGTTGGATGCCGGGCTGCTGGGGTCGCAGCATGCGCTCATGGCTACCGTGTTTGTCAGCAGGCTGCTGCCTTTCGTCTCCTTCGACATGATCAGTTATGCCGCCGGCCTCAGTTGCCTGCATGCCTGGCGGTTCGCTCTGGCCACATTCGCGGGAATCCTGCCGGCAAGCTTCATTCTGGCCCACCTCGGCTATGAAGCCACATCCGGGGAATTCGGGATGTCCTTGTGGACCGTTGTCGGCCTGGGGTTCATCACACTCGTTCCGGTCATGATCGGAGCAATCCGTAAAGTCGCGCGGCGACGGCCGGGAACAAGACGGATTGATGACCGTTAAACCAAGCAGATCGATCTTTAAGAGGGAGATGGTGGTGAACTCGGAGTACCAGAAAAACAGCATCACGCTGCCCGGCGCGGTTTCCATGGGAACCGGCGTCATGATCGGCGCGGGTATTTTTGCGCTCACAGGGCAGATCGCAGAGCTTGCCGGACCCTGGTTTCCCCTGTCCTTCATCGCCGGTGCGGTTGTGACCGCCTTCAGCGCCTACACCTACATCAAGATGTCGAATGCGTTTCCCTCGGCGGGCGGGATCGGCATGATCCTGCAAAAGGCCTATGGTCCTTCGACGGTCGCCGCGGGCGCGGCCCTGCTGATGGCGCTGTCCATGGTCATCAACGAAAGCCTCGTCGCCCGGACCTTTGCCAGCTATGTCTTGCGCGGGCTTGATATCGGCCAGTCGGAAATCCTGACTGCCCTTCTCGGGGTGGGGCTGATCGTCTTTGCCTACCTGGTCAATGCCGCGGGCAACAAGTCGGTCGATCTGTTCTCGGTGGTCATGGCGGTCATCAAGGTCGCCGGCATCGCGCTGTTCGGCGTCGCCGCCCTGTGGGCCTCCGGCATTTCCTTCGAGGCCACCGGAACGGGCGACGACTTTGGGATTGCCGGGTTTGTGGCGTCCATCGCCCTGTCGATCCTGGCGTTCAAGGGCTTCACAACGATCACCAACAGCGGTGCGGAGATTACCGAACCGCATCGCAATGTCGGCCGGGCCATCGTCATATCGATCTGTATCTGCGTGGTCGTCTATCTCCTGGTCGCGCTGGCGGTCGGTTCGTCCCTGTCCCTCGACAAGATCATCCAGACCAAGAACTATTCGCTGGCCGAGGCGGCTCAACCGGCCCTCGGGTCCGTCGGCTTTTACCTGACCGTTCTCCTGGCCATCGTTGCGACCGCATCCGGACTGATCGCGAGCATTTTTGCGGTTTCGCGCATGCTGGCCATGCTGACCGACATGAAGCTGATCCCGCACAGCCATTTCGGCATGCCGGGCCGGATCCGCGACCATACGCTCGTCTATACCGTGGTGATCGCGTCGCTGCTGACCATCTTCTTCGACCTGAGCCGGATCGCATCCCTGGGTGCCTTTTTCTATCTCGTCATGGACATCCTGATCCACTGGGGCGTGTTTCGGGCATTGCGTCGCGAAATTAATGCGGCGGGCTGGATCATGATTTGCGCGATCGTCTTCGATCTTGTTGTCCTGGCGGCCCTCGCAATTCTTAAATGGCAAGATGATCCGCTCATCGTCTATGCGGCCGTGGCCGGGATAGCCCTGGTTTTCGTGTTCGAATACGGGTTTCTGTCACGAGTCGGCGCACCTCCCGAGCATGGCCACCATGGGGACCATTAGCCGGCCACACGAGAAAGCGCTTGACCTTCCACCTGCTGGAAGCATCATTTACTGACCGGCCTTCTCCAGGAAGAAGGCGGCTTTAGCCGGTGCAAAATCGTCCTTTCCGGAGTTTTGTTCGGCTGGTTTGCAGGAGGCGCTCACTCATTTGTGAGGCGCCGGTTAGGGCATTATTGGTCCGCGTGAGCTATCAGGTGCGAATGCGCAGTTTGTTGACAGCACTCCTGATCCTTGTCGTTGCCGGCATCCATTCCATGGCGGCGCAGGGAGCCGTGTTTGCATCACCGACAGCCATCTCCGCGGAAGCGAACCACGGGGAAGCCACGGACCTGAGAATTGTGTCTGCGACCGACCATGGTCATGGCACCATGAACTGCTGCGAGAAATTGACCGGTTCGAAAGCGCCGGTCGACGGGTCGAATTGCCCCATGGATTGTCTGGGGCTGGTGGCAACCGTTCGAATGCCCGTGCATAAGATATCCGAACCGGCCGAAGACCAATCAGAACTCGGCTATCACCCTACTGTTCTTTACCGTACCGACCAGCCTCCCATAACAGCCTGACATCCTTGTGTTTTGCGCCGGTTCATCGAAGCCGGCTGCGGATTTGTCACTGTTTTCAAAGGTTGGACGATGTTATCCCGACGACTTCTATTGGCTGGGGCCAGTGCTGCGCTGGTTACGGCGACCATGCCGGCTTTTGCGCACTCGACTGCGAAAAAGCCGTTCAAAATCAATCCCGAATTTGAACCTCAAACGGTCTCCTATACCGGTTATGAACCAGGGACGATCGTCATCGAAACCGGGAACCACTTCCTGTATCTCGTGGAAAGCGCCGGAACAGCGCGCCGCTACGGCGTCGGCGTCGGGCGCGCGGGCCTCTCGCTCAAGGGCGAGGCCATGGTCGGTCGCAAGGCGAAGTGGCCCAGTTGGCGGCCGACCGACAACATGATCAGGCGAAGCCCGAAAAAATATGCCCGGTACGCAAACGGCGTGCCGGGCGGGCCGAACAACCCCCTCGGGTCCAGGGCCCTTTATCTGCACCGGGACGGGAGGGACACGATGTACCGGATCCACGGCACCACCCAGCCGTCCTCCATCGGGCGTTCCGTATCGAACGGCTGTATCCGCATGATCAACGCGCATGTCGAAGACCTGTTCGAGCGCGTACCCGTGGGCGCAAAGGTCATCATCCAATGACGATTGAAGACACCAACACGGTAGCGAGTACATCGGCCGCGCAGGAAAGGTCTGTAGAACGAAACGGCTTTTCCATGCGCAGCCTTCTGACCGGGCACAATCTTTTCATGATGGCCTGTTGTGCGGCCATGGTCGCGGGAACCGGAATCCTGATCTGGTCCGCACCCGCCGGACAGACAATCGGACAAACACTGCTTCTCGGCGTGCCGATGCTGGGGTGCATAGGCATGCATCTCGTCATGCACCGCTTCATGGGCAAATCATGTCATTCCACACAAAGCAGCGAGACTAAAGAAAATGACTAGGACTCAACTCTTCGCAGCCGCAATCCTTGCCGGCTCCCTGTTTTCCCTGCCGGTTCACGCAGGGGACGAGAACACCATCACCGTCTTCAAGTCCCCCTGGTGCGGATGCTGCAAGATCTGGACGGATGCCGTCGAGAAAGCCGGCTACAAGGTGATTGTACAGGACATGGAAGATCTGACCGCGATCAAGAAACAGGCCGGCATCCCGGACAACATGGAAGCCTGCCACACCGCCGTGATGGGCAACGGCACGAAATATATCCTTGAGGGCCATGTGCCGCTGGAAGCGATCGACAAGATGATGAGCGAACGGCCGGACATTCGCGGCCTGGCGGTGCCCGGCATGCCCAGCGGATCCCTCGGCATGGGCTATGACAAGGACGCGAAATACACGGTCTATGCTCTCGGTCAAAAGCCGTCCGAAAGCCCGAAGCCGTATTTCCAGGCAGGTCAGTGACGGCGGACGCATGAGCTATCTGACCAGACGATCTTTTCTTGCCGGAACGGCGAGCCTCACAGGGCTCGCCGTCAGCGGCTGTGTTACCGGCAATACCTCGCCAAAACCGGTGCAACTGTCTGACGATCCCGCATACCTGTCCATGTACCGGGCCATGCCGGAAGAACGATTTCCGCTGCCGGCGATCAACCTGAAAAAAGTGCCCGAACATTTCTACCGCCAGCAGGTTGATTACGCGACATCCGAAAAAGTCGGCACCCTGGTCGTCGATACGTCGAAATTTCATCTCTACCTCGTCCAGGAAAACGGCAAGGCCATGCGCTATGGCGTCGGCCTGGGGCGTGCCGGGTTCGAATGGGCGGGCAGGGCCCGTATCGGGCGCAAGACGGAGTGGCCCAAATGGACCCCGCCCGATGAGATGATCGAGCGCCAGCCGGAACTCGAACAATGGAGCTGGCGGAATGGCGGAATGGCGCCCGGATTGGAAAATCCGCTCGGCGCAAGGGCCCTTTATATTTTTGAAGGCAACAAGGATACGCTTTACCGTCTGCATGGAACGGCGGAATACTGGACAATCGGTACCGCGGTATCCAGTGGCTGCGTCAGGCTTATGAACCAGGACATTATCGACCTTTACGGGCGCGTTCCTGTCGGGTCGCCGGTGGTGGTGCTGGCATGAGCGGTTCGAAAAGGGGTCTCTACTTGCTGGCGGGGTTGCCGATCGCGGCTGCATTGGCGGCCGGGGCCTATTGGAACCGCGGCACCAATGCGGACACCGCGATACGTGATCCTGTTGATCCGCAGTTGCTTCGTGAGGGCGCCGAAGTTTATGCGCAGAACTGCGCCTCTTGTCATGGAGCCGACTTGAAGGGAGAGCCTGACTGGCAGTCCGCCAATCCGGACGAAACGCTCAAGGCGCCTCCGCATGACGAAACCGGCCACACCTGGCATCACGCGGACGAACTCCTCTTCGAAATCACGAAATACGGAACCGCGAAAGCCATTGGCCTTGAGAATTTCAACTCGAACATGCCTGCCTTCGAAGGTACGCTGAGCGATGCGGAAATTATCGCCGTGCTTGCCTGGATAAAGGATCAATGGCCCGAAAACATTCGCGCACAGCATGACATGGTCAACCGCAAATCCGCGGATCCGCGGTCATAGGGCATCGTATTCAGGCCTGAATTGGAAGCAGGGCGGAAATGCCGCAATCACGGATAATTCAATTGCTGCCCAATCGGGCCCTCGATAGAAAATTTCTGTTCTCCGGTTAGGTGACCTGTGCGCAACCTGCTTCATGTCCTCATTGCTGGCATCTTCCTTCTCGGAACCCTTCTTCCGGGAGCGAATGCGCATGGCCTGGCTGAAAAGCTCCCCGCAGAGACCTCCGAAGCGGCCCGGGTCATGGGTCACATGCACCATACGCAGGTAGCCGGTGATAAGCAGTCCCTCGGAATCGATTGCCCGGCCGGCAAGGCCGATAGCAACGGCAAATTCTCTTCCGAACCTTGTTGTCAGTCTTCCTGTTTTGTCGATCTGGCGATCCTCCAGGTTCCGGTCTTTTCCCGATGGAAGGTACTGGCGCCATATTCGCCGATGGCCGGTTCGCTGACGGAAGCGTCCAGCTTCCGGGTAGACCACCCACCCAAACACTGATCTCGCACCGGGGTCTGACCCGGGCAAATCGCGCACCGCCTTTGCCGAGGCGGGATTCCGCATATCGAGATCAGTGAGTTTCAATGAGACTAAGCATTTTTGCTGCGCTCTCGCCGCTGTTGGTCGGCGGCTGCGCAGCCACGGCACCGTTGCCGGACCCATCCGCAGGACCGGGGCCGCAGGATCCGGATGCCGCCATCCACGCCCTTTATCCGCCCTCGGTAACCGAGGGCTATACGGCCCGGGGGCCCGTTGAACCCGGCTCATGGCGCCAGCTCAACGACCTGCAAGCACCGGGCCGGGGAGGTGGGTCGTGATGAGAACCCCAACCAAACCCCTTCTGTGGGTGGCATCGGCCGCCCTGCTGGCGGGGTGCGTCTCGGCCGAGCAGGTTGCTACCTATTCCGAAGCGAAACCCGGGTTTCGGGCGGTTTCTGCCGGCACGTCCGCGCGGACCGGCAACAAGGAGACCGTCTGGATCGAGAATGCGGCCCAGTCGAAGGCGGTCTCGGAACGGGTCCGCAAGATGGTGCACAAGAAGACGATCAACGCCGAGACGGCGGTCCAGGTTGCTTTGCTGAACAATCGCGGGCTGCAAGCGTCCTACGCGGCGCTGGGCATGAGCGCGGCCGACGCATGGCAGGACACGATGCTGGAAAATCCGATCGTTTCCGTTGGTCTCTTCGGTTTGGCGCATCCCGAGATCAGCGGATTTCGCACGATCGAAAGCACGGTCGCGGCCAACCTTGTGTCCCTTGCGACGCAAAAGCAGCGGGTCGATGTTTCCGATGCCCGGTTTCGCCAGGCGCAGGCCGTTGCGATCGGCGATACGCTTGCGCTTGCGGCGGAAACTCGGCGCGCCTGGATCGATGCCGTTGCCGCATTCGAAACGGTTGCCAATCTCAACCAGGCCCAGGTTGCCGCGGACGCGGCATCGCAGCTCGCCCAGAAGCTGGGCGAGACGGGGGCCATGCCCAAGGCGGGACAGGCGCGCGAACACGCCTTCTATGCGGAACTGACCGGCCAGAAGGCGGAAGCCCGATTGGCCGCAAGGCTGGCAAAGGAGCGGCTCACCCGGCTGATGGGATTGTGGGGGCAGGACGTCGAGTATTTCGTGCCCGACAGCCTGCCTGCCCTGCCCAGGGCTCCGCGCGGCAATCCGGCGATCGAGGCAGATGCGTTGCGCAACCGCATCGACCTGCAGGTCGCAAGGCTTGAACTGGAGGCCGTCGCCAAAAGCTATCGCCTGACGGAAGCCACCAGATACGTCACCGACCTGGAACTGATCGCCGGCGTGGAGGCGGAGCGGGAAATCGAGACCGAATACGAGCTCAATGGCCCGGATCTGGAGGAAAAGAAGACGAAAAAGACCATCGTGACGCCCCAGATCGAGCTGGAATTCGCCATTCCGATATTCGACAGCGGCAAGGCGCGGATGCGCAAGGCGGAATACGCCTACATGCAGGCGGCGAACGGCCTGGCGGAAAAGGCGGTGAACATCCGCTCCGAAGCCCGCTCGGCCTACACCGCTTACAGGTCCTCCCACGAGATTGCCCGACATTACCGCGACGCCGTGCTGCCGCTTCGAAAGGCGGTCGAGGAGGAGAGCCTGCTGACCTACAACGGCATGATCACCAACACCTTCGACCTTCTCGCCGACACCCGGGCCCGCATCGACACCCAGCTGATGGCCGTCAACGCCCGCAGGAACTTCTGGCTCGCCGAAGCGGATCTGGCGGCCGCCACATACGGTGCGGGGCCGATGGAGGGCGCCCGCACCGGTGCCGCCATCAACGTGGCTGCGGCCGAAGGGGGAGGTCACTGATGGATACCGGTCAAAGGAACAGGATGATGATGAACCGACGTCAGCTTCTGGGCGCGGGCGCAACCGGAGCCGCCCTCGTATCCACCGCCGCATGGGCGAAAACGTCCAACATGGGCCTGCCGGAGGCAGCCATAATGGACGGACCGGCCACCCAGGCTCCCAAAGGCGCCCCCGACACAGGCGTGCCCTACAATCCCGTGGTGACCCTGAACGGCTGGACGCTGCCCTTCCGCATGAACAACGGCGTGAAGGAGTTCCATCTGGTCGCGGAACCGGTGGAACGGGAACTCGCCGAAGGCATGACCGCGTATCTCTGGGGCTACAATGGTCAGTCCATCGGCCCGACCATCGAGGCGGTGGAAGGAGACCGGGTCCGGATCTTCGTGACCAACAGGCTCCCCGAACACACATCGGTGCACTGGCACGGCCTCATTCTGCCGTCCGGCATGGATGGCGTCGGCGGTCTGTCCCATCCCGGCATTCCGCCGGGAAAGACCTTCGTCTACGAGTTCGACCTCGTGAAATCCGGGACCTTCATGTACCACCCCCATGCGGACGAGATGGTCCAGATGGCCATGGGCATGATGGGGTTTTTCATCGTGCATCCGAAGGACCCGGCCTTCATGCCGGTCGACCGCGATTTCCTGATCATGCTCAACGCGTTCGATATCGATCCGGGCTCCTATGTGCCGAAGATCATGACCATGACCGACTTCAACCTGTGGACATGGAACAGCCGGATCTTCCCCAACATCGACCCGCTGGTGGTCGCGAAGAACGACCGGGTCCGGGTGCGTGTCGGCAACCTGACCATGACCAACCATCCGATCCACATGCACGGATACGACTTCGAGGTCACTTGCACGGACGGCGGCTGGGTGCGCCCGGAAGCCCGTTGGCCGGAAGTCACGATCGACATTCCGGTCGGCGCGATGCGGGCCTACGAGTTCGACGCCGTGCATCCAGGGGACTGGGCGATCCATTGCCACAAGTCCCATCATACGATGAACGCCATGGGCCATGACGTGCCGACCTTCATCGGGGCGGACAAGACGGCGCTCGCGCGCAAGATCCGCCTGCTTCAGCCGGAATATATGCCCATGGGCACCAACGGTATGGCGGAAATGGAGGAGATGGCCATGCCGATCCCGGACAACACCGTGCCGATGATGGCGGGCTGGGGGCCTCATGGTCCGCTTGAAATGGGCGGCATGTTCTCCGTCGTGAAGGTGCGCGAAGGCCTCTCCGCCGGCGATTACAGCGATCCCGGCTGGTACGAAAACCCGCCCGGAACCCAGGCCTGGGAGTGGACCGGCGACCTGCCGGAAACCAGCCGGGCGGATATTCCCGCGGCCGCGCCGCAGCCGTCCCGTACGGTCGGATCCGGCTCCTCCCATACCGGCCATGCCGGACACAAGTGAACGCAATCTGTCTTAGCTATCAGGAGAATGAAATGAACAAGCTTACCGGTTTCCTCGTTGCAGCGGTCCTTGGCACCGTTGCCGCAACCGCCGCCTTTGCCACGGACTATACCAGGGGCACCGTGAAGAAGGTCGACTTGAAAGGCAAGAAGGTCACCATCATTCACGAGGAACTCAAGAACCTCGACATGCCCGCAATGACCATGGTGTTCCGCATGGCGGACGACACGATGCTGGAAAAGGTTCAGGAAGGTCAGGAGGTCGAGTTCGTGGCGGACAGGATCAACGGCAACCTGACGGTGATCGAACTGAAGGAATAGATACCTTCCCGTTGACATCTGCATCGGACGTTCCATGACGCATTTCTGCCGGCGGCGTTCCGATCCTGACGATGTACATCTTCCAGGCGCGATCGGTCTTAAGATTCCGATCGCGCTTTGGACCGCCATGATGCCGGACGTCTGCCGCCATGGCCGAAGTCGGGAAGCAAAGGCGCACGGGACTTTCTTCGATGCGTCATACCTCACTCTGCGTCCAGAATTGATAGAGGTTGTCCCGTTTCGGGAAGAATATCGGTACGCGTTGCCGATAGTCGGTGTAACTGTCACCGAACTGTCGAAGCAGTTTCTTCTCTTCCTTCTGCGCGAGATGAACGTAGAGCCAGACAATGACGGGGGTCAGCACAAGCGTCGGAAGCGTAGGCCAATCCAGCAACTGTCCGAAAATCAACAGGAAAATACCGGTGTATTGCGGGTGACGCATGAGACCGTAGACCCCGTCGGTCTGCAGTCGATCGCCGAGAAAGTATATCTTGACCCATCCCTTTACGATCAGGAGCAGCCCGGCCAGAATAAAAACAGCGCTGACGATTGTTATGATCGTTGCACCTGTTCTGCCATATCCCAAGAGCGTCACCCAGAGATGGCCGCTTGAGTGGGTCAGAGTCGTTTCCGCAGGCAGAATGCCAGCCAAAAAATACAGGGTGAGCGGGAACCCGTACATTTCCGCGTAGAGCGCAATGATAAAGCTCTGAACAAGCCCGGTCCCTGCCCATTCGCGCCAGCTTTTCGGCGCCAGGAAGTGGTAGGCGCCCCATGCTCCCAAAACAATAATCAGAACCGCATAGGACCACAGCCCCGTCCATTCCTCAAAGCCCTCTATCACTACGGATCCTCCATGTTGCCGCTTGTCTGCAAGGCGCCGGAAACTCACCCGAAATATTGGGGCGAGACCTGGGTCTATGGTTTGACGTGTATACGAAGCGGACGACGTACTTCCGCCTCTGTACGCGCAAAGACTTTCACGGGTCCTGCGAAGTCATCACCGCAACAACACCGGCGTGCCTTATTTTGCTTGAGCCTGGGCTATCCAGTGAGAGGAACGTCAAATCACGATTGTTTCATCGAATTCAAGCAATACGAACCTGCCAGATCGAATTGCGTTTAGCGGATACTTGCCGCTCCGAAGGCGATGAATCGCGCGATACCACTCCTGGGAGCGGGGGCAAAACCACTGATTCAAATCGAACCTGCGCCGCATTGGCGTTCGCCGCTCTCTTTGTCGATGCCTGTCTGAGGCAAATCGTCGGTCGAAGGAGCCGCCGGCTTATCGGCCAGGCGCGCACGTCTGGCCGAAATAGTGTCTGCGCGGTTGTTCTTTCCGAAGTCCCGCCTGGGTTTACCGGGCGGGTCCGATCCGGCCGGCCAAAGCCTCAGTTTTTTCCGGCCTCGCCTTCATGACTTTCATCACCGCCTTCTTCATCGTGTTCCATTAGATCCTTGATCGAGTCCGGGATGTCGGAAACCGAGAAGGTCTTCTGCTCGGGCGCGTCGTGGACGAAGGCAATGATGTCGGCAAGTTCCTGACCGGAGAGTTCGATCGGGGCACCAAGCTCCTCGCGTTGCATGGCGACCATCGCTTCGGCGCCGAGCCACATCTTCGCAGAAAACTCGAACGGGTTCATCGGCAGCGGCATGGTATCGGCATCGAGTGCCGGGGCATCCTCGCCGCCGACCCCGTTGATGGAGTGGCAGACGACACAGCCCTTGCTCGCGAACAGCACCCGGCCACGGGCCGGATCCATTTGCGGCATCATCAGGCCGGGACTGACCATGCGACGGGGTGACATTGCCGTTTCGTCCCCATGCATTGTCGCATAGGCCGTCGGCACCGCAGCCAGGAGTGTGAGCACACTTGCCAGTGCGGTAATCGTGACAGGTTTCATGGGTTTATTCCTTCCGTTTGACGGTTCGGGACAGGCGCCGGAGACAAGCTTCCGGTGCCCGTATCGACGTGGAGAGGTGAGTTCGAGGACTTATTGGGCGTCGCCGCTTTCATCCCCGTCGTCGTCCTGCCAATGGTTGTGGATCTCATCGGGTGTGAGCTGACCGTCGCCGTTCTTGTCGAGATACTTGAACATCCGGCCCTGGATCGCCTGGAATTCGTCCAGGGAGAGTTTGCCGTCGCCGTTGGTGTCCATCATCAGGATCATCATCCGGGGACCCATCATGCCGGGTCCCATGCCGCCGTAGCCCCATCCGCGGCCACCCATCATGCCGGGACCCATGCCGTAGCCCCCGCCACGGCCGTACATCATGCCCGGTCCCATGTGGCCGTAGCCCCAGGGCATCGTGCCGCGCCGGTCGTATCCGTAGCCGGGCATCGGCCGGGTCTGGTCATTGTCCTGATCCGTCATCATACCCGAACCGGATTTTCCCATCATCGGGCTGCCTTGCTGTGCCTGTGCGGCGCCGGCCATAGAGGCAATTCCGATGACGCATGCTGAAGATAGAAGGAACTTTTTCATCTGTAGTCTCCGTTGGTTACGGATCCGATTGTGTTTTGGCGATCCGGAGTGAGAGGAAATTCACTTAATGAAGGACGACCATCTGGTGTCCTTCTCCTTCGATGGGAATGGTCCCCAGCATCGTCAGGTTTCGACGATCAACGACCCAGACGAGGGGCTCGTCCCGGCTCGACACATAGAGCTTGTCGGTACCGTCGATGACCGTGAGGTGATAGGGAGCAGGACCGATAGGAACGCTTCGGATATTGCCCGAGGGCAGATCCACCGCCGAGAGCTTGTCCTCGCCATTGCCGCTGACGAAAAGGGTCTGACCGTCTTCGGTGATGTCCAGCCCGTGCAACAGACCGCCAATCTCGAATGAGCGGCGGATGTTTCCGCTTTCGACAGCGAGTTCCGATACGGTGCCGGCGTCGACGTTCGCAACATAGAGCGCCGTACCGTCCTCGTTCATCACGATGTGCTCCGGACTGTCGCCGGCGGGCAGGGTGCGGCGTACCATCTGGTGCTCGACCATGATCTCGCTGATCGTTCCGTCCCCGCTGTTGGTGACATAGGCCCGGCTGCTGTCGGGGCTGAACACTGCATAATTGGGCAGGGATCCGGTTGGGACGAAGCCAACCACCGTCAGGGTCTTGAGGTCGATGATGCTGACCCCGTCGCCGTTGGGATGGGTCGCAACGGCATACCGGCCATCGGGCGATACCGAGACATGATGGACCGCGCCGGGCACTTCGAGACGCCGAACCGAATTGCCTGTCGACGCATCGAGGATTGTGAGAATGCTGATCGCGCCATCTGGCGATTTCTGACGGGCGCCGGCACCATGGTGTTTCGCATGTTCGCTTTCCGAAACATTGGCCGGACGGGCGACTTCAGGCATCTCATCTGCCGGATGCTCGGAGAAGCTGCCCGCGACGAGGTAACGGTTTCCGTCCGATCCGCCCAGGCCGTGAACATCCGGCAGTTCGGAAAGCCGGTTCACTATCTTGTCGGTCTGGGCGTCGACGACGACGACCGCACCGGCGCTTCCTTCCGGAATAAAAACGGTCGCGGCTCTTGCGGTGCCGAATGCGAACGACGTAACCGCCAGGGTTTGGACGATGATCCGTGTGTATCTGTTCATGTGATTTCTCCCGGCCTTCCATTTAAAGGACGGCTTTTCGATGCTGTTTGACTTCGAGGGGAGGTGCAAAGCGCTACCGGGAACTCGCATTCCGCTCTTGGGCCCGTGCCGGTTTCAGTGCTCAGCCATCTGAATGCGGGATTTGCGGAGCAATCCCCCCGAACATTCACATGGAGCCGTCCTCATCGACCAGACCAGTTGATGGTTGTTCGAAAAGGGGAGCGAGAACGAGCACGGTTCAGCACAAGAAAAGTATCGCGCGCACCAGTGCCGCCGCTTGGCGCGGCGCTCAGACGAGGAAAGATTTGGGAGGCTGTTTGGGCGGAGAGATCACGCGCGGCGTGCCAAACCAGTCATTGGCCAGAGTGTTGGGCAATGCGGATTCGAACTCATACGCGGCGCTTTGGGGAATGACACCGTTGAAAGTGCAGTTTCCGTGATGTGCGCAATGCACGGCCGCGCCTGCCGCATGTAATGGCAAATGACCGGTCGCCGGATTTGCAAGGGAAATGGAATAGCCCGATTGCGCCGTAGATTCTGAAGCCGGTTCAATATGACCAAACAGCAATATCACTGCGGCGAGCAGACACACAAGAACACCTGCCGAGCGGCTTTTTGCGGTCGCCAAACCGAGATACTTGCCTTTTTGGGAGCTCGGCATCGGGATGTTCCAGTTTCCTCCAATATCGACAACAGTAACATCTGGCGATCTGAATGTATTGATATCGATCAACAGGCCGGGCACATGGGGGGATCAGCGAGCCCGTAGGGAACTGAGTCACCTTGAGCCAGGTCTTCATACCTGCGGCGGCATGTTCGAGCATGTGGCAACACGGAGTTGGCGGTGTCGATCCGAATGCCATGGCCGTGTATGGAACTTGGCTCCTCCAGATTGTTGACAAAACGCGCCCTGACGCGATTTCCGCAATGCACCCGGATTTCGGGTCAGGGCGCATTGCCATTATACGTTCACAGATCCGATGAAGGACTGTCCTCCCGGAAAAGCTTCGGTCCTGATGGACCAGCCGTAATTTCAAGAAAGCCGTCCCCGGCGATAACCGGCCTGACAAAAGCCGGCAGAGCCGATGACAACGCCAGTGCCGAAGCCGACTTGATGAAACGACGACTGGTCCGGAGCATGGAGATCAGTCCTTGTTCATCAGATAGGTTGCGATTGCCTCAAGGTCGTCCTGTTGCAGGAACCTGGTCCCGTCCCGAACGACCTCACCCATCGATCCTCCGAAAGCATCGCCATCCGGGAGGATGCCCGTGCGAAGTGCGTAGGCGAGATTTTTGACGGTCCATCCCCTTTTTTCCAAGGCGGTTGCCGTGATCGGTGGGGATTTACCGCCATTCGGCAGTCCGTCCGCGCCGTGCAGGGCCAGTTCCGCCTGCCGAGCACCTGCAAAATTGCGGGGCGTATGGCAGGCGCCGCAATGGGCAGGGCCCTCGACGATGAACTTGCCGCGGTTCTATTTCTCGGTCTTTTCCGGATCAGGGACAAAAGACGTGTCGTCGAGATAGGCGGCTCGCCAGAGTTTAAGACCGTCCCGCATACCGAACGGGAAGCCGAGGTCATGCGGTTTCGACGGTTGGGCAACCGGCGGAACAGTCTGGAACGCGGCCCAGAGATCGGCGATATCCTGATCGGAAAACGTCCCGTAGAAAGGATAGGGGAACGCCGGATAATAGGGCTTGCCCTCCGGCGATACACCATGGCGGACGGCCCTGGCGAAGTCCTCTATCGACCAGTCCCCGATCCCGTTTTCGCGGTCCGTGGTCAGGTTCGGAGAATAGAACGTCCCGAAATCGGTCTTGAGAGCAAGGCCGCCCGCAAGAGGCGCGCCGCCTTGTTCTGCGTTCGTGTGACAGGCGATGCAGCCTGACATACGGGCCAGATAGGCCCCGCGGTTCGCGTCACCGGTCAGTGGAGGCACCTTGGCCTCGATATCTATCGGTTGTTTGAACACGGCCGCGCCGCTCGCCACTACAACGACAGTGGCGAGAGAGAGAAACAGCAACACTCTCTTCATGTTGTCAGTTCTCTTCGGTCCGGAACCTGGTGTGACATTCCGAACAGGTTTGCGTGACCATGTTGAACACGCCGTCGGCCGGCATTTGCGCAAGCTGATCGGCATTCATCATGCCTGATGCGCCACCCATCATACCGGAACCGCCCATCATCCCCGAGCCACCCATCATGCCGGAGCCGCCCATCATGCCGGACCCGCCCATCATGCCGGATTGGCCGTTCTGCATCATGTGGCCACCGCCGTTCGCCATCAGGCCGTTGCCGGCCGCAGCCTCAAGACCTTCGGCAAACACTTCAAGCTGGCCTGCCAGGTCTGAGAACGCCTGCCAGTTCGACCAGATTTCGGGCTTTGCCTCGGACCCGTGTTCCCGGCTTCCTTCCGGAAAGAGCCTCGTCAAATCCCGTCCGGCGTGAGAACGGATAACGGCCGCGCCCTTGCGGACGGTATCGGCGTCATAGGTCGTATCTCCGCGCATCATGGCGGACAGCGTTTTGACCACATCGCTCATGGCCTTCATGCCGTCCATACGTTCCTTGACGATTCCCGTCGCGCCCGAATGGGCCAGCGCAAGCGTGGACAGACCGGAAATGGCGATTGCGCATCCGGCAAATACAACTGATTTCTTCATGTAAATTTCCTCTTGAATTCGATGTGATGCGGCGTTGCCGCTCGTAAGAGAATCAAGAGGCTGTGCGTGGCGGGGGAGGCTCGAAGGAATGGCTGGCGGGTCTGATCGCGGCGTCCCCGTGCGCGGCAAGGTCCAGCGCATTGCTGCACATGGGCAGCCGGTATTCTTTCGCCAGAGACAGGATTGAAGCGCCGCAGTGGAGTTCCGCACTGGCGGATGTGTCGAGCGAACTCTTGTCCGTATGTGCATGCGGCGTCGTGGCCGCATGTGATGCGGCCGCGAGATGGTCGTGCGCCTCTGCGGCATGGGTGAACGAACCACCCGACATCATCAACATGATGACCGAAAGATATGCCAACAGTCTGCCAAGGCGAATCATAAACCGACCTTCATTGGATTTCCCGACGATCTAACCGGCGTTTGTGTCACATAAATGGCATTCGTGCCGAACTGAAACAGAGGCAGACTGTCCGACAGATTCGGACGATGTCAGAGATGTAGATATCGTAGATGTAAATGACTGAAGTCTTAACCCGAATCCCGGTTGGCCGGTGAGCAAACATATTCGCAATGTTGCTCTTTAAGTCGATATCCTTCTGAAAAAAATGAATAATTTCTCATTGATGCCGGAGGACGTCCGGCTTCATGTCGATCCCAGGGGAATGTTTCTGCGGAGCCGCGGCGGTTTTCCGCGGCTACAACGTTCTAGGCGATATGGATTGCTGCAGGCGCAGGCGCGCGAAACTCCCGGAGAGGATGTCATTTCCGCTTGAAATTCTCCGTCGAACGTCGACGCGCATTTTCCTCGTCCCTGTCGGGAGCTGACCGGAACGGGAAAAATGCTGGGACGCGGCCTGAGTAGCTTTCCCAGTCCTCTCCGAAACGCGCCTGACTGTCGGCCTCCTCGCGGCGGGCGAGGCGTACGTACATCCAGACAAGCACCGGAAACATTACGAGCGTCAGGATGGTCGGCCACTGCACCAGAAAGCCGAACATGATCAGCACGAAACCTGCGTACTGCGGATGACGCATTCGGGCATAGGGACCGGTCACGGCCAGTCGATCTTTTCGCTGCGCCTTCCAGAGGTGGCGCCAGGCCACCGCGAGCAGCCAGAAACCGCATCCGATGAATATGAAGCTGGCGATGTGGAACAAGCCGGCATGCGGGTTCGCCTGCCATCCCAAAAACATCTCCGGGAGATGCCCGCTGACATGGGAATACCAGTTGATGTCCGGGTTGAATGTCTGGAGCCAGCCTGAAAGCAGATAGATCGTCAGGGGAAAGCCATACATTTCCGTAAAGAGCGCCAGGACGAAAGCGCTGAAGGCCCCAAAACTGCGCCAGTCCCGCGCGGTCTTCGGCTTGAAGAAACTGAAGGCAAAAACGATGAATATCGCCGAGTTGACGAATACCAGGGACCAGAGCCCATAGGATCCGCTGGACGGGATCATGAGGCTCTCCATTCGCGGGGCACTTCATCGACGAGAGCCTGCCGGTTGTTCGCTTCCCGTGTCAGATTTTTGCTCCTCTCAGGCGCAATGCATTGAGAACCACGGAAATGGACGATGCACTCATGGCGAAAGCGGCGAACATCGGGCTGATCAGGATGCCGAGAACCGGGTAAAGCACGCCTGCCGCGACGGGCAGGCCCGCAGCGTTATAGATCAGCGCGAAGAACAGGTTCTGCCGGATGTTGCGCATGGTGGCGCGAGCGAGCCTGCGGGCGCGCACGATGCCGTCGAGGTTGCCTTTGACCAGGGTGAACCCCGCCGATTCAATGGCCACATCCGCGCCGGTGCCCATGGCGATGCCCACATCGGCCTGCGCCAGGGCCGGGGCGTCATTCACCCCGTCACCGGCCATTGCGACCTTGCGGCCGGCCGTTTGCAGTTCCTTGATGATGCGTGCCTTGTCTTCGGGCAGGACGTCGGCGCGGATTTCATCGATGCCGAGCCGCGCGGCGACCGCTTTCGCGGTCCGTTCGTTGTCGCCGGTGGCCATGATGATGCGGAAGCCGAGTTCATGCAGGGCCTTCAGCGCCGCCGGTGTGCTCTCCTTGACCGGATCGGCGACACCGACGAGACCTGCGATCACGCCTTCGAGCACGACAAACATCACCGTCTCGCCCTCGTCGCGCCGGGCGTTTGCCTTGTCTGCAAGTGCGGTGACCTGGAGACCGAGCTCCTCCACGAGCTTCAGATTGCCGAGAGCGACGCTCTTGCCGTCGACCGTACCCTTGACGCCCTTGCCGGTGACGGCCTCGAAGTCTCCGGCCTCTCCAAGTTTTACACCGCGTTCTTCCGCACCGGCGACGATTGCCTCGGCCAGCGGATGTTCAGACCCTTTTTCCAGGGTCGCGGCCAGGCGCAGCACTTCTTCCTCGTCGTGGCCGTCCTCCGGTAGGACTGCGACCAGCCGGGGCTTGCCCTCGGTCAGCGTCCCGGTCTTGTCGACGATCAGCGTGTCGATCTTTTCAAAGCGTTCCAGTGCTTCGGCGTTCTTGATCAGCACGCCCGACTGCGCGCCGCGTCCCGTTGCGGTCATGATCGACAGGGGCGTGGCAAGCCCGAGCGCGCAGGGACAGGCAATGATGAGCACGGCCACTGCGGCGATAAGGGCATAGGACAGGGCAGGAGCCGGTCCCCAGACCGCCCAGCCTATGAAGGCGAGAACCGCGATGCCGATGACCGTCGGCACGAACCAGCCGGCGACCTTGTCGGCGTATTTCTGGATCGGGGCGCGGCTGCGCTGCGCGTTGGCGACCATTTCGACGATCTGGCTGAGCATGGTGTCGGCGCCGACGCGCGTCGCCTCCATGATCAGGCTGCCCGTACCGTTGATCGTCGCTCCGGTTACCGGATCGCCCGGCGTCTTTTCGACCGGCACCGGCTCGCCGGTGATCATGCTTTCGTCGACCGAGGAACGGCCGTCGGTCACGACGCCGTCGACCGGGACCTTGTCGCCCGGGCGAACGCGCAGCCGGTCGCCGATCTGGACATCCTCCAGCGGGACCTCTTCCTCGCTGCCATCGGAGCGGATTACCCGCGCGGTCTTGGCAGCCATGTCCAGAAGCGCCTTGATGGCCTTGCCGGTACCTTCGCGCGCGCGCAGTTCCATAACCTGACCGAGAAGCACCAGGACCACGATGACGGCAGCCGCCTCGAAATAGACGCCGACGTGACCCTCGGCGTCCCGGAATCCGTCGGGAAAGATCCCGGGAGCCAGAACCGCGACCACGCTGAAGGTCCAGGCGGCCATGACACCCATGCCGATGAGCGAGAACATGTTGAGATTGAGCGAACGGAACGAATTCCAGCCGCGCTTGAGGAAAGGCCAGCCGCACCACAGCACGACGGGCGTTCCCAGCACCAGTTCGATCCAGAGAGTTATCCGTTCGCCGAAGATGTCGCGCACGCCCGACAGGCCCACATAGGGGCCCATGGTGAAGACGAGCAGGGGAACGGTCAGAACGGTGCCGACCCAGAGCCGGTGCGTGAAATCCACGAGTTCGGGGTTCGGCCCCTCGTCGGCCATCGTCGCGCTTTCAAGCTCCAGGCCCATGCCGCAGATCGGACAGGATCCCGGTTCGGTACGGCGAACTTCCGGGTGCATCGGGCAGGTATAGACCGCTCCGGAATATCCCGCCGGGACCGTGTCGTATTGGCCGCCTTTCGCGGACGCGGCGTCACCACTTTCATGTTCATGATGGTGATGGTGATGGCCGGCTTCGCTCTCGGGAACCAGATGCATCCCGCATTTCGGACAGTCGCCGGGCTCCGGTTGCCGTATCTCCGGATGCATCGGGCAGGTGTATACCGTCTCGGCCCCATACCCGGACGTCGCGGCCGGGGTATGTGAGCCATGGGTCTCATGGGACGACATTTCTGGCTCTCTCCGATTCTAGATGCGCCGGCCGTGGCATTCGGGACGAGCAGGGCGTTTCGTTTCAGCTCGATAAAACGGGCTTTGCCACCAAAGCCGCAAGCGCTCCGAATGGTGGCGGGCCAGAGTGACTGCAACAGAAAATAGTGCCCGTACCGTGATGGAGAAGGCCGCACGGTGATACTTTCCGGCCAACGGCGGGCCTGCCGACCGGTATCACCGTCCGATCCTGCGGTGCAGTCGGAATCAAACGGCCGCTTGGGCCGGTGAAGCGTCATACCCGGCCGTTTTCAGAGCGGCCAGGACCTGGTCGGTCGAGAGCTGGCTTTCGACTGAGACGATCCGGTTTTCCATATCGAAATCCAGTTGGGCCGAGCCGTCGGCGCCCTTGACGGAGGTGTCGATAGCCGCCTTGCAGTGGCCGCAGCTCATATCGGGTACATGAAATCTCATGGCAGTGCTCCTTTGCTGGAATGCTTCGAATATGGAGTTTCCAGTTGGTGGAAGGTCAAGATCCGAGAACCGTTCAAAGTTTTATTTCTGCTGGCCTTGACCTTCCAGTGACTGGAAACCCTATTTTCGTGGAAATTCGAAAATCGGAGACGACATGTCCAGCGAAACCCATGCAACACTTTCCATCGAGGGAATGTCTTGTGCATCTTGCGTCGGGCGCGTGGATCGCGCTTTGGCCGCTCTGGAAGGCGTGAGCGACGTATCGGTCAACCTTGCCAGCGAAACCGCCCAGTTGACGGTCGACGGCCCAGAGCGGCTGATGACGGCGGCACAGCGCCTCGATGAACTCGGGTATCCCGCGCGCCGCGCCAGCGTGACACTGAACGTCGGTTCCATGTCCTGCGCGTCCTGTGTCGGCAGGGTGGACCGGGCGCTGTCCGCGGTCCCCGGCGTGACAGAGGTCAACGTCAATCTCGCCTCCGAGACGGCAACGGTCTCCTACCTGGAAGGCATGACCGGTCCAGCCGCATTGGCCGTTGCGGCGACTTCTGCCGGATATCCGGCGGAAATTGCCGAGGCGAGTGCCACCCAGGACCGTGCCGCCCGCAAGGAGGAAGAGGCGCGGGCGCTTGCCCGCCGGGTTGTCCTGGCCGCCGTGCTCGCTCTGCCGGTCTTCGTGATGGAAATGGGCAGTCACGTGATCCCGGGAATGCACGACCTGATCGGGCAGACGATCGGACACCAGACAAGCTGGCTGATCCAGTTCGCCCTGACGACCGCCGTCCTGGCCGGGCCGGGACGTGCTTTCTATCTCAAGGGTATTCCGGCGCTCTTGAAGGGCGCTCCGGATATGAACAGCCTCGTCGCCGTCGGCACGGCAGCGGCTTATGCCTATTCCGTGATTGCAACCTTCTTTCCGGTGCTGCTGCCCGACGCCGTCCGTTCGGTCTATTACGAGGCAGCGGCCGTGATCGTCGTGCTGATCCTGTTCGGCAGATTTCTGGAAGCGCGTGCCAAGGGGCGCACCGGCGCGGCGATCCAGAAGCTGCTCGGCCTTCAGGTTCGCACCGCGCGGGTTCTGCGCGACGGCGAACCGGTCGAGCTCGCGATCGAAGACCTGCATGCCGGCGATATCGTGGTCGTCCGCCCGGGCGAGCGTATCGCCGTCGACGGCGAAGTGACGGAAGGCGAAAGCCACGTCGATGAAAGCATGATCACCGGCGAGCCGGTGCCTGTTTCAAAGACGCCGGGCGCCGGCGTTACCGGCGGGACGGTGAACGGGGCAGGTGCCTTTCAGTTCCGGGCCACCCGGGTCGGAGCCGACACCACGCTTGCCCAGATCATCCGCATGGTCGAAGAAGCGCAGGGGGCAAAGCTGCCGATCCAGGGGCTGGTGGACCGCATCACCCTCTGGTTCGTCCCCGTCGTCATGTCGGTTGCGGCTCTGACGGTGCTGGTGTGGCTGATCTTCGGTCCCAGTCCTGCACTGACGCTGGCGCTGGTCGCAGGCGTTTCCGTACTGATCATCGCCTGTCCCTGCGCCATGGGCCTTGCCACGCCGACCTCGATCATGGTTGGCACAGGCCGCGCCGCCGAGATGGGTGTGTTGTTCAGAAAGGGCGACGCCCTGCAGCAACTGACCTCGGTGGAGGTCGTCGCGCTCGACAAGACCGGCACGGTGACCGAAGGCCGGCCGGAACTGACCGACCTTGTGCTGGCGGAAGGGTTCGACCGCGCCGACGTTCTGGCCCGGGTTGCGGCGGTCGAGGACCGCTCGGAACACCCGATTGCCGCCGCCATCGTATGGGCGGCGCGCAGCGAAGGTGTTGCACAGGTCGACGTGGCCGATTTCGCCTCCATCACCGGTTACGGCGTAAAGGCGACCGCCGGCGGAGCGCAGGTGATCGTCGGCGCGGACCGCCTGATGAGCCGTGAGGGTATCGACCTGGGGTCTTTGGCCGAGGTTGAAACCGGCCTGGCCAGGCGCGGCCGGACCGCGCTCTTTGCCGCTATCGACGGCCGGATTGCCGCGGTGATGGGCGTCGCAGACCCGGTGAAGCCGGCAAGCCGTGCCGCGATTGCAGCCCTTCATGCACAGGGGCTCCAGGTCGCCATGATCACCGGCGACAAGCGCGAAACGGCCGAGGCCATTGCCGCGGAGACGGGCATCGACCATGTCGTTGCCGGTGTGCTTCCCGAAGGCAAGGTTGACGCGCTTCAGAAGCTGCGCGGGGTCGGCCGGAAAATCGCCTTTGTCGGCGACGGTATCAACGATGCGCCCGCGCTCGCCCATGCGGATGTGGGCATCGCCATCGGCACCGGCACGGACGTGGCCATCGAATCCGCCGATGTCGTGCTGATGTCGGGCGACCTGCGCGGCGTGGTCAATGCTTTCGAGGTGTCGAAGCGGACCATGGCCAACATCCGGGAAAACCTGTTCTGGGCGTTTGGCTACAACACGGCGCTGATCCCGGTCGCCGCGGGCGTATTGTACCCGGCCTTCGGGCTCCTGCTGTCACCGGTCCTTGCCGCAGCCGCCATGGCCCTGTCCTCGGTCTTCGTGCTGACGAACGCGCTGCGCCTGCGCCGGATCACGCCCCCGATGGACGAAGCCGAAACCCCGGCACCGCATTTTACAGCCTCATTGGCGGAAGCGGCCGAATAACGGAGAGCGATCATGAATATCGGCGGCGTTTCACAGCTGTCCGGCGTTCCGGCACAGACGATCCGGTATTGCCAGGGTATCGGGCTGATCAAACCCTTAAGAGGAGACAACGGCTATTGGAGTTTCCAGGAGGGGGATCTTCACAAGCTGGCCTTTCTTAGCGCCCAGTAGGATACCGGCGAACCGTTCAGCACGATCGGCCCCGTCAGACCTTGGCAATCGGCTGCCAGCAGTGTCACCGCCCAGCCGGCCTGGCAATTTCCGTAAGGGACCGGCGGGCTGTCCGGATGGCGGCGCGCCACCTCTTCGACGAAGTGCCTCAGGGCATGGACGACATCCATCAGGGTCTGTCCCGGCTCCGGCTCCGGATAGAATATGACGAAGTAGACCGGATGGCCTTCCCGCATCGTCATGCCGACCTCTGAATCGCGTTTGAAGCCGCCTATGCCCAGGCCATGGCCCGCGCGGGGGTCGACAACGATGACCGGCTGTTTGTCCGCATCGATATAGTCCTCAAGCAAGTCCCGTTCGGAATATAAGGTATCCAGGTCAGACCAAATGCACAGCAGCAATGTCCAAGTACCCGCGACCCGATCGGGCGTACTTGGATTGCACGTCGTAATTCTGCGATATTTTTGGAAGGGCGGGTTCAGGCCGGACTCGTATGCAGGTTAGAAATGATCAATTTCGCGGGTTTTAATCAGCGTTTGTGCAGCAATATGTGCAGCGAAAACCACTATTGTTCCGGCATCGGACCACATAGGAGGTTTTTCGGTTTGCAGAATTGTGATGCACCTTGTTCGGGTGGTCTGAACCGCAATTACAATGGTCACACAAAGAACGGCCGCCGAAAAAAAACGCGATGACGGGGCCCTTTTGCACCGTTTTGTTCCGCCCATCAAAGACTTGTGTTTGGATGATTTGAAGGTGCCACGGGTGCCGCCGGCCATGAACATTCAGATAAAGAATGACGCAATAATCAGAAGCACCAGCACCAGACAAATGGCAGCACCGATACGCCACCAGTTTCCGGTTTGCGATACGGGCGGCACAATGGATTCAAGTTCGCTGTCGGTTCCGGCTTCCTGCGCGATGTCTCGATTGAGGCGATTCGTCTCGGCCATGCGTTCCGGGTCATTGTTCCTTGCACTGTCAGACATCGTTGTCTCCATCGGTGATCTGGAAAGAAGAATGCCGCGCCGGAAAGGTTTTTCTTGCTACGGCAGAAGCCCGTGCACCGGTGGCCGGGCACACCGTCCTATCCCCTGGGGATTTTCGTTGTCTTGAGGGGATTGCTGATGGTTCCGGCGAGCAACTCACGCGGTCCGCTTTGCGGAAAAGAACCGTCTGGGATCTCCGTAACGGAATAGAGCTTTTCGTTGCGGAAGGCGCTCGCTTCGCGCGTCGAGTCATCTTCGCCCGGATGGGCATCGGCCTCGAGAAAGTCCGGTTCGGCCTCGCTTGCGACG
Organism: Roseibium aggregatum; assembly: GCF_014692675.1. GTDB lineage: Bacteria > Pseudomonadota > Alphaproteobacteria > Rhizobiales > Stappiaceae > Roseibium > Roseibium aggregatum_C. The sequence goes on along the minus strand of NZ_JABFCZ010000026.1, from coordinate 3,084 downwards.
ACGCGTGCATCCGCCGGCGATTCCGCGCGCACCACGACTACTCCCTGTTCCGGTGCAAGATCCCAGTTGGGATCCCATTCGGGGGCGATGGGGCTGAGCTTGTAAATCTTCCTGGTCATACTGCGCTAACGGTTCGGAGCCGGAAAAGTTCCCGGGTCACGACGTTGCCGGAACCGTTCAGCGGGAGAAACGTTGATCGTTATATGGCCGACGAGCCGGGAGTTCCGGCAGGTCGTGAGGCTTGTCCGGTACGAAGGAAAAGAAATCCGCCCATATGTATGCCCTCGCGCGAAAACCCGAAGGCCCGGTCGCCCGGCGGGATTTCTCCAAAAATGCCGAACCGCCTGGCAGGGCCGCGGGCTTAAACGACTAGCCGGATCGACAGTCTTCTAAGATCGTCGGCGACTGAGGATGGTGGATAGCTGTGCGGCTTTCCCCACGCGCAATGGTGGCGCTGACGGGCGGAAAGTCATCGATCTGAAGGCCCGTAGCCGCACAAAGGCGGTTGCCGAACTGCACGCGGAAGATCGGGCGTCAGCCTCAACAAGGAGACATTCCCATGGTCGAGATCCAGGACAAGGAAATCGAAGGCATATTAAGCGCGCACCGCGAGTTGCTGACGCGGCTGCTCAGTGCACGGTTCGAGGAAGACACCGGTTTTCAAAGCCGGCTGGAACAGGAGGCTGAGGTTCACGACGGGGAGGAGGATCCTGGCGCCATCCCGACCTCTGATTTCGCCGTGCAGGAGGCCAGGGCTCGGGAGATCCGGGCGATCCTTGCGATTGCCTCCTCGAAGGTGGCGGCAGGGAAGCGAAGTTCCCGGAGCAAGGGGGCGGACTCATGAAATTCCGCTTTCAGGCGTCAATGCGGCAATGGCTTTGACGTGGCTTTCCGCTGCCGGCCTTCGGATCGATCAGGAAACGTAATTTTGCGGGTTCGCACCCTGGTCAACGCCTCCGCACCCGGGTGCATCTCCTCAAAAAAAGGAACCCGAAGGCAGCTGGCCCGTTTCCTTAAGGAAGGAAAGAGCCGAAGCCGTATATGGCTCGGCGGCAATTGTGAAAGGTCAGGTCATGTTGAAATGGATTCTCATCCTTCTAATCGTTGCTGCGGCGGCAAGTCTCTTCGGATTGCCGAGGCTGGCCGGCGCGGCTGCCTCGGTCGCCCAGATCCTGATCTTCATTGTTCTGGCGATCCTGCTGGTCTCGCTGCTCCTCGGGATTGTCGCGGTCGCCTGATCGTGTCGACGCTGTCCCGGTCGCGCTTGCGCCTGACGTTTCCTCTTTCCGTGTCCCAGGTGGAGGTCCTGCGATTGGCCGGAACAGCTCCGATGGGTGAGAGTCCCGTTTCAGAGGAAATTGTCATGCAGAATACCGGGAAACGAACGAGCCAAGGAGCGGACAATACGCGCCAAGGCGAAATCATACTCGAAAAACGCTGGAACCGGGCAATCTTCGTCAGCGGCCTGGCGGCCATCGGCCTCCTCGCGTTTTTCCTGGTTCTGGCGAGCTACGACTGAGGAGCCCGCCATATCGGGACCGGATCCGTACGCGCTCGGGGAAGCGATTCATGACCTCCATCCGAAGATCTTCGCCGACGAGACCGATGGGATCATGGCAAGGGCAGCGTGAGCGGAGCGTTCCTGTCTCGATGCCCCTCCTGTGCCAAATGCCATGGAACTCATATGGCTTCACTTTGTTCACCGGTCGGAAGGAGAGATGTCATGACCGACAAACGCAAGGTTCAAACAGCAAGGAAATTGCAGCAAACCGACATCGCCCAGGAAGAGATGGGCATGAACCGTCTACAGGCAGACGATCAGGAGAACGTACGCAACCAGCGCAAGGCGGTTCCGGACGTGAAGCGGGAACCGGACAGGGGCGTCATCGAAAGCTTTGAAAAGCTCGACAAGGACAGGCGCGCTCGTGAGGAGCTTGGCAAAGGCAACCGCTAGGGCGCGGCGTAAGTTTTCAGATTGGTTTGAGGGGCAGGGGGCGCAACAGGAGACAATGTGATGCCACAGATTACCGAAGCCAGAATTGTCATCATCGCGACCAACGGTTTCGAACAGTCGGAACTGGAAGTTCCCCTCGAAAACCTCCAGGACCAGGGCGCGACGGTTCATGTCGCCAGCCCCGACGGAAGCCCGATCAAAGGCTGGAAGGACAAGAACTGGGGCCGCGAAGTCGGCGCGGATCTGAAGATCGGCGACGTGAACGTGGATGACTACGATGCGCTGGTCCTTCCCGGCGGACAGATAAACCCCGACCTTTTACGTGTCGACGAAACGGCGGTCGGCAAGATCAGGGAGTTCGTTGACAGGGGGAAGGTCGTTGCAGCGATCTGTCATGCGCCCTGGCTGCTCATCGAAGCCGGCGTGGTCAAAGACCGGGAAATGACGAGCTACCACTCCATCCGGACGGACCTTGTCAACGCAGGAGCCCATGTGGTCGACAAGGAGGTGGCGGTGTCGGAAGGTATTATCACCAGCCGTTCTCCCGGAGACCTTGATGCGTTCGTCGCCAAGATCGTCGAGGAAATCCGTGAAGGCAAGCACCGCCGAAAAGCCGCTTGAGGCAGTCCGGCGGCGCCCCGGTTGAGGGCAGACTGCTCGGCGTCGCGTTCTGCGGCACAAGGAACGGGATCAAGGATCCCTCGCCAGTCCAACAGGGTATCGGCCGCATATCAGGCAGATGCGGCGGCATCTTGCATGACGTTTTCTGGTGCCATGAGCCGCCAGGAAGCCGGTCGATGCCCGGACGGTCGATCATTTTTCCATTCTTGCAGATGAATTCCGGACCTGTCTCCTCAGGAGCCGCACTCGACCGCTGATATCGGTCTATGAGGACCTGAAGGTCTCGAAAGGAACCAATGCATGGCGGACGTTTCGGCCGAGCATGCGTGCGTCGCACGTGAGGTTCATGAGACGAGCACCGAACATCCATGGATTTTCAGAATGCCCGACCTGAGAGATAGGTGACAAAACGTTCCGGACACATAGGTAACACTTTTCGTTTTTGCGGGAGGTGTCGATGCCGTGGAAAGAGGTGTCCGTTATGGAGGAACGTCTTCGCTTCGTCGCCC
>NZ_JABFCZ010000025.1 GCF_014692675.1 Roseibium aggregatum | reverse complement strand
CGCCGGGGCGAGGTTTGCGGCACTTGCGGCGGGATCGGAGGGTGGCTCGGGTAGCGGCCGCCGGCGGTATCACTCATGACGCAGCTCCCTCGGTTTCGGACGTCCCGGCGAAGGCCCGGAATTCCTTGCGCGTTCCCTGGCTCGTATCGGTCAAAAGCGTCCCGATGACATTTATCGCCTGCACGATTGCCGACATGACGATCATCGCGCCGAAGATGGCGCGCGCGATGTAGTGCGGCCGGATTTCCGGCAGCACGTTGATCTGGGGAATGCCCATCGCCCAGTTCTGTCCCTGGAGGAAGCTGGCGAAGGTGAGGACCCAGAAAAAGCCGGTGAAGCCGATGAAGATCAGCCAGTACTGCCATTCCGCAAGCTGCCGGCTGTAGATGGGCCGGCCGAGATACTGCGGCACGAGATAGCTGATCACGCCCATGCCGACGAACGTGAAGGCGCCCAGGAGCGCCAGATGGGCATGGGCGACGATGAAATTGGTGAAATGGATCATCTGGTTGAAGACCGGGACCGCCATGAACGCGCCCTGGACGTTCACCAGGAAGTAGAAAATGAAGCCGGTGAGCAGGAAGCGCATCGGAATGTTGGTGAAGAACGACGACCAGTTACCGCGCATCGTCAGCCAGACGTTGGTCACGAAGGCAAAGACCGGGACCAGCAGCAGAATGCTGTTGACGGTCGCAAAGGTCTTCAGCCAGCCGGGTATGGGCGCCTGCAGCAGATGGTGATGGCCGACCCCGGTATAGAAGAATGCAATCCCCCAGAACGAGACCAGGGACAGCGTGTGGCTGTAAAGCGGCGTTCGGGTGATCTTGGGAATGAAATAATAGATCAGGGCGACCATCATCGGTGTCAGCCAGAGGCCGAAAAGATTATGGTTGCCCCACCAGTTCAACATGCCGTCGGCGAGCGGATCGGCAAGCGCGCCCGACGGGCCGCCAGCCCCCTCCACTCCGTTGCCGAGCATGGCGCCCGGCCGCCACATCACATTGTCGATGACGTAATCCGCTGCAAGCCAGAGCTGGCTTGCCACGAACCACCAGACCGTGACGTAAAGAGGCTTCACGCGACGGTGCATGACCGTCATGATCGTGTTGAAGATGTTCAACAACAGGGCCAGGACGAGAGCGACGTCCACGGGCCAGATGAGCTCGGTATATTCCCGCGCCTGGGTGTAGCCGAGGCCGAGCGCGACGATCCCGGCGGCGAAACTCAGGTTCCACAGCCATGCCGTCCAGATGCCGAGTTCCTCGCTCCACAGCGAGCGCAGCCCCAAAAGCCGCGGCAGTACGTAAAACCCGCCGCCGACATACATCATGGTCAGCCAGCCGAAGATCGCCGCATTGACGTGCATCGGGCGGATGCGACCGAACTCCAGAGGACCAATCCCTGCGAAGAGATTGGGCGTCAAGAGTTCGGTGGCCATCGTCAGGCCGTCTACAGTGAGAAAAATGATCCAGAAAAGCGAACTGTACAGCCATACTTTCGAAGCGCGATCGTCGTAGGCGAATTGCCCTGGCGCGATCGCATCGCCGGATGCCGGTCCACTGGCTGTGGTCTCTCCCATGGTTTTTCCTTCCCGGGTTGCCTTCGAGCCATTAGCGGATTGACCAACGGTCATCATCCCGCGTGTCACCTTCGGGCGCGGGACAATTCGATCGCTGCCAGGTTCACCCGGATCCGCCAGAATGACGCCCCGGGGCCAATGGCTGCCTGTCGATCTGCGGCGCTCTCTGACGCCAAAGACATTCAATCGGTCTTGCTTCCTCCGGATTGTTCTTGCCCGGCAGAAACGCGGGCTTCGAAAATCAACTCAAATCGAGAACCTGGATCGGACAGGCGCTGGACCTCCAGGTGATGCTGCTGCCCTCTGCACCGGCAGCATCACCGGGAGATTATTCGTGTCCGGTCGTTACCTGAATTTTCTCGAAATTCACTTCGACCGGCGCTGCATAACGTTTGCCGTTTTTCTTGTCGTGACGGGGAAAGTCAGGGGCTGCGATCCGGATGTTCAGGTCGTAAACTCCGTCGCCGTCCGGCAGCCTCAAATCCTTGCCGTAGTGGTAAAGTCCGGGATGCCAGAGAAAATCGGGCTTGAAGGACACGACATGCTTGCCGTCTTTCGACAAGGTGCATTCGATGTCGAGATAGGGAATGAACCGCTTGTCGGCGGCGTCCGCCACGGCAACTTCCATGTGGCAGTTCATGTCCGCGGGCGCGTCGACCCACTCAAGCTGTCCATCCTTCAGGTGATACATGCCTTCGGCGCGTTCCTGCGCGAAGGCCACGATATAGTCGCCGGCGCGGGTCTTGCCGCCTGCATCGGCCACTTTCGTCGCCATGTACTCCAGCGACGCGAGATAATCCCGCCCTTCCTCAGCCGCCATTTCGAGCTGGTTCTCATCGGCTTCATCGCTGGGCGTGGCGGGAGGATTGTGGGGAGAGGTTTCGGTTTTGAGGGACATGGGTTCACCTTCCTTTGTCCTGAAAACACGCGAGATGGTTAATGGTTCCAAAAAAATTTCGCATTCTTTCGGAAACCGGCGGACCGGACGTCTTGATCACGCGATATTCTTGATCACGCGATATTCCGGGGCGCAATCGATCCGACATCCGGGCACATCAGGAGCCGCTGTCGCCCTTCTGCTTGCTCCCGGTCGATGCCAGCTCCTCAAGTTCCTTTTCGGACATGGAGTCGTACATCTCCCTGGACGCTCCCTTCAGGTCGCTCTTGCTGGTTTCACCGCGCTTGGCGGATAGCGCCGCACCCGCGGCCTTTTGCTGGGCTTCGGATTTTGCCGGCATTTGTCTGCCTCCTCTTTCGGTATTCGGGCCTGTTTAACGCCCGCCTTGAATCGCAGTCTCCTTCTCTCAACGCTCGAAATTCCCGATTGTTCCGTCGAAGATTGCGGCCGCGTCCAGTGGCATTTCATTGAGGAAGGAACTTTCGGAACCCGGAGGCGTTCCGTCTTCGAACCTTGTCCGCCCAACGAACTGGAGATGCGCATGTTTCCCGACTGGTTTCACCTGCTGGCAATTGGCACGCTTTGCCTGGGCGCTTTATCCGCGCTGATCATTGCCGTCGATGTCAAAAGACATCCCCAGCACATGATGATCATGAACATTGTCTGGCCGGTCACCGCGCTCTTCGGCTCCGTTCCTTTGCTCTGGTTCTATTTCCGCTACGGGCGGCTTGCGACACATGAGGTCGCACACGCGGCCATGAAGCGTGGAGAGGAAATGCCGAGCAAGGTCGAAACGCCCTTTCCCGTCATCGTCGGCAAGGGCGCATTGCATTGCGGCAGCGGATGCATGATCGGCGATGTGATCGCGGAATGGCTGGCCTTCGCGGTGCCGGCGACAGCGCTTCTGTTCGGCTGGAAGACTGTGTTCGAGGACAAGATCTTCGCCGCATGGGGGCTCGATTTCGTCTTCGCCTTTGCGCTCGGTATCGTCTTTCAATATCTGGCGATCGTCCCGATGCGGAACCTTTCGATGAAGGAGGGGCTAATAGCGGCATTGAAGGCCGACACACTGTCCCTGGTCTCCTGGCAGGTCGGCATGTACGGCATGATGGCGCTGCTTCAATTCCTTGTTTTCCCGGCCGCTTTTGCTACGCGGGCAGACGTGAACACGCCTGAGTTCTGGTTTGCAATGCAGCTCGCCATGCTGGCCGGTCTCCTGACCAGCTATCCGGTCAACTGGTATCTGATTACGGTCGGGATCAAGGAAAGGATGTAGGTCCGGCGCGATACTGACATTCATCGTGCCGGCGGCAGGAGGAGACCGGACGCAGCCGGATGGCGGGCCTTCAATCATCCGGTCACGAAGTCGCCAAATGATGTGGTTTAATTCCCCGAAACCCTGATTCCGGGACCCTTGCATGTTTTTCTATCTTTCCAAGATCCTCTTTTTCCTGATCCGGCCGACAAATTTCCTGATCATCCTCATGGGGCTGGGCCTCCTGTTGAGACTGAGCCGGTGGCGGCGGACCGGCATGGCTGCAATCGCGTCCGCGTTTCTGGGTTTCGCGGTGCTCGGGTTTTCTCCTGCTGCCAATCTTCTGCTTGAGCCGCTCGAAGACCGTTTTCCCCGGCCGGACAGCCTTCCCAATGTCGACGGGATCATCGTTCTCGGCGGCGCCGTAGACACGATCACCTCCGGCGCGCGCGGCGTACCTGCGCTGACGACGTCGGCCGAACGGCTGACGACTGTTGCCGGCCTCGCCCGAAAGCTTCCCAGCGCGAAGATCATCCATACCGGCGGCCATGGCGTCCTTGTCGCCGGCCAGACGACGGAATCGGCGGTCGCCATCGGGCTCTTCACCGATTTCGGCATCGACCCGGCACGGATCGTCCTGGAGGACAAATCTCGGAACACGTGGGAGAACGCGGTCTTTACCCGGGAACTGGTCAAGCCCGAACCCGGCCAGACCTGGCTGCTCGTGACCTCCGCCTATCACATGCCGCGCGCCATCAGCGTGTTTCGCGAAGCCGGCTGGAGCGGCCTGACCGCCTGGCCGGTGGACTATCGCACGCGAGGGCCGGAAGGAAAATTTCTCGGCTTTGCCGGAGCTTCCGAAGGGCTGAAACGGTTCGATATCGCCTTCCGGGAATGGGTCGGGCTTGCGGCCTATTGGCTGACCGGACGCAGCAAGGCTTTCTTTCCTTCCCCCTGACGCGGCAAGCCCGGATTGCGGGCCCGGCTCATCGGCCTTGGCGGCTCCTATCTTCGCTGCTTTTCCTGCTGGGCCCTGCGCCGGGCCTGTCTGCCTCCCCGGTCCACGTGCTCACGCGTTTGCAGCTCCGTTTTCAGTTCGCCATAGGCTTGCTTCCAGATCTCCGTATCCTTGTAGGCGATCAGGCCCGAGGCCTTTACCGCGTCGTGCTCTTCTTCGTCCCAATCCGTATCCCCGCAGGTTTCATGCAGGCCGCGCAGGTCTTCGAGCCGCTTCAGCAAGGCCCGTGTCGGCATGTGCCGAAGCTCTTCCACAGCAACGGGAGGAACAGTGCGGAGGCTGCGCAAACCGGCGGTCATATCCTTCTACGTTCCCTGTTCCGGCTGGTTGCGCATCCAGTCGGCGAGCTTGGCCATGTTTTCGTAAAGAACGGCGCGGGCTTCGGCATCTCTGACCGTTTCCTCCAGTGCGCCGCGCATACACATCAGCCAGGCGTCCCGTTCCTGTTCGCCGATCGCGACATGCATGTGCCGCTGGCGCATCCGGGGATGGCCCTTCTCGGGCGTGTAGAGCCTCGGTCCGCCGGTCCACTCGGTGAGATACCGCTTCAGGTCGTTCCTCGTCGGGCCGAGATCGGCCGCATGCAGGGCGCGGATGCCCTTTGCCTCGGCCAGGGTATCCATGCGCTCGTAGAACAGATCCACCAGCCGGTCGATCGCCGCCGAACCGCCAATCCGTTCGAATAGAGTGTCTTTCTGCCCGGCGTCTTCCATGTCGTCTCCGCTGTTGCCCCGTCGAGTGCGTGCCGCTCCGGCCTGGCGGCTGCGCGGCAAATATAACCACCTGGAACGCATATTTCACAGCTTCTGATTTGGCTGGGTATTGGACCGGTACAAGTGCCTCGCATCGGTTCCCGTGCCATCTGGATCATGCTAGACAGAATCAATCCGATGGACGGGAGCCGTGAGGCTCATTGCTAGGAGTAATGAACGACAATGAGCCTGACGACGACGCTTCCCGACGGACGGACCGTGCACTGTGTGAATGCCTATGAGGTCGGCTACGGCTGGCACGAAGTCGTCTCCGACGACCTTACGGAACGCGGGCTGGACCTGCCTGCCGACGGCACCTATTTTGACGTCGGCGCCAATATCGGCCTGTTCTGCCTGCGGCTGCACGATCTCTGTCCGGAAGGGCGGATCTTTGCTTTTGAGCCGATGCCGGCCGCCTTCGAGGCCCTGAAGGACAATGCCGCTGCCATGGGCGACAAGGTCAAGGCCAACCGTCTCGCCCTCGGAGCGGCCCCCGGTCAGGCGAAATTCGACCACTATCCGGCGCTGTCCGCGCTCTCCACCGGCGATTCGGCGGTGGGCAAGACGCTCGCCGACGGGCTGAAGAACCTCCTTTTCGGCCAGGGCGGCGCGAGCGCGGATATCCGCGCGGTCATCGACAGCACCGGCACCTATGAACGGCTCGGCGACGAGGAGTTCATCGAGCACCTGTTTCAAAGCGAAGAGGTGACGGCAGATGTGGATACGCTCGACAATGTGGTGGAGCGTTTCGGCGTGGACACCATCGATCTTTTGAAGATCGACACGGAAGGACAGGAGCGCGCGGTGCTGGACGGCATCAGTCCGGCGCTTTGGCCGCGCATCCGGCAACTTTTGGTGGAGGTGCACCGGGGACCGGAAGAGCTGCAAACGATCCGCGCCGAGCTTGAGGAACACGGTTACAGCACCGTGGTTGAAGACCATCCCATGGCCCAGGGTGGCGCTCCGGTATTCCACATTTACGCCCATCGCCCGGAGTCGGCCAAATACCACAGGTTGTAATTCCACGTGTTTGCGGCGGCCCGAAAAAATATCTGGATTGAGTTGACTAGGCGTCAGGTACCGGGCTTGCGCAGCGGCCATGGGGTGGGCAATATCTGATCCGAAGTGGTCTGTAGTGACGGCGCATACGCGCGGCAGTGTGTCGTAAGCCGTTTTATTTTTCTCAATTCGGCTCCGGAGCGCCTCTATGCCCAGTACCCAGCAAGGAACCCAGGAATCCGCTCAAGCCGCAGGCGCTGCCCTGCCGCCGTCGTTCGATATCGACTGGTGGACGATGCTGACGGATCCGGAGTACCTGAAGAACCCCTATCCTGAGCTGAAGCGGATCCGGGATCTTGCGCCTATCCACTACGACGCGGCCTCCGGCATCTATTTTGTCATGGGCCACAAGGAATTCGCCGCGATGGCCAAGACGGAAGCGATGGGGCGCGACACGCTCTATTGGGCCAACGGCTGGAACAGCCCGGAAAACCGGAAGAACGACCCGGACACCTACGAGCTGTTCATCGACTTCCAGCCGCAGATGATCAACGCCAATCCGCCCGATCACCGGCGCATGCGTGGTGTCTACGACAGGGCGTTCCGCCCAAAGGACATGGCGCGCTATCTGCCGATGATCAGGCAAGAGTGCGACAAGCTTCTGGACCAGTTGCCGGTGGGCGAACCGTTCGACTTCATGGCCGCCTTCGGCAACCCGCTGCCGCATCGCATATCGCTCAAGCTGTTCGAAATTCCCGAGGACATGGAAGAAACGATTGCCGGCTGGATTTCCGACCTGAGCTGGCTCGGCAACATCGTCATGACGCCGGAGCAGAAGCGCAACGTCAAAAAGTCCAACCACGAATTCAAGGAATACGTACGCGGGCATCTGGACCGGCTGCGGAAAAATCCCGGCGACGGCCTGATCAGCCTGGCGCTGGCGGCCGCCGAGGACGGCACCATGGACGAGGAGGAAACCCTCAACAACGTGGTGATGCTGATTTCCGGCAGCAAGACGACGCTGACCCTTCTGGGCAACGGCCTTGTGACCCTTTTGAAGAACCCTGAAGAATTCGAAAAGCTCCGTGCCGACCGAAGCCTCATGCCCCGGGCGATCGAGGAAATGCTGCGGTATGAGCCGGGCAGCAGCATCATTCCGCGCGCCGGCGTTGAAGACTTCCAGCTGGGGGACGTCTGCATCCCCGCAGGTGCGCTCGCCATCGGTCTGGTCGGCTCGATCAACCGGGACCCGGCGCGGTTCGAGGACCCGGACAGGTTCGACATCACGCGCAAGCCGAACCATCACTCTTCTTTCGGCGGCGGCGCCCATATCTGTATCGGCAAGGCCCTGGCCCGCATGACGACCGAAGTGGCCTTCAACGCGCTGATGGACCGGTTCGACAAGATCGAGCAGGCCGGTGAAGCCGAGTGGTGGACGGACCGGAGCGATCAGCGGGGTCTCTGGTCCCTGCCCCTGAAGCTGACGGTGGCCTGAGGGAAAGCGGGCCATTGCCGGGTCCCCATGTCCCGGAACGGCCTGAAGTCCGGCACGCACAGGAGATCCTCCGTCATGCCAGATGCAGTCACGAAACGCGCGGGAACCGGCGAACTCAGCCCTGCGTCGCCGGTCGATTGGTGGGCGCTGTTCGCCGATCCGGACTTTCTGAAAAGCCCCTACAAGGAACTGAAGCGCATCCGGGACCTGGCGCCTGTCCATTACGATGCCGTTTCCGGCGTCTACTTCGCCCTCAGCCATGATGTATTCCGCCGCTTGGCAATGGCCCCGGAAATGGGCCGGGACACGAGGCTGTGGACCGCTGGCTGGAATAGCCCGAGAAACAGGGATGAGGATCCGCTGAGCTACGAGTTGTTCAGCGCGTTCCAGCCGCAGATGACCAATGCGAACCCGCCGGATCACCGCCGCATGCGGGATGTTTATGAAAAGGCTTTCCGGCAAACCGATCTCGAGGCCTATATGCCGATGATCGAGGCGGAATGCGGACGGCTCATCAATGGCTTGCCGACGGACGCACCGGTGGACTTCATGGAGGCGGTCGCCAATCCGCTGGCCCGCAGTATCGCGCGTATCGTCTTCCAGGTTCCGCCGGAGATGGAGGAACAGGTCGCCGAGTGGGTCGCAGCTTTGAGCCTGATCGGCAACATCATGATGTCGCCGGCGGAAAAGCAGAATGCGCTAACTGCGCTGCGCGCCTTCAAGGCCTACCTGCGCGAAAGGATTGCGTCCGGCATCGACAGGCCCGGAGAAGGCTTCGTCGGCCTGGCGCTTGCCGCATTCGCCGACCGCACCATGGACGAAGAGGAAAGCCTCAATAACCTGGTGACGCTGATGGCAGGGGGAACGGCGATCGCGACCCTCGTCGGCAACGGCTTGCTCACCCTCATTCGGCATCCCGCACAGTTCGAAAAGCTGCGCTCCGACCGGAGCCTGCTCCGGCCGGCCATAGAGGAAATGCTGCGTTTTGAGCCGGGCGGAAGTTTCATCATCCGCGTCGCGATCCGCGATTTTCAATGCGGGGGCATACTCATTTCAGCCGGTTCGCTGGCCGTCGGCCTTGTGGCGGCCACGAGCCGCGATCCGGAATGCTTTGCCGACCCCGACGTGTTCGACATCGCCCGGCAGCCCAATCCTCATATGGTTTTCGGTGTCGGTCCGCATATCTGTATCGGCAAGGCGCTGGTGCGCATGACCGCCGGCGCTGCTTTCACCGCCCTCATGAACCGGTTCGGCCGGATCGAGCTTGCGGGCGAGCCTGTCTGGTGGACGCATCGCAGCGATCAGCACGGACTTCACTCATTACCCTTGCGGCTGGGAAACGGGACATGAACACAGCGACATCGGCGGACATCGATTGGTGGACCATGCTCACCGATCCGGACTATCTCTCCAATCCGCATCCGCACTTGAAGCGGATCCGCGAGATAGCGCCGATCCATCTGGACCCGGCCTCGGGCATCTATTTCGTGCTCGGCCATGACGCGTTCAACGCCATGGTCCGCGCCTCGGAGATGGGGCGCGACACGCGGCTCTGGACCGACGGCTGGAGCCGGCCGGAGAGCAAGGACCGGGATCCACTGAGCTATGAACTGTTCAGCGAGTTCCAGCGCCAGATGGTCAACTCCAACCCGCCCGATCACCGCCGCATGCGCGATGTCTACGAGAAGGCGTTCCGCCCGGCCGAGATCCCGCCGCTGCTTCCGATGATCGAGCGCGAATGCGCGCAATTGCTCGATGCGCTGCCGGTCGGTGAACCGGTCGATTTCATGACCGGCTTCGCCAATCACCTGCCGCTGCGCGTCTCGCGGAACCTGTTCGACATTCCGCCGGAAATGGATGCCGAGATGGCCCGCTGGAACCAGGCGCTGATCAAGATCGGGGACATCATGATGACCCAGGATCAGAAGCAGGAGGCGCTGGATTCCTTACGCGCCTACAAGGCCTACCTGCGCGGCCATCTGGCGGATCGGCGGAATCATCCCGGAAACGGCTTTGTCGATGCGACGCTGGAAGCGCTGGACAACGGCACCATGGACGAGGACGAGACCCTGAACAACATGAAGGGTCTGATCTCGGGCAACGAGACGACGGTCAACGTCCTCGGCAACGGTCTGCTGTCGATGCTGCGCAATCCGGATCAGTTCGACAAGCTGCGCTCCGAGCCGGAGCACATGCGCACCGCCATCGAGGAGATGCTGCGCTTCGAGCCCAGCATCAACTTCATCCTCCGGGTGGCGATCGAGGATTTCCAGTACGGCGACATGGTCATTCCGGCCGGATCGCTGGCGCTCGGCCTGATCGGCGCGATCAACCGGGACCCGGCGCGGTTCGAAGACGCGGACGCATTCGACATTACCCGCAGGCCCAATGCCCAGTATATCTTCGGCGGCGGGCCGCATGTGTGTATCGGTGCGCCGCTGGCGCGTCTCGAAGTCCAGGCCGCCGTCACCGCTCTTCTGGACCGGTTTTCCCGGATCGAGCTTGCCGGCGAGCCCGTCTGGTGGACGGACCGCACCAATCAGCGCGGCCTGCAGTCCCTGCCCGTCCGGCTGATCCCATAGGGTGTCTTATCGACGAAGCGCCATCGCCTTGCGCACCCGTTCCTCGGCGATGGCGAGTGCGACGGTGCGCGGCAGGGTCTGCTCCGCTTCGGCGCGTTTCAGCACTTCCATGGTGTTGCCGTAGACCAGATCCCTGATCGACGACAGGGCGTCGCTTTGCGATCCGCCGCGATATTCGACGGCGGCACAGATCACCCCGCCCGCATTGGCGATAAAATCGGGAACCACATGCACGCCGCGGGCATGAAGATGTTCCTCGGTTCCCGCCGCCGCGGGGATATTGGCGCCCTGAAGGACCAGCCGCGCCTTGATCAGATCGACATTGTCCACGCGAATGACGTCCGGCCGCGCCGCCGGGATCATGATATCGCAATCGCAGGTGATCGGACCTTCAGGCCCGATGACGGTGCCGCCCACATAGGAGGAAACGCTCTTGCCTTCCGCCTTGATGGTCAGCAGGCGATCCACATCCAGCCCATTTGCGTTGTAAATCCCGCCATGGGAATCGGAGGCCGCGACGATGACAGCTCCGCGGTCAGACAGATAACGCGCGGCCCAGCGGCCGACGGCGCCGAAGCCCTGGACCGCCACCCGCGCACCTTCGACCTTGATCCCGAGCACTTCCTCGGCGGCCTGGGCGGCCGCGGCCAGCCCGAGACCGGTCGCACCGATCTGGTCGAGCGGGATGCCGCCGATCTCCCGGGGAAGGCCGACCGAACGGCCGATCTCGTCACGCATCCAGGCCATCACGGTCTCATTGGTACCCATGTCCGGTCCGACGATATAGCTCTCGATTTCGCCGATGGCCCTGGCGAAGGCACGCAGGAGATCCTCTTTGGCCTCCAACGGCATGTTCGGATCCTCGAGAACAATCGATTTGGCGCCACCATGAGGCAGGCCCGCCGAGGCGTTTTTCAGCGTCATGGCGCGGGCAAGGCGAAAACATTCCTGGGCCGTTGCATCGGGCGCCATCCGGCAGCCGCCGATTGCCGGTCCGGCGGCGGTGTTGTCGACCACCAGAAGTCCGCGCAGCCCTCGTTTCGGGTCCGTGATCTCGATGACTTTTTCCGGACCCAGGGTATCCGCGAATTCAAATCTGCCAGGCATTAAACTCCCTCCCGCTCAGCCTGGCTGTTCCAGGTCGTGCAATACCGCATTCAAAAATCTTGCCGCCTCGCCTCCGGTGACGGCGCGATGGTCGAAAGTCAGTGACAGGGGCAGACAGGAACGCGGCTCCGGGCCGTTTTCTCCCCAGGCCACTTTTTTGCTCACTCGGCCCGCGCCGAGGATCGCCACCTGCGGCGGCCGGATCACCAGCGACGCAAAGGCACCGCCCAGAGGGCCGAAATCGGACAGGCTGACCGTCGCCCCGAGCTGGTCCTGCCGGCCCAGCCTCTGCGCCCGCGCGGCCGCAATCAGGCGGTCCAGTTCGGCACGGATCTGCTGGGGGTTCTGCGCCCCGACATTCTTCAGGACCGGCACATAGAGGCCCGTCTCCGTGTCCACGGCGATACCGAGATTGACCTTCTCGTGCAGCATGCGGGCCATCGTGTCCTGATCGAACCAGGCGTTCAGGGCCGGCTCCGCCAAGACTGCGGCAGCCATGGCCCGGATCAGACGCACCAGCACATCCGCTTGCCCGCCGATCCACGAGGACACATCCGCCCAGTCCTGGACCGTTGCGGGCACGACGTGTGCTCCGGCTTCGGCCATGTTGCGCGCCATTGCCTTGCGCGATGATGAGAAAGGCTCCCACCCGGACCGCATTTCCGTTTCGGTCAGGGCCTCGACATCGCCGCGCGTAATGGTGCCGTCCGGCCCGGTTCCGGTGACCGTTTCCAGATCGATGCCCTTCTCACGCGCCAGCGCCCGGGCCGCCGGGGCTGCCTTGATATGTCCGGTTGCCTTTCTGACGGGAGCCTTCACCTCTCTGCTTTCGGCAGTTTCCGGCCCCTTGGGTTTGCTTCCCCCCAGATCTCCGACGATCTGGCCCTGATCGACACGCTGGTCGGTTTCCAGATCGACAAGCGGCGCACCGACGGCGATCTGCGCGCCGGTTTCGGCATTCAGGGCCTTCACGGTCCCGGACCAGGGGGACGGGATTTCGACCACCGCCTTATCGGTTTCGACGGACACCAGCGGCTGGCCTGAGACCACCCGGTCGCCAGGCGAAACATGCCATTCGACGATTTCGGCTTCGGTCAGACCCTCGCCGAGATCGGGCAGGTTGAACTGGATCACTGCCATGCCATGACCTCCCGAATTGCGGTACAAACGTCGTCCTTCGACGGCAGATAAAGCTGTTCCTGACGCGGCAGCGGCGGGATGATATCCGGCGGCGTCACCCGGCGGACGGGCGCGACCAGCCCATCGAGCGCCTCTTCGGCAACACGCGCCGCAATTTCCGCACCGAAACCTGCGGTCCTCGGCGCCTCATGCACGATCACGCAGCGCCCGGTCTTGCGGACGGACGCCATCAGCGTGGCCGCATCATAAGGTTTCAGGGTCGCCACATCGAGGACCTCGGCGTCGACGCCTTCCCCCGCCATCACTTCAGCGGCCTCCAGACAGTCACGGGTGACGGCGCCCCAGGAGATCACGCTGACGTCCTGGCCCTCGCGCAGGACAAACGCCTTGTCGAGCGGCAGGGCCTCACCGTCGAGCGCCACGTCTTCCTTGAAGGCGCGGTAGATCCGTTTCGGTTCGAAAAACACCACCGGGTCCGGATCGCGGATGGCCGACAGCAGCAGGCCGTAGGCGCGCTGAGGCGATGAGGGAATGACAACCCGCAGGCCGGGGATATGGGCGAAGATCGCCTCGATGCTCTCCGAATGATGCTCGGGCGCATGCACGCCGCCGCCGTAAGGCGCGCGCAACACCATCGGACATGTCAGCCTGCCCCTGGTGCG
The DNA here is from genome assembly GCF_014692675.1 of Roseibium aggregatum. Taxonomy (GTDB): domain Bacteria; phylum Pseudomonadota; class Alphaproteobacteria; order Rhizobiales; family Stappiaceae; genus Roseibium; species Roseibium aggregatum_C. The sequence goes on along the minus strand of NZ_JABFCZ010000025.1, from coordinate 93,887 downwards.
GTTGCGCAACCGGGCGGCGTGATTGGCCATCTGGTCCAGGGTCGCATGAATGAAGCCCTGGAACTGGATTTCTGCGACCGGTTTCATGCCCTGGGCCGCAAGGCCGACCGAAATTCCGGCGATGCCCGCTTCCGACAGGGGCGTATCCAGCACCCGGCCCGACCCGAAATGCTGCCACAGGCCGTCCGTTGCCCGGAACACGCCGCCGTCGATGCCGACATCCTCGCCGAGGACGACGACCGCCGGATCTTCCTCCAGGGCTTTTGAAAGGGCGGATCTGACCGCTTCGACAAGGGTGAGCTCGGCCATCTCAGCGCTCCGCCAGTTGGTCGCGCACGGCCTTCAGGTCCGTGGGCAGTTCGGCATAGGTGTAGTCGACAATGGCCGTGGCGGGCTGGGGGTCGATCTGGAGATAGGCGTCCGAGGCTGCCTTGACCGCGCCGTTGATCTCCTTGCGCAAGGCTTCTTCCTCGTCCCGGCTCCAGCCATGCGCCTCGGTCAGGAGCGTACGCAGACGCACGGTCGGTTCCTCGGGCCAATGGCTGCTGACTTCCGCATCTTCCCGGTAACGCGTGGCATCGTCGGAGGTGGTATGATCGGACAGGCGATAGGTCAGGCATTCGATCAGCGTCGCCCCCTCGCCTCTGCGGCCACGGTCGAGCGCGCGTTCGACCGCATCGCGCACCGCGATCACATCGCAGCCGTCGACCTGTTCGCCGGGAATGCCGGCGCCGATGGCCTTTTGCGCCAGGGTCTGTGCCGCCGTCTGCGCGGCCCGGGGCACCGAGATGGCCCACTGGTTGTTGTTGACCACAAAAACGGCGGGCACTTTCCAGACACCCGCCATATTCATCGCTTCGTGGAAATCGCCCCGCGATGTGGAGCCGTCACCACCGACAACGACCGAGCAACGGTCCTCATGCCTGAGGGAGAACGCCAGGCCGACGCCGACCCCGTGGCAATATTGGGTGCCGACCGGAACGCAGACCGGAAAGTCCTCCCTCGGTCCGGAAAAATCCGAGCCGCGTTCATCGCCGCCCCAGTAGAGAAACAGTTCCTCCATACGGACACCACGCCAGATCTGCGCGCCATGCTCGCGGAAGGAGGGCACCAGCACATCCTCGGGACGCATGGCCGCGGCAACGCCGATGGCAACCGCTTCCTGGCCGAGCGAGGAGGCGTAGGTGCCGAGCCGGCCGGTTCTCTGCAGCGCGATCGCCTCCGTATCGAAGGCGCGCGTTCTGAGCATGCCCTCATAGAGCCGGACCAGTTCGCTTCTGTCGGACGCAAAACCCGGCGCGGCATCCGCCAGCGTTCCGTCGGCGGACAGATAACGTTTGAATGGGATCCTGAATTCGGCCGCATCCACCGCAGCCTGCATTCTATCGTCAGACATACCGATCAATTCCCGTCCTAAGAGCGGCACTGTTACATCCTCCCACCGATGCAACCTGCTGCCATTGACGTCGATCAACGCGAAAACCGACAGTGTCATCATTCTGTATGGTGGCGGTGCTTGACCTTCCAGCGGGGGGAACCCCTACCTCTGTGACTGAGGCGGGCAGCCGAAATTGAAGACCGAACGAAATCAACGGGTATGACCCTAGCGTCTCGTTGTGGCCATTTTCGGGAAACAGAAACTATGAGGACAATCCGATGATGGGTTTCGGATTCGGCGGCATCTGGATGCTGCTTCTGATCGTTCTGGTCGTGCTGGCGGTTCTGGCACTGGTCAAAAACCTGAGCAAATAGAGGCTGAACATGAGCTACACCTACAACCGCATTCTTTCCGGCGTGAGTTTCGAGGACGCAGACAAGAGGGTCCGCGCAGCACTTGCCGATAAAGGCTTCGGCGTGCTGACGGAAATCGACGTCAAGGCGACCATGAAGAAGAAGCTCGACGTGGATATGGAGCACTACCTCATCCTCGGCGCGTGCAATCCGACGATGGCCCACAAGGCAATCGAAATGGAACCGCGAGTCGGCGCCATGCTGCCGTGCAATGTGATCCTGCGGGCGGTCGATGGCGGCGTGGAGGTCAGTGCGATCGATCCCGAAGCCTCCATGGCGGCGATCGACAATGCGCAACTCAAGGCCGTAGCGACCCAGGTCCGCGACATGCTCCAGCAGGCCGTGGACGCGGCCTGACGCTGCCAGTTCGAGCAACCAACGCGCGCAGAATGCCTGTCCTGCATATTCCGGTTTTTCGACTCGCATAGCTGTGCGAAAGTTTCGAAATCCCGTGGAAATGCAGGAGCGGCATGATGAGCGCGCAGGATCAGACACTTGGCCGCCGGATCAGGCGGCTTCCCGGACAATTGTTGCTCGCCCTCATCAATGCGACGGCGATCCTGGTGATTGTCGCCGCCGTCCTCGCGATCCTGGCGATCGACCGGTTCGAAACGGCGGGCGCGGACCTGGCCGCAGATCTGACCGTAAAGGCCGTCAGCCAACTCGGCATGACGCCGGAAGCCTTGAAAACGAAGCTCGCTTCTCTTGAAGAGAAGATGGAGACCATTCGGACCGACCTCGCCGAGGCAAAGCAGAATGACGATGGTCCGCTGCGGACACAGATCGCGGAGCTCAACGACACGCTGACGAACTTGAAAGCCGCCGTTGTCAAAATCGGCGATGCCCGCCCGGCGGTTGCCGAGGCCGCAATCAAACAGATCGGCGCAACCCTGACGGACATGCTGTTGCAACTCAGAAACTGCGGGGCATCGGGAACGGAAATGTCCGGCAGCTCTGCGGATTTGCAGGCGGGTTGACCGGCTGGGTTCCTGATCCCCCGATCGCCGGATGCTTCCTCAAATGAAAAAGCGGACAGCGAACCGTTTTGTCTTTTTGATGGCTTTTCTTCCGTCCGCCGGTTTGCTTTGCTGGCGCCTTGAAACGGATTCCGGCGGATGATTTCGCCGTAAAATCCGGTCGGGTCGGGAGGACTTAACTTGGCGAAAATCGCAATCGTGGGCTCGGGCTTTATCGGCCGGGCCTGGGCCATCAGCTTTGCGCGCGCGCAGCACGACGTGGTGCTCTGGGACAAGGAACCGCACCAGCCGGAAAAGGCGATCGCCTATATCGCCGATGTGCTGGAGGACCTTCAGGCCCATGACCTTCTGAACGGCCAGAAACCGGACGCCGTTCTGGCCCGCATCAGCGCCGAAGACGATCTGGCGAGGTGCCTTGAGGGCGGCGATTACGTTCAGGAAAACACGCCGGAACAGGTCGAGGTGAAGCGGGAGATCTTCACCCGCCTTGACGAGCTGGCGCCTCCTGACGCCATCCTGGCCAGTTCCACGTCGGCCCTCCTGCCGTCGACGTTTACCGCCCATCTCAAACACCGGGACCGGTGTCTCGTCGCCCATCCGATCAACCCGCCGTATCTGATCAAGGCGGTGGAAGTCGTCCCGGCGCCATGGACCTCGCCGGAGGCGATGGAGAAGACAAGGGCGATCATGCTCGGAGCCGGCCAGTCGCCGATCATGATGAAGCAGGAGATCGACGGCTTCATCATGAACCGCATGCAGGGCGCGCTCCTGGAAGAGGCCTTCCGGCTGGTGGCGAACGGCTATGCCAGCGCAGAGGACGTCGATATCGGCATCCGAGAGGGCCTTGCGGCCAGATGGGCGTTCATGGGCCCGTTCGAGACCATCGACCTGAATGCCCCGGCAGGTGTGCGGGACTACGCCACCCGTTATCAGGGCATGTTCGCGAACATGTTCGAGCAGATGAAATACCGCGTCGACTGGGCCGGACCGGTCCTCGACACGATCGAGGCCGAGCGGCGGGAACAGCTTCCCGCGGACAGCCTGGTCGACCGACAGAAATGGCGCGACCGCCGTCTGATGGCGCTCGCGGCCCACAAGCGCAAGGCTGAGGAGGAAATCGGCAAATGAGTACTGCAAAAGGGAACACTGGCAAGGGCAAGGTCATCATCACCTGCGCCATCACCGGGTCGATCCATACGCCGACCATGTCGCCCCACCTGCCGATTACACCTGACGAGATCGTGTCGGAGGCCTTGGCTGCTGCCGAAGCAGGCGCCGCGATTCTGCATCTGCATGCGCGCGACCCGGAAAGCGGCAAGCCGGACCAGAGCCCGGAAGGCTTCGCCCGCTTCCTGCCGCGCATCAAGCAGTCGTGCAACGCCGCGCTGAACATCACCACCGGCGGCAGCCCGTTCATGAAGGTGGAGGAGCGCGCCCTGCCGGCGGCGACCTTCAAGCCGGAAGTCGCCTCGCTCAACATGGGCTCGATGAACTTCGGCCTCTTCCACATGGCGGAGAAATACGAGACTTTCAAATACGACTGGGAAAAGCCCTATCTTGAAGGCTCGAAGGACCTGGTGTTCCGCAATTCGTTCAAGGACATCGAGTATATTCTTTCGACCTGCTACGAGAACGGGACGCGCTTCGAGTTCGAATGCTACGATATCTCGCACCTCTATAACCTGGCGCATTTCGTGGACCGCGGCCTGGTCAAGCCGCCGTTCTTCGTCCAGTCCGTGTTCGGCCTGCTCGGCGGCATCGGCACCCATCCGGAAGACGTCCAGCACATGAAGCGCACCGCCGACCGGCTGTTCGGCTCCGACTACCGCTGGTCTGTGCTGGGCGCCGGCTCCAGCCAGCTTCGGATCGCGGCCCAGGCGGCGGCCCTTGGCGGCAACATCCGCGTCGGGCTGGAGGACAGCCTCTGGGCCGGACGGGGAAAGCTCGCTGAATCCAATGCGGATCAGGTGAAGATGGCGAAGAAGATCATCGAGGGCCTCGGCCTCGAAGTCGCCACGCCGGACGAGGCACGCGAGATCCTGTCCCTGAAAGGCGGCGACAAGGTCGCATTTTAAAACGGCGCTTGAGTGGGAGAAGGGAGCACGGCCCTGCCTCATAAACAACCGTCACCCCGGCCTTGAGCCGGGGCCTACTCGCAGAGCCACTTGCCGCAGTTTTGGTCGGGAGAACAACGGCTCTGGAAGCGAGTGGGCCCCGGGTCTCACTGCGTTCGCCCGGGGTGACAGTTCGGGGAGAGGCTTCGACCTACTCTGTTCCACTGCAAAGCGGACAGTTTCGGACCAAATGTCTGCGAAAGCCCGCCTTCCGTCCCATCTCGTGATTGCCGCGGTTTTACGGTATCCTGCCGGAGTTGCATATTTCGCAGAGTTTCGATCTCCGCCGGGGGCCGTTCTTTGACCTACGAATTCCTCACCAGCCGTGGCGTTCTGTTCCTGTCCCTCATCTTCGGCTTCTTCGCCTATACGGCCTACGGTTATTTGCGGAAAACAGGACCGCTGAACGAAGAAACAATCACCTCGAATGGCGGCTCGAGGATGATGTATGTGGTCTGGCAGGCCGTCATCCCGCTCGTCTACGTGGGCCTCGTCGCGCTTTCCGTTTTGGGATCGGTGAAGCTTTTCGAAGGCAATCCGCCAGCTTCCTATTTCCTGAGCCAGCCAGTCCTGTCAGCCATTGCAGGTGCAGTCTACAGCCGTGCCGCCATCCTGCGGGCGAAGGATGCCGGGTTCAGCCGTGGCGGCGCGCTCCTGGGCATCGTGCCATTTGCCAATATCTGGCTCATGGTCGCACCGCCGAAAGAAGCTCCCGAACGGCCGCCTTACGTTCCGGCCGCTGTCCCGGCCCGTGTCCTCATCATTTTGTGTGCGATTGCCGTCTTCTTTTTATCGGGTCCGGTCAACACGATCATCGCCGAGAAGCTCGCCGGAATCCGGATCGCGACACGCATCGAGCAAGGGGACTTCGATTTCGCCGCTCCCCTGCCCACCCAGCTGGCCGAAACCTCGACCTTCCAAAAGATCGAACCCGATGCCGGTGAAAAGGCAATCTACTATCAATACGGCATATCCGGCCCCGACCTCGACCGCGACCGGATCCGATCCTGGCTCAAAGACACGCTGAAGTCAGAGCTGGCGAAGTACTGGTGTCAGGAGCGATTGATCGCGGACCGGGGCTGGACCGTCTGGTACGAATACTGGGATCCGGACGATCGGCTGGTCGCAAGCACCCGTGTTTCGCAGGGTGATTGCCGCCGTTTGAAGTCCGGATAGGCGGGCGTCGCCGTCAGGCGGCTGCGACCCGCTCCAGGAAGGTTTCGATTTCGCCCTTCAGCGCCTCGCTGCGTTGGCCCAGGTGCCCGGCTGCCGTCAGGACGGAACCGGATGCCGCCTGGGTCTGCTCCACCGTTTCGGCAAGATCGTGCATGTTGTCCTGCACGGCCCGGGTTCCCTCCGAGGCGCGCTGGACATTACCGGAAATCTCGTTGGTGGCGGCCCCCTGCTGGGTAACCGCCGAGGCAATCGACTGGGTATAGCCGTCCACTTCCTCCATGGTGCTGGAAATGGCCGAAATCGCATTGACGGCGTCGGTGGTCGAACCCTGGATCGCCGCGATCTGCGAGGAGATTTCCTCCGTCGCATTCGAGGTCTGAGTCGCCAACTCCTTCACTTCGGCGGCCACGACCGCAAAGCCCTTGCCAGCCTCGCCGGCCCGGGCGGCTTCGATGGTTGCGTTCAGGGCCAGAAGATTGGTCTGCTCGGCGATGGCCTGGATCAGGGTGACGACTTCGCCGATCCTGTTCGCGGCCTCCGCCAGATCCTGCACCTTGCCGTTGGTGTCGCGCACCGCATCGGTCGCGGACGAGACGATATCCGTCGTCCGCTGAACCTGGCTGCCGATTTCGCCGATGGAGGCGGACAGCTCTTCGGCGGCACCGGCCACATTTTCAACGTTCATGCTGGCACCCTCGCTGGCGGTCGCCGTGTTCGAGGCCTGTTCGGCACTGCGCGCGGCCATGTCGCTCAGGGCCCTTGCGGTTGAGTCCATGTCCTGGGCGGTCTCGTCGAGCGAGCCCAGCAGCCCCTGAACACTGTCGCGGAACCCGGCGATGAGCGCATCCACCTGGGCCTGGCGGTCGGCCTGACGGGCCTGGGCCTGTTCGGTCTGCGCCTCGAGGCGCTGCCGTTCCAGATCGTTGTCGCGGAACACCTGGACGGTCCGGCTCATGGCGCCGATCTCGTCGCGCTGACCGGTCGAGGGGATCTCCACATCGGTGTCGCCGCCGGCAAGCCGGGCCATGACGTCGGTCAGCCGGCGGATCGGGCCGGCAATCACGAAGGTCAGGGTAAAGGCCAGCAAGATGCTGACGGCAATGGCCGCCACGATTGCCGCACCAATCAGCACCAACGCGGTATCCGCCTGCCTGGAGGAGGCCAACGATTGCTGTTCGGCCATCTCCGTAATCTGCGTCCGCACCTGATCGGACAGCTGCGTCAGCTCGGCCGACGCGGCCTGGAAATTGTCGCGCGCCGTCAGCATGGCCGCGAATTCCGCCTCATATCCGTCCACCTCGGCTGCGATCTGGCCCAGAATTTCCTTCAGCTGAGAGAAGCCCTTGGCCTTGGTTTCAAGCTTTGCCAGGGTGGCGCGCAGCTTTTCGAGATCGGCTGTGACGGTCTCCGGTGTCGTCTGGCCGAAACCGGCCAGCAATTCCATCGTCGCCGACCGCGTCTCCAGCGTTGCCTGCAACAGGCTGTTGCCGCTTTTTGCGACCGCTTCGACGCGGGCCAACTGGTTTCGGCTGGAAACCGAGGCTCCTTGAGCAGAATCGATAACGCCGTAGATCAGGCCGCGTATCATGTTCGTGCGGTTGCTAATCGTCCTGGCCTTCCCTGCAAGGCTGCCGTCCGGCTTGTCGATGGTAAAGGGATTGGCCTTGGCGATTGCGTCTTTCAGGGCGCCCTCAAAGTCGCCGAGCATTTTCGTCATCCCATCCAGCATGCCGGCGTTCACGCCCTCGACCGTCATTCCGGCGGCCCAGCGAACCTCCTCGGTGAGCTCTTCAACCTTTTTCAGCGCGGCCTTGTAGCGGGTTTTCCTCGCCATTGTCCCTTGTGCGGTCACGACCGCATCGGAGGCACCCTGATCCGCCTCGTTCTGGAACATCCCTTCCAGCAGGATCGCCCCCTCGCGGATCGATGACATTGCCCGGCCCAGCTCATCGGCTGCCGTCAGGTTGGCAAGGGCAGCCGCTTCCTTGTCGGATGCCGCGGTTTTTGCCTTTTCCATTTCGGCGACAATCTGGTTGGCAATCGCCTGCAGGCGGCCTGCGGACTGGGTCAGACGATCCGCCTGGTCCGTCTGGGCGGTGCTGCTGTCGACCAGTTTCCTGAACTCGCTCGTCAGACTGTCCACCCTGGAGACAGCGGCGGTGACCGTCGCCTTTTCCGGCGAACCGTCGCTCATTCCGTTGCCGACAGCCGTCAGGTCTTCGCGCAGCCGGTCGATCTGGGCGAGAGCACTGGTGGCGCGCTCCCCGGTGCGATCGGAAAGGTAGGCCTTCTGGTCCGCGGAGGCTTCCTGCAGGCTCGCCATGACCGCCGTCGCCCTGGCATTCAGGTCCGACTGATCGCGCAACTGGACGATGGCCAGCGTTCCGACCAGCCCGACGGCTGCGGTCAGAATGGTGGTTGCGGCGAAACCGCCGCCGACCTTGATGGAAAACCGCAGATGGCCCAGTGGCCTCAACAACCAGTTCACAAGTACCCCTCCAGAACGGAAATTCAGGGGCACTACAGGACCGCAGCCATAAACAAATGGTGAAAAAACACAGTCATTTCAGACAGTTGAAAAAATGGGCAACCGCCTGACGCAACGGGATCAACGATCTAGCTACTGCAGTGCACAAAATTTCTGCGCAACTTTCGCTGAACCCAACCAAAACAAAACAGCCCGGATGCGTTATCCGGGCTGTGTCATTCAAAAGAAATCGGATCGTCAGACTTCCGACAGTTCCTTTTCGTGCATCCAGGCGGCGTGCTTGGGGGCCTTCCTGGTCTTCGACCATTCCTCCAGCATGTCCCATTTCACCGCGTCGAGCTTCTTCAGCATCTTGTCTTCTTCCGGATCCGGGCAGGCCAGCTCGATGCGGTGGCCGTTCGGGTCGAAGAAGTAGATGGAATGGAAGATGGAGTGGTCGGTGACGCCGAGCACCTCGATGCCGTTCTTTTCCAGGTTCTCCTTGAACTCCAGCAGCTCGTCGCGGTCCTTGACCTTGAAGGCGATGTGCTGGACCCAGGCCGGGGTGTTCGGGTCGCGGCCCATTTCCGGCTTGGTCGGCAGCTCAAAAAAGGCGAGCACGTTGCCGTTCCCAGCGTCGAGGAAGATGTGCATGTAAGGATCCGGCTCGTGGGTCGAGGGAACATGGTTCTCGGCAATCGCCAGAATGAAGTCCATGTTCAGGTTCTTGCCGTACCACTCGACCGTTTCCTTCGCATCCTTGCAGCGATAGGCGACGTGGTGAATTTTCTCGATCTTCATGGGATTGCTCCTCCAGTATGTCGGCTCAAAGACCGATCAGGCTTTGTCCCCTCCAGGCGCATGCGCCGCGGCGGCGAGCGCTTCAGTCAGTACCGCCCGGTCGCCGATGTGATTGGCAAGCAGCAGGATCAGCCGGGCGTTGAGGGCGTCGCTTTCCGCCTTGGAAAGGCCCTCGTGCGTGGCAAGCAGTTCGGCGTAGAAATCGTCCGGACCGGCGATGTTCGCGCTGGTGTTCAGATGTGCCATGATCTTCCTCCTCAGGCGCGGCCGGTGGCGGTGTTGAGTGCGGCCCGAACGGCCGTTTCGTCATAGGCGGTCCAGCGGGCTGCCACATGCTGGTCCGGGCGCATCAGGTAGACGGCAGATGCCGCCTTGCCGAGATAACGATCCTTCAGCGCGCCGCTCGGATCGTCGCCGGTGGACAGCGACAGACCTTCGATGGCGATCCCGCCTTCTTCCAGGTTTGCCGGAACCTCCGTGTTGATCGCCAAGAGCTGGAACTTGTCGCCCAGACGGTCGAGCAGCCAGCCACCGGAGACCGGTGCATCCACGGCCGGGGAACCGGGCCGGGTGCGTACGGGCAGTCCTGCCGCATCCGGGCCGTTGAGCGGCGAGCCGTCATAGGTGCAGGGCACCGACAGGCGGCCGGAGTTCACGAAGGGACGGGCGAATTCGTACGTTTCGGACAGATCCAGGACCGCATCGCGGAACTGGCGGCTGACCTCCGACTTCGGCGTAATGAAGTCGGTGGAACGGGACGAGTTCAGGATGTTCTCGTCCGCGCCGTAGACCCGCTCCCAGTCGTAGGTGTCGAGCAGGCTTTCGGGCGCCTTGCCGTCCATGACCAGCTTCAGCTTCCAGATCAGATTGTCGGTGTCCTGCAGGCCGGAGTTGGCGCCGCGGGCGCCGAATGGAGACACCTGGTGGGCGGCATCGCCGGCAAAGATCACCCGGCCATGGCGGAACTTCTCCATGCGCCGGCACTGGAAGGTGTAGATCGACACCCATTCCAGATCAAACTCCACATCCGGGCCAAGCATGGCCTTCAGGCGCGGAATGACGTTTTCCGGCTTCTTCTCTTCTTCCTTGTCGATGTCCCAGCCAAGCTGCAGGTCGATGCGCCAGACATCGTCGGGCTGCTTGTGCAGCAGTGCGGACTGGTTGCGGTTGAACGGCGGATCGAACCAGAACCAGCGTTCGGTCGGGAAATCCGCCTTCATCACCACGTCGGCAATCAGGAAGTTGTCCTCGAAAACCCGGCCGATGAAGTCGAGCCCCATCATGGCGCGGGTCGGAGAGCCGGCGCCGTCGCAGGCGATCAGCCAGTCGGTTTCAAGCTGATACGGTCCGTCCGGCGTATCCACGGTAAGCGCGACGTAGTCGTCCTTCGGCGTGACGCTGACGACCTTGTTGCCGCCGCGGATCTGGACCGGCTTGCCTTCCGCTTCCAGTTCCCGCAGGCGCTCGTAGAGATAGAGCTCGAAATAGTACTGCTGCAGGTTGATGAAGGCCGGGCGCCTGTGGCCCTCTTCGGGCAGCAGGTTGAAGCCATAGACCTGGCGCTCGTCGAAGAAAACCTTGCCGGTGTTCCAGACGACACCCTTGTCGACCATGGGGTCGCCGCAGCCGAGCCGGTCGAGGATTTCCAGCGGACGCTTGGCGAAGCAGATGGCGCGCGAGCCCCAGCTCACCTTGTCGTTGTCGTCGAGCACCAGGACGGGCACGTCCTGCTGGGCCAGGTCGATCGCGGCCCCCAGGCCGATCGGGCCGGCACCGATGACGATGACGGGATGACGGACAGGCTGGCTCGCGTCCTGGTCGGCTGACCGCTGATAGGGATAGAGCGGCGTTTCGAAGATTTTAGACATATGGCCTCCCTTGGCCTCCCTGTGTTCCGGGTAATTAGTTACGTTCGCAACTAATTTGATGCAAGTCTTTTCTGGTCCGGAATACTGCGTAATTTTGAGGGTTTTTCGGCGATGGAGACTATCCGGTCTTGCCGTTCATCCGCGCGCGAATGGCCCGAACCAGATGCCAGAGGCCATAAGCGGCAAAGAGATAAAAGACGATGACAGGGAGCATATCCCCCTGCCCGCCACTCTGACGCCACAAAAATGTAGCAAAGCCCGACGTGAACATCACAAAGCTCAAACCTCCAAGGATACCGTATTTTGTAGAGGTGATGTACAATCTCCCAGGTATCATCAGACGAGGTTTCGACGTTCCCTTTTGCTTTGCCGCTTCGGCCATCCTTTTTTCGTTTTCGGGCATTTGGAGAAGGCCCGCGAATGTAAAGAGAATGAACGCTGTGACAATCCACGCCAGCAAGGCGTAGTCGAACAGGGTCCAACCCTCAAACATCGCGATACCTCTTACCCCTGAAGCTGTGCCCACATGTCCGCGTCGCGCTGCGCGGTCCAGATGCGCGGCGTGTCGATGCCCAGCGCTTCATCGTATGCGCGCGCAACGTTGAATGGCAAGCAGTGCTCATAGATCGCGTAATCCGCGAACTTGGGATCGCATTCGGCGCGGCAGGCGTCCCAGGCTTCCTTGAGCGAACCGCCGCCCTGGGCGATGCGCGCCACCGGCTTGTAGGTAGATGTAACAAAGTCGGCGGTCGCGTCGAGCGCCTTGTTGACCATGTCCTTGCCGACGAGGGCGTCGCCGCGGCCCGGCGCGATCGCCTCGACATCGAAGGAGCGGATCGCTTCCAGTGTTCCCGGCCAGTCGTTGAAGTGGCCATCGCCGCAATAGCAGGCGGAGTGGTACTCGACGATGTCTCCGGTGAACATGACGTTCGCGTCCGGAACGTGGATGACGATGTCGCCGGCCGTATGGGCGCGGCCGACGAAGCGCAGGTCGACGCGGCGCTTGCCGAGATAGACGGTCATACGGTCGTTGAAGGTCGTGGTCGGCCAGGTGAGCGGCGGAACCTTGGCGATATCGTCATAGCCCATGAACAGCCGCGGGAAGCGCATGAATTCAGACTCGCGGTCTTCCGCGCCGCGTTCGACGACCATGGAGCGGGCCTTCTGGCTCATGATGATGGTCGGGGCCTTGTAGGCGGCAGCCCCCAGCACGCGCACGGCGTGATAGTGGGTCAGCACCAGGTGGCTGATCGGCTTGTCGGTAACGGAGCGCACCTTCTCAATCACCTTGTTGGCGAGTTCGGGCGTTGCCTGCGCCTCGACGATCATGACGCTGTCGTCGCCGATGATGACGCCGGTGTTCGGATCGCCCTCGGCGGTGAACGCCCAAAGGTCCTTGCCGATCTCGGTGAAGGAGATCTTCTTTTCCGCCATGTCGCCCTGGGATGCGAATTTCTTGCTCATCTGATTGTCCTTTAGAGATCTCTCGTGATCCGGATTTTATTTGTTCCGGGCGTACGGGTCTTCAAGCGCCGGCAGAAGCTTGCCGACACAATCGCCAAAGCCGATGCGGTAGCCGTCGCCCTCGGCCGCGCCCGACAGGGTCAGCGTGTCGCCGTCCTCGATGAAGGTCCGGGTCGAGCCGTCCGGCAGCTCGATCGGCTCCTTGCCGCCCCAGCTCAGTTCCAGGAGCGAGCCGCGCTCCGACTTGGTCGGTCCGGAAATGGTGCCGGAGCCGAGCAGGTCGCCGACGTTCATCGGCGAACCGGCGGTGGTGTGATGGGCCAGCTGCTGGGCCGCGGAATAATACATTTCCTTGTAGTTCGTCCGCGCGATCACGTAAGCCTCTTTCGCGCCTTCCGGCTGGATGGAGACGGAAAGCGGGATATCGTAGAGCATCGGGCCCGGCTCGGCGAGGTAAGGCAGAAGTTCCTTCTCGCGCGGCGGCGTGGACGTACGGAACGGCTCAAGTGCTGCCTTGGTGATGATCCAGGGGCTGATCGTGTTGGCCGTCGCCTTGGCCTGGAACGGCCCGAGCGGCTGGTATTCCCAGGCCTGGATGTCGCGCGCCGACCAGTCGTTCAGGAGAACGTAGCCGAAGATCATGTCGTCGGCTTCCTGGACGGTGACCGGGCCTTCGGAACGCTGGCCGACGATGGCGCCCATTTCCAGTTCGATGTCGAACCGGCGCGAAGGCATGAACGCCGGCATGTCCTTGTCCGGCGACTTCAGCTGGCCCCAAGGGCGGCGAATGTCGGTTCCCGATACAACGATGGACGATGCGCGGCCATTATAACCGATCGGGATATGCAGCCAATTCGGCGGCAGGGCGTTTTCCGGACCGCGGAACATGGTGCCGACGTTAAAGGCGTGGTTCCGGCCGGCATAGAAGTCGGTGTATTCGGCGACCTTGAACGGCAGGTAGAGCGTGGCATCGGCCATTGCCACCAGGAACGGCTCCACTTCGGCCTGCTTCGCCGAGCCTTCGGCGAGAAGTGCTGACAGCTCGGCGCGGAAGGAGGCCCAGACCGCCTGCCCCAGCGCCATGAAATCGTTCCAGTAGGGAACGTTCAGCACCTTGGCGTCTCCGCCGGGCTTGAGAAGACCGGCTGCTTCGAGGCCGGCGACATCGACGATCCGGTCGCCGAGCGCCACACCGCAGCGGGGGGCTTCGTTGCCGGTGGCGAAAACGCCGCAAGGCAGGTTGTTCAGCGGAAATTCGGTCTCCGCGGAATTGGCGCTGGAGACCCAGCTGCGCATCAGGGGCATGTGTGACCTCTCAAACTCTTTTCGTCTTCCGCGGTCCGGCCTGATTCAACCGGTCCGCTGAAGGCAACGGACCGGCGTCGCGAACCACAGGCGTGCGTTCTTATTTGTCCCAGGTGCCTTCCGGGGTGCCGTCGAACTTCTTCTCGATGCCGTTCCAGCAGTCGACATAATCGTCCTGAATCGGCGCCTCCTTGCCGGCAAACGCCGTCAGGTGCTGCGGGAAGCGGGTTTCGAACATGAACGACATGGTGTTGTCGAGCTTTTCCGCCTTGAGATCGGCGTTGGACGCGCCCTCGAAGGCGTTGTTGTCCGGCCCATGCGGCAGCATCATGTTGTGCAGGCTCATGCCGCCGGGGACGAAGCCCTGCGGCTTGGCGTCGTACTGGCCGTAGATGTTGCCCATCAGCTCCGACATGATGTTCTTGTGGTACCACGGCGGACGGAAGGTGTTTTCAGCCACCATCCAGCGCTCGCGGAAGAGCACGAAGTCGATGTTCGCCGTGCCGGGCACGCCGGAGGGCGCGGTCAGGACCGTGAAGATCGACGGATCCGGATGGTCGAACAGGATCGCGCCGACCGGACAGTATGTGCGCAGGTCGTATTTCACCGGCGCGTAATTGCCATGCCATGCGACCACGTCGAGCGGCGAATGGCCGATCTTGCAGGTGTGGAACTGGCCGCACCACTTGATGGTCAGGGTCGAGGGGACTTCGCGGTCCTCGTAAGCGGCGACGGGCGTCTTGAAGTCGCGCCGGTTGGCCATGCAGTTCGCGCCGATTGGGCCGCGGCCCGGCAGCTCGAACTTCTGGCCGTAGTTTTCGCAAACAAAGCCGCGGGCCGGTCCTTCCAGCAGTTCGACCCGGTAGACGAGACCCCGCGGAATGATGGCGATTTCCTTCGGCTCCAGATCGATGATACCGAGTTCGGTCGAAAACCGCAGCTTGCCTTCCTGGGGCACGATCAGAAGTTCGGAATCGGCGGAGTAGAAATATTCGTCCACCATCGATTCGGTGACGAGATAGATGTGGCTTGCCATGCCGACCTGGGTGTTGACGTCACCGGCGGTGGTCATGGTGCGCATGCCGGTCAGCCAGGTCAGCTTCTCATTCGTGTGCGGCACCGGATCCCAGCGGTACTGGCCGAGGGACACGACATCATCGACCACATTCGGGGCCGACTTCCAGTACGGCAGGTCGATCTTCGTGTAGCGGCTCGAATGCTTCACCGACGGGCGGATGCGGTAACACCAGGTGCGCTCGTTCTGATGGGACGGCGCGGTGAAGGCGGTGCCGGACAGTTGCTCGCCATAAAGGCCGTAGGCGCATTTCTGCGGGCTGTTCATGCCCTGCGGCAAGGCTCCCGGAAGCGCCTCGGTCTCGAAGTCATTGCCGAAGCCCGGCATGTACTCCAGCTCGTTCTGGCCGTGTTGCGCAGCGCCTTTTCTGACAACGTCGCTGTCGATCTGGTCCATGTCCATATCCTCCCTGAAAGAGGCCCCGAAAGGGGCTGACATAATTTAGTTTCACTTGTAACCATTTTGATTTCGGGGGTCAAGGGAGAATGCGAATGAACGCGAGACCCGCCTGGCCGCAAGGCTGCCCGGGGGCGGTTCCATGGGGCTGTCCGCAACCGCCGGCGTCTTGCCATCCCCGATCACATCTGATATTAGAACAAAACAGGAACATTTATGGAGACCTTCATGCTGGCCGATCCCGTCACCGAAGAGGTTCTTGCAGCCGGATATATGGCGCCCGAAGCAGATGCGGCAACGACCGGGCCGGCAAAGGTCCGCGTTGTCGACGTCACCGCGAGCGACGTGGAGACCATGCTGGTCTACCTGCAAAAGACCCTGTCGAAGGCGGAACAGATCCGGGCGCGTACGACCGCGGGCAGCTATCTGGACAAGGTGCTGGCAAAGACCATGGAAAGCATCGCCGTGGAAATGGCGCAGCTTCGCTATCTGCTTGCCCATCCGGACTATCCGGTACCGCCGGGCCTTGCCGGTCTGTTCGTCTCCGGGACCAAAGCCGCCGCCGGCCGGATGCAGCCGGCAATGTGACGAGCGATCCGCAGGTTAACCAATAGTTAAATTTCCGGAGCCTGACCATCAGGTTTCCCTCCCGAAACCCGCAACTTTTGATAGCTTGGCCCTCGGGGAAGCAGTCCTTGACTGCAGAATTCGGGGTAGAGATATGTTGACGTCAGCGGTTGGGGTCCCGCTTTTGACGGGTTACACCATCGGGGCAGCCGTCTTTTTTCTGGTCAGTCTTGTCGAGCTCGGCAGACATCACGGGCTCAGGCCCGCCGTCGTCCTGGCAACGCTTGGCTGCGCCGGCATCTGGCCATTGGCCCTGGTGCTTGTCCTGCTGATCAAGCCGAGGCGGATGGCGGGCTAGGCGGCGGCCTCGTCGCCGGGAGCCGTCTGCCAGCCGAGGTCCGTCAGCGTGACGATGCGGTTGCCTCTGAGATCGGTCGCGCAGAGGATGAAGCCGCGCTCTTCCATGTGACTCAGCAGCCAGCGCGCCCGGCCCGGAGACCGGGTGCCATAGGCGGTCGCGATTTCGATGTTTCCCGGACACGGCGCCTTGGCGTTCGCCGCCTTGGCAAGCAGCAGGTAGACCCCGCGCATATCCTCCGGCAATTCGGCGGCGACCAGTTCCGCCTGGGCCCAGGCGCTGTCGTCCACCTCCCCCTTGTCCACGCCGGCGCGCGCAACCGAGAGCTTTTCCCGGAACACCTGAAGATCGGGAATGCCGCCCGGCAGCTTGGCGATCCGGCAGCGGACCTGGAAATCCTGGTAAAGGGTCGCGATCGGCTGGAAGGCGGCCTCCGGCTCGGACAGGATCTCGCCGATGATCTCCGCAATCCCCTCCTCGCGCGCGCCGTAGTCGAGCAGGTTGCCCGCCGGTTCCGCGTCGCCTGCCTGTTCCGCACTCGTCAGCTGATCGAGCACGTCGGACGTCGTTGCGACCGGCTCCGGCTGGCGCACGCGCACGGGCATCGCCTCGCCGGGAGACGGGGTGAAGATCAGGTCTTTTGCATCTTCGAGCGGCTGATCGGGGAGCGGCATCAGTTTCGGACTGCCGCCGCGGCCGGCGGTTTCCACCGGGCCGATCTTCACCGGAATGGGCCGGCGCGACAGGGCCGGACCGAGGGCGACGAAATGGCCGCGGTCGAGATTGCGGAAGGTCTCCGCCTGGCGCCGCTCCATGCCGAGCAGATCGGCGGCGCGCGCCATGTCGATATCGAGAAAGGTCCGGCCCATGAGGAAGTTCGAGGCTTCCGCGGCCACGTTCTTGGCAAGCTTTGCGAGACGCTGGGTGGCGATGATCCCGGCCAGACCGCGCTTTCTGCCCCGGCACATGAGGTTGGTCATGGCGCCGAGCGACCGGCGGCGGGCTTCCTCGGAGACTTCACCGGCGGCGGCGGGCGCAAACAGCTGCGCCTCGTCGACCACCACCAGCATCGGATACCAGAGGTCCCGGTCCGCATCGAACAACCCGTCCAGAAAGGTGGCGGCGGCCTTCATCTGGCGGTCGGCGTCGAGTCCTTCCAGATTGAGGATGACCGACACCCGGTGAGCCCGCACACGGCCTGCGATCATCTGCAGGTCCTTTTCCGTGCCGACCGCATCCACGACCACGTGACCGTATTTGTCGGCCAGCGAAACGAAATCGCCTTCCGGATCGATGATGGCCTGCTGCACCCAGCCGGCGGACTGTTCCAGGAGCCGGCGCAACAGGTGCGACTTGCCCGAGCCGGAATTGCCCTGAACCAGCAGGCGCGTTGCCAGCAATTCCTCCAGATCCATTCCGGCCTGCTGGCCGTTCGTCATTTCCCCGATATCGATGCTAACTGTCATACGTCTTCCTGGCGTCGAGCCACTTCTCCGGCCTGACGGCGCTCAAATCGCAAGAATTCCGGAACCTGCTTTTCAGATACAGACCAAAATCTGCATGATTCCCGGCGTCGTGCAAAATCGCACGTGCGTCAGGCCGCCGATTTCCCCAATCCTCACGAACAAGTCAACAGCTTCATGCCCCATGCGGCCTTTTCGCTATAATCCGGCCGTCCTATCTCAAGCCGACAACAAGGTTAGGGAGACAACCATGCAGATCCATGCGGATTTAAAGAAGCGCGCCGCCGTCGACAGCAACTCACTGGATTGGATCCCCTCCCCCATGGCCGGCGTCGAGCGCCGCATGCTGGAGCGCGACGGCGAGGAAGTCGCCCGGGCGACGTCGCTGGTACGCTATGCGCCCGGGTCGTCCTTTTCCGCCCATAAACATGATCTGGGCGAGGAATTCCTGGTGCTCGACGGGGTCTTTTCCGACGAGACCGGCGATTTCGCCAAGGGCATGTATGTGCGCAATCCTCCAGGCTCCAGCCACGTGCCCTCCAGTGCGCCGGGCGCCACGATCCTCGTCAAGCTGCGCCAGATGGACCCGGAGGACCGCAGATTCGTGCGCATCGACACCAATGACGAGACCGCCTGGCAGGCGGGCCGCAAGGGAGAGAAGCTGTTGCCGCTTTTTTCCGATGCCCATGAAGACGTCGTGATGCTGGACTGGGAGAAAGGGGCCGCCTTCGAGGCCGTTCCCCTGCCCGGCGGCGCGGAGTATTTCGTCCTTTCGGGAAGTTTTTCCGACGAAAACGGCAGCTACGGGGAAGGCAGCTGGCTGCGGCTTCCGGCCGGTTCCACGCAGACGATCACCAGCCAAACCGGCGCCCGCGTCTACCGCAAGACAGGCCATCTCGCATAATCCGTTCCCTTGCCGCATCCGTATCTTGCCTGACTTGCGCGGCTCGATCATATTCATTGATATGAATCTTTGAATTGATCAACGCCGCGCAAATCTCGGAACCTCTGGGCGCGGCAAAGGGAGGACTACATGCATCGTGGATTTTTCGGACTTCTGGCTCTGGGCCTGACCTTTGCGGTACCGGCGGCGGCCGCCGACAACCTGAAGATTACCGGCGACGAGACGGTCGTCACCATCGAGACCGACGACGGTGTCGTCGATATCACCCGCCAGAAGACGGAGGCCGCCCTGATCGGCGGTGTGTTGCAGCCGATGGTTCCGGTTCCCGGCGTCACGCCGGTCGGCGAGCTGGAAGTGCTCGACGCGCTGAAGACCAAGAGCGCCAAGGTGGTCGACATGCGCACGCTGGAATGGCGCACCAAATCCACCATTCCCGGCAGCATCCACATCCCCTACACGGAAGTCGCCATGCGCCTGAACGAACTGGGCTGCTCCGGCTCCCAGGGGGCATGGGACTGTGCCAATGCCGACAAGATGATCGCCTTCTGCAACGGCCCGGCCTGCCCGCAGAGCCCGACCGCGATCAAGGCCATGGCCCGGGAAGGCTATCCGCCGGAGAAGATCTTCTATTACCGCGGCGGCATGCAGGACTGGGTCGTCCTGGGGCTCACCGTGGCCGAGGATATGTTCTGAGGAGCGCTTCACAGCGTATACCAGGAAGGCCGGGCGCTTTGCCCGGCCTTGTCTTTTTAACAGCCCGGTGTCCGGCATCACCCCTATCGCCATGAGCACAACCGTGCGGAGCCTTTGTCCGCCCTTCCCAGGCCCGGTATTGCGATCAGAATGCCGCCATGCGCTCAATGACCCAGAACGCCGCTATGCTGCCGATCCCGTAGCTCGCGACGCGCGTCAGCACGGCCGTGTGCAGCTTGATCCGCGGGTAGAGCAGCTTCACGGCAGCGCCGGTCGCCAGCACGGCCGCGATGAACAGGAGCTGTCCGAGTTCCACGCCGACATTGAACGAGAACAGGGCCAGGGGGATGTCGCCTTCGGGCAGGCCGATCTCACGCAGTGCCCCGGCAAAGCCCAGCCCGTGGATCAGGCCGAAGCCGAAGGACACAAGCCAGGGAAAGCGCATGGTCAGCGGATCCCGGCGTTCGGGCGGCAGGGTCAGTTCATAGGCCAGGAAAACGATGGAGAGCGCGATGACGGCCTCGACCGGCGGCGACGGAATTTTCAAAAGGCCCGTCGTGGCGGCGGCGAGCGTTATGCTGTGGGCGAGTGTGAAGGCGGTGACCGTCCAGATCAGACGCCGCCGGTCGGGCACGAGCAGTAAAAGGGCGAACACGAAGAGCAGGTGATCGACCCCTTCCAGGATATGCGTGACGCCGAGCCCGACGTAGCTGCCGAAGATCTCCATGACACCGGCGGCGGCCGGCACCGTGAATGCGGCTTCCGACGCGGTCAGTCGGTGAACCTGCGTCCAACCCGGTTCAAGTTCGAAGCGCACCAGCGTTTCCGTATTGGTCTGATCCAGGCCCTCGATTCGGATCTCTCCGCCGGCCAGGCCGTCCGGGCAGTCGGCGACCCAGCCCGTGGTCCAGCCCCGGCCGTCGAAGTGCGGCGGCGGGGGCGTGTCGTGCGAACACGTCGACGGCAACCTCGCCGCGATCGGCATGGGGCGGCCGCCGACGTCCGGCACGCGCCAGGTAACCCGCCAACGGTCCTGCCCCATGGGCGTCAGATCCAGGTAGCCGGGATCGAGCGCATGGCCGAATGCCGCAGACGGCAGCCAGGCGGCGCAAATCAGTACCAGCGCCAGAACGATCCGCCTCATTGCGCCAGAACCTCGTCAGCGGACGGCAGGGTCACGGTGTAGCGTGCAAGCAAGGCCTTCTCGAACGCCTCGCGCATCTCGCGCGCCTTTGCCGCGCGCCACTCGGTTTCGACCCGGCCGCGAATCTCCGCAAGAGGCGGCAGAGCGGCCTCGGTCCGCCCGGTCACGCGTACAAGATGCAGTCCGTAGCTGCTCTTTACCGGCCCTTCCCACCGGCCTTCGGCAAGTCCGGCAAGCGTCTCGCCGAACCCGTCGCCGAATGTCCGGTCAATGGCCGGGACCGGCGTCATCGGCAATGTGGCCGGCAGCAGGCTCGCCTTGCCGAGTGTCGCCGGATCGGTACCGTTTTCCAGCGCGGCCCTTATCTTCGGCGCTTCCTCGGCCCGGCCAGGCGGCAGAAGGACCTGGGAGAAGGCCAGGCGCCCGGGCTGGCGGAAACGCTCGGGATTTTCGTTAAGATAGGCCTGCAGGGCGGCATCATCGGCCTTTTCGGCCGCAGCACCGGATTCCGCCAGAAACTGCATCTTCAGCATCAGCCGCTGCCGGATCACCTGGTCCCCCTGGTCCAGGCCGAGCGCCAGTGCATCGCGCACATAGGCCTCTTCCAGGGCCCAGGCGCGGATCAGCCCCTTCACCTCTTCGGCTGATGGCGGGCGGTTCCAGGTCTTCGTGAACCGGGTAACGAGCCGTCCGGCTTCCTCCGGGCTCAGGGTGATCGCGTCGGGCGCGGGCGTGGCCGGGGCATCGTCGAGCACCGTGTAGAGCGCGAAGATGAACCCGGCGAGCGCAAAAAAATGCACGAGCGGTGACCTGAGAATGGTACGGATGGGCATGAGGTTTTCATCGAACTCCGGGCAACGGCAAGCAGGGAAGATAATAGCCCGCACCGTTTTCGGCAGCCATCGCTTCTGGAGATAAACCGACACCTCCCAAAACGGCCAGGATCATTTTGGCCAGCGCCCTCAAATAACGCCCGCTTTGACCATTTGCCTCAACCCTTCGGCGTGTACCAGATGGGCGAAGTGTAGGCGCGGTCCTGCTGGACCATCACCGCATCGTCCGGCAGGTCCAGATTTCCGTAAAACGCCTGGTCATAGGCAAGCCAGGACGGGGTAGGGATTTCCAGGACGCGCACGTAGTAGTAGGCCCGCTGCTCCGGGTCGAACTCCGGATCGACCCAGTAGCCGCCAAGGGCCGCGGACCCGATGGTGTTCGTATAGTCCGCCCCTTTCACCGTGCTGCCGACCGGGGGGAGCTTGCCATCCGCCTGAAGTTCGCGATCTCCGGACCATGCGACGTCGAAGACCTTGGTTTTGGGGCTGCCATCCCCGTCTACCCAGCCCTTGACGATCTGGATCCGGTCCAGGTTGGCGCCGTCCGGGTCGCGTAGCGCACGGATCAT
The DNA here is from genome assembly GCF_014692675.1 of Roseibium aggregatum. Taxonomy (GTDB): domain Bacteria; phylum Pseudomonadota; class Alphaproteobacteria; order Rhizobiales; family Stappiaceae; genus Roseibium; species Roseibium aggregatum_C. The sequence continues at coordinate 71,922 of NZ_JABFCZ010000025.1, read as the reverse complement.
GAAGGTGGGTGCAGCGCCATCAGGCCCGGTAAAAAGGTCGCCTCCCATCGGAACGCCGCGATCGTATCCGGTCCTGGCGAAATCGGGCCGTTGGACCTCATCGGCCTCGAAGTCCCAGCCGGCGAAGACCCGGACGGTGATCCGCGAGCCGGTGGTGGCATAGACTTCCTTGCGCTTGAAGGCGTCCCAGAGCGCTTCGCGCGTGTTTTCGCGCGCCCAAGCCGCCGCGAGGCCGGAGGCGAGCGTTTCGTAGTGCCGGATGGCGATGTCCTCGCCAAGGATGACAGGCTGGACGATGAAGTCCTCGTAGCGGTTTTTTCCGGTGCCGGGTTCGACGATGGTGGCCTTGCCGAAATAGTTGTCTTCCCGGGTGGTGGCGAGCGAGGTATGACTGTCGGTCGACCCGATCATGCCGAACTTGAACGGGTTGACCCCGATCTCCTGCTCGTACTTGAGCCCGCGCGCCAGCGCCTGGCGGGCGTACTCTCGAGGCAACATGTCGGGGGTCTTGAGCGCCGTACCGAAATTACCGCGGTCCCAGGTGTAATAGTCGGCGAACTCATCGTTCGGCGACAGGCTCGGGTGCGTTTCGCCGTCGCCCTTCATCTGGGTGACCTCATAGAGCGGTTCCCAGCGCATGCGGCGTTCGGCATAGTCCACGTCGATCGGCGCACCGTTCATGCGCTTGTCGTCGAACATCAGTCCGTTCGACAGGTTGCCGTTGTGGGGAAATGCCATCACATGGCCGCCGGTGCGCTTTTCGTAAGCCGCCAGCCAGTTCCAGAGATCCTCCGGATCGCTGCTGTCATAGGTGGAGAACGGCACCAGGTCCTCGACCTTGTCGGCATCGTCGCGGAACATGACGACCCGGTGCAGATTGTTCGCGTCAGGCCCTGACGACCACTCGAAGCCGTGCAGCGCGGTGAAGACGCCCGGCTCGTTGAAGCGCTCGGCGCTTTCGACGATCCGGTTCCACATGGTGCGCTGCAGGTTATCGTCATTGATCCGGTCGACGGCCGCGTTGAGAGCCGCTCCCCACTCGACATAAGCCGCGATCGGATCGCCCCCCTTCACCAGGTCGTGGAGCTTGCGCCCCCATTCATTGGAGAGCAGACCCGGATTCGATTCCGCGATCATCGGCGCGAGGCCCAGGTTCTCGGCGTGGTCCGCGACAACGAGGAAATCGAGCGGACGAACGAGTTGTGCCCAGGTGCCCGCCGACGCGCGCACCTTTTCGCCGCGCGCAAACCGGAACGCCTCGTCCGGGCCGAGCACATTGCCGATCATTCCGGCATCGGTGGAATAGGAGGTGTGCAGGTGGGTATCGCCCCAGAAAACCCGGTTGGGGTAGGACTGGTCAAGGAAGGGCGAGTAATGTCTGGCGCCCAGCTTCACGTCCTTCTCGCTGATCGCCACATCGCCGAGATACCCGGCCGGCTTTTGCTCCTGAGCATGAAGCGCGACAGGGGCAATCATTGCGAGAAAGGATATCGTGTAGCGTAGAGAGCACTTCATTTTCGCAGCATCCTATCCTTTGGGCGTGTACCAGATGGGCGAGGTGTAGGCGCGTTCCTGGATTTTCATCCGGGTGCCGTCAAGCGGTTTGGAGCCAAAGAATTTGGCATCATAGGCTGTCCAGCGGGGCGTCGGAATTTCGATGACTCGTCCGTAATAGAAAGCGGACTCGGCCGGATCGAAATCGGGATCCTCCCAAACGGCGATTAATTCGGAAGAGCCGATGGAATTCGACCAGGAAGCATTGGCCACATCTACAGTGTCGCCCACTGGTGGAAGCTTGCCATCCGCGTCCGGCTGCCGGTCGCCGGACCAGGCCACATCATAGACCTTTTCCTGCAGTTTCCCGTCGGCGTCCATCCACCCCTTTACGATCTGGTAGCGGTCGAGATTGGCGCCGATGGGGTCCTTTAGCGCGGCGACCAGGAAGGTCGGAGCTTTGCCGCCGTCCGGAGCCTTGGCAAGATCGCCGCCCATGGGCACGCCCTTGGTATAGCCAACATCCGCAGGAACGCGGCTGTCGGCGTCTTCAGGCGTGAAGCCCCAACCGCCGAAGAAGCGCACCAGCATGCGGGGACCGGTGGTTGCATAGGTTTCCCGGCGTTGCATGGCATCCCAGATCGAGGCTCGTGTGTTTTCTTCTGCCCAGACCGCGGCATAGCCGGAAGCGCCGACTTCCCAGTCCATAATCTTGACACCGGTATCCTTGTTATCGACGAATGTTGCCGTCATCCGTTCGGCGCTCGGTTCCTGCGGCACCGTTTTGCCGAAGAAATTGTTTTCCTCCAACGCCGCCAGACCCGTGTGCGCATCACTGCTGCCGATCAGGCCGAATTTAAACGGATTGGTCCCGAACTCTTTTTGAAGCTTCAGACCGTTCTTGAGCGCTGACCGCGAATATTCGAATTCCAGCATGTCATTGGTCTTGGCAACAGAACCGTCGAGGTTGCCCTTGTCCCAAAGCTCGAAGGCGGCGAACTCGTCATTCGGCGAAAGGAACGGATGGGCTTCGCCGGTGCCCTTGGTTTGGGTCGTCTCGTAAAGGCGCTCCCATTTCGCCCGTGATTCAACATAAGACTTGTCGAGCTTCTTGCCGAAGGCTTCCTCGACCGGGAACATGATGCCGTTGCTCAGGTTCCCGTTGTGCGGGATCGCCAGAACGTTGCCGCCGGTCTTTTCTTCATAGGCGGCCATCCATTCCCACAGGTGCACGGGATTATCGCTCCCTGGCGGATAGACCGTGAAAGGCACAACTTCGCTCGCCTTGTCGCCGTCATCTCTGAAAATCACGTTGCGGTGCAGATTGTTGCCGCCTGTGTTCGAGGTCCATTCATAGCCAATGAAGGCGGTAAAAACGCCGGGATCGTTGAATTCCTCGGCGGCATCGATCGTTTTCTGCCACGCATTTTTGTAAGCGCGCGTGCCGGAGCCGTAAAAAAGATCCTTTGGAAACGTGTTGTGCGAGAAAGCAACGATGATCTCCATGGCGGCATCATTGCCCTTGCCATTCTTGATCATCTCGTACCACTTCTTGCCGGTCGGATCCGCGAGCAGGTTCGGCTTGCCGGCGAACAGATCAGGGAAGAAACCCATATTGTCGGAGTGATCCGCCACGACGAGGAAATCGAGCGGTCGCGCGAGTTTGACAGGTTGTCCGGTGGAAGACGTCACCTGCTCCCCCCGGGCGAAGCGATAGGCGTCGCGCGGGCCGAGGCGTGCGCCGAATGCGCCTGCATCCATGGAATAGGCCGTGTGAAGATGCGTATCGCCGAAAAACGGCCGCGTTGGGAAGTTGCGGTCGACATAAGGCGAGTAATGCGGCGTGTCTTGAAAGCCTTTGTCAGCCTTTTCCTGATCCAGGGTGCCGGAGATCCCGACGCTGCCGGCCTGTCGGGTCTGGCGGTCCAGCTCATCAAGGCGGGCGTTCGTCCTGAACGCATTGCCCCGGCCTCGCCGCAGCAGAACGGCCGGCTGGAGCGCCTGCACAGAACCTTGAAGGATGAAACCGCCAATCCGCCCGCGGCCAACCTGAAAGCCCAGGCCGACCGGTTCGTCCGCTTTCGGCAGACCTACAATGAAGAGCGTCCGCATGAGGCGCTCGGCATGGCAACCCCGGCCGCCGCCTATACAGACTCGTCAAGACCCTGGAGCGGCAGGCTCAGATCTCCCGACTATGATCAGGGAACATGCGTGCGCAGGGTGCGCCAAAACGGCGAAATCAAGTGGCGCGGCAGCACCGTTTATGTCTCCATGGCCCTCGTCGGAGAGCCGGTCGGCATTGAAGAAGCCGACACCGGGCAACTTGAACTCCGCTACGGACCGGTCTTCATCGGCTATATCACTGAAGACCTGAAACTGCGCTGGCCCACACGAGGCAGAAAAACAAAAACTGTTACCCATCCTCCCGGATAGAACTGTTACCCATCATCCGGGTTGCACAGGATTGCCAGCCAGACCATCTTTCAACCCCTTCAAGCGATTCAAATGGTAGGATCAATCGCTCGGAGACGAATATAAGTGAAGCTCCGAATTTCAGGCTTTCGTCTGATGATCGGCCGAACGAATAGCCTGACTTCCAGCTTCGGAGGGTCTTACCCCTTCGGCGTGTACCAGATGGGCGAGGTGTAGGCGCGCTCCTGGTGGATCGTCTGGATCTGCTTCGGGATCCCGACGCCAAAGCGGAACGCGCCACATCCCCGCTTGGCTGGCTCGATCCTAGAAACCCCTTCCTCGAAGCGAAATGACCTGTATCAACAGGTGCAGTCGGGCCGATTTATTCAACCACTTCCGCCGATGAAGCGATCCCGCGCAGATACCGGCTCGGCACGATGCCGGTCATGCGCTTGAACATGGTGGTGAAGGCGGCGGTGCTGTCGTAACCGAGATCGAGGGCGACGCTGGTCACCTGCTCCCCGCCGGCCAGGCGCGGCAGGGCGGCGAAGATGCAGGCCTGCTGGCGCTAGGCGGACAGGCTGATACCTGTTTCGTGGCGGAAATGCCGGGTGAATGAACGCCGGCTCATGCCGAGCGACCCGGCCCAGTCGTCGATGGAAGCACCTGTCGCCGGGTCATCCAGAAAACCACGGCAAAGGTTTGCCAGCCGCGGGTCGGCCGGAAACGGCAGGCCGAGCGGCCGCTCGGGCAGATTGGGGATCTCTTCCAGGATAAGGGCCATGATCAGGCCGGTGCGGCTTGCGGCTTCGTAATTTTGCGGCAGCCTGACGGCTTCCAGCATCAGGCTGCGCATCAGGTCTGTCAGGCCGACGACGCGGGTTTCCCGCGGCAACTCCGAGACCGCGCCCGGCTTTACGTAGATCGAACGCATGCTGACATGGCCGCTCGCCGTGACGGAATGTTCCAGCTCGGCCGGCACCCAGAGCGCATGGTCGGGCGGCACCATCCAGCTGCCTGTCGCCGTCGAGACCGTCACGACACCGGCAAGCGCATAGATCAACTGCGCCCGGCTGTGCCTGTGCGGCCGCACCACGTAGCCGTCCGGGTATTCGCTCGCCTTGGCGATGACCGGTCCACGCGCGTTCTCCAGCCGGTCAATGATCCGGTCATGAGCTTCAAGGGTCCAGGCCGGCCCCATATCGCCTTCGTCGGGTGTACTACCCTGCCCGTCGGCAACTGGATGTTTGTTGGCAGCGCGTGTCATCCATGACCCGGTAAATTTGGCCCACTCGCGAAAGAATTGGACCATAGCACGAAAGCAGGCCTGAACAATCCTGCTATTCTCAGCGGCAGGACAGGCCCCTTTAGGAGCCTCAGGGAGATCCACGTGACCACCGCCACCACGACCGCTGACCAACCGTCTGCACCAACGACCGCCTTTGCGATCATCGCAGCGCTCAGCTTCTGCCACATGCTGAACGACATGATGCAATCGCTGCTGGCCGGGATCTATCCGATCCTGAAGGAAGGCTATGCGCTCGATTTCGGCCAGATCGGGCTGATGACGCTCACGTTCCAGATCACCGCGTCCCTGCTGCAGCCGCTGGTCGGCATCTATACCGACAGGCGTCCGCAGCCTTATTCGCTCACCGTCGGTATGGGCTCCACCTTCACCGGTCTGATCGTGCTCGCCAATGCCCACCGGTTCGAATGGATGCTTGTCGCCTGCGCGCTGATCGGACTGGGCTCGGCCGTGTTCCACCCGGAATCCTCGCGGATCGCACGAATGGCGTCGGGCGGGCGCCACGGCCTTGCCCAGTCGCTGTTTCAGGTCGGTGGCAATTTCGGCACGGCGCTCGGGCCGTTGCTCGCCGCCTTCATCGTCCTGCCCCAGGGCCAAAAGAGCGTCGCCTGGTTCTCAGCCGCCGCCCTTCTCGCCATGCTGGTGCTGTGGCAGGTGGGCAGCTGGTACGCCGGAAAGAGAAAGACCACGGCCAGGCACGCGGTCGCGCATGCCGTCACCGGTCTGTCGCCGTCGCGCGTCGTGCTGGCGATTGCCGTTCTCGGGCTGCTGGTCTTTTCCAAGTACATCTACATGGCCAGCCTGACGAACTATTACACCTTCTACCTGATCCACAAATTCGGCGTCGGCATCCGCGAATCCCAGCTTCTCCTGTTCCTGTTCTTAGGCGCCGTCGCGGCCGGCACGGTCATCGGCGGCCCGGTCGGCGACCGGATCGGCCGCAAGGTGGTGATCTGGATTTCAATCCTCGGCGTGCTGCCGTTCACGCTCGCCCTGCCCTACGCCAACCTGTTCTGGACGGGTGTGCTCACTGTCATCATCGGCCTCGTGCTGGCCTCGGCGTTTTCGGCGATCATCGTCTTCGCCCAGGAGCTGGTGCCGGGCAAGGTCGGGCTGATCGCAGGCCTGTTCTTCGGCTTTGCCTTCGGCATTGCGGGTCTGGGCGCGGCGGTTCTCGGCGAGGTCGCCGACATCAAGGGGATCGAATACGTCTACCACCTGTGTGCCTTCCTGCCCGCCTTTGGCATCCTGACGGTGTTCCTGCCGAACGTCGAAAGGGCGTGACATTCCACGGACGGCAAAACCCGTACCGTTGAAGGGCTGGCGAGACCGGTATCATCCCGCCTCGATGCTCTGTGAAAGAAGAAAAGGCCGGCAGCGTCGGGCCGCCGGCAGAAGCGCTTACAGGGACGCCATGTAGACCGGCAGTTCGCGCAGGTCAGGCACGACGATCATCTTCTTCACCTTGCCCGCCTTGAAGGCTGCCAGGAAGCGGGAATAGTTCTTGAAGGCGACGCAGCCGTGAGAGCCGTTGGTGCCGCGCACCAGCGACGTATGAGCAAGCATGCCGTCGCGGCCATGCATGGCGCCCCGGTCGGTCGGCAGCATGCGCACCGCCTCAACCCCGTGGTACAGGCTCTCACGCATGACGAGCTTGTAGACATTCGGCGGCGTCGGCCCGCGGTTCTTCCGCTTGGTGTAATTCGGGTTGTCCTTCATGTGGCCCAGACCGGAATGGGCTTCCAGCTTCTGGCCGTCCGGCATGTAGACGGTGGCCGACTTGATGTCATAGACCGCAATGCCGCTGCCGCGACCGGGAAGGCCGCCCTTGCCGCCGCCGCCGCTGAACACCTTGGACAGGCCGCCGAACAGGCCGCCGCCGCCGCTGTCATCGGTGGTGGTCGGGTCTTCCGGAGCCGCATAGGCAAGCTGGGGATAGGTCTTGCGCCCCTTGCTCTTTTCCTTGTCGTCGTCCTTCGCCCGGGCCCAGCTCGGTACTTCCGGACGTTTGGACGGCACGGGCGCCGTTTCCGGCGTCATATCCGGAGCCGTCTCCGCATTCGCGACGTCGGTTTCGATGGTTATCTCGCCGGTGTCCGTTTCTTCCGTTTCCGGCTCCAGCGCCGCGACGGTTATAGAACCGTCGGCTGTGCTGTCGGCACCGCCCTCGGTCTCGCGCGCCGCCAGCAGCCTGCGCCGCAGCAGTCCCTTGGCCAGTTCGGCCACGAGAGCGACCTTTGCCGCCGCCTCGTCCTCTTCCTGCTGGCGCCGGGCCATGGCCAGCGCGAGCGTTTCTTCAGACGACAGGGCAAACGGACGATCCGGCTCGGGAAGCACTTCCTGCCCGGTCGTCGTCAGACGATCGGCCGGCCCGGCATATGCGCCGGCATGGTTCGGCGCGATGCTGCCGGTGATGATGTCGTCCGGTTTGGACTGCGGCAACGGAGGGATGGCTGCCCGGGTTTCCGGGTCGGAGAAGATCCGCGCCAACTGGTCTTCGACCGGGCCGACGGATGATTTCGTCAGGGTCACAGACAGCGCGAGAGCGGAAAGAGCGATGGCCCCGCCGAACAATGCCACGCGTGTTCCGCGGACACCGGACTTCTTCGTCCTTGCCTGACCCTGAGGTTTGGAAGGCTGTTTACTACGATACATATGCGCCCAAACTTTGCTTTACCCGCGGCTGACGAGCCGCGTGTCCGACAAACCGACACTTAAAGGCTGCAACCCTGCCCCCGCCTGTCGAGGTCCCCAGCAATCTCCAACTATGAAGAAACTTGGTAACCAAGACATTTACGAAAACGCTCGCAATCGACGATTACGAAAATGTAATCAAACCGAAAAACATCAAAAAGCGGCCATTTTCGGGCACTCCCTCTACGGAAGGAGGAAGGACGGGGGTCCGTCGACAAAAAACAGGCTTGCAAATCGCAACAAAGCCATGGGCCGGATGCCGGACGCTACGCACTAACCCGGACCGATCCGGATCCGGTGGATTGTCCGGCCCGTGACGCCACAAAAGACGGCGATTCGTCTAGCCGAAGTCGCCCTTGTAGGTCTCCCGCAGGGCGTTCTTCTGGATCTTGCCCATGGTGTTGCGCGGCAGGGCTTCCACGATGTGGACTTCCTTGGGCTGCTTGAAACGGGCGAGCTTGTCGGACAGGGCGACGGTGATGCCGCCGGCATCGAGATCGGCGCCAGGACGGGCGGCCACGACCGCGACCACGCCCTCACCGAAATCGGGATGGGGAACGCCGATCACGGCACTTTCGGCAACGCCCGGGATTTCGTCGAGCAGTGCCTCGACTTCGGCCGGATAGACGTTGAAGCCGCCGGAAATGATCAGGTCCTTGGAACGGCCCACGATGGAAACATAGCCGCGCTCGTCGATCCGGCCCATGTCGCCGGTGACGAAATAGCCGTCGGTGCGGAATTCCTCCGCCGTCTTTTCCGGCATGCGCCAATAGCCCTGGAACACGTTCGGCCCCTTGACCTCGATCACGCCGACCTCGCCCTGAGGCAGTTCCCTGCCCGTCGTCGGATCGGCGATCCTGAGGCCGACGCCCGGCAGCGGGAAGCCGACGGTCCCGGCCCGGCGCTCGCCGTCATACGGGTTGGAGGTGTTCATGTTGGTTTCGGTCATGCCGTAGCGTTCCAGGATGGCAAGACCGGTGCGCTCGCTGAACTCCTTGTGCACTTCGGCCGACAGCGGTGCGGACCCGGAAATGAACAGCCGCATATGGGACACGAGATCCCGGGTGAACGCGTTCGAGCCGAGCAGGCGGATATAGAAGGTCGGCACGCCCATCATCGAGGTCGCCTTCGGCAGCAGCTTCAGGACCGCGTCCAGATCGAACTTCGGCAGGAACAACATGGAGCCGCCGGCAAAAAGCAGGGTGTTGGTGGCGACGAACAGGCCGTGGGTATGGAAGATCGGCAAGGCATGCAACAGGACGTCGTCGCCGGTGAACTGCCAGTATTTTACCAGCGTACGGGCGTTGGAGGCCAGGTTCTCGTGGGACAGCATCGCGCCCTTGGAACGGCCGGTCGTGCCGGAGGTGTAAAGGATTGCCGCAAGATCGGTGTCCTCGCGCGCCACGTCCTCAAACTGACTTGAAGCCCCGTCGGCGAGCGTGCGCAGGGACCCCTCGCCGGCCGCATCGAGCGTCTGCAGGCTGGCGCCGACCTTTTGCGCCGTGGCGGCAAGGGCATCGGCCTTTGCCGGATCGCAGACGAGGACGGCCGGTTCGGCGTCGGTGACGAAATAATCGATCTCGGCCGGCGTGTAGGCGGTGTTCAGCGGCAGGAAGATACCGCCCGCGCGCACTGTCGCCAGGTAAAGCATCAGGGCTTCCGGCGTCTTTTCCACCTGCACCGCCACCCGGTCGCCGGGCGACACACCGATATCGGTCAGCGCATTGGCATAGCGGGCCGACAGGGCCAGCACATCGCCGTAGCTGATCTGCCGGCCGTCCTGGGTTTCCAGAAAGACCTTGCCGGTGTCCGGCATGTTGGCGCGGATTTCAGAAAAGAGATGGTTCATGGGCTCAACTCACCGGCTGCAGACTTTTATTTTGGGGAACGGCTTTGATCAGTTTCTGGACCTGGGAACTGGAGGCGACCGCTCCGGTTTCGGCATAGGCTTCGTGATTCCGCTCTATATATCTCAGTTCATAGAGATAATTCACCATGAAGCCATGCGCCTGGGCGAGACCGTTGGGTGAAATGTCGCCCAGCCAGTTGACCCGCTCCAGCCGGGCGCCGTTGCCGATGTGGAACCGGGCAACGGGATCGAGCGGCCGGCCCTTCCGGTCCTTTTCGCGGGTCAGATAATGCGCGCAAAGGCCTGATAGCGCCGGTTCCAGGCGCTTGCACACATCCGGATCGAGGAACCAGTCGGTCTGCTGCAATTCGTCGGACAACTCCGGAGCCAGCGCGTTCGACACCACGTCCGTTTCGGCCTTCAGCTGCCGGGAAAGCCAGCGGGCAAAGCCCGGTACCGGAGACAGGGTGACGAACGTCTTGAGACCGGGAAGCTCCCGGCGCAGTTCCTCGACGACCTGTTTGATCAGGAAGTTGCCGAAGGAAATGCCGCGCAGGCCTTTCTGGCAGTTGGATATGGAATAAAAGACCGCGGTGGCAGCCTCTTCCGCCCTTATCTCTGCCCGTTCCTCTGCCAGGATCGGGGCAATAGCCCCGGGAATGTCCCGGGTGAGCGCGACCTCGACGAAGATCAGAAGGTCATCGACAAGGGCGGGATGGAAGAAGGCGTAAAGCCGCCGGTCCTCCAGCCCGATACGCCGGCGCAGATCGTCCCAGCCGGAGATCTCGTGCACGGCTTCATATTTGATGATCTTTTCCAGGATGGAGGCCGGGGTCGACCAGTCGATCCGGCGCATCACCAGAAATCCCCTGTTGAACCAGGACGAAAACAGGTGCTCGAAATCCTGGTCCACTTCCCGCAATTCCGGGTGGTCCGCCAAAATGTCCAGGAGATCGGCACGCATGTCGACGAGAGCACGGGTGCCGCCGGGTGCGAGGTTCAAACGCCGGATCAGTTCCTGCCGGCGCGGTTCGGAAACCGCATGCAAATGCCTGAGCACCGCCGGATCGTCCGGCGTTTCCTGAAGCTCCGCGGCGGCTTGCCGGACAAGATCCAGATCAGGGCCGAAGCGATCCAGAAGCGCCATGAAGAACGCCTGTCTGGCTTCGCTTCCAAGTCCGGCATAGGTCGTCAGCACATCCTGGGCGATGGCGACCCCGGAGGCTTCGCCCCGTCCCGACAGCAGTTGTTCGCACAATTCGACGACCGGAATGCCGGAGTTCCGGTTCCGGCGGGCATCAAGCAGTGCCCGCCCCTGCTCCGTGATGGATGACAGCAATTCGCCGAAGAAGCTTGTATTCATATGGCCTTGCCCAGCATGAGTTCCGGAAGCCATGTGGCGATGCCGGGAAACAGACAGAGGATCACGATCCCGACCACCATGCACAGCACGTAGGGAATCGATCCGCGCAGGATTTCCGCCAGCGTGATGTTCGGAGCGATCCCGTTAATCACATATAGGTTCAAACCGACCGGAGGCGTAATCAGACCTATTTCCATGTTGATCGTGAGTATCACGGCAAACCAGTAGGGATCAAAGCCGGCCTGCAGGATGATCGGCATCAGGATCGGCGCGGTCATCAGGATGACGGCGACCGGCGGCAGGAAGAAGCCGGCGAACAGCAGGAAGAGGTTGATCACCGCCATCAGGACCCAGCGATTGACGTCCAGGTCGGCGATCCAGCCGGCGATCGACTGGGTGACGAACATCGATGACAGGGTATAGGAAAACAGCTCCGACGCACCGATGATCATCATGATCATGATGCTTTCCTTCAAGGTGTCGCGGAACATGCGCGTGACCTTGGAAAAGCTCCACATCCGGTAGATCACCACCACGAGCAGGATGCACAGCAGAGCGCCGACGCCGGAGGCTTCCGACGGCGTGGCGACCCCGCCGTAAAGCACGTAAAGGATGCCGGCGATGATTGTCAGGAAGGGAAGCACCCGCGGCAATGCGGCGAAGCGTTCCTTCATGGTGAAGCGTTCGGTCAGTGCGGACAGGCCCACGCCCCGGCGTTTGCACTCGAAGATCGTCCAGGCCATGAACAGGATGGTCAGCATGAGCCCCGGCAGGAGGCCTGCGATGAACAGGCGTCCGATCGAGGTTTCCGTGGCAATGCCGTAAACGATCATGGTGATCGACGGCGGGATCAGAATGCCGAGCGTGCCGCCGGCTGCGATCGACCCGGCTGCGATCTCGTTCGGGTAGCCCCGGTCGGTCATTTCCGGAATGCCCATCTTGCCGATGGCAGCACAGGTTGCCGGCGACGATCCGGAAAGAGCGGCGAAGATGGAACAGGCGCCCAGATTGGACAGGACCAGGCCGCCCGGCACCCGGTTCAGCCAGCGGTCGAGCGCCTCGTAGAGATCCTTGCCGGCCGGCGACGACGCGACTGCGGCGCCCATGAGAATGAACATGGGAATGGAGACCAGTTCGAAGGAGGCAAGGCCTGCGAAAAAGGTCTCTCCGAGAATGGAGAGGCTGCCGGGACCATCGACGATCAGCAGCGCCATGATGGAAACGAAGCCGAGGGCAAAGGCGATCGGTGTGCCGATGCCGAGCAGGGCCAGAAGCCCGATCATGACCAGAAGGCCGGAGACAAGCGGGCTCATTCGTGCGCTCCCCAGATTTTCGCCAGTTCGGCGACATATTGCAGAGCCATCAGGCCGATGCCTACAGGCAAGGGCAGAAGCGGAATCCAGAGCGGCAGGGCCCAGACGGTATCGGTCGTCCAGCCGTAGCTCCAGGCTTCCTCGAAATAATGCCAGCCGGACCAGGCGAGCATGGCGGCGAAGATCAGGCCGATCAGCCCGGCAAGGGACTGCAGGATCTCACGCCAGGGACGCTTGGCGGCCATTTGCAGGATATCGACGCCCACATGCCCCTTTTCCATGAGGACATAGGGGCTTGCGAGGAATGTCATCGCGACCAGGGCGAAGGTGACGAAATCCGTCTGCCAGTAGGTCGATGCCTTCAGGAAATACCGGAACACCACCATCTGGGTCACAACCAGAATGGCCGCAGCCAGAAGCAGAAGCGAGATGATGGCGGCCCCACGCGAAAGCGCGGAGACCCAGCGGATATAGGCGGTCATGCGAGACATCCGTAGTCACGGCAGCCTCCCCCGACCGCACGGGATCCGTGCACCGCAAGGCTGCCTGTTATTGTCGTTCTTGAGGATCGTCCGGCCCGGCGCCAATCGCGCCGGGCCGGAAATTATCGGTCCCGCTTATTCGACCGCGAGGGCCTCGTCGATCAGCTTCTGACCGCCTTCGACCTTCTCGGCGAAGTTCTTGTAGGAGGTCTCCTTGGCGATCGCGAGCCAGGCGTTGTAGTCGTCGCCGGACATTTCGACGACCTTGACGCCGGCATCCTCAAAGGTCTTGACCAGCTTGTCATCGAGGCCCTTGGCCTGGCCGACGAAATATTCCTGGGCAACCTTGCCGGCCGCCATCAGGGCATCCTGCTGCTCCTTGGAGAGACCGTCCCAGCTGCGCTTGGACATCAGGATCGGTTCATACATGAACCACAGGGCGTTGGCGCCCGGCTTGGTCAGGCAGGTGACCTGTTCGTAGATGCGATAGGACACGAACGATCCGGAGGAGGTGTTGGCCGCATCCAGAACGCCGGTCTGCAGACCGGTGTAGATTTCCGAAGACGGCATGGAAGCGATCGAGGCGCCGCCTCCCACCAGCATCTGTTCGAATGCCGGACCGGCCGCACGGGTCACCTGACCCTTGATGGTGTCCGGGCTGGTGATGCACTCTTTCTTGGACGCGAACGCGCCGGCGAGCCATGCATCGGCGAGCACCACGACGCCGGCGTCGTTGATGACCTGCTTGATGTCCTTCATGAACTTGGAATCGTTGAGCCGCAGTGCGCGGTCATGGTTACGCACCAGGCCCGGCATGAGGGTCGCGGAGAATTCCGGATGGCGGCCGGAGGCATAGTCGAGCGGGAAAGCCGAGATATCGAGCTGGCCCTTGACCATGGCGCCCCACTGTTCCTTGGGCTTGAACAGCGACTTGCCAGGATAGACCTGGATCTTGACGCCGACGTTGGCCTTTTCCACCTCACGCGCCAGGATCTGCACCATTTCGTCGCGGACGTCGCCTTTTCCGCCCGGCCACTGGTGCGAGGCCTTCAGGGTGATGTCGGCAGCATTCGCCACCGGCACGGCGGCACATACGGCAACGCCCAGGACGAGCGCCGTCTTCATAAAAGTCTTCATAATATCCTCCCGTTAGCGCGCCATCCTGTTTGAGCGGAAGTCTGCGCGCGGGCGGTCTCCCGCCGACGTCAAGGCAAACATAGCTCTCGCATGCGAGTCAATCTTTTTTGTATACAAGAATGGGATTTTTGCATAAGTTGGGGCCATGACCAAACCTCGCAGCAAAGTCCGGCGTGCCGAATCCTTACGCGAAGCCCTTGAGGGAGATATCGCGACCGGCCGCTATCCCGCCGGAACCCGGCTCGACGAGGTCACCCTTGCCAACCGCTTCGAAGTGTCGCGCACGCCGATCCGCGAGGCCCTGATCGAACTGTCGGTCGCAGGCCTCGTTGAAATCCGGCCGCGGCGGGGCGCCTTCGTGCGCGAAATCGGCATTCCCCGGCTGATCGAGATGTTCGAGGTCATGGCGGAACTGGAAGCCATGTGCGGACGGCTTGCCGCCCGGCGTATTGCGCCCCGGGAGCTGGCCAACCTTCAGGCGGCCCACGAGGCCTGCAATCTCGCCTGCGAGGACGGGGATCCGGACGCCTATTTCCACGCCAACCAGACCTTCCACGAGGCGATCTACAGGGCGAGCCACAACGGCTTCCTGGCCGATCAGGCGCGCAGCCTGCAGAACCAGCTCAAGGTTTACCGGCGCCTGCAGCTTCGGGTGCGCAACCGGGTTGCCATGTCGCTGGGCGAGCACCAGCAGATCGTCGACGCCATCGCCCGTGGCGATGCGGAAGCGGCCGCAGACCACCTGCGGCAGCACGTCCTGATCCAGGGCGAACGCTTCAACGATTTCGTCGCTTCGGTTGCCTCCCACCGCGAAGAAACCGAGGCCGAACAGCCGCTGCGCAGCGCTGCCGGATAAATAGGCATTTCCAATCAAGATCCCGCCTTGAAAGTGCCTTGAGCTTCCCCCACGCTCGTAAATGTCTTGAACGCGAACAGTGGGAGCGGCCATGCGAATTGAAACGCTTGCGGAAAAGATCGCCGACGGAACGATGCATGTGATCGGCATCGGCCTCGGCCTGGCAGCCACAATCACCCTTGCTGCGATCTTGTGGAATTCGCCCGACACCGGGCGGCAGGTGAGCGTGTTCGTCTACACCGGCTGCCTCATGGCCATGCTGATCTGCTCCGCGCTCTACAACATCTTCGCCAAGGAGAAAAAGCAGGGCCTGTTGCGCCGGCTCGATCATGCGGCGATCTTTCTGATGATCGCAGGCACCTACACGCCGCTGGCGTCGATGATCATCGGCGGCTGGACCGGCGGCATCCTGCTCGCCGTCGTGTGGACAGGTGCGCTCGCAGGCGCGATCCTGAAACTCCTGTACCTTAAAGGGGTGGACCGGATCACCGTGCCCCTGTGCCTGGCTTTGGGCTGGGTGGTGGTGTTCGCCTTCAAACCGCTGCTCGACAAGGCGTCGGGCTTCGGCTTCGGCATGATCCTGCTGGGGGGGCTGCTTTATACGGTGGGAACGGCGTTTTATGCCTGGAAACGGCTGCCGTTCCAGAACGCCATCTGGCACGCTTTCGTGCTGGCGGCAGCCGTCTGTCACTTCAGCGCGGTGCTTTATGACGTGGCGCTTATGCCGGTGACGGCGAGCTGACACGAAAAGAGCGGCCCGACCACGGACCGCTCTATGTTGTTACCCGGAACCTTCGGTTAAACAGTCTGGTGCTGTTCAGCCTGTTCCTTGGTCAGAACGATGACCTTGGTGCGCAGCGGAACCCGGCTGAACAGATCGATCACGTCCTGCTGCCACATGCGGATGCAGCCTGAGGAGGCTTTCGTTCCGATGCTGGAGGGCTTGTTGGTGCCGTGGATGCGGAACAGCGTGTCCTTCGGCCCCTGCCAGAGATCCATCGCGCGGGCGCCGAGCGGGTTCTTCAGGCCGGGCTCCATGCCCTTTTCCCAGTAACGGCCGAGAGACGGCTTGCGCGCGATCATTTCCTGCGGAGGACGCCAGATCGGGTGCTCGCGCTTGACGCGGATCAGGGCTTCGCCGGACCAGGCAAAGCCGGCCCGGCCGACGCCGATGCCGTAGCGCAGGGCCTTCTTGCGCGACAGGGTCCAGTAAAGGAAATTATTATAGGGATCGACGATGATCGTGCCCGGCTTTTCGTAGGACTTGTAGTCGACCACCTGGCGCCAGTACTTCTGGTCGAACGACTTGTAGTTGATCGCCGGCCAGGTGTAGTCGCCGTCCGGCCATGCCGCATAGGCGGAGGCGTAGTCGAAGGTTTCGTCCGGAAGGTCCGGCTGGTCATGCAGCCCGACCGAATAGCAGCCGGAAAGCGGAACCGCCATCAACATCAGCCCGCCGCCCATAAGGGCGCGGCGGCTGAGCGGATTGCTCAAAGGTGCCGTTGGGGACGTTTTCGTCGGGTAAAATTCGCTCGGCATGATGGCTCCGCTGTTTTCCTCGCTTTTTCATGCGCAGTTTGCGGCCCGTTGGCAAGAGCTTTCTGGGCAGGATCCGCATTCGGACTGGAATTTTCAGACCGATGTCGACAAATAAGAGACAGGTCTTAAGATTGTCCTCCCCGCCAACCCAAGGTTCCTTCCTTTGTCTTCGAACAAGATCCCCGTTTTTGACGGTCACAACGACACCCTTTTGAAACTGGAGATCGAGGCAGGGACGCGGAAGGAGCGCAGTTTTTTCAAGCGCACGGAACAGGGGCACATCGACCTGCCGAGGGCACGCGAAGGCGGATTCGCCGGCGGGCTGTTCGCCATGTTCGTTCCCTCCAACATCCATCAGGATTTCACCAGGCCGTTCAACCCGAGCGATCCGGCCAATTACGCCGAGATATCGCAAGCAGAGGCCCTCGGCTTCACCCTGCGCATGGCGGCCCGGGCGCAACGCCTTGAGCGGGAATCCGACGGGGGGTTTACCCTTTGTCGTAGTGTTGCGGACATCGAAAGGGCCATGGCCGAAGACAGTGTTGCCGCAGTGCTGCATATCGAGGGCGCGGAGGCGATCGACACCGATTTCAACGCGCTCGAGGTGCTGCACGCGGCCGGTCTGCGCTCGCTCGGACCGGTCTGGAGCCGCAAGAACGCCTTCGCCGACGGGGTACCAATGGCCTTTCCGTCGTCCCCGGACACCGGCCCGGGCCTGACCGACGCCGGCCGCGCGCTGGTCAGGGCCTGTAACGACCTCAGGATCCTGGTCGACCTGTCGCATATCACCGAAAAGGGGTTCTGGGATGTGGCGGAAACGAGCCGCCACCCGCTGGTTGCAAGCCATTCCAATGCCCATGCCCTGTGTCAGAACGCCCGCAACCTCACCGACCGCCAGCTCGACGCGATCCGGGAAAGCAACGGCCTGGTCGGCGTCAATTTCCATGTAGCCTTCCTGCGCGAGGACGGACGCCACGACAGAACGACGCCGCTGGAGACGATCGTCCGCCATGCGGCCTATCTGGTGGAACGGCTCGGCGAGGATCGCGTCGGCCTCGGATCCGACTTCGACGGCTGCATGGTACCGGCAGATCTTGGCGATTCTTCCGGCCTGCAAAAACTGGTTCAGGCATTTCGTGATGCCGGCTTCGGCGAAAATCTCGTTGAAAAACTGTCCTACAGAAACTGGCTGCGCGTATTGTCGCACACGCAAAATTGATCGATCGTTCAGGAAATCGCGAATTTGTGATCGACTAGTCCAATATAGTAATTGTCCCAATTCGCAGCCAAAATAACATTGGATATGAGTTGCGATAATTACCGGGACTGACCTGCAAGAAGGTCCGTTCCGGGCAGGTGCATTCAAGTGTCGTGGGCAAACGATTTCAATAAAGCGCTGCTTTACCGGATAAAAGCCGGAAGACCGCTCCTAAAAAACCGCCTTCGGAACCTGGTGCATCGAATTTGAAAGAGGATCTGCACGGCCCCATCGATCCGTCGATCAGGAATTATCGACCGGATTAGACCGAAGCGACCGAAGAAAAACCGGCTTTTGACCGGAAATACGGCGTGTGCGGTTTGGGGATGGCAGTCTGGATCTAAAAGGAGACAGACCGACCGATGACATTGGCCGACATTGCCACCAATCCGCTGTATTCCCAGAAGAATACGAGCAAATCGGATACGGTTCACCAGATACTGAAGCGCCGGATTGTGCTGGGTCATCTCACGGACGAATGCCCGATTACCGAGCAGGCGCTGGCGCAGGAGTTTTCCTGCTCGCAAGGCACGGTGCGCGAAGCCCTGCTCCGGTTGCAGGAATGCGGGCTCGTCGACCGGCGCGGCTATCAGGGAACCTTCGTCACCCGCACGACCCTGGACGAAGCTATCATCCTGACGCGGATGCGGGTGCACCTGGAATGCACCGGCGTCGAACGCGCGGTCGCGGTGGCGGATGATGGCAAGATAGACGATCTCAGGGAACTGATGGACCTCTACGATGAAAGCCGGTTGCAGCGCGACGTCTTCACCTGCTCGGAGATCGACCGGCGCCTGCATTGCTTCATCTTCGAAATGGCGGAAATGCCCATGCTGGAACCGTTCCTGCACCGGGCGCTCCTGCAGCTGCACCGCTACATGGTCTCTGCCCATCAGGGCAAGATCATATGGAACCGAAACGAGGGGTCACGGCATATCGACATCCTGGACGCATTCGAACGCCGAGATACAGAAGCTGCCAAACGGCGGATGAAGCGCCATATCGCCCAGTCGGTCAAGAATCTGGCACCCGGCATCTACGCGGCCGTGTTTGAAAATGACCCGCAGGGCGAGCCGCAGATGACGCCGAAGAAGCTGTGGAAAGCAGTGACGCCCCGACACAATGCGATCTGATCGCCAGCCTCAGTGACACATGCGGACCCGGCCGCTGTAGGTGCGGTAGGTGCCTGTGCGCGGATTGAAGGATTTGTACTTGCGCGCGCAATAGGCGATCCATTCGGGCGACCATTGGACCGGCCGGTAGGCCCTCGGCTGATAGTAGCGCGGCTGATAGTAGCGCGGCGGATTTACATAGGCCTCGGACCGGTAGGGATAGGGCGGCGGCAGATAACGGTAAGGCGGCGGATCGTAGTAGACCGGCCCGCCATAATAGGGCGCCCCGGCATAATAGCCCGGCCCTGAGAAGGCCGAGCCGATAATGGCTCCGGCCGCCAGGCCGATGACGCCGGCAGCGGCAGCGCCGCCCCAGTCATTGCCGCCCCGATAGTAATGGCCATGATGACGTCCGCCTGCCTCAGCCGCAGACAGGCTGACGGCGACAAGGCCGATCGCGGCAATTGCCACTCGGGCCGCATTGCGCAGCCAGGGTTTGCGGTTCAGAGAATGCACAGCCGGTATCATCTCCATCCTCCACAGCATGGACGCCACTACTGCCCCGCCCCAAGGAAATTAGAATATCACAAGACGCCGAAAACGCGGCGCGAATAAGGAAATCACTTGAATCTGGTGCCCGGATCGTATTCCTGTCGGCACCCGGCATTCCCGATACCCGATCCAGATACGCATTCGATTTTTCATGGCCCCTCCTCTCCTGACCCTTCGCGACATTCACCTGACCTTCGGCGGCACGCCGCTCCTGACCGGCGCGGAGCTTTCCGTTTCCGAAGGCGACCGGATCTGCCTCGTTGGGCGCAACGGCTCGGGCAAGTCGACGCTCTTGAAGATCGCCGCCGGCCAGATCGAGGCGGATTCGGGCGAGCGCTTCTTCCAGCCGGGCCGCACCATCCGCTACCTGCCACAGGAACCGGATCTTACCGCCTACAAGACCGTGCTCGATTATGTGAACGAAGGGCTGGCGCCGGGCGACGATCCCTACCGCGGCCAATACCTGCTCGACGTGCTCGGCCTCACCGGCAACGAAGACCCCAAGGCCCTTTCCGGGGGCGAGGCGCGCCGGGCGGCGTTAGCGCGCACACTGGCGCCGGAGCCGGATGTGCTCCTGCTCGACGAGCCGACCAACCACCTCGACCTCCCGGCCATCGAATGGCTGGAAGAGGAACTCAAAGGCCTGAAGTCGGCCATCGTGCTGATTTCTCATGACCGGCGTTTCCTGGAAAACCTGTCGCGGGCGACCGTATGGATCGACCGGGGCATTTCGCGGCGGCTCGACAAGGGCTTTGCCCATTTTGAGGCCTGGCGCGACGAGGTGTTCGAACAGGAAGAGATCGACCAGCAGAAGCTTGCCCAGAAGATCAAGCGCGAAGAACACTGGATGACCTATGGCGTCACCGCCCGGCGCAAGCGCAACATGCGCCGGGTGCGCGAACTCGCTGACCTGCGCCAGCAGAAGCGCGAGCACCGCGGGCCGCAGGGCACCGCCAAGCTCGCCGCCACGGACGCGGAGGTCTCCGGCAAGCTGGTGATCGAGGCGAAGGGCATTTCCAAGAGCTACGGCGAGCGGGCGATCGTGAAAGACTTCTCCACCCGCATCCAGCGTGGCGACCGGATCGGCCTCGTCGGCCCGAACGGCGCCGGCAAGACGACGCTTTTGAAGATGCTCACCGGGGAACTTGCGCCGGACACCGGTTCCGTCCGCCTCGGCACCAACCTGGAAATGGTCACCCTCGACCAGAAACGGGAACACCTCAACCCGAACGACACGCTCTCCTCGGTGCTCACCGGCGGACGCGGCGACACGGTGGTCGTCGGCAACGAGACCAAGCACGTCATCGGCTACATGAAGGACTTCCTGTTCTCGCCGGAACAGGCGCGCACGCCCGTCGGCGTGCTCTCCGGCGGCGAACGGGCCCGCGCCATGCTCGCCCGAGCGCTGGCCGCAAAGTCCAACCTGATGGTGCTCGACGAGCCGACCAACGACCTCGACCTGGAAACCCTCGACCTGCTGCAGGAACTGCTGGCCGACTACCAGGGCACGGCGCTGATCGTCTCCCACGACCGTGACTTCCTCGACCGGGTGGCGACCTCCGTCATCGTTTCGGAGGGCAACGGCAAATGGCAGGAATATGCCGGCGGCTACTCCGACATGCTTAGCCAGCGCGGCGAAGGCGTGACCGCGCGCAAGATGGAAAAGCCCGCGCCGAAGAAAACCAGGGAAGAGCCGGCGGCGGCTGAAAAGTCGGCCAAGTCTTCCGCAAAGTCGAAACTCTCCTTTACCCAGCAACACCTTTTGAAGACCCTGCCGCAAACCATTGAAGCCCTTGAGTCAAAACTTGACCAACTGCAGCAGGACATGAACGACCCGGCGCTTTACACGAAGAACCCGGACAAATTTGCCAAGCTTTCGGCCCAAATCACCGAACTGACTGCGGAAAAGGACTCCGCGGAAGAACAGTGGCTGGAACTGGAGATGCTGAAGGAGGAGATGGAGGGGTAAAGAATTTCATGAATTTTTCTCGTCTCCGGAGATCAATTGCATGAGCTTCGACCAGCTCAAACTCGAGTTTTGAGAAATTTCTTTTGGAAAAAACCTATTAGGGCCCGTGACTGTGAAGAAATACGATGCACGTGTGCAATTCATCGGAGAAACAATTGAGGAAGAGGTCGTATTGCTTATAGACGGATACGAACTCACCTGTTTCGCAAGTGTTCTGCCCTATTTCATTGAAATCGGATGCCAATACCCTGTCACGATCTCTCCCTTTCTAATAGATGACGACTATGAGATAGAAGAGGCTTCAGCATCTGCCCCAGCTTTTGAAAAATGCGGAGACGGCTTTCAATATTGGATCACCGGACAACTCAATGGAGTTGTATTGGAGTGCGGGCTGGAATTTGAAGACCAATTATTACTTTGGGATTATGGAGACCTAAATGGAAAACGTATCCGCTTGAAAGCCGACAGACTGGACGTTGAATTTCACTAATATCAGATCGTCGCTGTTGTCTTCACCAGAATTTAAATGGAAATTTCTTAGGAGATGCGTCCGAAGTTACATATCGAATGCTCATCCGACCAAGTGAATCGACATAAGTATCCACCCCTTCAATAACAGTATCATCTGACAGCTTTTCCATTCCCATAGCTAAATCTGCATTTATTATCATAGCTGGGCGGGGCTGCATTTTACTGAGTGAGGAAACGTCTTCGGTCCCGCCTAATTCAAGCGGTGGATTGTATACGAGAAATTCATCCCAACCTAACGGACCAATGCTCGCTCTGCATTTGGTTACCATCTCATCATTGGGATCTTTTGCTTTTCTGATGAAATTTTTCTGCCAAAACTCTTCAAAACTATTCGCAATGAGATCAGCCTCCATCGAAAATGCGTGCAGAAAAAATATAGGTGTTGCCTCACCTTGCTCTACCGAACTTATTCTATAGGCATACTGATCTCCCCATACGGTTGTCGCAAAGCACAAAAAATTATCTACCCTCCCCTCCCAAGCAAATTTCCAGTATTCTCTTTCGTTCCATATCTCTAAATTTTTGTTTTTCTCATTGTAAAGTCCAAATAATTTATAGTACCCGTCGCATATCGACATACCATTTGAGATGGCCAGCAAGTCCATATGGGCCTTTGGCAAAGTAAATCCACTAGACAGAACCCCATCATTTTCCGCCAATTTCGAATTTGGTTCTTCGAATTTAACGCCGGGGATTTGTTTCAATTCATCTATCTGAAGCACCGACATTGCCATATTCCGCCCATTGAAATTGCGCTTATTGTCGTTCCAATTCGCAAGAATAATCCCTCCAACCCTATTGGAGGATTTGCCTGCCTGCCAAGCCAGCAAACGTCCTCGGCGGACCAGGGTTATAACTGCTTTCCATCCTCATCCGAAAATCCGCGCAGTTTCGGAAGGCCTGCAAGCAAACAGCATTGCTTGTTTCCATATCATCAGAGATTTTCCTAGTGTGTTCAGGTCGCATTTCAATCTACTCGGCAAGACACACCAAGCCGTGAGCAATTAATCATGACCGCTATCAACCGAGATGCCGCAACCGATCTTGCCCGCAAGGAAATCGATCAATTAGCTGAAAAAATTGGCATGGCGGTGGAGATATATTCAGAGGAAACCCGAGAAATCGCCCAAGGCTGGGTGTTTTTCTACAATTCCGAGGAATACATGCGGACTGGAAATTATAGATTTCAGCTCGCTGGAAATGGCCCGATACTCGTGATGCGCGAAGGTAAGATCCACTATTTGCCGACCGCAATTCCTTGGGAAGACGCTGTCAGCCAACTCTAATTCAGTGGCGCTTGTCTGGAATGACGGGAGAAACCTCACCCGAAAATCCGCGACTTCTCTTCTTCGCCGAGCAACTTCCATTCCCCCTCGCCCAGTCCTTCCAGCCCCAGACCGCCGATGCGGATCCGGGTCAGCGCATTCACGTGGTTGCCGGTGGCGGCGAACATGCGGCGGACCTGGTGGTAGCGGCCTTCGTGGAGGGTCAGGCGGACATGGGTGTCGTCGATGACGTCCAGTTCGGCGGGCTTCAGCGGCTTCTGTTCGTTTTCCAGCATCATCTCGCCGGAGGCGAAGATCGCCGCCTCGTTGCCTTTCAGCGGCCGGTCGAGCTCGGCCTCGTAGACCTTGGGGACTTCGGATTTCGGCGAGATCACCTTGTGCAGGAAGGTGCCGTCGTCGGTGAAGAGCAGCGCGCCGGAGGTTTCCTTGTCGAGGCGGCCAATGGTGGAGAGCACCGGCTTGCGCATCCGGAACCGGTCGGGCAGCAGGTCGTAGACCAGCCGGCCCTGGTCCTTGGTGGAACAGGTGTAGCCGAGCGGCTTGTTCATCAGCAGCACCATGCCCTCGGGCGGGTCGAGCGGCTCGTCGTCGAACAGGATGTCCTCATGCGGCGTCTTGCTGTCCACTTTCAGCGGATTGCCGTCCCGGTCGGTGACCCAGCCGTTACGGATCGCCATCTGGATTTCCTTGCGGCTGCCGTAGCCGAGATTGGCGATGAGTTTGACCAGACGCATGAGAATTCCGACCGCTTTCGATTTCCGGCTGTTCCGGGGAGAGTGGCATCCCGGGGCCCTGTCCGCTTTAATGGGCTCTATATCGGAAAGTCTTCAGGACAGCAAAGAAGGGATCGGGATGACCACACCCATGGGAACAGTCGGGATTATCGGCGGCTCGGGCATGCTCGGACGCGCGATTGCCCATGCGCTGCTCAGGTCCGGAACCGTCGCGCCGGAGCGATTCTGGATTTCCAACCGCAGCGGCAGTTCCGCCGGGTTCGAGGCTTATCCTGCGATCCACATCACGACGAACAACCAGGAGCTTGTCGAAGCCTGCGATACCGTTCTTCTGTCGGTGCCGCCGAAGGATGCGCCGGCGATCGGGATCAATGCCGGGGACAAGCTGGTCGCCTCCGTCATGGCGGGCGTATCGCTGCAAAAGCTTCAGGAACTGACCGGATCGGTCCGCGTCGTCCGCGCCATGAGCAGCCCGGCGGCGGAATTCAGCCTCGCCTATTCCCCGTGGACCACAAGTGCAGCCGTGACCGGTGAAGACCGGAACACGATCACGACGCTGTTTGGCGCTTGTGGTGCCACCGACGAGGTGCCGGACGAGGCCCAGATCGAGATCTTCACCGCGATCACCGGCCCGGTTCCGGGCTTCGTCGCCTATTTTGCCGCCTGCATGAGCGACTATGCCGTCACAAGGGGCATCGACCCTGCTGTCGCCGACAAGTCCATTCGCCAGCTCTTTCTCGCAGCCGGACACATGTTGGCGGAAAGCACCATGACGCCGGGCGGGCATGTGCAGCAGATGATCGACTATGCGGGTACGACCGCGGCCGGGCTGAACGCCATGGCCTCCTCGGATATCGCGGACGCCATCGCGGCCGCTCTCGATGCGGCCGTGGAGAAGACCCGGCAGATGGGGTGAACGGGAGCTACCGCTCCTTGGCCTTCATTGCGCCCTTCACGGCACGGATCACCTTGTAACCGCCCTCGTCGGCGATCATCTCCACGTCGCGGAAGGCCTCCTTCAGCGTCGCCTCGTAGGGCAGATGGCGGTTTGCGACCATGTAGAAGACGCCGCCGATCCTCAGTCCCGCAGCGGCCGCGCGGATGAAGTCCTGACCGACGTCGGTGCGGCCGGCCTTGCCGGACTGGTGGAACGGCGGGTTGGAGACGATGAAGTCGTAGGTTCCCTCAAGGCCTCGGGTGACGTCGGACCAGATGCCGTGCAGGATCTTCGTGTCTGAAAAGGCCTTCAGGTTTTCCCGGGCGAGATCCAGCGCCCGCTTTTCCGCCTCGTAGAGATCGAGTTCGCTCACCTTCGGCGCCCGTTCCAGAACGGTGCGCGCGAGAAAGCCGAAACCGCAACCGAGATCGGCGCCCTTGCCGGAAAGGGTGTCGGGCAGATGATCTGCAAGCAGCTTCGAGGCCGGGTCGATCCGGTCCCAGGCGAAAATGCCCGGCCGGCTGACCCAGGCGCCGTCCAGGATCGGGCGCGGCGCGTCGAGCGCGGCCCATTCGGCCTTGAGGGTCTTGTCGAGGTCGGCGCTGGTCTCCTCGATCCAGATCACCCGGCACTTGTTTTTGGAAAGCTGATCGACCGGTCCGAACAGGGACGCCATGTCGGTTGCCAGCGTCTTGGCGCCTTCGGTGTTGAGGGCGGCGGCCACCACCCAGCCGCCGGGTTTGACCAGCGACGCCGCGCGGGCGAGTTCGGCGCGGGCTTCCTGGCGCTGGCGGCCGGGAAGAATGAAGACCAGATCGAAGTCCGTTTCGTCCGTCTCATCGACCACGGAAAAGCCGCCTGCCTCCAGCCGGTCGCGCTCGGGCGCGAAGCTTTGCTCGCAGATCACCTGCCCTTCATGAAACAGCTTCATTGCCGGGTGCATCCGCGCCCGCAGGAACAAGATGCGCTCGCTTCCCGAATAGGGAATGTCGCCGTTTTCGATCGGCAGGATCAGGGTCTCAAACGCGGGATCGGACATCGGTTCTGAAAAATCTCACACAAACGCCACAGGCGGTGATCGGCACTGCGGAAAACAGCGCTCTCATAAACGCGGACCGGTCAAAGGTCAAAAGGCGGCGTCGGACTTGAATTCCTTGCCGTCGACCAGAAGCCGGAGCGGCAGGGCGCGTCCGTCCGGATGAACGGCAACGACGACCTGAACCCGCTTGGCGGGAAGCCGTTCGATCTCCTTGCCCTCGCCCTCCGGCAGATAGAAGGCATCGATGTCGTAGTCGACCTGAACCTGCCCGGCTGAGCCGTATCCGATCTTGCCCTCAATGGCCAATGGACCGGCTTCTTCACGGGTCCGGGCGATCTTCGCCGGCCTGGCGACGCCGTCGTCCGAGATTTCGAGCCCGACATAGACGGTCTCACCCGACTTCAGACCCTGATCGGCGCCGGGCAACGTCTTCTCCACCCGGCTGATTTCGAGACTGAGAATGACATAGTCGCCGCGCAGAAGATCCCGCGGATCGACGGGCCTGAGGTTGAGGACGACCTCCTGGCCGTTCATCTGAACTGCCAACCGGTCGGCGAGCGGAACGGCGATCAGGGCAAGCTGGATCAGCGCCAGCAGTCCCCAGCGGAGAAAGGGAGCGCGCAAGGTCTGCGGGAGGCTCATGATGCCGCCTCCCCGCCTGCGTCAGGTTGCGCTGAAGCTCGCTGCCGGCGCAGCACCCGGGTGACCACATAGGCCATGCCGAGCAACAGCAGGCCCGCGATCAGGAAGAACACCGACTGGCCGAGCAGCGATCCGATCGTCTCGTCAAGCAGCCACAGCACCACCGCCGTCAGGCCGGCATAGGCGCACAGCGTCCAGAAGGCGTTGTTGTAGAGCGTGCCGACCAGGCTGAGGCCGACCAGGGCCGCCAGCACCAGGGCCGACACGAGAATGATGTTCTGCATGGCGATTGGCAGGATAACGGCGACAAGAGCCAGAAGAACCGCGCCGAAGAACGAGCGCGCCTTGCCGGTCTTGAACGACAGCAGCAGTCCGATTGTACAAAGGGCCAAAGCCAGCAGCAGCACGGCGGCCGCCGGCGGGCTCATCGCGGCGTCCACGAGATTGGCGTTTTCCAGATCCGACTGCATCACCAGGACAAGGGCAAGGATCGCCGACAGGATGGCGAAGCCGACATCCTGCATCGACATCAGCATCAGCCAGCGGCCATGGCTTTTCTGCGGAGCGTCTCCGGCCCATTTCACCGCCAGATCGGCGACCTGGCCGAGCTGGATCAGGCAGGCGGACAAGCCGGCACCAGCGAGGATCACGATCGCAGTGTAGGTGTCATCGCCGTGGCGGAAGATATCGACGGTATCCATCAGCCACTTGCCGTAAGTCACGAGCAACAGCGACATGGCCGCCCAGCGCGTCAATCGGTTTGGATAGACGACCGGATGCGGAAATACGGCAATAAGCAAAGCCAATCCGACAAGGTTCTGCTGGACCGTCAAAACACCATAATCATGGCGTCCGGTCTGCCAGCTGATGGCGGCGACCGCGGCCACGATCAGCGACGCCTTCGAACCGGTGATCCAGGCGGCCGCGAGCGCGCCGAGGCAGACCAGAAAGGCCCCGCCGACCCAGTCCGCCGGCAGATGGAAGATCTGGCCGACCAGCGCCATTCCGCCGACGAAGACCAGCGTGGCAAAGGCGGTCGCCAGGTCCGCCACGCCCTTGCGGCCGGCATTCGACGCCCAGGCGGCGAGACCATGGGCGGCCAGGATCATGGCGACGATGCCGGCGAGCTTGACGTATTTCGGAATGCCGCCCCAGTTGGCGGCGATGAAGGCGGCCAGCGCCAGCGCGATGCAGACGACACCGATGCCGCCGAGCACCATCGGCAGGCGCGAACGGCCGTCGCCGGTGGAGATTTCCTCCAGGATATGTGCCGCCCCTGCGGACCCGACCCAGCCGCGCTCGACCCAGGTTTCCAGGTCGTGTTTCAGGCGTCTCTTGTAAAATACGTCGAGCATCGACGCTCCCGTTTTTCCCTGTTTGAAAAACAGATTATCCCGGAACGGGACGCGTTGACAGCACGATTGAAGCCGGTTCGAATAGGCGCAGAAACGGCACTCTCAAGCACCGACAACGATGCCGTCCGGGAGGAAAATCATGACCCTGTCACGCCAGCTCGCCAAGCGGGCCGAGGAAAACCGCCCTGTCCGCGTCGGCCTGATCGGCGGCGGCAAGTTCGGCTCCATGTATCTGACGCAAGCCAGGCTGACGAAGGGCATCCATATCCTCGGCATTGCCGACCTGAACCCGTCCCGCCTGCGCGAAACCCTGAAACGTGCCGGCTGGCCGGACGAGCAGACCGACACGTCGTCCTTCCCGGCCGCGATCCAGTCGGGCCGCACCTTCATCACCGAAAGTGCGGAGGACTTGATCACCGCCGACGGGCTCGATGTGTTGATCGATGCGACCGGCGATCCGGCGGCCGGCATCCGCCATGCGCTGATGGCCTTCGAGAACGGCCGCCACGTGGTGATGGTCAACGTGGAGGCGGACGCGCTCGCAGGTCCCCTGCTGGCCCGGCGCGCGGAAGCGGCGGGGCTGGTCTATTCGCTTGCCTGGGGCGACCAGCCGGCGCTGATTGCCGACCACGTGGACTGGGCGCGCGCCTGCGGCTTCAAGGTGGTCTGCGCGGGCAAGGGCACGCGCTACCTGCCGAGCTATCACCACCTGACGCCCGACACGGTCTGGGACACGCTGCAGACCTACTTGGCGCTCAAGGACCCGAACCAGATCAATCTGAAGATGTTCAACTCGTTCCTGGACGGCACCAAGTCCGGGATCGAGATGACGGCGGTGTGCAATGCCACCGGTCTGATCCCCCAGGACGACGGCCTTGCCTTTCCGCCCGCAACCCGGTTCGAGCTTTCGTCCGTATGCAAGCCGAAGACGAACGGCGGCACGCTGACGCGCACGGGAACCACGGAAGTCGTCTCTTCCCTCTACCGGGACGGCACCGACGTGCCGCATCATCTGGCCATGGGCACCTATGTGGTGATCGAGGCGGAGACCGATTACGCCCGCCAGTGCTTCACCGAGTATCACATGCTGGAAGACGACAGCGGCCAGTTCGCCGCCCTCTACCGCCCGACCCACATGATCGGCATGGAGCTCGGCTGGTCGGTGGCGTCTGCCGCCCTGCGCGGCGAGCCGACCGGCACGGCCGTCGGTTTCCATTCCGACGTGGTCGCAACGGCGAAGAAATCCATGACGGCCGGCGAGATGCTCGACGGCGAAGGCGGCTTCACCGTCTGGGGCAAGCAGTGCCCCGCGACCGCGTCGCTTGCCGCAGGCTACCTGCCGCTCGGCCTGTCGCACAACGTCAAGCTCACCCGTGACGTTGCCGAAGGCCAGATGCTCACCTGGGGCGACGTTGTCCTCGACGAAAGCGACAGCGCCTATCTGTTCCGGCGCAAGATGGAAAAGGAATTCGGCTGAGGTTCACAGGTCCATACTCACTGCCTGCGTGTCCACTTATGAAGTCTTTCTCCAAGTATTTGACATATCGCTGGCATTCGCCCTCAGGAGTAGAGAGGACACGAAAAACGGTCCCGCCCACTCCCGTCTCCCCCCTTGAGGGGGAGATGTCCGTGACAGCGGACAGAGGGGGGTGAAACGGTACCGCATTTTCTGAAAAGCCGAATTTTCCGAGGGTCTTATACCCCCCTCTGTCTCCTGACGGAGACATCTCCCCCTCAAGGGGGGAGAGGAAAACAAGCGGATAAGCCGGAATTTCAAGACACGTCGTTATACCGGACACCATTGGGTCCATCCCCTGGCTCAGCCGAGTGCGATATCTCCAAGGATTCTCGCCAGCCCTTGCGGGTCAGCATCGAAAGGCGAATGGCTCGTCGCCATGACATGAACGGTGGTCTTGTTGCCCATGGCCGCATCCATCAGCGCGATCATCTTCTTCTGACCCGCCGGTGTGACTGCCCGGTCCTCGGTGCAGTGGATGTAGTGGCGCGGCACAGTGCCGAACCGCTCCTTTGTGACCGGTGACGGCACGATGGTGACCTGGGCCGGCTCGTCGCAGTGGAAATGGGCGATGGCCTTGTTGAACATGTCCTCACCGACATCGCCCGCATAGGCCTCGCGGACACGGGCCCGATAGTCCGGGTCCTCGGAGAGGAAGTCGACGCGCATCGCACCGATCGTTGCCGGATCGGCGGCAAACAGCCCCGGCACCAGCGCATCGGCCATCACCTCATCCCTGATCATGGCCACCGGCGGCATGCCCGGCGGCAGCAGGAAGGCGGAGATATAGACGGCCGCCGAAATCAGCTCCGGTACGCGTTCGACCACATGGGAAACGGTCGCCCCGCCGAGCGAATGACCGGCGATGACGACCTTGCCGCCGCATTTTTCCGCCGTCTCGCGAACTTGTCCGACCACGAATTCGGTGCGCTCGTCCTGGGTGACTCCGGCATTGGGCGACGGCTCGGTGGCAAAGGCCTGCTTGTCCAGCGGACGTTTCAGGAAGGAGGCGGGCAGCTTGGCGTTGACGCCGGCGCCGGGCATGTCGAACACCGTGGTGACAATGCCGCGCGCCTTCAGGAAGGGCAGGACATAGTCCCATGTTTCGTGATTGTGCCAGGCGCCGTGGATAAAAACGATGCCTGTGGACTGTTCTGCCATTTATGCCTCCCTGCCTGATATGCATCAGCAATGCACAACAGTTTTCCCGTTTCCTGCGGGTGAATTGACCGCTAGGTTGCTACGAAACCGCAAAGCTTTTCAATCCGTTCGCGAGCTCAAATGACATCCCGACTGTTTTCGCCTCTCACCCTCCGGTCGCTTTCCTTAAAGAACCGCATCGCCGTGTCGCCCATGTGCCAGTATTCGGCGGGCGACGGCATGGCCAATGACTGGCACCTGGTTCACCTGGGCAAGTTCGCCCAGGGCGGCGCGGGGCTGATCTTCACCGAGGCCGTCGCCGTCAACCGCAACGGCCGGATCACCCATGGCGATCTCGGCATCTGGTCGGACGAGCATGCTGCTGCCCTTGCCCGGATCACCGCGTTCCTGCGCGCCCACGGCTCGGTGCCGGCGATCCAGCTCGGCCATGCGGGCCGCAAGGCCTCCATGCAGCGTCCGTGGGAAGGCAACGCCGCCCTGACGGAGACGGAATTCGCCAAGGGCGAGATGGCATGGCGCACCGTCGCCCCTTCCCCGCTTCCCATGGCCGAGGGCTGGCTGGTGCCCCATGAAATGACCGCTCAGGATATTGCCGATACGGTCCGGGACTTCGTTGAAGCGGCCCGCCGGGCGCACTGGGCCGGGTTCGACGTGGCCGAAATCCACGCCGCCCACGGCTATCTCTTGGCAAGCTTCCTGTCGCCCCATTCCAACAAGCGCACCGATGCCTATGGCGGCAGCCGCGAAGGCCGGGCCAAGGCGCTGTTCGAGGTGGTCGAAGCGGTGCGTGCCGAGTGGCCGGAGGACAAGCCGCTGTTCGTGCGCATCTCGTCGGTGGATGGAACACCGGACGGCTGGAACCTGGACGACAGCGTCTGGCTCGCAGGCGAACTGAAGGCCCGCGGCGTCGATGTCATCGACTGCTCGTCGGGAGGCATCGCCGGCCCTGCAACAGCCGGCCGCACCCCGCCGCCTCCGGGCTTCCAGGTGCCTTATGCCGAGCGGATAAAACGCGAGACAGGCATCCTGACCCAGGCGGTCGGGCTGATTACCGAGGCGGTCCAGGCGGAGGAAATCCTCGCCGAGAGCAGCGCCGACATCATCGCCATCGGACGCGAGGCGCTCTCCGATCCGAACTGGCCGGTCCACGCTGCCGACACGCTTGGAGACGACAAGGCGTTCGCGACCTGGCCGAAGCAATACGGCTGGTGGCTCAACAAGCGCCGGGAGAGCACCGGGCGCTACTGAACGGCGGACCTACTCCGCCGCATCCGGCTTTCTGCGCGGGGCCCGCGCAGGATTCCGGGAGGCCGGTTTGCGCTTCGCACTACAACGACAGCATCCAGTTCAGCACCAGCCGCCAGTCGGTCATGCGGATCGGTGTGCCGTGGGTGCCGGTGTCGAACAGGGTGAACTTGATCGGATAGTCGGGTCTGGAAGACTTGATCTTCTTGAAGAAATTCGCCTGGTCTTCCCAGTTATAAACCTGATCGTCGCTGCCGTAGCCCATGTAGATCGGCACCTTGCGGGAGAGCGCTCCGGAGGAGAAAAAGCCCGGATCCCGCGGCGAGCCCATCAACAGGATGCCGTCGAGATTGCGGGCATAATTGCCGTTTTTCAGAAGATCCCAGCAGATGATGCCGCCCATGGACCCGCAGGCGACGAAGACTTTTGCCCGGGGGGAAAGCTGCTTCTGATAACCGATCAGTGCGGCAATATCCTGCGTGCCCCTGTCACCGAAGGACGAAATGTCGGCGGACAGATAGGCGCCGCCGTTGCGCACCATCAGGTTCTGGATGCGGTTGAAATTGCCGCCGAACGACACGTCGTTCACGCCCTGAAAGCGGTTGCCGCCCTGGCCGTGAATGTAGATCACGATGACCTTCGCGCCGCCCCTGGCCTTGCCGACGCCCATGTATTTGACGACACGCCCGTTGGCCTTGAGCTCGTAGCTCGACCGGCTGCGTTTCGGCTTGTAGGAAACGTAATTGCCGAAGACCTCGTGCTCATCGATCTTGTCCCGGTCTCGCAGGTCGCGCTGCTTGGAATATTCCACGACGATGAAGTCGCCGTTCATGTGGCTGGCGGTGATCTTCTTGTACTTGAACAGCCCGTCCTTGAACGGCGCGAGCGTTTCGGCGGATGCGGGCCCGGCGCCGACCATTGCCATCGCCATAACGCAAATAGCTGCGAAGACGGTTGAAAAATTCCGAATGCGTCGCATTCCCCGCTCCCTTTGACCGGATCCGCTTCAAGGCAAGGCTCTGTGCCCGTCGTGGCCGCCATGAATAGCGGATTCGGAGCCCGTGTTGCACGTCCAATTGCTGACTTTCGGGAAGCCTAACGACGATGACGCCGCGCTTCAATCTTTAAGGGTCTGCTGTTTCCGACGCTTGTTTGCGCCTCAAGTTTCAGCGCGGCGGTATACTCTGATCAGTTCAATATTTATCTCAAAGCAACTCTTCATCTCATATGTAACTTTGCGTGCGTTTTTACTCACCTAGTTAAAACCACCCATATATTTTTCCGGCCGGCCGGTGCATTCCTTCGCTTTTTTAAAGAGGGTTCCCCAATTCTTCCGCTTTAACAAATTGGTAACCATAAACTATTGAAACTTGGGCAGAAGAAACCCGACGACAGAAGGCCTCGGGGTTCAGTTCAGGAGAACAGACATGCCAGTCATTTCCTTCGCGAACGCAAAAGGCGGCGCCGGCAAGACAACCGCGGCGCTTTTGCTGGCGACAGAAGTCGCCGAACGGGGAAAAAGCGTGACCATCTTCGACGCGGATCCGCAGAAATGGATCTCCAAGTGGTACGAATTGCCCAATCGGAGTTCCCGGATTTCGGTCATCAGCGAGATTTCGCCGGCCTCCATCACCGAGCAGATCACCGATGCAGCTGCCGCAACGGACTACGTGATCGTCGACCTGGAGGGCACGGAAAATCTTGTGGTCGCCAATGCGCTGTCGGTTTCCGATCTGGTGGTCGTACCGATCCAGGGGTCTTCCATGGACGCCCGGGGCGGCGCCAAGATCCTCACGCTGATCGGCAAGCTGGAAAAGATCGTCCGGCACAAGATCCAGCACTGCGTGGTGCTGACCCGCACCAACGCGGCCGTCACCACCCGCGCCATGAAGGCGGTGCAGGACTTCCTCGCGGTTCAGGGCATCGATGTCCTGTCGACGCCGATCGTGGAGCGGGCCGCCTACCGCGACCTGTTCGAATTCGGCGGCGGGCTCGGCGACCAGTGCCCCAAGCAGATCACCAATCTCGACAAGGCCAAGGAAAACGCGGAGATGTTCGCCGCCGAAGTGCTGGAACGGGCCATCGTGATCCCGCAGAAGCGCTGGTACCACATCTTCAAGAAGGCGTCGTAACGCCTCAAGACCGGGTTTCGCCCCATCGACCGTCGGCAAACGAGCTTAGGCCCGTTTGCCGTTTTCGCATGCGAAGAACCGGGCTTAGCCGCCCTGCCAGACCCTGATGGCCTCGACCGGATAGACGAGCATCAGGACGTTCAGGGTCAGGTTGTCCCGGATCACCCAGAGCGCCAGAAGCTCGAAAGCCACCCCCAAAGTGACCGTCAGCCAGACTGGCATCCGCCAGGCAAACCAGAACCCGGCCAGCATCCAGAGAATATCGCTTACGGAATTCAGCACGCTGTCGCCCGTATAGCCGGACGCGATCGTCGCCTCGCGGTAGCGGTCGATCACCCAGGGGCTGTTTTCGATGATTTCCCAGGAGGCCTCGATGAAAATGGCGCCAAGCGCCCGTTCGCCGGCCGGCCGGTTCCGGAAGAACAGCCAGAGCGCGAGATAAAACAGGAAGCCATGAATGATGTGGGACGGCGTGTACCAGTCGGCGATGTGCTGGGAACTGCCCGCCACATCCTCGGCCGGGGTCCAGAACAGGACATAGCCGCAGGCGCAGATCGGGATCCGCCCCATGGCGAGCAGGAGGACCGCGGCCGCCAGGATCATGCCAATGCCGGTCAGCAAGACCGTACGGGTTCTCATATCCTGTTCCCCTTTGAAGTTGCGGATCATTTCCGCGCACGCCCCGCAAGGAGACTGGCGTCCGGTGCACTCCGAAAGCAAGGCTGCGACTTATGCGTCAACAGCTTTAAATTCCTGGCGCGATCATTGGCAATTTCCGGAGCCCTCTCTATGGTGCCCTGTGACATTTGCATATTGCCGTTCAGCGGCTCACCAGGGTCCCGCCTCATGCGAAAATGCTTCTCCGGTAATACCTTCGCCAGAACCGCTGCACTGTTAGGTCTTCTGTTTCTTGCCGCCTGCCGGGACAGCGGCGATGGCGTCGCGCTTGGCACCATCGAACGCGACCGGGTGGCCCTGACGGCGACGGCGGCGGAGGTCGTGGTCGCCTTGCCCGTCACGGAA
Source organism: Roseibium aggregatum (assembly GCF_014692675.1). Taxonomy (GTDB): domain Bacteria; phylum Pseudomonadota; class Alphaproteobacteria; order Rhizobiales; family Stappiaceae; genus Roseibium; species Roseibium aggregatum_C. Next base: position 36,985 of record NZ_JABFCZ010000025.1, on the reverse strand, counting down.
GGCTCGCCGGTCAAGAAGGGCGATGTCCTGGTCAGGCTCGACGACAAGCAGCAGCAGGCGGAAGTGGCGCGCGCCAAGGCGGAAGTCGAACGGGCCAGGGCCAATCTGGAAAAGCTGCGCAACGGCGCGCGGGAAGAGGAACTGGCCGCCGCCAGGGCCAAGGTCAGCGGCGCCAAGGCCGCTCTGCTCGAAGCCAAACAGACTTTTGAGCGGACACAGGACCTGAGTTCCCGGGGAACGGCCAGCAAGGCAAGCTACGACAGCGCCCTAGCCCACCGGGATGCGGCCGATGCTTCGCTGAAGAGCGCGGAAGAAGAGTTGCGCCAGCTGGAAAACGGCGCGCGGCCGGAGGATCTCGCCATGGCGGAGGCGGAACTCGCCGCAGCACAGGCAAGCCTGGAGAGCATGGAAAAGGTCCTCTCCGACCTGACCATCGTCGCCTCCCGGGACGGCATCCTCGACAGCCTGCCGTGGAACCTCGGCGAGCGGGTCACGATGGGCAGCCCGATTGCCATCGTGCTTGCCGGAGATGCGCCCTTTGCCCGGGTCTACGTTCCCGAGCCCTACCGGGTGAATTTGAAACAGGGCGATCAGCTTGCCGTCCGGATCGACGGTCTGGACAAGCCGCTGGAAGGCACCTTGCGCTGGATCAGTTCCGAACCCGCCTTCACGCCCTATTACGCGCTCAACCAGGAACAGCGCAGCCGGCTGATGTATCTGGCGGAAGTCGACCTGCCGGGATCGGCGGAGAGCCTGCCGAGCGGCGTGCCCGCCCAGGTCCTGCTGCCATGAGCGATCTGGTGATCCGCACCCGCGGAATGACCCGGAAATTCGGTGACGTGACTGCGGTGAACGAAGTCGATCTGGAGATCAGCCGGGGCATGATCTACGGCTTTCTGGGTCCCAACGGCTGCGGCAAGACCACGTCCATGCGCATGCTGACCGGCCTCCTGACACCGACCTCCGGCGAGCTGGAGGTTCTGGGCAACACATTGCCCCGCGACGCGGAAAACCTGAAATACCGGATCGGCTACATGACCCAGTCGTTCTCTTTGTACCGGGATCTCAGCGTTCGAGAAAACCTGCAGTTTTTCTCCAAGATCTTCGGCCTCGGCCGCCGGGAGGAAAAGCAGCGGATCGCGGAGCTCCTGGATCTCTACGACCTGACCGATCTCGCCAGACAGCGGGCAGGCAGCATGAGCGGCGGGCAGCGCCAGCGGCTCGCCCTTGCCGCGGCGGTGCTGCACAAGCCGGATCTTCTGTTCCTCGACGAGCCGACGTCGGCGGTCGATCCGGAATCCCGCCGGGATTTCTGGGAACAGCTGTTCGACCTGAGCGATGGGGGCACCACGATCGTGGTGTCCACCCACTTCATGGACGAGGCGGAACGCTGCCACCGTATCGCGATTATGGAGCACGGCAACAAGCGGGCCGACGGGACGCCCGCCGAACTGATGGCGGACATGGCCACCAACGTGCTGGAAATCGAGGGCGACGATCTGAGGACCCTGCGCAAGGAACTGACGGCCCTTCCGCAAGTCCGCTCCGCCGCCCAGCTCGGCGCCCGGCTCCGGGTTCTGGTCAGCAAGGACATCGCCGACCCGGAAGCCTGGTTCCGGGCTCTGCCGCAATCGAAGGAGGCGCAACGGGTTAGCAAGGTCCGGCCGAACCTCGAAGATGTTTTCGTCACCAACACCGGCGTCATGCCGGAGCCGGTGAAGAGCGAAGAAGGAAGCGGGCAATGAGATCCCTCCGGCGCATTTCCGCAATCCTGTTCAAGGAATTCATGCAGCTCCGGCGGGACCGGATGACCTTCGGCATGATCGTCATGATCCCGCTGATGCAGCTCCTGCTGTTCGGCTACGCGATCAACACCAATGTCCGCCATATTCCGGTGGCTCTGGTCGATCACGCAGACACCGGGATCAGCCGGATCCTGGTGCAGACCATCCTGGCGACCCAGGTGGTCGACTTCACCGAGCATTACGACACTGTGGAAGAAGCCCAGGAGGCGATCACTGGGTCAAGGGTTCGCGCGGCACTGATCATCCCGCGGGATCTCGCCAGCCGCCTCGCCCGCAGCCCGAGCATCGGCCTCGGCACGCCGCCGTCGACCAGCGAGGAAACCAGCCGGCCGGTGGCCCAGTGGATCGTGGACGGATCGGACACGATGATCGCCGGCGCCATCAAGAGCCTGCGCGCCATGCCGCTCACCGAACTGCTGCACAAGCCGGCGAACCGCTCGACACCGACCTTCGAGGTGGCGCTGTTCTTCAACCCGGAACAGCGGACCGTGGTCAATATCGTGCCGGGGCTGGTGCCGGTCATCCTGACCATGACCATGATCATGTTCACCTCAGCAGCCATCGTGCGCGAAAGCGAGCGCGGCAACATGGAAATGCTGATCAACACGCCGGTGAAATCCATCGAGCTGATGATCGGCAAGATCATCCCCTATATCTTCATCGGCCTTGTGCAGGTGGGGATCATCCTCGGGCTTGGCTACGTGGTCTTCAACGTGCCGTTCAACGGCGGGCTGCTGCCGCTCCTGGGGGGCACACTGTTGTTCATTGCCGCCAGCCTGTCGCTCGGCCTGCTGTTTTCCACCCTTGCGAACAGCCAGCTTCAGGCCATGCAGATGACGATCTTCGTGCTGATGCCGTCGATCCTGTTGTCCGGCTTCATGTTTCCTTACGAGGGCATGCCGGTCGCCGCCCAGTATATCGCGGAGGTCCTGCCGGCGACCCACTTCATGCGCATGATCCGCGGCATCGTCCTGCGCCAGGCGGAACTGGCGGATCTCCAGTTCGACGCGCTCTGGCTCGCCGGCTTCTTCGTCCTCGGCATGGCCCTGGCGGCGTTCCGGTTCAAGAAGCGGCTGGATTGAGCTAACGCACAAAAACGCCGGGAGCGGCGCGTGCCACTCCCGGCTTGTCTGGAGACATTGCGGGATCGTCAGCCCTGGACGACCATGTCCGGGATCCCGTCGATCGAAACCCGGTCGGCAACGAGGCTGTCCTCGATCGCCTTCAGATCCATGTTCGCCAGCTGGGCCTTCTTGTTCTTCAGGTTCATGCCCGCGTGGTAGAGGCTCGCGGTCAGCTGGTCATAGGGCACCGCCACATAGGTGTAGGCGACCTGCTGGTCGATCAGCGAGGCGTGGCTCACCGCGCCCTTGTTGTCGCCGTTCTTCAGCGCCGTGTTGGCCTTGTCCAGGTGGTCGGAATCCTCCGGATTGAGCGCGTAGTCGTTCAGGACCGAGATCTGGGCGCTCAGCGGCAGATAGCGGCTGATGTCACCGCCCTTGGTCGTCTTGTTTCCGGCCTTGGCAAGCTTGTCCAGGGTCGTGACGTCCTTTTCCGCCTGCATCGCGAGCGACTGGGCCGTGTTGATATAGGTTTCCGCTTCGTCGGTGTTGCCGTTGTAGATCGCCAGACGCGCCTTGTGCACGTCGGACATGGCCTCCATTCCGTCCTTGGACAGCTTGAGGAAGTTATCCGCCACGTTCGAGGCCGCCTGGTTCATCTTGGCCGCTTCGGTCTGATGAGAGGCCTCCGCCGCGTAGACTGCAGCCGAGGTCAGGGCCGTGGCGCCGACCAGGGTTGCTGCGACCAGCGAAGCAATTGCTGTTCTCGATTTCATCGTCATTCTCCTTCGGTTTTCAAAAACCTTCCGGCTTGGCCGTCGTCTGTACGGCTGCCTTCGTCGGAGGGGACGACGGGGAAATTGGACCTGCGGCTACGTTATTTCAAGCTTTTGATTATTAAACATTTTTCACGGAATTTCCTTATTTTCGCCTCTTAAAAAGGCGAACGGGATACCGTGTTCACCGGCAGGGTCAGACCTTGCGGGCGACGATGAAACGGCTCGGCGGTTTGGCCGGATAATTGCCGGTCTCGACGATCTCGAACCCCTCCACGCCGATAAGCGTTTCCAGCTCGCTGATTTTCAGAAAGCGAACGAACGGCGCCTTGCCGAAGAACCGCATGACCGGAATCAGGAGGCGGAACAATGGCCGAAGCAACGGACCTGCTTCGGAAAGACAAACGGTCTTGGAAATGAACAATCCGCCCGGCTTCAGCTGATCGCGAACGCTGCGGACCGCACCTGCGGTATCGCCGATAAGATGCAAAAGGTTGAAGGCAAGCACCGCATCGAAAGAGCCGCCGTCAAAGGTATCGGCACCGATCTCTGCCTGCCGGAAGCTGACGTTGCCGGCTGCGCCGTCGGCCAGTTTGGCTGTGGCGATCCCGATCATTTTCCCGGACACATCGGTCGCCAGCAGGCTTTCCACGGACCCTGCGAGCTTCAACGCCGTGGTGCCGGTGCCGCAGCCGATCTCAAGCACCCGGTCGGACGGTTTGAGATACGCCCGCGTGCGGGCGAGCGTTTCGGCATAGGCCGCTTCATTTCGCACCGGCGAGCGGGCATAGCGCGTTGCGACCTTGTCCCAGAAACTGGCGTTGTCCGTCATCGGGCATTCCCTGTCGATTCATGAGCGCAATCTGCGGCTGCCGTGGCCGGCCGCGTTTGCGATCCGGTCTCTATACGATCTTCTCCATGAAACCAGAATTGCATAAATTTGCAGATCTTCTATACAAAAACGCATGAATTGGGCGGCAATCGGCTTTGACTGGAACCAGGCGCGGGCATTCCTCGCCACGGCGGAGCTCGGCTCGCTGTCCGCTGCGGCGAAGGCGCTTCATCTCACCCAGCCGACCATCGGCCGCCAGGTGGCCGCACTTGAAGACGCCCTCGGCGTCGTCCTGATCGAACGCGCCGGCCGGTCCATCGTTCTGACAGATGCAGGACGCGATCTGCTCCCCCCGTTGCGCATGATGGCGGAAGCCGCATTGCAGACAGGCCTGACGGCCTCCGCCAGGTCGGAGGCGATCGAAGGCCGGGTCAGCATTTCGGCAAGCGACGTGATGGCCGCCTTCGTATTGCCGGAGATCCTGGCCGAACTGCGCGTTGCCGCACCCGGCATCGAAATCGAGGTCATCGCCTCGAACGCGCTTTCCGACCTTCGCCGCCGGGAAGCCGACATCGCGATCCGTCACGTCCGTCCGCAGCATCAGGATCTGGTCGCCCGGCTGATCCGGGAGGCGCGCGCCAATCTCTATGCCGCCGAAAGCCTCCTGGAGCGAACGGGACGTCCGAAGTCCCTGAAGGACCTGACCGGAGAAGTCTTCGTCGGCATCGGCAACCGGGAAGACATGGTCCGGTTTCTGAACGGCCTCGGCCTCAAGGTCACCGCAGCGAACATCAGGTTCAATTCCGCAAGCGGCGTTGTCGGCTGGCAAATGGTGCGCCAGGGACTTGGCCTCGGCATCATGGAGGAGGGCGTCGCCGAACGCACGCCCGGCATAGTTCGGGTTCTCCCTACAATGGCGCCGGTCCATTTTCCCGTCTGGCTCGTGACCCACCGCGAACTCAACACCTCGCGCCGCATCCGTCTGGTCTACGACTTCCTCGCCGAAGCGCTGAGCCGTACACTATAGGACAGATGCGGATCTCATTCTTTGCTGGCCTTTTCGGCCCGCTTTCTCTAGAACCAAGCGCCAACAAGACATCCATCCGAACCAGGCCTGATGGACCGGCGCGCCCCGGATTTCTTCCCGAGCGTTGCGCGCCTACGGTCCGTTTGCCTGCCGGAGCCCGAGGAGCTTTTTGAATGGCCACCATGAACGGCGCGCCCTACCTGACGCGGCGCACCTTTGCGATCATCTCCCACCCGGACGCCGGTAAGACGACGCTGACGGAAAAGCTGCTCCTGTCGGGCGGCGCCATCCGCGCAGCCGGCCAGGTGCGCGCCCGCGGCGAGCGACGCCGCGCCCGCTCCGACTGGATGAAGATCGAACAGGAACGCGGCATCTCCGTGTCGTCCTCGGTGATGACCTTCGAGCGCAACGGCATCATCTACAACCTGCTCGACACGCCGGGCCACGAGGACTTTTCCGAAGACACCTACCGCACGCTGACCGCCGTCGACGCGGCCATCATGGTGATCGACGCCGCCAAGGGCATCGAGGCCCAGACACGCAAGCTGTTCGAGGTCTGCCGTCTCAGGGACATTCCGATCATCACCTTCGTCAACAAGATCGACCGGGAAGGCCGGCACGCGCTGGAAATCCTCGACGAGGTCCAGGAAGCGCTGGCGCTGGACGTGTCCCCGCAGACCTGGCCGGTCGGCATGGGCTCCGACTTCTTCGGTGTCTACGACTGGCAGAAGAAGAAGTTCCACACGTCTGCCGGCGAGCGCGGCGGCGCCTATGCCCGCACCCTGGACGTTTCCGGACTGGAGGACCCGATCCTCGTGGACACCGTCTTCGACCGGATCATGGACGAGCTCACCGAAAACGTCGAACTGGGCGCGGAAGGCTATGCGGCGTTCGACAAGGAAAGCTTCCTGGAAGGCCACCTGACCCCGGTCTTCTTCGGCTCGGCGCTGCGCGACTACGGCATCGAGGAACTGCTGGACTTCATCGCAGATTATGCCCCTCCCCCGCATTCGCAGCCGGCCACCGGCGGGCGGACCATCCGGCCGGACGAGGAAAAGGTCACCGGCTTCGTCTTCAAGGTTCAGGCGAACATGGACCCGAAACACCGGGACCGGATCGCGTTCGTGCGCCTGTGCTCGGGCACGTTCAAGCGCGGCATGAAGCTGAAGCACGTGCGCGCCGGCAAGGTGATCGCCGTCACCGCGCCGATCTTCTTCTTCGCCGAGGAACGCGAAATCGCCGAGACCGCCTATCCGGGCGACGTGATCGGCGTGCCGAACCACGGCCAGCTCAGGGTCGGCGACACGCTGACGGAAGGCGAGGACATCCACGTCACCGGCCTGCCGGCCTTCGCTCCGGAAATCCTGCGCCGGGTGCGCCTGGGCGACACCATGAAGGTCAAGCAGATGCGCCAGGGCCTGCAGGACCTGGCCGAGGAAGGCCTGGTTCAGATCTTCAAGCCGGACATCGGCTCCAACTGGATCGTCGGCGTGGTCGGCATCCTGCAGCTCGACGTGGTGGTCGACCGGCTCAAGGCGGAATACGGCGCGGAGATCGGCTTCGAGCCGGTCAATTATTCCACCGCCCGCTGGATCGAGACCGACCAGGCGACCCTGCAGAAGATGATCGAGAACCACCGCATGTCGATCGCCGAGGACCGCGACGACCGGCCGGTGTTCCTGTTCAAGAACGCCTGGGAAGTCGGCTACATCGGCGAGAAATACCCGGACGTGAAGTTCCGCGAGACGCGCGAGATCGTGCACGAAGGGTAAGGCCGGCAGGTTTCCGGCGTTCATCGACTCTCCCCGCATCTGCGCGGGGCGCCAATCCACATCTTTGCCTGCCTCGCCTTGCGTCCGTCGCCTGCGGCCTGTTACTCCTGACCGCCCCCCAGACCCCCTGTTTCCGGAACACCGCCAATTGGCGGCGGAACCGGAACCCATCGATCAAGGATCCTGGCATGGCACAAGACAACAAATCCAAATCCGGCGGCCTTACCTCCCTCAAGGCGGGGTCGACGGACTCCGACGCAATCGCGGATTATTACGACGACTGGGCCAGGACCTATGACGAAACCCTTGCGGCGTGGGATTACCAGGCGCCAAGGGATGCCGCGGCCCTGCTCGCGCCGCATCTTTCCCCGAAGGCGCATATCCTGGACGTCGGCTGCGGCACCGGACTGGTCGCCGATGCACTGAGCCCTTATGGGGATTTTCACATCGACGGCATCGATATCTCGGCTGAATCGCTCAAGCTGGCGGGCGCGCGCGGCGGCTATGAAAAACTGGTGTGCCACGATCTGCAAAAACATCCGCTGCCGCTTGAAGACAACAGCTACGACGCCGCCATTTCCGTCGGGGTCCTGACCTATATCGCGGATGCGGAAGCGCTGTTTCGCGACCTGTGCCGGTGCGTGCGACCCGGCGGCGTGATCGCCTTTACCCAGCGCACCGACCGCTGGGAGGCGCTCAATTTCGCCGCAATGATCGCCGCGATCGAAGGCGAGGGCCTGTGGACCGCGCTCCACATCAGCGAACCGCGCCGGTATCTGCCCGAAAACGAGGATTTTGCGGATGAGATCAGGATCATTCATACGCTCTGCCGTGTCGCCTGAAGACAGCGGCTGAATAGGAAGCCTGAGATGCAGTTCTGCCGCCGAAGCGGTACATCAGGCACTGCCTCGACCAATACTAGGTTGTCATCCCAGCGAAGGCTGGGATGACAAGGTATTTGTGGCAAAGCCCGCTGACCTGCCCCGGTTATCCCCACGGATTAACCCAAGGAGAGTTTACCGCTCGACTTTTCGCCATATTGCAGTGCAAAATGAACGATCCAGAGGTTTCGGAGAGACCAGTAGCGGATCACTGCGATGAGTAATTTCAAGACGATCATTGACTTGTTCGGACTTTCGCCCGAGGAAGCCGCCAGCTATCTGAAGGCGGAGACGAGCGACATTATTCGGTGGTGCGAAACGGCGGACAGCCCGCCTCTGGAGGTCTGGCGGCAACTGGTGAAGCTGTTCGACACGATCCGCTTTGCCGCAGAAGAGGCCGCCAAGGCCGCGGATCTCGACCGGATGGACGCAACCGACCTGAACCGGATCGCCATGATCCTGCCCGACCAGGACGGCGCGCTGGAAGGCCCGCGCCGGGCGATCACCGCCATGGCCGTCACCTCGCTGGCCCGGGTGTTCGTGTAGGTCCTGACAGGGCAAAACCGACGGACATGGTTAGCAAACTCTTGAGCATAAACATGGCAAGCGCCTTGGCAACGCCCAGTCTTTAGGCATTCTAGGTGTATTGCGTTTCGGGAATTCGGGTGATTCGCGAACTCAGGTCACGATCAACGAAGAGATCGATCGCCCGGCCGGTGGACGCAAAACGTCTGTGCACGACGTCACCAGCTCAGGCCGCCGGGAAAGGCTTCAGACCATGGCTCACGAAATCAAGGTGATTGCCGAGATCGGATGCAATCACAAGGGCGACATGGACATCGCCAAGGAGATGATCCACGTCGCGGCGAATGTCTGCCACGCACATGTGGCCAAGTTCCAGAAGCGCAACAACCGTGAACTGCTGTCCGGCGCCGAGTTCGAAACGCCGCATCCGGTTCCGCACAACGCCTATGGCGCCACCTATGGCGCGCACCGGGAGTTCCTGGAATTCACCGCGGGCCAGCACAAGGAATTGCAGGAAGAGTGCCGCCTGGCCGGCATCGAGTATTCCACCTCCGTGTGGGACCTGACGTCGGCGAAGGAAATCGCCGCCCTTGAGCCGCTCCTGATCAAGATCCCGTCCGCCACCAACCAGCATTTCGAGCTTCAGGACTATCTCTGCCGCCACTATGACGGCGAGATCCATGTCTCCACCGGCATGACGACCCGGGCGGAAATCGCCCGGATGATCGACTTCTACGAGGAACGCGGCCGGGCCAAGGATCTGGTGGTCTATTCCTGCACGTCCGGCTATCCCGTCGAATTCGAGGATGTCTGCCTGCTGGAAATCAACCGGCTGCAGGAAATCTACGGGGACCGGGTCAAGGCCATCGGTTTTTCCGGCCACCATCACGGCATCGCAGCCGATGTCGCGGCCATGACGATCGGCCACCTCGGTTTCCAGCGTTACGGCCAGGGGATCTTCGCCTATATCGAGCGTCACTTCACACTGAACCGCACCTGGAAGGGCACCGATCACGCTGCCAGCCTCGAGCCTGACGGGTTGCGCCGCCTGTGCCGGGACCTGCAAAACGTCGGCAAGGCGCTCCGCTACAAGGAGAAAGACCTGCTCGATGTGGAACAGGTCCAGCGCGACAAGCTCAAGTGGGCGGAAGACAAGCAGAGCAGACAGATCCGGCAAGTCTCGTGACACGCGTAATCGCGGTCATTCCGGCCCGCGGGGGATCCAGGGGACTTCCGGGTAAGAACATACGCCCGCTCGGCGGCACACCGCTCGTTGCCCGCACCGTTGACGCTGCGCTGCACGCGGCCTGTATCGAGCGCGTCTACGTTTCCAGCGACGATGCCGGCATTCTCAAGGTCGCCCGCGCCGCCGGCGCCCATGCCATCGTCAGGCCGGGCGAGATCAGCGGCTCGACCGCCAGTTCCGAATCCGCCCTGCTGCATGCCCTGGAACACCTGAAGGCGGAACAGGCCGGCCTGCCGGACATTCTCGTCTTCCTGCAATGCACCTCGCCGTTCACGACGGCTGCGGAAATCGATCTGGTCGTTGACACGATGATCCAGAAAAACGCCGACAGCGCGTTTTCGGTCGTCGAGGATCACGGCTTCATCTGGCAGGAAGACGTGGCGGGCTTTGCCGAAGGCATTACCCACGACCACAGCAAACCCCGGCAACGCCGGCAGGACATGACGCCGCGCTACCGGGAAAACGGCGCGATCTACGCCATGCGTGTGGAGCCGTTCCTGGCAGAGCAAACCCGGTTTTGCGGGCGCACGGTGCTGGTTCCGGTGTCGGCACCGACGATCGAGATCGACACCCAGGAAGACTGGGACATGGCGGAAGCCTTTCAGGCGTCCCGCAAGCCTGCATCTCTGCGCAAAGAGCATGTGCCGGGGCAGATCAAGGCGGTGGTGACCGATTTCGACGGCGTCCACACGGACGACCGGGTGCTCGTCAGCCAGGACGGCCAGGAAGCGGTGTTCTGCAGCCGCCGCGACGGCATGGGGCTAGAACGGCTGAGAGACAGGGGCGTCCGTCTGCTGATCCTGTCGAAGGAGGCCAACCCGGTGGTGAAGACCCGCGCAGCCAAGCTGAAGATGCCGGTCCAGAACCATGTGGACGACAAGCTCTCCGCCCTGGAGGCCTGGCGGGCCGAAAACGGGCTGGAGTGGAGCGAGATCGCCTATATCGGCAACGATATCAATGACACGGCCTGCATGGCGGCCTGCGGCCTCGCCTTTTCGCCGGCCGATGCCCATGCCGATGCGCTCAAGACGGCCGATATCGTGCTTGAGGCTTCAGGCGGAAAAGGCGCGCTGCGCGAGATGAGCGACTATCTGATTGCCCGTCAGTTGGTCTCGTCACATCGAGACGGATAGTCGCGCAGCATAGGGCGCGACCGCGACTGCGCGGACAAAACACCGGTCTTCCGCCGCTTGCCCTCAATAGAGTTCCTAAAGAGAAAACCCGTCATCCAGAATGAAATTCTGACCGTTGAAGGCCCTGGAACTGTCGGAAAGCAGGAACATGACGGTTTCGGCGACGTCGTTGGCTTCCAGCATTCCCTTGTTCAGGCAATGGCTTTCGTAGCGGCGTACGAACCTTTCATCCTGATTGTTGAAAACACCGCCCGGGCTCACGCAGTTGACGCGGATGTTTTTTCCCTTGAGGTAGGTCGCCAGATATCTGGTCAACTGAATGATGGCTGATTTGCAGACCGCATATTCGACTTCTTTCGTCATGTCGGTCCCTTCGTACAGCTCGAAACGTGGAGCCATGACGCCGTAGATGGAGGAGAAATTTATGATATTTCCCTCTCCGACCGTTTCGAAATACCTGACGAATTTCTGGCAAAGCAGGAATGCTCCGCCCAGGTGCAAATTGACGTTGTCACAAAAGCCTTCAAACGTGACGTCTTCGAATTTGGCGCCGTAGCTGGCGTTTCTGGGAAAGGAACAATTGACGACCGAATGGATGGGGACATGCGTTTCCGACAGTTGCTCGAGCATCGCATCGATGCTCGCACCATCTGAAAGATTGACGGCGGAAAAGGTCAGCCTGTCTTGCTCGGAGGCGTCCAGATCCGAAAACAACCCGGGATTTGGGCTGCGACTGGCGCAAACGACGTTAGCGCCCTGCGCCAGCGCCGCCTTTACAAGCCCCTGGCCGATCAGGCCATTGCCGCCGACCACTACAACATTCTGCCCGGTGAGCATTTTCACGAAGACGCCCTCTTCAAACGTTGAAACAGCTTTTTCTGGTCACAGCGCCCGACACATTTGTGGCCCTCGGGGAACTCGCCCGTAATGTGCCATCGCCGAAACGCCTTGTAGGCATCGCTGTTCCAGATGTCCTCAAGGCTTTGTTCCTTGGTGTTGCCGAAGCTCATCTCGCAATCGTAATCCTGAGTACACGGAACGGCGGAACCGTCGGCCATGACCGAGAGGGACGTCCAGGGGAATTCACAGTACTGGGATTCGTAGTGGGACTTGTTTTCCAGCGTCTCGTCGTCTTCGAAATACCAGCGGTTATCCTGGCTTTTGATATACGCAAACACGTCATAGTCTTCCCACAACTCCATGAAACGACGATGCATGTCTTTCGCTTCGGAATCGTTGGCGAGGGCAATCATGGTCGGCACGATCAAGGTCTTGTAACCTTTTTCGTCCCGCATCTTGATGACCTCGATCATGGTTTCGTAGGACCGTTGAAAATTGTTGCGCTTGCCGCGCACGAATTTCTGCTGTTCATCGTCCAGACCGTCCATGGAAAACTTGAAGACAGTCAGGCCGGCCTTCATGATCTTTTCGGCGCGCTCGACGCTCAGGTTCGCAGGGACACAGGAAAAATAGGTCGGAATGTTTCTGTCGGTGCAGGCCTGGACCCTGTTGACGATATTCCTGTCAATCAGCGGCTCGCCATATCCGTGCAAGATCAGGCATCTCGAAACGATATAGAAATAGAATGCATTCTCGCTTCGCTCGTCGGGCGTAATCTCGTAATTGCCTTTCACGAATTCCCAGAAATGCTCAAGATCGTTTTCCGAATGCGGCGCAATCTGATCAAGAACAGCTTCGAAAGTAGCTCCTTCGATCCACTGCTTGTCACGCGTCATCAACGTTGTCCGGGGGCACATGACGCAGGTCATGTTGCAGTGATTTGTCGTCTCGACGTTGAAAACGAACGGGCGCTCGGACACAAGAGCCGCAAATTCATCTTCGATGTATTTTGAATCGGCTTGGGTTAACTCGCCTTCCACAATGCGATCCCGGATAGCCGAAGCTCGTTCATGGAACTTGATATCGAACACGGCCTGTCTCCAACTTGCTGCCGGCGGATGCGATCAGCCTTTTACTCAGCCCCTTCGCCGCATTTTGGCGGCCTCCAAAATGCGATCCGACGGGCCGGTTCAAACAGGTCCATGGCACAGAGTGAGTGAAAGGCGGCCAGGCGAAAATCGGTGCCGACGACATGATAAGCGCATCACGCCAAGCCATGACTCCCCGTGCCGGTCAGAAGGGAACTGTATCGATTCGGCTACTTCATCGTATTTCCGATGCAGGACCATACCAATCGAGATTGAATATTACCCACATGATAGGCTTGATCTGTGGATGTTATTGCCCGACCAGCCCAACCGGACGAGCGCGGTACGCGTTCCTGCGGACTTCGTGTCCCGCTTAGCCTGACGCGCTAAGCGCGTGACATATCGCTTCAAATCCGCAAGATGTTCGCCAACATCGATTTGAGGACAGAATGCCGATAGAAAGCCAGATCGACAGCCAGATCGTCCGGGAACTTGCCCCGCACGGCCGCCTGAGGGTCGGGGTCAACATGGCCAATGCCCTGCTCGTCACCGGACGGGCGGAGAACGGCGATCCGGCAGGCGTGTCGCCGGATATGGGCAGGGCGATCGCCGACCGCCTCGGCGTGCCGGTGGAATATGTCCCCTACCCGTCTCCGGGCCTCGTTGCCGACGGCGTGGAGGCGCATGAATGGGACATCGCCAATATCGGCGCCGAGCCGCAACGGGCGGAAAAGATCAGCTTCACCCCGGCCTATGCGGAAATCGAGGCGACCTATCTTGTGGCCGAGGGTTCATCGATCCGGACACCCGAAGAGGCCGACCGGCCCGGCCACCGGATCGCCTACAAGGCCCGTTCCGCCTATGGCCTCTGGCTGGAACGCAACATCAGTGAGGCGGAGCTTGTCGCCGTGCCGCCCGACGAGGACGCTCTGGCGTATTTCCTGGAGCACCGGCTGGAGGTGCTCGCCGGCCTGCGCCCGCGGCTGACCCGGGACGTCGAAACGCTCAGCGGCTACCGGATGCTGGATGGGCAGTTCATGTCGGTCCAGCAGGCGATCGGGACGGCCAGGGAAAACACCGTGGCCGCCGCCTGGCTGACGGAGTTCGTTCAGGAGGCAAAGGCCTGCGGAGTCGTTGCCGGGTTTATCGAAAGGCACGGGGTCAAGGGGCTTACGGTTCCGGTGTAGGCTAGGCCGCCTCGTAGCCCCTGGGGTTCTTGCAGACCCAGTTCCAGGTGTCGTGGCACATGGCCTCCAGATCGCGCCTGGCCCGCCAGTGGATCACCTCCGCCGCCTTTTCGACGCCTGCGTAACATTCCCCCACGTCGCCGTCGCGCCGGGGAGCAATGACATAAGGAACGGTCCGGTTCGACGCACGCTCGAAGGCATGGATCATCTGCAACACGCTGTAGCCGGTGCCGGTGCCCAGGTTCACGGTGAAGCAGCGGTTGTCCGGTGTCGCATTTTCCAGGGCGTCATGGGCATGGAGATGGCCTTCGACCAGGTCCATGACGTGGATATAGTCGCGCACACCGGTGCCGTCCGGCGTGTCATAGTCGTTGCCGAAGACCTGCAGGCGCTCACGCCGACCGGACGCCACCTGGGCGATGAATGGCATCAGGTTGGCCGGAACGCCGAGCGGATCTTCCCCGATCAGCCCGCTCGGATGGGCGCCGACCGGATTGAAGTAACGCAGGATGCCGAAACGCCAGCGGTCGTCACTTGCCGCAACGTCGCGCAGCATGTCCTCCACCATCAGTTTCGTGCGCCCGTAAGGGTGGCCCGGCGCCAGCGGATGATCCTCGGTCACGGGGAAGAACTGCGGCTGGCCGTAAACAGCGGCAGTGGAGGAAAAGATCAGCCGGTGAACGCCCGCGGCGGCCATGGCCGACAGCAGCCGGTGCGTGCCGACGACGTTGTTGTCGTAGTATTCGAGCGGCCGGTCGATGGAGTCCCGGGGCACCTTGCTGCCGGCAAAGTGAACCACGCTGTCGCAGCTGTGGCGGCGCAGGAGCTCTTCAACCGCCGCCTGATCACGGACATCGGCCTTTTCAAACGCAATCTGCCGGCCGGAGATCTCGCCGACCCGCTGCAGGCTTTCCATCCTGGAATTGCTCAGATTGTCGAGCACGACGACATCGTGCCCGGCCGCCAGAAACGCCACGCAGCAATGGGACCCGATATATCCGGCTCCGCCGGTGATCAGGACGGTCATGTCTCAAGACCCCTATTCAACATGGCGAATTCCCGTTCTGCCGTAGACATCCGGCCGAATTCACGCGCTCAGGGCCACAGTTCAATGTGACCTCGCCTCTTCGCTAGCAGAAAAAAATGGACAAGCTCCTAAAGCCGGGAGCGAAGACACCGGTAAGCCGCCAAAGCGGTTGGCAAGGCTGGCTTATCGGCAGGAAATACCTGGAGTTGAAAAACATGGACAGTAGAGTGTTAAGCGTTGAAACTGGCTGCATGGTGGTTCCGGGAAATGGAGGCTGACATATTTGAAAAACGCCGGATTTCCCGAACTCCAAACAGCCGTCTGCTTTCCGGTCGCACTGCAACGATGTTGAAGCGGCTCGTCTTAGCCTTCCTGGTTCTTTTTCCGTTTTGCGGCGCTTCTTCTGCCTTCGGACTGCCGCCGGCCGGCATTTCCCTGCCGGAAGGCGCCTTTCCGGTCTTGCCGATTGCGAATGAGAAGGCCGGAAGATCAGAAAACCTTATGAATGCCCAGCGCGCATTGAAGGTGCTCGGATTTTACACCGGAAAACTGGACGGTATCGGGGGGCCGAAAACGGAACAGGCGCTCGAGCAGTTCCTCAACGCCATTGGGCACAAGGGAGACGTCACCGACGAAACCCTGGAAAAGATCTATATCGCGGCAGAGATAAAATCCGCGCGCAACATATCAACCCGGGACGCTCTCAAGCTCGCTCCCATGGCGGCGGAAGCAGACACACTGATGGACGAAGCCGGCCTTGTCTACCGCAAGGGGAAATACGAGAAAGCGTCTCAATTGATTGCGCGCGCGCTCGACTTGCGCGAACGAAGCCTTGGTAAAAACGCGCGCGCTACCGTCAGTTCCGTCTGCCAGCTCGGACTTATATATTTCTATCTGGGCCGGTACGAAAAAGCGGAACCTCTGCTTGTCCGGGGGTTGGAAGGAAGAGAACGGCTTCTGGGCGAGGACGATCCTTACACGCTGGCAGCGGTCGGAAACCTGGGAATTCTCTATACTTCCCAAGGCCGGTACGCGGATGCGGAACTCCTGATCAGGAGGGCATTGGCTGGCAGCGAGCGGATCGGCGGCAAGGATGATCCGGGAACGCTTACGCAAGTCTACAATCTTGCCTTCCTTTTTAATGCGCGGGCGCAGTACGCGGAGGCCGAACCCCTCTATATCCGCTCGCTGGAAGCCCGGGAACGCACCCTCGGCAAGGACCACACTGAGACGCTCCAGTCCGTGAGCGCGCTCGGGGGTCTCTACATGGCCGAGGGCCGTTATGCGAAGGCAGAGCCGCTCTATGTCCGGGCGATGGAAGGAAGAGAGCGCCATCTGGGCAAGGATCATCCGGAGACGCTTTATGCGGCCCTCAATCTGGGCTTCCTGTACAATGCTCAACGCCGCTTTGACGAAGCGGAGCCATTGTATCTTCGGGCCATGCAGGGATTCGAACGCGCCTTTGGCAGCGACGCCCCGGGCACGCTCACCGCGGCCAACAATCTGGCAGGCGTTTATAGAAAGCAGGGTCGGCTTGAGCAGGCAAAAAAGCTCTATGTCATGGCTCTGGAAGGCAGAGCGCGCGTTCTGGGGGAGGATCATCCCGATACGCTGACGTCGGCCAACAATCTCGGGGCCCTCTTTGGCGCGCAGAGCCGTTACACAGATGCGGAAACCCTGTATCGCCGGGTTCTGGAAGGCCGGGAGCGGACCATCGGTCCGGATCACCCCGACACGCTGGGAACAGTCAACAATCTGGCCCTGCTCTACTGGCTGCAGGGTCGTAACGAGGAAGCTGAACCGCTGCTTCTGCGCGCTCTAGAAGGGCTGGAACGCAGTCTCGGCATGGACCACAAGCACACGCTGCGGAAGATCGACAATCTCGGCTACCTGTACTGGGGCATGGGAAAATATGACGAGGCTGTGCGGCTCTGGAAAAAGGGGTTTGTCGCTCTTCCGGCCTGGATGGAAAAATCCGGATACGAGCCGGGCTCCACAATCAGATGGCCCATGAGCTTCGCGAAATTTCTGGAAACGGCAACCAGATCCAGTTTCACCTCAGGGGAAAAAGGCCGTATCACCTTCGAAGCCCAGGGCTGGCTCACATTCAATACGCTGGACAAGGCTCTCGCGGATCTGGGCGCCCGGCTGGCGGCAAAAGACCCGGGCGCCGCGAAGCTGCTCAGGACACGGCAGGAACTGGGCGTTTCGCTGCAGGGCTTGCGGGACCGCTAGGCCAGGAGCTTTTCGAATACGACCGGGGGCGACGCGCTCAGAACGGAACTGCTCGAGCGGATCGACAAAACCGAAAGTGAAATCGGGAAGACCGATGCCCGGATCGAGCATGACTTTCCCGATCTGGCAGAACTTTCATCCCCGCGGCCCCTGAGTATCGAGGAAGCCCAAGGCACTCTGGACCCGAATGAGGCGCTGGTCGCCTATGCCTGGACGAAGAAAACCCTCTATGCCTGGTTCGTCCGTTCCGACGCCGTGGAATGGACCGCCATTCCGATCGAGCGAAGCAACGTTACCGGTCTCGTGGCCAGTCTTCGCAACAGCATCGATTTTTCCAGCGCCCCTTTCATAAAAGAACACCGCAGCGATGTCTCGAAAGCCTGCAACCCCAAGGCATCGATCCCCGGTCCGGAAGATCATGATTTCAATCTTTGCGAGGCGAATGACCTCTACCGTGTGCTTTTGCAGCCGTTTGAAGACAAGCTTAAAGGGGTCAATCATCTGATCGTCGTTCCGGACGGAGCGCTAGAACAGCTTCCCTTTTCCCTTCTCACGCGCACTGCCGGCACCGGGGGCGAGCCGCACTGGCTCATTGAGGACATGGCCATCACGATGCTGCCGACCACGTCCAGCCTGCGATTGCTGCGATCCATCCCTCCGCGCGATACCGCCGGCCAGAAACCCTATCTCGGCATTGCTCCGGTGGATTTCCAAAGGCAGTCCAAACAGGCCCCCTTGCGCGGAACGCTTGCCCCCCTGCCCGGCACCCTGGCGGAAGTCCGCAGGCTTTCGGAAATCACCGGAGCCGGTACTGATGGCTATGTGACCGGCAAGAAGGCCAGTGAAGCCTTCGTAAAAAGCGGCGCCCTTGAGCACTACCGGGTTCTGAGCTTTGCCACCCACGGCCTTCTTTCGGCGGATACGCAGGCATTGACCAACGGCGTCCTCACGGAGCCGGCCCTCGCCCTGGCGCCCGCCAACGACAACGAAGACGGGTTTTTGACCGCAACCGAGGCGGCATCCCTGAAACTCAATGCGGATTGGGTGCTTCTGTCCGCCTGCAACACGGCGGCGGGCGACGGCGAAGGGGCGGAAGGCCTTTCCGGCCTCGCCCGGGCGTTCTTCTTCGCCGGTGCCAGGTCGCTGCTCGTGTCTCACTGGGAAATCGACGACAACGCGGCCGTCGACCTGATGGCCGAAACCATCCGGCGCACCAGCGACGGAAGCGCGAAGGACAAGGCGGAGGCCCTGCGCGAGGCAATGCTCACGGTCATGAAGAAACCCGGCTACCGCCACCCCTACTTCTGGGCGCCCTTTTCCCTGGTCGGCGACAACAGGATTTCGGGCCGGACACCGCCACCTGACGCCGGCAAGGGCGGGAGTTAAGCGGACTGGAATTTTGGAAGGAGTGGTGCCGGAGGCGGAATCGCAAAATTGATCCAAGATATTGTTTTATTTAAATTATCTTTAGATTAGAAAATTTCTATTGCCCACGCGGTTACCCAATTTCAAATTATACCGGCGGTTCGGATCCCATTCTCCATAAATTTCCACCTTTAATCGGCGGCACGTTCAAGCGGGAAACGGCTTGCAGGTCGGCAATCAGGTACGGAACCCGCGTTGGACCAAGCTTGTGATGACGGACCATAAAATCTGCACCAACACAGTCGTTTGCCTTCCAGGAATTTCGACGTTATCCAGAAAACACTGGTAATAATCGACATCAATTGTTAGGCGTAAGCCACTGAACAAAATAGCCTCAGCCTGGCTTCCTCTCTCACGCGCACCATTATACCTGTGAGGTTGCGCGATGCCAGTCCTCACTGCACACGGTACGGAAGGCCCGCATATTCAGAACAAGGATCGGTCAAAGTTGCGAAATCCCTTATATCCTTTACGTACGCTCTAGATGTGGAGCATCATGGAGTCATTATCGACTGCCGCTACTGTCAGATGCTCCCGAAGACGATGCAAACCAGTCGGTACCGGGCACAATTCGGTCCGGTTGGATCCTTTGAACGATACGGACGAGATCGGCGAGCGCTGAACGGATGAAGGGCCACGGAAAGTCTGGGCAGTCCTCAGAACTCTCCCCTTCCCGCAAGATGGCATCGAGCTTGCTCGCTACTCCGGCCAGTGACGTGGCCGGAGTATTCATCAGCGCATCGACCAGTTCCTGTTCCAGAAGGGCCGCAGTTTCTTCTTCTTGTTTGGCGGCAGAGTATCCTAACTCGCTATCAGCGGCGTCCCAGCGTGCTTGATGCGCAGCCAGGTTGTCTTCCGCGCGCGCCTGGATCGCTGCGGTGGATGGATCGTTGCCGAAAAACTCTTCGATCTGGTCCTGAGAATGCAAAAGAACCGGACCTCCCTCTTCCGGCAGATCGACCTCCGCCCGGGGAAAGCCGACCGTCTCGAACAATCGGGCTTCGATGCCCTGTTGCCTCCGGCAAAGTTCAGAGGTGCGGAGGTTGGCCTCGTTCCATTCTTTCCAAAGCCGCAGCGCCGCATCCGGTTCATCACCGTCAAGCGTTGGCCACCGAGCAAATGTATTGATCGTCCACGCTGCCGTTACCAATGCAGTACCGGCTAGCAACATGCGGCGGGTGACGCTAGACAGACTCGTGCTAATCTCAGAATCAGCCATGATCCGAGCTCCTCAACAGCTTGGTTTGTGGTCAGGTCGGCTGGAGTGTTAGCGCACTCTAGTCGGCCGCAATCTGTGCAATGCAATTGCAATGCACGTGCATATTTATGTGCCTTTCGGAATGAAATATCAAGCCGTAGAGTTAAAATGACAAAGAAGCCGTTCACAACTCGCCTCGACCCCTCGGTGTTGGAAGTGGCACAGCAGCTTGCGGAAACTGAGCGGCGCTCAGTTACTTCTGTCATTGAGCTTGCGTTGATAGAGTACGCAGAAAGGCGAGGAATTGAGATAAGTACGAAGAAAGACGAATGATCGGTGCGCGGCGCCCCTCAGCGCCTCGCTATACGGCTTCTCAGATCCTGTTTAAGATCATTGGGGAATGCTCCCCCTTTCATTGAAACTTTCTTCTACAGTCAATTCTTCAATGCTCTCAACCTACCCCTTAAAATGTTGGCGGTGCAGATCTCCAAAAACCTCATCCTACCGGAAACGCTCAGGCTCTCAACGAACTCTGGAAACCGCAATCCCGGTGGAAGATGGACAAGACGATTCATCAGCCCTTCTCCGGCGCGTATCGCTAGCAGAGCAAATCGGGGCTGAGCGGCGCGGCTGGGCATTTTCCCTGGCAACGAATTTCGTTGCCCAGCTTCTTCATTTCAAAAAACATCTCCTCTTCACCCAAGTGGGCGATGAAACATCCCCGCCAGCAGTCTGGGTCAACCGTGGGCGTGATATCGAACAGCTCGCCATCCGGCGCTCGCACCACGGAATGCGCCGTGTACCCGACTTGATCTGAGTAGAAGGTCGCAAAAGCCAGCCAGCCACGTACTACCGTATGGTCAAGATGGTGTTCTACCCAATGGTCAACGTTTCGATGGCAGTCGGCAACCTTCGGTTCCCACCCGTTAATCCCCATCCCGGGCCTGAACGGCACCAGAATCGCAGTCTGGCTTCTGGCGCAGATGTCCCGTTCGTACTCATCACGTTCCATGTATCTCCTCCATACTCCACATATGACAAAGGACATTATCAAATATGAAGGACGATGCCGCTAAGCAGCTTGAAATCTTCGCTCGTCAATTCGCTCAACCGTTGCAGCTGCCGGTATCGAGTCCATTCCAGAAAATTGCGGTGGCCTCCATGTGCGATTTGCCCACCGAACAACTAGTTCCTGAACAAATGCGAACCGGCGGCCTGGAGCGGCGTCGAGCAGATTCCCCTGAAATGCTCGGTTTGTGCGCCCATTTCGGACGTTCCGGGTTTTGAGCGCGCGTCTCGAAAGCGGACATTTGATCTGCTGGTAGACAGTCGGTGTTTTCTCTTCGTTCCCCATTAGGTCGTAAGCGGTGTGCTGTTCACACCTGAACGAGATTTTTCCGGGATGCAGTTTCGAGTGCGTTCAGCCTTGATTCTAGGATTAAACCAAGGAGCGACAACGACTTAGCCGACGTCTCCACATTTCGATAGAATATTTTCGACAACGGACGTAAGCGGTGCAGTGGCATCAATTGCCACCGCGTTCTTTGGAATGTCTTCTTTCGTGTGATGCAGCCGCTCAACCAATTCTCGTTCAGCTGGCTTTCCGCCAAACTCGTCTTCGGGCCGATTCCCGAGCCGCCTCTTTAATGTCTCCAAGTCAACTTCAAGAACGAAAACGGCGTCAAATAGTTCGATAAACTGATGGAAATTCCTTGAGCCGCCGCAGAAGAAGGAGATGGCGTGGCTTCGATCGGCCGCCAAGGATCTGACTTTGTCGACATCCCAAACATGATGTTCGTGTCCAAAAGCCACATCCAGATGGCTCTGATTATGCGCAGAACGTTCCAGCGGCTCACCCGTCTTGGGATTGCCTTGATATGCCAACTCGCGATCACCGTGGATGACGTGGTAGCCACGCTGTTGCAGTTCGGTGGCAACCGAGGTCTTGCCAGTTCCGGAAACGCCTTCGATCAAATAGTTTCTGATACCCATTTTGCTTCCGTTCTCGGAACCTCCTGATCCGCAGCCATGTTTAAGTTCCCCTGTCGCCCTCGGCGCAGAGTAAATACGGTATACAAATCAGGCGTGACATTCAGATTTCCGCCGCTTTAAAGTCCAAAGACGCATTTTGGTGCGTATGCATCCGGCCAAGGCCGTGGAGATTATGATTTCGGCTGGTCTGCCATGACGCGCTCGATCATTTCCGGATCGCATTGGCAATCCATTAGGAATTCTCGAACACCGCCGTGCCAGGTCCGTACCTCTGCGAGGAACTCCTTCAGGCTTTCGATGCCACGGTCTGTGAAGGTTTTGATGCCCTCTTCGGTGCTGCCATCATCGACATGGATCATCTCGCCATAGTCGATGTTGTCGGAGTTTCTGGCGACCTCCTGAAGGAGCTCGAGGTTCTCGCCGATCAGCGTGGCCACGTATTCGATCGAATAGACATGGGTTGGGCGCGCCATCAGGCTGCCTCCTGCCGGGTGGTTCCAGCGGGGGACCAGTTCCACGGCAACAGTTCCGGCAGCCTGGACACGGAGATGTTGGGGGTCCGGGCCAGGACATCCGCCAGCCAGGCCTGCGGGTCGATATCGTTCATTTTTGCCGAGACGATCAGGGAATACATGAACGCGGCGCGGTCGCCGCCGCGTTGGGAACCGGCGAACAGCCAGGCTTTTCTTCCCAGAGCAACACCGCGAAGCGCACGTTCAGCCGCATTGTTCGTGAGACAAAGCCTGCCGTCATCGAGGAAGCGGGTGAACGCCTCCCAACGTCCTTCCTTCTCGAACATGTAGTTGATCGCCTTGGTGACGGGGTTGTGCTTCGACATTTGCGCGCGCTGAGCCTTGAGCCAGTCGTGCAATTCCTCGATGAGAGGACGGGCATGTTGCTGCCTGACCGCCAGTCGCATCTCAGCGGGCAGGCCGTTTATGCCACGTTCGATGTCGAACAGGGCGTCAATGCGGGCGACAGCCTCCAGTGCGACGGGCGAGATCTCGTGAGCGGGTTTGTTCCTGCGTACATTGCCGGCAATGTCGGCCAGTTCGAAGAATTTGCGCCTTGCGTGGCTCCAGCACAGGGCGCTGATCACTGGCGCGGGGCTTCGGTCGGAACAATAGAGATCGTTGTAACCGCCATAGGCGTCGGCTTGCAGTGTGCCCTGCCACCCGGCGAGATGCCGGTTGGGATGGATCTTCTCGCGATTGGGAGAGAAGTAGAAGAGGGCTGCGGGAGGAGCGCCGCCCGCGAAGGGGCGATCATCGCGAATATATGTCCAGAGCCTCGCCTGCCTCGTTCCGCCCCGCGCCAGAAGCGGCACGGTGGTGTCATCCCCATGCAGGCGCTCGGCTGCCAGAACATGGGCGCGGAGCAGATCATGGATCGGCTGAAGGGCGGTCGCACAAGCCCCGATCTGATCGGCCAGTGTAGAGAGGCTGAGATCGACGCCCTCCTTGGCATAACGCTCGGCCTGCCGGTTCAAGGGCTGATGTTGCCCGAACTTCTCGAAGAGGATTGTTGCCAGCAGGTTCGGTCCTGCCCATCCACGCGGTGTGGCATGGAAAGGGGCTGGCGGCTGTGAGATCTTCTCGCAATCGCGGCACGTGAACTTCTCACGCACCGTCTGGATCACTTTCCACTGGCGAGGGATCACCTCCAGCGTCTCGGTGATGTCTTCGCCCATCTTCACGATCCGGGCAGAACCGCAGCAGGTGCAGGTTGACGGAGCGTCGATGACCAGGCGCTCGCGCGGCAGATGTTCCGGGAATGGTTTGCGTGCCGGACGACGCCGCTTGAAGGCGGAAACAGTCGTGATGTTCGCCACGGTTCTTTCTGCCGCGATCTCGTCCTCGGTGGCGTCGGCCTCGAGTTCCTCGAGCTGCAATTCCATCTGGTCAATCAGCCGGACGCGGCGTTCCGAACTCTGGCCATATTGCGCCCGCCGCAGCTTGGCGATCTCGAGCTTGAGGTGCCGGATCATCGCCTCGGAGGTGGTGACGACAGCGCGCACCTGTGCAAGATCGGCCTCGGCCGAGGCGGCACGCGCCTGCGATGCCGCAAGCGCGGCGCGCAATCTGTCAATCTCCGAGGTCGCTTCGTTCATGGCGGGAAATTACCATGCGCCGAAGGAAAAGCCTAACGAAAACAGATGAATACCGGTATTATCCGGCCTTCGACGGCCGTTGTGTCCAGCGTGGATTCCGCCAGTCGATCCCTTCCAGGAGGTAGCCCAGTTGCGCCGCTGAAACAGCAACGGCTAAACCGTTCGCGCTGGCCGGCCAGATGAACTTCCCTGCCTCCAAGCGCTTCATATAGAGCGACATGCCGACCCCGTCATGCCACAGGATCTTGATCAGATCGCCCTTGCGACCTCGAAAGCAAAAGATCTCGCCGCCATGAGGATCGCGCCCGAGCCCCTCCTGAACCTTCAGCGCCAGGCTGTTCATGCCGCAACGCATGTCCGTCACGCCACCTGCAATCCAGACCTTTACCCCTGCTGGAAATGCGATCATGACGCATCCAGGACCGGCAACAGACGGGCCAGGATATTCGGGTCGAGCGTCGCCGGGATCGTCAGACGGCGGCCATTGGGCAAACCGATCTCAATTTGCACCTGGTCGTCAGACCGAGGCTGCGCCACCTCCTCACGCCGTCCGCCTTCCGGTGGCGAAAGCGTCAACGGCACAAAACCGTGTGCAGCCGCACCGCCGAGAACGCCGTTCCGGTACTCCCGGCGCCAGATCGTCAGCAGCGAGCGCGACAGCCCGTAGCGTCGAGCCGTCGCAGAGCCCTGCCGATAACCCTGAAGGCTCTCTTCAACGATCCGGATCTTCTCTTCGTCCGTCCAATCCCGCCGGCGACCGAGATCATCGGCCGGCAGAACCTCAATTTGTGAAATGACTGTAGCGCATGACATAAGGCATGCACTTAAAGCCAAACGTCAAATCGTGATAGACGGCCTTCGGCGGAGGCGTACTTTGGTGCAGAGGACCTGACCGTTTGAGTTCGTATTGAACCCATAGGCAACTATGGACTGCATCCGCCAACTAGCACCGAATAATTCCATGGCAAGAGTTCGTCGATCCGGCTTTGTTTGTGGCCGTTGACGACAGCGGTCAATGTGGCTGCCAGGTAGGCTTGCGGATCGACAGCGTTGAGCTTGCAGGTCTCGATGAGCGAAGCGATTGCCGCCCAGTTTCCAGCTCCTGCCTCATGTCCCGCGAAGAGAGCGTTTTTCCTGTTGAGAGCAATGGGTCTGATGGTGCGTTCGACGGTGTTGTTGTCGATCTCGATCCGCCCGTCGGTCAGGAACAGGCACAAGCCCTCCCAGTATTTGGCGATGTAGTTCAGGGCTTCGCCCAGGGGCGATTTGGCGGCGACACGAGCACGATGATGCCTGAGCCATGTTTCCAGATCGGCGATGATCGGCGCTGCTCGCTCCCGCCGGCCCGCCATACGCGCCTCTGGATCGAGCCCGCGCAGTTCGGCTTCGAGGCGATAGAGGTCGCCGATGCGTTTCACGCCTTCTTCCGCAATCGGCGCAGAGCCAGTCCGGGTGATCTCAACCAACTTGCGGCGGGCATGGGCCCAGCAATAGGCCAGCCGGATATCCGGTCCTACCCGATCAGGCGCGATGAGCCGGTTGTATCCAGCATAGCCGTCGACCTGCAAAACTCCCGAGAAGTCCTGCAATATCTGTTCGGCATGGTGTCCCCCGCGGCCGGGTGCGTAGGTAAACGCAACACCGGGCGGTGCTCCGCCGTTCCACGGCCGGTCGTCCCGGGCCAAGGCCCAAAAGTATCCGGTTCTGGTTTTGCCGGAACCGGGGTCAAGTACCGGAGCCCGGGTTTCGTCCATGAACAACTTGGTGGACCGTTTCAGGTCTGCGATCAACGCATCAAAGACAGGACGCAATTCGAATGCCGCCCGGCCGACCCAGTCGGCAAGCGTCGACCGGTCGAGATCGATGCCCTGGCGGCTCATGATTTGCGCCTGCCGGTATAAAGGCAGGTGATCGGCATATTTGGAGACCAGCACATGGGCGATCATGGCCTCGGTCGGCAGGCCTGACTGGATCAGCCGCGCCGGCGCTGGAGCCTGAACGACGCCATCGGTGCAGGAGCGGCAGGCGTATTTCGGTCGGCGGGTAACGATGACGCGGAACTGGACCGGGATCACGTCCAGCCGCTCCGATACATCCTCGCCGATCGGATGCAGGCAGCCGCCGCAGGAACAGATCAGGCTTTCCGGCTCAAGGACCTCTTCAACACGGGGAAGATGCTTGGGCAAGGCCCCGCGATTGACCGACCGTCGTTTGGAAGCTCGTTTGTCGCCGTGGCTATCTGCCTCTTCCTCGGCATGAACAGCCGCAATGGCCGTTTCCAGATCCTCAAGCGCCAGGTCGAACTGGTCCGGATCGCGCTTTTCGGATTTCCGACCGAAGGCCGCCTGCTTGAATGCGGCAACGAGCTTTTCCAGCCGCGTGATCCGCTCATCCTTGCGGATGTTGCGCTCCTCGGAGACAATCAGCATTGCCTTCAGGGCTGCAATATCATCAGGCAGGTCGGCGGTATTCAACATGGGCCGGGTCTATCAAATCCGGCCATGATCCGCTTGTGGAAACAAGTGCCCGAGTCATCGTGCCGCAGCTATTCAACGGCCTCTGGAGCCCGGGTGGTGATCGCGCGAACGCGCCGCCAGTCCAGCCCTGCGAACAGAGCTTCAAACTGGGCGTGCGTGAGGGACATCAGGCCGTCCCTGATATCCGGCCAGGTAAAGGCATGGTCCTCAAGGCGCTTGTAGGTCATCACCAGACCGCTGCCATCCCAGTATATGAGTTTCAGCCGATCCGTCCGGCGCGACCGGAAGACGAACACCGTCCCCGTGAACGGGTCCTTGCGAAGTTCGTTCTTCACCAGCGCTGCCAAGCCATCATGCCCCTTCCGGAAGTCGACGGGCTTTGTCGCCACCATGATCCGCACCCGGTTCGACGGAAAGATCATGAGGACAGCTTGCCGAGAGCGTGGGCCACAGCTGCAATCCGCTTCGCGGACACGCCTGCTTCCAAACGGATTGTCATGCGGCCGATAAGGATCTCAGGGCGTTCGGTTTCAACGACAGCTTCAGATTCATCCGGCGCCGCGACAATCATGGCCGCAAATTCCACGTCATCTTCCGGAGCCGGCAGAACCAGCTTTCCACGACGTGCCAAGGTTCGCCAGGCTGACAGGTGGTTCGGCTTCAGACCGTAACGGCCGGCAACTTCGTTCACTGTCACGCCTGGACGCAAGCTCTCCGCAACGATCCGTGCCTTCACATCGTCTGGCCAACGGCGCGGGCTACCCGCATCACGTCCGTCCGTGAGAACCTCAATCGTAGCCTCCATGGAGAAACTCCCTCTCGATCCAACATGATCAGCCGATCACAGATCTTGAGAGACAGAGCAACGTGGGGGCAGAACAGCGGTTACATTAGGTCAGAAAGCGTGGAAGGCTAAGTGAACATACATCTGTCGAGTTTTATCCGAAGAGAGCTTGTAGTTCTCTGCGCTGAGCTGCGTGTTTTTCAGCATTTTCCTGCATAAGTTTACTGAGGTTGAGTAACTTCCATTTTACGGCAGGTAGGTTCGCGGCTTGCGGGCGGTCAATAACCGCGAATTCTGGCTCACCATCGTGAAGACCGAGCAGAAAATGTTTGGTGTTTTCATCGAAGCGCGATTGGATATCCGCGATCAGTTTCTTGCGGGTCTCCAAGAGCTCGTCCAGCGCAACAGCTGCCCTCGTCATACCTTCAAATTCTCTCGCATAGGGCTGGTCGAGATTGATGAGGTTCGGATTCAGGAGTTCGTGAGCAGGGCGCGGGGAACAAGCAACATAGATGAGGAAAGTTCGGAAGAGTTCGTCTGTCAAACCTTCGTTTTCGTAGAGCAATTTAACATCGTAGAGATCTCGGGGATGCTGGCGATCTAATGCCGCATGTAACTTGCCGCCAAAAAGATCTTCGAAAGCAACGATTTTCATTTCCGCGTACCCGAATGCCTCCTCGACCACTTCGGACACTTCGCGTTTTTCAGGGGTATGGATGACCCCACGTGTCACGGGCGATGTCTCAATTTTAATTTCTGCGCCGTTTAAACGAGCAAGAAGGCGAGTGGCACCCCCGCCGCCCCCTTTAATTCGCTGTGTTTTTGCGCTTGGAATGCCACCTTCTATGGCGACGGCAATGCGATCAATGGCGTTATTGATCTCGGTGAGACTTTCTGCGCGTTCCTTGATTGGTAGGTAGGTCAGGTCGATGTCGACCGATAGGCGTGGCATATCACGGTAAAATAGGTTGATTGCCGTGCCGCCCTTGAGTGCGAAGATCTGCTCGTCTGCGACATACGGGAGTATGCGTACGAGCATTTGCACCTGTGCAACATATGTTTCACGTGCCATCAATGGGCTCCGATTTTACAAATTCCTCCGGCACGACGATACGATAGCGAGGATGTATTTTGCCGCCCTCGACCAGGGCGCGGTCACCGCTGCCGAGGTTGAACTCCTCAGGATCGAGGCGTTTACGCCAAGGGTGGTTGTGGCGGTCTGCGAAGACAAAGAAAAGGCGCTTGACCTTGATCTTCTTGCAGCTGTGTAGCAGCGCTGAAAGCGTTCGGGGGCGTAGGGTGGTTAGGCTTTCAAACACCATATCGAGATTGTGAAAGCTCTCGTGGTCAGGCAGCTCGTCCATAATCTCCAAGACAGCCCGCTCAGGTGCTGACATCTTCAATTGCCAGGCCCACGGCAGGGAGGTTTCCGGATCACTCTCATCCATTTTCAGGCCAAGCGTTGGGTCCGAAAATAGAGACATGTTGCGAGTTTTAATTGGCGCGTTCAGGGGGAGTTTGGCAAGCCACTTTGGTATGCTCTTCCCATAGACCCAGACAGGGGCATTACTGCCGAGCCGAAGATAGTGGTTATATCCTTGTTGTCCGAGTGCGGTCATGCCACCAACATGGACGTCGTAATCCATGAGATACTGGACCGAGAGTAGGCAGATTCTCCAGTCGAGTATGTTTGAAGAGCCGGCTTTCGGCAGGGGACGCCAGAAGACGCCGCGATGGACACGTTGAAGCCAGCCGTTATCGACGTATTTGCGAGCGAGAAAGCGATTGACCCCATGACGCTCTAGCCATGCAGTGTTGACCATGAATCCCGGAGGTATGGCTTCAAGCGTTTTCTTTAGCTTAGACTCTTTGAGCGCACTCATGGGGCACAATTTAGCATATAATTAAAGATCTTGCCAGACATCTCTTTAAGAATATTTATTTTTGTGTACTTTAGGATCACAAAATTTGTCATTCTTAAAGGGGGTGAATCGCGATTATTCAGCTCTTGCAGGTTCTGCCGAGTGCTGGGTCAGTCTTACCGCGAAGGGGTCAAATAAATTCTCAGGCAACCCACGGCCGCTAAGCTGGTAGATCGTTGATGGTAAAGCGGTCATTCCGCAACGCGCGCCCAATTCGGTCGTTCGCTGGATTCAGGCCCGATCTGCAAAGCTGCCGTTCGTTGCACAACGTGCGAAGGTCAATAGAGGGCGGGGAGCGGACATTCACACTCCTTCAGTGAACGACCGGATTGGAGCCGGAATCGGAACGTCCACTCGTGCGGCGCGGCTGCCTAGAAACAGCCATTCGAAACGGCTAATAATCCAATATTAAAGAAGGTATCGAGTACAATTCCACTGCCCCTCAGTTGCTTCAGGTCAGGTGTGGCATCAATCTAGGATCCGCGGTAGTCGTTGAGGGGACGGGCAAATTGTCGGAAAGCAGATACAGCGTGGTGTACGTCGTCGGCGCGGGCTTATCGGCAGGTCTCGGATTTCCAACTATTACCGACCTTCTCCCGCAATTGTGGGAGCGTCTTGATCGCCAAGCTGCCGATGATCTTGCAGACGTAGTACGCTTCCACCATCCCGACTACAACCCGGCACTATATGGCACCTATCCGACTATCGAACAATTATTGTCGGAAATGAAGGCTAATGCGGACTTGTTCTCGGCAACTCGACCTGCAACCGGCGGCTTCACCAGTAATCAATTGGAGGATAGACGCTCCAAGTTGCTTTATGAGCTAGCAACGTGGTTCCACGAGCTTAAAAAGACCGCGCTGATTTCTAAGCCCGAATGGCTCGACCAATTGGTGACGGCGATGAAGAATGAACAGGCGGCGATCATCTCGTTCAACTGGGATTTGATTCTCGACCAGTTGCTGTTCGGCAAAGAGCTAGACAAGGCGAGTTATGGCCTCGATCGCCGCAGAACAGGAGTCCGTCTCATCAAGCCACACGGGTCGCTTAATTGGTTCAAGGACGATACTGCGGGTCCGCTCAGCGAGCGCAAGAAATTCGCTCTCACGGGGAACAAAACGAGCGGCGTCTTCGCCTTCCGCCCATTGCGAGCGCCGATATCGAAAAAAGGACGGCAATATATGCCTCTGATTATTCCTCCGGTCTATGCCAAGCAGTTCGAAGGTCCGCTTTTCCGGAAACTTTGGCAGGAAACGGTGCGGGTTCTCAGTACGGCAAGTGAAGTCCGGTTCCTTGGTTTTTCCCTCGCGGAGGCAGATTTCCACGCCAGGTTCGTACTGCGCTGCGGATTCTATAATCAGGAAAACGGCCAACTGAAGCGCGGTGGCGCGCGAGAAGCGCCGACAGGTCGTTCAAAAGTCACAGTAGTGGACCCATCGGACCACCCTCATAAACGAATCCGGAGCGTTGTCGGTTGGGAATGCGCCTCACACAAGAAGATGATCAGCGACTGGATAGAAGAAGGAGGACTTCTGTGTACCAGCTAAAGAGTTCAACATTGACACGTTAAAGCCCATCATGGCCGATATAGTCCGCGACCTATAAGACTCACGTCACGCCGAAAAAGAGGCTGACGGAGGCGCTGGTGCCGTTTTTTTGACGGGGCGGAGTAGAGGGGGTGGAGGCGTGGGCGGTAGATCGCTATGGCACAAGGCTCAGCTTTAGATCATCTGTTATTTTCGATATCGCGTACGAGCGGAATGCGTGCATTTGTGGTCGACAACCCGGCATTCGCCAGATGCCATTAATCGACTTTAAAATATGCCTATTTGTTGAGAAAAGTACGGCACTATCGATATAGGATTGCAGCGTTCCTTACAATTGGTATGCTTTGCGAAGCAATAATGCACGCTTAGCGAGATTCTACTGCTTCATGATTGAATTAGAACCTGCGATTAAAAACATCGCAACGGACAAGGTCCAGTCAGCCATCGAATTTGAAAATGGTCCGAAGCAAAATCCGCTTCAAATTGTGTACAGCGCCTTCTTTTGCTCGGTCGTGCGGCCCTCGGCACAGCTTATCTGGACGAACACCAGATTGTCGGAATGCGGAATATTCAGAAACTCGGCCGGCCCCAGCAACTCCGCACCGGCCTTATGCCCTGTCACCACCTGAAAAAAATCCGCTTCGGGAATGTTGAACGCGCTGACCAGCGCCCGGTGAACGCTTTGGCTGAGGGCGGCGGGGAAGGATGGATCTTTTGATTGGTCAGAATGGAAAATCCGAACGAACGGCATGGTTTGTCTCCTCTCAACGTTGCTTTACGAAACGGGAGCCGGTGGCTCGTGAGAACCGCCGGCAACCTTATGCGCGGCGATCAATCCGATACGCGGTCGCCGTTGGGGGCCTCGATAAACGCCATGACATCCCGCGCGCTGTCTGACGCAGCCATGCTCTTATCCTTGTGAAGCGGCCTCACCGAGCTCGGCGTTGGTCATGGCCTTGCCATTGAGGTTCCAGGTGCCGTCCACGGTGTGAACGCCATTCGACCAGATGCGGTCGGCGCTGAGTTTTCCTTTCGACAGGTCGAGCAGGATTTGCGTTGCCTCGTGGAAAAACGCCGTCTGAACCTCATGGTCCGCGAGCGCAAATGAAGGCGTCTTGGTTTCAATCCACGCGCCTTCGACGGGCTTGCCCCCGGCAAAGGCATGTCCCTTTGGCAATACGGTGACGTGGGAGGTGACATTGGGTGTCATGACCGCATTCCCGGCCAAACCGTGGCCCGCCAGAAAAGCCTCGGTGATTCTGGCAGCCGCAACGGCTTCCTGACCTTCAGGAAGAACGCCTTCGGTGAGAGTGATTGTGATGGGCATCGGGCATCTCCTATTTAACTTGCATTTTGCAATACGTGATTTCTTACGCCCACGTATTGCGTTTTGCAAGCTATTTTCCTAAAATTCTGAAATGCAGGAGAAAAACAGGAAACGGGCATCCGGTTGTCCGATCGCATTTGGTCTCGACATATTTGGAGATCGCTGGACGCTGTTGGTCATTCGGGAGATCATGCTGCGGGGCAAGCGGACCTACAGCGAGATCCTTGAGGCCGACGAAGGCATCGCAACGAACATATTGATCGACCGCCTGAAGCATCTTGAAAGCGAAGGCATACTTGAAAAGCGACGCGACCCGGAGAACCGCCGCAGTTTCATCTACAATCTGACGAAAAAGGGACGCGACCTCGCGCCAATCCTGATCGAGATCATCATATGGAGCGGCGCCCACGACCATCGGCCGAATGCGAGGCACGACGTCCTTGAGAAAATTCGGAAAGACCGCGCAGGTTTCGAGGCGGACCTTCGCGACAGCTAGCTCCAGAGCGTCGGGCGATACGCTGGAGAGGCTGGAAAACTTCGCTCCCGGAATGACAATCACCAAGGTAACGGTGGCGTGCCATTTCCCGCAGCTGTCATCCCGGTTTGGCGCGGCAGCGGCAAGACCGGGATCCAGTATCCCGTGTGACTTGCGGTTCGAATATATAGTCAAATCAAGAAATTACTGGATCCCTGCCTACGCAGGGATGACACTGAATGCTGTGGTGAGCCAGCCGTTCTATTGGCATAGATTTAAACCTGACAGCACCGTGGTGAACATGGCAGTTTGGTCAATGAGACCGCTGTCCGGTCCGAACCGGAATCGGCTACATTGCAGCCGACACACGGCAAGGGAGCGTTTCCATGGGTGAGCAACTGGACGTGGATTGTTGCGTGGTCGGCGGCGGGCCGGCCGGGGTCATGGCGGGGCTGTTGTTCGCACGCGCAGGTGCCAAGACGGTCGTGCTTGAGAAACACGCCGACTTCCTGAGGGATTTCAGGGGCGATACCGTCCACCCCTCGACGCTGGAACTGATGCATGAGCTCGGCATTCTGGAGGCGTTTCTCGCCCGGCCGCACCAGCAGCTGAGCCGGTTGTCGGCGCGGTTCGGCGACAAGCTGCTGCACCTGGCCGACTTCTCCCATTGCGGCACGACCTGCAAATTCATCGCCCTGATGCCCCAGTGGCATTTCCTGGATTTCCTCAATTCGGTGGCGGAGCCGCTGCCGACCTACCGGCTTCGCCAGAGCGCCGAGGTCACGGACCTGATCTTCGACGGCGACCGCGTGGCCGGCGTGCATGCCGAAACGGCCGAGGGTCCGCTTGAGGTGCGCGCGAAGGTCGTGATCGGCGCCGACGGCCGCGGTTCGCTGGTGCGGGATAGGGCCGGTTTCCAGGTCGAGGACATCGGCGCGCCCATCGACGTCTTGTGGTTCAAGGTGCCCCGCCCCGACGGCTTTCACGAGGAAGAGCCGCTGTTCAACATGAACAGGGGCAGCGTCGTCATCACCATCGACCGCGGCAGCTATTTCCAGTGCGCCTTCGTCATTCCCAAAGGTGCCGCGGAACGGGTGAAGGGCCAGGGGCCGGAGCATTTCCGCTCCGTCGTCGTCACGGCGGCACCCCATCTTGCCGGGCTGGTCGATGCGGTAACCGACCTTGACGACGTCAAGCTTCTCACGGTGACCGTGGACCGGCTCAAGATCTGGTCGCGCCCCGGCCTTCTGATGATCGGCGACAGCGCCCACGCCATGTCGCCCATCGGCGGCGTCGGCATCAACCTGGCGGTTCAGGATGCGGTTGCGGCGGCAAACCTTCTGGCCGGTCCTCTGGCGGCCGGCGAGGACGTCGATCCCCTCCTGCCCAAGCTGCGCGAACGGCGCCTGTGGCCGATCAAGGCGACCCAGTTCGTCCAGGTCCAGGCGCAGAACCGGCTGATCGCCCCGGCCCTCGAGACCTCCGCGCAGGCCACCCCGCCCCTTCCCGCGCGCCTCGCCTCAAGGCTACCCTTCCTGCAGCGCAGGCTGGCCTCGGTGATCGGCGTCGGCGTCCTGCCCGAGCACATTCACAGCCCGGAGAAATATCCCCTGCGAACGCCCCAATGAGCGCGAAGACGGACTGAGCGGCGGTCTTGGCGGCGCCGAACAGCTACAAATCACCGACGGCAATGTCCTGCCGACCAGTTCGGCCCCGTCCGACGACACCGCCTATCA
Source organism: Roseibium aggregatum (assembly GCF_014692675.1). GTDB lineage: Bacteria > Pseudomonadota > Alphaproteobacteria > Rhizobiales > Stappiaceae > Roseibium > Roseibium aggregatum_C. The sequence goes on along the minus strand of NZ_JABFCZ010000025.1, from coordinate 2,557 downwards.
GGTCAACCTGGCCTTCCAGGGCGGCGAGGCCGTCTGTGTCATCGACAACGACGGCACGGTGCAGTCGGTCAATCGTCTTTGAGGGCGCTCACGGTTCTCGTGCGCGGATCTTTCCTTCTGTGGACCGGTCTGCCATCATGTCGCGAAGCAGGCTGACAGAACAACCGCTGCGGCCTGTTCTCGAGATTTTCGCAGTCCTGAGCAAAGGATCAGCGTGGCAACCCAGCCTCAAACCGCAGCCGGCACAGGCGAGCCATACGATGACGGCCCCATCATCGTCTTCGATGCCTTGTGCGTGCTGTGCTCGACCAATGCGCAATTCATCCTGAAACACGACAGGCGCGGGCACTTCCGCCTGGCCTCCATGCAGGGCGACGTCGGCGCCGCCCTGTTCCGCCGCTGCGGCATCGATCCGGCCGACCCGGAAAGTTTCGTCATCGTTGAGGGCGACACCGTCCTCCGCAACAGCGATGCGGTGCTTGCAATCTATGACGGGCTGGGCGGCGCCTGGCGGGCCCTGACCGTTTTTAGGATCATCCCCCGGTTCCTACGCGACCGGCTTTATCTTCTGGTTGCCCGCAACCGCTACCGGATCTTCGGCCGGCGGGAGACCTGCTGGGTCCCCTCACCCGAACAGGCCGGGCGCATCCTTTGAAGTCCGTTCTCGTTCTCGGCGGCTACGGCGGCTTCGGCAAGCGCCTGTCGACACGGCTTGCCCGGGACGGCTGGCATGTGCTGGTCGCCGGGCGCAACGGCGACAAGCCCGAAGCTTTTGCCGCCACGCTTCCGAACGCCCGAGGACTGGTCGCGGACCGCAACGGGGATCTTTCGCCGGTCCTCAAGCAATGTTGCCCGGACCTCGTCATCGACGCGGCCGGTCCGTTCCAGGGCAGCGGCTACGCGGTCGCCGAAGCCTGCATTGCCCATGGTGTCCACTATATCGATCTCGCCGACGCGCGCGACTTCGTCTGCGGTATCGGCGCGTTGAAAGATGCCGCGACCCGGGCGGGCGTGACCGTCATAGCGGGCGGGTCCAGCGTTCCGGCTCTCTCAGGGGCGGTCGTCCGGCGGCTCACCGGAGGTATGGAGACGGTCCGCTCGGTCGAAACCTCCATCAGCGCCTCGAACCGGGCGACGGCTGGCGCTTCCGTTTCCGCCGCCATCCTGAGCTATCTGGGAAAGCCGGTGCGGATCTGGCGCGGGCGGAGATGGCGGCAGGCGCCCGGCCTGCATCTGATCATGCGGGAACGCTATGCGATTGCCGGCCACGAACCGCTGTCACGCCTCGTCGCCCTGTCGGATGTTCCTGATCACGAGATCTTTCCGGTGGAACTGCCGGGAAAGCCGGCTACCACTTTCCGGGCGGGACCGGAATTCGGTTTCCAGCTCATCGCGCTCTGGCTGTTGAGCTGGCCGGTCAAATGGGGCTGGCTGCGCTCCGCCGTTCCGCTGGCCCGATGGCTCCTTCCCTTACAAAGGCTCACCTCCGGCCTCGGCTCGGACCGTTCCGCCATGGCCGTGGAGGTGAAGGGTCTTGTCCGCAACCGGCCAGGCGTAAGGCGCTGGACACTGATCGCCGATCGTGGCGACGGTCCGGAGATCCCCGTGATCCCGGCCCAGCTTCTGGCAAACGCCTTGTCTGCCGGACGGCTGAAGCCCGGCGCGTTGACATCCGCCTCCCTGCTCTCCCTGGAGGATTTCAATGCGGAATTCGGCGGGATCGCCGTCACCCACGCAATCGAAACGCGGAGCTGTACACCGCTCTACCAACGCATCCTCGGCCCGGCCTTCGACAAGCTGCCGCCGCCGGTGCGCGAATTGCACACGGTCGTCGGCGACGGCGGTGCCACAGGGACCGCCACCGTCCGGCGTGGCAAATCGTTCCTCGCGCGCCTTGTCGCCACGGCGATGCGGTTTCCGCCGGAAGGAGACCACGACCTCCACGTCTCCTTCGAGGAGCGTCACGGCATCGAACACTGGACCCGCGACTTCGGCGGCCATGTCTTTTCAAGCCACCTTAGCCAGTCCGGCGACCATCTCGTCGAACGCTTCGGACCGATGCGGTTTTATTTCGACCTGCCGGCCGACGCCTCCAGCCTGACCATGGTCATGCGCAGGTGGACGGTCTTTTCCGTGCCCCTGCCGCTCGCCCTCGCTCCGAAAAGCACCACTCTGGAATGGGCGGAGGGCAAGGACTACTGTTTCGACGTTCCGATCGACCTGCCGGCGATCGGACGGATTGTGCACTATCGCGGCAGGTTGCGGATGGTGTGAAGCCGCGCCTGTCGCCCGCCCTGTCTTCAGGACAGTCCCGTCCAGCGGTTCAGAGACCACCCCGGATCAATTCCGGCGGTCGCCAGCGCCCTTGCCGCGATCTGGCGGACCATGTCGTCCAGTGTTTCCGGTCCGGCATAAAACGGCGGAACCGGCGGAAACACGATGCCTCCCATACCGGTTACCTTGAGCATGGCTTCCAGATGGCCCGCATGCAGCGGCGCCTCGCGGGCGAGCAGCACCAGCGGGCGGCGTTCCTTCAGGCAGACGTCGGCGGCCCGGG
>NZ_JABFCZ010000024.1 GCF_014692675.1 Roseibium aggregatum | reverse complement strand
GGGGAATCCGGGGGCCGGGGGCAGGTGTCCAGAACCCTCTGCCGGCCGGCCCCGGGTCTTTTCAGTTGACCTGGACTTTCGGTCCGGTGCCGTTGCCGAAGAGACCGTTTTGCGGCGGGGCTACGGTCCCGGCGGGGGCCGGATTTGCCCGGGAGCCATACCGGCCGCCGTCGTCGTCATCGTCATCGTCTTCACGGTGGCCGTAGTCATCGTCATCATGCCTCGACCGGCCGTAGCCGCGCCGATCGTCGTCGCGACGCGAGCGGCGGTACTCACGGCGGCCATCGTCGTCACTTGCGAGCTGTAGATATGCCGACCCCTTTTCGTGGTCGGACAGAAGACGGATGAAACCGCCTTCTCCTGAACCGGCGCCGAAGAAACCGCTGTAGGCGGGCAGGGCGATCACGGCGGTCAGTGCGGTCGTTGCTGCGAGGATTGCGAGGGTCTTCTTCATCGGGAATCTCCTTCCATGTGATCCGATGAAGTCAATTTCGCTTTTGAAACTGAGCGCTGCCTGACGGGAAACGATTTTCTGCTTCAGCTTGCGTTCAGGAAAATGCCCCGCCCGGGGTATCTTCCGGACGGGGCATTATTTGTGCGCGGAGATGACCGGTTCTGACCGCCGATATCAGTCGACGTCGCCAGGCTCCGGGGCTCTTTTGCTGCCAGTGACCATTGCGCGCGCGAGATTTTCCCGATGACGGAGGGAGGCAAAGGCTACACCGCCGAGATGCAGTGCGACCAGAAGGAGCATCAGGTTGGCGAAGACTTCGTGCAGTTCCTCGATCGCGTCCTCGCGCTCTCCGCCTCTTTCGCCGTATTCGTCTTCATCGGCCTGGGCCGAGGCTACGATTGGCGGCAAATCGGGCAGGAACGCCTGCCGGGCCGGGTCGGCTATCAGCCAGCCGGTGAAGGCGGTGCCTGACAGGGTGAGAAGCATTGCCACGATCATCACCGCACCGGCCGGATTATGGCCGATGTAACGCGCTTCCCGTCCGTGCAACGTTTCTGAGAGATACCGGGCGGTGGTTGCCGGACCGCGCAGGAACTGGGTGAAGCGGGCGTAGCGGGTGCCGAGGACACCCCAAAGGACGCGAAATGCGATCAGGCCTGCAACAATATAGCCGGCGATTTCATGAAGCGGCTGGAGTTCGTCGGCCGTCAGCCACGCGATGGCGAATGCCGCGACCAGTGCCCAGTGAAATATCCGGACCAGAGGGTCCCAGACCCGAACCGTATCAGTCATCGTGGCCATCCTTCCCCCTGGTACGGTTTCCACCTTCACCCTTGTACTCCAGTTCGAGCACATCGAGGGTTGCCGGATGAACGGTCGCTTCGATGGAGCGGCCTTGCGCGTCCTGGCCGATGATCTCGTAGCAGCCGTCGTGGATCTTGATGCGGCGGACGGTCCAACCCTGTTCGTTGGCCAGTTGGGTGACGGCTTCGCGCGGTTGCCAGTCGGTCATGGGGACGAAACAATCGTCATCGGCACTGGCGATACCTGTCCATAGGATTGCGCCCGCGAATGCGAGAATTGTCAGGGGCTTTGTCATAGGCCAAACTCCGTGTCCGGGCCATTCAGTCGATTTTGCAGATATATGCGTTATGAAGCTGACGGGATCCTGAAGCAGGTTCCGCTGCTGCTTCAGCTGTGCGTCAGCCGCGCGGTCGAAAGTATACTGGCTTGATATTAGAGGTAATGCGGACGATGCGGATACTCCTGATCGAAGATGACACTGTGCTGGGGACCGCGGTGCGGGACCAGATTGCGGGTGACGGTCACTCGGTCGACTGGGTACTTCGGCTTGATGAAGCCCGCGAAGCCATCGCCGGTACAGGATACAATCTCGTTCTGCTCGACCTTATGCTCCCGGACGGGCGCGGTGTTCCGTTTCTGAAGGACCTGCGGTCCAGGGGAGACGTGACACCGGTCATCATCCTCACAGCGCTGGATCAGGTGTCGGACCGGATCGACGGGCTGAACGCCGGCGCCGACGACTATATGGTGAAGCCCTTCGATCTTGCCGAGCTTTCGGCCCGGATCGGGTCCGTTGCGCGGCGTTATACGGGGAATCCCAACCCGATCATCGTTCACGGCCCCCTGGAAATCGATCTTGCCGCGCGCAGCATTCGCAAGGACGGAAAGGCGGTGCAACTCACCGCGCGTGAGTGGGTGTTGTTCGAGGCGTTCCTGCAGCGGCCGGGACAGCTTCTGTCCAAGGGGCAACTGGAGGAGCGGCTTTATTCCTTCGATACGGAAGTCGAGAGCAACACGATCGAGGTCCATGTCAGCCGTCTTCGCAAGAAGCTGGGTGCGGGGATCATCGAGACCGAACGCGGGCTCGGTTACCGGCTGGGGGCAGCATGAGGCTGCCGCGCACGCTTCAGGTCCGACTTGCGCTGGGTATAGGGCTCCTGCTGACCTTGCTGTGGATCGGGGCTGCCACGGTGACGGCCGTGAAGTTGCGGCACGATCTGGATGAAGTGTTCGATTCCACGCTGCAGGAAACCGCGCAGCGGATCCTGCCCCTGGCCGTTGTCGATATCATTGGGCGCGAAGAAGAAGGCGTCACCCAGCACCTGGCCTCCATCCGGCCGCACAACGAGTATTTCACCTATATCGTGCGGGATCGCGAGGGGCGGGTCCTGGTGCAGTCCCACGCCGCCGATCCGTCTATTTTTCCGGCTTACGACGGCCCCGGGTTTCGGCAGACATCCACATACCGTTTCTACAATGACGAGGCCTTGAGGGGCAGTATCCGGATTTCCGTCGCCGAGCCGCTTGCGCACAGGGGCGAGGCCGCGCGGGAACTGCAAATCGGCCTCGGTTTACCCCTGCTCGCCGTCATCCCGATTACGCTGATTGCCGTGGCCCTTGTCCTGCGGCGCAGCCTGGCACCTGTGCGCAGGTTTCGGGACGGATTGGCCGCGCGTGGCGTCCGCGACCTGTCCCCCGTGGAGACCAGAGGGCTCCCGGGCGAAATCGCACCCGTTGCCGATACCCTGAATGCGCTTCTGTCGCGGTTGCAGGCCGCTTTTGATGCGGAACGCAGCTTTGCCGCGAATGCCGCGCATGAGTTGCGCACGCCGCTTGCCGGGGCAATTGCCCAGGCACAGCGGTTGCGGTCCGAGACGTCCGACCCTTCGGCAAGCCAGCGAGCCGCGGAGATCGAAACTTCCCTGAAACGCCTGACGCGGGTGTCGGAGAGACTGATGCAAATGGCGCGGGCGGAAGGCGGTCGTCTTCGGATCGGAACTCCGGCCGACCTGCGGCCGGTTCTCCGCCTGGTCGTCGAGGATTTCGCAAGGCTTTCTTCAGCCGACCGCCTTGCTCTTTCTCTGCCCGAGCAGCCGGTCATGTCCGACATCGATCCCGATGCCTTGGGTATCGTCATCAGAAACCTGATTGAGAATGCGATGCGGCACGGGACGCCGGACACGACGATTGAGGTGAAACTGTCGCCGGATGTCCGCCTTTCCGTTTCCAACGAGTGCGAGGTCATCCCGCAAGAGATACTCGAACGTCTCACCGATCGCTTCGAAACCAGGGGGGCGTCCAGCGCGGGCAGCGGCCTCGGCCTCGCGATTGTCGCCACCATTGCCGAAAGGGTCGGCGGCGAGCTGAGACTCAAGTCGCCAATTCCCGGTAAGGCCTCCGGCTTTCTCGCAGAAGTGACTATTCCGGCAAGTTAAGGGCTCGTCGTCAAATCATCCGAACATCAGGTTCGGCAGGAACAGCACCAGACCCGGCACGAACAGCAGCAAGAGGACCAGTGCAAAGATGGCTGCGAAAAACGGCAGGGATTCCTTGATGTAGTCTTCCAGCGGCGTGTCGAGCATGCCGCAGACCGTGTACATGGCGACACCGACCGGCGGGGTCATGGAGCCAAGCGTCACGATGGTCATCATCAGGATGCCGAAATGCACCGGATCGAAGCCCACCTTCTCGATCACAGGCACAAAGATCGGCGTCAGCAACAGGACCAGGATCGTGCTTTCGAAGAAGAGCCCGGCAATGAACAGGCTGATCAGGATGACGCCGACGATCACGTCGGGACTGGTCAGCGACCCGAGCAGGGTTCCGGCAATATGCTGCGGCACCTGAAGGAAGATGATGGCAAAGCCGATCATGCCGCTCATCAGGATGATCAGCATGATCAGGCCGATATCCGAAAGCGCCTGGTTGAAGGCGCGCCTGATGGCCTCCAGGTCGAGCACCTTGTGGGCTAGCCAGCCGACGAGGATCGCATAGACAACGGCAAAGGCGCCGACTTCGGAGGGCGTAAAGAGACCGCCCCTTATGGAGACGATCAACAGCACCGGGAACAGCAGCGCCCACTTGGCGTCCCATGCGGCGATCGCAAGCGCTTTAGGGGTCGGCTTGACGCTGTCCTTGACCACGTAGTTGCGCTTCCGGGCGACCACATAGGCGGCGATCATCAGAAAGGTCATCATCAAGAGGCCCGGTACGATGCCGGCCATGAACAGGCGGCCGATCGAGACCTGCCCGACATAACCGTAAAGGATCAGGCCGATGCTGGGCGGGATCGTGGATGTGATCAGGGAACTCAGGGCGATGACGGCGCTGGAATAGCCGCGGGAATAGCCCTGGCCGATCATCTGAGGCCCGAGGACGCGCGCCTCCATCGCCGCATCTGCAACGGCCGAGCCGGAGACACCGCCCATCAACGTGGACAGGATGATGGAGACCTGGGCCAGACCGCCGGCCATCCAGGCAACGGCCACATGGGCGAATTTGAACAGGCGGTCGGTAATGCCGCTTTCGTTCATCAGGTGGCCGGCCAGGACAAAGAACGGGACGGCGAGCAGCGGGAAACTCTGGGAGACGGTGGCGATCTTCTGCACGCCGATGGAGACCGGCATGATGTCGGACGTCAGAAAGAAGGTGAAACCGGCCAGGCCGATGGCGAAGGCGACCGGGGCGCCCAGAATGAGCAGCACGAAAAAGACGAGGGTGATCGCCAGCATGGTTCAGATGTCCTCGATCTCACCGGCTTCGACCGGGCTCATGTCGCGGGAGAAGATGTAGCGGCCTTCCGCGATCCGTCCGCGCCAGGCTTCGATCAGGTTGGAGATCATCGAGCCGAGGAGCAGCAGGCAGCCGGCCGGCACCGCAATGGTCACCCAGGCGTAGGAGAGGCCTGAATCGCCGAACAGCCGTTCCTTGTTGAGGATCGTCAGTTTGTAGCCTTCCCAGGCCAGAACCAGAAAGAACGCCGCGAACAGCATGGTGAGGAGCGTTTCCAGGACAAGACGCATCCGGGGCGGCAGGAGCCGGGTCAGGAAATCGACGCCGAGATGGGATCGTTCCCGCATCGCCTTGGCGGCGCCGAAGAAACAGAGCCAGATGAACAGAAGCTGCGCGAGATCCACCGACCAGATCAGCGGATAGCCCACAAAGCGCATGACGGCGGCGATGAAGACCAGCACCGTGATGACGGCCAGCAGGACGCAGCCGGCGATGATCTCGAGTTTGGCGAAAAGTCTGGACATGGCAGTTCAGCCCGGCTGCAGTTGACGTCAATCGGGTGACAAGGGACGGAGCGTGCAGGCTCCGTCCCTGTTTAAGTACACTGTGCTGGAAAACTCAGTTCGCGGCCATGGCGCGCAGCGTATCGCGCAACTCGCCGTAACCGAGATCGTCGTAGACTTTCGCGGTGGCTTCCTTGAACGGCGTGACGTCTACTTCGCGGACGGAAATGCCTTCGTCCTTGAGCTTCTGTTCGATGGATGCAAGCGAATCCTGGGTGCCGTAGGAAGCGACATCGCCGGCCTTCAGGGATTCGTCGCGCAGGATCTTCTGCAGATCCGGGGGCAGGGTGTCGAACCAGGGGCCGGAGGTGACGAGGCCGGTGATCAGGTTGATGTGGCCGGTCTTGGTGATATGGGTGATCACCTCGTCCAGCTTGGCGCCGACGATGGCCGGAAACTGCGCTTCCGCGCCATCGATCACATGAGCGGAAAGGGCGGAATAGACCTCGCCCCATGCCATCGGCGTCGGGGTGGCGCCCATGGCGGAGATGGTTCCGGTCCAGACCGGCGCGCCCGGTGTGCGCATCCGGATACCCGCAAGATCGGCCGGTGTGTTGATTTCCTTCTGGGTCAGCAGATGACGCTCGCCCTGCCACCAGTTGAAGGAGAGAACCTGAAGTTGGCCGTTGTCGTGGAGTTTCTTGACCCAGCCCTCGAACATGTCCGAGGTGACGACCTTGCGAATGCCGTCGTAACCGGATGCCAGGAACGGGGCGCCGAGGACGCCGAATTCGTGCTGGAAGACGGCGAGGCGGCTGCCGTCGACGACCACGGCAACAGGTGCGCCGGCGCGGGCCTGTTCCAGGACGTCCTCATCCGGGCCGAGCTGGGAATTCGGGAACAGTTTGACCTCGAGACGGCCGCCCGAGGCTTCGGCGACGTTTTTCTGCAGGGCTTCCAGGCCCTTGTAGAGCGGATCTGTCGTTGCCAGCGCGGTATTGACGGACAGCGTGTAGTCGGCGGCCAGGGCCTGGCCTGCGAAGAGTGCGGTGCCGGTCAGAATGGCGGTCGCGCCGAGTGTCTTGAGTGTCGACCTCCGGGTCGTCTTCCGATTCAGCATGAGTTCCTCCCTTTTGCTGAGACATGTCGGGTTTGGACGATCCGGATTGATGTCCTTGTCCCGCTTCATTTGTTTCCAGGTCGCGCATCCTCGAAGAATTCCGGCTTGCTCTCGGCAATGGCCGGCAGGTCATTGAGAATTTCTCTCAGATGCGTTCGCACAGCTTGTTCGGCAGCATTCGCGTCTGCAGCGGTGATCGCGCTCACAATCGCGGAATGCTGTTCAACCAGTTTGTCCATGGGAAAACGGCGGGTACTGAGATGGCGTACCCGGTCCATTTGCGCTTTCACGCTTTCGATGACATCCCAGGCGTAGACCTTGCCTGCCGCTTCGGCCAGGGTCCGGTGAAACAGTTCGTCCAGTTCGATGAAGCGGACAGAGTCGCCGGTTTTGGCCGCACGGGCCTGTTCCTTCATCTGCTTGCGCAATTCCGCTTCGAGGCCTGCGATCTTGCCCGCAGCAAGTTCCTTGGCGATATCCGCCTCGATGGCTTCCCGGACAAACCGCGCATCCATCACGGCCGAGGTGGCGATCTTGCGAACGAAGGTGCCGCGTTGGGGGCGCACTTCGACAAGGCCTTCTTCGGCAAGCTTGATGAAGGCTTCGCGCACGGGCTGACGGCTGACGGCATATTCAGCTGCAATTTCCGATTCCGAGATCCGGGTGCCCGGCTCCAGATCGTTGCGAATGATCCGCTGCCTCAGGATTCGATAGAGCTGCGGGCCGACTGCGGCCGCGACATCCAGAATGCGCTGAGACTGTTGCTGGAAAGCCATCTCGAATTTCTCCTCCGCGAATTTGGTTACACCATACTTCCATACTAGTCAACAGATGAAAACATTGCTAAGAAATCCCCAGCCCGTGCGACCGGCTTAAAAACAACAACGTGCGGCAGGGGAGACGATCTTATGAAGCAGACCTGGCGCTGGTTCGGGCCGCAGGACCTGGTCACGATCGACGACATGTTGCAGGCAGGCGCGGAAGGTGTGGTGACGGCACTCCATCATGTGCCGACCGGCGCCCTGTGGACCCCTGAAGAAATTGCCCGGCGGCAGAGAGAACTGTCCGTCACCAAAGCGGGGCTGCCCTCGGGGCTGAAATGGCAGGTGGTCGAAAGCCTGCCGGTTTCCGAGGATATCAAGAAGCAGAAAGGCGACTGGCGCCTGCACCTGGAAACCTACAAGGTCAGCCTCAGGCATATTGCCGACGCCGGCATAGAGGTCGTCTGCTACAATTTCATGCCGGTGCTCGACTGGACCCGCACAGACCTGCGCTGGAAGTTGCCCACAGGTGCGACATGCATGCGGTTCGACTACGCCGATTTCGCGGCTTTCGACATTTGCATCCTGAAGCGGCCATGCGCGGCAAGCGACTATCCGAACGAAATTGCCGAAGCGGCCAAAGAGCGGCATGCGGCGATGGATGACGCGGAGCGTCTGGCGCTTGCAAAGACTGTCGTCTTCGGCTTGCCCGGAGCTGCGGAAGGTTTCTCTCTTGACGATATCCGTCTGCATCTCGCCGAATATGAAGCCGTCTCCTCAGACCGGCTGAGGGCGAACTTTATCGATTTCCTCAGTGAAGTGGTCCCGGTCGCGGAAGACCTCGGTCTCAGGCTTTGCTGCCATCCGGATGATCCGCCGTTTGGTCTGCTGGGTCTGCCCCGGGTCATGTCGACGGAAGCAGACTACGGTCAGATCATGGATGCGGTGCGCTCACCGGCCAACGGCATCACACTGTGTACCGGTTCGCTCGGGGCGCGGCCCGACAATGATCTGCCCGGGATGGTCGACCGGCTCGGCGACAGGATCCATTTCCTGCACCTCAGAAACGTCAAACGCGAAACGGCAGCCCTTCGCGGCTCGTTTCACGAAGCAGATCATCTCGGAGGGGATACGGATATGGTCGCGGTCATCGCCGCCGTCCTGCGTGAAGAGCGCAGGCGCAAGGCGGAAGGACGCGCCGACTGGTCCATTCCCATGCGTCCCGATCACGGTCAGGACATGCTCGACGACCTGAACCGCAACGCCCAGCCGGGCTATCCGGCGATCGGAGGACTCAAGGGGCTGGCCGAGCTGCGCGGCATCATCACGGCCCTGTCTCACCCGGTCGAGGGACTGCGGGCCCGGGCGTAAACGGTCCGCCGGAACCAGCGTCCACACCAATTAAATCCTGCACTTTCAAATACCTGCCCGGATCTGTTCATCCAGTTGGCTGAATTCCTGTATTTGCGTCGTCGGCGGTTTGTCGATGGCATGGCTCCGCGGCTCCGGGGAATGCCTTCCCGTAGTTTTCCCTTCCTCCTTAAAATGTGCAACATATTGCTTGAATAGCCGTGCCTGATATGTATTAAATTGCAGAAACCGAAAGAGAGGGAACTCTATAGGCAATATAATGCATAAAATGTGTTGCGACCGCGAACTGATGGAATAGCGGGTCGCTTTTTTCTGGGAGGAGAAAATATGAAGAACCATCTGCTTGCCGCGCTTATGGCGTGCGCATCCGCGGCATTTGTCGCGAATACCGCTCATGCCGCCGACATCAAGGTCGGCCTGCTGCTGCCGAAGAGCGGTCCCTATGCTGCCCTGGGCAAGGAAATCGAAGACGGTTTCAATATGGCCCTCGAAGAGGGCGGAAAGTCCGAAGACTTCAAGCTGGTTACCGAAGACAGCGAAGCCAAGCCCCAGGTCGGTGTGGCCAAGGCGCGCAAGCTCGTGCTTCAGGACGAGGTGGATGCCATGGTCGGTATCGTCTCCTCGGCTGTTCTCGGTGCGGTCCGTGACTTCGTGGACGGGTCCAAAGTGCCGCTGGTCGTGGCCAATGCCGGTAACGACGAGGCAACGGGCAAGAACTGCAGCCGCTACATCACCCGCGTGTCCTTCTCCAACGCCCAGATCAACCGGCCGATGGGCGAGTGGATGGCCAGGATCGGCGTCAAGAAGGTCTACACACTGGCTCCGGACTATGCGGCCGGTCATCAGATGATCGATGCGTTCGCGGAATCCTTCAAGGCAGCAGGTGGCGAAATCGTCGGCTCCGAGTACACGCCGTTTGGCAAGACCCAGGATTTCGGTCCCTACCTGACCAAGGCCAAGGCCGCCTCTCCCGACGCGATCTACGTCTTCTATGCCGGGAAAGAGGCGATCACTTTCGTCAAGCAGTACGACTCCTTCGGGTTGAAGAAGGATATTCCCCTTTACGGCTCCGGCTTCCTGACGTCTCCGCTTTATGTGGCGGCCGAAGGTCCGGCGGCAATCGGGGTGACGACGGCGCTGCACTACGTGCCGACCATCAACACGCCGGAAAACAAGGCGTTCGTGGCTGCCTTCAAGGCGAAGTTCGATCGTGCGCCGTCCGAGTTCGCCGTCCAGGGCTATGATGCAGGCCGTGTTCTCGTCGAAGCCGTCAAGGCTGGGGCGACCGACCGGGCGTCGATCACGGAGCAGCTTTCCAAGGTGTCCTATTCCGGGCCGCGCGGACCGCTGACTATCGATCCGGCGACCAACAACGTCATTCAGAACATCTACGTCTATGAAACCGTCGCAGACGGCGACGGGCTGACGCAGAAGATGATCGGCACCATCGGTCTGGTGCGCGATCCGGCCAATGGCTGTACACTGAAGTAATATAAAAGAACGCCCGGCGCGGGTCGCCCGCGCCGGGCTCTGCCAATAAGATATTCGGTGGGAGGGGCGAATATGGTTGCGGATGCCGACTTCTGGCTGACGCAGTTCCTCAATGGAATGCAGCTTTCCATGCTGCTGTTTCTGCTTTCGATCGGTCTGACGATCATTTTCGGTCTCATGCATTTCGTCAATCTGGCCCACGGCGCCCTCTACATGGTAGGGGCCTATGTGGGGGTCAGTGCGGCGGCCTCCCTTGGCAACTTCTGGCTCGCGCTGATCGCGGCACCACTCGCCGTCACGATCGTCGGGATCTTTCTCTACGTCGCCGTCATTCGACGCATGCGCAGGGCGGGGCCGATGAACCAGGTTCTGGTGACTTTCGGCCTGATCTTCGTGCTGGTCGATCTGGTGCGCATTCTGTGGGGCGATATCGCCCTCGGCATGGAGCAGCCGGCGATCCTGTCCGGCCCGGCAGAGATTTTCGGCGTCTCCTATCCGGCCTACCGGCTTTTCATTATCGCGGTCGGACTTGTTGTAATGGTCGCGCTCAGTCTCGTCCTTTCGCGCACACAGATCGGCGCCATGGTCCGCGCAGGCGTTGAAAATGACGCCATGGCCTCCTGCCTCGGCATCAACGTCGAACGCCTGTTCTTTGCCGTCTTCTGTGTCGGTTGTGCGCTGGCGGGGCTTGCCGGTGCCGTGGCGGCACCGGTTTTCTCGGCAACGCCGTCCATGGCGACCGACATCCTCATCCCGACTCTGATCGTGGTGGTGATCGGCGGGCTTGGAAGCCTTGGCGGCGCCATCGTCGGATCGTTGATCATCGGCTTCATTCAGACGTTCGGAGCCGTGGTCCTGCCGGGATTTGCGTCCGTGCTGGTCTATGTGCTGCTCGCAATCGTCCTCATTGCCAAGCCGGCCGGCCTGTTGCCGGCCAGGAGCTAGCGCATGTTCTATCAGACACCCCTCAAGTCGGTCACGGTGATCGTGATCCTTGCCGCGCTGGCTTTGTACGCGATCCTTGGCGGCTATTTTGCGGGTGAAATCGTCGTGGAGATTGCCGTCCTCGCGATCCTCGCGATCAGCCTGGATTTCGTGGCCGGATACGGCGGCATGGTTTCGCTCTGCCATGGCGCAATCGCCGGGATCGGCGCCTATACCTTCGCCGGCCTCACGGCGCTTGCCGGTTTCGACGGCTTTACCGCGACCCTTGCAGCCCTTGCCGCCACGGCCGCGTTCGGCCTTGTGGTCGGTGCGGTGACGGCCAATATTTCCGGCATCTTCTTCATCATGGCAACGCTCGCCTTCGGGCAGATGGCCTACGTGGTCGTCTTCGAATGGAAGGCGCTCGGCGGCGACGACGGAATGTCCGGCGTGTCGCGCTACGACTTTTCCGCCATCGGTCTCAACATGAACGGTTCCGTCGAGTTCGCGCTGTTCTGCCTGCTGGTGGTCCTGATCGTCTATGCGGTGGCTGCCTATGTGCTGCGCAGCAGTTTCGGCCGGACGCTGATCGGGGTCCATTCCAACGAGGACCGGATGCGGGCCCTCGGCCTCAGTGTCTGGAAACACAAGGCGGTCGCGTTTTCATTTTCCTCGCTTCTCGCCGGCTCCGCCGGCATTCTGGCGGCCCAGCACACGCTGTTCGTCTCGCCGGAGCTGCTGGTGTGGACCGTGTCCGGTGAAGTGCTGATCGTTGTCATCCTCGGCGGTCTTGGAACGCTCGCAGGTCCCATTGCGGGCGCGGCCCTTCTCGTCTTCCTGAAACAGCAGGTGAGTGACTACACCGAGCACTGGCATCTGGTGATCGGGCTGTTCTTGATTGCGGCCGTAATGGCCGGCGGGCGCGGCGTCTACGGCCAGGTGGAACATGTCCTCCAGCGCAAGGCCCGGAGCGACGCCAATGCTTGAGGTCCGTGATCTTAGCAAGAATTTCGGCGGTCTGCGGGTCTCGCGCCATATCCACATGGCGCTTGAAAAGGGCGAGCGGCGGGTGGTTCTCGGGCCGAACGGGGCAGGCAAAACCACCTTGTTCAACCTTCTTGCCGGTACCTTGCAGCCGACGTCCGGCGAGATCCTGCTCGACGGCAAACCGATAACCAACCTGAATGTGGAACAGCGCGCACGGCGCGGACTGTCGCGCAGCTACCAGAAGAACAACCTGTTCGAAGGACTGACCGTCGGCGAGAACCTCGCGCTTGCCGCCGCAACGGCCCAGGGCAGGACCTTTTCCTGTTTCTCTCGTGCGCACGAGAGCCGCGCTATCCGGGAGACGGTTGAGGAAGTGGCCGAAATGGTCGGTCTCAGTGACCGGCTCGATCTCGGGGTCGCGCATGCCTCCTATGGCAACCGCAGGCAGCTTGAGGTGGGGCTGGCGCTCGCCACGAAGCCGAAGCTCCTGTTGATGGACGAGCCGACCTCCGGTGTCGGTCCGGGCATGATCGATGCCTTCCACAAGCTGATTGCCACGCTGCCCCGCGAATTAACGATCGTCATCATCGAGCATGATCTCGATCTCGGCTTCGACGTGGCCGACAGGATCACCGTCCTGAACTACGGCGAGGTGGTGTTTGAAGGCACGCCCGAGGAGACAAAGGGAAGCGACGTGGTCAGGGAAATCTATCTGGGCGATTGGCAGGGCGATGCTTGAGGTTCGCGATCTTCACGCCGGCTACGGCGAGACCCAGGTCATTCATGGCGTCGATCTCACCGTCGACGAGGGGCGGTTTCACGCCATTCTCGGCCGGAACGGCGTCGGCAAGACGACGACCTTGAAAACCATCGTCGGCCTGCTGCCATCCTTCAGTGGCGAGGTCATGTTTGATGGTGCGTCGGTTTCCCGGAGCAGGCCCTTCGACATCGCCCGCATGGGTATCGCCTACGTGCCGGAGACGCGGGATGTGTTCGGTTCCCTGTCGGTCCTGGAAAACCTGAGGCTTGCGGCGCGGCTTGCGGCCGGGACGGACTGCAAGTGGACGGTGGAACGGGTGTTCAATTTCTTCCCCAATCTCGCCAGCCGGCGCGACAACGGAGGCAATCAGCTGTCCGGGGGGGAACAGCAGATGCTTGCCATCGGCCGTGCGCTGGTGATGAACCCGAAGCTGCTTATCCTGGACGAACCGACCGAGGGGCTCGCACCCATCGTCGTCCGCCAGATCTTCGACAAGCTGAAGGAACTGAAAGGCGAGGGCATGACCATGCTGCTTGTCGAGCAGAACTTCCATTTCGCTACCAGGCTTGCCGACACGGCCAGTGTTTTCGGGCGCGGCAAGTGCGTCTGGAGCGGGACCTGCGAAGCTCTGCGGGCGGACGAGGATCTGCACCGGCAATGGCTTGGCGTGTGAGAAAAGGCGATTTTTAAGAAGTGTATTATATTGCTTAAATTTCTTGAAATATGTATTATTATGCATAACACCGCCTAAGGCGGATCTCATCGCGCTGTCGGCACAAGGAGGAGGACGGAATGTCAAAGCAGCAGTTCCTGGACACGATATCAACGATTGCCGAGCGTATTGGCGACCGGCCGCTTGATGACGCGCTGGCGTCTTATCTTAACTCGGAATTTCCCGCTGACGGAGACACGTTCACCGCACTGAAATCGCTGTGTGCGGAAGGCGAGGCGGATGGCTGGCTGATGTCCCGCGAGGCGGGCGGCATCAAGTTCGGACGGGCCGTGAAACCGGGCGCGGAAGCCCGGAACTTCAGCGTCGACGTGGTGCGGATGAAGGACGTCAAGGGACCGCATCATGTTCACACCACGGGCGAAATCGGCGCCGTAATGCCGATTTCAGGGTCGCCGAAGTTCGATGACTTTCCCGAGGGCTGGTACGTCTACGGGCCCGGTTCCGATCACCATCCCACCGTCACGGGAGGAGATGCCTACGTCCTCTACCTGCTCCCCGACGGCGCAATCGAGTTTACCGGCCGATAGGTCGCGAGTTCTGTCCGGCTACTGAAGTACGGCTGGGCACGATAATGCATCAGCGCGCAGGAGGTGACGCGCGCGAGGGAGGACCGATGACGACTACGAACGAGAATGCCGCCGTCTACTTTGTGGACCGGCATGCGGATGAGGACTACAGCGACAAGGCGGCCTTCATCGAAAGCGAAACCGGTGTGAAGATCAGCTACGCGGACCTGTCGCACGAGACCGGCCGGGTGGCCGATCTCTACGAGCGCCACGGCATTCGCCGCGAGGAGCGGGTCGCGATGCTGGTCCTCGACTGTATCGCTTTTCCGGTCATCTTCTGGGGCAGCCTGAAGGCCGGCGTTGTCCCTGTTCCGCTGAACACGCTGCTCGGATCGGATGTCTACGAGACGATCCTGAAGGACAGCCGGGCGCGGGCGCTGTTCGTGTCCGCGCAGCTGCTGCCGGTCATCGAGCCGGTCCTGGCGAATTGTCCGTGTCTGGAACGGATCTTCGTCATCGGCGGAGCGGAGGAGGGAGACCATCTGTCCTTTCGCAAGGAACTTGCTGCCAGCTCGTTCCGCGAACCGATCGATGTGTCGTCTGACGAATGCGCGTTCTGGCTCTATTCCTCCGGCTCGACCGGCCAGCCCAAGGGCGTGCGCCATGTTCACGGCAATCTGAAATTTACAGCGGATACCTACGGCGCCCAGGTGCTTGGCATCGCGCACGACGACATTGTCTATTCCGTTGCCAAGCTTTTCTTTGCCTATGGTCTGGGCAATGCGATGACCTTTCCCATGTCCGTCGGCGCGACCACGGTGCTGCTGGACGCCCGTCCGACCCCGGATTCCGTCTGCAAGGTTCTGGATACCTACAAGCCGACCGTGTTCTGCGGCGTTCCGACTCTTTATGCAGCACTTCTGGCCCATATCGACAGCGGCCAGGGAAGCATTTCTGCGCCGCTGCGCCGCTGCATTTCCGCCGGTGAAGCGCTTCCGGAGAAGGTCGGATCCCGTTGGCGCGAACTGACCGGGTGCGACATCCTCGACGGTGTCGGCTCCACCGAAATGCTGCACATCTTCCTGTCCAACCGACCGGGCGATGTCGTCTACGGCACATCGGGCGTGGCCGTTCCGGGATACGATATCCGGGTCGTCGACGAAAACGGCGCGGATGTCGGCACCGGCGGCATCGGAGAGTTGCTGGTCAAGGGCGCGTCCTCGGCCTCCGACTACTGGAACCAGCGGGACAAGAGCCGGTCGACCTTCGAAGGCGCGTGGACCCGGACCGGGGACAAATACGAGGTGACCGAAAGCGGACGGCTGGTCTACTGCGGCCGGACGGACGACATGTTCAAGGTCAGCGGCATCTGGGTCGCGCCATTTGAAATCGAGCAGGCGCTGGTGTCCCATCCGGCGGTTCTGGAAGCGGCCGTGGTCGCGGCAAGGGACGAGGAGGGGCTGGAGAAGCCCAAGGCCTTTGTCGTCCTGAAGAACGGCTTTACCGGCGATCATCTGCCTGAAGAGCTGAAGGAAATCGTCAAGGAACACATCGGCAAGTGGAAATATCCCCGTTGGGTGGAGGTCGTTCCGGATCTGCCGAAGACCGCGACCGGCAAGATCCAGCGTTTCAAACTGAGGGACGATTACCATGCCTGAGTTCGAGTGGCGTGATGGTGTTGCAACCACCATCACCGTGAACGGCAAATCCCTGGAGGCGGTCTGTTACGGTCCATCGCCGGATCAGGCGCCGACCATCGTCCTGCTGCATGAAGGCCTCGGCTGTGTGGCTTTGTGGCGTGAGTTTCCGAAGAAGCTGGTGGAGGCGACCGGTTTCGGTGTCTTCGCGTGGTCCCGTGGCGGTTATGGGCAATCCGACACGGTCGACCTGCCACGGCCGCTCGACTACATGACCCGCGAGGCCGTGCATGTGCTGCCTGGGGTGCTCGACACCATCGGGTTCAAACACGGTATCCTTGTCGGTCACAGCGACGGTGCGTCGATCGCGGCGATCTATGCCGGCAGCGTGGAGGACCACCGGGTTCGCGGTCTGGTGCTGATGGCGCCGCATTTCTTTACCGAGGAAGGCGGACTGAAATCCATCGCCGAGGCGAAAGAGGCTTACGAGACCGGTGATCTCCGCTTCAGGCTTGCGAAGTACCACAAGGACGTCGACAACGCGTTTCGCGGCTGGAATGACGCCTGGCTCGATCCCGGGTTCAAGTCGTGGAATATCGCCGAGGCAATCGATTACCTGCGCATTCCGGTGCTCGCCATCCAGGGCGCCGACGATCAATACGGTACGCTGGCGCAGATTGAGGAAATCGAGAACCGGATCTATTCGCCGGTCGATGTCGAGATCCTGGCAGACTGCAAGCATTCGCCCTTCCTGGAACAGCCGGAGAAAACCCTGGCGGCGATCTCTGAATTCTGCGCGCGCCTTGAGCGCATCGAAACTGCGGAGGTCGAGATCGCATGAAGCTCGAGAACCTGATTTCGGGAAAATGGACTCCGGGCGCCGCGGACGGCCGTCCGCTGATCAATCCGGTCACCGGAGAGACCGTCGCGCACGCGGATGCGAGCGGGCTGGACCTGGCCGGTGCAATGGCATTCGCCCGGGAAAAGGGCGGTAGCGCCTTAAGGTCCATGAGCTTCGCCGAGCGGGGCGCGCTGCTCAAGGCGGTAGCCGATGTTCTGAGCGAGAACCGCGCCAGGTACGAGGACATTGCCCGGATCAACAGCGGCAATACAAAGGTCGACGCCTCCATCGATATCGACGGCGGTATCGGCACGCTGAAATATTATGCCCGCCTCGGCAAATCCCTCGGCGATGCGACGACGGTTCTCGAAACCGGTCAGGATCAACTGGCCAAGGACCCGGTGTTCTTCTCCCGTCATTTGTGGACGTCGCGGCCGGGCGTTGCCTTGCAGATCAACGCGTTCAACTTCCCGTCCTGGGGCATGTGGGAAAAGATTGCGGCTGCGACCATTGCCGGCGTGCCGAGCATGGCCAAGCCCGCGACGGCGACGGCATGGCTGTCCCACGAAATGATGCGCGACGTCATTGCCGCCAATGTGGTCCCGGCCGGCGCGTTCAATCTGGTGTGCGGCAACGGCGTAGGCCTGCTCGATGCCCTCGGGCCGATGGATTCCGTCGCCTTCACCGGGTCTGCAGATACCGGATCCACGATCCGCTCGCATCCGGTCGTCCTCAGCAGTGGCGCACGCGTGACCATCGAGGCAGACAGCGTCAATGCCACGATCCTCGCGCCGGATGTGGCGCCTGGTGATGCCCTGTTCGATCTTGCTGTCCGCGAGGCCGGCAAGGCGCTGTCGGTGAAGGCCGGGCAGCTTTGCACCAATATCCGGCGTATCCTTGTGCCCAAAGGCCATTTGGATGCGTTCTCCGAGGCGGTCGTAGCGGCGGTTTCCCGCTTCCCGGTCGGTGATCCGGCCGACGAGGCGGTTCGCGTCGGTCCGCTGGTCAACAAGCGGCAGCAACAGGACGCGTTGGAAGGGATTTCCCGGTTGGGCAGCGAGGCGCGTGTCCTGACAGGCGGTGGCATTCCGGCAGAGCTTGACGGGGCAGGAGCCTTTGTCGCGCCGACGCTGCTCGCCTGTAACGATCCGCACGGTGCGGAACTGGTCCATTCGGTGGAAGTCTTCGGTCCATGCGCGACGGTCATGCCCTATGACGGGATTGCAGACGGGTTGAAGATCGCGGCGAACGGCGGCGGCTCGCTGGCCTTGAGCCTGTTTTCGAACGATGCCGATGCACGGATGCAGACAGCGGTCGGACTGGGGCCCTGGCATGGCCGGATCCTGATGGTGGATGATGAGACAGGGCGTAATCACACCGGCCATTCGATCGTCATGCCGCAGTGTGTGCACGGCGGACCCGGTCGGGCCGGTGGCGGTGAGGAACTGGGCGGACTGCGGGGTCTGCGGCTGCACATGCAGCGCAGCGCGATCCAGGGCTCGCCGTCGGCCTTCAACGGTCTAGCGGAGCGCGCCGCGGAAGCGGCGCTGTGAGCGGCGATGGGTGCGGCGGATTTTCCCTTGCCGGACTACCGGCACATTCCGGGCCGGAACGAACGGCCGGCTGAAGGGGCATTCGCCGGGGTCAAGGCGACTGCACCCGCGGTCACGTCGTCGGGGACGGCTGGAGACAACACGGCATGGTGCTACGGGATCCGGCTTTTGAACGAGGGCTATTTCTGGGAGGCGCATGAGGTGCTGGAGCAGGTCTGGCTCAATGCGCCGCCGAACAGCCGGGAACGGCGCCTCGTTCAGGCGGTTATCCAGCTGGCCAACGGTTGCCTGAAGGAGACCATGGATCAGCCGAGGGCACGGCTTCGGATTGCGGATTTGTGCCGGGCCGCATTGGAAGAGGCCTATCCGGAAGGCCGGAGCACGCGGCTGATGGGACTGGAGAAAGACGTGGCGCTGCGGGCCGCTGCGAATCTTGCCGAAGGCAGGGCGCCGGTCCGCCTGATAATCGAATGTGAAATATAATACATAATACGCCAATTTGGCGGATAATCTCTCAACACATTGAAAAACAACGAGTAAAAAGTGCATTAAAATTCTTGTTTCGGCGTTGCTTTTCAAAGGAAGAGCATTATAATGCATAATTGCTTGGACGGAGCGGGAGTAAACAGGTGACCAAACGTATCGATTTTCAAACAGACCCTTCGCGTTACCGGCACTGGCGTGTCGAATATGACGGTCCGGTGGCGACGCTCTATATGGACGTGGATGAAAAGGGCGGCTTGTTCGACGGCTATGAGCTGAAGCTCAACTCCTATGATCTGGGTGTCGATATCGAACTGGCGGATGTCGTTCAGCGCATGCGTTTCGAGCATCCGGAAGTGGCTTCCGTGGTGCTTCGCTCGGGCAAGCCCAATGTCTTTTGCGCCGGCGCGAACATTCGCATGCTGGGCGGTGCCGCGCATGCGCACAAGGTCAACTTCTGCAAATTCACCAATGAAACCCGCAATACGTTCGAGGCGGCGGGTGCCGAATCCGGCCAGCATTATATTGCTGCGGTCAAGGGCGCCTGCGCCGGCGGCGGTTACGAACTGGCGCTCGCCTGCGACCGGATCATCATGACCGACGACGGCTCCACGACTGTTGCGCTTCCGGAAGTGCCGCTGCTGGCCGTGCTGCCGGGTACCGGCGGTCTGACCCGGGTCACCGACAAGCGCAAGGTGCGCCGGGACCTGGCCGACGTATTCTGTTCCACCGAGGAAGGCGTGAAGGGCCGCCGCGCGGTCGACTGGCGCCTTGTGGACGAAGTGGTGCCGAACTCCAAGTTCGACGAGAAAGTGGCTGAACGGGCAAAGGAAATTGCCGGAGGCGAAACCCGGAATACGGGCGCCAAGGGCATCGAACTCACCCCGCTGGATCGGCGGTTCGAGGACGACGGTTCCGTTATCTATTCGCTGGTCGAGGTTCAGGTCGATCGGGCCAAGGGCATTGCAACGATCATGATCACCGGACCGGACGGCGACGCTCCGGCTTCCGTGGACGCGTTGCATGAAGAGGGGGCGTCAGCCTGGATCCTCCGCCTGGCGCGGGAACTGGACGACGCCATTCTGCACCTGCGCCTCAACGAGCTTGAGGTCGGCGTGGTCGTCTTCAAGTCCCAGGGCGATCCGGAAAAGGTTGTGGCGCACGAGAAATTCCTTCTCGACAACAGGGACGCCGACTGGCTGTCCCGGGAAATCCTGCTCTACTGGAAGCGGGTGCTGAAGCGCATCGACCTGACGTCGCGCTCGCTGGTGGCGATGATCGAGAACGGCTCCTGCTTTGCCGGCTTCCTGGCCGAAATCCTTTTTGCCTGCGACCGCAGCTACATGATGGAAGGCGATTTCGAAGGCGACAATCGCCCCGTTGCCACCATCACCCTGACGGATGGCAATTTCGGCCCCTATCCGATGTCGAACGATCTGACGCGGCTGGAGACCCGGTTCCTCGGCGAGCCGGAGCGTGTCGATGCTGCCCGCGAACATGTCGGTGAAGCGCTTGAAGCCTTCGACGCCAATGATCTCGGCCTGGTGACCTTTGCCTATGACGATGTCGATTGGGAGGACGAGGTCCGCATCTTCCTGGAGGAGCGGGCGAGTTTCTCGCCGGATGCAATGACCGGCATGGAGGCCAATCTGCGTTTTGCCGGTCCGGAGACCATGGAAACCCGGATATTCGGCCGCCTGACCGCCTGGCAGAACTGGATCTTCCAGCGCCCGAATGCGGTCGGCGAGAGCGGTGCGTTGCAGCGTTACGGCACCGGCGTGCGCGGTGAATACGACATGCGCCGGGTCTGAGCGGCCGGCGACAGGAATTTTAAGGGAGACACCGAAATGCTTGATCTGATCAATGTCAGCTACGATACGCAGATACCCAACAACGTCGGGCTTTCCTCGGACAAGAGGGTGCTGAAGGCCCTGGAAAAGTGGCATCCCGGCTATATCAACTGGTGGAACGATCTCATTCCGGAGAATTTTCAGCAGAGCCTGGTTTATCTGCGCACGGCCGTCAGCGTGGATCCCAAGGGCTGGGCGAAGTTCGATTATGTGAAAATGCCGGAATACCGTTGGGGCGTTCTGCTTGCGCCGCAGGTCGAGGGCCGCAGGATCCCGTGCGGCGAGCATGCGGGCGAGCCGGCCTGGCAGGAAGTTCCGGGCGAATACCGTGCCCTGATGCGCCGCCTGATCGTGATCCAGGGCGACACCGAGCCGGCTTCGGTCGAACAGCAGCGCTTCCTCGGCCTGACCGCGCCGTCGCTCTACGACATGCGCAATCTGTTCCAGGTGAACGTGGAAGAGGGCCGCCACCTTTGGGCCATGGTCTATCTCTTGCACAAGTATTTCGGCGCCGATGGCCGTGAGGAAGCGGACGATCTGCTGCGGCGCCAGTCGGGGTCGGAAGAAGCCCCGCGCATGCTGGGGGCCTTCAACGAGGAAACCCCGGACTGGCTGTCCTTCTTCATGTTCACTTACTTTACCGACCGGGACGGCAAGATGCAGCTGGAAAGCCTGGCCCAGTCCGGTTTCGACCCGCTGTCACGCACCTGCCGGTTCATGCTGACGGAAGAAGCCCATCACATGTTCGTCGGGGAAACCGGCGTCGGGCGTACCATCGAGCGCACCTGCCAGGTGATGAACGAGAACGGCATCGAGGACCCCTATGACACCGACCGGATCCGCGCACTCGGCGTCATCGATCTTCCGACGATCCAGAAGAAGCTGAACCTGCATTACACCCTGTCCCTGGACCTGTTCGGCCAGGAGGTGTCCACCAATGCGGCCAATGCCTTCAACGCAGGGATCAAGGGCCGGTACATGGAAAGCCGGCTCGACGACGACCACAAGCTGACCGGCGACACCTACAAGGTTCTCGATGTGGACGGCGACAGGATCATCACCCGCGATGTGCCGGCCCTGACGGCGATCAACATGCGCCTGCGCGACGATTACACCCGCGATGCATCGGGCGGCGTCGGCCGCTGGAACAAGATCATCGAAAAGGCCGGCATCCAGTTCGAGATGAAGCTGCCGCATGAATCCTTCAACCGCAAGATCGGTGTCTTCGCCGACAAGCTGTTCAACCCGGACGGCGAACATGTCACCGGGGCCGAATACGACGAGGGCATGAAGAACTGGCTGCCGACCCATGCCGACGGCGATTTCATCCAGTCCCTGATGAAGCCGGAACGTGAGCCGGGTAAATATGCCAGCTGGATCGCACCGCCCAAGGTCGGCATCAACAACAAGCCCGGCGATTTCGAATATGTGAAGCTTCACATGGCGTAACGCCGGAAACAGGGGAGCGCGCCCATACCGCGCTCCCTACATAACAAAGCGCCGGAAAGAGCGCTGCGGGAGGACCGATGAGCCAACCTCAAAAACAGCACCTGATCGATCCGGAAATCTGCATTCGCTGCTACACCTGCGAAATGACCTGTCCGGTCGAGGCGATTGTGCACGACGACAGCAATGTCGTGGTCGATTTCGACAAATGCAATTTCTGCATGGACTGCATTCCGGTGTGCCCGACCGGGTCCATCGACGAATGGCGCGTTGTCGAAACGCCTTACTCCGTCGAAGATCAGTTTTCCTGGATGGAATTGCCGGAACAGCAGGACTTCGGTCCTGCCGGGAGCGGCGTCGACACGTCCATCGAGGCGCTGGACGAGCAAATGGCGGCCCTGCTCGCCGAGGCCCACTCCGGTGCCGGCGGCAAGTCGAAGGCGCCCGCATCGGCTTCGAAGCCTTCCGTCAATCTTTATACGATCGGCAAACCGGCCGAAGCGACGGTTCAGGGCAATTACCAGCTGACGGCGGAAGGCGCGGACAGCGACGTTCGTCATATCATCCTGGATTTCGACGGCCACCCGTTCCCGGTTCTCGAAGGCCAGAGCATCGGCATCATTCCGCCGGGCACCGACGACAACGGCAAACCCCACCTGCCGCGTCTCTACTCGGTTTCAAGCCCGCGCGACGGCGAACGGCCGAACTACAACAACCTGTCCCTGACGGTGAAGCGGGAGCCGAATGGCGTCTGCTCCAATTACGTCTGCGACCTGAAGGTCGGCGACAAGGTTCAGGTCACCGGGCCTTTCGGAGCGACCTTCCTGATGCCGGACGATCCGGATGCAAAACTCCTGATGATCTGCACGGGCACCGGATCCGCGCCGTTCCGGGCCTTCACCATGCGCCGCCAGCGCAATGCGGCCGGGCGGTCCGGAGGCATGACCCTGTTCTTCGGTGCGCGGACCCCGCAATCCCTGCCGTATTTCGGGCCTCTGAAGAAGGTACCGGAAACGATGCTGCGCAAGCATCTGGTGTTCAGCCGGATCGAGGGCGAGCCGAAACAATACGTCCAGGACAAGTTGCGCGAGGAGGCTGCGACCGTAGGCGATTTGCTGAAAGATCCGAACGCCTACATCTACATCTGCGGCCTGCGTTCCATGGAAGAAGGGGTGGAAAGCGCCTTTGCGGATATCGCACGGCGAAATGGACTGAACTGGACCGATGTGCGAAACGGGATGCGGGAAGAAGGCCGTTATCACGTAGAGACCTATTGATGGATGATATTTCAAACCGCGCTTCGCAATCGAAAGTCTTCACGCACGTCATCACCGTGCGGTGGGCGGACTGCGATCCAGCGAAGATCGCCTATACCGGGCGCCTGCCGTATTTCGCTCTCGAGGCGATCGACGAATGGTGGCTCGTGCACACTGGCTACGACTGGTTTCGCGGCAATGTCGAACGCAACGTCGGCACGCCCTTCGTGCACCTGTCGATGGATTTCCGCAGTCCGGTCACCCCGCGCCATCCGCTTGTCTGTGAAGTACGGCTGCTGAAGCTTGGGGAAAGTTCAATACGGTTTTCGGTCCGCGGCCTGCAGGACGGTGTCTTGTGTTTCGAAGGCGAATTCGTAGAGGTGTTCGTCGAGGCGGAAGCACACCGCAAGATACCGGCGCCGGATGACATGAGAGCCAAACTGGAGGCGCTGGTCGTCGATTAAGCGTGTTTTCGATAAAAGGGGGAGAATTTGGAACCGATCTGGAAATATATTGCACATCGTCATAGCGGCGAATAGTTTGCGTTTATAAGAACGCAATCGGACCCGGTGATGAACGAGATCACGAACTTTCGCGGCGAGGTGGTACCCGACGAGCGGCTTGTGTCGCGCGAAGGCGACGTGGATGCCTTTGTCGCTGCCGTCGGCGAACGGGTGCGCAAGGCGCGTGAGCGGAAAGGCATTGCCCGTCGGGTTCTGTCGGAGCTCTCCGGGGTCTCCCAGCGCTACCTTGCCCAGCTTGAAAGCGGCGGCGGGAATATCTCGATCGCGCTGCTGTTCAAGGTCGCCAATGCGCTCGACCATCGCGTGGAATGGCTGGTCGGCGAAGATGATCCGTGGAGTTCGGAAACCGCCCGGGTTGCCGAGTTCTACCGTCAGGCGACGACCGAACAGCGGCAGCGGGTCATGCAGATCCTCGATCCGGGCCGGCCGGCGCAGCTTCGCCGCCAACGCATCTGCCTGATCGGCTTGCGCGGCGCAGGCAAGTCGACGCTAGGACGTCTTCTCGGCGAGGAGCTGTCGGTTCCCTTTATCGAGCTCAACCGGGACATCGAAGAGCAGAGCGGCATGCCGGTCAGCGAACTCATGGCGCTTTACGGCCAGGAAGGATATCGCCGGCTGGAACGTCAGGCCATCGAACGTGTCGTGGCCACTTCGGACTCTGTGGTTCTGGCTGTCGGCGGGGGCATCGTGTCGGAGCCGGAGACCTACGGCTTCCTCCTGCGGAATTTCCACACGATCTGGCTC
This sequence comes from Roseibium aggregatum, assembly GCF_014692675.1. Taxonomy (GTDB): domain Bacteria; phylum Pseudomonadota; class Alphaproteobacteria; order Rhizobiales; family Stappiaceae; genus Roseibium; species Roseibium aggregatum_C. The sequence continues at coordinate 93,442 of NZ_JABFCZ010000024.1, read as the reverse complement.
AAGGCGTCGCCGGAAGAGCACATGAACCGGGTGCGCGGTCAGGGTGACGAACGTCCCATGGCAGGCAATCCGAAAGCCATGGAAGAGCTGAAGTCCATCCTGACGAGCCGTGAGGTGCTTTATGCGAAGGCGGAAAGCATCGTCAACACCAGCGGCAAGAGCGTTGAGGACAGCCTGCAGGATCTGACGGCAACGATCCGGGACCTCGGTATCTTCTGAAGCCTTGTTTCCTTCCCGCAGCATCTCTTACAGCAATCCCTTGAGCCAGGGCGGCTTCGGCTGCCCCACGGCCTCGATTTCACTCTTTATTCCAACGAACAAACAAAGACTTGCACAGGCAGTTGCAACTGAAAGGTAAGCGTAGATGCCGGTAACGATCGAAAGGCGGGGAACCGCCGCTATCGTTTTGATTGATAACCCTCCCGTCAACGGCATCTCCGCCGAGATCCGCAAGGGGCTGTTCGACGCGGTGACCGGTCTCTCGGCCGCCGGCGATGTGGATCGGGTGATCGTGACCGGAGCCGGCAAGATCTTTTGCGCAGGCGCGGATACCCGCGAATTCGACCTGCCGCCGGTCGAGCCGCATCTGCCGGATGTGATCAACGCAATCGAGGCAAGTTCAGTTCCCTGGATCGCGGCGATCAACGGCGCGGCCCTAGGCGGCGGTGCAGAAATCGCGCTCGCCTGCCGCTACCGGATCGCCTCGCCGAAATCCACCATCGGCCTGCCGGAAGTGACGCTTGGCGTGGTTCCGGGCGCCAGCGGAACCCAGCGCCTGCCGCGACTGATCGGCATGGCAGCCGCGCTCGACATCATCCCGCAGGGCAAGGTGCTGAAGACCAAAGCGGCTCTTGAAATCGGTTTGATCGACCGGATCGAGGACGATCCGGTTGAGGCTGCGCTTGGTCTGGATGCGGACGTATTCTCAAGTGTTGTTCCGCTCGCCGAACGGGCCGCGCCGGAGGCTGACGAAGCGGCAGTGGAAGCCGCCAGGGCACAGGCTTCGAAGCGGATGCGCGGGCAGACGGCGCCTCTTGAAGCCATCGATCTGGTCGCCGCTTCTGCCAATACGCCCTTCACGGACGCCCTGACGCGGGAGCGGGAAGCCTTCCTGCGGCTGCGATCAGGCGATCAGGCGAAGGCCCTGAGGCATATCTTCTTTGCGGAGCGGGGAGCAAAGGTACCGGAACCGATTGCTTCTGCCGAGGCTGCCGATGTCCGACAGGCTATTGTGGTTGGCGGCGGCAATATGGGCGCCTCCATTGCCTATGCGCTCGACAGTGCGGGCATCAGCGCCACCATCGTCGAAACCGACGCGGATGGAGCGGAGCGGGCGGCCGCCAACGTGGCCCGGCTGGCCGATGGAGCGGCGAAGCGGGGGCTCTTGACGGCGGAACAGGCCGAGGCGTGCAAGGCCCGCATTGCCATTGTGACCGGCTACGACGACCTTCCGCCCGCGCAACTGGCGATCGAGGCGGCGTTCGAAGACATGGACGTCAAGAAGACCGTCTTCGCCAACCTTGAAAAGGCGCTGCCGGAAGACGCAGTGCTTGCGACCAACACCTCTTATCTGGATATCAACGAGATCGCGGCGAGCGTTTCGAACCCGGCGCGTGTAGTCGGTCTGCATTTCTTCAGTCCTGCCCACATCATGAAGCTTCTGGAAATCGTGCGAGGTTCGGCCAGCGCCGACACGGCGCTTGCCACCGGCTTTGCAGTTGCCAAACGGCTGCGGAAAATTCCCGTTCTCTCCGGCGTCTGCGACGGTTTCATCGGCAACCGGATCCTGGCCCGTTACCGGGAAGCGGCCGATACGGTGATGATGGACGGGTCGAACCCCTGGGAAGTCGACGAGGCGATGGTGGACTTCGGCTATCCGATGGGTCCCTACGAGGCGCAGGACCTCTCCGGTCTCGACATTGCCTATGCCAACCGAAAACGGCAGGCGGCAACCCGCGATCCGAACCGCCGTTACATCCCGATTGCCGACCGGATGGTCCACGAGGGACGGCTCGGCCGGAAGACCAGCGTGGGCTGGTACCGGTATCCCGGTGGAGGCGGAACGGTGGTCGATCCGCTGGTGGAGGATCTCGTCCGCGAGGAAGCGCATTTCGCCAAGGTGACGCGACGCGATTACACCCCCGACGAAATCCGCACCCGGCTCGTCTGCGCCATGATCAACGAGGCCGCCGATATCCTTGAGGAAGGGATTGCCCATCGGGCCAGCGACATCGATCTGGTAACGGTGCACGGTTACGGCTTCCCGCGCTGGCGCGGCGGGCTGATGTTCCACGCCGATCAGATCGGTCTGGATAAGGTGCTCGCGAATATCGACGCCTTCGCCGAGGAAGACCCGGTCGCGTGGAAGGCGTCGCCGCTGCTGCGGCGGCTTGCGGAGAGCGGCAAGACGTTTGCGGAGCTCTGAGGGGAAGGGACATCAGGTCCGGCCGGAGAACTCCGGCCGGATTTTCTTAGAAAGATCTATCGCTAATAGCGATTACTCGGCTGCGACGCCGGTCCGGTCGATCTGCTTTGCCTTGCGCTTGAACGGATTGTCTTCCGGTACGTCGAAGTCGAGCTTGATCTTGCCCTTGGCGTAGGCGTCCGCCATGTAGCGGAAGGCGTTCACGGTCATGCGCATCAGATGCTCGCCGGCCTTGATCGGCGGGTATCTTTCGATCGTCTCCGGCGTGCGGAACTTCGGCAGCGGTTCGACCACGGCGTCATAGTCGAGGCCGAAGAACAGGGGCATGGAGTAACGCTCCCGGCCGGAATTGACCACCCGATGCTGGGTCGACTTGTACTGGCCGCCGGACCAGGTCTCGAAGATATCGCCGATATTGACGATGAAGGTGCCGGGAAGGGGCGGAGCCTCCATCCAGTAGTCGTCCGCATTGAGCACCTGCAGACCCGGGCCGCCCTGGAGCAGGATTGTGAAACATTCGAAATCGGAGTGGGCGCCGATGCCGACCATGTCCTTGGACGCCGGGACATCGTTTTCGACATATTTCAGGAGGCGAAGCTGGGAGGTCGGATTGTTGATGTACTTGATCAAGGTGCCGGATTCGACGCCGAGTTCGAATTCCAGCGCGCTCAGCATCTTCAGGCCGAGCCCGAAGATGGCATCGTAATAGCTGGAGATGGTTTCCTTCCAGCCGGGAAGGTCCGGCCAGATATTGGGGCCGGTCATGCGCCAGCCGGCTAGGTAGTCCGGATGGTCGGCAGGTGCTTCAAAGGACATGTCCCAGGCTTCGTTGAAGTTGATCTTCTTCGGAAAATCGGAGCCGTTTTCCTCAAACGGTACATAGCCCCTGTGGTGCGTGGTGAAGCCGGACCAGTACTTCATCTTGTAACTGCGGGTCTGGTCGTGAAATTCGCGCGAGGCGGCCAGGGCTGCATCGATCAGGCCTTGGTCAACGCCATGGTTCTTGATGTAGAAAAAGCCCGATGTGCGGGCCGCTTCACCCAGGGCTTTGGCCACCGCGGCCATGTCTTCCTGGGAACCGGTATGCAGGCCGGTCAGGTCGATGACCGGCAATTCCACGTTTTCCGCGCTGAGTGCGATTTGATCGTCCGTACCATCGATCGGCGTTGCCGTTTCGGTGGCGGCAGTATCCAGAAGATCTCGCATGTTCGTCCCTCGGTAGTGACTTGTGCACGGGTCGGCCCGCGCGAACCCGGACATGCATTCCGGGCGGTTTTTGAGAGGAAACGGCACGTTCCGTTTTCCGGAGTTCGGGGTTGCAACACGGCAGGCCAGTCAATGGCGGCTGAGGCGAACTCCATTGAAATTGGTAACATTTGCACTAAAATAGGGCGTGATTAAAATTTATACTTCTTGCTGTTATTGAGGGCAGGGAAAAATTACTTGCCTCGGCGTAAATAACGCTAAAAATCATCATTTTATCGAAAAATCGAAATTGGCATGGTCGATGCATGCATCCTTTACCCGGTTGCTCGTGCCGTATGGCGCGGCAGCCGAAAAGCAGGGGAATCCCTTGCATTACGGGTTCAGGAGAAACTTCCCATGACACAGAAGAAGATCAGCGGCCGGTTCGACAGCTTGACGCGGCGCGACATCCTGCGTGCAGGCGCAGGCGCTGCCGCACTCACGGCCGGAACATCCGTTCTGGGCATGCCGGCCATTGCGCAGGAACGGTCCATCAAGATCGGGTCCTATGGCGGCTACTTCGAAGACAGCTTCAAGAAACACATCTATCCGGTCTTTACCGAAGCAACAGGCATCAAGGTGGAGTCCGTCACCCAGCCGAACTCCAGCGACTGGCTGGTGACCATGCAGCAGGCTGCGGCTTCCGGGACGGCTCCGGCCGATCTGTCGCTTTACGGCAAGGACACCATGATCAAGGCAATGCGTATCGGCGGGTTGCTGAAGCCGCTCGATGTCGCCAAGATCCCCAACGCCTCCAACATGAAAAAGGACTTCCTCTACGAAGGTTCGGACGGACTCGTGGGCGTGGGGGCAATGGCCTGGTTCACCGCGATGGTGATCAATCCGAACGAGATCAAGCCGGCGCCGACCAGCTGGAAGGAATTCTGGGAAAATCCGGCCCTGGAATCGTCCCTGGGTCTTTCCAAACAGTATGACGCCCGCTTCCTGGATATTACGGCTGCCACCTATTTCGACGGCGCCGAAACGCTGATGACCGAGGAAGGCATCACCGCGGTGATCGACAAGGTCGCCGAAATCAAGCCGAACGTTGCCCTGTGGTGGACGGCCGAAAGCCAGATGGAACAGGCCATGAAGAATGAGGACGTCATCGGCGGCATGTACTACCTCGACGTTGCCGGCCTGATGGCAGCTGACGGCTTCCCGATCGCGCCGATCTTCCCGAAGGAAGGCAATCCGATCGGTTACGGTTCCTGGTGCCTGAGCCCGCTTTCGGAAAAGTCCGAGGAAGCGGCCGAGTTCATCAGCTTCTCCTGCGATCCGGCAACCCAGGCCCTGATGTCGCGCAAGATCGGCACCGCTCCGCTGGTGGACAAGAGCCTCACCGGTCTTTCCGACGAGGAATATGCTGGCGTGTCGGGCGAACCCTACATTACGCCGGCCTATGAGGCCTATCTCGATAAGGAGAGCTTCATCAAGGAGAAGTGGGACGCAATGCTCGCAGGCGCCTAAGGGCGCTTGTCCGATCTGAAACTCGGCGGGAGTGTGTCGTTCCTCCCGCCGACCGTCCCTGAATTTCTCTCTCAACCCGAAAGGAACGGCATGCCCGGTCTCGTCCTTGCTGGTATCAAGAAAACCTACGGCCCTGTAACGGCGGTCGACAACATCGACCTCACCTTTCCGAAGGGAAAGCTGACGGCGCTTCTTGGGCCGTCCGGTTGTGGCAAGACGACACTCCTTCGCATGATTGCCGGTCTGGAAGACCCGAGCCGGGGAACGATCTCGCTGGACGGCGACGACATTACCGAAAAGCCGGCCAACAAACGCAAGTTCGGCATGGTCTTCCAGTCCTTTGCGCTGTTTCCGCACATGTCGGTCGCCGAGAACGTTGCCTACAGCCTGGCGATCGCGGGCGTGGACAAGGCCACCCGGCGGGCGCGCGCCGAAGAATTGCTCGATCTGGTCAAGATGGCCGGGTTCGAGGACCGGCGGATCGGGCAGCTTTCGGGCGGACAGCGCCAGCGTGTCGCGATCGCCCGTGCGCTCGCGCAGAAACCGGATGTGTTCCTGCTCGACGAGCCGATGTCGGCGCTCGACGCCCAGTTGCGCGAAGCCATGCAGGTGGAACTGCGGCTCCTGCAGCAGAAACTCGATATCACCACGATCGTTGTCACCCACGACCAGCGCGAAGCGATGACCATGGCCGACCAGATCGTGGTCATGAGCAACGGCCGCTACGAACAGGTCGGCAGTCCTTCCGAAATCTATCACCGGCCGGCGACTGCCTTTGTCGCGTCCTTCATCGGCAAGGCGAATTTTCTGAAAGGAAAGGCCAAGGACGGCGGCGTTGATGTCGGCGAATTTCATTTCCGTCCCGAACCGGCGGCCTCGTTCCTCAACGGGTCCGCGGTCCAGATCGCCTGCCGGCCGGAAAACGTGACAATCGGCGCGGCCGATGAAACCGGGCCGAACCGGGTTTCGGGAACGGTCACCTTCCTGCGCGATATCGGACCGACCCGGGAAATCTATGTCGAAACGCCGGTCGGCTCCGTCATCAGTGAGATGCCTGCATCCACTGAACTGGTCTTTGCCAAAGGCGAGACGGTATCAGCCGAATTTCCGGCGCATGCGCTCCGCCTGTTTCCCGATACGGGGGACACCGCCGGTGCAAGTCACGGATCCGGCGCCGGAGACCGCAAGGTTACAGCCGTGTCGGACAAGCGGGACGTAGCGGCATGAGCTATCCGGCTGTCTCCGGTGATATTGAGGTTGACCGCGAGGCCGGAAAAGGCGGCCCGGCTTTCGCCGCCTACATACGGGGGCTGGGTCCTGCGAACATCATCATGGGCGTCATTACGGCGGTTATTCTGTTCGTTTTCGTGGCGCCGTTTCTCCTCGTCATCGTGGTCAGCTTTGGAGAAAAGATCGAAGGCGCCAGCTGGGTCTGGGGCTTCGATTTCAGCAACTACATCCGGGTGTTCGTGGGGGTCGACTGGCCGAACAGCGTCACCCTGCTTTATGCGCTAAAACTCTATTACACGCTCGCCTATGCGGTGCTTGGGTCGCTGATTGCCGTCGGCTTTGCCTTTCCCTTCACCTATTTCATGACCCAGGGGTCGAGGCGCAGCCAGGCCATGTGGCTGGTGTTCGTGCTCGCCAGCCTGTCCATGTCGGAAGTCTTCGTGGTCATGGGCTGGGATATTCTGTTGTCGAACCGGTCCGGCCTTCCTGCACTCCTGAAGGCCGTCGGGATCACGAGTTGGCTGAAAGATACCGGCTGGCTCGCCGTCTTGCGCGACTGGGACCTGGCAAGCCCGCGGAACGTGAAATTCAAGACCTCCCAGCTCGCCACGGTGCTGACCATGGCCTATCTGGTCTGGCCCTACGCGGTGATCCTCCTGTTTGCCCCGCTGTCGCGGATCGACCGGTCGATGATCGAGGCGGCGCGAACCATGGGGGCGGGATCGCTGACGGTCCTGCGCACGATCGTTCTTCCCGCTGTGCGTCTGCCGGTTCTGGGGTCTCTGCTGCTGCTCTTTGTCTATCTGCTCGGCACCTATGTGTCCGTGACCTATTTCGCAGCGCCCGCCCATCAGACACTGCCGGTGTCGATCTACGAATCCATTCGCGGAGCGACCCTGAACGCGCCGTTCGGGGCAGCCCAGGCGGTGATCCTGCTGATAACGGCGGGCATATTCATCGGTTTCAGTCTGATGCTGGCACGACTGGCGGAGCGCAAGGCATGATCAAGGCCGCGTTCAAACAGGGGTTCATGGTGCTGTGCGCGATCTATGTCGCCCTGCCGATCATGGTGGTCTGCCTGTCGGCGCTGAATGGCGGACGCTCCATGCTGTTTCCGCCGGAGGATCCGACCCTTGGCCGGTTTCTGGATTTCTTCGTCAACGAGCCGGTGTGGCTGAACTCGCTGGAAAACTCGGTCATTATTGCGCTTTCGGCTGCGACGCTCGCCATCCTGATTACCTGGCCGATCGCCTATGATCAGTGGAAGAAGGACACCAAATTTTCCAAGGTCCTGGCGAGCCTCGCCGGGCTGCCCTTTGCCTTGCCGCCGATTGTCTTCGGGGTCGGCCTGAGCTTCCTGTGGACCTTCATCGGCGGACTTGGACACATGTTCACCGGCATCCTGAGCCACACCGCGCTTCTGGCGGCCTTGCCGCTGGTGACGATTTCCATCGGGCTGCAGTCGATCGACCGGGCACATCTGGACGCAGCTGCAACGATGGGGGCGAGCGAGGGAACCATCCTCAGGACCATCATCCTGCCGCAGACCCTGTCCTATACGCTGTCGGGTTTCTTCTTCGTGGTTGTGCTCAGCTTCCACGAGTTCATCGTGATGTTTTTCGTCTCAGCGTCGTCCTACGCGACCGTGACGCTGCAGATCTTCAATTCGCTGCGCAACGGCTTCACGCCGACCATGGCGGTCGGGGCGATCACGTTCCTGATCGTTTCGCTCATCGTGTTCAGCCTGACGGCCCGTTTCGGCGACTTGCCCCGTTTGATGGGCGCCGATCAGGCGCGGAAAGATTAGAGAGAAAGGGAATATCACATGGCTGCGCAACCGCTTCTCGTCGGAAATCCCGTGCTTCTGGTGATCGATATCCAGAAGAGCGCCTTTCTTGAAAACTATGACGGCGGCATTCCGAAGATGACCGCCTACACCCAGGCGATGCGCCAGGCGCGCAAGGTGATCGATGCCGCCCGGGCAAACGACGTTCCGGTGATCTTCTTCCAGGAGGCGCACCGGCCGAACATGGTCGACTTCGGCCGGGAACTGGACGGGACTGAGGACGTGCACTGCGTCGAAGGGCGCGAGGGCACCGAGATCGCTGAGGATATCGTCGGCCTGCGTCCCGACGATTACGTGATCAAGAAACGCCGGTATTCCTGTTTCATCGGGACCGATCTCGACATCCTGCTGCGCGGTCTTCGGGCGGATACGCTGGTCATGGTCGGCGGGCTGACCAATGTCTGCGTGCACTACACCTTTGCCGACGGCCATCAGAAGGATTTCTACTGCCGGGTGGTGAAGGACTGTGTCGGCGGTTCGAGCGACGATGCCCATGACGCCGCACTCAATGCCATGGAATATCTGCAGACCGGCGCGGTGCGCATGAGCGAAGAGGTGATCTCCGCCTTTTCCAGCCACAAGGCGGCGGCCGCTTGAGCGCGCTGGCCGAAACCCTGACCGGGGACATTACCGATCGGGATGTGCTCGGTCTCTGGCGGCGGGCCTATATCAAGGCACCTGCCGAAAACCCGTCCCATGAGGATCACGAAACCCGGGTCTACTGGTTTCAGGCGCCGGAACTCTACGCCGATCTGCGGGTGCCTGCGGAATTCGCATCGGGCTTCGGCGGTGCGGCGCTCAAGGACCTGGACACCGATACGCTGTTCCGTCTGGGGAAATGCGAGGGCTTCGCCGGCATTTCGACGGTGGAGGACAGCGTCTGCACCTGGCGCCGCTTCATCAACCTTCAGGGACCGGAGGAGGGCAAGGACATCGGCCGCCTGTGCCACGCGCCGGACGGCATGTACGAATACGGGGTCGAGGCCGATTTCGTCGAACTCTGGCAGAATGATCCGTCAAGGTCGTCGGGAATGCGCGCGGAAATCTATTCAGACGGTGACGGACGGATTGCGATCCTCGTTCATTCGGCGACGCATTTCCTGTTCGCCTGCGATCGTCCCGAGCGAACGCGGCGGCTGACGCCGTTCCAGGTTGAACTCGCCGACGCCCTGATCTGTCCGAACCCGCAGATGGACCTGCTCAACAGCCTGTTCGAAGCCGAATACAGTTTCGGCCATCTGCACAGCGGGGCTGCGGTCATCGACCTGTCCACCTTGCCGACCCGGGTCGGGGACTGCCTGTTTGAAGACGTCCCTGTCAACGGTGATCCGTTCCGGACGAACCACCGTTCCTTTGACGGGCTGCCTTATAACAGGCAGTGGTACAAGGTGGCGCGGGACCGTCTGCCGGAATTGCTCTAGACGCCCCAGATCCGGAAGTAATGCTCGACGATCTCATCGAGCCGCTTCTTGTCGAAACTCGGATCGTGGCCGCCATGGACGATGGACACGTCCAGCGCCTGCAGCTTTTTCATGGTCGCCACATACTCGTCCACGCTCATGCCCGGACCGTCATAGATGAGCGGTCCGTCGTAGATCGCATCGCCGGCAAACAGGATGCCGGTCTTTTCTTCAAACAGCGCAATGCTGCCGGGTGAGTGTCCCGGCACATGCAGCACCGAGAATTGGCGGTCGCCGAGATCGACGGTATCGCCTTCCTCCAGAATACCGGTCGCCGGAGCGCCCGTCAGGGAATAGCTCTTCGGATCGTAGCCCGCATAGGGCAGGGCATCGATCAGGAGTTCATCCAGCGGCGGGTAGCCGGCCTCTTCGAACAGGACGACCAGCTTGGGGTCGATTTCGTCCCGGATGATGGTGTTCATGCCGGACGGGGCGGCCATTTCATCGGCCTCGATCGGGTGAACGAGGCGGATATCGAATTCATGCACGCCGCCGATGTGGTCGATGTGGGTGTGCGTCGAGACGCAGACAATCTCCGAAAACGGCTTTTCCGTCAGCGGTTCCACATAGGGGCGGATCGGCACGATGCCCATGCCGGTGTCGATCATCATGTCCCGGTCGCTGCCGCGCACGAAGAACAGGTTGGCCTGTTCGAGCACATGGACATGAGGCTCCAACAGCATGTCTGTGGTGTCATCGACCTTGGTGACCGAAAACCATTTTTCCGCGATCGGGTAGCTCTGGAGATCCATTCTTTTCCGCCTTCTGTTTTTCTGTCGTCCCGAGACGAGCCGGTTTTGACCGGACTGTTTCAAGGTGTGCAGTCGCAAGGTGTATGCCAGATGAGGCACGCCCTACGGAAACGTCGAAAAAGGGGCCGATCTTTAGCTATTCGGGGCGTTTCGGGGCTGCTGGTCCCGGCGGAAAATGTTGGTTTCGGATAATCCTTGAGCGCCCGTTGCCGTCTTTTTGATCAGGGATCGGACCGTCGGCCGATGACCGCGCAGGGACCGCCGCCATCCGGGCCCTGGTGTTCCGCGCCGCCGGAGACGAAGAGCTCGGTCTGGCCGATGAGGCCGGCCAGAACGCCGGCGACGAACCCGCGGGCATGGCGGGTCGAGGAAATATCGCTGTCATCCAGCATTGTGTGCCGGAAACCGCGCGCATGTCCGGACTTGGACGCCTCCGCCTTGACGAGGACGGCTGTAACCCGCTCGCGGGTTTCTTCGGGGAATTGCCCCGGTGCGGATATGCCGAGATTGGAAAGCGTCTCTCGGATCGGATCGATGTCCAGCGCATCGCGCATCAGCGCGTGCCCGATGGTGAGCGGTCCGGACCACATATCGCTCATGCCCATGACCAGGATTTCGCAGCCCATGAGTTCGACACCGGCTGAACAGGACGCGCGGGTGCTGTAAAGCGAGAGATCATCGCCGATCGCGGTATCCGAAAGCGCGGTCTCGTCGATTTCCCCGAGAGCCACTGCCACGCCAAGGGCCGATGCGCCCCGGGACAGACCCATCGAGCGCAACGTGTCGGCGGTTGCGACCGCATGGGCGCCGCCGGCCGCGCGAACACGTTCGGCCGTGAGCAACGGGCATTTGATCTGGACGAAGTGAACGTCTTTCGGATCGGAAATGCCTGCCTGCACCATCGCCTTGCGAACGCCATCGGCGACTTTTGTCACCTGGGCCATCCGGCCGATTTCAACGGGCGCGAAGTCCTCCGTGACATGGACACCGAGGGCGAGGGCGGGCGTTTGCGTCACGCCGGTGGCGGGCAGGGCCTCCAGCACGATCCAGTGGGGCGAAAGCGCCCCTTCCGTTCCGCCGGACATGACCATGCAGATCCGGTCCAGATCCGCGGGCTCCATGTAACGGCCAAACAGGAAGCGCAGGGACTGGACCGCATAGCCCCGTGTGAAGTCGTTGACGCAGCCGTTGCCCTCGGTCTTGCCGAGGACGGCGACCACGGCTTTCGGGTCGATCTTGCCCTGTTCGACCAGGGTCTCGATGGCGGAGGTGTCATCCGGGCTGGACATCGGCAGCCGATGCACGCGCGCCTCGCGCAGCAAGGGGTCCATCAGCAGCATCCCTTGTAGAATTCGGCCACATGCGGTTCGATCGCGGCGAACGCCTTCCGGGACTCTTCCGTGGTGGGCAGGGCCGCGCGGTATTGGGCGCGCAGCTCGGTCTCGACCGCTTCGAGATCGAGACCGGTCAGCTTGCCGTTCTGAAGAGTCGTCCGGCCGCCTGAGACCAGTTCGACGATGTGATCCTGTTTCGCGCGGGCAAACAGATACTGGCGCGGATCGACCGGCATGAGGCCGTCGCGGTCGAGGGCGTCCAGATCGAGGAACATCAGGTCCGCCGGCTGTCCGACCTCGATCGTTCCGCCCGGTGTCAGACCCATGGCGGCGCGTCCGGTCGAGCAGGCGGCTTTCAGGGCATCACCCGGTGTCAGGTCCTCAGCGAAACTCCAGCCGGCATTGAGCAACCGGAACAGGCGCAGTTCGCGCAAGGCATCGTCGTCTTCGTCGAAGGCGCAGCCGTCGAGGCCCATGGCAAAGGCTACGCCTGCCTTCTTCATTTCGGCAACCGGTGCGATGCCCGAGGCCAGATGCAGATTGGACGAGGGATTGACGGATATGCGTGCACCGTATTCGGCGATCAGTTCCAGTTCGTCGGGCCGTGCCCAGACGCAATGCGCCAGTGTGAGCCGGGGAGACAAAAGGCCGATATCGGCCAGGTGGCGGACGATGCCCTGCGGATAGGCCTGATCCGCCCAGGTCCGCTGCGGGAGTGTTTCCAGAAGGTGCATGTGCACGCGCCGGCCGGTGCGTTCGGAGGCTTCGGCTATTGCGGTCAGGAAATCGTCGGTGCACCACTGCACGCCGTTGGGGCCGTATTGCACGTCAACTCCGGGCATGTCGGCGACGGCGTCTGCGACAGTCTCCACCAGGGCAATCTGGTCCGCCGATGGCCGCGGTGCGCCAAGCCAGGTCTGACGGACAAGGTCCTGGATGTCCTGGGGCAGGCCGCGCAACATCGGTTCGTGATCGCCGTAGACCAGGGGATTGCGGTCGCGAATGGCGATGGCAAGACCGATTTTGAGACCGGCATCGGACGCCGCCCGGGCGATCTCCTTTGCTTCCTCCGGCAGAGATGTTAGGCCCATCGGGCGCGTCAGGTGCGCCATGGCGCCGACACAGCCGCCGCGAACTGAGCGGCCGAAGGCGGCTGCGGTTGCCAGGTAAGGGTCAACGGATGGCATGGCGACCAGGCTCGGCAGCCATGTTTCCAGCGGTTTCAGCCCGCAGCCGAAGGAGGTGGTCGAAATGGGACGGGCGTGGTTATGAGCGTCCGCCAATGCGGGCATGGCGAGCAGCCGTGTGCCGGAAGGGACTTCTTCCAGCGGTTCTATTGCCGAGATGAGCCCGTCTTGAACCGTGATTTCCAACGGTCCACCCGGTTCATAGGCCGCTCCGAGCAAGGCATCGGCAACCTGAAAGACACGTGCGCCGGTCATTTTGTTCTGATCCCTTTCATTGGCCGTTTCCCGGTTATTGCGGCAGGCCGACATAGGCTTTCGGGTTGGGCGGTGCGTAGGCGCCCGTCTTCGACGTGACAAGTTTCATGCGAACCAGAGCTTCGGCCAGTGTGACCGCCGCCCGGACGCCATCGATGACCGGGATCCCGAACCGGTCGGACAGTCTATCGGCGAGATCGGTCATGCCGGCGCAACCCAGGACAACGGCTTCCGCATGGTCGTCCGTGAGAGACGCCTCGATCTCCAGCGCCAATCGTTTTTCTGCGGTTTCAAGGTCTTCGTCGAAGGCGAGAACAGGCGTCTCCGCCGCGCGGACCCGAATGCACCGCTTGGCCAGTCCGTAAGACGCCAGATTGCGTTCGATGACAGGGATCGAACGGGACAGGGTCGTAATGACGGAAAACCTGTGACTGACAAGGCTGGCTACGTGAAAGGCGGCTTCCCCGATCCCGATCACAGGTGCGGCGGCGGCAGAGCGCGCTGCGTCCAGTCCGGTATCGTCGAAACAGGCGATGACGTGGGCGGCGGCACCTGCGTCTTCTGCCCTTGCGATTTCCCGCAGGAGGCCGGGCACGGCGAGGGCGCCGTCATAGGGGCCCTCGATTGACGCCGGTCCCGCCGCGGAGGTTATAGCGAGGATTTCAGTTCCCGGTGCCGCAGTGGCAGTCGCCACACGGCCGATGGCCGTAGTCATCGATGCTGTCGTATTCGGATTGATGACGGCGATTTTCATTCCGTGTTACCGCGCCTTTAGACCATGCCCTTGCCGGCATCCGATCCATGCCGCTTGCGGCGGCGCTGGACGATCATCACGGCAACAAGGGACGTGATGATGACGGCGAGCGAAATTGCTGTTGTCAGAGTGCCAAGGGCATAGATCGCCGGCGTGGTGACCGTCGTGGTCAGTCCGCGCAACGTGATCGGCAGCGTGTTGTCGGAACCGACCGCCTGGCTGGAGCGGGCGATTTCGTCCCACGACAGGGTGAACCCGAACAGGGCCACGCCGAAGACCGAAGGAACGATGATCGGCAGCACTACATGGCGAAAGGTCTGCCAGGGCGTCGCGCCGAGATCGCGCGCGGCTTCCTCGAAGGCCGGATTGAAGCGGTTGAACACCGCGAACATGATCAGGAGCCCGAAGGGGAAGGTCCAGGTCAGATGGGCGCCGAGACCGGAGGAGAACAGGCCCATCAACGTGGTGAAGTTGTCCCAGATCCATTCCACCTCATAGGCATCGCCGATCGCGTTGATCGTGTCGTCGGCGATCCGGAATTCCAGGGCGATGCCGAGGGAGACGACGATCGAGGGAACGATCAGGCTCGCGATGGCCGTATAGAACAGGAAGCCCGAGCCCTTGAAATTGCGCCGGAAGGCAAGGCCGGCCATGACCGAGGCAACGACCGTGATTGCCATCGTCAGCAGGCCGAGTTTCAGGGAATTCACCAGTGCGGAGCCGATGTCGACGACGCCGATGCCTTCGAACAACTGGTAAAACCAGTGCAGGGAGACACCGTTCATCGGAAAGGTCAGGCCGCCCTGCGGCCCCTGGAAGGAGAGGACCATGATGGTGAGCGTCGGGCCGTAGAGGAACAGCACGAAAACGCAGAAGAAGGCGGCGAGCCAGTAGAATGAGGCCGGTCGGCGGTCCATGGTCACAGCTCCTTCCGGATGTCGACGATGCGGGTCAGAAGCAGGATCATCGACAGGACGGTCACCAGCAGCAGAACCGCGTTTGCGGCTGCAAGCGGGAACTGAAGGAAGTTGGTCTGGACCTGAATGATCTTTCCCACCGAGGCGATCTGCTGGCCGCCCATGACACCGATGGTGATGTAGTCGCCCATGACGATGGTGATGACGAAGATCGAGCCGATGGCGATCCCGGTCTTGGAGAGCGGAATGACCACATTGACCAGGGTCTGCCAGCCGCTGGCGCCGGTGTCATAAGCCGCCTCGATCAGGGATTTGTCGATGCGGAACATGGAGTTCAGCAGCGGGATGATCATGAACACCGTATTGAGGTGCACGAAGGCCAGCACCACGGAAAAATTCGAGTAGAGCAGCCAGTCGAGCGGCTGGTCGGTGATCCCGAGGCCGAGCAGCGCCTGGTTGACCAGCCCGTTGCGGCCGAGCAACGGGATCCAGGAGATCATGCGGATGACGTTCGAAGTCAGGAAGGGGATCGTACAGACCAGCGCGAGAATGATCTGCATCGTCAGGGTTCGGATGTGGAAGACCAGGAAATAGGCGATCGTGAAGCCGATCACGAGGGTCAGGGCCCAGACGATTGCGGCGAACTTGAGGGTCGAGAGGTAGGTCTTGAAGATCGTGCACAGTTCCGGCAATCCGGCGATGCAACCGTCGAAGATCTCCGTGTAGTTTTCCCCGGTCATCGCCGGCTGGATGGAATACTGATTGTATTCCCAGAAACTGACGACGAAGGTTGCGATCAGCGGGACGATGAAGAAGACGGCGAAGACCAGCGTCATCGGCGCGGCTTGCCAGTAGGGTGTCCAGCGGGACTGTGCGATCATGTCGGCCTCTCGGCGGCGGAGCCCTGTATTTGAGCGGATTGCCCCGGGGATCGGCTCCCCGGGGCAGATGGTCGTTGCCGGTTATCAGGCGGCGATGAACTCGTTCCACTTCTTGATCATGTACTCGTTCTCGTCCATGACCGAGTTCCAGCAGGCGACCGAGCCCATGCGATCTTCGTAGGAACCGCCGTCGCGGACCGCGCCGGCCTTTTCCAGAAGGCTGCCGTCCGGCGCGTGGATGTCCTTTTCCGCCGGCTTGCCTTCCATCCAGAAGGCCCACTCGTAGGGCTCCATGTTTTCCTTGGCCGTTTCCAGAACGGCGGAGTAGTAGCCCTGGCGGTTCAGATAGGCGCCGGCCCAGCCGGACAGGAACCAGTTGATGAACTCGTAGGCCGCGTCGAGCTTCTTGCCCTTGAGCGTCTTGGGCAGGCCGAAGCCGGACGCCCAGGCGCGGTAGCCTTCCTTGAGCGGCTGGTAGGTGCAGGCAATGCCCTTGGACCGGACGGCGGTGACGGCCGGGGACCACATGGACTGGATCACGACTTCGCCGGAGGCCATCAGGTTGACGCTCTCGTTGAAGTCGGACCAGAACGCGCGGAACTGACCGGCCTTCTTGGCCTCGATCAGGAGAGCGATCGTCATGTCGATCTCTTCCTTGGTCATGTTGCCCTTGTCCGGGTAGGTGTACTTGCCCATGGACTCGACGACCATTGCGGCGTCCATGATACCGATCGAGGGAATGTTGAGGATCGAGGCCTTGCCCTTGAATTCCGGGTTGAGCAGTTCCGCCCAGGTTTCGATCGGACGGCCGATCAGGTCCGGTCGGATGCCGAGCGTGTCGGCATTGTAGGTCGTCGGGATCAGGGTGATCCATTCGGTCTGTTCGGACGCGAAGGTCTTGCCGCGCTGCTTTTCCAGGTAGAATACCTTGGCCGGAGCCGTGCCCTGCAGGCCGATCTTCTTGCCGTTGATTTCGCCCTTGGTCATCACGGTGGCGAGCTTGTCGGCATATTTGATCTTGTTGGCGTCCATGCCGATCAGGTTGCCGGACGGGATCAGGTTCGGCAGGGAGAAATACTCGGAATCAACGATATCGAAGGAGTTCGGCTGGGTGATGATGCGCTTGGTCACGTCATCGGTGGTGACCGGGATGTATTCGATCTTGATCCCCAGGTCTTCCTCGACCTTCTTGGCGATGTCGGCGGACTGGTTCACGGCGGTGCCGAGATAGCGCAGTGTCACCGGTTCGGATGCGATCACGGCCGGGAAGCCGGTGATCAGCTGAGATCCGGCAGCTGCGCCTGCAATGGCAGCGGAGCCTTTCAGCACGCTGCGGCGGGAGATCCCTGAGTTGTTTTTACTGCTCATTATGTTGCTCCTGTTGGAAGGTCTGATTCGTGATCACAGGGTTATGCGAGCGCGTGGGCGTCCTCCGATGCCCATGCGACTGAAACCTTCTCCCCGGTTTCCATGGGGGACTCGAAGAAACTGCGTTCCGGAAGAGTGACCGAGATGTCACCCGCCTGTTCCGTGACAAGGGTCAGCAGAACCGTTGATCCCTGGTATTCGATGCCGGTTACCGTGCCGGCGAGGGACGTCGGGGAAGACGGTTCAGACGGGTCGACGATCTTCAGCCGGTCGCTGCGGATGCTGATTTCGCCGCCATCCACGGGCACCACATTGTGTCCGCCGATGAATTGCGCGACGAATTTCGTGCGCGGTGCGTTGAAGACGTCCCGGGGGGAGCCGGACTGCTCGATAACGCCGTTGTTCATGACCACGACCAGATCGGCGAGCGCCATGGCCTCTTCCTGGCTGTGGGTGACGTGGATGAAGGAAATGCCGAGATCGCGCTGAAGCCTCTTCAGTTCCGCCCGCATGCGGATCCGCAGGAACGGGTCGAGGGCGGACAGGGGTTCGTCGAGAAGCAGGATGGAGGGCTCGGTGACGAGCGCGCGGGCCAGGGCGACACGCTGCTGCTGCCCGCCGGACAGTTGGGCCGGAAGCCGTTCCGCA
Source organism: Roseibium aggregatum (assembly GCF_014692675.1). Lineage (GTDB taxonomy): Bacteria > Pseudomonadota > Alphaproteobacteria > Rhizobiales > Stappiaceae > Roseibium > Roseibium aggregatum_C. Next base: position 75,670 of record NZ_JABFCZ010000024.1, on the reverse strand, counting down.
TAGGCTTCCATGTCGACGGTTTCAAGCATGGCGCGGGCGCGCTCGTGGCGAACGGCCTTGGTTTCGCCGCGCATTTTCAGGCTGAAGGCCACGTTGTCGAGAACAGACAGGTGCGGAAACAGCGCATAGCTCTGGAACATCATTGCCGTTCCGCGCTTTGCCGGCGGATCGTCGTTCACGACCCGGGGACCGAGAACGATATCGCCGTCGGAGACCAGCTCGTGACCGGCGATCATCCGCAATGTCGACGACTTGCCGCAGCCGGACGGGCCCAGCAGGCAGCAATAGGTTCCCGCCTTGATTTTCAGATTGATGGCTTCGACGGCGATCGTGTCGCCGTATTTCTTGGAGACTGACGCAAGTTCCAGATCCGCCGGCTGACTCATTAGGCTTGGCTCCGCTACCGAGACTGTGTACCGGTATCCGCAAGGGGCGTGCCAGTTTTGAGAATGCTCTGGGTGAAAGGCCTAAGGCATTGAAAAGTAATAGAGAAAAATACTTATTCTGCCTGTGGCTACAGAATGTGCGGCGCGCTGAAGATGATTAATAAATATGCGTGAGTGCACGTTTATCCGGCAAATCGTATACAATCTGGAAGTTGATTGGGATACAGCCTATCTCTCGGTTATGAATGGAACCTGCGGGCAACAGCGCGCGCACTGTTCAGGAGACGTGAGATGGACGAAATCGTCCGGATCAATTCGGATTTGCCGCCGCTTCGCCGGTTGCCGTTGGCCGGGCGGGCAGGGGAAGTCTATGACGGGATTCTGAAGGCGGTTCTCGATCACCGGCTGATGCCGGGGATGAAATTGTCCGAAGACGAGGTGGGTGCCGTTTTCGGGGTCTCCCGCACCGTGGTCCGTGCCGCGCTTCAGGCGCTGGCCTTTGAAGGAATTGCCGAGATATTTCCAAATCGCGGCGCCTTCGTCGCGAAGCCTTCGACCGAAACCGCAAAGCAGGTATTCGAAGCACGGGCCCTGATCGAGCCGGAACTGGCAGCCAACGCGGCTGGCCGGCTGTCTCCCGAAGATCTCGAAGGACTGCGCCAGCATATCGAACGGGAACATGCGGCTCTCCACGCGGAAAATCAGGGCGAAGCCATCGCGCTGTCCGGGGCATTCCATATCCGGATCGCCGAACTGTCCGGGCAGGCGGTGCTGACGGGCTTTGTCCGAGAGCTGATCTCACAGTCCTCACTCATCGTCGCGCTCTACTGGACGCGGCGGGAGACAACCTGCGAAAGCGACGATCATGGCGCCCTGATGGAGGCTTTCTCCGCAGGCGACAGTGCGCTTGCCCGCTCGGTGATGCGGGATCATATCGAGCGCCTTCGCGACGGGCTTGACCTGACAGACCGGGAAACCAGGCCGGTCAGCATTGCAGAGGCGCTCGGCCGGGTTATGGCTTGAGGTCGGGATTGAGGCTTGTAGTTACAAATTAACGATTGGCAGCGTTGGGCTAAAATCGTTCCTGAAAAGGAGAAAAGCGCAAGAAAGTGTGGCCCACTTTCGAGCATTTTCGACGTCTTCAGGGGCGATTTTGGCCCAACCCCGGAGGGGCCATAGGGAAAACGGGCCATTTCCGCGTCCTTCGTCGTCGAATATGCCCCGCATGTCCTCCTCCTCACTCCTAAAACTGGCCCGTTTTCCCTGTGGCGATGCCAACCGCTAATTTGTAACTACAAGCCTAGGATCCGTTCCGCGCTTTCGTTCCAGACATCCATCCGCGTGATCTTGCCGTTGCGGACTTCGAAACGGTCGATATAGCGGTTGCCCTCGAACGGGGTGCCGTCGGGCCATTCGCCGTAGAGCGTGCCAAGGCTGTAGACGACGGTGTGATCATCCTTTTCGACCACATCCATCTTCTCGTACTGCTTTTTCACCCATTTGTAGCGCCTGGCATTGAAGGCGGACGCTTCATGAGGGCTTGTGAACTTGCGCCCGGTGAAGCCGATCTGGATATCCGGCGCGAGATAGAGCGCGGCTGTATCCGGATCCGGCTTCATGGAAGCGTCAAGGAAGGCGGTGACGATTTCGGCATCAGTCATTTTGGAGGTCCCTGGATTCAAGAAAAGTAGGTCTTCAAGTGGCGGGAATCAGATTGGCGAAATGGTCCGCGATCGCACCTGACGTGGTCCACCAGACGCGCTCATCGGCAAGGGTCTTTAATTCGGTGAGTGCCCGGCGAAGATGTCTCAGCCGGTAGGGCTGTCCGAACAGATAGGGGTGCAGGGCTATTCCCATGACCAGAGGCTGATCGGCCGATTGCTCCAGCATTTCGGCGAAGTTGTCGATCACCATGTCGGCGAAGGGGGCTGCGTCCATCTTCCGGCCGACGATCATCGGAATGTCATTGAGTTCCTGCGGATAGGGGACGCTGAGGATCGGGCCGGACCGGGTTGCGAACCAAACCGGCTGGTCGTCGTGGCACCAGTCCAGCAGATAGCTGTAGCCTGCCTCTTTCAGAAGGTCCGGTGTGACCGGGCTCTGCGAGATCCAGGGGCCGAGCCAACCGTTGGGCCGGTTGCCTTCGGCCTGTTCAATCCGGTCCGTGGCTTCCTTGATCAGGGCCATTTCTTCGGCTTCGGGCAGAATGCCCTGGCGTTCGGAATTGGTGCGGCCATGGCCCACAATTTCATCGCCGCGGGACCGGAACCGGTCGACCAGGCCCGGACAGTCGTCATAGAGATTGGAATTCACCAGAACGCTCAGGGACAATCCGAGGTCATCGAAGAGATCGGCCATGCGGAATGCCCCGACACGGTTACCGTAGTCGCGCCAGGCATAGTTCAGCACGTCCGGCTGCGGTCCGCCCGGCGCCAGTTCCGCGCCCAGTCCTTCGCCGAAGCGGAACGTCTCCAGGTTCAGGCCGATATAGACCGCGAGCCGGCGTCCCTCCGGCCAGGAGAAATCAGGCCGTTGGGTAATGGGGACATATGAATAGCGCCTGTGCATCGGTCAGCCTCTAAGATGTGCAAGCGTTACACGGCGCAAGCGGAAAGCCCGCGCGGCATAACATCTGCTGTCTGTTTGCCGGATTTGAAAGCAACAACCGTGCCGGTTCAAGAATGGATCTGGCCGGGAGGCGAGTATCAGGCTTTCGGCGGGAACAGGGAACCGAACTCGACCCGGGGCAGGCTGTTGAGGTTACCGCCGACGCCGGCATTGGCCAGCAGACGCCCGTCGCGCTCAAACGCGGTTCGCGCGAAGGCGAATTCCTCGTTGGCATTGTCCATCAGCGGCCGGCGCGCCTGCACCTTCTTGTCCGCTTCATGGACGTTGTCCTTGCCGGTCATGGAATAGAAATACGGCTGCTCGCCGCCGTAATCCAGATCGACGCCGGCGACATAGACCTCGTCATAGCCGAGGAAATACAGGATCTGCAGGGCGATGATCATCACCGTGCCGCAACTGCCGTAGCCGAGATAAGGCGTCGGCTTGAAGCCGCGCTCGAAAATGCTCTTATGGCCGACAACCATGAAATACGGAACAGACCCCTTCTTCGGCAGCCGTTTCCAGGTTTTCCGTCCCCAGATGCCGAAGAAGCGCAGCGGGATGTCGTAGCGGAGCGCATAGTCCTCGATGTCCTCGGCAAAACGGACATAGCGGTTCTTGTCCGTCGCCACATGGATCGTGACATGGGGCAGGATGCTGTCGAGTGCGCGCAGGCCCATGTTGACCACGCAGACGTCTTCGCCTTCCAGGTGGCTCAGATCGAGCTTGGCAAGCGAGGGGCCGTTTGCCAGGAGAAAGACCCGCTTGCCTTTCTTGGAACCCTGAAGCCTCAGCAGTCCCGGTAGGCCCAGGTTCATTTTCGCCAGGTACCAGACGTAGCGCATGCGGCGCGAAAAGGCTTTGCGCAGGGCAGATATCGGTCCGCGAGCTTCCATCGAAATCATCTGTCTTTCCGGCTGATGTCTGAGGGTGTCCGGGATCGGGTCGTCTCATCGCCTGCGCGCACGAAAAACGCATTTTCCTGCGATTTCAGGCGATGCCTGCTCGGCAATTCCGGGCGCTTTTCAGCCTTTCAACGGCAGGCTGAATTTGCTAAGTGTCGCCGAGTTCGTCAGTTCTAGTTATTCGGCGATGTCCGTGTCAATCGGCAAACGGCCGCCGCAAAATCCGGTCACAGGACCATATTCCGACAGGTGCCGGGATCCAGGGAGCATGGAACAAGAATGAGAGAGCGGTATTTCGCAACCGCCCGGAAAGAGGTTTTGCCTTATCTGCCCGAGGGTCCCTTGCGCATTCTCGAACTCGGCTGCGGCGCCGGTTCGACGATCAATCTGATCCGGCAAAACCGGCAGGTCGACTGGACCGGGGGACTGGAACTGGACGATGAAGCGGCAGTCGAGGCCGAAAAGACCCTGGACAAGGTCTGGCATGTCAATGTCGAGACCTATCCGGTCGAAAACGAGATCGAGAAAGGCTCGGTCAATCTCATTCTCTGTCTCGACGTTCTGGAGCATCTGGTCGATCCCTGGTCGGTGGTCAAGCGGATCAGCCCGCTGTTGGCGCCGGGCGGACGGCTGATCATTTCCCTGCCGAACATCCGGAACTGGAAGTTCATCCGGCGCCTTCTGTTCAAGGGCGATTTCCACTACCAGGATGCGGGACTTTTGGACCGGACCCATCTTCGCTTCTTTGTCAGGGATACCGCGATCGAACTGGCTGAATGCGGCGGATTGGACCTCGCCGTTTGCGCCGACGCCCGTCAGTACAAGCCGTTCGAATTCCGCAAACTGCTGCTTGCTGCCACGTTCGGCGGCCTCACGGACCTGATCGCCAAGCAATATATTGTGGTCGCCGAACGCAGGTGAGGCAAACGGAGACGGTTTGGTGTCGCTGCGCAAGAAAATCCGACGTTTCAAGAACCCGCATAACCTGACGCGGATCCACCTTGCCAGGCTGATCGGCAAGGGAAGGGCGGAGATTGGCGACTTTACCTATGGCCGGCCCCGCGTGCGTTTTTCCGACGGCGGGCGTCTGACCATGGGCCGGTTCTGCTCGATCGCGGATGGCGTGGAGATTTTCCTGGGCGGCAACCATCGCCCCGATTTCGTGACGACCTATCCCTTTGCCGAATTCGCCAAGCTTTGGCCGCAGGAGAAGCCGCTGACCTCGAACGTGAGCTCCAACGGCGATGTCGTCATCGGCAACGACGTCTGGCTCGCGACCTCGGTGCGCGTGATGTCGGGCGTGACGATCGGCGATGGCGCGATTATCGCGGCGGGCGCCACGGTAACGAAGGACATTCCGCCTTACGCCATCTATGGCGGCAATCCCGCGAAACTGATCCGCTACCGGTTCGAACCGGAGGTCATCGAGCAGTTGCTTTCAATCCGCTGGTGGGACCTGCCGGATGCAACGATCAACACGCTGGCTCCCCTGTTGCAGGGACCGGACATATCGGCATTGATCAAAGCCTGTGAGGGATTGCGTGACAGCGGCCAGTGAACGATCGGCAGAGCCGGATGGGTCTGTTCGTGGCGCCGCGATCGCGGACGTTACCCGCCTGCTCGTCACCTATAACAGCGCGGATATTCTTTCCTATTCCATGTTGCCGGAAGGCACGATTGCGACGGTCGCGGTCGACAATGCCAGCCGGGACGGGACAGCCGAACAGGCGCGGGCAATCGGCTACCGGGTGATCGAGATGGAGAGCAACGCCGGCTATTCCAGCGCGATCATGACCGGGCTGAAATCCATCGGAACCGAATTCGCACTGATCACGAACCCGGATCTCAAGATAGAGCCTGACGATATCCGCAAACTGGTTGAGGCCGCGCGGACCTATCCGGATTGCGATGTTTTCGTCCCGCGGATCTTCAAGCCCGATGGCGGTGAATTCTTTCGCTATGAAACCCGGTTCGAACCACGGGTGAAGGACCGGCGGCCGCCTGAGGGCGATGCCTGCGTGCCGACACTGAGCGGTGCCGCGCTCCTGGTCAGGACGCAGCCTTTCATTGCCAACGGCGGCTTCGACACGAGGATTTTCCTCTATTTCGAAGACGATGAACTGTCGCTCAGATATCAGAGGAACAACTGGCCGATGATATTCGTCGGCTCCGCTTCGGCTGTTCATGTCGGCGACGCGTCATCCCCGCCGGATGCCGCCGTGAACCGGATCAAGAACGTGTCGTTCGGCTGGTCTTGGGCCTATGTGATGGCATTGCACGGGATCGGCAATCGGTGGCTTTCGCTTGCCGGGGTCCTGGGCAAGCTTTTCATCTACGCGATTTCATTCCGCAGCCGGAAGCTGCGGCGGCAGATCGGTATACTGGAAGGCTTCGCGCGCAATCTAGCCGGACAACCGGCACCGTTTTTCCAGCAAAAAGGGCAGGGCGAATAAACGCTCAGCCGGCGCGCTTGAAAATCGCGTTGTGGGCGATTTCGTCGTTGCTTAGTCCCTGTTTCGCCAGTTTTTCGCCATTCATGGTGTAATGGCGGCTGTCGATGACATAGCCGCAGGACTTCATGAAGGCTTCGATCTTCGAGCTTTCGCCCTTGTTGATCTCGATCTGGACCGAGCGGGGACCGTCTGCCGAGTTGAGCAGGTTGGACATGCCATTCAGGATCGGCAGTTCGAGGCCGTCGACGTCGATCTTGATCAGATTGGGCTTCGTGATCGAGCCGTCCTCAATCAGTCCGTCGACGGTCATGGCCGGCACAAGTTCGGAGGCAACCGGCGTGAAGGTCTCGTCGGATGTGTCGACCCGGTTGTGCCCGAGCTGGCTTCCCGTCGAGGCCGAAGCCAGCGACACGTAATTGAACCGGACGATGCCCTTCGTATCGGACAAGCCGACGGGAAGGATGTCGACGCGGTCCTCGAAACCGTTGGCCGCAACATTCTTGAGCAGGGTGAGCGAATTCACCTTGTGCGGTTCGACAGCAATGACGCGGCCGCCGGGGCCGACGCGATGCGCGGCTGCGAGCGTGTAGATGCCGATATTCGCCCCGATGTCCAGGAAGCAGTCGCCGGGCTTCGTCTCCCGGTCGATCCAGGCCATGGTTCCCGGTTCCTTGATCCACAGGGACAACGGGCGATAGGCGTCTGTCAGGTTTTCGGCAACGAAGCGGATTTTCGTGCCCTTATCGTCGATTTCGACCGTCGACCCCAGGCGCTTCCTGATTCGCGTCAAAAACTTGAGGACGGTCTTTTCCCAACGGGTCGGCAGGCGGTCGCCGGAGGAGCGCAGAAACATCAGACCTTGCTTTCGATGTTGATCGTCAGCGTCTTGCGCATGGCGGAACCCTCGGGCGCCTTGATCGGCAAGACCTGGTGCCAGGAATTGTAGGTCTTGATGAAGAGGACGCACTGGTTGGGATGGAATTCGAATTCCTTGATCGTCTCGACGTCCTCGAAGGCCATGTACTCGTTCACCTGGTTGTAGATCCGGGTGCGGTCCTTCGGCAGGCACACCTCCGTGCCGCCGCCCCATTCCGTGTTCCATTCGCCGGGCTTCATCATGGAAATGACGAGCGTGATCAGCTTATTGGGTGCATCCGTATGGGGCAGGATGTTCCCGCCTTGCGGCGACATCATTGAAAACTCGAAGCGAGCGCTCAGCTCCGTCTTCCGGCGCAGCCGGGCGTAGAGGCTGGCGTGGCGGCCCTTCCGGCCGGACACGATCCGCCGCCGCTTCAGTCCGAGATCGAGATGGTGGTCCTTCAGGAAGGCCAGCGTGTTTTCGATGAAATCGGGCGACTTGATATAGGCGTGGAATTTCTTCCATTCGGGATTTGCCGCGATGAAGTCCGCGTAATTCGACGGATTGTTGAACTCGGACAGGGAATATTTGTGGCCGAGGCGGGGCATGTATTCGAACAGGTCCTGAGCCGGATAATTCTCCGTCAGGGTCTGATAGAGGCCGTCGTCCAGAACATTCGGGATGTAGCAGACGGGGTAGGGTTCGTATTCAAAGGCGGCGTTTTCGGTCTTGAGCATGGTTGCTACCCGGATGGATAAGATGTCTGCGATTGCGTGCCGGGAAGTCCGGCGGGTAAACGGTCCGCCGATCGTCCCCGACACTTGGAGGGATCAGACCCCGAATTCGATGTTGGTGGCTTTCCATTTCGACAGGCCGCAGAGACGGCGCAGATTGCCGTGTATACCGCGTTTGCGCTCCAGAACCTGAAAGACATAAGCCTCTCCGCGCCAGCCGGCAGCCGCCTTGCGGATGCGCTCGCGCCACCAGCCCGGCTTTTCGATCGTCACGTGCGCGTTCCAACCGTTCGGCAACATCTTTCGGGCCGGGTAGGATGCGATGTTGGCGTAGACGAACTTGTCGGCGTAGCGGAACAGTTCGGCCAGGAACCAGTCGATATCCTCCGCCGGAATATGCTCAAGCACGTCGGTGCAGACCACGCCGTCGCAGGGATCGTCGGGCAATTGGGCGTATTCGGCAACGCCGGGGTCGTAGCAGTGGATCGTCTCCACACCCCAGTAATCCTTGATGGACGGGGTTACGGTGCCGTCGGGCAGGGTCAGGTCTTTCTGCTTGTAGAGCACACCCTTGCCCGATCCGTAATCAAGAATGGTCTTGGCCCTGGTCTGCGCCGCAAGTTCGCGTACCCGCGGGATATGGTCGTAGAGACTGCTTCCGGAGAAAATGTCTTCCGGGGTCAGATCGCCGACCAGGGCATCGTCCCCCTGCAGCCCGCCTTCCTCATGCACTTCGGAATAGATCTTTCCCAGAGTGATGTATCTCGGGCTCGGATTTTCTCGGGAGTAGGTGGTCAATGTCATTCCTTGGAGTACTGCCGAATTGCGTATTTTCCCGCGGATCTTGCGCAGGGCGGTTATTTGGCCCCGATTTATGGCGATGTCCCGCGGTTTTTACAAGCTTTCTGTTTCCTGTCCCCAGGAAGCCGGGGGTAGGGTGACGCCGCATTTAATTTTGAGGCTTTAGCCACCTCCGGGCTTGACCGGAAACATCTGTTTGCATCAAACCGGATTTGATTGTGACCGGCCATGCGAAATCGGATTTGCCATTAGCCGGAAAACAAAAGGACTTTTCCTTCGTGACAGAAGATACTCCGGCATCGGATACCGACAATCCGGCCTCAAAACCCGCGTCACTTTATAAAAACCGGAACTTCCTGCTTTTCCTGCTGAGCCGCACCGGGTCTGTCACGGGAACGCAGATCCTTGCCGTGGCGATCGGCTGGCACGTTTATCAGAAGACCGGAGAGGTTCTTTATCTCGGTCTGATCGGCCTTTTCATGTTTCTGCCCGTCCTGTGCCTGTTCCTGGTCGCAGGCTTCGCGGCGGACCGGTTCGACCGGCGCTTCATCGTCGGCATCTGCAATTGCGTCAATTTCGTCGCCATGACCGCGATCGGCTTCTATCTGATGACCGGGTCGGCGGCGGTCTGGCCGATTTTCGCGCTCCTGGCGCTTAACGGGTCGGCGCAGGCCTTCATTTTTCCCGCCCTGCAGGCAACGCTTCCGAACATCGTGCCTCGGGACGTCTTCGCAAAAGCCGTGGCAACAAACTCCTCCGTGATGACAATCGGGCAGTTGGGCGGGCCGGCAATCGGCGGTTTTCTCATCGCGCTGATCGATGAGAAGGTCTATTTCGTTGCCGCGGTGCTTTTCCTCATTGCCGCAGCGGCCATGTTTCTTGTTCGGGCGGATCTGAAGATCGAGGGCAGGGAGCCGTTCGGGATACCCATGCTCCTTGGCGGGTTCCTCCATATCTGGCGAACGAAAGCCGTTCTGGGGGCCATTTCCATCGATCTTGTCGCGGTTCTTTTCGGCGGTGTCATGGGGCTTCTTCCGGTTTTTGCCGTCGACATCCTGAAGGTCGGACCGGAAGCGCTGGGAGTGATGCGGGCAATGCCGGCCATCGGCGCCCTGGTGGTGGCGGTATCACTTGCGAGATGGGGACTGATCTGGCGGACCGGCCCGAGCTTTTTCATCTCGCTGGCCATTTTCGGTCTTTCCATCCTGGTTCTCAGCCTGTCGACCTCCTTCTGGCTTTCCGTCCTGGCGCTGGCCGTCTATGGCGCATCCGACATGGTCAGCGTCTATGTCCGCCAGACACTGGTGCAGATCGAAACGCCGAACGATTTGCGCGGCCGGGTGAGTGCGGTCAATTCGGTCTCGATCAATGCGTCGAACCAACTCGGCGATTTCCGGGCCGGCACCATGTCGGCTCTGATCGGGACGCCCGCCGCCGTTGCCGTCGGCGCTTGCGCAACGCTCGGCCTGACGCTGCTCTGGTACAAACTGTTTCCCCAGCTGCGCGAGCTGACGAAATTCTGAGACAGGTTACCGGGAGAAACGAACGGGAACGGTGAAACTCAGTGTGCTGCCCCTGATGTCGTCGGGAACCTTCGGCATGGGCGCGGCGCGGTGCACCATCTCGAGGGCTGCCTGATCCAGCAGCGTGTGCCCTGAAGACCGTGCGAGCCGGATACCGCTGACCGCGCCGCTTCGGGCCACCGTAAATCGAACGGTTACCGTCCCCTGGAGATGTTCCCGCCGAGCCTGGGTCGGATAGCGTTTGGCCCGCCGCAGTTTGACGAGCACCTTGCCGTTGTAGTTCGAACGGGCCTTCGTGCCGCCGTCGTTGGATTTGCCGTCCTTGCGGCCGTTGGCGTTGGAGCCACCTGTCTTTCCGGTGATCTGCTCTCCGCCGCGGCGTGCGTTGCGGTCGGATCCCGGAGTCTTCTTTTTCTGTGCCTGCAGCTTTGCGACTTTTTGCTTTTTAGGCGCCTTCGGCTTGACCGGCGGTGCCGGAGTTGCCGCTTCGAGCGCTTTGGCCGGTTTGGCTTCGACAGTCTCCTGGATAACCGGTTGCACTGGAGGCTCCGGCGTAATGGGATTGGTCTCCGGCGCTTCAGCCTTAAGGACAGGGGGCGTTGCAGCTGCGACTTCAGTCTTGGGCGAGGTCGCTGCCGTTTCCTTTTGTGGCTCGACCGCCTTAAGCGCTTCTATCGGGGCTTTCCGAGGGGCTGCGTGGGGTGTTTCGGGAGGGACGGTTTCGGCCGTCACTTGCCTTGTGTCGGTCACGCCCTGAGCTGTTGGCTCGATCGTAGCTGTCTGAACCTGCACGGCCTTTTCTACATCCTGCCTGGTCTGAGGCGCCTGTACCGGTTGGACAGCGGCTAACTCTGGTGCATTTTCGACCGGTTGGATTTCCTCAGGCGGCGCCTCGACTGCTTCCAGAGCGCCGTCGGTCCCGGCAACCAGGTCTTCCAGGGAACCGATCACGGAGACCGCGCCGCCTTCGGAAGCAGCGATCTCCACCTGATCGGGATCCGGTGCGAAATAAGCCGAGATTGCCGCATGGGATGCCACGGACAGGAAAACACCGGCTGCCACAAGACGTGAGAATTTCACCGGGCGCTCTTTCTGGTAATCAGGACCACGTTCGTACCGCCAGCCTTGGAGAGGGCTGCAAGGACATCCTCGAGCTTGTCGGCTGGAAGATCTCCGTCTGCCGCCATCTTCAGCGGGCTCTCTTCAGAGGCGGCGCTCTTTTCGGCCTCCAGCCAGGCTTCGACAGAGATCTCCGCGTCCCGGGCGTGGGTATTGCCGTCGCGATCGATGATGAGGGCGCCTGTCGAGCGGATGTTTTCGTCCTCGGTGATGTCGGCCGGCGGTTCCACACGCCGGGCATCATCCCGGGCGATGGAGCCCGCAAAGAGGAAAAAGATCAGCATCAGGAACACCACGTTGATCAGCGGAATGGTGTTTTCCGGCGGCGTTCTGCGGGCGGGACGTTTCAGGCGCATCGGAGTTCCTATTTCCCGGTCACAAGCACGGTGTTGAGGCCTTCGCGGCGGGCAGCGGACATGACATCGACAACGTCCTGAACCGTTGCGTCCGGGCCTGACCAGATTGCCAGCAGTGTCTTCCTGTCGGTTGCGAGGGTTGAAAACAGGCCGGCCAGGTTTTGACGTTCGGCCGGCTGTCCGTTGAGGTCCATCCGGTTGCTGTCATGGATCCTGAAATAGGCCGGCTTTATCTCGGCGCCGCCGCCTTCGCCGCCATTGGCAACAGGCATGGCCTGATAGCGGGTGAAGCTGGAGGTGAGCATGAAGAACAGCAGCAGTAAGAAGATGACGTCGATGAGCGATGTCAGCCCGACAGGCTTTCTCCTGGTTCTTTGCCTAAATCGCATACCTCGGCTCCGCCTGCTGGGCCTCGAGGGTGACAACGCGGGAGGGACCGCGGTCCGCGGCGGCACCGGTAAAGAACGCGGTGACCACGGCTTCCATTTCCGCCTGTTCAGCCTCGATCCTGCCGTCGAACCAGCCGACGATGGCGGAGACCGGAATGGCGATGGTCAGGCCGACGGCGGTCGTCAGCAGGGCAACCCAGATCCCGCCGGCAAGGACCGAGGGATCAACGGCGGCGCCTGCACCCTGCATGGCCTGAAAGGCCTGGATCATGCCGAGCACGGTTCCAAGCAACCCGATCAGCGGCGCGGTCTGTGCGATCATGTCCAAGGGCCTGAGCCAGGCACGGAGCGTGTTGATGCGGACGTTGCAGACCCGTTCGATGTCTTCCTTCAGGTGATCCCGGTCCGTGCTGCCATGAAGGGCGCGGCGCATGAGCTTCTGCAGGATGTCGCTCAGGATGCTGCTGCAGGCGGAAACCTGCTTCAGGGCTTCCGGGCGTGCTCCGTCTAGCCACAGGTCGAGCGCCTTGCGCGATGGTCCGTGGCGGCCAACGCGCAGCAGCATGAATTGCAGCAGCTTTGCAATGATCAGGGCAAAGGCAACCACCGATAAAATCAGGAGAAGCGCCACGACCGGGCCACCGGATTTTACCAACCCTGCCAGCGGTTTGGTAAAAGGCGGTAGATATTCAAGAGATGTGGAAAGCATAGCAAAATCCGTAGAATGTCCCGTAATATTAAGGTGATTGTTTAACTCAGGAGGATTTCAGAAATCGTCACTGGACGACACATCGCGATCCTTCCATTCGGGAGACCCGAATGGACTGGACACGTTCAACCAGTATGAGGTGGCTAATAAACTTGAGTATTGGCTTCAGGTATTCTTGCTCAAGCAAATATGTTTGGCAAGCAGGAAATGACGGTCAGAGCTGCGCCCCGATGCTCTCCTTGATCCAATTATCAGGTCGGGGTCGGTCCGCCGGATGTTTCGGCGATGAGGTCGCGCAGCAACTTTTCGAAACACCGCAGCACGTCGCTTGGACCTCCGGCTTTCCTGTATGTGATACCGACGGCGGTGCGCGAGTCCGGCAGGTGCACATCCAGTTTCTTCAGGCCATCCGGCAGGGTCTTCAATTGTTGTTCGCCGTAACACAGCAGGGCAATGGAATTGCTGTTGAGGATTACCTTTTCCGCATTGGTGAAGGAATGGATCTCGCAGGTCTGAGCCGGCGGCACCGCGCCCGCGCTCCGGAACAGGGTCTCGAAATAGCTTCTGATCGGTGTTCCGTGCTGCGCCACGATCCAGCTTTCGTCGCGCAGGTCAGCAATCGACAGGTTCTTTTGGTGGCAGGGATGGTCGCACCTTGCCACCAGCGTGAATGTTTCCTCATAGAGATAGGTTTCCCGGAGATCCGGATAGGGCGCGGGATTTCGCAGGACGCCGACCATACAGTCCAGCTCGCCGCGCCGCAGGGCTTCCGCAAGCATGGAATAACTCCCCGGAACGGCGATGAGGCGGAGATCCGGGTTGCTCTTCGTCAACTCGCCGAAGGCTCTGGCGATGAGGTCCTGTCCGGAAAAAGGCAGCATTCCCACAGCAAGTCGTCCGATCAAGCCGGAGCGCGGCCGATGCACCAGATCTTCAATGATGGTCAGCTCCCGTTCCAGTGCGTCGTGAAGTTCCTTCAGACGGCGGGCCTGTGGCTTTGCCTCCAATCCGTCGCGTTTGCGTTCGAACAGGGGTTGCTTCGAATATTCCGTTGCCGCTCCGATGGCGCGACTGACCGCGGGCTGGGTAATGCCGAGTTGCCGGGAAGCCGCAGACGCACCGCCGTAGGTTATGACGGCCGCAATCGCATCGAGATGATGGGAACGCAGGAAGGTGGCGAGCCGGGGCCTGATGCCGTGCATGGCCTCGATATCGTCTTCGGCCGCTTGAATAAGCTTGAGGGCATTGGAGCAGTGGCGCAGGACACCTTCTCCAAGAGCGGTCGGTTCGGTTCCACCCCAGCCTCTTTGAAACAAAGGTACGCCAAGAAGGTTTTCCGCCGAAGCGACTGTCCGTGAAATGGCCGGCTGCGTTGTGGCCAGTCTGTTGGCCGCCTCCGCAAAGCCACGGGCGGACGCGACCGCATCGATTGCTCGTATTTGTTTGAGCGTCAGGCGTTTTTCGCCGGGCATTTCGTAATATTACCAGAATGAAGCCAGTTATTCTTAATGAGCATAAGGCGAAAGTGGCACGGGATGCTAGTCGTGGAGGGACAACGGAACAGGGAGGACCGGCAGAAAATGGCCGACACGTCGCTAGAGGATAAAATCAAACGGATCGGCAATCCGTCCCACATGCTGCAGAATGCGCCGGAGGGGGCTTATGCGTTTCCCATCGCCCCGCAATATACCAACTGGATCGAGGAGGTACGGTCCTGGCGCAACAGCGTGGTCCTGCTGAACCAGTCCTATCACATGACCGACCTTTATGTGCGCGGACCGGATGCGCTGAAGTTGCTGTCTTATGTGGGCGTGAACAGCTTTGCCAAGTTCGGCCGCAACAAGGCCAAGCAGCTCGTTTGCGTGAACCCGGACGGCTACGTGATCGGTGACGGAATCCTGTTCGGCCTGGAGGACGAAGAGTACCTCTATATCGGTCGTCCGCCTCTGGCGAACTGGATCGCGTATCAGGCGGAGATCGGCGATTTCGATGTCACCACCGAATACGACATCCGCAGCCTGGAAAACCCGGACAAGCCGCGCAAGCTCTACCGCTATGAAATCCAGGGCCCGCTCGCGCTCGATCTCCTGAACGAGGTTAATGAAGGCGGTCCGCTGACCACCAAGTTCTTCAACATGGGCGAAATCGTCATTGCCGGCTGCAAGGCAAGGACGCTTTGCCACGGCATGGGCGGCGCTCAGGGGCTGGAACTGTGGGGGCCATACGAAGAGGGCCGGAAAGTCTACGACCGGCTTCTCGAGGTCGGCAAGAAATACGGTCTGCTGAGGGCAGGGTCGCGCGCCTATTCGACGTCGGCGATGGAATCGGGCTGGATCCCGTCGCCGCTGCCGGCGATCTATACCGGTGAGGCCATGAAGGGATACCGCGAGTGGCTGCCGGCGACCAGCTTCGAGGCGGTCTGTTCGGTGGGCGGCAGTTTCCAGCCGGACAATGTGGAAGAGTTCTACCTGACACCCTGGGATCTCGACTACGGCCGCGTCGTCAAGTTCGATCACGACTTCATTGGCCGCGAAGCCCTTGAGAAAATGGCCGGTGAAGAGCACCGGACGAAGGTCACCCTCGTCTGGGACAAGGACGACGTCCTGAAGATCTTCGCCGGCATGATGGATGACTTCCCGGCGCCCAAGCTGATGGAACTGCCGACCGGCAACTATGCGGCCCACCCATACGATCAGGTCCTGCTCGACGGCATGATGGTCGGCATTTCGACCTATCCGGTCTATTCGGCAAATGAACGGGCCTGGATTTCCCTCGCCATGGTGCGCAGCGACCTGGCTGAGCAAGGGACCAGACTCGATATCCTTTGGGGCGAGGCGAACGGCGGCACCGACAAGCCGCATGTGGAAGAGCACAGGCAGATCGAGATCGGCGCGGAGGTTCACCCGTGGCCGATCCACGAGGCCTCGCGTGTGGGATACCGGGCCCAGAAATAACCGGAGACGGACGTGCTGAACAGTGCGGCTGCCGGGGAGGAAACTCTCCGGCAGTTTTCATTTTGTGCGGCGATCAGGGCATCGGAATGGGGGTGGTCACCTTGGGCACGTCGTATCCGGCCTGAACCGCGGGCCGGGCCGCGATCCGCAGATACCACGCCTTCACGTTCGGAAAGTCATTCAGGTCGATCTTCTGCCATTCGAAGCGGGAGACCCAGGGCCAACAGGCCATGTCGGCGATGGAATAGTCGTCGACGATGTAGTCGCGGCCTTCCAGGCGTTTGTCGAGGACGCCGTAAAGGCGGCGGGCCTCGGCGGCATAGCGCTCCTCGGCATATTCGGCCTTGCCCGGGTTGAAATGGCAGAAGTGGTGGGCCTGACCGAGCATGGGGCCGAGGCCGCCCATCTGCCACATCAGCCATTCGATGGTGCGCATGCGTTGTTCGCCGTCCTTGGCAAGGAATTTTCCGTACTTGTCGGCGAGGTAGATCATGATCGCCCCGGATTCCATGAGCTTCAGTCCGTTGTCGCGATCGACGATCGCCGGGATCTTGTTGTTCGGACTGATGTCCAGGAACTCCGGCTTGTTCTGATCGCCTTCCATGATGTTGATCGCGTGGCTGGTGTAGTCGACACCGAGTTCTTCCAGGAGGATGGAGACCTTGCGGCCGTTCGGCGTGGTCCAGGTGTAAAGATCGATCATGTGAGACGGCTCCCCGATTTGATTTGTCTGCATATGCTTTTGAAATGCTTGTTCCCGTCATGATTTAGCTTTCCGGAGCGGTCCGCAATGGGGCGGTGCCCGATTTGGCCTTTCAGCACAGAATTTCGGACGGAATGCGATGCACAAGAGGCGCGCATCTGGCTTTATTCCTGCTCATTCCCGGATCGATGTGCAGGTCATTCAGGACAGGAATTCCTTCAAAGAGCGCGGCAAGCTGAAAATCGAAATATCCTTCGGCATCCCTCCTTGCGTCGATTGACATGAATACTGATTCATGTTTCATATATTTTGCATGTGCCGGCTGGTTCTGTCGTTCCTGGAGGGTGGAACGAGGGAAAGCGCGATAGCTCCCAGCCGGGATGACACGGGAGGAATTTCAGCATGACGTTCGATTACAAACGGCTGACCGGGACCGTCTTTGCCGGTCTTCTGGCGCTGTCCGCAGGGGCCGCACAGGCCGATGACATCAAGATTGCCCATGTCTACGGCAAGACCGGGCCATATAAAGCCTACGCCAAGCAGTCTCATGTGGGGCTGATGATGGGGCTGGAATACGCCACCGACGGCACCATGGAAGTCAACGGCAACAAGCTGGTCGTGATCGAGAAGGACACCCAGCTCAAGCCGGATATCGGCAAGACCGCGCTCGCCGAAGCCTTTGGCGATGACGAGGCCGACATTGCCGTCGGGCCGGTCTCCTCCGGTGTGGCGCTTGCCATGCTTCCGGTGGCGGAAGAATACGAGAAGGT
The DNA here is from genome assembly GCF_014692675.1 of Roseibium aggregatum. Lineage (GTDB taxonomy): Bacteria > Pseudomonadota > Alphaproteobacteria > Rhizobiales > Stappiaceae > Roseibium > Roseibium aggregatum_C. Next base: position 58,402 of record NZ_JABFCZ010000024.1, on the reverse strand, counting down.
GCTGATCGTCGAGCCGGCGGTTGCCGACAGCATCACCGGTTCGAACTGGAACCGCTATATCTTCCGCACGGGGCGCAATTCGTCCCAGGATGCCATCGCCAACGCAGTGGCTCTGGGTGCGGACAACGTTTCCATCGCGACGCTGGCCCAGGATTATGCCTTCGGCCGTGACGGTGTGGCTGCGTTCAAGGAAGCGCTCGCCGGCACCGGCGCCAAGCTGGTGTTCGAGGAATACGCACCGACCGACACCAAGGACTTCACTGCCAGCGCCCAGCGGATCTTCGATGCGCTCAAGGATCAGCCGGGCCGCAAGTTCCTGTTCGTGATCTGGGCCGGCGGCGGCAATCCGATCGGCAAGATCAAGGCCATGGATCCGGAGCGCTACGGTGTCGAGATCGCCACCGGCGGCAACATTCTGGCGGCCATGAAGGCCTATAAGGAACTTCCGGGCATGGAAGGCGCGACCTACTACTACTACGACATTCCGAAGAACCCGGTGAACGACTGGCTCGTCGCCGAACACCAGAAGCGCTACAACGCACCGCCGGATTTCTTCACCGCGGGCGGCATGTCGGCCGGTATCGCGATTGTCGATGCGCTCAAGAAGGCGGGTTCCACGGATACGGAAGACCTGATCAAGGCCATGGAAGGCATGGAATTCCAGACGCCGAAGGGCAAGATGGTGTTCCGCAAGGAAGATCACCAGGCGCTGCAGTCCATGTATCACTTCAAGATCAAAGTGGACCCGAATGTCGAATGGGGCATTCCGGAGCTCGTGCGTGAGCTCAAGATCGAAGACATGAACATCCCCATTCGCAACCAGTAACAACAGCGTTCGGGGGAAGACCATCCAACCCTTTCCCCGGCCGCCCATCCCTTGAGACCGGCAACGAATTCCGCTTCGTTGAGACGCGGCATATACGGGACGGCCAGACGGATCGCGTTCGACTTCATCCAACCACGAATGCGTGTCCGACGACCGATCCGGCCAGATGTCTCAGGGGATGGGCCCTTATTGAGCCCCATCGGCCACGACAGATCACAACAAACGAACAGGCCGGACACGTGACCAGCGAACATCCCATTCTCGAAACGCGCGATCTGACCATCCGCTTCGGCGGTCATGTCGCCGTCGATCATGTCAGCTGCACGTTTCAGCGCGGCACGCTGACGGCAATCGTCGGTCCGAACGGCGCCGGCAAGACGACCTATTTCAACCTGATCTCGGGCCAGTTGAAGGCAACATCCGGTCAGGTCTTCCTGAATGGCGCGGATATCACCCGCATCCCGGTGCCCGAACGGACCGACCGCGGGATCGGCCGGGCCTTTCAGCTCACCAACCTGTTTCCATCCCTGACCGTTCGCGAAAACGTGCGCCTCGTGGCCCAGGCGAAAGCCGGCAAGGGCTTCGACATGGTGTCGGTTGCGGAAAGCCATGTGGAGCTGATCGAACGGGCGGAGCACGTGCTCGCGGAAGTCAGGCTGATCGACGTCGCCGATCAGGTCGTGGCGGTGTTGCCGCACGGCGATCAGAGGAAGCTGGAGGTGGCGATGATGATCGCGCTCGGCCCCCAGGTGCTGATGTTCGACGAACCGACCGCCGGCATGAGCGTCGACGAAGTTCCGGTGATCCTCGATCTGATCAAGACGCTGAAGCAGGACATGGACCGAACCATCCTGCTGGTGGAACACAAGATGGACGTCATACGCTCGCTCGCCGACCGGATCATCGTTCTGCACAACGGCGCGCTTGTGGCCGACGGAGAACCGGCAGAGGTGATTGCCATGCCGATCGTGCAGGAAGCCTATCTCGGCAAGGCGCCGGAGGCCGCATGATGAGCGAACCGCTTCTCCAGCTTTCCGGCGTCCACACCCATATCGGTCCCTACCATATCCTTCAGGGCGTCGATCTGACCGTTCCAAAGGGCGGGGTTTCGGTTCTGCTCGGACGCAATGGCGCGGGCAAATCCACCACCTTGCGCACGATCATGGGGCTCTGGACCGCAAGCAGCGGGTCGATCACCTTCCAGGGCAGGGATATCACCCGGATGGAGACGCCGGCGATCTCCCGGTCCGGTATCGCGTTCGTTCCGGAAAACATGGGGATCTTCACGGATCTGACCGTGGCGGAGAACATGACTCTGGCTGCAACCAAAGGCCCCATCGATCCGAAACGGCTCGCCTGGATCCAGGAGCTGTTTCCGCCCGTCCGCACCTTCTGGAACTCGTCGGCGGGTACGTTGTCGGGCGGTCAGAAACAGATGCTTGCCGTCTCGCGGGCGATTGTCGAGTCGCGTGTGCTGATCCTGATCGACGAACCGACCAAGGGTCTCGCGCCGGCGATTATCAACGCGATGACCGATGCGCTGAAGGAACTGAAGGAAACGGACACCACCATTCTGCTGGTCGAGCAGAATTTCGCCATGGCCTCGAGCATCGGCGACACGGTCGCCGTCATGGACGACGGCCGGATCATTCACGACGGCGACATGGCGGAAATGGTTGCCGACAAGGAGCTGCAGGAACGGCTCATGGGGCTCAGCCTGGAGGCGCACCAATGAGCGAAGCAACGATCAAGCCGCGCATCGAAAAAGCGCCGCTCGGCGAGCGCATGATCGAAAAGCTTCCGGTGGTGCTGGTGCCGGCACTTGCGATGCTGGGGCTGATCGCGGTCGGCAATCCGGCCACCTGGCTGACGCTGACCGTCGCCGGTCTCGCCATGGGGCTGATGATCTTCATCATGGCCTCGGGGCTGACGGTGGTCTTCGGCCTGATGGACGTGATCAATTTCGGCCACGGGGCCTTCATCTCGGTCGGCGCGTTTGTCGGCTTTACCGTCCTGATCTGGCTGGGCGGCTGGACGTCCTCGCCGAGCGTCTTCCTCAATCTGTCGGCCGTCTTCATGGCCATCCTGGTGGCAATGCTTGCGACCGCGTTGATGGGCTACGCGTTCGAGCGTGTGATCGTCATGCCCGTCTACGGCGAGCATCTCAAGCAGATCCTGGTGACTATGGGCGGCCTCATCGTCGCGCAGCAGCTGATCTATGTCTTCTGGGGACCGGACGAGATGCATGTGGCCCGGCCGGAAAGCCTGCAGGGGTCGTTTGTGCTCGGCGAAGCGGCTGTTGAGAAATACCGGCTCGTTGCCGTCGGCATCGGGGTCGTTCTGTTCGTCGCCATGCGCTACGTGCTGAAATCCACCAGGATCGGCCTACTGGTTCGCGCCGGCGTCGAAAACGGCGAGATGGTCGAGGCATTGGGCTACCGGGTGCGCCGGCTGTTCCTGATGGTCTTCATGGCCGGGTCCGCGCTCGCCGGTCTGGGCGGCGTGATGTGGGGGCTCTACCAGGAGACGATTACCGCCCACATGGGGCAGGAGATCATGGTGCTGGTGTTCATCGTGGTGATCATCGGCGGGCTCGGGTCGGTCGAGGGTTGTTTCATCGGCGCCCTGCTGGTCGGCCTGTTGTCCAACTACACCGCCTTCCTCGCCCCCAAGGTCGCCCTGGTGTCGACCATCGGCCTGATGGTGATCATCCTGATGTGGCGGCCGCAGGGGCTTTACCCCGTCGTCAAGGCGAAGTGAGGAGGCAGGCCATGCTCACCAGATTGCTTTCCGGCGACAAGCCGCGCAGCCGGGTCCTGACGCTTCTGCTTCTGGTTATCGTCATCTCGCTCGCCTTTGCGCCCTTCCTGTTTCCGGGCACGAAGTCCCTGGAGACCGCGGCGCGGATTTGTATCTTCATCGCGCTGGTCGCCAGCTATGATCTGCTGCTTGGCTATGCGGGGATCGTGTCCTTTGCCCATACGATGTTTTTCGGCATCGGCGCCTATGGAACGGCGCTGGCCCAGTCCGTGACCGGGCCTAGTTTCGTGTCGATCCTGTGGGGCACGGCCGCAGGCGCCGTCGTCGCTGCGATCTTCGCGCTGGCGATCGGCCTGTTCTCGCTTCGGGTCAAGGCGATCTTCTTCGCCATGGTGACGCTGGCGGTCGCCAGTGCCTTCGCGGTCCTGGTGTCGCAGATGTCCTGGCTGACCGGTGGCGAAGACGGGCTTAACTACAGGATCCCCCGTGAGCTGACACCTGCCTTCAAGCTCATCAAGGCGAAGGTTTTCGATGTGCGGATAGACGGCAAGCTGCTCGCCTATTATCTCGTGTTCTTTGCTTCGGCCTGCCTGTTCCTGGTGATGCTGCGCATCGTCAATTCACCCTTCGGACGGACCCTGCAGGCGGTCCGGGACAACGCCTTCCGGGCGGAGGCCATCGGTTACCGGGTCGTCTGGTACCGGACGACGGCGACGGTGCTGTCTGCGGTCATTGCGGCCCTTGCCGGATCGCTGCTTGCCATCTGGCTGCGCTACACCGGGCCTGCGACCACGCTCTCCATGGAGATCATGATCGATATCCTGCTGATGGTGGTGATCGGCGGTATGGGCACGCTTTACGGCGCGGTGCTGGGCGCAACGATCTTCATTCTGGCCCAGATGTATCTTCAGGAACTGATGGGCGTTGCCTCCAACGCGACGAGCTTCATTCCCTTTGTCTCGGATTTGATCGCCGCGGACCGATGGTTGTTGTGGCTTGGCGTGCTCTTCATCCTGTCGGTCTATTTCTTCCCGACAGGGATCGTCGGCCGGCTTCGGGCTTCGCGCGGATGAGCGAAACGGGTCTTCATGTCCGCGTTGACGAGGGGAGCGGTCCGCCGCTTGTCCTTCTGCATGGCTGGTCATGCCATGGCGGTTTTTTCCAGCCTCAGATAGAGGCCCTTTCCGGCCGGGCACATGTTCTGGTGCCGGATCTGCCCGGACACGGCGAAACAGGGTCGCGGCTGCCGCTGACGATCGAAGCGGCCGCGGATGCGGTCGCTGACCTGATCGAAAACCGAAACCTCTCGGATGTCACCTTGTGCGGCTGGTCCATGGGCGCCCATGTCGCCTATTCTTACGCCGAGCGTCATGGAACCGAACGGCTGAGGCAGATTGTTGCCATCGACATGTCGCCCAAGGTGCTGAACGCGCCCGACTGGCCGAACGGCTCTCTCGGCGGCCTTGATGCCAAACGCAATATCCATGTTCTCGAGGCCATGGTGCCCGACTGGCCGAAGCTCGCGCCCAAGGTCGCGGAGCGTATCTTTGCCCGGGGGCTGGTAACGGATCCGGAGCTTCTGGCCTTCGCCAAACAGGAAATCGGGAAGGCGGATCCGGACCTGCTCAGGCCCATGTGGACCTCACTGACTGCGCAGGACTTCCGGCCGTTCCTGGAACGGCTCGACATTCCGCTGCATCTGGCTTTCGGGGCAAGGAGCGCGCTTTACGGGGCAGGGGTGCACGACTGGCATGCAGCGCATGTCCCCGATGTCAGCTTGCGCATCTTCGACAGGTCCGGGCATTGCCCGCATCTGGAAGAAGCCGACGCCTTCAATACCTGGCTGACGGATTTATTGGGCAAAGCCGGACAGGACGGCGAAGTCGCAACCTCCGCCCGAACCTGATCTTCTAGGCCTTGCCGACATCCTCCACATAGACGAGCGCCCGGCCTTCGCAGACGCGGGTACCGCTTTCGCTCATGCAGACGGTTTCCAGATCGACGAGATGCTTTTCCGGACGCAGTCGGGTAATCGTGACCGACGCAGTCAGGGCCTCGCCGAGGGGGGCGTCCGCCAGGAAGCGCATGTCCTGCTTCAGGTAATTGGTGCCGGGGCCGGGGAGTTTCACCCCGAGCAGATAGGAGAACAGCGCGCCGATCAGCGGCCCTGGCACCGTTTGTGGCACGTCGCCGTCTAGCCCTGCCTGACGGGCGAAATCGGTCATGTCCGCACGGGTATAGGTCCGGATGACTTCTGTGGTCTGGCCGATGTCGAAGGTCATTGCATGTCTCCGGAAATGAGGCATTCGCCTGAAAGGGTCACGAGCCCGTCGGCCTTGCGGGTAACCTCGACCCTAATTCTGTTCGGATTGTCTGCGGCGGGGTTGAGCCGGAACACCAGTTCTTCACCGGCGTAAGACGGATTGGGAAACATCAGCGACTGCATGTCATGGCTCGTGCCGGGCCAGTGCTTGCGCAGGAGGCCATAGACGCGGGAATAGAGCAGCATGCCGTGGGAGACGGTACGGCCGAAGCGGGTGCTTGCGGAAAAGGCCGGATCGACGTGGATCGGGTTGTCGTCGCCGGAAAGCCGGGCAAAGTCATCAAAGTCCTGCTGGGTCGGGACCCAGCTCTCCTCGATTGCTGAAATGGTCGCGGTCAACGGACGGTCTCCGGTTCTTTTGAAAGCGTTTCCTTGAGGATGTTCTTGCGGACCTTGCCGGCGGCCGTGCGCGGCAGATCATTCGCCACCTGGAAGCTCTTCGGGATCTTGTAGGGGGCGAGCCGTTCGCGGCACCAGGCCGACAGGCTTGCGGTGTCGATGGTTGTCCCCGGACGCTCGACCAGGAAGGCCGCTCCGACCTCGCCCCATTTTTCGTCTTCGACCCCGATGACGACCGCCTCGAGGATTGCCGGATGGGTGGTCAGGACCTTTTCCACCTCGGCCGGATAGACGTTTTCGCCGCCGGAAATGTACATGTCTTTGATGCGGTCGACGATGTAGTAGTAGCCGTCCTCGTCGCGGCGGGCGACGTCGCCGGACTTGAGCCAGCCGTCCCGGGTAAAGGCAGCTTCCGTCGCTTCCGGGTTGTCCATATAGCCAGGGGTGATACCGGGTCCGCGCAGCTGCAGTTCGCCTTCGCCGGCGCCTTGCACGATGTTGCCGTTCACGTCTTCAAGCCGGACCTCGGACAGGATCTGCGCCTTGCCGACAGACCCGATCTTGTCCGCAGCACTTTCCGGATCCATCAGGAAGACGGTCGGGCCGGTCTCGGTCATGCCCATGCCGTTGCAGATGGTCGCGCCACGTTCCATGAAGTCGGTGAGCAGATGGGCGGGCACCGGCGCGCCGCCGCAGCCGAAGGAGTTCAGCTTCGCAAAATCGACGTCATTGATCCGCGGATGCAGGGCGAGCGCCTGATAGATCGCAGGTACGGCGAAAAACGAGGTGATTTCGCCCTTCGCCAGATAGTCTACGACCGCATCGGCGTCGAACTTGGCCAGGATGTAGGAAAGGCCGCCCATCAGGAAAAGCGGCAGGGTCGGCAGGTTGATACCGGCAGTATGGAAGAGCGGCAGGTAGTTGACGCATCGGTCCGCGCCGGACAGGCCGGTTGCCTGGGAATAGTTGATCATGTTTGCCCAGGCCATGCCTGCTGTCTGAATGACCGCCTTGGGCATGCCGGTGGTGCCGGAAGTGAATAGCAGATACCACGGCGCGCTTGCGGCGATGCGGCCGTCGCCGACCGGATCAGACGGGGCCGCGGTAATAAGAGTTTCCAGACCGTCGGCTTCCTTCGACCCAAACGCGTAATGCGGAAGCTTCAAGGTGTTCGCCAGGTTCTGAGCGGTTTCACGGAACTCTTTGTCGTGAATGATCAGCTTGGCCCTGGACAGCGCAAGGATCGGTTCCAGTTCCGCCGGCGGCTGGCGCCAGTTCAAGGGGACCAGGATGACCCCGGTCTTCTGGGCGGCAAACAGGAGGACGAAGAAGTCGGCCCGATTGAGGCACAAGACCGCAATCCGGTCGCCCCTCTGCAGCCCAAGGGACAGGAGTGCATTGGCGGTGCGGTTGGCGCGGTCATTGACGTCTGAAAACGTGAATTCCGTCCCCGTATCATGGTCGACGAAGGCGATTTTTTGCGGCGACAGTTCGGCTCTCTTTGCCGCCATGTCCGTAAGCCATTCCATCATGTCCTCCCAACACGGTTTCGGAGCGGCAGCTCGTTTGCTTATGGTCTTCCGGTAAAGCGTTTCATGCCTTCAAGGGTGTCAGGGGCGGTGACGCGCTCCAGAAACCGGCGTTTTTCCTGATCCAGGCGTTCGCGGACGGCCGCTATGCGGGCCCTGTCCCAGACATTGGCCCGGGTTGCCTTGAGGGTGTTTGCGTTCATGTCGGCGATGGACGCCGTCCAGGCATCGATCTGGTCTTCGATGCCGCCTTCCGGAACGACGGCGTTTGCAAGACCAAGCCGAAGGGCGTCCCGGGCCGATAGCCGGGAATTCAGATATTGAAGTTCCAGCGCCTTGGCCGTTCCGACCCGTTCCGGCAACAGCGCGGTCCAGCCACCGTCGGGACCGAAGCCGACGACACCGTAGTAAGGCTGCAGGAAGGCGATTTCACTCATGGCGACAAGGTCCGCCGCGAGGATGAGGCCGAGCGATCCGCCGGTGACAGGGCCATTGACGGCCGCCAGAATCGGGGCAGGAAATTCCAGGAGGTCGATGATCACCTCATGCAGGGCACCGACGATCCGGTCGGAATAGGCAAGCAGCTCGTCCGGGTTTTCCGTATGCTCCATGAAACCGCCTATGTCGCCGCCGGTTGAAAAGCTCCGTCCCTCCGCCGACAGCACCAGTGCGTCCGGGGCGACGCCACGGGCAAGCTCCAGACAGTTTCGCAGATCGTCCAGGAGGCCGGGCACCAGCGCGTTGTGCCGCTCCGGACGGTTCAGCCGGACGCTGGCGATATTCCGGTCATGGGAGAATTTGACGAGCGAAGGCATGGGGGATCACGGCTTCAGACCGTTGACGATCAGGTCGTGGGCGGTTTCGACGACGTCTTCCACCGGGGTCTTGTCCCCCCAGATGACGGCCCGTTCGCCCAGGGAGCGGGATATGCCCATCAGGGCCCAGGCGCGGGTATCGGCATCGCCGGGTTTGATCTGTCCGGCCTTCACTGCCGCCTCAAGCCCGCTCCGGTAGCCCTCGGCAAAGGTATGGTAATAGGCGTGATAGGCTTCCGGATCGACGAAGAGCGCTTCCTGAATGATGCGATAGAGATCCGGGTGCGCACGGATGAATTCTAGGAAGGCGGTGAGGCCGGCCTTTTCGGCATCGAGACGGTTTTCAATATTCTGGGTCGCCTCGCTGAGCGCACGGCGGACCAGCCGGCCCATTTCAAGAACCAGCTCGGAAAAGACCTCGTCCTTGCTCTTGAAATAGATGTAGAATGTCCCCTGGGCGACGCCGGCTTCGCTGGTTATGTGGCCGATGGAGGCCTCGTTGAAACCGCGCTCGCCGATGACCCGTTCGGCGGCCGACAGGATCGCCTTGCGGGTGGCTTCGCCCCGGGCGGTCTTCGGCTGGATCTGCCCATTCGACTGGTCGGTCCCGGTGCTTGTTTTTCGCGCTGCTTTTGCCAAGGCCCAACTCCGGACATGTGCTTAACTGAAACATGAATCAGTATTCATATTTGTCCGAAAGATGCAAGCTTTTCCGTTTGGCGCAACGCGTTGGAGGACTTGTTGTCACCGGTGCCGGGCCCAGTGGCCCTGTCGGTGAATGGGAAAGACACGTGGCCTTAGCCGGGGCCGTTTCGGATATCGGACCAGGTCCGGGAAATCGCGGGCCAGAAAGTGACCGCGGTCCGGTACATGTTTTCGGCAGCGGAAGGATCGAGGAAGGATGCGATCGCGGTCCGGTAACTGTCTCTCTTTTTCGAGCGCTCCAGCCAGCCGGATACTTCGGGAAACTCGTCTTCCCACAATCCGTTCATCGCCAGACGGTCGAGGCGGTCGATATAGGCGAGAAGGGCAATATCTGCGAGCCCGTAGCCCGGTCCGCTGACCCAGTCGTATCGCTCCAACGTGACCTTCATGTCGGCAAATGCGGATCTCATTTCCCTCAAGGCTGCTTCGACGTGGATGGAGGCGACGCCGTTGTCCAGAAGATCGCGCCGTTTCTCCCTTGAGATGGGATCGGGGATTTTCCGGAGCATGGTTTCAAGCTGTTCCGGCGTTTTGCCCGCCATTTGTTTTGCCCGATTCACCGTTGCAAAGCTGAGGGAATTGATGGCGCCGTGGATAGCGAGGCATCGGAGCAGCCAGAGCTTCGTTTTGGCTTTCAGGTCCGGATCCGCCGGCATCAAGCCGCCCGCATTATAGGTCTCGTCCAGGTATTCCAGGATCAGGCTCGATTCAATCACGACCATCCCGTCGTCGACCAGAGTCGGGACGACTGCATTGGGATTGAGTTTCAGATAGTCGGGATCGAACTGGTCCCCTGTCATCAGATCGAGCAGGTGACCCTCGTAGGCCAAGCCCAATTCGGCCAGGCCGAGGCGTACCTTCTGGGAACAGACGCTGGTAGCGCCGTGGTAGAGGATCAACATGGGACCGTTTCCCTTCAAAGGTGAAGCAGTTCCATGGCGTTCTGATAGCAGACTTTCGTTCGTTCCTCGTCAGACAGTGGCGCGGCGTCGATCCACTTGCCGGCTTCCTCCGGCCGTTCGAACGGATAGTCGACTGAGAACATCACACGCTCGGCGCCCATGGCGTCGATGGCGCAGCGCAACGGCTCATCGGAACAGACACCGGCCGTGGTGCACCAGATGTTGCGGTGGAAATAGTCCGAGGGCTTCATGTCGAGCCTTTTGCTTCCCCGGTTGCTGATCTCCCAGCGGCTGTCGAACCGCCAGAGCTGATAGGGCAGGGTTTCGCCCATGTGGCCCAGGATCAGTTTGGCCTTGGGGAAGCGGTCGAAGACACCGCCGAAGACCAGACGCAGGGCATGGTTGCCGGTCTCCACCGTCCAGGACCACACAGGTCCGAACAGTTCCGAATGGCCGTGGTACATGTAGGGCACGTCCGGCGGATTGTAGGGGTGAATATAGACCGGTGCATCCAGGTCGGCCGCCCGCTCCCAGAAGACCGAATACCGGTCGTCGTCCAGATAGGCGCCGTTGGTCTGGCCGTTGATCATCACGCCGGAGAACCCGAGTTCCTTCACCGAGCGTTCCAGTTCGTCCGCTGCGGCCTTCGGATCCTGCATGGCGAGATGGGCGAAGCCGCCGTATCGGGTCGGATTCTTTGCGATTTCGGCGGCGAGGAAATCATTGCATTCACGTGCCTTGCGCACCGCAACGGCGGTATCCGTTTCCGCCTGCACACCGGGACCGGACAGGGACAGGACGGCTTTTTCCACTCCGATGCTGTCCATGTTTGCGATCCGGATTTCACCGAAATCCTGCAGGGCGTTCAATGCCTTGCCGAACAGCTCCGGACTGATGTTGATCGACGTCTTGTTGAAATAGTCGATAAAACCGGGCGCCATGAAATGTTCTTCCAGCGCGATCTTTGCAACAGGGTTCGTCACGGGACGTTTCCTCTAGTCGATTTCGAAGATTTTCTTTTCGGTCTTGTGCAGGCAGGCGCCCGGTCCGTCGGGGCCGATCATGTAGTTGTCGCAGATCACCGCGAAGACGGTACCGTCGTCGTAACCGGGGTGGACGGCGAGACACATGTTTTCGGCAATGGTCATGGTCTCGTCGCGCCGGATTAGCGGTCGTTCGACCATGTCGACGCCTTGCCCGTGGGCATAGAGTCGTCGCTCGACCGGCAGGCCGCGCGCCGCCATCCAGTCATCGTGTTTTGCGGCGACTTCGGCGGCGGGGACACCCGGCTTCAGCAGGGAGAGGTTGTAGTCCTGGGACTCCTTGACGGTGGCGAAGGCGTCCTTCAGGGCCTGGGTTGCCTGGCCCAGTACCATGGTGCGGGCGATCTCGACATACATGCCGCCGGGGCCGTTGACCTCGATCAGCATGGAGAAATGTTCGCCTTTCCCGATGGTCCGGCCCTGCAATTGACGCGGAGCGAAGCGCGAGGCTGAACCGAGGGGTGCGGAGGTGCCGAGGAAAATGCCCTGATCACTGCCGAGGCGGTGCGCCTCTGCCTGCGCAAAATTGGCGAGATCAATGTCCCTGAGGCCGGGCCTGATATAGCCGCAGACGGCGGCGAAGACTTTGTCCTGCAGGTCTGCGACTTCGCGGATAAGCGCGATTTCCTCCGGGCTCTTGATCGCCTTGATCGTGTCGACGAGGTCGGTTGCGTCCACGATTTCGACGCCCGTGCCGAGTTCGTTCTTGAGTGCGGAGACGAGCGCGAAGGGCAGGGCGCCCGGTGTCAGGAGGCCGATCTTTTTCGGTCCGTTCCGCTTTAGCTCCTCCACGAGCAGATCCGCGTCATAGGAATTGGTATAGCCGATGGAGACGAAGGACGGCGTGTTGACGATCCGTCCGACGCCACGGTGGATCGGGTCGCGGCCATCCAGGTCGCGGCTTGTGTCGAAAGAACCCATTTCGATCACGGTCATCGGTTGAACGGCATAGAACACGACGGTGCGCGGATAGCCGTTGGTCGCGGGGATATCGGTGAACCACCGGGCATAGCCTCCCACCCAGTCGCTGGTGTTCTGCATGACCAGCGCGTCCAGTCCTTCCGCGCGCATTGCCGAACGCACCGCCTCCCAGCGGCGTTCGAGTTCCGCGGTCGAGGTCTGGGAACGGTTGACCGGTCCTGTCATTGGGAAAAGCTCCTGCTAGCTGGGACGTTCGATGACATTCTTGAGGGCGGTGGCTCCGCCTCTGGCAAAGGCATTCAGGTTTTCGGCGACGATCGGCTGCGCCTGCTGGGCGTAGCAGTCGGACATGCCGCCAATATGCGGGGTGATGATCAGGTTCGGTGCGGACCAGAGCGGGCTCGTCTCCCGCAGGGGTTCCGTGTTGAAAACGTCGAGCCCGGCACCTGCGATCTCTCCGTTTTTCAGGGCCTCGACGACGGCATCCTGGTCGACGCAGCCGCCGCGGGCGATGTTGATCAGATAGGCGCTCTGCTTCATGGCCTTGAGAACATCGGCATTGACGATGTGATGGGTCTCGGGACCGTAGGGCACGATGACGACGACGAAGTCCGCTTCGGCAGCGGCCTCCTTGATCTGGCTGCGTTTGAAAATGCGGGCGAAGCCCTCGACTTCAGACCGTCCGTCGGAAACGCCGGTAACGCGCATGCCGAATGGATTGCAGCGGGCCGCCAGCGCTTCGGCGATCACGCCGAGGCCGACGATGCAGACGGTCTTGTCCTGCAGGAGCGGCTGCGGCCACTGCTTCCAGGCAGACGTTTTCTGGTTGGCGAGCATCGCCGGAAACTGGCGGGCGAGGGACATCATCAGCAGGACCGCAAGTTCCGACATCTGCGGACCGTGCATGCCCCTTGTGTTGGTAATGACCACGTCGGAAGCGAGCTCCGGCATGTGGAGCAGATGGTCGACGCCGGTGGTCAGCGCCTGGATCCATTTGAGCTTCGGCATGGCGCGGATCATGTCGACCGGAATGAAGGGCGCCAGTCCGCACAGGATTTCCGCATCCGCGGCCACCTTCAGCGCGTCTTCGACGGTGACCGCAGGCAGGAATGCATATCCCGGACACTGTTGTGCAAGCGTCTCGCAGTACCACTGCGCATCCGGGTCGAAGATCAGGACTTGTGTGTCGGCCATGGGGTGCCTCGGTCAGTAAAGGGCTGCGGGCAGCCAGAGCGCCAGCCCCGGCAGCAGGAACAACAGCAGGATGAGGAAGACCGGCGCGATCAGAAAGGGGCCGATGCCGGAATAAAGGGCCTTGAGGCTGACTTCGGGCGCCTGGGCCTGGATAATGAACAGGTTCATGCCGACCGGCGGCGTGATCAGGCCGAGCTCGACGACGATCACGACCAGCACGCCGAACCAGACCGGGTCGTAGCCGTAGCTGGTGACGATCGGCAGGAACACAGGCACGGTGATCAGGACCATGCCGATCCCTTCCAGGAAGCAGCCCAGGATGATGTAGAGGATGATGATCAGGGTCATGATCATCAGCGGACCGAGCCCGACTGCCTGGGCGGTTTCGATCAGAAGGTTCGGCAACCGGGTCTGGACCACGAAATTGGCGAACATCGACGCGCCGATGATGATCATGAACAGCACGGCACTGGTGATGGTCGTGGTGCGCAGGGCCCGGATCAGGTTTTCCACGGTGAGGCGGCGGCTGAGGAAACTGATGACGATGGCGGCGAAGGTGCCGACACCGGCGGCTTCGTTCGGGCTAAAAATGCCGCTGTAGATGCCGCCGATGGTGATGATGAACAGCAGATAGAACTGCCAGGGTTCAAGCAGCGCCTTCAGCCGTTCGCCGAAGGACACCTGATCGGCGGTTGGAACCTGGCCGGAGACCCGGTGGGCGACGAACAGGGCGATCGCCGCATAAAGGATCAGCAGCACAATGCCGGGGATCATGGAGGCGGCGAAGAGTTTCGGGATCGACTGTTCGGCAATCGCCCCATAGATGATCAGAATGATCGACGGTGGGATCAGAATGCCGAGCGTGCCGCCGGCGGCCACGGAGCCGGCGGAAAACGCATCTGCATAGCCTGCCTTGCGCATTTCCGGCATGGCGATCCGGGTCATGGTTGCCGCGGTCGCCACCGACGAGCCGCAAATGGCGCCGAAGGCCCCGGAGGCGCAGATCGTTGCGACCGATAGCCCGCCGCGCAATCCGGACATGATCACCCGCGCCGCGGAAAACAGTTCCGACGAAAGCCGCGACGAGGTTGCGATTTCCCCCATCAGGACGAACAGCGGCACGACCGATAACCCGTATTTGGAGGCCATGTCGAATGTGGTCGATCCGGCCATGAACTGGGCGACCTGGACGTTCGACAGGGCCGTATTCCCGGCAATGCCACAGATGGCGAGCGCCAGCCAGACCGGGGTGCGCAGGAACAGGAGGACGAACATGATCGCGATGAACAGCAGTCCGACAATCGATGCGCTCATTCCGATGCCCCCTTGTCCGCCGGGTAGGCGGGACTTCCGGAAAGTCCGCCGAACAGGTTCAGGATGGAGGCGAGAACACCGCCTGCCATGCCGCCGAGCGCGATGACCCAGACAATCCAGACCGGCAGGTTCAGTTCCAGTTTCAGGTCGCCGTAGAGATAGGCCTGTCGTGCCGGGTCGATCATCGACAGGAACATGAAGCCGAGGATCAGGGCGGAGAGAAGGCTCGAAAATCGCCGGAGAAATTCGACGAACCCGGGCGGAACAAAATGATCGATCAGGTCGATGATGATTTCATGCCGCCCGGCGATCACGGCCGGAAGGCCGTAGAAGACACTGATGACAAGCAGGATCTCGACGCCGTCATAGGCCCCGGTCAGCGGCTTGTTGATGGCAAACCGCATGGCCACGTCCGCCACGATGACCAGAATCATGAGGAACAGGGCGGTCATGGCTATTGCGAGCAGCGCACGCAGTATCGCAGCCGAAAGACGATTCAATCCGGACATTGCATCCACATTACCTGTTGCCCAAAGAAAAGGGGAAGCCGGAAACCGGCTTCCCGTGCGCTGAGCCTATTTCGTGTAGGCGTCGTAGAATGCGCGTCCGGGCTTGCCGGATTCATCGACAGCATTGATCGAAGCATCGATCATGGGTGTCACGATTTCGGTCAGTTTCTTCACCTGACCGTCGTCGAGAGTGACGATGTCGATGCCGTGATCAACCGCATACTGGCGGCCCTTGGCTTCACCTTCGTCCCACATGGCGCCGAAAGCCGCGGCGCGGGCAGGCCCGGTCGTTTCCATGATGAGCTTCTGGAACTTCTCAGGCAACGCGTTGAAGGAGTTTTCATTCATGACCACGGCGAAAGTTGCCGATGCCATTCCCGGTTCAAGTGAATATTTCACCACCTGGCCGAGATCGAACGCCATGACGGCTTCGAACGGGAAGGTCGCGCCGTCGATGACACCCTTCGCCATGGCTTCGGAGACTTCGCCGGGGGGAACCGGCATGGGGGAAGCGCCGAGGCTTTCGATCATCTGCTGGAAGACCTTGCCGGCATAGCGGATGCGCAGACCCTTGAGGTCATCGAGCGTAGCCGGCTTCTTGTCTGCGAGATTGATCTTCAACGGCGGGGTGACCGCCATCCAGAGGATCTTTGTGCCCGGATGTTCCGCAGCCAGGTATTCCGGCGCGAGTTCGGTGAGCCGTTTGGATGAAACCGCGCTGTTCGACCCTTCCGAAGGATAGGAAAGGGGCATGGCCGCAAGCCCGGTCATGGGAAACCGGCCCGGCGTGGCGGCATGCAGCACGACGGAGATGTCGGCAGCGCCCGAGGCGGCCAGATCATACTGGCGCGGAGCCGGGCCAAGCTGACCGGCGGGAAACAGGTTGATGGTGAGCTCTCCGCCGGACTTTTCCGCAAGCTCTTCCCCCCATTGGGTCAGCATGCGGTTGAAGGCATGTTTCGGCGGCAGAAAGGTCGATACTTTCAGGGTTTCTGCAGATGCGGATGCGATCGAGGCGACGCCGACAGCGAGCGCAATCCCCACTTTGCAGATAAAGGCATGTTTCATGTTTTTCCTCCCACAGTGCCGTTTGTCAGGTTCGATTATTTTTGTTCTCAACCTGATTTGCGATACACGTGTACCGTATCGTAGAACGTTTTGAATTGTCAATTTGTTTTGCTGGAATTATGCGGAAAAACACGAGCTTTTTCCGTGGTTTCATCCGGGAAAGATGACATGCACGCCTCCGTTCACGCGTTCGATAAAACGCATGTCGTGAGCCGGGAAATGAAGGCCCGATACTTCAGAAACGACCTTGGAAAATCAGGTTCTTCCGATCACTTCCAGCCTTGCAAGCTGGTCGAGGGTTTTCAGCAATTGGGCCACCAGCTTGGTTTCGGTCAGATTGAAACGGGAACTTGGGGTCGGGATCGACACTGCGTAGATTTCGCCCTGGCGATCGCCGAAGGCTGCGCCGACCGCGGAGATGCCGTCCGTATGCTGATCGCGATCGAAGGCAATCCGGTTGCTGCGGATATCATCGATCTCGGCAAGGAAGGCCTCCAGTTTTTTCGGGTCCTCGGCAACGTCCGGCGCTTCGCTCGCCATGAGTTTCATGATCCGGCCCTCGTCCATAAGAGCGAGGCATGCCTTGCCGTTGGCCGTATCGAAGAGCGGGAAACTTTCGCCGACGAAGGACACCGTGCGCAGACGATGGGTCCCGGGGATCTGGTCGATAAAGATCAGCCGTTTTCCGCGCAGCACGGCGAGATCCACCGTTTCGCCGGTGGCCTTGGCAAGTTCCACCAGATAGGGGCGCAGGATCTCGCCCATGTCGATGCGTGCGGATTCCGCCAGTGACGTGATTTCGGGACCGAGGCGGATCCCGCGGCCCGGGCTGGCGGCGATCACCAGATGTTCTGCCTGCAAGGCGCCGACGATCCGCTGAACGGTCGAGCGCGGGAGACCGACCCGTTCTGCAATCTGACCGAGGCTGAGACCGTCGTTCTCGTTTCTCAGGCTGCGCATGATTGCGACCGCACGCGCAATCACCTGCACGCCGGATCTGGAATCTTCAGTTTCTTTTGTCTTGCCAGCCATCGTCATCGCTTCTTTATCGTTCTTGCGCCGATCTCCTTAGCATGCCCGCCCGCTTTGCCAAATGTTCTTGATGGCGGGCGGTGGAGGGCTAGAAGGCGGTTCGATCCGCACCTTTCAGGTCGAGGATCTCGCGGGCTTCATCAGGTGTGGCGATCTCACAGCCCAGCTCCTCGACAATGCCGCGGATCTTGGCAACCTGCTGGGCGTTGCTTTCGGCGAGCTTGCCGCGGCTGATGAAGAGGCTGTCCTCCAGTCCGACGCGGACATTGCCGCCCATCTGGCTGGCGGTCGTGGCCATGGGGATCTGGGCCGAGCCCGCGGCCAGAATCGACCAGCGGTAATCGTCGCCGAAGAGCTTGTCGGCTGTCTGTTTCATGAACAGCAGGTTGTCGATATCGGCGCCGATCCCGCCCAGAATTCCCATGACGAACTGGATGAAGATCGGCGCCTTGAAAAGGCCGATATCCATGCAGAACTTTAGATTGTAGAGGTGGCCCACGTCGTAGCACTCGTGCTCGAACTTGATGCCGTGCGGCGCAAGCGTTGTTGCAGCTTCCTCGATGTCCCTGAACGTATTGCGGAAGATGTTGCCGTCGGAATTGGCGACGTAGTCCTTTTCCCAATCGAACTTCCATGAGTCGTAACGCTTGGCGAGCGGATGAAACGAGAAGTTCATCGACCCCATGTTCATGGAGCACATTTCCGCGCTGAAGGTGGCGGCCGGCCTGATGCGGTCCTGAATGGACAAGGTCAGGGAGCCGCCGGTGGAGATGTTTACCACCGCGTCGGTCGCCTGCTTGATCCGGCCGAGGAAAGGCTTGAAGTCCTCCGGGTCGACGGACGGCGCGCCGGTTTCGTTGTTGCGGGCATGCAGATGCAGGATCGATGCACCGGCCTCCGCCGCGGCGACCGCCTGCTGCGCGATGTCGTCATAGGTGTAGGGCAGGGCGTCCGACATGGTCGGCGTGTGGATCGCTCCGGTGACTGCGCATGTGATGATGGTCTTTTGACGCTTATTTGCCATGTCGGCCGTCCTGGGTTTCTGAGGGTTTCACCACCCGCCGTGCCAGCGGGAAAAATTCAATGCCGACCTTGGCCCGGAGCATGCCCCAGAGGCCTTTCGGAGCTCGCAACATGACGACGATTGCCACAAGTCCGAGCACCAGGAGATAGATCGTGCCAAGGTCGGCAAGGGTTTCGCGCAGGGCGAAAAAGATAATGGTTCCGATGATCGGCCCTTCCAGGGTGCCGATCCCGCCGATCACCACGATGAAGATCACGAAGGCGGTCCAGTCGTTGACTGAAAAGGCCGCGTCCGGGGAAATCCGCAGCTTCTGCAGGAAGATCAGTGCCCCGGTCGCGGCTGTCAGGGCGGCGGTCACGATATAGACGACCAGCTTCGTCTTCCAGATATCGATGCCGAGGCTCTTGGCGGCCAGTTCATTGTCCCGGATCGCCGTCAGCGCCAGGCCCTGGCGCGAGCGCAGGAACAGGAACGCCACCGCGATAACCAGGACGGCAATGCCCAGTGCCAGCCAGTAGCTGGTTGATTCCCGGGCCGAGCGGCTGGCGGCGATGGACTTGACCACGTCGATCGGCAGGCTGGTGCCCGACCCGCCGCCGAGATCGCTCACCTGCGCGAAGACCAGCCGGAAAACCTCGGCGATGACCCAGGTTCCGATGGCGAAATAGGCGCCGCGCAGGCGGAAAATCAGGATGGCGACGGGTAGGGCGACGACCGCCCCAAGAACACCGGCAATCGGAATGGCCAGAAGCGGAGATACGCCCAGGAACATGGTGAAAGCGAACAGCATGTATCCGCCGAAACCGACGAAGGCCTGCTGACCGACCGAGACGAGCCCTGCGTATCCGGCCAGGAGGTTCCAGAGACTTGCGAGCGAAAGATAAAGGAAAATCTCGCTCATGAGCCGGAGGTCCGCACGGCCTGCCCACCAGGGCGCGGCTGCCAGGAACAGGCAAAGGATGAGGCCTGCGACTGCCGCCGCCCGGCTGACCGGTGTCGATCGGGAAATGGTGTAGGTCGCAGCGCTCATCCGTCGATCCTTGGAAACAGGCCGCGCGGACGGAACGCCAGCACCAGGAGAAAGGCCAGATGGCCGGCCAGAAGCTGCCAGCCCGGATTGAGTTGGGCGCCGATATTCTGGCTGATGCCGAGAATGATACCGCCGGCAAGCGTACCCCACAGATTGCCGAGCCCGCCGATGATCACCGCTTCGAAGCCGAAGATGAGCCGTCCGGGACCGGCGGAAGGGTCGAAACTGGTGCGGATGCCGAGGAACAGGCCCGCTATGCCGACGACGGCCAGTGACAGCGCCATGGCAAGGCCGAAGACATGGGCCTTGTTGAGCCCCATGAGCTGGGCGATGTCCTGATTGTCCGACGTGGCGCGAAAGGCGCGGCCGAGCGCGGAGCGGTAGAACAGCCACTGCAACCCGGCAATGGTCGCGACCGATACGGCGAACATCAGCAGAGGCAGCCAGCCGATATTCAGATTGCCGCCAAGGTTCATGCTGGCGGTCTCCAGCGCGCCCGCGTTCATCTTCTGTGGATCGGCGCTGTAAATCTCCAGCAGCCCGTTCTGCAGGATGACAGAGAGGCCGAAGGTGACCAGCAGCGGCGGCAGGATGTCGTCGCCCAGGGTGTGGTTGAGCACCCCGCGTTGCAGGACATAGCCGATGAGACCCATGACCGGGACCACGATGACCAAGGCAACGAGCGGATGCAGGCCGACGGTGGTGGCGACGGTCAGGCCCAGATAGGCGGCCAACACGATGAAATCGCCGTGGGCGATGTTGACGAGGCGCATCACGCCGAAAATCAGCGACAGGCCGGCGGCGAAAAGCGCATAGAGCCCGCCGAGCAGCACGCCTTGAACGATTGAGTTGATCCAGTCCATGGCTTCTCTCAGATCCCGAAATAGGCGGCGCTGATGGCTTCGCGGGTGACGGTGGCGGCCGGGCCCTCCAGGGCGATACGGCCTTCCTGCAGGCAGTAGATCCGGTCGGAAACAGACAGCGCCTTGGCGATGTCCTGTTCGACGATGATCGCGCTGGTACCGCCGCCGATGATGGAAGGCAGGATCTCGTAGATCGATTTGACGATGATCGGCGCCAGTCCGAGGCTGATCTCGTCGAACAGCAGGATGTCCGGGTTGGACATCAGGGCCCGGCCGATGGCAACCATCTGCTGCTGGCCTCCCGACAGCGCGGTCGACGGGACCTTCCTCCGTTCTTCCAGGATCGGGAAAAGCTTGAAGATCTCCTCAAGGTTCCACGGTCCTTTCCGTCCGGCCTGGCCGCCGATGATCAGGTTTTCTTCGACCGATAGGGATGGAAACAATTGGCGGCCCTCAGGCACCATGGCAATGCCCAGTTGGGCGATCTGGTCCGCGCGCAGGTGGCCGATATTCCGGCCTTTCCAGCAAACCATGTCCGGGCCATTGGACAGAAGTCCGGTGATGGATCGCATCAAGGTCGATTTTCCGGCGCCGTTGGCGCCGATCACCGCCACGACCTCGCCGGCATCGACATGAAGGGTAATGCCGAAAAGCGCCTGGAAGTCGCCGTAGTAGGCGGTCAGGTCATTCACGGTCAGAAACGGGTCAGCCATCCGCATCTACCCCCATGTAGATCTCTCGGACTTCCTGAAGCGCCATTGTTTCTGCGGGATCGCCGTCGGCGATCTTTCGGCCGAAATCGATCACGATCAGCCGGTCGACCACGGACAGAAGCGCATGGACGATGTGTTCGATCCAGATGATGGAAACGCCTTCCTTGCGGACATCGTTGATCGTGTCGACCAGTTCCCGGCATTCATGCTCGGTCAACCCGCCGGCGATTTCATCGAGCAGCAGCAGTTTCGGCCGGGCACACAGGGCGCGGGCCAGTTCCAGACGTTTGCGACCAAGCAGGGTCAGGCTGCCCGCCGGCGCATTGGCGCGGTCTATCAGGCCGGTTTTCTCCAATACCTCGAGGCAATGCCGGTTGGCCTTCGAAATACTGTCGCGTGCGCCATGGGTGGCCGCCACCATCAGGTTTTCAAACACGGTCATGCCGGAAAACGGTTGCGGGATCTGGAATGACCGGGCGATGCCGGCCCTGCAGCGGTCTGCCGCGGACAGAGTCGTGATCGGCTTGCCGCAGAAATGGAGCGAACCGCTGTTCGGGGCGAAGGTGCCGGTGATCAGGTTGAACATGGATGTCTTGCCGGCACCGTTCGGGCCGATGACGCCAAGCGCTTCGCCCTCTGCAAGGCTGTAGCTCAGCTCATCGGCCACGACGACGGCGCCGAAAGCCTTGGTCACGTTCTGCAGTTCAAGGAGTGGCAAGATCGGAAACCCTGTGCATCGGATAGAGCCGGACGGACAGTCGGTCTGTCCGCCCGGCAAGCGGTGTTATTACGACAGCAGCTTGAATTCGCCGGTGGTCGGGATTTCCGGCGCATGCTTGTTGGCCGTGACCACCAGTTCGAACTTGTCGCCCTGTTTCTGCCACTGGCCGGCGACAAGCGGCGTCTTGGTGACGTTCTTGACCGGTCCGACGGCCCAGTTTACCGGCCCGACAACGGTGGTCAGGTCGGTCGTGCGGATGGCTTCCAGGATCGACTGCGGGTCGTCCAGGTCCGCCGTGCGGCGGATGACGTCGGCCGTGACTTCGAACAGCGCATGCTTGAAGCCGATCGGCTGGGTCCAGGGGCGGTTGGTCGCTTCCATGTAGCCGTTGGCGAGATCCGCGGAGCTTTCGCCGGTGAGCGAGGACGGGAACGGGTGGTTCGGTGTCCACCAGATTTCCGAGCTCAGGCCATCACCACGGTCGCCGAGAGATTCAATCACCGACGGGAACAGCAGCGCCTTGCCGATGGTGACCACCTTAGGCTTGAAGCCCTGTTGCGCCGCTTGGGACCAGAAGTTTGCGAAGTCCGGCGGGATCATGTTGCCGGTGACGATTTCGCAGCCGGCTTCCTTGAAGGCCGAAATCTGCGAGGTGAAATCGTCCGACAGGGGCTGGTAGCGGCCCGGGTCGGTCAGCGTATAACCGGCCTTGGCAAGTGCGGGCGGCAGGCCGAGTTTCGGATCGCCCCAGGCATTGCCGTCGGCGTCGTTCGGGAACAGGCCGGCGATCTTCTTGTCAGCGCCGCTCGAACCCCACAGGTCGAGGAAGGCGGCGATCACGTCCTCCAGACCCCAGAAGAAGTGATAGGTATATTCGAAGCCCTTGGCCGGATCGCCGTTGCGGCCGAAGAAATAGGGCTGCCACGGGCAGTTGGTGGTGATGCAGGGAACTTCGTTGACTTCCGCCTGGTCGGCCACCGGGTTGGTGGTGTCCGGTGTGGAGTCGCCGACGAGAATGTCCACCTCTTCGCCGAGGATCAGCTCGGCCGCCACTTCCGCAGCCCGGTTCGGATTGGATTGCGAGTCCTTGGTGATGATTTCGATCGTATAGGTCTTGCCGTTGTTCTGCAGGCCGGCATTGAAGAGCCTCTGGATCTGCGCGATCACATATTCGTCCGCCTCACCGAAGCCCGCGAGCGGGCCGGTCTTGGGGCTGACGTGGCCGACCTTGATGACCGGATTGGCCGCGTAGGCGCGGGTCCGGTACAGGATCGCCGGGGCGGCAAGGCCGACGGCGGCGCCTGCCAGAAGCTTCCTGCGTGAAATCTGGTTCTTGCTATCGAACAGCGTCATCGTTTTTCCTCCCAGAAGATGCGCTGGTCCCTGAAGGACCGCTAGTCGTCGATAATCGTCTCAAGCCTCCTCAGATGCACAGCGACCCGGCGGCGGATCTGATCCGCTTCTTCCGGCTTCCATCGGCGAAATCCTTCGCCGGATTTCATGCCCAGTTTTCCGTCATGCACCAGCTTGCGCAGGTAGGGAGACGGTTCGCCCCGATCGTCGAGGTCGAAGAGAACGTTCTCGTGAATATCAAGGGTCAGGTCCGTGCCGACCAGGTCCGCATTTTCCAGCGGCCCGAGGACGGCAAGGCGGCGGCCGAAGCTCGACTTGACGACGGTGTCGACAGCTTCCGCCGAGCAAATGCCTTTTTCGACGAGGTTGACCGCTTCGCGCCACAGGGCGTGCTGGAGCCGGTTGCCGATGAAGCCCGGAACGTCCTTTTCCACCTTGACCGGCGTCTTGCCGACGGTCGCAAGCAGATCGTAGATTGCCTGAAAGGCCTCGCCGGAGGTCCATTTAGTCCGGATCACTTCCACCAGCGGGATCATGTGCGGCGGGTTCCACCAATGGGTTCCGACAGCGCGCGTCTTGTCTTCCAGATCCTGCATGATGGTCGTGATCGGGATGACGGAGGTGTTGGAGGCGAACAGGCAGGTTTCGGGCGCTGCCTGTTCGACTTCCCTGAACAACTGACGTTTCAGGTCCGGTTTTTCCGGCGCTGCCTCAAAGACCACGTCCGCATCGCCGACGCTGTCTGCGAGGTCGGGAACCGCCCTGACGTGTGCAAGCGCGGCATCGGTCTCATCCGCGCCGCAGCCGAGCGCTTCCAGACTTGCCCGGACACGATCATGCAAGGTGGCAAGGCTTTCGGCGAACGGGTCGTAGACCCGGACGTCGTGGCCGGCGCGGGCAAAGGTCAGGGCAATGCCGTGGCCCATGAGGCCCGCGCCGAGGACAGTGATTTTGTTCAGGTCCGCCATCGTGTCATCCGGCCGTGTAGCCGCCGTCGGCGTAAAGGATGTGGCCGGTATAGAAGTCCGAGGCCTTCGAGGAGAGGAAGAGCAGGGGGCCTGCAAGATCCTCCGGTTCGCCCAGACGTCCTTTCGGGACCCGGGTCAGGAAGCCGTTGCGGACCGTTTTCGCCTCATCGGTATCCTCGAACATCCACGCAGTCAGGGGCGAACGGAATACCGTCGGAGCGATCGCGTTGACGGTGATGCCGGTCGGACCGAGTTCGCAGCCCAGCGCCTTGGTGATCCCGTCCACGGCGGCTTTCGAGGCGCAGTAGGCGGTATAGCCTGCCGGATGCCCCAAAAGTCCGCGCGCGGAGGAGACCAGAACGATCTTGCCGCCTTCGCCCTGGGCCTTCATTTGTGCGGTCGCCGCACGCGCCAGCATCCAGGACTGGGTGACATTGGCATCCATGACCCCGGTAAAGGTTTCGACAGGCATTTCGTCGATCTTGGCGACCTTGTTCATTCCCGAAGCCACGACCAGGATGTCCAGCCGTCCGAAGGCCTTGACGGCCTCGTCGACCATTGCCTTGCAGGCATCCTCGGTATCGGGCCGTGAATTGAGTTCCAGAACGTCCGCGCCAAGGTCCTTGCATTCGTCTGCAATCGCCTTGAGGGCGTCCGCATTGCCGGCGGCGAGCGCGATCTTGCAGCCGGCGCCGGCGAGCGTTCTGGCTGCGACCATGCCGAAGGCGCCGGACGCGCCGGTGATCAGCGCAACCTTGCCGGCGACCTCGAACATGGACAACGGGTTTTTCCAGGTATCGGTCATGGGTCAGGCCTTTGGCGGATAGGGGATGACGACGAGCATGGTGCACACGAGATTGGAGCGGTTCTCGATCTTGCGAACCTCTCCCGGCGCGATGGTGCAACTGTCGTATTTGCCCAGGACGGTCTCCTTGCCGTCGATGATGACGGTCATCTCGCCTTCGAGAACGACATAGATCTTTTCGAAGGGGGTGGAGTCCGGTCCGGCGCCGCCGCCGGGCAGAAACTGGCTGAGGCCGACCCATTGATTGGTCGGGCCGCCTTCCTCGAAGCCCTGCAGGCGCAGGCCGACCACATCCCAGTGGTTTGGTGCGTCATAGGGCTGTGCATCCTGAAAACGTTTGACGTGCATGCCTGATCCTCCCAAATGCTGCATGCATGGCCGCCGCCGGAGCAGCGGCCATCAATACGGGCCTAGAAGGATTCTCCGGCCTCGATGCGGTAGTTCTGACCCTTGTCGATCATGGCGACCAGCCGGATGATACAGCCGTCGCCGCGGTCCCAGTTCCACGGGAAGAAGGCAAAGGTGCAGCGCTTGCCGGTCACGGCGTCGAGATCGCCGCCGACGTTCTCGATGCCGAGAATGCCGTTGGAGAAGAGCGTGTTGTGGACGGGCTCCCATTCCGGGAAGGCTTCGTCCCAGGCAATGCCTCCGGACCATTCCTTGTATTCTTCCGCCAGATGGGGCAGCAGCGGGCCGTTGCGGTGCGGGCCGATTGCGGTCGCCAGCGGGTGGTCGTTCGCCTGGGTGTCGTGGCCGACGACCTTGATGCCCTTTTCAACCATCCAGTCGGCGGCCGACGGCACGAGGCCCGGGCAATAGGGGAAGTAGTCGCCGTCTTCGTAGACCTTGTGCCAGCCGGTGTTGATGATCAGGACATCGTTCTTGCGGATGGCATGGCCGCAGGCCTTTTCCAGGTCGTCCGCGGTGATCTGTTCCCATTTCTTTTTCGGGATCGATACGACCAGGCCGGAACCGAAGAAATGCGGCAGGGGGACTTCGTCGATGAACGGAGTGCCCTGCACCACGTGGGCCGGCGCGTCGATATGGGTAGTCACGTGCATTGTCGTGGTGATCGTCTGCGACAGCACGCCGGACTTTGCCATGTAGTGCATGCGCTCGATCTGAACATCACGGAAATAGGGCCAGTTCGGGCACTGGAAACCGTAGCGGTGGCTGAGATTGTAGAACTCCAGCCCCATGTCGTTGTTCGTGTTTTCCTGAAAGTCGATACCCCGGATCGTGATTGTCATTTTGTATCCTCCCAATCGCATCGTTCGCATGCGTTTCCATGTATTGAAATTTGATACACATGTATTGCCATGCAGTCAATACGTACCGCACTGCGGTTTGGGGTGTTATCTGCTTCGGGTCGGCCATCGCTTATTGCGAGGAGGCCGGTTGCCGCTTCTTGACCTCGGGTGAGGGCTGGTTTTCCTCGATATGGGGCGCTTCTCCGAAGGCTGTGGGCGGCGGCGATTAACGGAATATGGACCCCGGACCGTATTGACGGTTGATGCGCCCAAATACTGCATTGCACAAAAATTAATCCTGCGCATAATGCGGGCATGAGCACTTCGCTTTCCATCCTCGTTATCGACGATAACCGGATCCGCGCCTCCATTATCGAACAGGGGTTGCGCGATGCCGGGCATGATCGGGTCATTCTGATCGACCAGATGGATGGTCTCGTGCGCCAGATCACAGATATCGATCCGGATGTGATCGTCATCGATCTGGAAAACCCGAACCGGGACCAGCTTGAGCATATTTTCCAGATTTCCCGCGCCGTAAGGCGCCCGATTGCCATGTTTGTCGACAAGTCCGAGAGCGGCTCCATCGAGGCGGCGGTCGACGCCGGCGTGTCGGCCTATGTGGTCGATGGCCTCAAGAAAGAACGGGTCAAGCCGATTCTCGACATGGCGATCAGCCGCTTCCGGGCCTTTTCCCGGCTGGCGAACGAACTGGAAGAAGCAAAGAGCGAACTGGCCGACCGCAAGACGATCGATCGGGCGAAGGGCATTCTCATGAAATCCAGGGGCATATCGGAACCCGAGGCCTATGACCTCCTGCGCCGCACTGCCATGAACCAGAGCCGCAAGATCATCGATGTGGCCCAAAGTCTGATAATTGCGAGCGGATTGCTCGAAGGGTAGGCCGTTGTGACCAGAAGAAGAAACAAGGGTGGAAGACGTCTGGCAGGAAAGGAGAGGGGGTCATGACCCGTCCCTCCGCAAAGACGGTGATTGCCGGCTTTATTCCCTTGTTGGACAGCGCCTTGCTGGTGGCTGCCGCCCGGTTCGGATTTGCCGAAGAAGAAGGCATTGACCTGAAGCTTGTGCGCGAAACCTCCTGGGCCAACATCAGGGACCGGATATCCATCGGCCATTTCGACGTCGCCCACATGCTGGCGCCCATGCCGATTGCGGCAACCCTGAAACTGACATCGCTGGCGGTTCCCATGCTGGCGCCGATGACCCTCGGGCTCGGCGGGAATGCGATCACGGTTTCACTGCCGATATGGGAAGAGATGAAGGCCCATGGAGCCGATACCAGGGGCGATCCGGGGTCTACCGGGCAGGCGCTTCCCAAAACAATCGGGTCCCGGCGTAACAAGAGCGGCGACCCTTTGAGATTTGCCGTTGTTCACCCGTTTTCCGGCCATGCGTATGAATTGCGTTACTGGCTTGCGGCCGCCGGCATCGATCCGGACCGGGATGTGGAAATCACCGTTTTGCCGCCGCCGCTGATGCCGGATGCACTTCTGGCGGGTCGGATTGACGGCTATTGCGTCGGCGAACCCTGGAACACGATCTCGGTTCAAAACAGGCTCGGACGTATCGTGACGTTCAAGGACGCGATCTGGCCCGCCAGTCCGGAAAAGGTACTCGGGGTGACCCAAAGCTGGGCCGATCACAATGCGGAGACTCTTCAGGCCTTGATCCGGGCCCTGGTAAAGGCAGCCGACTGGTGTGCGGATTGGGATAATGCGGAAGACCTGGCGCATTTGCTCGCCGCGCCTGATTATCTCGATTGCGCGCCTGCGACCTGCGTCCCGGCCTTGACCGGCAAACTCCAACTGGAGACCGGACTGATGCTGGAAGTACCTGGGTTCCTGTCATTTGCCGGTCCGGATGCCCTGTGTCCGACAGGCGCCGATGGTCTGTGGTTCTATTCGCAGATGGTTCGGTGGGGGCAGGCTGCCTATTCACAACAGGACGCGGAGAAAGTTGTGAGGACTTTCGATGATCGTCTCTTCCGGGAGGCTCTTGGTACAGGGGCAGCCGGGAATGATCTATCGCAGGCCCCGAAACCACTCTTTGACGGCGTCGAATACGATCCTGCGGATCTTGCGAATTACATCGCGTCCTTCCCCATTCGGGCCCGCCCGACGCCTGTGTAGATTTATTGTGCGCTGCGCAAATTTTCATCATTGTGATTGCGCGCTGCGCTGATTTTTCGAGCAGTGGCGGATAATTCCGCAAATTCGCAACTTTGATAAGTAACGGAAATATATGGGTAATTAATCGATGAGTGAAACTGGCACGCTCCCTGCATGGTAGGTGGCGAGCCAAAGATGGCCTTCCAGAGAGTTACGTCCGACGCAGGACGTTCAGGCAAAGCCGCCGATGAGACCGAACCATGCACCTCCCGCATGTTGGTCCGTCGGCGGCTTTTTTTGTTTTTCGAAACGGCCCTGAGAAGGGTGCTTGCCAGACAGAGGGATCAGCAAGTGACCAGGAAACAGCAGACATTGACGATGACCCGCCGCGCCGCACTGGGTGTGCTGGTCGCAGCGAGCCTGACCGGGGTGTCGGGTGTCGCCTACGCCGACATGCTCGACGTGGAAAAGGACGAACTGAAGTTCGGCTTCATCAAGCTGACCGACATGGCCCCGCTCGCCATTGCCTACGAGAAGGGCTACTTCGAGGACGAGGGGCTTTATGTGACCCTGGAACCGCAGGCGAACTGGAAAGTCCTGCTCGACCGGGTGATCACCGGCGAGCTGGACGGGGCGCATATGCTGGCCGGCCAGCCGCTGGCCGCCACCATCGGTTTCGGCACCAAGGCCCATATCGTCACGCCGTTTTCCATGGATCTCAACGGCAACGGCATCACCGTTTCCAACGAGGTCTTCGAGATGATGAAGCCGCACCTGGAAACGGGCGCGGACGGCAAGCCTGTGCATCCCATCAAGGCATCGGCCCTGAAGCCGGTGGTCGACAAGTTCAAGTCGGAAGGCAAGCCCTTCAACATGGGCATGGTGTTCCCGGTCTCTACCCATAATTACGAGTTGCGCTACTGGCTCGCATCCGGCGACATCAATCCCGGCTTTTATTCCAAGACCGATATCTCCGGTCAGATCAAGGCGGATGCATTGCTGTCCGTGACGCCGCCGCCGCAGATGCCGGCCACACTCGAAGCCGGCACGATCTACGGCTATTGCGTCGGGGAGCCGTGGAACCAGCAGGCCGTTTTCAAGGGCATCGGCGTTCCGGTCGTGACCGACTACGAGATCTGGAAGAACAATCCGGAAAAGGTCTTCGGCCTGACCAAGGAGTTCACCGAGAAATATCCGAACACCACGCTGGCCATTACCAAGGCGCTGATCCGCGCGGCCAAGTGGCTGGATGAAAACGACAACGCCAATCGGATGGAAGCCGTCGAGATTCTGTCGCGGTCCCAATATGTCGGTGCGGACAAGGAAGTCATCGCCAACTCGATGACCGGGACCTTCGAATACGAGAAGGGCGACAAGCGCGACGTTCCGGACTTCAATGTCTTCTACCGCTACTTCGCGACCTATCCCTACTATTCGGACGCGGTCTGGTACCTGACCCAGATGCGTCGCTGGGGCCAGATTGCCGAATACAAGCCGGATAGCTGGTACGACGAAGTCGCCAAGTCCGTCTATCGCCCGGATATCTATCTGCAGGCCGCAAAAATGCTGGTCGATGAAGGTCTCGTCGACGAAGCGGACTTTCCCTGGGAATCCGATGGCTACCGCGAACCGACCCCCGCAGTCGATATCATCGACGGCATTCCCTACGACGGCCGCACGCCCA
Source organism: Roseibium aggregatum (assembly GCF_014692675.1). Classification (GTDB taxonomy): domain Bacteria; phylum Pseudomonadota; class Alphaproteobacteria; order Rhizobiales; family Stappiaceae; genus Roseibium; species Roseibium aggregatum_C. The sequence continues at coordinate 28,582 of NZ_JABFCZ010000024.1, read as the reverse complement.
ACGCCTACATCGACAGCCTGCCGATCGGCCTGAAGGGCGAGCAGGTGGTCGACGGCAACCAGGTGGTCGGCGGCTAAGGCCGCCGGCAGCAGGGGCGGCGGGCAATCCTCACAGTCTGCCGCCCCTCCCGACACCGGATTTGGTTTCAAGACAAAGGACCACCACCATGGCCAATGCCGATACAGCTTCCACCCGGGAGGTTGCCCGCACGGAACGCCGCGAGCGTATCTTCATGTGGATCAACAGGGCCTCGGGCTGGCTGGACGCACTTGGGTTTTCCTGGCTCGTCCCGATCCTGAAAATCGCCGCCGGCGACAATCCAAGGGAACAGATGCATGAGTTGAAGCGCGTGCTGCTGATCCCGCTGATCGGCATCGCCGCCTTTCTGGTTCTCTGGGGCGTCCTGGCGCCGCAGATCCAGACCTCGCTCTGCGCGGTGCCTGGGCCTTCCCAGGTCTGGGCCCAAACCGTCAATTTGTGGAAGGACCACGTCCGGGAACGCGAGAAAGCGGCCGCCTTTTACGAGCGTCAGGAAGAACGCAACGCCAAACTGGAAGCAGCAGGCAAGACCGATCGGGTCAAGTGGCGCAGCTATACGGGCAAGCCGACCTATATCGACCAGATCGGCACGTCGCTGGAAACGGTCGGCCTCGGCTTCCTGATCGCGACGATCATTGCCGTTCCGCTGGGGATCGCTTCGGGCCTGTCGCGAAGCTTCAACGGTGCGATCAACCCGCTGATCCAGATCTTCAAGCCGGTATCGCCGCTGGCCTGGCTGCCGATCGTGACCATGATCGTGTCTGCGCTCTATGTCGATCCGGTCGAATGGCTGTCCAAGTCCCTGCTGATTTCGGCCGTCACTGTGACCCTGTGTTCCATGTGGCCGACCCTGATCAACACGGCGCTCGGCGTGTCTTCGGTCGACAAGGATCTGATGAACGTCGGCCGGGTTCTGCAACTGCCGACAATGAAAACCGTCACCAAGCTGGTCCTGCCGTCGTCGCTGCCGCTGATCTTCACCGGTCTGCGTCTGTCGCTCGGTGTGGGCTGGATGGTGCTGATCGCGGCCGAGATGCTTGCCCAGAACCCGGGCCTTGGAAAATTCGTCTGGGACGAGTTCCAGAACGGGTCCTCCCAGTCGCTCGCCAAGATCATGGTCGCCGTCTTTACCATCGGCATCATCGGCTTTGCGCTCGACCGGCTGATGTTCGCCCTGCAGCGCGCCTTCACTTTCTCGGCGAACCGGTAGGGAGAGGCAGATGGCGTTTCTCGAAATCTCCAATATCTCCAAGTCTTACGGTGAAGGTGCAAACCGCACCGATGTCCTGGACGATATCAACCTGAAAGTGGAAGACGGCGAGTTCATTGCCATTGTCGGCTTCTCCGGCACGGGCAAGACGACGCTGATCTCCCTTCTGGCCGGTCTGATCGAGCCGGACACGGGCGGTGTCGTTTTCAAGGGTAAGGAAATCGACGGCCCGAGCCCTGAGCGCGGCGTCGTCTTCCAGTCCTATTCGCTGATGCCGTGGCTGACGGTCGCCGGCAACGTCGGTCTGGCGGTCGATGCGGTCTTCAAGAAAAAACCGAAGTCCGAGCGCAAGGCAATCGCCGACAAGTACATTGATATGGTCGGTCTGGCCCATGCCATGGACCGCAAGCCGGCGGAACTGTCCGGTGGCATGCGCCAGCGGGTGGCGGTGGCCCGGGCGCTGGCCATGCAACCGGATCTTCTCCTGCTTGATGAGCCGTTGTCGGCACTCGATGCGCTAACGCGCGCGAAGCTGCAGGACGAATTCGCCGCCATCTGCGAGCAGGAAAAGAAAACCATCTTCCTGATCACCAACGACGTGGACGAAGCAATTCTGCTCGCCGACCGGATCATCCCGCTGAAGCCGGGAACGAAGGCGACCCTGGGCCCGGAATTCAAGGTTCCGTTTGCCCGGCCGCGCGACCGGGGCGAACTCAATCACGATGACGATTTCATCCGGCTCAGGGCGGAGGTGACCGCGTATCTGATGGAGGTTGGGGCCGAGCGCGGCGCCGACCTGGACCGCGATATCGTTCTGCCGAACATCGTGCCGATCACGCAGAGGCTGCCGAAAAAGGACGACAGGCTGCCGGATGCCTACGAGCGTGCGGCCCAGTCCCCGATCGAGGATCGTTATCTGGACTTCAGCCAGTTGAAGAAGGTCTATCCGACACCGAAGGGGCCGCTCACGGTCGTCGACGGTTTCGACCTGAAAATGAAGAAGGGTGAGTTCGTTACCCTGATCGGCCATTCCGGCTGTGGCAAGTCGACGGTCCTTTCGATGGTGGCCGGGCTCAACCCGATCACGAAAGGCGCGATCGTGCTTGACGGCACGCACGTCACCCAGGCCGGCCCGGATCGCGCCGTCGTCTTCCAGGCGCCGTCCTTGATGCCGTGGCTGACGGCTTACGAGAATGTCGAGCTCGGCGTCGATAAGGTCTATCCCGATGCGTCGAAGTCCGAAAAGAACGACGTCATCGAATATTACCTGTCGAAGGTCGGGCTGGCCGACGCCATTCACAAACCGGCAGCGGACATGTCCAACGGCATGAAGCAGCGAGTCGGCATTGCCCGGGCTTTCGCCCTGTCGCCGAAACTTCTCCTGCTCGACGAGCCGTTCGGCATGCTCGACAGCCTGACCCGCTGGGAGCTGCAGGACGTCCTGATGGACGTGTGGACGCGCACCCAGGTGACGGCTGTCTGCGTCACCCATGACGTGGACGAGGCGATCCTGCTCGCGGACCGGGTGGTGATGATGTCCAACGGCCCGAACGCGAAGATCGGCAACATCATGGAAGTCGACCTGCCGCGTCCGCGCTCGCGCAAGGCGCTGCTCGCCCATCCGGACTACTACGCCTACCGCGAGGAACTGCTCGATTTCCTCGAAGCCTATGAGGGCGGGGCCAATCCCAGTTCCGAGCAACTCCAGTCCATCCAGCAAAAACGCGCTGCACGCCAGGCCCGGCAAAAGGCCGCGGTCGAGGCAGCCGAATAGCCAAACGGAGACGATGTCATGACGCCAGATCAGATCCAGCTTGTTCAGTCCTCGTTTTCCAGGGTCGCGCCGATTGCCGAAGACGCTGCAGCAATTTTTTACGGCCGCCTGTTCGAGACTTCGCCCGAACTGAAGCCGCTCTTCAAAGGCGACCTTTTCAAGCAGGGCCGCAAGCTGATGACCACGCTTGGCGTGGTGGTAAACGGCCTGAAGAACCTTGACGCCATTCTGCCGGTCGCGCGCGAGCTGGCTGTTCGCCATGTCGATTACGGCGTCAGGGCCGAAGACTACCGGCCCGTCGGCGAAGCCCTGATCTGGACCCTGGAGAAGGGGCTCGGAGACGCCTTCACCGAAGAGACCAAACAGGCCTGGATCACCGCCTACGGCGCTCTCTCAACTGTCATGATCGAAGCGGCCTATCCGGACGCAGTCTCAGCAGCAGATTAACGGAAATGACCAAACAGAAACTTGTCATCATCGGTAACGGTATGGCTCCGGGACGGATGCTCGAACATCTCATCGAAGCGGCGCCCGAGGCCTACGACATCACCATTTTCAATGCGGAGCCCCGGGTCAATTACGACCGGATCATGCTGTCTCCCGTGCTTTCCGGCGAGAAATCCTACGAGGAAATCGTCATTCACGGCGACGGCTGGTACATCGAGCACGGCATCATGCTCTACAAGGGTCACAAGATCGTAGAGATCGGCCGGGACGCCAAGACCGTCACCTCCGATCACGGTGAAGTCGCCTCCTACGACAAGCTGGTGATCGCGACCGGGTCCGTACCCTTCATCATCCCGGTGCCGGGCAAGGATCTTCAGGGTGTCCTAAGCTATCGCGACCTGGACGATGTCAACGCCATGCTGCTGGCCGCCCAAAGCCGGGAAAAGGCGGTGGTCATCGGCGGCGGACTGCTGGGGCTCGAAGCGGCTGCCGGCCTGCAGGCCCGCGGAATGGACGTCACCGTTCTGCACCTGATGCCGAGCCTGATGGAACGGCAGCTCGATCCGGCTGCCGGCCACCTGCTGGAAAAGGCGCTCGAGGCCCGCGGCATCAAGGTGATCACCAAGGCCAACACCAGGGCGATCCTCGGCGATACCAGGGTCGAGGGTGTCGAGCTCGAGGACGGCACGATTATTCCGGCCACGCTCGTCGTGATGGCGGCCGGTATCCGGCCCAACGCCTGGCTTGCCAAGGAGGCCGGTCTGGAGGTGAACCGGGGCATTGTCGTCGGTGACGGTATGCAGACCAGCGATCCGGACATCTACTCGCTGGGCGAATGCGCGGAGGTCGGCGGTCAGGTCTACGGCCTGGTCGCACCGCTCTACGAGATGGCGCGGGTCGCCGCGAACCATCTGGCGGGTGAGGGCAGCGCATCCTTCGTTCATGCCGATACACCGACCAAGCTCAAGGTGACCGGCATTGACCTCTTCTCTCTCGGTGACTTCGGCGAGGGCGAGGACCGCGAGGAAATCGTTCTGCGGGATGCGGCTGCCGGTGTCTACAAGCGTCTCGTCCTGCAGGACAACAAGATCATCGGAACGGTTCTCTACGGCGAGACCGCGGACGGGGCCTGGTTCAACGACCTGAAGAAGAAGGGGACAGATGTCTCCGAGATGCGCGATACGCTCATCTTCGGTCAGGCCTATCAGGGGGGCGAACCCCTGGACCCTACGGCGGCCGTTGCAGCCTTGCCGGATGATGCGGAGATTTGCGGCTGTAACGGCGTATGCAAGGGCAAGATTGTCGGCGCGATCCAGGAAAAGGGTCTGAAAACGCTCGACGACGTACGCGCGCATACAAAGGCCTCCGCCTCCTGCGGCACCTGCACCGGGCTCGTCGAAAACCTGATGCTGGCAACGCTCGGGGATGCCTATAACCCGGCCGCCATCAGCCCCATGTGCGGCTGCACGCCCCTGGGGCACAACGAGGTCCGGCGTCTGATCAAGGCCAAGGAACTGAAGACCATTCCCGACGTCATGCAGGCCCTGGAATGGAAATCGTCCGGCGGCTGCGCCAAGTGCCGTCCGGCGCTCAATTATTATCTCGTCGCCGACTGGCCGGACGAATATGCCGACGACTACCAGTCCCGGTTCATCAACGAACGCGTCCACGCAAACATCCAGAAGGACGGCACCTATTCCGTCGTGCCGCGCATGTGGGGTGGCATGACCTCCTCCACTGAGCTGCGGGCCATTGCCGATGTGGTCGACAAGTACAATATCCCTTCGGTGAAATGCACCGGCGGCCAGCGCATCGACATGCTGGGCATCAAAAAGGAAGACCTGCCCGGCGTCTGGGCCGATCTCGGCAAGGCCGGTTTCGTGTCGGGACATGCCTATGCCAAGGGATTGCGCACGGTGAAGACCTGTGTGGGCTCCGACTGGTGCCGGTTCGGAACGCAGGATTCCACTGGTCTCGGTGTCCGGCTGGAGAAATTCCTCTGGGGATCCTGGACGCCCGCAAAGGTCAAGCTCGCCGTTTCCGGTTGCCCGCGCAACTGCGCTGAGGCCACCTGCAAGGACGTCGGCGTGGTCTGTGTCGACAGCGGCTACGAGATCCATTTTGCGGGAGCCGCCGGTCTCGACATCAAGGGGACGGAGGTTCTCGGGCTGGTGAAGACCGAGGACGAGGCGGTCGAATACATCACCGCCCTGATCCAGATGTACCGGGAGCAGGGCCATTATCTTGAGCGGATCTACAAGTGGGCGAAGCGCATCGGCTACGACGAGGTCCGCCGCCAGATCATGGACGATGCGGACAAGCGTCAGGCCTATTACGACCGCTTCGTCTTTTCCCAGAAATTTGCACAGGTCGATCCGTGGTCTGAACGCGTGTCCGGCAAGGACAAGCACGAGTTCAATCCCATGGCGACGCTTCTTCCGGAGGCAGCAGAATGAACGCAATGACGGCTAGCTGGGTCGCCATCGGCTCGATCAAGGACATCCCGCGCCAGGGGGCGCGGTGCGTGAAAAACGGCGACATGACCGTTGCCATTTTCCGCACCGCCGATGACCGCGTGTTCGCGCTCGAAGACAAGTGTCCGCACAGGAACGGGCCGCTGTCGCAGGGGATCGTCCACGGCGGCTGCGTCACCTGTCCGCTGCACAACTGGGTGATCAGCCTGGAAACGGGTGAGGCGCAGGGCGCCGATGAAGGTGAAACACGGGCATTTCCGGTGAAGCTGGAGGGCGAGACGGTTTTTCTCGCGCTCGCAGGCTGACCGGGATCGGGGTTTAGATCAACGGACATCCAATGCGATTGAATGTCCAAAAGTTGATCGTTTTTAAAAAGTTAGAGCAGTTCGAACGCATTCGAACTGCTCGGGGAGGAAACGCCCAAAGGGGCAGCATAAGCCGAAAACGGCCACAACCTATCCAGTCAAGGGGCTAACACATGTCATATGTAACTCCACAGGAATTCGCCACAAAGATGATCGACGCCGGCGAGTCGAAGATTTTCATGTCCACCAAGGACACGCTGATCCGAGCCTACATGGCGGGCGCGATCCTGGCGCTTGCCGCCGCATTCTCCGTGACCATCGCCGTCAATACCGGGAACTTCCTGGTCGCATCGGTTCTGTTTCCGGTCGGCTTTTGCACGCTTTACCTGCTCGGCTTCGATCTCCTGACCGGGGTCTTCACCCTGGCTCCGCTCGCGGTTTTCGCCAAACGGCCGGGCTGCGACTGGAAGGGTGTCCTTCGTAACTGGGGTCTGGTCTTTATCGGCAACTTCGCCGGAGCGCTGACCACCGCCGTCTTCATGGCGATCATCTTCACCATGGGCTTCAGCCAGGAGCCGAATGCCGTCGGCCAGAAGATCGGGCATATCGGTGAAGCGCGGACGCTCGGCTATGCCGCAGCCGGTGCAGCCGGCATGCTGACGCTCTTCATCCGCGCGGTGATGTGCAACTGGATGGTTTCGACCGGTGTTGTCGCAGCGATGATGTCGACCTCCGTTTCCGGCAAGGTCATTGCCATGTGGATGCCGATCCTGGTCTTCTTCTATCTGGGCTTCGAGCACTCGATCGTGAACATGTTCCTGTTCCCGTCGGGCATCATTCTGGGCGGTAATTTCACCTGGGGCGACTACTTCCTCTACAACGAGATTCCGACCGTCATCGGCAACCTTGTCGGTGGTCTGACCTTCGTCGGCGCGATGATCTACTCCACCCACTACAGGACCTCTCCGAAGCGCAACGCCGGCTACGAAGCCGCAAAGGCTCCGGCTCCGGCTGAATAAGCCTCCCATCAAGTCGGTCCCGCCGTTCCGGCGGGGCCGATCCCAAAGGGGTGATTTCCGTGCTGATGCAAGTCCAAAACGCCAGACTGTCTCTTTCGATCGGCCAGTATTCCTCGGCCGGCCGGAAAGCCGTGAACCAGGATTTCCACGGAGCGATGGTTCCGGACGGGCAGCCGCTTGTTTTGAAGGGCGCGGCACTTGCCCTTGCGGATGGCATTTCCACCAGTGATGTCAGCGGCATTGCGGCGGAAACGGCGGTCAAATCCTTCCTGAACGACTATTATTACACCTCGGACGCCTGGTCGGCCAGGACCGCGGCCACGCGCGTCATATCTGCCGCCAACTCCTGGCTCCATGCCCAGAACACTCCGGGACTGCCGCAGGACCGCGGCCATGTGTGCACCTTTGACGCCATCGTGTTCAAGGGCCGCAACGCTCATCTCTTTCATGTCGGCGACGCCCGCATCTGGCGTATGTCCGGCGACACGCTGGAACAGCTGACCACGGACCACCGGTTACATGTTTCGGAAGGGCAAAGCTATCTGGCGCGGGCCATCGGGTTAAACGACCTGCTCGATGTCGACTACCGGGATCTGCATCTGTCGACCGGCGATACCTTTGTTCTCACCACCGATGGCGTCCATGAATTCGTGCCGCCGAAAACCATTGCGTCCCTGATCGCGGCAAATGACGATCTGGATATGGCCGCGATGGCAATCGTCAAAGCCGCATTGGACGCCGGCAGCGACGACAATTTGACCATTCAGATCGCCCGGATCGACCAATTGCCGGACAACGATGCGGTCAACATTCTGGAAGGGGAAGACACGCTTCCTCCGGCACCGCTGCTGCGGCCCCCTTCCGACTTTGAAGGCTATCGTGTTCTGCGTGAACTGCATGCCAGTAGCCGCAGCCATATTTATCTCGCTACCGACGAAGAAACGGGCCGGAACGTGGTCCTGAAGGTGCCGTCCGTGGACCTCCGTGGCGATGGCGATTATCTGCGCCGGTTTGCCATGGAGGAATGGGTCGCAAGGCGGCTCAATTCACCTCATGTCCTGAAGGTCGTACAAGCATCCCGTGAGCGCAGACACCTGTTCGCCGTCACCGAATATGTCGAGGGCCGGACGCTGCGCCAGTGGATGACGGACAATCCTCAGCCGGATCTTGAAACGGTTCGCGGCATCATCGAGCAGGTCGCGGCGGGCCTCAGGGCCTTTCATCGCCACGGCATGCTGCATCAGGATCTGCGCCCGGAAAACATCATGATCTGTTCCGACGGCGTGGTGAAAATCATCGACTTCGGGTCCGTCCTGATTTCAGGGGTTCTGGAGGCTGCCCCCGGTCTGGACGACACGGAAATTCTCGGAACTCATCAATATAGCGCACCGGAATATTTCCTCGGCTTTCGGGGCACGGAACGGTCCGACCAGTTCGCCCTGGGCGTCGTCGCCTATGAAATGCTGACCGGCAAACTTCCCTACGGCGGCAAGGTTTCCCGGGCGCACAGCCTGAAAGCGCAGAACGCACTGACTTACAGGTCGGCGGCGTCGCAGACCGCCAGGGTGCCGGACTGGGTCGACGGTGCCTTGGCGCGGGCCGTGCACATCGATCCCGGAAAACGCTACGAGGCGTTGAGCGAGTTCCTTGAGGATCTGCGCCGGCCGAACGCAAGTCTTCGCCCGGACAAGATGGTTCCCTTTGCCGAAAGGGACCCGGTGCGCTTCTGGCAAATCGTCTCCGGGGTTTTGGCAATCCTGTGCATCACGCTGTTCTTTCAACTCATTGGCAAACCATGAGGACGGAGAAGGCATATGGGCCGAGAAGGTTGGAAACAATGACCAGACAAGAAAACGGGATCAAGACAACCTGTCCTTATTGCGGCGTCGGCTGCGGCGTTGTGGTGTCCAGGGCGGCGGATGGCTCCGTGTCGGTCAAGGGCGATCCGGACCATCCGGCGAATTTCGGCAGATTGTGTTCGAAAGGGTCTGCGCTTGCCGAAACCCTGTCCCTTGACGACCGGCTTCTTTACCCGGAAATCGCGGGAAAACGGGCCGGTTGGGACGAGGCGCTCGGACTTGTCGCGGAGAAGTTCGCGGCAACCATCGCCGAACACGGCCCCGACAGTGTCGCTTTCTACGTTTCCGGCCAGATCCTGACTGAAGACTACTACGTCGCCAACAAGCTGATGAAAGGCTACATCGGCTCGGCCAACATAGACACCAATTCGCGCCTGTGCATGGCGTCCTCGGTCGCCGGCCACAGGCGTGCCTTCGGCTCGGATACGGTTCCCGGCACCTACCAGGACCTGGAACAGGCGGATCTGGTCGTTCTGGTCGGCTCCAACCTGGCCTGGTGTCACCCGGTTCTGTTTCAGCGGCTCGAGGCGGCCAAGGCGAAAAATCCGAGCATGCGCGTCGTCGTTATCGATCCGCGCCGGACGGCGACCTGTGAAATTGCCGACTTGCATCTGGCGCTGACGCCGGACACCGATGTTGCACTGTTCAACGGACTTCTGGCGTTCCTGAAGGATACCGGCACGCTCGACCAGACCTATATCGCGCGGCACACGAAAGGCTTTGAAGAAGCGCTTGAATGTGCAGGGACCTGCGACATTGCCCAAATCGCGCGGGCAACCGGCCTCAAGCCGCAGGATGTCGCGTTGTTTTATACGATGGTGGCCCGCACGGAAAAGACCGTCACCGTCTACAGCCAGGGCGTCAATCAGTCGGTTAGCGGCACCGACAAGGTCAATGCGATCATCAACACCCATCTGGCGACCGGCCGGATGGGACGGAAGGGCATGGGACCGTTTTCCGTCACCGGGCAGCCGAACGCCATGGGAGGCCGCGAGGTCGGCGGCCTTGCCAACATGCTGGCATGTCACATGGCGATCGAAAACCCGGACCATCGGCGGATCGTGCAGAGCTTCTGGAACAGTCCGGTTATTGCCGACCGTCAGGGGCTCAAGGCCGTTGACATGTTCAGGGCCGTCCGCGACGGCCGGATCAAGGCGATCTGGATCATGGCAACCAATCCGGTCGACAGCTTGCCCGACGCGGATGAGGTCGCGCTCGCCCTGAAATCCTGCCCGTTTGTCGTGGTCTCCGATGTCTCGAAAGCCGTCGACACGGTCGCTTACGCGGATGTGCTGCTGCCCGGGGCGGCCTGGGGCGAGAAGGACGGTACGGTCACCAATTCAGAGCGGCGGATATCGCGGCAGAGAGGGTTTTTACCCCTGCCGGGCGAAACACGGCCTGACTGGTGGGCCCTGAGCGAAGTGGCGAAACGCATGGGGTTTGGCGACGGGTTCGATTATTCCGGACCGGCGGAGATCTTTGCCGAATACGCGGCCTTGTCTGCTCAAGAGAACGGTGGGTCGCGCGATTTCGATATCGGCGCTTTGTCGCAATTGAATGCCGACACCTACGATGCGCTTGCTCCGATCCAATGGCCACGCAGGGCAGGGGAGCCTGAGCGTGATGTCCGGTTTTTCGCAGGCGGAGGTTTTTTTACGGAGGATCGAAAGGCGAATTTCATCGGTGTGGAGCCGGCAAAGCTCAGAAAAATGGAACGCAGGTATCCGTTTGTCCTGAATACAGGCCGGATCCGCGATCAGTGGCATACGATGACACGGACGGGGAAGACAGCTCGGCTGACCTCTCATATCGCCGAACCCTTTGCAGAACTGCACCCGGATGATGCCAGGGCCGCGCGGATTGCGGACGCCGAACTGGTGGAAGTCAGAAGTCCCCATGGCAGCGTCGTTGTGCGCGCCCATGTCAGCGGCCGGAACCGCAAGGGATCCGTCTTCGTGCCCATGCACTGGACCGATCAGTTTTCGTCGAAAGGGCGGATCGATGCGGTTGTCGCACCTAAAACGGACCTTCATTCCGGCCAGCCCGGTTCGAAGTTTACACCGGTGGCCATTAGCAAGCAGGACTGCGCCTGGTACGGCTTTGCAATCCTGAGAAATAAGCCGGCTAAGCACCTTTCGGATTATTGGGCGGTCGCCCCGTGCGACGGCGGTTGGCGGCTGGAGTTGGCAGGTTATACGGAAACGGACTTCGAGGCGTTCGCCAGGGAGCTTTGTTCCGCGTCCGGTACTGATGCCGAGCTGCTCAGTTACAAGGACGCGACCTCAGGGTCCTACAGGCTGGCTTTCTGGAAGGACGGGGACCTGACCGCGGCCTTCTTTTTCGGGTCAAAACCGGTCGAAGTCTCCCGGCAATGGGCCTGCGGTCTGCTATCCGCCACGGCAACGAGCCCGGTCGAGCGCTACCGGGTTCTTGCCGGACGGACTCCGGCGGACCGGCCCGATTGCGGGGCCATTGTCTGTTCCTGCTTTCAGATCGGCGTCAACCAGATCCTGGCAGCCGCGAAGAACGGGGCGGCGACCGTCGCGGCTATCGGCGAAGTTCTGCAGGCCGGAACGAATTGCGGGTCCTGCCGGTCGGAAATCAACGCTCTCCTCAATGACCTTGCCGCGAAAGGAACGGATGATGACGACATCGCGAAAGCCGGTTGAGGTGACACCTTCCCGTCGCGCTCCGCGAATGGAGGCGCTCGCAACCTTGCCCGTCTTTTTCCAGCTCGCGGGCAAAAAGGTGATTGTGGCCGGTGGTACGGATGCGGCCGCATGGAAGGCGGAACTCCTGGGCGCGGCAGGGGCGGAGGTTCATGTCTACTCGGAAACCCTTGATCCGGCGATGGAAAAGCTCCTGTTGACGGGAAGCGTCAGCGGATCTTTCGTTCATCATGCGAAGGAGTGGCATGCCGGCGATTTCGAAGGAATGGCGCTCGCAATCGCGGACGCGGAAACGGATAAGCAGGCGGAAGCCTTTTTCCAGGCTGCAAAAACAGCCGGGGTTCCGGTCAATGTGATCGACAAACCGGCTTTCTGCGTGTTCCAGTTCGGCTCCATCGTCAACCGCTCGCCGATCGTCGTCGGCATCTCGACCAACGGGGCTGCTCCGATCCTGGGTCAGGCGATCCGCCGGCGGATCGAAACGCTGCTGCCGCTCAGTCTGGCGGGATGGGCCGGCCTGGCCGGGCGTGTGCGCAACGCCGTCTTGGACCGGCTTGCACCGGGATCACAACGGCGGCGGTTCTGGGAACGGTTTACGGAATTCGCTTTTTCCGGGCGCGAAGCGCCGGAGGATGATCGGAGGGTCTCGGACCTCGTTGAAACCGTTGCGCGTGCGCAACCTGCCGGGCAGGGCCGGGTCACTCTGGTTGGCGCCGGTCCCGGCAGCGCGGAATATCTGACGCTGAAGGCCGTGCGGGCTTTGCAGGGAGCGGATGTCATCCTTTTCGATGACCTCGTTTCCGACGAAGTCCTGGAGCTTGCCCGGCGCGAGGCCAAACGCATGCTGGTCGGCAAACGGGGCGGACGGCAGAGCTGCAGTCAGGAAGACATCAACGACATGATGGTCTCCTTGGCCCGAAGCGGAAAAAACGTCGTTCGCCTTAAATCCGGTGATCCCATGGTTTTCGGCCGGGCGGGCGAGGAGATTGAACGGCTGAAAGACGAGGGCATTCCGGTCTCCGTCGTGCCCGGCATAACATCGGCCTCCGCCATGGCGGCCGAACTCGGCGTGTCTTTGACCCATCGCGATCATGCCCAGTCGGTTCGCTTCGTGACCGGCCATTCGAGTAAAGGCGAGTTGCCTGAAACCGTCGACTGGAGCGGGCTCACCGATCCGGCGACGACAACCGTATTCTACATGGGAGCGCGCATGGCAGGGCGGATCAGTGCGCGGCTGATCGCGGAGGGAAAGGCATCGAATACCCCGGTCGTGGCGATGGCGAATATTTCGCGTTCCGACGAGGCGCGGTGGTCAGGTCGGTTGAAAGATCTGGAAGCCGGCGTTCAGGACCTGCCGGCGGGCACGCCCATCCTGATCGGGGTTGGTCCTGTCTTCGGCATGCTCCGGCAAGTGCAGCAGGCGGTGCCCTCCGAATTGAAAATGGCCGGAGCCCTCACTTGATCGGTGGCTGGGGCAGCCGTGCTTCGCCAGGTTCCATGACCAGGGTGTGATCGAGGGAATACCAGGGACCGGTCAGGTCCGCGATGTCGGGGTGCCGATCGTCATGGCGGACGAAATGTCCTGTTGTCGCCCTGGTTACGCCGAACTGGACATCGGTTTCCAGTCGCGGATCGTCGTCGGCATAGATCTGGGTGATCAGCGTCTTGAAGCTTTCCTTGAAGGCCAGCGCATGGACATGAGCCGGTCGATAAGGATGGCGGTTCTGTGCGGCGAGCAGCCGTCCGACAAGCCCGTCGGTCGGGATCGGATAACCGGCGGGCCGGACCGAGCGGAAGCGGATCTCGCCCTTGTCGTCCGTGGTGAACTTGCCGCGCAGGTTCATGTCCGCCTGGTCCGGATCCTGGTTTTCATAAAGACCGACCGGCGACGAATGCCAGATATCCACCTCGGCGCCCACGATCGGGGACCCGGTCTGATCGGTAACGGTGAAGGTTACGAGCATCGGCTCGCCCGGCGTATCGGAGCGGACGATCGAGGCGTCGTTTTCGGTTCTGGGGGAATTCAGCCGCCAGAAGGGACCGAGCAGGTTCTGGGTTGTCTCGGTCGCGCCGTTGTTGCCGTTGTTGAGCAGGCAGACGAGCGAGGAGACGCCAAGAGAGCCGGCCATCAGCACCGCTTCATTGTGGGTATCGGTGGTCAGCTTGCCGAATTCATTCAGGATCGACGTTGCCTGACGGAATTCCTCCTCGGTCAGCCGGACGTCCCGGATGAAGCCGTGCAGATGGGTGATCAGCGAGACCATGATTTCGCGCATGCGCGGATCGGTGGTCTGTTCCATCACCTTCAGCACGGCCTCGGTGACTTGCTCCTGGCGTTCTATGGTCATGCCTTCCTCCCGGTCATCCGCTGCTCCCGTCAGCGGATCGGGCTGATCCTATAAGGAGGAACTTCAAGAAGAAGCCTCCGCAATGGTACTCCAGACCTTGTGGGGCGTCGCCGGCAGGGTAATGTCCTCCACACCGACAGGCGCCAGCGCGTCGAGCACTGCTGAGATAATCGCCGGCGTTGCCCCGACCGTGCCGGCTTCGCCCGCGCCCTTGACACCGAGCGGGTTGGTGTCCGTCGGTGTGCTCAGGGTGGAGAAATTGATCGGCGGCATGTCGGTCGCCCGCGGCATGGCATAATCCATGAAGCTGCCGCTGGTGAGCTGGCCCGTCTCGTCATAGATCACGTCTTCCATCAGCGCCTGGCCCAGCCCTTGCGCGATACCGCCGACCATCTGGCCTTCGAGCAGCATGGGGTTGATGACGGTGCCGACGTCATCGACGGAGACGATCTGCAGCACGTCGATGTCGCCTGTTTCCGGATCAACTTCGACTTCCGCGATCTGGCAGCCGTTCGGGAAGGTGAAGCCCTGCAGCAGGAAATCGCCTTCACCGGACAGCCCGATGCCAAGTTCCGGCGGCAGGATCGGCAGGAACGACATGGCCGCCACCTTCTGGATCGGCATTTTCTTGTCCGTTCCGGCAACCTTCAGTTCGCCGGCCTCGAACACGACATCGTCCGCGCTTGCTTCCAGCAGATGGCCGGCAATGGCGCGCGCCCTGTCGATCACCTTGTCGGCCGCGATCTTGAGCGACCCGCCGCCGTTGATCATGGAACGGGACGCGACCGTGCCGCGCCCGAAGGAAACGGCGTCGGTATCGCCCTGCAGGACCCGGATGCTGTCAAACGGCACGCCGAGCCAATCGGAGACCATCTGGGCATAGACCGTTTCATGGCCCTGACCGTGCGAGAAGGTGCCGGCAAGCACAGTCACGCTTCCGCCCGGATCAAAGCGGATTTCCATGGATTCATTGACCAGTCCGGCATTTTCCATGTGGAGCGCAATGCCGACGCCGCGCAGTTTGCCGTTTTTGGCTGAATCCGCTTTGCGCCGGTCCATGGAGGCCCAGTCGCTGACGTCCAGTGCCTTGTCGACAACGGCGCCGTAGTTGCCGGTATCGATCTTGTAGAGGAGCGGTGTCTGATAGGGCATCTGCTCCGGCGTCACCATGTTCAGTTTCCGGATCTCGATCCGGTCGCGGCCCGTTTCCCGGGCCGCCTTGTCCATGAGCCGTTCGATCAGATAGGACGCTTCGGGACGGCCGGCGCCGCGGTAGGGCTGGGTCGGCGACGTATTGGTGTAGATCGCGCGCGAGAGGGCGTAAGCCGCGGGCACATGGTAGCAGCCGGTCGCAAGCGTGGCCGCGAACATGGCGGATACGCCGCCGCCGGTGGCGAGGAAGGCCCCGGCATTGTAGTCGCTGGAAACACGAAGCGCCGTTATCTTGCCGTTTGCATCCAGCGCCAGTTCGGCTTCGACCAGCTGGTCGCGGCCGTGATAGTCGGCCAGAAGGGATTCGGACCGGTCGGCCTGCCAGCAGACGGTGCGGTGCAGCTTCTTCGCCGCCCAGGCAACCAGCACGTCCTCCGGATAAACGGCGCCCTTCATGCCGAAGCCGCCGCCGACGTCCTTGGCAAGGACGCGGACCTGGGTCTGTGCCAGGCCGAGCACGCCTGCGATTTCGGCGCGGACGGCATGGGGCGACTGGGTCGAGGTCTGCACGGTCACGCGGGCATCACGTGCGTCGTAGCTGCAGGTCGTTCCGCGCGGCTCGAGAGCGTTGGCCGACAGGCGATTGTTGTGCAGCGTGAGCCGGGTGACATGGGCTGCTGCATCTATGGCGGCCTTTGTCGCGGCTTCATCGCCGAGCGCGATATGAAAGGCCACATTGTCCGGCGCACTGTCCCAGATGGCAGGGGCGCCGTCGGCAAGGGCCGACGGGATATCGGTTACCACCGGCAATTCGTCGTAATCGACGTCCACCAGCTCGGCGGCATCCTGGGCAAGGATACGGCTATCGGCAATCACGACGGCAACGGCCATGCCGGCATAGAGGACCTTGTCCTTGGCAAGGGCCGCAAAAGGGGCCGTTTTGACGTTCTGATGGACGCCGGGAAAGATCGTGTGGCAGGAAATTCCGCCGATGCCGTCCGCCTCGTAGTCGGCGCCGGTCAGAACCGCATGAACCCCCGGGGCCGCCTTGGCGGCCTCGACGTCGATGGAACGGATATTTGCATGGGCGAGAGGCGAGCGGACCACATAGGCATGGAGCTTGGAGGCATCCTTGATGTCGTCGACATAAAGCCCTTGTCCGGTCAGAAAGCGCTGATCTTCCTTGCGCGTAACCGATTGACCGATGCCGTATTTCATTTATCCCTCCCAAATGTATACATGGCGGAGAGTAATCAACGGCAGCCGCAGGTCAATCGGTTCGTACCAGGTATTTCAAATTTTAAACCGTCCCACTGTGGATCCTGATTATGGGGAGCCTGCTTATAAGGCTGACTTATGGAGCCTTCGGTATTTGATATTTTTCCTTTGATCTGCCGCCACCTAATCTCTTCTGCGTGAAAAGCCGCGATACCGGCAAGCAATCGGTCGCGGCAAAAGGACCGTGCCCCTATTCAGGGAATAACGCCGATGAAGGCGGAAGCATGGTCACAAGTGGAGGAAAGAAAAAACATGAGAACGATACTGGCGGCCGCGGCAATCGTCGCGGCGGGGAGCTTGCTATTGCCTGGTGCGGCCTTTGCCGACGGTCCCCTGATTGCAGTCTTCACCAAGAACAATACGAATCCTGCCTATGCGGCAGCGCGCCGGGGCGTCGATCTCGTTGCGAAGGAGGAAGGTGCGCGCACGATGCATTTCGTGCCTGAAAAACCGGACAATGTGGATCAGCAGAAGGCCCTGGTTATCGAGGCGCTGAAAGAAAAGCCGGACCTGGTCATTTTCGTCCCTGTCGACGACAAGGCCATGGTGGAGGATGCGAAGAAATTCGCCGACGCCGGTATTCCTGTCGTCTCCTTCATCAACAGGCTGCAGGGAACTTTCGTGGCCCATGTGGGGTCGGACGATCATGCCGTCGGGTACAACGGAGCCAAGGCGCTTTTCGAAGGCATGGACGGCAAGGGCAAGGTGCTGGCGATTGAAGGAAACCCGGCGGCTCCGACCAGCCGCAACCGCGTTGCCGGGATGAAAGACGCCGCAGCCGAATTCCCGGGTATCGAGGTCCTGGATATCGTCACCGGCATGTACCAGAAACCTGCCGCCCATGAGGTGACGGTGGCTGCGCTCAAGAAATATCCGGAGATCGATGGCATCTGGGCCGCCAACGACGTCATGGTTTATGGCGCATTCGATGCTCTTAACGAGGCGGGCCGCAGCGCCAAACTCGTCGGTGCAAACGGCCTCGACGGGGCCATCCGCATGATCGAGGACGGGACCATGCTTGCAACGGTCGAATTCAGCGCCTTCAAGATCGCCTGCACGGCAGCTCGTGCCGGGCTGATGCATCTGAAAGGCGAAACCGTACCGGCGGATATTACCGTGCCTTCAGTGCTGATCGACAAGACCAACCTTGGGCCCTGGAAAGTGCCGCTCGAAGAGCGGAACTGCCCGAGCTGGGACGAAATCGTCCATTGAGGCCAGGCTCGGGGTTGTGCGGAGTGGCCTTGCGCCACTCCGCATTCCGGCGGTTCGGGACGAGCCGTCTCAGTGACGTGTTTACAGAACGAATGATCCTTTGCGTTGCATCAATGAGCGATACGGCGCCGCCTGCGAATGTCCGCTTGAAAGCAGGTGGCCATACATTCAAATTGGTCGCCACCGAGGCCTGAGCTTGTAAAGGACGGAATAGATGACCCAGGAAACTTATCCGAAACATCTCGAAGAACGGCTGCAGTCTCTCGAAGCCGAGATCGACCGGGCCAAGAAAAAGTTGGCCGAAGATTCGCCCTCCCACAAGGTTGAGGCGGCCGGGGAGCTGGTGGTCCTTGAAAAAATGCATCAGGACATTGCACAGAAGCTGAAAGATGCGACCGAGGAACATGCGGAAAACTGGTCTCTGGCGCATGAAGAGATGCAGAAGGACATGGATGCCCTGTACGAATCCCTGGATCGTTGGGTTATGAAATATTCCAGACCGGACGTCTGAAAAGCATTGACGGCCCGGCCGCAGCACGCGGCAGGCAAGCTGTCTGCGCGTGATAAGTTTGCGGCCGGGACACAAATATAAGGCGGGAAGCCTTTTTCCTTTCGTCAGAGCCTAGGGTCAGGACCCATTAATTTTACACATTCTGCGGGAGAGGATTTGTTTGCTGACAAGGCAGAGATCCGCAGGAAACCATTCGGTTTTCAAGGGTCTCTAACGCCGTCAGGGGACAAAGACACCCCGCCCTTCGGGTTTGTCAGGGAAGGCCGGCCTGACCGCAAAATCGAGCTTGGATAGGACCAACCTGTCCTGCGCTCGTTCTTACGCTCATTCCAACCTTCCCAGGCAAACAGAATGCGCAAAATTAATGGGTCCTGACCCTAAGCAGCTTTTTCGCGTTTCCCTGAAATATCGCAGATTTCACATCACCGTCGATCGGACTGTTTTTAAGCCAGTTCACGCCGTCGGTATTGGAGACATACGGCCAATCGACCGCGAACAGGATGTGATCGGGGCCCATCGTCTCCAGACAACATTGAAGGGCTGCATCGGAGAAGAACCCGCTCGTCGTGATGTGGAAATTGTTCCGGAAGACATCTGCAAAGGATGCAGAGGTGTTTTCCTGCCGCGATAGCGCTTCGTCGATCCTCGGCAGCAGGAACGGTATCGCTTCCCCGAGATGTCCGAGGACAATTTTCAGGTCCGGAACTTTTTCAAAGACGCCGCTCAGGATCAGCCGGACCGCCTGGGTGCCCGTTTCCACGCCAAACCCCCAGGCCGCCTTTACCAGCGCCGGATGGGTTTTGTCATAAGGGGCATAGTAGCTTTCGGTAACGGTTTTGTCCGGAAGGGCAGGGTGCAGGTAGATCGGGACATCGAGTTCGGCCGCTTTTTTGTATATCGGCCAGAAGTCCTCCGCATCGGTGAACCTGCCACGGCTCAGTCCGTGGATCATGGCCCCCTTCAAGCCGAGTTCTTCCACCGCGCGGGTCAACTCGTCTGCGGCCGCCTGCGGCAGCATGGTCGGGATCATGGCAAAGCCGGCAAAACGGTCCGGCGCTTCGCGGATCACGGTGGCGAGCGCATCGTTGACGGACCTGCAGGCCTCGACAGCGACATCGTCGGACAGCCGCTGGCTGCCAGGAGACTGGTGTGACAGGACCTGCATATCGATGCCGGCCGCATCCATCTCCTCAATCCGTATTCCGGCAAAATCATAAAGGCGGGCCCTAACGTTGGACGGCGGATCTGCGGCCGGGCCGAAATGCTGTGAAAGCGCCGGATGCATGAAGTGTTCTTCCAGTGCGATTATGCCGGAACCGTTTGTCCAACCGTTCATGCGCAGGCCTCCCCAGCCGATATGTTCTGCCTGATTCCAATGTCGGGATACCGGTCTTCAGAAGCAGGCGATTACCCATAATGTATGCAAACGATTGCATATTTTGCAATAAAAATTCGAATGGCAGCCGGGTCGGCGAAAAAGGACGCCCGGCCGCCTGATTGCGATTCAATCCGGTTCTAGGTGATGCGTTTCACGCTGCCGCGTTCGATCAGTTTCACCGGCAGGATCGTCGTTCTGGGGATGGTCGCATCAGGCTCGGTCATCATCTTGACGAGAAGCTCCGCGCTCATGCGCCCCGCATCGAACTGCTGGATCCGGATAGTCGTCAGGCCCGGCGGAATGAGATCCAGGAAGGGAATGTCATTGTAACCGGTGACCGACACGTGGTCAGGACAGGACAGGCCGTGGCGGTGGAGTTCATCGATGGCGCCGAGGGCAAGGCGGTCGTTGGCGCATAGGATTGCGGTAAATTTCCAGCCGGTCGCCAACAGTTCCCGTGTGCACCGGCGGCCCTCGTCTTCGTCGAAATGGGAAGAGACCGCGATGGCGTGTTCCGGCAGATCCAGGCCGAGTTCCCTGGTAGCCACCTTGAAGGCTTCCATGCGGCCGCGGCCCGTGGACAGTGTTTGTGGTCCTGCGATGTGCGCAATCTGTCGATGTCCGGAATCGTAGAGATAGTGAAGCATTTCGGCGATGCCGCCGGCATCATCGTTGATAACGGCGGGGATCTGGGAATTCTCGATCTGCCGGTTGACCGTCACCATCGGCATGCCCTGGCGGCTGACAGCCACCATCCGAGGGTCGGAACGATAGGGGGCTGCGTGAATGATGCCGTCGACACCCCGTTGAAGCAGAACATCGACAAGCTTCCCCTCGCGCTCCCGGTCGCCGTCGGTGTTGACGATGATCGAAGCATAACCTTTCGGCTCCAGGATACTTTCGACCCCGCGAACGATCGGCGGGAAAAGGGTGTTGGCGATATCGGGCAGCATCAGGCCGACGGTCATCGTCCGTCTCGTCCGCAAGCCCGAGGCAAGCCGGTTCGGCCGGTACCCCATCCGCTCCGCAGCCGTGCGAATGCGTTCCACCACCTCCGTCGTGAGGGAGGTGCGGGCATTGGGATCCAGGGCCCTTGAGACCGTCGACACGTGCACACCGGTTTCGCGTGCGATATCTTTCAATGTTACCGGCTTGGTCATCGTTTCCTTAAACGGGGCGGACTTGTCTCAACTTTCACAGAAATCTAGCTGGTCAGATTAAATTTCGCAAACGATTGCGAAAAAGACTTGACCGATAGTTTGGGCGGGCATAACGTTCAATGCAATCGATTGCGCAAAAGCAGCCAGTAGTAAAAGGCGCAGCGCATTTGATGTGGGAGGAAAGATGATCCAGGTTGCCGACATGTCGGACGCCGGTTCGCCGGCGGTTTGCCGTATTGTGCTTTCGGGTTTGGGCGAGGCCGTCTCGGTATCCCAAGGCGGGTGCAATATTTCCGGAGACAGCATTCCCGGAATGAAGGCCGCATTCCTTCGGGACGGTGGCCCCTGGGCGCTACGCCAATTCCCGGTTTTCACTGAAGAAGAAGACACCGTTTCGGACGCCGGTTATCCGGCGCCGGTCGGCTGTGCATTTTAAAGTTGGAGGATAGTCAATGAGCAGCCCTAAGATTGGATGGGTCGGAATGGGGCGCATGGGTTATCCCATGGCGGAAAGGCTCGTCGATGCAGGCTATGATGTCTACGTCTGGAACCGGACCCGCTCGAAGGCGGAACCCCTGGCAGCCAAGGGTGCGACACTGGTCGACAGCCCCAGGGACCTGGCCGAAGTCGACATTCTCGGCACCATGGTGTCCACCGGGCAGGATGTCGAACAGGTCTATTTCGGAGAAAACGGGGTTCTTTCAGGCGACAAGACGCCGAAGATCTTCCTCGATTGCTCGTCGATCGCCGATCACCAGTCCGCCGCTATCCGGGCACGGCTCGCTGAAAGAGGCGCGGAACTGATTGCCTCGCCGGTCAGCGGCAACGGCAAATGCGTAAAGGCCGGCAAGCTCAGCGCGGTTGCCTCCGGTCCGCGCGGCGCATTCGAAAAGGTGCGGCCGGTGATTGCCGCTATGGCGGCAAACGGCGTGTCTTATGTGGGCGAGGGGGAACTCGCCCGTTTCTGCAAGATTGCCCACAACGTCTTCCTCGGCGTCGTCACACAGAACCTCGCCGAAATCACCATTCTGGCGGAAAAGGCGGGAATTCCGCGGTCGGCCTTTCTCGATTTCATGAACAACTCGGTCATGGGATCGATTTTCACCCGGTACAAGACGAACGCCTTCGTCAATCTCGACTGGACCACGACCTTTACACCCGGGCTCCTGCGCAAGGACCTGGATCTCGGTCTGAGTTCCGCGCGGGACCTCGGAGTGCCCATGCCGGTCACCGCGGCGACCCGGGAAGCGTTGCAGGCCCACTTTGGAGCGGCGACGCTCAAGGACGACCCGGACGCCTATCTGCAAAAGGATTTCGCTGCCCTGCTTGAAACCGTCGCGCTTGCGGCCGGCATCGAGCTTGAGAGCGAGAACTCACCCTATCCAACCGGATTGGAATTGCCGCAGGCTGCTGAATAAGAGCAGGATTTGCGGAATAAACAGCGCCGATAAGACAACAAGCATGGCGCAGGGGATGCTGCAGGATCGATCCAGAAAATCCTGCGGCGCCGCAAAACCCTAGGGAGGGAAAGTATGAACTTTCGCACACTTCTAACGACAACCGCCGCATTGGCAATGATGGCCACGGCCGCCCATGCGGAAATCAAGATCGGCGCATCCTTGCCGCTCACCGGCGGTTTCTCGATCGCCGGAGCCAAGAACAAGCAGGGGTATGAGCTCTGTGTAAAGATGCTCAACGAACGTGGCGGCATCAACGGGCAGAAAGTCGAGTTGGTCCTGTCGGACAATCGCTCCGACCCGGCGACCGCCATCAACCAGTACGAGCGTTTCATCAACGTCGACAAGGTCGATGCCGTCTTCGGGACGTTTTCGTCGAAACTGACGTTCCCGGTCGCCAATATTCTTGCGAAATACGGCTATGTCCATCCGATCCCGGCCGGCGGCGCGCTGCGCATCTACACGCAGGGCCACAAGAACCTGTTCTATTTCCAGCCTGACGCCGCCGAATATGTCGGCCGTTCTCTGAAGGGCCTGATCGAAGATCTGGTTCCGGAGGGAGAGCGTCCGAAGACCGCCGCGGTGGTGTCGGCCGACGATTTCTTTGCCAACGCGATCGAAGCCGGTCTGCTTGGTCAGAAGGTAATGAATCCCGCTGACGGCAGCGAGGTGGCTGATCTTGCGCCGGGCTACCTTGCGGATGCCGGGATCAAAACGGTCTACACGGAAAAATGGCCCGAGGAAGGGTTCAACGACTGGCTGACCCTTGCGAATTCGATCAAGCGGTCGGATGCGGAGCTGATCATCGCGCTGACGGCCTCCGCCGAAGAGGCGGTCCAACTCACGCGTGCGCTGAAGACCGTCAAGGCCACGCCCAAGATGGTCTATTACAGCCAGGGGACCCAGTCTGAATTCTACGAAGGCACAAAGAGCGCCTCCGACGGCATTCTGATGCACACCGCCTGGCATCCGGCTGCCCCCTTCAAGGGCCTTCTGGAAGGCAAGGAGTTCACCAATGCGGATTTCGTGAAGGCCTTTACCGACGAATACGGTGAAGCGCCGGACGAAGACGCGGCAATTCCCTTCGCTGTCTGCCAGGGCATCGAACAGGCTATCGAAGGGGCCGGCTCGACCGACAACGCGGCCATGGGCAAATGGCTGTCGGAACGGACCCCGGAAAATCCGGTCCGCACGATCCTCGGCCGCTTTGCCTGGGACGACAAGGGCCTTCCCCTCAACAAGCCGTTCCTGGTCGCGCAGTGGAATGACGGTGAACTGCAGTTCGTCTATCCGACGGGCGAGTTCCCGGAAGTCTCCAAGATGACCTATCCGAAGGGTGGCTTCTAAGCATCGAACGCCTATCGGGCCCGGTTGCGGCCGGGCCCGGTATTGTCCTTAAACAGGGAGTTCCCATGCTTGAAGTGAAGGGTCTGAGCAAGCATTTCGGCGGCATCACAGCCGTCAGCAATTGCAGTTTCACGGTTGAGCGCGGTTCGATCACCGGGCTGATCGGCCCGAACGGGGCGGGAAAGACCACGGCTTTCAATTGCATCAGCCGGACGATGACACCGTCTTCCGGAGAAGTTTGGCTCGACGGCGCGCGGATCGATACGCTGCGCCCGCACCAGATCACGGCGCAAGGATTGTCCCGCACCTTCCAGATCTCGCGCAATCTCGCTGACATGACGGTGCTGGAGAACGTGATCTGCCAGTCCAAGATCCGCGGATGGCGCGATCTGTTCCGCCCGGCCATGAGCAAGGAGGAGATCGATAAGGCCTGCGGCATTCTCGATTTCCTCGGAATTACCCGGATCGCCCATGAGGACGGATCCAATCTCAGCTACGGCCAGAAAAAACTCATGGACCTGGCGGCGCTCCTGATGAGCGATCCGAAGATCATCTTACTGGACGAACCTGCCGGCGGGGTGAGTCCGACCCTTCTGGAGGAAATCATCGGCCATATCCGGAAGCTGAACGAGAAGGGACTGACGGTCCTGATCGTCGAGCACAACATGGATCTCATCATGCGGCTTTCCCATCGCATCGTCGTGATGGCGCAGGGGCAGGTGATTGCGGAAGGCGAACCGGCCGAAATCCAGGAGGATCCGGCAGTCCTGGAAGCCTATCTGGGCGGTGCAGTCGAGGAGGCGGCCTGATGGAAAAACTTCTTGAAGTCTCCAGTCTCACAGCCGGCTATGGCGACGGTCCGGCCATTCTGGACGGTGCCCACCTGTCTGTGGAACCGGGCAAGATCCATTGCATCATCGGTCCGAACGGGGCGGGTAAATCCACCTTGCTCAAGGCCATTTGCGGCATGCTGAAGATCCGCAAGGGCGATGTGAAATTCAAAGGGCAAAGCCTTAAAGGCCTCCGGCCCGACCAGGTCCTGCGCAAGGGCATCTGCTTCGTGCCGCAGGAGCGGGCGCTGTTTCCGAAAATGACCGTGCGCGAAAATCTCCGCATGGGCGGATTTTCGCTCGCCGACAAATCCGGGCTGGAAAAGCGGATCGACGAAATCGAGGAGCGTTTTCCGATCCTTCGCGAACGCCGCGACCAGCATGCCGGCACCATGTCGGGCGGTCAGCAGCAAACGCTTGCCATGGCCCGCACGCTGATCATCAAGCCGGACATCGTCATGCTCGATGAACCGTCGCTCGGACTGGCGCCGAAAATCGTCGCGGAAATGTTCGACATCATGCGGCTGATGGCCGGGGAGGGGATCACCATTCTGCTCGTGGAACAGAATGCGCTGACCGGTCTGAAGAATGCCGACTGGGGCGTGGTTCTCGATCTGGGCCGGACCCTGTTCGAAGGGCCGGCGGATGAGGTCCTTTCCGATCCGCGGATCCAGGAACTCTATCTCGGCGGAAAGAAGGCTGCGTAATGGGTGAGATCATTCAAATCGTCATTCTCGGGCTCGCACTCGGCGGCGTTTACGCCCTGATGGGATCCGGCCTCAGCCTCGTCTTCGGGGTCATGCGGATCGTCAATCTGGCGCATCCGTCCTTGATCATGGGCGGCGCCTATGTCGCTTACTGGGGCTTCAAGCTTTACGGCGTCGATCCGCTGATCATGCTGCCGGTCGCCGTCGTCATTCTCGCGGCGACCGCGGTCATTCTCTACAAGCTCGTCTTCGAACGGGAAGCGCGCTCCGCGAAATATTCCGAGATGACCGTGCTCCTGACCTTTGCCCTGGCGATGGTCGTGGAAGGCGCACTCGGCACCGCCTTCACCAACACCCAGAGGGTGACCTCGCCGGATTACGCGACCGATGCCTTCTTTATCGGAGATGTCTTCATTCCCAAGGGGCAGCTTTACGCCGGTATGGTCTCGCTGGCGATCATCGGTGCCCTGGCGCTGTTCCTGAAATATTCCCGGTTCGGCTACGCCATCCGGGCGACCACGCAGAACCGGGAGGCGGCCGAACTTCTGGGCGTCAACGTCAATCTCGTGGGCCTGGTGAGCTTCGCCATCGGCATTGGCCTTGCCGGTGCGGCCGGTTCGCTCGTCTCCTTCGTGTTCTCCTTCTATCCGTCGAAGCACTGGGAGTGGATCGCCATCCTGATGTCGCTTGTCGTGCTCGGCGGCATGGGGTCGATCCTGGGAACGGTTCTGGCTTCCCTCATTCTTTCCGTGATTGCCGCCTTCGTCGGCACCTATTTCGGTGCGACCTGGTCGACCCTCACATTCTTCGTGGCGCTCTTCGTGGTGCTCATGGTCCGGCCTCAAGGGCTCTTTGGCGAAAAACCGGAGTTGGCATAGTGACTAGCCTTGATACCAATGAAGTAATTACCGCCCGGAAAGCCTACTACGCCGGTCTCGCCGGAGAGGCGGACAAGGGACGATCCGTCTGGTTCCCGATCGCGGTTCTGGCTCTTCTGCTGGCGCTGCCGGCCCTGCAGTTCACGGGCAACTACAACTACCTGATCCATCTGGTGCTGTTTACGGCCAGCTATGTGGTGATGGCGTCCGGCTGGAACATACTCGGCGGCTTTGCCGGCTATATCTCGCTCGGCCACAACGTTTTCTTCGCTATCGGCGGCTATTTCGCCGGGATGATCTTTGCCCGTTACGGAATATCGACGATCATTCTCGCGCCGCTGGCGGGGCTCGTTGCCGCCGTGTTCGGTTATGTCATCGGTCTGATCACGCTGCGTGTCCGCGGCCCGTCCTTTATCATCTCGTCGCTGGCGCTGGTGATGATCTTCAAGATCCTGTTCGATAACTGGGATTTCGTCGGCGGATCGAACGGCCTGTCGCTGCCGGCCAATGACCTTCCCGTCCAGTGGGCGAAGCTGCCGTACTACTATGCCTTCGTCGTCATGGCCGCGTTTACGGTCTGGGCGAGCTACAGGATCAGGCATTCCAAGTTCGGACTGGGTCTCAGGGCGATCTCCAAGGACGAGATCAAGTCGGAAAGTGCCGGCATCAACACCCGCTTCTACAAGGTTCTCGCGTTTGCGATCTCGGCCTTCTTCGTCGGCATGGCGGGTGCGGTCTGGGGCGAATACCTGACCTATATCCGGCCCAATATCTTCCTGATCATCCTGGTGTCTGTGAACATGGTGCTGATGTGCATCCTGGGCGGTAAGGGAACGGTCGCGGGCCCGGTTATCGGGGCGATCCTGCTTGTGGTCTTCAACGAGTTCTTCGTTGCCACACTCGGGGCCTCGGAAATCAACATCTTCGCCACGGGCATGATCATGATGCTGTGCCTGATGTTCTTCCCGCTCGGTATCGTGGGAACCCTGGCACGGCTGAAGAAGCTGCCGAGAATCCTGAACTGGGACTGACGCCATGACCGAATTCGTCCTTTACAACGCTCCCCAGTCCACCTGTTCCCAGCGTGTGCGCTACGCTTTGCACGCAAAGGGACTGGACTTTACGGAACACAAGCTGGACCTCTTTTCAGGGGATCAGCTGAAGCCGGAGTATCTGGCGATCAATCCGAACGGCGTGGTGCCGGCGCTTGTCCATGACGGCACGCCGGTGATCGACAGCGCCGTGATCCTGGAATACCTGGAAGACGTCTTTCCCGACCGGGCGCCGATGCGGCCGGAGGATCCGCGCGAAATGGCCCGGCTCAGGGCGATGATGCGCTTTGTCGACGAGGTGCCGACGCCGGCGATCCGGGTGCCGTCCTACAATCTGGCGTTCCTGCCGCATTTCCAGGCCATGTCCGAGGAGGAGTTCCAGGCCCTTTGCGACAGCAAGCCGCTCCGCCGGGAATTCCTGATGAAGATGGGCCGGACCGGCTTTCCAAAGGCGGATATGGACGAAGCCCTCGGCAGGCTGCGCCGGGGGATCGAACGCATGGCCATTTGGCTGGCAGAAAGCGGCGGCCCCTGGATCATGGGCGAGGAGATCAGCCTGGTCGATCTGGCGATCATGCCGGTGATCGTGCGTATGGATGACATCAATCTCGGCTCCATCTGGGACGATCATCCCGAAATCGGCGCCTGGCTGGACCGGATCCGGGCCACAGAGCCCTTCCGGACGACCTATTACCACGGGGCCCTGCTCACGGAGAAATATCCGCATCTGGCGAAACTGCGGGAACAGAAGACGGTCGAGGCGTGATCCGGCGATGCAGATGTTACCTTACATGCTGGCTGCCCTGGCTGTCGGAATAGTGGTGTCGTTTCAACCGCCGTTGAACGGCATGCTGGCAAGGTCGGTCGGCAGCGCCTATGGCGCGGCGGCGGTTTCGATCGGGGTCGCCTTTGCCAGCATTCTTCTGTTCCTTCTGGTGATGGGGCATGGCGAGATCAGCCGGCGAACGCTCGGGAGCGTGCCCTGGTGGGTCTATCTCTCCGGAACTGTCGGAGCGGCTTTCGTTGCCGCGGGTGCTGCGATCGCGCCTGTGACCGGCGGACTGGTGTTTTTCATCTGCATCGTTGCGGGACAGCTGGTCGGATCGATGCTGGTGGACCATTTCGGGGCCTTCGGGCTCGAAGTCCGGTCCATGTCGTTCATGAGGCTTCTCGGACTGGTGATGGTTCTGGGAGGCGCCGTTCTGGTCAGCCGAAGCTGACCGGATATCTTGGGAAGTATTTCGTCTGCATGTGCAATCGATTGCGCCTTCAGGAAACAGAACTGTGACAGCCTCCTATACCCGAAGCCTTAAGGCCCGTAACGGGCGCCGCAAACCGGAGACAAGACAATGAACCGTGCACTGACACCGAACATTCTGACGCCGCAGGATCTTGAGCAGCACTGGCGCTGGGAGGGGCGTTTGCCCGCGTGGGGACACACGTCGGTGGATTTCGAGCGTCGTGTCGATCACGACC
>NZ_JABFCZ010000023.1 GCF_014692675.1 Roseibium aggregatum | reverse complement strand
CCTCTTCAACAAACTCAAGAACTGGCGGCGCATCGCGACCCGCTACGACAAAACCAAGGAATCCTACCTCGGCTTTGTCGCGCTCGCCTCAGTCAAACTCTGGATACCCTTTGTCCACGAAGCCTAGTTGCATTCAAATCACTTACTTTCCTTGCCACGCTTGCGACTGACGTAACTGAAATCGATCGGACAGCAGAAAACCAAGTCCCGATATAACAGGCCTGCAAAGAAGTGATGCTCGCAAGAAAGCAACAGTAGCCGGGTAGAAGAACGTATTCCCGCTAGCGATCATTTTCGTGAAATGCCAGCAACGGCATGAGCAGGGAAAACAATTCCGCTTGCGACGAGATCCGGCACTTGCGGTAAAGCTGCTTGCGAAACACTTTGACGGTCTGCGCAGAGATGCCGAGACGCAGCCCGATCGAAACGGAGGAATGACCGCGCAGGATCAGCAAGGCGATTTCCGCCTGGCGCGGACTAAGCGACACGCCGTGCTCGCTGTTCATCGCGGCGATAAGATGATCTGCCAGATCCTCGTCGCGAAAATCCCCGCTCGACTGCAAAGAAGACCAGCGCTGCTCGATCAGGCCGCAGACGATGGGCGTGATGCGTTCCGCTTTCTGCATATCGCGCAGCGAAAAGCGCCGGCCCGAAGACATGTCCCGCCCAAGGCAGATATGCACCGACACTCCTTCGGCCGGACAGGCGACATAGGCCATTTCATCGATCAGGGTCGTACGCTGATAATAGGCGGCGAAATACTCGTTCCGGTGAAACTGGTCGGGCGCGATATCCTTCAGCCGGTAAAGCCCCGGCGGAGCGTTGTCGACATGCAGGGCGTGGAACGGGTCCAGCAGATAGGCGCCCGGAACGTAATCCGTTTCAAGCCGTTCATGGACCCGTTTTTCAACCGCCTGGGTAAACAGTATTTCCGGCACGCGGTTTTGAAAATACGCCAGCATGGTCGTGTTATCGACCTCAAAACACCGGGTAAGCCATTGATAAAGCTTGAATTCAAACTGATCGGTCGCCAGTGCCGATATGGCGCTCCCCAAGTGCCTTTCCGCCGAGTTTGGCAGCTCCATCCGGCATACCTCCTTGGGGGTATATACCCCTCATATTGTATCGATTTACGGTTTCAGTCTCGAGATCAGGGGTATCAGAGAAGAGGCATCCATGGCCAGCACCGAAATTGCAGTCGGTATCGACAAGGTGGTCAAGCGATATGGCCCGGTCACCGCCCTGCACGGCGTCTCCATGGATATCCGCGAGAACGAGTTCTTCACCCTGCTCGGACCGTCCGGTTGCGGCAAGACGACCCTTTTACGCTGCATCGCCGGTTTCGAGGACGTCACCGAAGGCGTCATCCGGCTGAAAGGCGGCGACATCACCGGCCTGCCGCCGCACAAGCGGCCGGTGAACACCGTCTTCCAGCAATATGCCCTGTTCCCGCACATGACCGTCATCGAGAACGTGATGTTCGGCCTTCTGCGCAGCGGCTGGTCGAAGCCGGAAGCTGTCGCCAGGGCGGACCAGGTGCTGCAACTGGTCCAGCTTGGAGACTTCGCCGCGCGCAGACCGGCCCAGCTTTCCGGCGGCCAGCAACAGCGCGTCGCCCTTGCCCGAGCGCTGGCGCCGCGTCCCCAGGTGCTTCTCCTCGACGAACCGCTGTCGGCGCTGGACCTGAAACTCCGCCAGGCCGTGCGCATGGAACTGAAGGCGCTGCAGCGGGAAACCGGCATCGCCTTCATCTTCGTCACCCATGATCAGGAAGAAGCGCTGACCATGTCGGACCGGATCGCGGTGATGTCGGAAGGCCGCGTCCAGCAGATCGGCACGCCACGGGAAATCTACGAGACCCCGCTCAACCGTTTCGTCGCCGACTTCATCGGCGAAACCAACCTGCTCGATGTCGATGTCCGTTCCGTCGACAACGGCATGGCGGCAATTTCCCTGCCCGGCGGCCACTGTTTCACCTGTCCGGCGGCAGCCGTTGTGCAATCCGGCAAGGGCCACCTTTCGGTCCGCCCGGAACGGATCAGCCTCTGTGCGCAGGGAAGCGGCGATCTCGACGCCACCGTGGAAGGCCAGGTCTATCTCGGCACCGACATCCACCTCCAGGTCCGTCTCGCAGACAGCGAGAGGATGACTGTCCGGCTGCAGAATTCGGAAACGACGGCGGTTCCCGAAACCGGCGCCGCCGTCGGTCTCAAGCTGGAGGCAGGTGCTGCGCGCCTGCTCGCCGACTGATGGCGGCCGGCGCGCCGATGGGCGAGGGGTCCGCCTCCAACATCTATCGCGGCAACAGCCTGAAACTGATGCTTCCGGCCTGGGCGATGATCGGCGTGTTCCTGCTCGCGCCCGTCGCCATGATGGCGATCTATTCGTTTCTGACCAAGGAATTCCGCGGCGGCGTGATCTGGCAGTTCTCGACCGCCGCCTATGACCAGTTCTTCTTCAACCGGGGCCTGTTCGGCGACGAGCCGCCGACCATCGAGTGGACCTATATCGGCATTTTCTGGCGCTCGATCTGGCAGGCCGGGGTTGCGACCATCGCCTGCCTGCTGATCGGTTTTCCGACCGCCTGGTTCATCGCGACCCGCGACGCCAAGACCCGGTCGGTCTGGCTGTTCCTCGTGACCGTGCCCTACTGGGTGAATCTCTTGATCCGCACGGTCTCGATGAAATTCCTCATCCGCGACACCGGGCCGCTCAACGAGTTCCTGCTATGGAGCGGGACCATTTCGGAACCGCTCGGGCTAATCAACACGAATTTCGCCGTCCAGCTCGGCCTGTTCTACAGCTACCTGCCCTTCATGGTGCTGCCGATCTACGCGGCGGTGGAGCGGTATGATTTCGCCCTCTCCGAGGCGGCCGCGGATCTCTACGCCGGCGTCTGGACCACGCTTCGGCTCGTCATCCTGCCGGAGGTAAAACCGGGGATCGTCGCCGGCTGCATTCTGGTCTTCGTGCCGTCTCTCGGCGCCTTTCTTGCGCCCGATCTGCTCGGCGGTGCCAAGACCTTCATGATCGGCTCGCTGATCGAGGAACAGTTCAAGGGTGCCGCCGGCAACTGGCCCTTCGGTGCGGCCGCGTCGACCATCCTGCTGACCATCGTCATGGCCGTGCTGCTGGTCTACGCCCGCAACCAGAACAGGGGGGCGTAAGGAAAATGCCGGCCAAGACGGATCTTCGCCGCTTCCCGGGCTTCCTGACGGTCACGATCCTGTGCCTGATCGTGCTCTACGCGCCGCTGATCGTGGTCGCCGTCTATTCCTTTAACGCCTCCACCTCGATCACCAGGTGGGGCGGCACGTCGCTGGCCTGGTACGTGGACGTCTTTACCGGCCCGGAAGCGCCGAAATTCCAGCAGGCGGCAATCAATTCCTTCGTCATCGCCATCACCGCCTCCATCATCGCGACGGCAATCGCCACCCTTGCCTCCGTCGCCATGACCCGGACCGGCCGGTTCAACGGCAAGACGCTGAGCTTCGCGCTGATCAGCCTGCCGCTGATGGTTCCCGAAGTGGTGACGGCGGTAGCAAGCCTGGTGTTCTTCACCGCGATCGGTTTCACCACCGGGCTGATGACGATCCTGATCGCCCATATCGTCTTCTGCATCCCGTTCGCCTACCTGCCGATCTCGGCCAGGATGCAGAGCATTCCGGACATGTACGAACAGGCGGCAATGGATCTCTACGCCACGCCGAGAGAGGCCTTCAAGCTGGTCCTCCTGCCGCTGATGACGCCCGGGATCCTGTCCGGGTTCCTGCTCGCCTTCATCATTTCGCTCGACGACTTCCTGATCACGAATTTCGTCAAGGGAGCCGGTGTCGAAACCCTGCCGACGGCGATCTTCGGATCGGTGAAGCAGGGCATCAAGCCCAACATCATGGCCATTTCCACCCTGATGCTGGGCATCTCGGTGATTTTCGTTTCCCTGTCCTGGCTGATCGGCCGGGCCGGGCAAAACAAAGCAAAAGAAAACTGACCAAAAACAAAACCAACCAGAGTGGAGCAAGACATGAAGAAACTGCTTTTGACGACGTCCCTGGCGCTTCTCGCCCTGACCGGCGCGGCGCAGGCCGAGGGGAAACTCTCGATCTATCACTGGTTCGAGTACATTCCGCAAGAACTGCTCGACAAGTTCGCCAAGGAATACGACGTCGAGGTGACCATGGACACCTACGACAGCAACGAGGCGTTGCTGGCGGCGCTCAAGGCCGGCAAGCTCGGTTCCTACGACGTCGCCGTTCCCGGCGACTATATGGTCAAGATCCTGAACAACGAAGGCATGCTCGACACGTTCGAGCCGTCGGACCTGTCCAATTTCGGCAGCATCCAGGACCAGTGGGTCGATGTTTCCTTCGATCCGGGCCGGAAAAGCTCCATCCCCTACCAGTGGGGTTCGACCTCCTTCTCCGTCAACCGCGACGTCTACAAGGGACCGATCGACAGCCTGTCGGTGATCTTCGATCCGCCGGAAGAACTGAAGGGCAAGATCAACGTGCTCGACACCGCCGGCGAGACCCTGACCCTTGCCTCGCTCTACCTGGGCATTCCCCAGTGCACCTCCGACCGCGATCAGCTGAAGGCGCTGAACAAGCTGGTGATCGACGCCAAGAAGGACTGGGCGTCCTTTGGCTCCGACGTCGCCAAGGACGTGCTCGTCTCCGGCGACGCCGCTGCCGGCATGATCTGGTCCGGCTTCTCCGCCAAGGCCCGCTCGGAAGGCGCCAACATCGAATACGCTTTCCCGAAGGAAGGCTACATCGTGTGGATGGACAACGTGGTTCTCTTGAAGGACGCGCCGAACCGCGAAAACGCGCTGAAGTTCATGAACTTCCTGCTCGAGCCGGAAAACGCCGCGGCGGTGACCAATTACGCCCAGTACACCTCGGGCGTGAAAGGCGTCGATCCGTTCCTCGATCCGGCGGTCAAGAACTCGCCGGAATCCAATCCGCCGGAAGGCCCGAAGGGCGTCTTCGTGGAGGCCTGCCCGCAGGAGACCCAGGTGCTCTACGACGCCATCTGGACCAACCTGAAGAAGTAACGGAACCGGAACGACAGCCATGAAACTCGCGCTTTACCAGGGACCGGCGATCGGCGGTGACATCGAGGCAGGCTTTGCCCGCATCGAACGGCAATTGTCGGCGGCCGCCCTGGCGGGCGCGAAGATGGCTGTCTTTCCGGAAGTCTTCCTGCCCGGCTACAACCGGCCGGACCTGCATAAAGTCCTCGCCCAGCCTCTGGGCGGGGCCTGGACGAAACGCCTGTCCGCGCTTGCGAAACAGGCCGGCTGCGGCCTGACCATCGGCTGGGCGGAAGCCGCCGACGGCACGGTCTACAATGCCGCCACCTCATTCGACGACACGGGCGAACAGGTCGCCCATTACCGCAAGATCCAGCTCTACGGACCGATGGAACGCGCCAGTTTTTCCTATGGCGACGCCTATACGGTGTTCGATCTCTACGGCCACAAGACCGCGCTGATGATCTGTTACGACGTGGAATTTCCCCAGCACTGCGCAGCTCTCGCCGCACAGGGCGTCAGCCTGGTGCTGGTGCCGACCGCCAATCCGCAAGGCTTCGAGCATGTGTCGACCGCCTTCGTGCCCGCGCGCGCAGCGGAAATGCGCCTGACCATTGCCTATGCCAATTTCTGCGGGACCGAGGGCAATCTGACCTTTGGCGGCCATTCCGTCATCGTCGGCCCCGATGCCCAGCTACTTGCCTCCGCCGGACGGGGCGAGGCGCTTCTCGTCGCCGACCTCGCTCCGGTCGGAGACATCGCCCCGGAACTGCTTTCACTTCAACGCGAAGACTACAGGGAGGTCGGGAGAACCGATGAAACTTGATCTGAACATGACCACCGACGCGGTGCTGACGGCAGATACCCATCTGATCCAGTCCTTCGCCGACCTGAACGCCCTGAAGCAGAACGGCGCCCGCACCGTGATCGTCGGCGCCGACGGCGCGCTCGTGCGCGACAGTGAGGGCAACGAGCTGATCGACGGCATCGGCGGGTTGTGGTGCGTCAACGCCGGCCACCGACGCAAGGAAATCATCGATGCGATCACCGAGCAGCTCAACGAGCTCGACTTCTATTCGACCTTCTACAATTTCACCCACCCGACCGCGGCCGCCCTTGCGGAAAAGATCGCAAGCCTGGCGCCGGGCCACCTGAACAAGGTCTATTTCGGCAATTCCGGCTCTGTTGCCAACGACAGCGCGGTGCGCATCCTGCACCACTACAACAACCGCTTGGGGCGGCCGAACAAGAAGAAGATCCTGAGCCGGATCGGCGCCTATCACGGCTCGACCTACCTGTCGATCGCCATGACGACGCCGCTCTATTCGGTCGGCTGGGACGGCGCCAACGACCTGGTGCATCACCTGCGCTCGCCCCACTACTGGCGCGAGGGCGACGGCATGAGCGAGGCGGAATTCCTCGACGCGCTCATCGAGGATCTGAAGAGCTCGATCGAAGACATCGGCGCAGAAAACATCGCCGCTTTCATCGCCGAGCCGATCATGGGCGCCGGCGGCGTGATCGTCCCCCCGGCGGGCTATCACGCCCGCATGGCCGCGGTCTGCGCGGAGAATGACATCAAGTACATCTCCGACGAGGTGGTCACCGCATTCGGCCGCCTGGGCCATTTCTTCGCTTCGCAGGACGTGTTCGGCGTCACCCCGGACATCATCACCACCGCCAAGGGCCTGACCTCGGGCTACCAGCCCATGTCGGCCACCATCGTCTCCGATGAAATCCACGAGGTGATTTCCGGACCGGGCGGTCTGTTCCTGCACGGCATGACCTATTCCGGCCACCCGGCAGCCGCCGCGGCCGGGCTTGCCAATATCGCGCTGATGGAACGGGACAAGCTGCCGGAACAGGTGCGCACCACCGGCAAGATCTTCGAAAACGCCCTGCGCGGGCTCGACGATCTCTCCATTGTCGGCGAGGTGCGCGGCAGCCATTTCATGATCGGCATCGAGTTCGTGAAGGACAAGGCGACGAAGGAACCGTTTACGCCGGAAGACGGCATCGGCCTGAGGGTCGCCCGCGCCGCCCAGGCGCGCGGCCTGATCGCCCGCCCGCTCGGCAACATCCTGATCCTGTCGCCGACCCTGATCCTGACGGAAAGCCAGATCGGCCAGGTGGCGGATATCCTGCGGGACAGCATTACCGAAGTGATTTCCACGCTTTGACCACTGTTGTCCGGTGTAACGGCGTAGGTGTTGAAATTCCGGCTTATCCGCTTGTTTTCCTCTCCCCCCTTGAGGGGGAGATGTCTCCGTCAGGAGACAGAGGGGGGTATAAGCCTCTCGGAAAATACGGATTTTCAGAAAACGCGGTGCCGTTTCACCCCCCTCTGTCGGCTCGCGCCGACATCTCCCCCTCAAGGGGGGAGACGGGTGTAGGCAGGACTGTTTTTCGTATCCACTCTATCGTGGAGCCCGGAGAAAACTGGCCAAATCGCCGGAAATGTCGACAATTGGGTCCATGAGCACCGCATTCGACATCCTCGACCGCCTGATTGCCTTTCCCTCGGTAAGCCGGGACGGCAACATCGACCTGATCCGCTACGTTGCGGACTTCCTTGAGAAGAACGGCATTCAAAGCCGGATTTACCCGTCGGAGACGGGCGACCGGGCCAACCTGTTCGCCACCGTTGGTCCTGAGGGACCCGGCGGGATCGTGCTGTCCGGGCATACGGATGTGGTTCCGGTGGACGGCCAGGACTGGACCCGCGATCCGTTCCGCATGAGCGAGGCGGACGGCCGCCTCTACGGCCGGGGCACGACCGACATGAAGGGTTTCGTCGCCTGCGCCATGGAGGCGATGGTGGCGGCAAAGAACCGGACCCTGTCGCGGCCCCTGCATATCGCGCTTTCCTATGATGAGGAGATCGGCTGTGTCGGTGTGCGCCCGATGCTGGCAGAACTCTCCAAGGCGGGCCTGAAACCGGACTGGGTGCTTATCGGCGAGCCGACCTCCATGCAGGTGGCCGCCGGGCACAAGGGCAAGACCGGCGCCCATGCGACGTGTTGCGGGGTTGCCGCCCATTCGGCGCTGGCGCCGACCGGGCTCAACGCCATCCACCTTGCCGCGGACTTTTTAAAGTACATCCGCGCCCTGCAGGGGGAACTCGAGGAAACCGGCACCCGGGACGATGACTACGACATCCCCTACACCACCGTTCATGCGGGCATCATCCATGGCGGCACGGCGCTGAACATCGTGCCGGATCATTGCACGCTATCCTTCGAGATCCGCAATATCGCCTCCGACGATCCGAAGGTCCTGATGGACCGGCTTTTTGCGTCCGCCGGCCGGATTTCCGCCAAGGCCAGGGAACGGTTCCCCAAGGCCGGCATCGATATCGAGATCTTCAACGAATACCCGGGCCTCGACACCTCCTCCGGCGGCACCGCCGTTTCAAACGCGCTTTCGCTGTCCCGGACCAACCGGGCGATCAAGGTCGCCTTCGGGACGGAGGGCGGGCTGTTCACCTCGACGCTCGGTGTACCGGCGGTGGTCTGCGGACCGGGCAGCATGGAACAGGGCCACAAACCGGACGAATTCGTGACCCGCGACCAGATCGAAGCCTGCCGCGCCATGCTCGGCCGGGTCAGCGATCAACTCGCTGCTTAGGCTTATCGCTTAGATTTTATTGAAGCAAAATATAGAAAAGAAAGAATTTATCTAATCAGCCGATCCGGTCATCATCCAAGGCAATCAGAATGCCAGGACGGGGCTCGGACATGACGGTTGAAAAGACAGAAGCGCTTGTTGTCGGTGGCGGTCAGGCGGGCCTTGCCATGAGCGAGCACCTGAGCCGATGCGGTATCTCCCATCTCGTCCTGGAACGGAACCGGATCGCCGAGCGCTGGCGCTCGGAGCGGTGGGATTCGCTGGTCGCCAACGGCCCGGCCTGGCACGACCGGTTCCCGAACATGGAATTTCCCGATTGCGACCCGGATGCCTTCGTTGCGAAGGAAGCGGTCGCCGACTATTTCGTCGCCTATGCGGACAAGATCGCAGCCCCCATCCGCTGCGGCGTGGAGGTGACCGAGGTCAGGCGGAACACCGGCCGGCGCGGGTTCCACATCGAAACCTCGGACGGCCCGATCGAGGCCAATTACGTGATTGCGGCGACCGGCGCGTTCCAGCACCCGGTCATGCCGGATCTCGTTCCCGCGGACGCGGGGATTGCCCAGATGCATTCCGCCGCCTACCGCAATCCCGGCCAGTTGCCGGAAGGTGCGGTTCTGGTCGTCGGTGCCGGGTCTTCGGGCGCGCAGATCGCGGCCGAACTTCTTGAGGCGGGCAAGCAGGTTTATCTTTCCGTCGGCCCGCACGACCGTCCGCCGCGCAGCTATCGCGGCCGCGACTTCGTCTGGTGGCTGGGCGTCCTGAACAAGTGGGATGCGGAAGCAACGCCGGGCGTGGAACACACGACGATCGCGGTCAGCGGCGTCGACGGCGGCCATACGGTCGATTTCCGCCGACTGGCGGCGAAAGGCATGACGCTCCTGGGCCGGACCGAGGCCTACGAGGACGGCACGCTGCGCTTCGCGCCGGATCTCAAGGCCAATATCGAAGGCGGGGATACCAATTACCTGTCGCTGTTGGACGAGGCCGACGCCTTTATCGAGCGCAACGGTCTCGACCTGCCGCAAGAACCCGAGGCGC
The DNA here is from genome assembly GCF_014692675.1 of Roseibium aggregatum. Taxonomy (GTDB): domain Bacteria; phylum Pseudomonadota; class Alphaproteobacteria; order Rhizobiales; family Stappiaceae; genus Roseibium; species Roseibium aggregatum_C. Next base: position 112,912 of record NZ_JABFCZ010000023.1, on the reverse strand, counting down.
GCCGGATCGATCCGGACCCGGAGTGTGTCGCAAACCCGATTCTTGAGCTGAACCTGACGGATGCGGGGATCACCACGATCATCTGGGCGACGGGCTTTTCCGTCGACTACGACTGGCTGAAGGTCGACACGTTCGACGACCAGGGCCGGCCGATCCACAAGCGCGGCGTCTCGAAGGAGCCGGGTGTCTATTTCCTCGGCCTGCCCTGGCAGACCCGGCGCGGCTCCTCCTTTATCTGGGGTGTCTGGTACGACGCCGGATATGTGGCCGATCATATCGCCAAGCAGCGCGGCTACATGACCTACACCCGGTCCCCGCAGCGGGAGACGGAAGACGCATGACTGACGGAAAGCCCATGGCCCATAAACGCATCCGCTGCTTCAACACCAGGGACACCTATCCGGAGCAGAAGCTCGACAACGACCTGTGCCAGGTCGTGGTCGCCAGAGGCACAATGGTGTTCGTGCGCGGCCAGATCGGCCAGAACCTCGACACCTCGGAAAATGTCGGCATCGGCGATGTGACCGCCCAGGCGGAACAGGCCATGACCAACATCGACATGCTGTTGAAGGAAGCCGGTTCCGAACTGGCGCATATCACCAAGATCGTCATCTACATCGTCGATCCGCGCTACCGGGAAGCCGTCTACCGGGTGGTCGGCAAATGGCTGAAGGGCGTCTATCCGGTCTCGACCGGGATCGTCGTTTCCGCTTTGGCGCGTCCGGAATGGCTGGTCGAGATCGACGTGACCGCCGTCATTCCAGATGAATAATCCAGGGGCTCCTTCATGACATTTTCGATTTCCGCCTGCTGCCCCAGAACCGGAATGATGGGGATCGCCATTTCATCGTCCTCGCCCGCCGTGGCGGCCCGCTGCGCCCATGCCCGTGCCGGGGCCGGCGTCGTCGCCTCGCAGAACATCACCGATCCGTCCCTCGGACCGAAGGCGCTCGACCTCCTGCAAAGCGGCATAGCGGCGGCAAAGGCACTGGAAATCCTGCTCTCCGATTATCCGACCAAGGACTGGCGGCAGGTGGTGGTTCTGGACCGGACCGGGCAGACGGCAACTTTTTCCGGCGAGCACACCCTTGGCATCAACGCGACCGCGCAGGGCCCCTATTGTGCCGCTGCCGGCAATCTCCTTGCCAATGACACGGTTCCGTCGGCCATGGTCGCGGCGTATTCAGAGGCAGAGGGCGACCTCGGCGACCGGCTGATCAAGGCCATGAAGGCCGGCCTTGCCGCCGGCGGCGAAGCCGGGCCGGTTCATTCCGCCGGCCTCTACATGGTCCGCAACGTGAGTTGGCCGGTGGCGGATCTGAGGGTCGACTGGGCGGAGGAAGACCCGATCGGGGCCTTGTCGAACCTCTGGGATCTCTACAAGCCGCAGCTTGAAGACTATGTCACCCGCGCCATCGATCCGACCGCGGCTCCGAGCTACGGCGTGCCCGGAGACGAATAAGCTGCTGAAGTGATTCACTCCGAACCCGGCTTGCTCTAGGGTCTGCTGAGAAAAATATCCGTTCAGGCCATGACCTAATGCGCTTCACGCTCAGACAGCTTGAGTATTTCATCGCCGCCGGCGAGACCGGCAGCATCACCCAGGCGGCGGAGCGGGTCAGCATTTCCCAGCCGTCAGTGTCGACGGCGATTTCCCAGCTGGAAAAAGAGCTCAACGTCCAGCTGTTCATCCGCCACCACGCCCAGGGACTGTCGCTGACCCCGGTCGGGCGGACGCTGCTGGCGGAAGCCAAGCAACTGCTGGAACAGGCGGAAACCCTTTACAGCGTCGCGACGGAAGCAAGCGACGACATAAGGGGCCAGCTCAATGTCGGCTGCCTGACCACCCTGGCGCCGATGGTGCTGCCGGAACTTGCCCTTGCCTTCACCTCCGCCTTTCCCGGCACCACCATCCGCCCGCATGTGGACCATCAGGAGACCATCCTGAACGGTCTCAGAAGCGCGGCCATCGACGTGGCCGTGACCTATGACCTGTCGATCCCGGAGGATATCAAGTTCCAGCCGCTGGTCGAGCTTCCCGCCCATGCGCTCTTCGGCGAAAACCATCCGCTGGCGCGGCGCTCCTCGGTCGGCCTGGAGGAGCTTTCAGAGCTGCCGCTGGTGTTCCTCGACCTGCCGCTCTCAAGCGAATATTTCCAGGCGCTGTTCATGGCGGAAGGCCTGACGCCCAACATCGGCTACCGCTTCGCCCATCCGGACGTGATCCGCACCATGGTCGCCAACGGCTTCGGCTACACGCTTGCCAATGTGACACCCCGCTCGGACGCCGCCCTCGACGGGCGCAAGGTGGTCCGCGTGCGCCTGTCCGGCAACCACCGGCCGATGACGCTCGGGGTGGCAAGCCTGAAATCCCTGCGCCAATCCCGGCTGGCGGAAGCCTTCAAGGCCCACGCCCGCTCCTTCATTTCCAGCGCCTATGTCCCCGGCATGGTCGCCCCGGCCACGGCACCGAAATAGGGTCGGTCCAGAACCTTAGCCGTTGCGCCTCTCCGGCTTATTTCGACCGGGAAAGCGATGCCGTCTGTATAAGACTTGGTTGGCCGGTCCCATTCGGCACATGCTAACTTGCATCCATCGGCCTTTGGGGCAGTATGCTACCGGTCCAAGTTTTGCTGCTTGGTTCTGACGCAAGCATATCCAATTTTCTGCAACGGACTTTTGCATGCCCTAAGCGTTTGGTTTCAAAAGAGGTGAGGGGTGATTCAAAAATTATAACTTATGCAGCACAGAGCTATATTTAGTATTTATATTATACGTTCGAAGTTTATAACTAACTCTATCTCGCGGTCACCATATGAAAAGGCTGGTCTTTGAAATCTGATTTCAATTCCTTCATTTAATAACTTTTTAATTGCTTCTCTCACTATCTTTTCTTTCTGATGACGATGGGCTAAACAAAAAATATATACTGCCGTTCTCTCATGCTCGTCATCGTCGAATAGGTCATCAAAACCCAAATACTTGTGTATTAAAGTGTCTATTTTAATCCATATATCTTTATCAAGATCTTCTGATTTACTTACATAGTTGTAAATCAACTTTTTTAACAAACCCACATTTAGTAAATTGTCTATTTGGCTTAACTCGTCTTTTTTCGTTGCTTTTCTGCCGATAATTTTTCCATTTTTGCTCGATTTGAAGCCTTTTTCTTTGTCTTAAAAATATCGCCTATTTCTTTGTCCTTCATCAGCACCTCCTTTATACTTCAACCCGGCAATTAGCGTGACTTTTGAAGAAACCTCAACGCCACAGCTTTTTCGCTTCAGCGACCTGTTCCTCGACATGTCCAAGAAATCCATCGTGGCTAACCTTCTGATAGCAGTACCAAAGAATTTCTTTTTCAAAGTCTTCGAACGAAGCCCCTGCGGTCTTTGCCGCTTTGATGGCTTCCTTAGCGCGTTTCTCGTCTGTTGCATGAAGTGCAAATCGGGCGTCGGCTGCACCGAAGCACCCGGGAACTAAATTTTCCCAACCCATATTTTTTCCTCAAAGCTCGAACTCTAAGCCCAACTTAATGGCAACTAACAGTTAATTGATTTTAACCAGTATGGCGCAAGATACCTTTCGGACGCGATGAAAAATCGGGGGCATTATCCCACGGGCGCACTTAACCCCCTGAAGCGTTGTTCCGGCATTTTGTGAAATGGCGAGAATCCGCCAATCTTGGCGAAATTTCCGCCTTTCGCACTTAACGCCTCTCAAATGGGGGCAGATTCACCCGCGCGGATACGCGGGTGATGGTGCAAACCATCATTTGTTATCGGATTCCTCGATGCAGATGATCTGGAGATATGGAGATGTGGGCAACGATTGTAGAGCAAGTAAGGGCGCTCTTGGCCGCTTGTCGGCTGGTGCCCACAGCTTCGTTCAAAACCAAGAACCTTGAAATCAAGGGAGCCACGGCGGCCGAGGTTAATAAGATGATGAAGGAGCATTACCGGCTTTCGGAAAAACAAAAGCCGTAACAGTGGCATCGTTATTCACCCTTATTGACGGCTTGGTTCAGCCGCCACATGACGTGGTTGGTTTCACCGCACTCTTGGCAAATGAATCGCGCTTGCCGGTTTAGTCCAAGGTCAAGCATCGCCTTTTCGGGAAAAGCCGTTTCTACCGAGCATGAGCGACACGGCACATTAATTTTCTTTCGAACGAATTCTATATCTTCCCCATCGAACTCAACCACCCAACGCTCTATGCAATCCGGGCTGATGCAGTTGATGGTCTGACCTTCTTTTAAAAGTGAAGAGCGTCGCTTGTTCTCGGTGCCGCATATGCAATCGAAGCGTACGGTTTTACCGAATCCGCTCCCGATCAGCGTGCCTTGTGACAGACGCTCTAGCTCGACCAAAACCTCATCAATCTTCTTTTCCAGCGCGGCCGGATCACCATATTCGGTGACCTTATCGCTTTTCAATTTCGGGACTTTCACATGCAGGAATGAGGAAATCGCATTCCAGAGCTTGCCCATTTTCTTCGGGTCAAAACCGACCTGGGAACCTACCGGCACAAATTCCATTGCCTCGTAGTCTTCCTGGGTAAGGTCACCCTCTGTTTTGATAGGTTCCTTGCCCACCGAAAACGTATAGGAGGCGGCAATTTTGCTATCCACCTCCTGTATCAGCGTGTTTACAACGTCTTTCGGCTGCCACTTCCTAATGTCGTCTTGGGATATGTAGTCGTGCGCGATGCGGAGCCGGTCATAACAGACGCGCTCTATCGCTAACCGGCATTCTAGGGCTGCATAGGTGAGGCTTTCCGGAGAGCCTTGCGCTTTCAGGTTGGAAATCTTCTCAATGTTTGATTTCAACCATCTCATTTGTCTTTGCTATCCACCTGTGCCAACCGCCAGATGCACCCCGGTTGTCTTCTGCAGCTGACTGATAACCGCAAACAGTTTTGAAGCAGTCGGATTGCCCTTTTCGCTCAGCATCCGCATGAGACTTTTTGAGGGAGTACCTACTTTTTCGGCCAGTTCCTCAAAGCCCACTGTCGCGTTAATGTAGTCGCGCAACACGGCCTTGCCGGTTTCAACGTCTCCGGAAATCAGCAGGTCTACAGCTTCGGAAAACAGGGCAGCACGAAACGCCTGGTCGCGCTCGGCGCGTGCCTTTACGGTCTCCTTGAATTCGCGTGTCAGTCCAGCCATCGCTAGCCCTTCTTCTTTCGCTTCTTGTAATCCTGCCAACGGGCCTGGGCTGCCTCGATGTCTTTCTGCTGGCGCTTCTTGGTGCCGCCGGCAAGCAGGATAACGAGACGGTCGCCGTCCTTACCGAAATACACCCGGTAGCCCGGTCCGAAGTCGATGCGGAACTCCTGGACCCCGCTTCCGACTCCCTTGGCATTGGAAAAGTTGCCTTGCTCCATACGCACCATGGCAACCGTCACTTTGGCCGCCGCTCTTGCGTCGAGGTTGTTGTACCATTCCGCGAATGGGCTTTTGCCGTCACTGGTTTGGTACTCGACTAATTGCATTGGTGAATTAGTAACATATAGGTTACTTTCCAAGCAAGAATAGAATCATTTCTGACAGGGTACCGGAATCAGCCCGTCAATGAAAAACCAGGCGGTGAAATTGCCTTAGAGCCAGTGGCCACATCTATTGCTGCAGGATGGTATCCGCATCCTTGCGGAAGGCCTCGACGGCGGTGAAGAAGGCGTTCAGCAGGACGCTGCTTTCGTCGGCCAGGGAAAAGACCACCTCGTCATATTCGCGCTGCATATCGCTGACCGGGACCCGGTGGACCACGTCGGTCCGCCCGGTGCCGAAGCGCCACAGGAAGCCGACGCCGAGGCCGTTGACCACGGCCTCGTAGACCGCATCGCGGGTGTCGAGGGTCAGGAACGGGACCGGCTCGAACCCGGCGGCGCGAAAGGCGCGGTCCACCACCCGCTGGGTCGACGAGCCGCGGGTGCGGAAGATGAGCGGCTCGGCCATCAGACGCTCGCAGGTGACAGAGGCCTCCCGCGACAGGGCGCTGTCCGGATGGACGATGGCGACCACGTTCTGGCGGGTCAGCAGGGCCTGACGGAAGCGGCCGTCGGCGGGCACGTCGGGTAACACGGCAACATCGACCTCGCGCCGCAGCACCGCCTTGGTGATCTGCTCGTGGGACCCGGTTTCCACCGCGATCTCGATGCTCGGATGGCGTTTCAGGAACCGGGCGACAAGCGCCATGCCGGGCATGGAATTGCCCAGCCCTATGGTCAGCCGCCCGTTCAGCAGCGTGTTATGGCGGGAGAGAATCCGCCGGGCCTCGCGCTCGGCCTCCGCCATGCGTTCGGCGATGTCACATAGCTCGTTGCAGAGCGGCGTGGGATAGAGAATACCGTTCTTGCGGTCGAACAGGCGAACGCCGAATTCGGCCTCCAGTTCCTTGACGTGACGGGCCACGGCCGGTTGGGAAACCTTGAGTGCCCGGGCGCCTTCCGCATAGGAGCCGCCGGCCGCGACCGCATTGATCGCGCGGATACGAGACAGTGTCACCGACATGAAAAGCCAGCCGTTCCTTTTGGAAGCAACGCAAATGTTTTGCTGGCCCATACCATAGGTTTTCTTTGTTACGGCGCCGTCACACTTAGACGACAGTTTCGTATCCATCCCGAGACCGGGACCACGTTCCGGTTTTCTTGAAACAAAACGAACCGCATTCCGCAGCCGGCAGCCATGCCGGAGCGATCAATTGCGGCCGATCGGATGGTTTTATGCTGGAATTGAGAAACAGGCAGGTTGCGGAACTGACCCCGGAGATGGTCGCCGGCTACGATGCCGTCCTGTGCGACCTCGATGGCTGCCTGGTTGCCGGAGGACAGCCTCTTTCCGGTGCGCTGGAGTTCGCACACTCCGTTGCGAACCGGCTCTGGATCGTTTCCAACAATTCCGCCGATACCGGGGAAACGCTTTCCGACCGTCTGGCCGTGATCGGCTTCAACATTCCGGCAGAGCGGATCTGTCTGGCCGGTGAGGTCGCTGTCAACCGGATCGCCCGGGAGTATCCGGGCGCCACGGTCCAGGTGTTTGCGGAAGATCCGATCTGCGACCTTGCCCAAAGCCTCGGTCTCCGGCCGGTCGAGCATGGGCCCGAAGTCGTGCTTCTCGCCCGCGATCCGAAATTCGCCATCGCCGACCTGCAACGGCTCCTGAAGGCGCTGCATCAGGGTGCCGACCTCATCGTCGCCAATCTGGACGCCACCCATCCGGATCCGGACGGATTGCCGGTTCCAGAGACCGGGGCGCTCGCCGCCGCCGTGCGCCTGTGCAAGCCGGATGTGGTTCTGCGCTCCTTCGGCAAGCCGGAACCGGCCCTGATCGACCTTGCCCTCGACCGGTCCGGCGCCACGGCGGAAACCTCCGTCTTCGTCGGTGACAATCCGGCAACCGACGGCGAGGCCGCCGCACGCGCTGGTCTGGCCTTCATTCACGTGGCCCGGCCGCCGGCCGCAGCCCTTCACAAAGACCCCGTTTCGCCTCGTCAGGGAGCGCTGTCATGCTGACTTATGTGCTGCGGACGCTGCTGAAGATGGCCGTCACGCTGTTCATCATCATCACGCTGGTCTTCTTCGCCACCCGGCTCTCCGGCAATCCGATCGATTTCGTCATCGGCGAGGGCATCACCCAGGAAGACCGCCAGCTGCTGATCGCCTATTACGGGCTCGACGGGTCCGTCGCGACCCAGTACTGGAAATTCATCGCCTCGATCTTTACCGGCGAGTTCGGCCTGTCGTTCCTGGAGCGGCGCCCGGTCGCGGAGATCGCCGCCGAGCGGATCTGGCCGTCGCTGAAGCTCCTGTTCAGCACCGCGATTTTCACCTTCGCCCTTTCCATCCCGCTCGGCATTGCGGCGGCGGTCTACCGGACCCGGTTCGTCGGCAGCGCCATCATGGTGATCGCCTTCATGGGCTATGCGGTGCCGCCCTTCGTCATCGCCACCCTTTTGGTGCTGATCTTCGCCTATACGCTCAACTGGCTGCCCGTGGTCGGTGACGGCACTGCGCTGCATTTCATCATGCCGACCCTTGCCATGTCCGGCATGTTCGTCGCCGCCCTGACCCGCTTTACCCGCAACGCCATGCTGGACGTGCTTGGCCAGGATTACATGCGCACGGCCCGGGCAAAGGGCCTGCCGGAACGCACCGTGATCCTGAAGCACGGCCTGCGGAACGCCTCGATCACGATCCTGTCCGTCGTCGGCCTGCAGATCGCCGGCTGGATCGCCGCCGGCAGCGTGGTCATCGAATCCATCTTCTCCTGGCCGGGCATCGGCGACCTTTTGGTGCGCTCCGCGATCATGCGCGACTACCCGGTCCTCCAGTTCGGCGTGCTGATGGTCGCCGTCGCCGTCATCTGCATCAACGCCGCGGTCGACATTGCCTACGCCTACGCCGATCCGCGCATCCGTCTTGCAAAGGGATAAGCCATGAGCGACCTCACCTCTTCCCTGCCCCAGACCGTCCGGCGGCCGATCCTGTCGCCGCACCGGATCCCGGGCTACGCCCTTTGGTGCAAGGCGGACTGGGTTCTCAGGATCGCGCTGATCGTCGGGCTGATCCTGGTGCTGCTGACGATCGCAGCACCACTGATTGCGCCGTTCGACCCCAACCACCAGAGCCTGATTTCGCGCCTGCGCCCGCCGCTCGGCTTCGAGCGCTACAAGGCCGGGTTCTTCCTCGGTACGGACGAGCTCGGCCGGGACATTCTCTCGCGCTGCATCTACGGCCTGCGGCTGACTTTTACACTTGCTCTCGCCGGCGCCGTCATCGGGCTTCTGATCGGCGGCACGCTCGGGCTGCTGGCCGGTCTTGTCGGCGGCGTGTTCGAGGATTTCGTCATGGGCGCGGTCGATGCCCAGATCGCCATTCCCTTCACCCTGATCGCGCTATTGATCCTGGCGATCTTCGGCAGTTCGCTGGAAGTGATGGTGCTGGTGCTCGGCGTCTACGGCTGGGAGCAGCACGCCCGCATCGTTCGCGGCGAAGTGCGCAAGCTGACCGGAATGCCGTTCATCGAGGCGGCGCGCGCGGCCGGCGCCGGACCGCTGCGCATCGCCCTGCGTCACATCCTGCCCAATGTGGTGTCGCCGCTGGTGGTCCAGTTCACTCTGAACTTTTCCAACATCGTCATCCTGGAATCGACGCTCTCGTTCCTCGGCCTCGGCGTGCAGCCGCCGACGGCGACGCTCGGCTCCATGGTCGGCGTCGGCCGCGACTACCTGCCGACCGCCCCGTGGATCGTGGTCGCCCCGGCGATGATGATCCTGCTCCTCACCTTCGCCGTGCAGATCCTTGGTGACTGGCTGCGCGACCACGCCGACGTGCGCCTGCGCAGCCGCTGACCCTTTCAAAAACCAGAAGCCGGAACGGCCACTGCCTGCAACCCTTGAAGCCCTGGAGGCTTATGATGAAGAAACTTCTGGCAACCACCGCCGCAACAACCATTCTGGCATCGATGCTCGCATCGGGCGCCTTCGCAGCAGAGCTCACCGTTGGCGCCGCCAACGTTTCCAGCTACCTCGATCCGGGCCGCGACCATTCCAACGTCGGCTCCCAGTTCTACTACAACGCCTTCGACACGCTGATCGACAAGAACCACGACACCACGGACACCGAATGGGTTCCGGCACTTGCGACCGAATGGAAGCTGATCGAGCCGACGATCATGGAACTGAAACTGCGCCACGGCGTGAAGTTCCACAACGGCGAAGACATGACCGCCGATGACGTGGTCTTCTCCCTGAACCGCATGTACCAGGCGACCTTCACCCCCTACCAGGTGCGCGCCCGCGACCGTCTCGGCAACTTCGAAAAGGCGGAAAAGGTGGACGACTACACCGTCCGCGTCTACGCCAAGCGTCCCGAACCGCTTTGGGAAACGCTTTTGAACCTGCAGCAGGTCATGATCATTCCGGAAGAGTACACCAAGGCGCTCGCCGGTGATCCGAATGTCGCCGAAGACGACGACTACGAAGCCTTCTCCCTGAAGCCCGTCGGCACCGGCCCGTACAAGGTCGCCGAATTCGTTCCGGGCGAACGGGTCGTCTGGGAAAAGTTCGAGGACTTCTGGGGTGAAAAGGCGCCGCTCGACAAGGTCACCGTCAAGCACATGCCGGAAACCGCATCGCGCATCACCGCCCTGAAGACCGGCGAAGCCGACATCATCACCAACATCGCCCCGGATCAGCTCTCCCTGATCGAAAGCGATCCTGACATGAAGGCCGAAGGCAGCGCGACCGCCCTGTTCCACGTCATGATCATGAACGTGAACCATCCGGTGCTGAAGGATCCGCGCATCCGCCAGGCGCTGTCGCTTGCCATCGACCGGGACGCGCTCAACGAAGCCCTGTGGCTCGGCAAGGCCGTGGTGCCGTCGACCCACACGCTGAAGGAATTCGGCGAACTTTACCAGCCGGAGCTGAAGACCTTCGAATACAACCCGGAAAAGGCGAAGGAACTCCTCAAGGAAGCCGGCTATGACGGCACCGAGATCACCTTCGACACCGCACCGAGCTACTACACCAACGGCCTGCTCGCCGCTCAGGCGATCATGGAAATGTGGGCCGAGGTCGGCATCAAGGGCAAGGTGAATGTCGGCGACAAGTGGACCGGCAACTCCCCGGACATGATGGTGCGCAACTGGTCCAACCCGATGTATTTCGCCGATCCGTTCGGCTGCTTTGGCGTGATGTGGGCCCCGAACGGTCCGTCTGAATCCGAAGGCCGGTTCAACACCGACGAAGAGTACGCCAAGACCTGGGAGAAATTCCGCTTCTCCGGCGACGTCGAACTGCGCCGCGCGGCCTATGCGGAACTGATGGAACGCATCAAGCAGGATCCGCCGGTTCTGCCGCTCTATCGTCCTTACGAAAGCTGGGCGATGAAGACCAACGTCAACTGGGCACCGAAGCCGGGTCACATTCCTTACGTGCTCGACTTCCGCGCCGGCTCGATCTCCTTCAACTGAGTTCGGCCGTCCCCTGACGCTCTCAGCATCGCCGGTTCCGGCCGGCGGTGCCTCCTTCCCTGAAAACACAAATAAAGGCATCCCCCCGTGTCCGTCCGCATCTGCATCGTTTCCGACATTCATCATGGCACTCCGACAACCACCAAGCGCGGCGATACGGCGCTTACGCTGATGGACGAGTTCGTGCGCTTTGCCAACGACGCAAAGCCGGATTTCGTCGTCGATCTCGGCGACCGGATCTCCGACATGGACCGGGACACGGATCTTCGGCTCGAACGCGAAGTCGCCGAGGCGTTCAAGCCGATCACGAGCCCCATCCATCACATCAACGGCAACCACGACCGGGACTATCTCGAAGTCTCCGACAACGAGGAAATCCTCGGTCAGTCGCTGGAAAACACCACATTCGACATCGGCGACTGGCGGATCGTGCTGTGGCGCGCAGATAGCAAGATTATGCGTTCGCCGGAACATGCCGGTTTCGTCCTGCGCGAGACCGATCTGGTCTGGCTGTCCCGTGTCGCCCAGACTGCCGACCGGCCCCTGCTGGTCATGAGCCATGTGCCGATTTCCGGCCATGCCCAGACCGGCAACTACTATTTCGAACGCAACCCGGACGCCTCGACCTATCCGATGGCGGACCGCGCCCGTGCGGCCCTCGCCCAGGCCAGGGTGCCGGTCACCTGCATTGCCGGCCACGTGCACTGGAACACGATCACCACCGTCGACGGCATCACCCACCTGACCCAGCAGTCGCTGACGGAAAGCTTCACCACCAACGGAGAACCGGCCGGCGCCTATGGCATGCTTGAACTCGGCGACACGGTGAACTGGCAGGTTCATGGCGACGATCCGATCGCCTTTTCGTTCAAGCCGGGCCTGGCCCGCTGGACCCCGCCGCTTCCCGGTTTCGACAGCCATCCGGAATTCGCCGCCCGCCGCAGAGGCCAACTCAAATGACCGATCCCGTCGTCGAGGTTCAGGACCTGCGCATCGCCTTCGGCAGCCATGAGGCGGTCAAGGGGCTGTCGTTTGCGATCCGGCCTCAGGAAACGCTGGCGCTCGTCGGCGAATCCGGATCAGGGAAATCGGCGACGGCGCTTTCGATCCTGCGCCTGATCGAACGCGAAGGCGGTCGGATCGCCGGCGGCAACATCCGCCTGCGCGACGGGGATGAGGTTATCGACCTGACGGCGCTGCCCGATGCGGCGCTGAGCAATGTCCGCGGCAACCGGATCTCCATGGTATTCCAGGAGCCGATGACCTCGCTCAATCCGGTGCTGACCGTGGGCAACCAGCTTGCGGAGGTGTTCATCCGCCACCGCAAGATGTCCATGCGCGAGGCACTCTCCGCCTCAGTAGAGGCCCTGGACCAGGTGCGCATTCCCGAACCTGCGCGCCGCCTGAAGCAATATCCGCACGAGCTTTCCGGCGGCCTGCGCCAGCGGGTGATGATCGCCATGGCGCTCGCCTGCCGGCCGCAGCTTCTCATCGCCGACGAACCGACGACCGCGCTCGACGTGACGACCCAGGCGGAAATCCTCGACCTGATCCGTTCGCTCCAGGCGGAAATCGGCATGGGCGTCCTGTTCATCACCCACGACATGGGCGTGGTCGCCGAAATCGCCGACCGGGTCGTGGTGCTGAAAAACGGCATCAAGCAGGAGGAAGCCACGGTCCGGGAGCTGTTTGAGGCCCCCAAGGCCGCCTATTCCAGACAGCTCATGGCGGCGACGCCGAAACTGGGCGACGGCAGCAAGGCCGGCGCGGCGGCAAGCGATATCGTGCTCCAGGTCGACCGGCTGTCGACCAGGTTTTCCTCCAAGTCCGGGCTCTTCTCCAGAAAGTCCGACAAGGTCACCGCCGTCAACCAGGTCTCCCTCCAGGTCGCGCGCGGCGAGACGCTCGGGCTCGTCGGCGAATCCGGCTGCGGCAAGTCCACGCTCGCCCGGTCGATCCTGCGGCTGATCGAACCGGAGGAAGGCACCGTTCTTCTGAACGGAAAGCCGATGACCGGTGTCTCGAAGGACGTGCTGCGCGAAACCCGCAAAGATGCGCAGATCGTGTTTCAGGACCCGTTCGCGAGCCTGAACCCACGCCTGGCCGTCCATGAACTCATCACCGAACCGGCCCGGATCCACGGCCTTGTCTCGTCGAAAAACCAGAAGGACCTGGCGGCGCAGCTTGTCGAACGGGTCGGTCTGGAACGGGACGGGATCTTCCGGTTTCCGCACCAGTTTTCCGGCGGGCAGCGGCAGAGGCTGTGCATTGCCCGGGCCCTGTCGGTTTCGCCGAAGCTGATCATCGCCGACGAGGCGGTGTCCGCCCTCGACGTCTCGATTGCCCGGCAGGTGACCGACCTGATGCTCGACCTCCAGGCCCGCGAAGGCGTGTCCTTCCTGTTCATTTCCCACGACATCGCCGTGGTGGAACGGGTCAGTCACCGGATCGCGGTCATGTATAGGGGCGAGATCGTCGAAACCGGCCCTACGACTAAGCTGTTGTCAGCCCCGGAACACGCCTACACCCAACGTCTGCTGGCCGCCGTGCCCAGCGCGACACCGGCATCGCTCAGAGCTCTGCAATAAAGGCGGTCAGGGCCGTGGTCGCGAAGCTGATGATCGCTTCATCGGCAAGCACACCGTCCTTCATCTTGTCATTGGCGGTCGGGACGACAATTTCCTGATAGGGAAACACCCGGGCCAGCATGGCGCTCAGGGCGTATTTCAGCTGAAATTGCGCGCGGGCACCGCCGAGCGCGCCGCCGGAAACGGTGATGACGAAGGCCGGCTTGTCCTTGAAGACGGAGGCATAGCCCGGCCGGGACGCCCAGTCGATGGCGTTCTTGAGGACGCCGGGAATGCCGTAATTGTATTCCGGCGTGACGAACACCACGCCGTCGGCCTCCGCCACCTGACGCTTGAACGCTTCGACCTCCGGGTTGTCGGTTATGTCGGCGTTGTAATGGGGCAGCACGCCGATGTCGGCCTCGTCAAACGCGCAAGCCCCGGCAAGGGCTGCCTGCAGCGCCCGCTGGGTGCCGCGCGCGGAAGAGGCGGCCCGCAGGCTGCCGCAGATGAAGAGGAGCGTCCTCATGGGTCTGGTCTCCGAAGTTTTTCAAAGCCGCGCGAGATAGGTCGCGATCGGCGGGAAGGCGACAATGATCGCGATGCAGAGGATCATGGTGAGGACGAAGGGCATTGCGCCGCGGAAGACGTCGCCCAACGTCAGATCCGGATCGTCCATGGATGACTTGATCGTATAGACGGACAGGCCGAAGGGCGGCGTGAGCAACCCGACCTCCACCCCGATCACGGTGAGCACCCCGAACCAGATCAGGTCGAACCCGGCGGCGTCCGCGACGGGTAAGGCGATCGGCAGCAGGATCAGCATGATCGAGATGGAATCGATCAGGCAACCGAGCATGATCACCAGCACCAGGTAGAGCAGCAGGAATCCGTAGGCGCCGAGCGAACTGCTCAGGAGCAGATCGGCCAGCGCGTTCGGCAGGCCGGAAAGCGCCAGCATGCGGCTGAAGAAGCTCGCCGCCATGATCAGGAACAGGACGGACACGGTGATCTGCCCGGTTTCCACCAGCAGCCGCCAGAAGCTTCGGCCGGTCAGCGACCTGCGGATCAGCGCGACCACCAAGGCGCCGAACGCGCCCGCCGCGCCGGCCTCGGTCGGATTGAGAAAGCCGCCGTAGAGCCCGCCAAGGACAAGCAGCATCAGGCACAGGATCGGGATCGCCTTGAAGACGATGTCGAGCAGGTTCAGATTGCCGATGTCGCCGGTGTCCTGCGCCGCGGAGAAGACGAAGTCCTTGCGGAACGTGGCCATCAGCCAGATCGCCAGGCAGAACATCAGCGACAGCAGAATTCCCGGCCCGATCCCTGCGAGGAACATGCGGCCGACGGATTCCTCGGCAATGACCGCATAGACGATCATCAGGAGCGACGGCGGGATCAGCATGCCCAGCACCGAACTGCCGGCAACCACCCCGGTCGAGAACCGCCGGGAATAGCCGTGGCGGGTCATTTCGGGAACCGCGACCCGACTGAACACCGAGGCCGACGCGATCGAAATACCGGTGATCGACGCGAAAATGGCATTGGAGAACACGGTCGCCATGCCCAGGCCGGCGCGGATCCGTTTCATCGCGCGCTCGAAGACGTCGAACGTGTCCTTGCCGACGCCGGAAACGGTGACGAGCAGTCCCATCAGAACGAACAGCGGGACCACGGCGAACAGGTATTCGCGCAGGGAATCATTGGCGACGGCGCCGATCATGCGAACGGCGACGATGTCGCTGCGGATGGCCGCGACACCGAAGAAGGAAACGGTTAGCATGGAGACGCCGATGGGCATGCCGAGATAGATCAGGACCATCAGGCCCGCGATGGCCGCGATGCCGATTTCGACCGGGCTCATTTGGCACCTCCAGACGCCGCAAAGCGCAGGGCGGCGGCCACGCGCATGAGGAATTCAATCGCGGCCACGGTCACGCCCAGCAGGATGAGCACCCGGAACGGCCAGGTCGGCAGGGTCGCGATGCCGGTCACGCCGATATATTCGCCCGACTTCCAGTCCTTTTCCAGGATCCGGACCGTCGACCAGGCGATGCCGCCGATCGTGGCGGCGCCGACCGCATCGAAAACGGCGGACAGCAGGGAGCCCGCTCGCGGATGGCTTTCGCGGAAGCCGGTGAAGAAGATTTCCGTGCGGGCGAGCCGGTCGGCGCGCACGGTGGTGGCAAGCTGGAGATAGACGATCATCACCAGCATCAGGGCGCCCAGTTCAGAGACGAGCGGCAGAGACGCGCCCATGGTGTTGCGGGCCACCGCATCGGCGCAAATGACAAGCATCAGCACCCCGATCAGGAGCGTGCCGAGCGCCGCCAGCGCATCGACGAGAAAGGCCCAGGAGCGGCGCAGGAGTGGAAGCCGGCGTTCCGCTTCAGAAACGCCGGCTCTTTCAGTATGTCCCGTCACGTTGCCGGACCGCGATCAGAGATCGTTGTCCCAGGCACGCACGGGCGTCTCGCCGCGCTTGCGGAGACCGGTCATGTAGGCCTTGAGGAAGTCGCGCGCCGGAATATTCCGCTCTTCAAGGGAATCGGCCCATTCCTTGGCGAGATTGGGCATCGCGTTCACCCACGCACCCCGGTCGCTCTGGCTCATCGGCGTCATGGTGACCGGCGGGTTCTGGTCGGCTCCGACCTCGAGCATCTTGTTGAGCGCGAATTCGTGGCGCTTCAGCAGGTCCTCACCGTGGGAGACCGTGTAGTACTTGCCCGCCTCGACCATGGCGTTCTGCACTTCCTCGGGCAGACCGTCCCAGGTGTCCCGGTTGATGGCGACCGCGCCGGAGAAGGCGACACCCATGTCGACACGGGTGATATAAGGCGCCACCTCGTAGATCTTGGCCGGCAGGACGCCGAGGGCAAGCGAGAGCACGCCATCCGAAACGCCGGTCTGGATGTCGGTGTAGAAGGTGGTCAGCGCCCCGTCGACCGCGTTGGCCCCGGTGCCGCGCAGCCAGTTGCCGAGCACGCCGGGTGCGGACAGTTTCATGCCGTTGAGCGAAGCGAAGCTGTCCAGCGGCTGCTTGGTGTAGAGGTCATAGCCGTCGGTTCCGGTGAACCCGAGCACCTTCAGATTGTGCTGCTCCCACTCGTTGCGGAAGGCGTCGTTGGTCTCAAAAAGCTCCTCCATCACCGACAGCTGGATCGCCGGGTTGTTGGTGGAAAACGGCGCATAGCTGGACGCCTGGCTGAGCGGCAGCTTGGCCGCCTCCAGGAAGGAGAAAACCCAGCCGATATCGGTGATGCCTTCCTCCACCGAGGTCAGCGTGGCGTTCGCCTTGTAGAGCTGGCCGCCGAAGGCCTCGTTCCAGTCGATCTTGTAGTTGCCGGTCTTGGCCAGGATCTCGTCGGTCCGGGCCATGAAGTGGGTCTTGATCATGCCGACCCACGGGATCGCGGTCGGATGGCTCGACGCCACGGTGAGATTGATCGTTTCCTGGGCCATGGCCGGCACGGATAGTGTCAGCATGCCCGCAGTCAGCAGTCCGAACAGGGTTTTCATTGGTTCCTCCCTCCCTCTGTTCACAGCAATTCGAATGTCTGGCTCGAGTAGTCGAGCCGGACGGTGACGCTGCCTTCGTTGATCATCCAGGGGCGGACCCGGAAGGTCCGGGCGCCGCTCCGGTGCATCGGATCACGTTCGGCAATGGCAATGGCCTCCGCGCGCGAGGCGGCGCGCACGACGACGAGACCTTCGCCCTCCCAGCGCTCCTCATCGTCGGTCCACATGGGTCCGGCCGCATACATGATGCCGTCTTTTTCAAGCTGGACCTGGAAGGCCAGGTGGTCGGCCATCTGTTCCAGTACGGGTCCGATGCCGTTGGCCGGTTCGGTGAAGATGGCGTAGAGCTGCTTCTGCAGCATCTCGCGGCTGGCTTCCATGACGTCCGGCACCGGCAGTGCCGTCAGGTCTCCATTCCCGGTCATTGTTCCCCCCTGTGGTTCATTGCGTTCAAGGCCCTCCCGCCCGAACGCCTATCCGGTCTTCTTCCGCTTGAGTTCCTCGCGGATTTCCGCGCCGTGCTCGTCCAGCACCGGCGGCGGCACGATGTCGAGATCCGGTTCGCTGTCGAACGAATAAGGCGCACGCACGGTGGTGAACGGGCCCATTACCGGATGGTCGGCGTGAACGGCGATCTGCAGGTGCTTTGCCTGCGGGTCTTCCAGCGCCTCATTGGAATCGTAGGCCGGTGAATGGGGCACTTCCGCCGCCAGCAGCCTGTCACACCAGCTTGCGCGGGTGTCGGTTTTGAAAACCGGGGTGAAATGAGCGATCAGGTCGTCCTGATGCTGGATGCGCTCCAACCGCTCGTTAAACCGCGGGTCGTCGTTGAGCTGCTCCTGTCCGGTTGCCTGCAGCAGGCCGTTCCAAAACTTGGCAGGTGAGGACAGGTGGATCGCGATCCATTTTCCATCGCTGCACTCGAACGTATAGGACTGGGACACCACTGGACGCGACAGCGGCCCCATCACCTCGCCCTCGGAAAAATAATGGGTGAAGCTGTCCAGGTTGAAATGGGTCATGGCCTCCAGCATGGAAATGTCCAGCCGTCGACCCTCGCCGGTCTGTGTCCGTTCCAGCAAAGCCGCGAGAATGCCGAGCGCTGCATACTGGCCGGTGACCGCATCGGCAATCGCCGGGCCGATCACGCGCGGGTTCACCGGCGGGGTCAGCAGGCGCAGATAGCCGCTGGCCGCTTGGGCGACCGTGTCATAGGCCGGGCGGTCTTTCGACGGACCGGTGCGGCCGAAGCCTGAAATCGCGCAATAGATGAGCCCCGGATTGACCTTGCGAAGATCTGCCTCCCCGGCTCGGAGCTTTTCGGCGACACCGGGGCGGAAGTTCTGGATGAAGACATCCGCGGAGGCGACCAGGTCATGCAGGACCTCAAGATCCTCCGGCTTCTTGGTGTCGAGCGCGATGGAACGTTTGTTGCGGTTGTAGGTCTGGAAGTGAGGCGAATAGAGGCCGCCCTTGAAGGCGCGGAACGGGTCGCCCTCGCCCGGGCGTTCGACCTTGATGACATCGGCGCCGAGGTCGGCAAGATGCATGCCGGCGGCAGGGCCGGTGATATAGGTGCCCAGTTCGATGACACGGATGTTTCTGAGGATCTTGACCATGGCTCAGTCCCGCGCCGCCTTTGTTTCTCTTGTCTTTTTTGAAGGTTCACCGTCGTAGGCGATCGCGAGATCCGCCTCATTCGACATGATGAAGCCAATCGAGCGCTGCGCCTCCTCGTAGAGATGCGCGGCCAGACCCGCCGTGCGGGCGAGCAGGGGAACCGCCTTCAGCGCATCGAGCGGCCAGCCGGCATCGAGAATGGCGGCCGGAATGGCGCCGGACACGTTGATCGGCAGCGGCCGGTTGATGATGCCCGGCGCATGTTTCGCCAGCACGCGCAGGGTCTCGATGTAGACACCGGAAACACCGTTCTTGTCGGCGATCTCAAGCAGCCGGTCCACGCGCGGATCGCCGGCGCTGTGCTGGGGATGACCGAGACCGGGCACCTTCTTGCGCGCTTCCTTCAGCGCCTGAAGGCTTTCGATCGCGGCGGTCTCGATGTCCTTGCCTTCGTTCTTCGCCCTGGCGATCACCTCGGCCAGATACCGGCCGGCAATCTCCGAACTTCCGGCAACCACAGAGCCCATGCCGAGAAGACCGGCGGACATCGCCCCCTGCCAGGCTTCGGGTGCGGCGGCGAGCGTCATGCGCGCCGCCTGCACGCTCGGCACCAGCCCGTGTTCGGCGATGGAGACGAGACAGGCATTCATCATGCGGCGCTGCTTGTCGGTCGGCCTTTCGCCCAGGACCAGCAGCCAGAAATAGTCGGTGAAATCGATCTCGCCGATCAGCTCGTCGACAAGGTCGTAGCCCCGCACAGTGATGCTGTCCGCGTCCGAGGTCGCGATTGCCGTGAAAGCCTGATCCTGCTTTCCGATACGCATGTCCGCTCCTTATGTTTTTTCGGTATGCGAAAACTTTTACGCTTGTAGAAAATTATTATCTGTTTTACGGTTTCGTCAAGGGTGCAAGGCCGATTGCGAATCTAATGGCGCGAAATCAACGGCTTGTCAGACGTACGGGAGGAGACGATGAAAGACGTGAACGAGTTCACGATCACCCAGGCGGTCAAGGAGTCCTTCAGGACCGAGGACGGCAGCCGCATTCAGCTTTTGCTCAACAAGCTGATCGAACACCTGCACGACTACACGCGCGAAGTGAACCTCACCCATGAGGAATGGATGGGTGTGCTCACCTTCCTTTACGACTGCGGCAAGATCTCAACGCCGGACCGGCACGAGTTCATCCTGCTGTCCGACGTGCTCGGCTTTTCCGCCCTGGTCGACATGATCAACACGCGCGGCGGAGCCACGGAAGGTTCCAACCTCGGCCCGTTCTATCTGGACAACGCTCCGGACATGCAGCTTGGCGACCACCTCGCAGACGGCCGCGACGGTGTCACCGTGCTTGTCCACGGCAAGGTGACCGACACGCTGCGCAATCCGCTTCCCGGCGCGATCGTCGACACCTGGCAGGCCGATTCCAGCGGCACCTATCCGATCCAGGAGGAAGGCCAGGACAAATACGACCTGCGCGGCAAGTTCGTGGCCAACGACAAGGGCGAGTATTACTACACCACCGTTCTGCCCAAGCCCTATACGGTGCCCTATGACGGTCCGGTCGGCGACCTCCTGCGCGCCGGCAACCGGCACGCCTGGCGCGCGGCCCATCTGCATTACATCATCCGGGCCGCGGGCATGAACGCGATTACCACCGAAGTCTTCTTCGAAAACACCGAATATCTGGACAATGACGCGGTGTTCGGCGTACGCAGGTCGCTGATTGCCAAGCTGGAGCCGGTGAAGCCGACCGATACGTTCGACTTCGATTTGAAGATCAAGCCTGACGCCAAGTTCAAGTTCGATTTCGTTCTCGCTCCGCAAGGCTGAGCGGGAACGGAAAGGATGCCGACTTGGAACAGACGACCCGACCACCGGAATTCGTGGAGGCGCTCGCAAAGGGCCTTGCGATCATCGAATGTTTCGACAGCGGGCACGCGGAAATGAGCCTCAGCGAAATCGCCCGCCGGACCGGCCTTACGCCGGCCGCGGCCCGGCGCAGTCTGATCACGCTCGTTGAACTCGGCTATGCCGGGCACGCCAACAAGCGGTTCTTCCTGCGCCCGAAGGTGATGGGACTGGGCTCGGCGTTCTATTTCTCCGCGCGGATCGACGAGATGCTGCTGCCCGAGCTGCGCAATGTGGTCGAGGATTTCGGCGATGCCGCTTCGGTGGGAACGCTTGACGCCGAGGATGTCATCTATATCGCCCACTACTCGGTGCAGCGCGCCCGCCGCGCTACTGCTGTCGTCGGCGCACGCTATCCGGCCCATGCCACCTCGCTCGGCCGGGTGCTTCTGGCCGGTCTCCCGGACGATAAGCTCTGTGCCTATTTTCACGACCTTCGGCCGAAGGCGCTCACCAACAAGACGGTGACCGACAAGGATGCGCTGCGGCGCGAGGTGGAGCTCGCCCGCGAACGGAATTACGCCACCACGGTCGACCAGCTCGACTACGGCATTACCGCCATCGCGGTTCCGATCCGCGGCAGCAACGGCCGGACCATCGCGGCCCTGAATTCCTCCGGCTACACCGGGCTGGTGACGCCGGAACAGCTCGTAACCGAACGCCTGCCGAAACTGCAGGCGACCGCGTCGCGCATCGCCCATGCGATCGCGCGCTATCCTATGGCGGAATCGATCATCGGCAGCTGAACCGGCGACAGGGCATCTGTCTCCCCTTCGTCTGCTGCCATGGTCACTCACACGTTGAAGACCAGGACGGACCAGGGAGGACATCCTATGTGCAGACTTTGCGGGAGCGGCGCGCCGCTTTCTTCATGCCCGACGCGGCGCGACTATCTGGGCCTTGCCGGCACGGCGAGTGCCGAGGCGGCGGCGGCAACCCTCAACGGCTCGACGGCCGCCCAGGACGCCGCGGCGGCGACCCTGCCCAAGGGCATCGGCGAAGCGGGCCGGAAGGTGCTGATCAAGGGCGGAGCGGTTCTTTCGGTCGACGACAGCGTCGGCAATTTTCCGGTCGGCGACGTCCTGATCGACGGCAGCCTCATCGCGGAAGTCGGCGCCAATATCGACGCGCCGGACGCCGTCGTGATCGATGCTTCGGGCAAGATCGTCATGCCCGGCTTCATCGATACCCACCATCACCAGTTCGAGACCGCGCTGCGCGGGGTGCTTGCCGACGCGATCCTGATCAACGACGGCCGTCCGGAAAGCGAATACAATTATTATGAAAAGATGCTGCAGACCTTCTCCATGGTCTACCGGCCGGAGGACGTCTACATCAACGAGCTGTTCGGCTCGATCGCCCAGCTTGACGACGGCGTCACCACGGTGATGGACGTCAGCCAGATCCACCATTCGCCGGAACATTCGGACGCGGCCATCGAGGGCCTGCGCGACGCGGGCCGGCGCTCCGTGTTCGGCTATTTCGAGGGCTGGGGCGACGATGCGAAATATCCGGAAGACGCCAGGCGCATCAAGGCGGAGCATTTTGCTTCCGACGACCAGCTGATCACCATGGTCATGGGCGGCGAGATCTACCTGCCCGGATACGAGAAAAGCTGGGAAATCGGCCGCGAACTGGGCCTTCCGATCGCGCTCCACGTGGTCGGCACCTTCGGCATGCAGGAGACCTTCGATGCTCTTGGCGCGGCGGGCAAGTTCGGCCCGGACAACATCTTCATCCATATGACCGGCATGTCGGACGAGGGCTGGAATTACGCAGCCGACGCGGGCGTGCATATTTCCCTGTCGGTGCCCATCGAAATGCACATGCGCCACGGCGCACCGCCGATCCAGAAGGCGATCGACCACGGCCTCCGGCCGTCGCTTTCCACCGACGTGGAATGCACCATGACGGCGGACGCCTTCACCCAGATGCGCTCCATGGTGACCCTGCAGCGGATGTTCGCCAACGAACTGGCGCTTGCCGGCGAGGACTATCCGACCCTGCTGACGGCCATGGACGCGATCCGGAGCGCCACCATCGAAGGCGCGCGCGGGCTGAAACTGGAGAAGAAGACCGGCTCGCTGACCCCCGGCAAGGAGGCCGACATCATCCTGCTCGATGCCGAGGCCCTGAACGTCGCGCCGCTCAACCATGTGCCGGGCGCCGTGGTCACCCTGATGGAGCGGACCAATGTGGACACCGTCTTCGTCGCGGGCAGGATCAAGAAATGGCGCGGGGCTCTGATGGGCTTCGACCTTGCCCGCCTGCGCCGGGAACTCGAGACAAGCCGCGACTACGTGTTCCAAGCCGCCGGCATCGACCAGGACCTGTTCCGGTACTGACTTGCTTTTTACAAGCAGATAAAGCCCCGCAATCGGCGGGGTTTTAAAATTCGAACAATTGCGCCGTTCGCTTCGGCCAGCCTCTACCTGGGAAAAAGATCCTCGATGATGATCGTGATGTGACGGGTCATGGCCTCCGAGGCGCCTTCGGAATCGCGCCGGGCGATCGCCTCGACGATTTCCTCGTGATGGCCGCAGTATTCCCGGCGTTTGGCCTCGGTAATCACCTTCTTCTTCAATCTGATCCAGGGCGCGCGGTTGCGGATGTCCCCGAGCAGATCGTTCAGGCTGATCAGCAGTTCGTTTCGCGTGGCGGCATAGATGCGGCTGTGCAGTTCCGCATCCCAGCGCTCGAAGCTGGCGAGGTCGTCCGCATTCACGGCCTGTTCGTGCGCTTCGCGGATCAGCTTGATGTCGGCGCCGGTTGCACTTGAGACGACCGCGGCGGCCGCCTGGGGCTCGATGATCAGCCGCACGGCCAGAATATCGGCCGGGCTGGCTCCGGTCAGCCGCTTCAGAATGTCGATGAAATCCCGCGTCGTGCCGGCGGTCGAGACGATCTTGCGAAGTTTTGCCTGGGTGGCCATGGGGACAGACTTCCTGAAACCGGCCTATTGGCCGAAATAATTGCGGCGCCGGGATATGAGGTGGTCACGCATGGCGCGCGCCGCTGCCTTGCCGTCCCAGTTTTTCAGTGCGGTGAGGATTTCCTCGTGTTCGCGTCCATTGGCAAGCCGGCGCTCTTCGGTAAAGGTCCGGCGGCGCAACTCCATCATCGGCGCCTGGCAGCGGATTATCGACAGGAGGTCGAACAGATCGGTGAGGAAGGCATTGTTCGCCGCCTGGTGGATCCGCTTGTGAAACTGGCTGTCCCAGTATTCATGCCGGTCTAGATCAATGGCCTCCGCGCATTTCGCGTTCGCCTCGATGATGGCCTCCAGTTCGGCAGACGAGGCGTTGCGCGCTGCGGCCTCCGCGCTGTGGGGCTCTATGAAAATCCGCAGGTTGAGGATGTCCAGGGGGCTGGCGTCGAGGAAGTGATCCAGGATATCGGTGAACTGGTTGTCAGGCCGATCCAGGACGACGGTTCCGCGGCCGACCTGCCGCTCGATCAGCCCGTCCTCCGCCATCTGCGTCAGGACCTTGCGCACCGTGTTGCGCGCCACGCCGTACTCGGTTGCCAGCGCTCTTTCGTTAGGCATCAGGTCACCCGGCTGCCACTCGCCGCTCTCCAGGCGGTGTTGCAGATCGGACCCCAGCATTGGTGCTTTTTTGACGGGCATTTCGCTTCTTTTTATTGATCCAATTATTTATTGGATCACTTAATGCGAACCAATTCACGGGAATTTCTGCATATTGGTGCAAGAAATTCAAGAAAAATACTCTTGCAAGGGCAGAATAGTCCCCATAGGCTAATATCAAAGATAAGCCAATATAAAATTGGCGCATATGGGAGGAGTGAATATGAGGGTAGCCTCGATGAGGCACGCCGGGGAAAGGCGTGTCGGTATCGTGAGCGAGGACGGGCAATCGATTGCCCCGATCGCGCTTTCGGTGGAAGAGGCCGCGCATGGTGTCGCGGCGCTGATCGGCAAGGACCCGGCGGCGCTCGAAACCCTTTCTCCGCTGCCGCTGTCCGAAGTCGAGCTCGAAGCGCCGTTTCCCCGGCCGTTCCGCAACATCTTCTGCGTCGGCAAGAACTACCACGCCCATGCCCGCGAATTCTCGCGCAGCGGCTTCGATTCCTCCGCTGCCCAGGGCGAGGTACCGGCTCACCCGATCATCTTTTCCAAGGTTCCCGAAACCGTGGTCGCCTCGGGCACGCCGATCATCATCGATCCGGCGATTTCCGAGGCGATCGACTACGAGGCCGAACTGGCCGTCATCATCGGCAAGGAAGGTCGCGGCATCCGCGCCGAAGACGCGATGGATTACGTCTGGGGTTACACGATCGTCAACGACGTGACTGCCCGCGATCTGCAGGGCCGGTACAGCCAGTGGCTGATCGGCAAGTCCCAGGACACGTTCTGCCCGATGGGTCCGTTCGCGGTGACGGCCGACGAAATCGACATTTCCGACACGGCCGTGACGACCTGGGTCAACGGCGAGGAGCGCCAGAACGCCAATACGCGGGATCTGATCTTCGACGTGCCGACCATCATCGCGACCATCTCCGCCGGGGTGACGCTCAAGCCCGGCGACATCATCGCCACCGGAACGCCGGAAGGCGTGGGGGTCGGTTTCAAGCCGCCGAAATACCTGCGCGACGGCGACGTGGTGCGCATCGACATCTCCGGCATCGGCACGCTGGAAAACCGGGTCACGGAGCGGCGCCCATGACCACGACGATGACCGCCGGCATGACCATCGAGCAGGAGGGCGAAGGCCCGGCAATCATCCTGCTCCACGGGCTCGGCGCGACGTCGAATTCATTCCAGCCGCTGATGCCCGCGCTCGGCGGTCGGCGCGTGGTACGCCCGGACCTGCCCGGTGCGGGACGGTCGGCCACGCCGCGCGGGCCGATTGATGTGCGCCTGCTTGTCGACACCGTCCTCAGGGCGGCTTCCGATCTCGGCATAGCCGAGGCGGATCTGGTCGGACATTCCTTCGGATCCCTGATTGCCCAGCACGTCGCCCAGGCGCGGCCGGCGCTGGCGCGCACGCTGACCCTGTTTGGTCCGATCCTCGAACCGGCGGACGCCGCGCGCGAACGCCTGAAAGGCCGGGCGCAGCTCGCCCGCGACGAGGGCATGGCCGTGGTCGCCGACCAGGTGGCCTCGGCCGGACTAGCGTCCGGGTCTGACGAAACAAACCCGGCAGCGGTCGCCTTCGTGCGCGAAAGCCATATGCGCCAGGACGCGGAAGGGTTCGCCAAGTCGTGCGAGGCGCTGGCCGGTGCAAACCGCGCCGATGCCACGGCGCTGAAAATGCCGGTACTGGTCGTCACGGGCGAAGAGGATGCGGTCGGTCCGCCCTCCGTCGCCCATCAACTGGCGGACGAAGTCGGCCGCGGCAGGGCGGTGATCCTGCCCGGCTGCGGACATTGGACACCGATCGAGAAGCCGGCCGAGTGCCGGCGGCTGATATCCGAATTCGTCGGGAGTGCATGACCGACGCAAGCTCAAGTTTGCCGGACGCTTGGGAGGGCTGACGGCGCAAGGGAGGACTAGATGGCTGGTTACACGAACGGCTTGAACGGGGACGGCGGTTCCGTCCTGTTCACCAATGTGCGCATTCTGGATGCCACCGGCGAACAGCCCTATTCGGGCGAGGTTCTCGTCCAGGGCAACCGGATCAAGCAGATCACCCGGGGGTCGTCCCGTTTCTCGCAGCCGATGACATCCTCGGGTGCGACGGTGATCGACGGCATGGGCGCAACGCTGATGCCCGGCATGATCGATGCCCACCTGCACCTGTCCTGGAACAACGCACCCGGGATCGACCCGATCCAGATGATGGAACTCGAAGAGCACATGCTGGTCACCATGGAGATGGCGAAGCTGGTGCTCGATGCGGGTTTCACGGCGGGCCGCGGGGCCGCGGCCGCCAAGCCCCGTCTCGATGTGGTCGCCAAACGCTTCATCAACGAAGGCCGCTTTCCCGGGCCGCGCTATCTTGCTGCCGGTCCGGAGATCACCACGGTCGGCGGCCTGGGCGATGCCGCGCCGTCGCACATTCCCCACGAAGGGCTCAATCTCGGGATCGTCGTCTCGGGACCGGAGGAAGTCCGGCGCGTGGTCCGCACGCTGATCAAATACGGCGTGGATTCGATCAAGCTCAATCTCTCCGGCGAAGAGATAACCGGCATGGGCGCGGAAGAAACGCCCATGGCGGAAGAGGAAGTGGCGATGGCCGCCTCCGAGGCTCGCTGCCGCAACCGGGTTCTGTCCGCCCATGCCCGTTCGTCGGGCTCGGTGATGCAGTGCATCCGTCACGGCATCCAGAACATCTACCATGCCTCCTTCGCCAACGAGGAAGCGCTCGATGCGCTGGAAGCGGCCCGCGACCGGCATATTGTGGCCCCGGGAATGGCCTGGCTGATCAATACCGCCCGCCATGCGGAGCAATGGGGCATCAAGCCCGGGTCCGAGGTTTCCATGCTCTACGAGCGGGAACTGGAGATGTGCATCGACACGATGAAGAAGATGCACCGCCGCGGCATTCGCATCTGCATCGGCGGCGATTACGGCTTTGCCTGGACCCCCCAGGGCACCAATGCCAGGGACCTCCAGATCTTTGTCGAAATGCTCGGTTTCTCGCCGATGGAGGCGATCCTGGCCGCGACGAAATACGGCGGCGAGATCATGAACATGGAAAACGAACTGGGCATGATCAAGGAAGGCTACCTCGCCGACCTGCTGCTGGTCGACGGCGATCCGCTGTCCGACGTCCGCATCCTGCAGAACCGGGATCGCCTGCTCGCCATCATGAAGGACGGCAAGTTCCACAAGGCGCCGCGCGCCAGCGAAGCGCGCCGCCGGCTGACCGCCTGATCCGCCATGACCGATACGTCCGGCAACCGCTCCAATCCGCTCGCACAGAGCCAGGGCATGACCCGCCGCCAGGCCCTCGGCGTGGTCGTGCTCGTGGTTGCGGCCGTCTTCGTCTGGATGGTCTTTGCCCAGTGGCCGGACTGGCTCAAAGCCGTCCTGATTTCCAAGAAGGCGTTCCTGTCGGCAATCCTGAACGGGCTGACGTTGGCCGGCCTCTATTTTCTGGTCGCCAGCGGGTTCACCCTGGTGTTCGGGCTGATGCGCAACGTCAATCTCGCGCACGGATCGCTGTATCTGCTCGGCGCCTATATCGGCTACGAATTCGCCGAATGGACCGGCTACTGGCTGATCGGCGTTGCGGCAGGCTTCTTGGTCCTGGCGGTCGTCGGGCTGGTCATGCAGATTACCGTCTTCCGCCGGCTTGAAGGCCAGGATCTGCGCCAGACGCTGGTCACCATCGGCATTTCGGTGGTCGCGGCCGACCTGATGCTCGCCTACTGGGGCGGCACCACCTACCAGATCCTGACGCCGCGCTGGCTGAGCGGTGCGATCAAGCTGCCGGTTGTGACGGCGGTGCGCTCCAACGGCACGGAAGTCTTTCTCGTTTATCCGTTCTACCGGCTGATCGTCCTGTTTTCGGCAATCGTGATCGGCATCGGGCTGTGGCTGCTCATCAACCGTACGCGGATCGGATCGATGATCCGGGCCGGGGTCGATGACCGGGACATGCTGGCGGCCTCCGGCGTCAACGTGCACTTCGTCTTCGCCATCGTCTTCGCGCTCGGGGCCGGGCTTGCGGGCCTTGCCGGCGTCGTCGGCGGATCGGCGCTCTCCGTGGCGCCGGGCGAGGACATCCGCTACCTGCTCGCCTCCCTTGTCGTGGTGATCGTCGGCGGCATGGGATCGATCGTGGGCGCCGCGATCGGAGCCCTGATCATCGGTCTCGCCGAGCAGATCGGGCTCGTCTATTTCCCGACCTACGGCGTGGTGCTGACCTTCGTCATCATGGTGATCACGCTGGCGATCCGGCCCCAGGGCATCATGGGGAGGTCACTGTGACGGATCTCACCCTCACCCCGGCGGCAAGCCGCACCGCTTCCCAGGGCTGGATCGAGAAGGTCGGCATCGGCCACATCCTGCTGGCCTTCTTCCTGCTGATCTATCCGGTGATGGCGAGCGACTTCTTCCTGACCCAGATCGGCGGCTATTCGCTGGTTCTGGGCATGATCGCGCTGTCGCTGATGCTGCTTGCCGGTTACGGGGGCATGGTGTCGCTCGCCCAGATCACGGTCGCGGGCGCGGCCGGCTACGTGGTCGCGATCTTCGGCGAGAACAATTCCGGCGTCTACGGTTTCGGCTGGCCCTGGTGGATCTACGGCCCGCTCGCCATCATGATCGCATCGCTGATGTCGGCGCTGATCGGCTGGATCGCGGTCCGGACCGAGGGCATCTACACCATCATGATCACGCTGGCGGTGGCGACCGCGTGTTTCTATTTCGCCCAGCAGAACTACGCGCTGTTCAACGGCTTCCCCGGTTACAACGGTCTGAGGGCGCCGGACGTCTTCGGCCTCTACTGGCGCGATCCGGTGCCGTTCTACTATCTGTGTCTGGCCAATGCGGTCGTCGCCTATATCGCGGTCCTTTACGGCGCGCGTTCGACCTTCGGCCTGACGCTGCAGGCGATCCGGGACAATCCGCGCCGCATGCGCGCCATCGGCTTCAACGTCACCGCCCACAAGGTCTTCGCCTGGTGGCTGGCGGGCCTGATCGCCGGGGCCGCGGGCATCCTGCTCGTCTGGTTCAACGGCCGGATCTCGCCGGGAACGATCGCGGTCGGGCCGTCGATCAACATCCTGGTCATCGCCATCATCGGCGGGCTGCGCCACCCGATCGGGCCGTTCATCGGCGCCGTCATCGTTACCCTGATGCAGACCTTCGCGATCGATATCATCGGTGCGGAGCGTTTCAACACGCTCATCGGTCTCGTGTTTCTGCTGATTGTCTTCGTTTCGCCGGATGGAATTCTCGGCCTGTGGGAGCGGCTCAAGCCGCAGGCAGGCCGGGACGATTGGCGGTCGTTCAAAAAGGCCGCGAATAAAGCTGAAAAGAAAGGGAGGAATGCATGAATATCAACAGACGTACATTGCTGGCACTTGCGCTGGCGACCGGTCTGACTGCGCCGACGCTTTCGGTGGCTCAGGCAGACTCAATCAAGATCGGCGTGCTTGCCACGTTCGAAGGTGCCTTCGCCGTCCTCGGTGAGGACAGCGAGCGCGGCGCCCTGACCGCCATCGACGAGTTCGGCGGCAAGGTCGCCGGCAAGGACATCGAACTCATCAAGGGCTCGTCGGACGCATCTCCGGACAGCGCCGTGCGTGCCGCGCGCAAGCTGGTCGAGCAGGACGGGGTGAAGGTTCTCATCGGCCCGCTTTCGGGCGACGAGGGTATCGCCGTCAAGGACTACGCCAAGACCCAGCCCGACGTGACCTTCCTCAATGGCAGCTCCGCCGCACAGGACACCACGCTTCGCAATCCGGCGGAAAACTTCTTCCGCTTCTCGACAGACGGTGCGCAGTGGATGGCGGGCCTCGGCAACTATGCCTTCAACGAGAAGGGCTATCATAAGGTCGCGACCGTGGCGGAAGACTATTCCTTCCCCTACACGCAGGTCTTCGGCTTCATGGCGGAGTTCTGCAAGGCCGGCGGCACCGTGCCGTCAAAGTCGTGGGTGCCGATCGGCAACAAGGACTATTCCTCGGTGATCGCCGCCATTCCGGATGACGTCGATGCGATCTATGTCGCTCTCGGCGGTGCGGATGCCGTCAACTTCCTGTCCCAGTACAACGATGCCGGCGGCCAGGCTCCGCTCATCGGCGGCTCGATCACCGTCGACCAGACCGTGCTGACCGCCAAGGGACGCCTGCATGACGTGCTCGTCGGCACGCCGGCGGCCGGCCCGACCGCCGACACCAACGACTCCCAGGCCTGGAAGGACTTCTCGGCCGCCTACAAGAAGCAGGATGGCGCATTCCCGTCGCCGTCGCTGTTCGCCCATGCCTACTACATCAACATGAAGGCAGCGCTCCTGGCCCTCCAGGAGGTCAACGGCGATCTCTCCGACGGCGGCAAGAAGTTCCGCGAGGTTCTCTCGAAGCTCGAGTTCGAAACCCCGACGGGCAAGGTGTCTCTTGACGAGAACCGCAACGCGATCGCCGACATGTTCCTTACGGAAGTGTCTGAGGCCGACGACGGAACACTCGTCAACAAGCTCATCAAGGTGACGCCGCAGGTCAACCAGACCCTCGGCATTCCGAAGGATGAGTTCCTGGCACTCGGTGCGGTCAGCCGCGAAAACCCGAGCTGCCCGTAAGCGAAACCAACCGGAGAGGACCCGACCATGGCAACGAATGTCGCCGCATCACGTCTGCAGGGAACCGGCGCCAATGCGCTGGAGCTCGATGACGTCGGCCGGCAGTTCGGCGCCCTGACGGCCCTCTCCGGCATATCGATGAGGATCGCGGCCGGGGAACGGCGCGCGGTCCTCGGCTCGAACGGCGCGGGCAAGACCACGCTGTTCAACACGATCACCGGCGACTTCAACCCGACGAGCGGCACCATCCGCTTCTTCGGCGAGGACATCACCACACTCGCCGCCTACGAACGGATCCGGCGCGGGCTGCGCCGCACCTATCAGATCTCGCAGCTTTTTACCAATCTCACCGTGCTGGAGTCGGTCTATCTCGCCTGCCGCGGCGTTTCGCGCCGCCGGTTTTCCCTGCTCCGGCCGAGCCCGTCCGACGGAGCGATGGCGCAGGCGGAATCGATCGTGCATGCCGTCCATCTCGATGACGACAGGAACGCCACCGTGGGAATGCTGTCGCACGGCCAGCAGCGGCAGCTCGAAATCGCGCTCGCCCTTGCCGGCGCGCCGCGCTTTATCCTTTTCGACGAACCCGCCGCCGGCCTGTCGCCGACCGAACGCCGGGACCTGATCGAGATCCTCAACGCCCTGCCGAAGCACATCGGCTACATCATCATCGAACACGATCTCGACGTGGCGCTGCGCGTCTCCGAATACGTCTCCATGATGCACAACGGCCGGCTCTTTACAGAAGGCACGCCGGAGGAGATCGAAAACGATCCGACGGTCCAGGAAATCTATCTGGGAGGCGGGCATGGCTAGGTCCTCCGAAGTCAAGCCGCGCGCAGTGCTCCAGATAGACGACCTGCACGTCTATTACGGCGAGGCCCATGTGGTGCAGGGCGTGTCGCTCGCACTGCAGGCGGGCGTCATGAGCGTCGTCGGCCGCAACGGCATGGGCAAGACCACGCTCTGCAACGCGATCACCGGGCTGAAGGAGGTCCGCTCCGGATCGATCCGGCTTCACGGCCGGGAAATCTCCCGTCTCGAACCGCATCAGATCCACAACGCCGGCGTCGCCTATGTGCCGCAGGGCCGCCGGGTGTGGCCGAGCCTGAGCGTCGACGAACATCTGCGGCTCGCCGCGACCGGCGGTGACGAGGCCGCCTGGACGCTCGACCGCGTCTACCAGACCTTCCCGCGGCTCTTCGAACGACGCGGCAACGGCGGCTCCCAGCTTTCCGGCGGCGAACAGCAGATGCTGGCGATCTCGCGCGCGCTGCTTGCCAATCCGAAGCTCCTGGTGATGGACGAACCGACCGAGGGGCTCGCCCCGGTCATCGTCGACCAGGTCGCCGAGATGATGCTGCAGCTCGGCCATGAAGGCGACATGGCGATCCTCGTCATCGAGCAGAACATCGGCGTCGCGACCTCCGTGTCCGACACGGTCGCAATCATGGTCAACGGCCAGATCAACCGGACACTGGAAGCAAGCGTGCTTGCCGCCGACCGGGATCTGCAGCAGCGCCTGCTGGGGGTCGGGCGCCATGCCGAGGATGACGTCGAACCGGCCGACGACACGATGGCAGCCGGCGAAAGCGCGCGCGAAAGGCTGGCCGACGTCTATGTGGTTGAACGGGGGGAAGGCAGCGGCACGCCGTCGGCGTCAGGCGCGATCCGGACCGTCTCGCAGATGCCGAACCGCTGGAACCTGCCGGCGACCAGCCTGCGCGACGAAATGGTCGGCCGTCGCAATCCGGAAGCTGATGAGGTCGGCCAAAAGGTCTTCCAGATCCCCTATTCGGAGCGGATCGGCAAGACCGCCTATATCGCCGGGACCTTCGACACCAAGGGCCAGGAACTGGGCTACCTGCGCGACTGCATCAAGAAGCTCGGGATCCCGGTCCGCACAATCGATGTTTCCACTTCGCAAAAGCCGTCGCGCGCCGATGTCACGCCGCTCCAGGTGGCCGGCTATCATCCGCGCGGATCGACGGCGGTCTTCAGTGACGACCGGGGCGCATCGGTCGCCGCCATGGCAGAAGCGTTTTCTCGCTACATGGCCGCTCAGCGCGGCGTCGGCGGCCTGATTTCGGCAGGCGGGTCCGGCGGCACGTCGATTGCGACCGCCGGCATGCGGGCGCTCCCCATCGGCATTCCGAAGGTCATGGTCTCGACCGTCGCCTCCGGCGATACGCGCGCCTATGTCGGCGCGTCCGACATCAACATGTTCCATTCGGTGACCGACGTTCAGGGGCTCAACCTGATCTCCGAACGGGTACTCGCCAATGCGGCCCATGCGCTCGCCGGCATGGTCGCGCGCCTGCCGAGCGGCGAGGAGATGGCGGCGTCGCGCGCCAAGGCGCGCCCGACGGTCGGCATCACCATGTTCGGCGTGACCACGACCTGCGTCCAGGCCGTGCAGAAATCGCTGGAACACGACTACGACTGTCTGGTCTTCCATGCGACCGGCACCGGCGGCAAGGCGATGGAAACGCTCGGCCATTCCGGTCTGCTGACGGGCTTTCTCGACATCACCACGACCGAGGTCGCGGACATGATCGTCGGCGGGGTGTTCCCGTGCGACCGCGACCGCTTCGGTGCGGCGATTGCGACCGGCCTGCCGTGGGTCGGATCCTGCGGCGCGCTCGACATGGTCAATTTCGGACCGCGCGACACGGTGCCCGAACGGTTCAACAGCCGGAAGTTCGTCATTCACAATCCGTCCGTGACCCTGATGCGCACGACGCCGGAGGAAAACCGCGCCTTCGGCGAATGGATCGGCGAGCGGATCAACCTGATGGAAGGGCCGGTCCGCTTCCTCATTCCCGAGGGCGGGGTGTCGATCCTGGACAAGCCGGGCGGGGCCTTCTTCGATCCGGCCGCCGACAAGGCGCTGTTCGATGCCATCGAAGCAACCGTGCGCCAGACCGCGCGGCGCCAGATCATTCGCGTAAACGCCAATATCAACGATCCGGCATTCTCAGACGCGCTTGTCAGCGCGTTTGCGGCGGTCGCCGGTCCGACGAGGAGGTCCGCCTAGTGCCGAGATTTGAACGCAAGCAGCTGGTCGAGAAATTCCAGCAAATGAAGCGCGACCGGGTGCCGATCGTCGGCGGCGGCGCGGGCACCGGCCTGTCCGCCAAGTGCGAAGAGGCCGGCGGCATCGACCTGATCGTCATCTACAATTCCGGCCGCTACCGGATGGCGGGCCGCGGGTCGCTGTCCGGCCTGCTCGCCTATGGCAATGCCAACGACATCGTGGTCGAGATGGCCCGTGAGATCCTGCCCGTCGTCACGAAGACGCCCGTTCTCGCAGGTGTGAACGGCACCGATCCGTTCTGCATGTTCGAGCCGTTCCTGAGACAACTCAAGGACATGGGCTTTGCCGGCATCCAGAACTTTCCGACCGTCGGCCTGATCGATGGCACCTTCCGGGCCAATCTGGAAGAGACGGGCATGTCCTACGCCCAGGAAGTGGACGTCATCCGCATGGCCCGCGACCTGGACCTGCTGACGACGCCTTACGTCTTCTCGCCGGACGATGCGGCGGAAATGGCGAAGGCGGGCGCCGACATCATCGTCTGCCATCTCGGGCTGACGACCGGCGGATCGATCGGTGCGGAGACGTCCCTCAAACTGGAACAGTGCCCGGCGCTCGTCGACGCATGGTCGGAGGCCGCCCTCAAGGTCAACAAGGATGCGATCATCCTCGTTCACGGCGGTCCGGTGTCCTCGCCCGAGGATGCAGCCTATGTGCTCAACCGGACCACGAACTGTCACGGTTTCTACGGGGCCTCCTCGATGGAGCGGCTGCCGACGGAAACCGCAATGACCGAACAGACCAGGAAATTCAAGGCGGTGACGTTCTGAGACCGGACGGCCCGAACCATCGCATGAAGGGAGGAGACACATGTCAGGCGAAATGATTGGTCAGATGCTGATCTGGCTGGTGGTGGTCGTCATCGCAATCGTGGTGGCCGTCTACATACTCAGATGGCTCTACAGGCGCTCGACCAAGGAAGTGGCGTTCGTTCGGACCGGTTTCCTGGGCGAGAAGGTGGTCGTCAACGGCGGCGCCTTCGTCATCCCGGTGCTGCACGAGATCACGCCGGTGAACATGAACGTCATGCGCATCGAGGTGCCGCGCCGCGACGAACAGGCGCTGATCACCCGTAACCGCATGCGCGTCGACATCGTGGCGGAGTTTTTCGTCCAGGTCGGATCGTCGAAGGCGGCGGTCGCAGCCGCGGCCCAGACGCTCGGCAGCCGGACCATGCAGGAAGACGGGCTGATCTCCCTGCTCGAGGGCAAGTTCGCGGCCGCCATGCGCACCGTCGCCGCTCGCATGACCCTGGAGGAAATGCACGAGCAGCGCGGGGAATATGCGGAAGCGGTGCGGGAAGTGGCTTCCCAGGCGCTCGCGCGCAACGGCCTCGAACTGGACACCGTTGCCATTGCCGACCTGGACCAGACCGGTCTTGAGTTCTTCGATCCCTCCAACGCATTCGACGCCGAAGGTCTGACCCAGATCACCGAGTCGATCGAAGCCCGGCGCAAGATGCGCAACGAGATCGAGCAGCGGACGCTGGTGGAGATCCGGACCCAGAACCTGGCCGCCCAGAAGCAGGTGTTTGACATCGATCGCGACCAGGAATACGCCCGTCTCGAACAGGAGCGCGAGCTTGAAATCCGCCGCGCGGCCCAGCGCGCGGAGCTGGTGCGCGAACGTGCGCTGAAAGAACAGGAAAGCGAGCAGGCGCAGCTGGCTTCCCGCGAGGCGGTCGAAAAGGCGCGCCTGGCCCAGGAGCGGTCGATCACAGACGAGCGCATCAAGTCGGAAGAAGAAACCCAGCGCCGGGAAATCGCGCGCCGCCGGGCGATCGACGAAGCGGAAATCAAGAGCCGCGAACAGACCGAACGCGAGCAGATCACTCTGGAACTCGAACTGGAAAAGGTCCGGATCGCCCGCGATCTGGAACGCCGGGAACGGGAGATCGCCAGCGAAAAGGCGATCGAGATCCATGCGCTCGAACGCCAGATCGCCATTGCGGAAAAGGCGGTCGAAGTCGCCAAGGCCGAAGCCGAGAAGCAGCGCAACGAGATCGTCCAGAACCAGATGACCGAGGCCGAACGGGTCGCTCAGGAGCGGGCTCTTGACGAGGTCCGGATCGAGCGGGAACGCCGCCTCGACGGGCTGCAGATCGCCAAGCGTCAGGCCTTCGAGGAAGCCGAACTCGCCATGTCCGAGGAGGTGGAACGCGCACGCCTTGCCACCGAGCGGGCCGTGGCCGAAGCGCGCATCGTCAACGAGCGCGAAATCTCTACGGCCCGGGTCAATCGCGACCGTACCGTCGAGATCGCCGAGATGGAAAAGGCGGTGGCGCTGGCCCAGAAGTCCCAGGAACGGTCGTCCGCTCTGGCGGCGGCGGCTGCGGTCCGGGCCAAGGCCGTGCAGGCCGAGGAACAGGCGCTTACTGCCCGCGAGAAGGAAGTTGCCGAGCGGCGCAGCCTGACCGAGCGGATCGCCACCGAGCGTGAGGTCGCCCGGGAGACGCTGAAGGTCACCGGCCGCGCCGACGCCGAAATGAAGGCGGCCAAGAGCCTGGCCGAGGCACAGAAGATCGCGGCCCTTGCCAAGGCGGAAGCGGAGAAGATCGCCGCCCTTGCCGCCAGCGAACGCTACAAGGTCGATGCCGACGGTCAGCGCGCCCTCAACGAGAGCGAGAACGCCCTGTCGGAGGATGCCCGCCAGGCCCGCATCCGCGAGAAGCTGCTTGAACGGCTCGAAGGCATCGTTCGCGAGAGCGTCCGTCCGATGGAGAAGATCGAGGGCATCAAGATCCTCCATGTCGACGGCATGAACGGGCATGACGGCAGCCGCAAGAACGTCACCGACGAGGTGATCGACTCCGCGCTGCGCTACCGGGTTCAGGCCCCGATGATCGACAACCTGATGAAGGAAATCGGCATCGAGGGCGGGTCCATGGGACGGATGACGGATGTTCTCCGGGATGCCAAGGACATGGCCTCGCTGGTGGACAAGGCGGAAGGCAAGGCTTCCGGAAAGTCCGGCAAGGGAAAGGACGCATCGAACGATGACGACGACCGTGACCGCGACCGCTAAGTCAGCCCCGGCACGTTGCGGCACGCGGAGGCGGACATGACCCGCGTCTACGTTTCAAGCGTGATCCCCGCGCCGGCGGCAAGCGTCTGGCGGCGTGTCCGGGACTTCAACGGCCTGCCGGAGTGGACGCCCTTTGTCGCCGAAAGCCGGATCGAACAGGGCCTGCCCTCGGACAAGGTGGGCTGCATCCGCAACTTCACCCTGACCGACGGGGGAAAAATCCGCGAGCAGTTGTTGGCCCTGTCGGACTACGACATGAGCTGCACCTATTCGATCCTCGAAAGTCCCATGGGTGTCGAAGACTACATCGCGAAACTGTCGCTCACGCCGGTGACGGACGGCAATGTCACCTTCGCCCAGTGGCAGGCGGATTTCGAGTGTGCGCCGGAGCCGGAACAGGCCCTGATCGAGCAGATCGGCAAGGGTGTGTTCCAGACCGCCTTCAACGCGCTCAAGCAATCCTTCGGCGGACGATGACAATGGCTGGCCCGGCATCTTTCCACCAGCTTTCGGGGGATGGTCGTGGCGCGCGTCTGTGAAAGTGCGATCGTCGATGTGCCGATCGAAGAGGTCTGGCGCTGGCTTCGGGATTTCAACAGTCACTGGGACTGGCATCCGGCGATTGCCGAAAGCGAGATCGAGAATGGCTTGCCTGCCGACAGTGTCGGCGCCGTGCGCGCCTTCACGCTTCAGGACGGCGGCTTTCTGCGCGAACAGCTTCTGAGCCTCGATGACGAAACCCACGAACTCAGCTACTGCCTGATCGAGTCTCCGCTGCCCCTCTACAATTATGTGGCGACCATCCGCCTCAAGCCGGTGACCGATACCGGCGCGACGTTCTGGCAGTGGGAAAGCGAATTCAATCCGCCGGCCGACCGCGCGCGCGAACTCAAGGCCCTGGTCGCGAACGACATCTACCGCGCCGGCATGCGCGCGCTTGAACGGCGATTGCGCGAGGGGCCATCGGGCGGAGGTGATGGTATTCTCCGCGTTGCACGCGCGCGGGAGAGCAAACCGCTCTATGAACCGGCTCCTAAAGAAGCCGATGCGCAACGATCAGAGGCAACGACCGCACCAAACGTTCAAGCGACCGGGAGCCTGCAGGCCCGCGCGGTCGTGATGGACCGCTATGGCGGTCCCGAAGTCCTGTCCCTGCGCGACATGGATGTGCCGCTGCCGGGTCCCGGCGAGGTGCGGATCCGGCAAGCCCATATCGGGGTCAATTTCATCGATATCTATTGCCGCACCGGCTACTTCGACCTGGTCTCACTGCCCGGCGTTCCCGGCATGGAGGCGGCAGGTGTCGTCGAAAGCGTCGGTCCGGGCGTTTCCCATCTCGCTGTGGGCGACCGCGTCGCCTATGCCTGCCCGCCGACCGGGGCGTATGCGTCCGTTCGAACGATGAGCGCCGACCTTGTGGTGCGCATTCCAGACTGGCTCGATACCGCCCATGCGGCCGCCGGTCTGCTCAAGGGCGTGACCGCCGGTTTCCTGCTGCACGACGTTCATACCGTCGAGCGGGGCGAGTGGGTCGTCGTCCATGCGGCGGCGGGCGGCGTCGGCACCCTGATCACCCAATGGGCGGCCGCCCTCGGCGCGCGGGTGATCGGTACCGTGTCGGATCAGGAGAAGGCCAGGGTCGCCGAAGCCAATGGCGCCAGCGAGGTCCTCATCGGACGTCGAACGGAATTCATCGAGCGGGTCAGACAGTTGACCGGCGGCCGCGGCGCCGATGTCATTTATGACGCCATCGGCCGCGACAGTTTCGATGCCTCCGTCGCAGCCCTCGCCATCCGAGGCCATCTCGTTTCCTTCGGCCAGGCCTCCGGCGACATCGGCCCGCGCGAAATCGGGCCGATGGCAAGCAAGTCCATTACCCTGTCGCGCCCCAACTACGGCCACTACATCGCCGACCGGGCAATGATGACCATGCAGGCGGAACGGCTGTTTGAAGCCCTCGACCGGGGGTTCCTGACGATCCCTGAGCCGCAGGTCGCACCGCTGGAAAATGTCGCCGAGGTGCACCTCGAACTCGAGGCTGGCCGCACGACGGGAGCGATCGTTCTTGAGGCGTAAAGGCCTGTTATCAAACGGTTTCAGCTCGACTCCCAATAGCTCGACCTTTTTGACCGATCCCTTGAAACGCAAAAAAATCCGGCTGAGGACCGGGTTATTTTTGTTTGGTTGCGGGAGCCTGATCACACCGAGACTTGAAATTCCAGATGTTTCTCACGCCCGACTATCGCCGGGTGTGGCCAGGTAGCCGACACATTCAACGAATTTCCAGTCGATATCGAACAGGTTCCAGGCGGCACACTGGCGGAATCCATCTCTCCGGATCGCACATTTCGCAAGAAATGGTCCCCCAGACAAAAATTTATGCGCAAATTACCAAGAGCGCACCGGCCGATATGGTATCGTTTTTGCCTGAAATCCGAGTGTCGGACATGCAATGGTAAAGACACGCGAGTAACGAAGATGGCAGCGTTCAGAGAAACGGGCGACGCTCGAAACGGCGGCGACAAATGGCAGAAGGAAGTATCCGAGGCTTATTTCCCTCTGGATATCGAATGCCACGACCGGACCCGGTTCTCCGGTCAGATGCAGCGCTGGTCGCTTGGCATCGTCGGCCTGTCTCGCATCCGTTGCGACGGGCTCATCTACCGCCGCCATAACCGGCATTTCCTGAACGAAAACGATAGTTCCCTGCTGATCGCGATCCCGGAAGACACCGAGATCCAGTTCAACCAGAACCAGAGGCGGACCACCTGCAAGCCGGGTGGCTTTCTCGTGGAACGGAGCGACGCTCCCTATGAATACTGGCACGGGCGCCCGAACCGCCAGTGGGTGCTCAAGGTCCCGTCCGCCAGCGTCCGGGCTCGGGTCGGCGCATCCGAACGGCTCGGCGGCCTTACCTTTGATGCATCCCAGGGCGTTGCAGCCTATTTTCTCAGCAGCCTTCGAAACATCGTCCAGCATGTGGAGATGGTCGATGACGCTGCGAGAGAGGCAGCGGGCAATCATCTGCTGGAACTGCTATGCCTCACGATCCGAAACGACCAGCGGGTTCTGGGCAGCAACACATCGTCGATCCGCGCCGCCCATCTTGCCAGGGCGGAGCAATTCATCCGCGACAATCTGAAAGAGGCGGAGCTTTCGCCACAGATGATCGCCGACGCCTGCGGGATTTCGGTGCGCTATCTGCAGCAGCTTTTTTCCGAAACCGACCAGTCGATCAATGTCTACATCCGCGAACGGAGGCTGAACCGCTGCGACGAGGAACTGCGGGCCACGATGTCGGACCGGACCGTGGCGGAAATCGCCTATCGCTGGGGATTCACGGACCAGTCCCAATTCTCCAAATACTACAAGGCCCGCTACGGCCGGACACCAAGCTCCACCCGCAAGGAGACCGGCCGCTTCCAGAAGCGGGAATAATCCGCATCCGATGAAGGATCCGGCGCAGATCCCGGAACATCCGGGACGCACCTGATCCCCCTTTCATTCCGAACTGATCCATTGCCTCGGCGGAGACGCTCTCCGCCGAACGGCCGAACTTTGCCTGCGTTAATCCCGAGGAACTCAAATGGCCAATACGCGCGTCGCCGTCGATGTGGGCGGCACCTTCACCGATATCTGCATCATGGACGAAACCACCGGCGCGATCCGGATCGAGAAGACGTCCTCGACGCCGGACGATCCGATGCGCGCCGTCATGAACGGCGTCGGACAGGCGAATATCGACCTGACCGACGTGTCCATGTTCTCCCATGGCACGACGGTCGCCACCAATGCGCTCATCACCCGCAATCTGCCACGCACCGCGATGGTGTGCACCGAAGGCTTTCGTGACGTGGTCGAGATCCGCCGCGCCAACAAGGAGGACCTTTGGGACACCTACAAGGACGTTGCCAAACCCTATATCAGGCGCCGCGACCGCCTGACGGTGCGCGAACGCGTCGATGCCGAAGGCCGTGTGCTCACGCCACTGAATGAGGACGATGCGCGCCGTGTCGCGAACGTCCTGAAGAAACGCGGTGTCCGGTCCATCGCGGTCTGCTTCATGAACTCCTATGTGAATCCGGAGAACGAGAAGCGCATGCGGGACATCCTCAAGGAGGTGCTGCCCGATATTCCGGTCTCGATTTCAGCCGAAATCATGCCCGAGATCTTCGAACACGAACGGTTCTCGACAACCATGGCCAATGCGGTCGTCTCTCCGGTGGTGGTCGATTACGTCGCGCGGCTGAGCGACCGACTCGCCGAGGGCGGATATGCCCGCGAGCTGCTTCTGCTGCACACCGGCGGCGGCGTCATGACGCCGAACGCCGTGCGTCATTACGCGGCCCGTCTTGCCGGATCGGGCATCGCGGCAGGGGCTATTGCAAGCCGGTTCATCGGCAATCTGTGCGGCTTCCCGAACACCATCGGCTTTGACATGGGCGGCACCTCGACCGACGTCTCGCTCACCTATCAGGGCGAACCGCGGATCACCAAGGACTGGTACATCGAATACGGCTACCCGATCCGCTTCCCCTCCATCGAGGTGCTCACCATCGGGGCCGGCGGCGGCTCGCTCGCCTGGCAGGACGAGGGCGGATCGCTTCGCAACGGTCCGCAGTCGGCAGGCGCCTATCCGGGGCCGGCCTGCTACAAGAACGGCAACCGGACGGCGACCAACACGGATGCCAATGTGGTGCTGGGGCGTCTTGGAACGTCGCTCGCCGGCGGCAAGATCACCCTGGACCCGGCCCTGGCAACGGAAGCGGTCCGGTCGACGGTTGCCGAACCGTTCGGCATGGAACTGCATGAAGCGGCCGAAGCGATCGTGCGCGTTGCCAACGCCAACATGGCCAATGCCGTGCGTCTGCTCTCGATCTCGCGCGGCTACGACCCGCGTGACTTTGCCCTTTGTGCCTTTGGCGGCGCCGGCGCGCTGCACGGTGCGGCCGTGGCCAGGGAACTGTCGATCCCGACCGTGATCGTCCCGCCCAATCCGGGCGTCACCTCCGCCCTTGGCTGCCTGCTGGTCGATATCCAGCACGACTTCTCCGACAGTTTCATGAAGCGTGCGGACCAGACCGACCCGGCGGAGCTCGAGGCCGCCTACCGGAAAATCGAAGCCGAGGCGCGCGCCCAGCTCGAACGCGAGGGCGTCGGTGAAAAGGACATGGTCATCACGCGCAGCGCCGAGATGATGTATCACGGCCAGTGGCGGTCCCTGGAAGTCCCTGTTCCCGCGGAAATCACGGACGTGCAGGACCTTGTCGACGCCTTCCACGCCGAGCATGAGCGTGAATACAATTATGCCCGCAAGGAGGCCGCGGTTTCCATCTTCCGCGTGGCAGTCAAGGCGATCGGCCTGGTGCCGAAAGCGGAGCTGCAAAAACATGACGTCAGCCCCTACACCCCGGACCCGGTGACCCGGCGCCCGGTCTGGTTCGACGGCACCGAATATCAGGCGGATATCTACGAACGCGAGGCGCTGACCGCCGGCGCCAAAATCACCGGACCGGCGATCATCGAACAATTCGATTCCACGACAGTGATCCCTCCCGCCATGAGCACCGAGGTGGACGCCTACATGAACATTCTCATCGACACGAAGGGCTAAGGCATGACTTCCAACGAAACCAACCCGCTCGATCCGGTCACGTTCGAGGTGCTGAAAAACTCCTTCATCACCGCGGTCGACCAGATGGCGGAGCAGATGCTCCGCACCTGTTATTCCTTCGTGATCTACAACCGCGATTTCTCAAACGGCCTGCACGATGCGGAGGGGAATTCGGTCGCCCAGGGCAACCAGGACATCGCGGTGCATGTCGGCACGCTGCATTTCACCTGCAAGGACGTGATCCGCACCTTCGAAGGCGAAATGAAACCCGGCGACGTCTACGCAATCAACGACCCTTATGCGGGGGGAACGCATTTCAGCGACGTTCGCCTGATCCGGCCGATCTTCGACGACGATACGCTGATCGCCTTTTCCCAGTCGAACGGCCACTGGTCCGATCTCGGCGGCTCCGTCCCGGGTTCCTTCGACGTCTCCGCCCGGGACATGTTCCGCGAGGCTGTACGGATCACCCCGGTGCGCCTTTTCCGCGCCGGAGAATTCTGCCACGACGTGGCGGGCATGATCGCTGCCAACACCCGCGATCCGGCCTCGATCATCGGCGACATCCATTCTCAGGCCCAAGCTACCCAGGTCGCCGAACGCGAGGTCTTGCGCCTTGTGAAAAAATACGGCCGCGGGCAGGTTCTGCAGGGCATGAACGAGGTGCAGGACTATGTGGAACGCGCTGCCCGCCAGCGCATTGCCGCCCTGCCCGACGGCACCTGGGAAACCGTCGACTATATCGACCGAGACCCGGGCAGCGGCGAGGGCATGATCCCGATCCGGGTGAAGATGACGATCAAAGGGGACCGGATCCACTATGACTTCACCGGGAGCCA
This sequence comes from Roseibium aggregatum, assembly GCF_014692675.1. Lineage (GTDB taxonomy): Bacteria > Pseudomonadota > Alphaproteobacteria > Rhizobiales > Stappiaceae > Roseibium > Roseibium aggregatum_C. The sequence continues at coordinate 69,542 of NZ_JABFCZ010000023.1, read as the reverse complement.
TCCGACGATATCGTCGATCTACAATTCGGCGCCTGGCGCGACCTTCTCGGCCGTCGTGGCGGGAATGAAAACCTTCTTCCCGGATCTGCCGCTCAACAGCGGATTTTACCGGATGATCAGCATCACGGCTCCCGAAAACAGCGTTGTCAGCGCCGAATGGCCGGTCGCCGTGACCGGCTTCCTGATGCCGTTCGAGAAGATCATGAACGCGATCTTCGAGATGTGGTCCAAGATCATGCCCGAACGCGCCATTGCCTGCGCCTTCAACCTGGAATACCTGCTTGCCGGCGGACGGGATCTGCGGTCCCCGGAAAAGCCGATCTTCATGTTCTACGAATGGCTGCCGGGCGGCTGGGGCGGCCGCAACGGCAAGGACGGCTCCGATGTGACCACCGCCTGTTTCGGGACCGGGCTGATGTCGCAGCCCAACGAAGGCAACGAACGGGTCAATCCGACACGCACGACCGAGTTCCAGATTCTGCGCGACAGCGCCGGACCGGGCAAGTGGCGCGGCGGAACCGGCGTGCAGAAAACCTCTGTCCTGCTCGACAGCGAAAACGCCGTCATGTCCTATATCTGCGACCGGGAACGGGCCGTGGTCTGGGGCGTTGAGGGGGGGCTGCCTTCCATGCCGCACGGGCTATCGATCCGCCGGAACGGGGAAGACGCCTCCAAATGGCTGGGGTCGGTCTTTTCCGATTACCCCGTCTACACCGGCGATGAATTCGCCCGGCCGACGGCCGGCGGCGGCGGGTTCGGCGATCCGCTGGAACGGGATCCGGAAGCCGTGCGCGAGGACGTGATCGACGACTACGTTTCCATCGAACGCGCCGCCAGGGATTACGGTGTGGTCATCCGGGAAGTCGACGCCGACCTGTGCGAGTACGAGATCGACCTGCCCGCGACCGAGACGCTGCGCGCCGACCTGCGGTCCAAGCGCGTCGGATGGGCGCGGATGGCTCCGGAGGAGGTCTCGGACCTCTACAAGAAGGGCGAGATCGATGTGCTGGACGTGGTGCGCCGCCATGCCGTGATCCTGGACTGGGAAACGGGAGACGTCCTGCCCAAGACGACGGAGCAGTTCCGGGACTCGTTTGAAAAGCGCACCGTCGCCCACTGGACCTGATCTGCTTTCCACCCAGGTCCGGTCCCGGCGTGGCCCGGAAAAGAAAAAGGGAAGCGGGCGTCCTGCCCGCTTCCCTCTTCTTTTTTCAAGCTGCGCTCAGGCTGCTGCTTGAGCCCGCAACGCTTCGGTGGCAGCCAGATCGAGATCCCAGCCGTAGCCGTTATCGACTTCCTTCAGCACGACGCCATAGGCTTCCCTGGCGTGGTCGACGCCGATGAAGCCGTCGAGCACATCGTCGAGAACCTTGTGCGGATCGCGCTCCAGCGGATTGCCGTAGCCGCCGCCGGACGGCGAGAAGTAGCTGACGACGTCACCTGCTTCCGTGCGCAGGCCGGAGAATTTCGAATACTCCTGCCGAATATCGTCAGGGCGTTCGGCGTTGTAGATTTCCATCTTGCCGACAGCGCCTTCCTTGCCGCCGAACACGCCCCACGGCACGTCGAGATGACGGTCGGATTCATGGGTCATGTAGCCCGGCGTCAGGTAACGCTGGGATTTCACCACGCCGGAACCGCCGCGGAACTTGCCAGCGCCCGGAGGCACGTCGTCGCGCACTTCGTAACGGTCGCAAATCAGCGGCAGGTGCATGCCGAGGTCTTCCAGGGGATTGTTGCGCGTGTTGCGCATCAGTTCCTCGACCGTGTCCGGGCCGTCGGAGGCCGGGCGTCCGCCCATGGCCGCCTCGTTCACTTCCAGGAACACCCAGTATTCGCCATTCGGCCGCACGCCCGAATAGGCGGCGAACGAAAGAGTCGCCGCATTGCCCGCGGTACACTTGTCCGGCAGGACCGGCGACAGCGCCTTGATCACCAGATCGGACATGCGCTGGATCTGACAGAAGCGTGCCTCGGCCGCAGCCGGCATGATCGGGTTGAAGATACAGCCCTTCGGGGCGGTTACCTTGATCGGACGGAACGAGCCTTCGTTCTGGGGCACGTATTCCGTGGTCGTGTAGGTATCGAGCAACATCGCCCGGAAGACGAAAAACGCCGCCACCATGGTCGAGCCGTCAAAGGGCACGTTGAAGGCGGTCGGCACCTGCGGAGAGGAACCGGTCAGATCGATCTCGACACTGTCGCCGGTCACCCGGACGCAGACCTTGATCGGCAGGGTCTTGTCCCGGTTGCGGCCGTCGTCATCGAGGAAGCCTTCGGCGAAATATTCGCCGTCCGGAATCTTCGCGATTTCCCGGCGCATCATGCGCTCGGTATAGTCCATCAGCTGGCGAGTCGCCTGAAGGACGGTGTCCTTGCCGTAGGTCTTGAGCAATTCCTCAAACCGGCGCACGCCGAGTTCGGCCGAGGCGATCTGGGCTTCCAGGTCGCCCATCACAAGTCCAGGCACGCGGGTGTTGTCCCGGATGTATTTCCACAGATGCTCGTTGCGCTTGCCTTCCTCGTAGAGCTTGACGCCGTCGAGCAGCATGCCCTCCGCCCACACGTCAGGCACATCGATGATCAGGCCGGGCGTCGCCGCGCCGATATCGACGTGGTGCGCCGTGTTGGCGGAAAAGCCCACCAGCTCGCCCTCGAAGAACACAGGCATGACGATAGCGATGTCCGGCGAGTGGCTGGCGCCCTTGTAGGGGTGATTGTGGATCACACAGTCGCCGGGCTTCCAGGCATCGAGCGGCACGGTCTGTTCGATACCGCGCAGGTAGCCCGGCAGCGAACCGATATGCATCGGCGTGGAATCGGATTCGCACAGCGTGTTGTACTCCGTGTCGAAAAGGCCCGCGCCGAGATCCTGGCTTTCGCGGATAATCGACGAATAGCTCATGCGATAAAGCACATTGCCCATCTGCTCGGCGATGGAATGCAGGGCGCCGCCGACGACCTGTAGCGTGATCGGATCGAGTTCGGTTGTCATTGTTCGATCTCCTGAGTGTCAGTTGCGCGCGATGCGAAGGTCACCGTGACCGAGGACGGTCGCGGTATGGCCGGGAGGCACCAGCGTCGTGGAATTGTGCTGCGTGATCAAAGCCGGTCCGGTGATCGTGTCGTCGGCTTCGAGCTTCATCCGGTCGTAGCGCGGGGTGTCGACCGCAACGTCGTCGTCGAAGACGGTTTTGCGGGTGTAAAGCAGGGCAGCCTCGGGATTCGACCGGCCGCCTTTCGGCAGGTCGGGCAGGCGCAGTTGCTCGACGGCTGCATTGGCGACTACGCGGATTGTTACCGCCTCGGTCGTCTGATCGCGGAAGGCATGGCCGTATTGCTGTTTGTGGACATCGTAGAAATTGTCGATCACCACTTTCACGTTGTCGGCGGTCAGCGGACCGTCCGGCATGTCGGCGCGCAGCTCGAAGCCCTGTCCGACATAGCGGCATTCCATGACCTTCCGGAAGCGGCGCGCCTCCTTGGGAATACCGTCGGATTCAAGCTGGGCATCGGCTTCCGCGAGCAAGGCATCGGCAATGCTGTTGATACGCGCAAAGGTATCCGCGTCGGCGGTATTCAGGAACGCCAGGAGCGAACGGGTGTATTCGTACTGCAGGTCGGTCACCAGCAGGCCCATCGCCGCCGTGATGCCCGGCTGCAACGGTGAAATGACGTCCTTGGCGCCTATGATCTCGCCCAGCGCCACCGAATGGAGCGGCCCGGCACCGCCGAAGCCCATCAGGGTGAAGCTGCGGGGATCGATCCCCTTCGCGACCGAGTTGGCGTTGATGGCCAGCGCCATGTTGTTGTTGATCACCTTCAGAATGCCAAGCGCGGCCTCGGTAACCGAGAACCCCAGCGGCTTGGCGATGTTTTCCTCGATTGCCTTGTTCGCCAGCTCGGGATCGATGCTGATGTCGCCGCCCAGGAAATGCTCGGGATCGAGGCGTCCGAGCGCGACCTGCGCGTCGGTGACCGTCGGTTCCGTGCCGCCATTGCCATAGCAGGCCGGCCCCGGCGTCGCGCCGGCCGACCGCGGCCCCACACGGAACGCACCGCCTGCATCGATATAGGCGATGGAGCCGCCCCCCGCGCCGATGGCGTCGATGTCGATCATGGGAACCAGCACCGGCAGGCTTGCGACCTCCGTGTCGCGCGGGTTCTTGATCCGCAGTTCGCCGTCCTGGATCACGGAGATATCGGCGGAGGTTCCGCCAATGTCGATGGTGATCACGTTGCCGGTATAGCAGTGTCCGCCGGTCCAGCGCCCGCCGATCACACCGCCCGCCGGACCGGACAGCAACAGGCCGATCGGCCGCTCCGACGAATTCTCCACGGTCGAGATGCCGCCGTTCGACTGCATGATGCGAACGATGGCATTGACGCCGTTTTCCTTCAGCCGGTTTTCCAGGTTGGAGAGATAACGCGCCGTCTTGGGGCCGATATAGGCGTTCATCGCCGTCGAACTGAACCGCTCGTATTCGCGGATCACGTTGACCACTTCCGAGGACGCGCAAACATAGGCGTCCGGCATGACTTCCCGGACGATTTCCTTGGCCCGCTGTTCATGGGAGTCGTTGAGGAACGAGAACAGGAACGAAATGATGACGGCATCCAGCCCGCGCTTGGCGAAGAGTTTCGCGGCCTCGCGCACCTCGTCCTCGTCCAGGCCGACCTCCACCGATCCGTCCGGCGGCAGGATCCGCTCGGTGATCGGAATCCGGTTCCGGCGCTTGACCAGCGGCTTCGACTGCCAGGGAACGTCGAACTGGAGACTGAAATTGTGCGGCCGCTTGTGCCGGCCCATGTGCAGGATGTCGCGGAAGCCCCTGGTGGTCAGCATACCGACTTCGGCGCCGTTGCGTTCGATGACCATGTTGGTGGCAACCGTCGTGCCGTGAAACAGCATGTCGATATCGCCGGGCTCGACACCGGCGAGGCGGCATACCTGCAGCACGCCCTTGACCACGCCTTCGGACTGATCGTGAAGGGTGCTCGGCACCTTGGTGACGAAAACCTGCTGCTCGCCCGTATTTGCCAGGGACCGTTCCAGAACAATGTCCGTGAATGTCCCCCCGACGTCCACACCTACTCGTATCATCCTGTTATCCTTTGCAGTTCTTGTTCAGTGATTTCGTTGTCAGTTGGCTGCCATGAGTACGCGCTCGACTTCGAGCGCGGCTCCCAGCAGCCGCTCGTCGTCGTTGCCGATGGCGCACAGCAGGAAACTGGTCGGCATGCTGCCGGCATCCGTTCCGTTGGGGAGTGCAACACCGGGCAGATTGAAGAAGTTTCCAAGCATGGTGTTGCGCAGGGTTTTCAGGTTGATCCTGTGAAACAGCGCATCGTCCGCCTCCAGCGGCGCGATGGCCGGAGCGACATGAGGGGTCGTCGGCATGACCATGAATGCGCCGTCAAGACGGTCGCCGATGGCGGCCATTCCAGCGGCACGCACCCTGTTCAGCCTGATCAGGTCGGCGGCCGACATGGCCTTGCCGCGCTCGATGCGGGCCACGACACGCCGATCGATACGCCCCGCCTGCGGCCCGTCGACCAGGTCGCGGTGTTCCACATAGGCTTCCGCAGCGGTGATCGATCCGGCTTCTTCGGCAAGGCGCGCCGCTTCTGTGAATTCCGGCAAGGGGCCTCTGGTGAGGCGCGCTCCCGCGCGCTCCAGACGCGACAGACTGTTTTCGAAATTTTCGGCAACGGCAGGCTCGAGATCGTCGAGGACAACGGTCTCCGGAACGAAGATCCTGAGAGTCTCCGCCGGAATCCGCCTTACCGGCGTCGTCACCGCACCGCGAAGAACCATGTCGAGCAGGACGCAATCCTCAACGGAACGGGCCAGCGGCCCGACCGTGTCGAGTGTCTTCGACAGTGCGAAAACGCCTTTCGTGGGAATCCGGCCTTCGGAGGACTTGCAGCCGACCACTCCGTTGAATGCGGCCGGAATACGGATCGATCCGCCGGTATCCGTTCCGATTGCGCAGGGCGCGAGCCCGGAGGCGACCGCAACAGCTGACGCCGACGAAGACCCGCCCGGCGCTCGTGGTGTGACCGGATCGTGCGGGTTCAACGGCGTGCCGAAATGCGGATTCAGTCCGAGGCCCGAATAAGCGAACTCCGAAAGATTGACCTTGCCGAGGGCAATCATGCCCGCATTTGTCGCATTGGCCAGGACCGGGGCATCGTCGCTGGCAGGCGCCGCGTTGCGATAGATATCGGAGGCTGCCGTCGTGGTTTCACCCTTGAAGTCGACAAGGTCCTTCCACGCCATGGGGACACCGTCGAGCGGCGATGCCGGATTGCCGGCTTTCAGCCGCTTGAAAGCGGCCTCCGCCTCCCGAAGTGCCCGGTCCGCCGTCACATTCAGGAATACGGGAGATGTCTGCTGCCCGATCTTCTCCAGGCAGTGCTCGGTCAATCGGACCGGGTCGGCTTGTCCGGCCGCCAGCGCCCGGGCAATCGAAGCCGCTGATTGGCGCGCCAGGTGGTCAACGTCCTGCATCTCAAATCACGCAGCTTCCAGGACGACAGTCGCCCGCTCGGACTGCCAGCGCAGGTCGACCTGACCGCCAATTTCGATACCGCGTTGGCCGATCTTTTCCCGGTGGGTCTCTATGCGGATGCTCAGATCTTCATCGAGGCGGACCGTGACATAGACGAACTGGCCGACAGCATCGATCGCGCTCACCTGGCCGGACACGGTGTCGGTCTGCCCACCGTCCTGCGGCGCTCCGGCCGGCAGGATATCGACATATTCGGAAGGAGCCACAAGCAGAACCCTCGCATCGGTCGAGGCCGTCGACGTATCGAAGGACGGCACGCCGGAAAGCGTTCCGAAGCGGGTCCTGACCACCGCCCGGCCGTTTGCCGCCTCCGAGAGCTGGCCTTCGATGATCTTGTTGCGTCCGATGAAACGGGCGACGAAGGGCGATTTCGGCCGGGTGTAGAGATCGAACGGTGCTGATATCTGCTCCACCTTGCCGGAATTCATGACGACGACCCGGTCGCCCATGCTCAAGGCCTCCGACTGGGCATGGGTGACGAAAACGAAGGTGATGTTCAGCTCGCGCTGGAGAATCTTGAGTTCTTCCTGGATCGATTTGCGCAGGTTCGCGTCCAGGGCGCCCAGCGGTTCGTCGAGCAGGAGGATCTCCGGTTCCGTAACCAGGCCACGCGCAAGAGCCAGGCGCTGTTTCTGGCCGCCGGACAGGGAGCCTTCCTTGGCGTTGGCGATATCGCCGAGCTGCAGCTTGTCGATGATGGAATCCACACGCTTCTTCACGTCGGCTGAAGCGACCTTGCGGACGTGCAGCCCGAACTCGATGTTCTGGCGCACGGTCATATGCGGAAAGATCGCGTAATTCTGGAAAATCGTTGAGGTCGGACGCCGTTCCGTCGGTACCTGGGTGAAGTTCTGGCCGCGGATCAGGAGATCGCCGCCACTGATGCTTTCGAGCCCGGCAATCATCCGCAGGGTCGTCGTCTTGCCGCAACCCGACGGCCCGACGAAGGAGATGAACTCTCCCCGCTCGACCCTCAGATCGAAGCCTTCGACGGCAACAGTACCGCCGGGATAAACCTTGCGAAGCTTGACAAGCTCCAGGTCGTAATCGGCCATGACGAACCAATCCTCGAGAAAACAAAAATTACCGGAAGGAGCCCGGGAGGAAGACTTTCCTCCCGGGACAGGGGTCGTTTCAGGTCAGGCGCTCAGGAACTCGTCCCAACGCGCGATCAGGTGATCGTATTCGTCCGGCCACTGGTGCCAGTACGCCACGTGAGACGCACGCTCTTCGAGAGACCCGCCGTCGCGCAGGTCGCCTTCCTTGATGCCGCGTTCTTCCGGACCGACCCACGGCTTGCCCTCGTACCAGAAGGCATATTTGTCGGGATCCATGACGTCCTTGATCTTGGTGGTCGGCGAGTAGTAGCCCTGCTCGGACACGGTGATGGCCGGGGGACCGGAGAGCCAGTAGTCGGCATAGGCCTTGACCGCTTCCTCGTTCGGCGTGTTCGCGATCTCGGAAATACCGATGGCCCAGCCCCGGTAGCCTTCCTTCGGAACGGCATAGGAACACTGGATGCCCTGCGCCTTCACCGCCATCACGGCCGGCTGCCAGGCGTCGGCAAGGATCATTTCGCCGGAAGCCAGCAGGTTGACGAGTTCACCAAAGTCACCCCAAAGGGCGCGGAACTGACCATCCTTCTTCTTGGACACAAGGAACTTGGCCGCTTCATCGATTTCCTCGGCATTCGGATTGCCCGGGTTCTTGACGTCAAGCAGACCCAGCGAATTCATCGCCAGGATCGCCTGACCAAAGGCAATCAGGGGATCGACGTTGAGGCCGGTCTTGCCCTTGAATTTCTCGTCGAAGAGAGACGTCCAGGTGTTGGCTTCCTCGGCGCTGACCAGGTCCGGACGATAGCCGATGGAGTCGAAGTTGAAGACGGTCGGAACCATCCAGAGTTTCGTCTTGGCTTCGTCCGCCCAGATCTGTCCGGATATCTGGGCAGATGCCGGCAGCTTGGGATCCGTCTCGGTAAAGATCGGACGGATGCTGTCCCAGTTCTTCAGGTCGGCCGTATCGATCGGTTTGATCGTCTTCGTGACGGTCATCGCCGGCAGACGCTCGCCGATGGTTTCCCAGCAGTCGTAGGCGTCGGATCCGGACAGAAGTTCCGTCTGCGTGTTCGGGAAAATATCCGCCTTGCCGGAGACGGCGCCTACGCCGGATTTTGCCTTGAAGTCGTTCAGAATGCGTTCCTGCACCGTCACGGACAGGCCGACCGTGCGCAGTTCCTGGCTGGCCAGTTCCTGTGCCCGCAGCATGCCCGGACGCATGAAGGTCGCGGTTCCGGCGAGAGCGCCGGCCGATGCAAGGAAACGGCGGCGGTTTATGCTAAGTTGTCCCATGTCTGTTACCCTCTGTTTGGTATTTTCGAGACCACCTCCAGGCCGGCGCCTTCAGTAGCGTCCGACCAGCAATCCTCCATCAACGGTCACAACCTGACCGGTCAGGTACCGGGCTGCGTCCGAAGCGAGGAAAAGGATGACGTCGGCGATGTCTTCGGCTTCACCGACACGGCCCATCGGAATGAAGTCGGCGGCCTGCGCCAGACCTTCCGGGCCGAGAGAATGTTTTTCGGAAAGAGCTTGAGCGGTGCGGATATAGCCGGGCGCGACACCGTTGACCCTGAGGCCGGACGGCGCCAGTTCGACCGCAAGACCCCGAACCATACCTACAACGCCGGATTTCGCGGACGAGTACTGAACATGCTCGTCCCAGCCGTAGGCAACGCCCATGATCGACGACAGACAGACGACGGAACCGGTTCCCGCTGCGCGCATCTTGGGCGCGGCCGCGCGAATGACCCGGAACATTCCCTTGAGATCGACGTCGAACGTATGGTCCCATTTTTCGTCGCTCAGTTCATCGAGCGGCACCTTGTGAGCGATGCCGGCATTACAGACCACCGTATCGATCGCGCCGTAATTGGCTTCCACCATGGCAACGACCGCATTGGCGGCCTCCGTCGACGTCACATCGAGCGGATGGAACTCGGCCGTCCCGCCGGCCGCGGAGATTTCTTCGACGACCGACGCGCCTTCGTCCGGCAGGACGTCCGTCACGATCACGCGATAACCCGCCGCACCAAAGGCCTTTGCCGTCGCCCGACCGATCCCGATACCGGCTCCCGTGATCAAAACCGTCTTCATGCCGTTCTTCTCCTTCAAAGCATCACGTCGCCGGAATTCGGCCCAAGCGTCTGGCCGACGTAGATTTTCGCGTCATCGGAGGCGAGGAACGCGACCGTGGCGGCGACATCCTCAGGTTCTCCAAAACGTCCGAGTGGCAGCTCCGCCGCCTTCGCGGCCTGCCAGTCTTTCGAAAGGGCGCGCACCAGTTCGGTATTGATCGGACCAGGAGCGACGGCGTTAACGCGCACACCCTGCGCGCTGACTTCGCGCGCGAGCGACTTGGTCAGACCGATGATCCCGGCCTTCGCCGCGCTGTAATGGGTGAGTTCGATGCCGCCGATCTGGCCGAGCTGGGACGCGATATTGACGATCACGCCGTCACCGGCCTCCAGCATCGGACCGATGGCCCGCCGGCAGCCGATGAAACACCCGCGCAGGTGGACGGCGATCATGCGGTCCCAGTCGGCGAGGTCCAGTTCCGCCAGTCGGGCCTGGTGCACGATACCGGCGTTGTTCACCGCGAGCGTGCAGTGGCCCCAGGTGTCCTCGCAGAGCCGATAGGCCTGATCCACGTCCTGCGGGTTGCTGACGTCTCCGGGAGAAGCGATGGCTGTACCGCCTGCCTTTGAAATCAGGGCAACCGTTGCCTCGGCGCTTTCGGCCAGGAGATCATTGACGACAACTTTCGCGCCCTCTTCGGCCAGCCTCTGGGCAATTGCCCGTCCGATACCGGCCCCGGCACCCGTGACGACTGCCCGATGATGCTTGAGCCGGCTCATGCCACATCCTCCTGCAGGCCGGTCGCCCGCAGACGGGCCCGACGCACGGACATGCTCATCAGCACGCCGTAGATCGTGAGAAGCGCGAAGGAGAACAGCGTCGTCAGCACCCCGAAGGCAAAGAGGTTCGGGTGGATTTCGACCGCGAAGGTGCCGTAGATCGCAATCGGCATGGTCACCTCCCGGCCACCCGTGAAGAGGGTCCTGGGAAACTCGTCATAGCTGAGCGTGAACGCGAACAGCATGGCGGAGAGAACACCCGGGAAAATCATCGGGAACGTCACTTTCCGGAAGGTTCTTCCCGGAGGCACGCCAAGCGTCCAGGCGGCCTCCTCGATCGACTTGTCGAAGCGGTTGAAGATCGCGAGCATGACGAGGAAGGCGAAGGGATAGGTGTAGACCACGTGCAGGACGAAGGCGGTGCTCCACCAGTTGCGGTCGATACCGAACTGGTCGGCCACCAGGGCCATGCCGAGCCCCAGCAGAACCCCTGGTACCATCATGCCGAGGACCACCAGGTAAAAGACGAAGCCGGAGCCCTTGAACTGGCTGCGGAACGCCTGCGCCGTCAGAGTGCCGAGCACCGTGGAGACGACCATGGTCGCAAAGGCCAGCGTCAGCGAACGGGTCAGCGCCTCGCCGATCGGCAGGGGCGCCACGCGGGACGGCGGCGCGAAACCAAGCACGTGCTTGTACCAGAAGGTCGACCACTCGATGATCGGGAACTGCGGGCCGCCTTCCGGTCCCTGCTGGAAGCTGATGATCGCCATGACGACGAAGGGACCGTAGAGAAAGGCGAGGAACAGGGCCGTGTAGAGTGCGAGCAAAGTCCGGATGGCAGCATTCTGATTCATGGTTCCAGGATCTCCCTCACAGCTCGCGGCGCAGGTTCACAACCCGCAGCAGCGCGGTGATCACGGTCGCCATGACAACCGTCAGGACAACGCCGATCACGGCGGCGAACGCCCATTTGAGTGAACCGACCTGAGTGACGATGATATTGCCGAGCAGGTTGACCTTCCGGCCCGACAGAGCCGAAGCGGTGGCGAACTCGCCGAGCACCATGACCGAAACGAAAATGGCTCCAACGACGACCCCCGGCAGGCTCAGGGGAAAGGTAATCTTGCGGAAGATCGTCATCGGAGAGGCCCCGAGGTCGCGCGCGGCCTCGAACAGGCTGTCATCGATCCGCGCGAGCATGAAAGCGACCGGGCCGACCATGAACACGACATAGATCTGGACCATGCCGATGATCACCGACAGCTCGGTGAACAGAAGAACCTCGATCGGGTGATCGATAATGCCCAGGCCCTGCAGGACGATGTTGATCGCCCCTTCCTTGCCGAGCATCGGCCGCCAGGCCAGGACGCGGATCAGGAACGACGTCCAGAACGGAATGACACACGCAACCAGCAGGATCGTCTGGACGGTCTTGTTCCTCACGAACTGGCCGATATAGAGCGCGGTCGGGTAGCCGAAAAGAAAGGTCAGCAGGAGAACGGTCAACCAGATCCGCAAGGTTCTGAGCAGAGCCCCGAAATAGGTTTCGGATGCGAAGAATGTCGCCCAGGACTTGAGCGTCAGATCCGGCTTGATCGCGAAGGTCGTCTGCGTCCAGAAGCTGACATAGACCATCATGGCCAGCGGAACGATCAGGAACAGAACCATCCAGATCACCCCCGGCGCCAGCAGCAGCAGATGTCCGTGGCGCCGGAAAAAGCCGGACCCGTCCCTGGACGGGGCAGCGGAAGCAAGACGCGTATCGACGGCAGCCCCGTCCATTATGCGGCTCCTTTGAAGACAGTGGTTTCAAGAGCGGCGCCGGACGGGTCGAAGACCAGCGCATCGGAAAGGTTCCAGGAAAGCGAGCAGGCCTCGCCCCCCTTGTAGGTGACCGGATCGGAGTGGCTCAGATGCCGTTCCACCTCGAAGACGCCGCCATTCGGCATCCGGAAGATGTAAGCAAAGCGGCTGCCCAGGAATTCGCTCGCAATATAGGTCGCCTGAAGACCCGTGCGTCCGGGCCCCGGAACCGTGCCTGCGGCATTGATCTCGACGGCATCCTGGCGGATTGCGTAGAAGCCCGCTTCGCTGCCGCGGGCATATTCCGGCAGGGTCATGGCCTGACCGGCCGACTGGAATTCGCCGTCCCGGACCGCTCCTTCCAGAACGTTATAGGTGTTGACGAACCGCGCAACCCGGACGTCCGAAGGCATCGAGAAGATGACGTCCGGCCGGTCGGCCTGAACGATGCTTCCCTTGTCCAGAACAACCATCCGGTCGCCCATCGCCAGGGCTTCCGTTTCGTTTCCGGTCACGTGGAGGAATGTCACGCCGAGCGTTTCGCGGATCTTGCGCAGCTCCACGGTCATCCGTTCGCGCAGGTTTGCATCCAGCGCGCCGAGCGGTTCGTCGAGAAGACAGATCTTTGGGCGGGTCACGAGGGTTCGCGCAAGCGACACGCGCTGCTTCTGCCCACCGGATATCTGGCCGACCATGCGCGCTTCGAATCCGGTCAAACCGACCAGTTCCAGGGTTTCCGCGACCCGTCGTTTTACTTCCCCCTCATCTGTGACAGGATCGATCAGCCGGTACCGCAACCCGAAGGCAACGTTGTCCTCGACACTCATGTGCGGGAACAGGGCATAGTTCTGCTGAACAATTCCAAGCCCGCGCAAATGGGGAGGCCGATAGGTGACATCTTCACCGTTCAGATGTATCTGCCCGGCATCCGGCTTCTCCAGTCCACTGAGAAGGCGAAGCAAAGTTGTCTTTCCTGAGCCGGAGGGGCCCAGGAGCGTTAGGTACTCGTCTTCCCGGACGATCAGGAAAACGTCCCGGACTGCGGGAACGCCCTTATACGCTTTGGTGAGGCGGATTAGTTCCATCATGGAAGTGCGGGTCTCGATGTCTTGTTCATACGAAGGAACGTAACTATGAAATGTACTTTGTACCCAAAAGTCAAAGTGAAAACCGTATCAATCGGAAAAAAAGCCAATTAAGCTGCATATTTGAGCACAAAAGCCTTATTTTGCAGCAATTTTTTGCACTTCTGATTACAAAATACATTTATTCTTAAAGGGACAAAGCGCGGTGACACAAGGCAAGCGAATGGACAAGACCGAGAATGAAAACGCTGTCGTCTACGATAACGGCCGCCCTGAGCCGCGCTATCTGAAAATCAAGAATGCTCTTCAGAACGCCATTGAACAGGGCCTCCTCACCGACGGAACCGTGCTGACCGAAGATCCGGTCGCGCGCCTGTTCGGCACCAGCCGCACGCCTGTCCGAACGGCCTTGAACGAACTACAGCAGCAAGGCCTCCTGTCGCGCTTCGAGGGGCGCGGCTTTCTCGTGGGGCCGGACTCTGCCGCCGAGCCGCAACGAATCGCCCTGACACATGAAACGCTCGGTCTTTCGGCGGATCAGCCGATCAAACCCCGCCCCGGCACGGCGGAACGGATCGCGAAGGATTTCGAGAGCAACATTTCCCTTGCTCTCCCGTTCGGCCTGTTCCTCATCAACGAACAGGCGGTCGCCGACCACTACGACGTCAGCCGTACGGTCGTTCGCGAGTTGCTATCCCGGTTTCAGGACCGGGGCCTTGTCCGCAAGGATTTGAGGTCACACTGGATCGTCGGTCCGCTCACAGCACGGGACATCGCAAACTACTTCGCCGTGCGCAGCAAGCTCGAACCACTGGCGTTGCTTGACAGCGCACCGGTGACGAAGCCGCGCATTATCGAGGCGATGTGGACACGAACCAGCGAAGCCCTCAAGTCCGGGCAGCGTCTGAACAGCGCGACGATCGAGGAACTGGAAACCGACATCCATATTCGTCTCCTTGAGAAATCACCGAACACACATCTGCTCCGCATGATCCGGCAAAGCCAGATCGCGCTGGTAGTCAACAGCGTGTTCGCGCATGTGATCGGTTCCCGGCCTTTCGTCGTCGGGCTCCAGGAGCATGCAATTGTTCTGGAATTCATCAAGCGCGGCTCCTATGCGGCCGCGGCCGATGCTCTGGAGCAGCATCTGAGGCTTTCTGCGGAACGCACCCGCCAGCGCCTCATGGCCATGTCGGTGTTTCCGGAACCGGACTTGCCTGCCTATCTGAAGCCGCTGAAACACTGAAATAAGGGAAAACCTCCCGCAACCGGGTCGGAAAATTCAGCCTTGTCCATCCAGAGAATGGTCCCAGCGGCGAACGAGATAATTGTGCTCGTTCATAACGGCATCCCAGACCGCCACACGTGACATTCTCTGCTGGTAGGATCCGCCCTCGCGTCTCGAGCCGCGGCTGAAGATCACGGACCCGTCCTGACCGCGGATGTCCTCGGCCGCAGGTTTTCCCTCGTACCAGAAATCCCATTCCGCGTCGTCGAGATAGGGGCGAACCGCATCCGGATTTGCCATGTAGGCTCCGCACCTTGCCATGATTGCGCCGGGGCGCCCCTCAAGCCACCAGTTCAGATAGTCGTAGGCCGCGTCCTTGAGCCACTTGTCGACATGGACCGACAGGGCAAGACCGCCGAACCAGCCGCGATACCCTTCCTGGGGCGTGACCATGGAGACTTCCTTGCCCATGGACCGCAACCTCGTGACACCCGACCACCATAGTGACCCGATGATAGGTCCCTCTTCCATCATTGCTTCGATGGCTTCGTCCTCATCGCTCCAGAACCGCTTGAAATGTCCCTTCTCGCGGTAGGCCCTGAGTTTTGCGATCAGGGAATCGATCTCCTCAAGGGTCAGATCGCCGAGGTCCCGTGTCTGCAGTTCTCCCCGCGCTTCCAGGGCGAGAAGCATATCGAGACTGCCGATCGCCGCGTCTGCTTGCAGGACAACCCGGCCCGACCAGGCGGGATCCAGTAGCGCAGCCCAGCTCGTCACGGATTCCGCCTCCGCACCGATTACCGCGAAACTGTCCGCATTATGCACCGTCGGAACCATCGAGATACGCTCGGACGCCATGTCTCCCAGCGATCCGTCCAACTGAACGAACAGACGTTTGGCCGGATCGCCGCCGCGCGCGCGGCTGAACTCCGGTTTCAGTCTACCCGTCTTTGGAAGGGCGTTGATCTCGTCCCACCTGTGAATGCGGTTGATGTCGATATACTGGATCGACCCGGTCGGCCAGATCAGGTCGATGTCGTGGAACCACTGGTCGTAGACATCGAAACTTTCGGGATGGAGGGCGCCGCGACGCTGCGCTTCCGTGCCGTCCAAGGTGATGAGTTCGAGTTCCAGCCCGAGATCTTCCTCGGCCGCCGCCTTGATCGCAGGAAGCTGCGTGACGGACGTACCGAGCACCCGGAGCGCCGGACGGCGGCGCTTCACCGCCGGCGCCGAAACCGGCTTGTCGCTCAGGGCTGGACCCAATTCATTCATCCACCGGCAAGCTCCGTACGTATTCTGCCCATTGCAGCTTTGCGGTCGGCGCGGGCCGCAAGTGCGGCCTCCATGTCAACAGGAACAAACTTGACTGGCATATGAGGTTGCAGTTGCCCGATCAAGTCCATATCGGCAGAAATGACGGTGCCGATCATGAAGTAACCGCCACCGGAAACGGCATCCCTGTGCAGAACGATCGGCTCGGTCCCTCCCGGAACCTGGATCGACCCGTAAGGATAACAGCTGTCCACGATATTGGACGGATCGGATCCGGCGCCAAAGGGCTGCTCGCGTTCGACGAATTCCAGCGGCCGCCCTCCCTTGAAACGATAGCCCATCCGGTCGGCTTCCGGCGCAACCATCCATTCGTCCTCGAAAAACCCCTTCTGCGCGGCCTCCGTAATGCGGTGCCAGTACAGGCCCGGCAGCACGCGCAACTCCGTCGGCGTGCCGGTCTTCCGGCGCAGGGACTCGGGCACCGATGTGCCCGCCTGGACCGTGTTCTTGGGCGTTCCGACCGGCAGTTCATCACCCGCAGCCACTGCCCGACCGTCAACACCGCCGAGCGCGCCGATGGCATATGTGGACCGGGAGCCCAGATAAGGCTGTGTCACGATGCCGCCGGAAACTGCGATATAGATCCGTGCCCCTGAAGTCAGGAAGCCGAAGGAAAGTTTCTGACCGGCCTTGACAGCAAGGGCCGTCCAACAGGGCTTTTCTTCGCCGTCGATCCTGACCGGAATTTCACCGCCGGTCACGGCGATCGTGGCGTCGGCGGTAAACTCCAGTTCCGGCCCGACGAACACCGCTTCGAGCGCCGCGGCGTCCTCTTCGTTTCCGACCAGAAGATTGGCCGACCTCAAAGCCATGCGATCCATCGCACCGCCCATCGGAATGCCGAGATGGAAGTAGCCCGGCCGGCCCAGATCCTGAATGGTGGTCAAAAGCCCCGACTTTAGAACCTTAAGCGCCATAGAGAGCCTCCATCAGCTTGCGGTTGGTGCCATCGATGTCCGCGTTGAAGGTTTCCAGGTCGAATTCGACCTCCGCCATGCGCGGTGTGAAGGTTCCTGCCTCCACCTCCGCACAGATCCGGTCATATTCGTCCCTGTCGATCGGGTTCCACTTGACGATGTCGCCGGGCTTGAAGAACACCATGAAGTCCTTGAGGTAATTGACTTCCTGTGTCGGGTCGTAGATCGGCATGGGCGTGATGCCGAACATCTGGTACCCGCCGGCGCCGCGCACCGAATAGATGCAGGAGAAGCATCCGCCGTATCCGACGGTCAGTTTCGGCGTGTCGGTCCTTGGGCGCAGGTATTTCGGCACCTGCAATTGCCGCTCCCGCTCGACCAGCTGATAGAGGAACGGCAGGCCGGACACGAACCCCACCATCGAAACGAACCAGGGGCTCGAATGGTGCGCGACGATGAAGTCTTCCGCCGTCTCGTATCCGTTGACGCGCGCCGCATAGTCCAGATCGGTCCCGGAGGGATCCTGGTGCCGGTCGCGGAAGCGCATGAGTGTCTCATGGGTCCAGGGATCGTTGTAATAGACCGGGATTTCGACAATCCGGGTGCTGATCCGCTTCTCTGCGGTCTCCGCGGCACTTTCCAGCGACTTCAGCCTGGCCAGCAGGTCCTCCGGCGCAATCACGTCCGGGTCGTACTTGATCTGAAACGACGCGTTCGCCGGACAGATTTCGGTGACGCCTTCAATGGCGCTGTCGCGCACCGCGTTGGTAATCGAAAGGCTTTTGAAGAAGGCGTCCAGGGACATTTCCTCATCGACTTCGACGAAGATATGTTCGTCTCCGCCGTATGAATAGCGTGTCTTCATCGCGTGTCACTCCTTGCCCCGGGGGCGGCGGTTGGGCACGCCGCGCTCAGGCGGCCTTGATGGCATTCGTTTCCAGCCATGCCTCGAGAAACTTGGTGGTTGTGTTGTCGGCCTGAACATCGGGGTCGTCGGCCAGCGCCCGGTAAAGAGGCAGCGTGGTCTTCAGACCCTCGATCTCCATTTCCGCCAGGGCCTCGCGCAATTTCTGCAGAGCCTCCTCGCGGCTGGAGCCGTGAACGATCAGCTTGCCGATCAGGGAATCGTAGAAGGGCGGTATCGCATAGCCCTCGTAGAGCATCGTGTCGAAACGAACATTCTCCGGAACCCGCATCTTCTGCGCCACTCCGGGGAAGGGCATGAAATTGCTTGCCGGATCCTCCGCATTGACCCGGACCTCGATGGCATGACCGGACAGTGCGATCCCGGATTGCTCGAACCGCAGCGGTTCGCCAAAGGCGATGCGGATCATTTCGGCAACCAGATCGGCCCCGGTCACCATTTCCGTCACCGGATGCTCTACCTGGATCCGGGTGTTCATTTCCATGAAGTAGAACGCGTCCCGTTCCGGGTCGTAAAGATATTCAAGGGTCCCGGCGCCGCGGTACCCGACGGCTTCCGCCAACCTGACCGAGACGGCGCAGATCCTCTCCCGCGTTGCCTGCGGCAGACAAGCGGCGGGCGCTTCTTCCCAGACCTTCTGACGCCGCCGTTGAAGCGAACACTCGCGCTCGAAAAGGTGCACCGCCGACTGTCCGTCGCCGAGGATCTGGACCTCTACATGCCGGGCATGGGCAATCATGCGCTCCAGATAGAGGCCTCCATCCCCAAAGGCCGCCTCGGCTTCGGATCGCGCCTGGGGCACGAGACGTTTGAGATCATCGTCGTTATCGGCAACACGGATGCCGCGCCCGCCACCGCCTGCAGCCGCCTTGATCATCAACGGATAACCGATTCCCTTGGCAGCCTCGATTGCGTCCTCTACCGTCTCGACCCGTCCGTCGCTGCCGGGCGCTATCGGGACGCCGGCGGCTTCTGCCGCCTCGCGCGCCTTGGCCTTGTCCCCCATCCGGGCGATCGTCTCGGCGGATGGCCCCACGAAGATCATGCCGGCAGCTTCAACCGCCGCCGCAAATTCGGCGTTTTCGCTCAAAAAACCGTAGCCGGGATGTACCGCATCCGCCCCGGCGGATTTTGCGGCTTCGACGACACGGACGATATCCAGGTAGGACTTGGTTGCATGCGGCGGACCGATCTCTACTGCCTGGTCGGCAAGGCGCACGGCCAGCATGTCGCCGTCGGCTTCGGAATATCCCTGGGCAACGGTCATGCCGAGCGATTTCGCAGCGCGGTTGATACGCACGGCGATTTCACCCCGGTTGGCAATGAACAGCTTGCGACCCGAGAGATCCATCGATCAGTCCATTTCCGCCAGGACGACACCTACGGTGATCGGCTGTTCGTTTTCCGCCACGAAACGCACATTGGTTCCGGCTTCTTCGGCCACGACTTCGTGAAACGATTTCATCACCTCGACAAGCCCGACAACGGTCCCGGCCTCGACCGACCCGCCGTCCTCGACGAAAGGCGGCTGGTCCGGCGCCGGACGGCGATAAAAAATGCCAGGCAAGGGGGAGCGGATCTGTTTTGCCATAGTTCGGATTACCTCTGTCCGGTCTTTGAATGTCAGCGGCCTGGAGCCGCAATTTTCACGCCGTTTGAAATCAGCGCTTCGCGCACGGCGGTCCCGATTGCCAAAGCTCCCGGCGTATCGGAATGGAAGCAGATCGACTCGAACTCGATCTCGATGTCGTCGCCGTCAACCGTCTTCACTTTGCCCTCCAGGCAGGCGCGAACGCATTTTTCCGCAACCTGTTCCGGATCGAGCCGGCGCATCTTGCGCGCAAAGACGATAGAGCCGCTCCGGTCATAATCCCGGTCCGCGTAAAACTCGCGCACAACCGGCTGCCCGGCCTCACGGGCGATCCGGTAGGTTTCGGAAATGTCCATGCAATAAAGGTAGAGTTCCGGGCCCGTACGCTGGAGAGCCTCAACAAGAATACGGGAGAGCTCCGCATCCGCCGCAGCCGTCATGTAGAGCGCGCCATGAGGTTTCACATGCTGGAGCGGAATACCGTATCGCCGTCCGAATTCGCGCAAAGCTCCGGTCTGATACAGGATATCGTTGACGAGTTCATCCGGGTTTGCCGCAATCGCCCGCCGGCCAAACCCCTGAAGGTCGTTATATGCGGGATGCGCGCCCAGCCCGACGCCGAATTCACCGACCATGCGCACGACGGAGTCCATGAGATTCGGATCGCCTGCGTGAAACCCGGTCGCCACATTGGCCGAGCTGATGATTGGCATAAGCATTTCGTCAGGCGCGTCGCCATAGGACCAGTGGCCGAAGCCTTCGCCCATATCGCAGTTTAGATCGACCGATTTGAGCGGCATCCTGATGCATCTCCATCTGGCCCGAAGGCACTCCGGTATCGGAAAACCCCGTGTCTTCCGTTTCTGGGTGGCGTCAGGTCCGTCAGATGGACACACGCAAGACGCCCGGCAGGGAAATTGCCGCATATTTTTTGGAGATTAAAAAGTTCATTTTTTTGGAGGCCGACAATCTATTTTTCCGATATTGGCTCGTGCGATTTCATTCTATTTAACTGGTTTTTCTACCTTTTCTAATTATGCCACTTGAATATGCATGTACGATATTTTTGCATTATCTGTTTTTCTGATATTAATGAACCAAGAATTCAAAAACATCGAGTGGTTATGTCCTTCAATCTTCGCCATCTGAAATATTTCATTGCAACGGCCGAGCTCGGGCAGGTAAGCCGCGCTGCGATCGAGTTGTCGATCTCACAATCGGCGGTTACCACAGCGATCAAGGAACTGGAAAAGACGCTGGGTGCAGACCTGTTCGTACGCTCCACCAGCGGTGTCGAACTGACCGATATCGGTCGCCGATTCCTGAGTTCCAGCTATGAAATCCTGTCAAAAGTCGAAGAAGCGCTCCTCATACCGGCTTCACCGAGGATTGCCGGAGCGCTTTCAGTCGCCGCATCCTATACCGTGATCGGCTACTTCCTGCCCGCCCATATGGAGAGGCTGTCCCGCACCTTACCCGGCCTAGAGCTTCGCATCCATGAAATGACCCGTGAAACGATCGAGGAGGGATTGATCGCCGGCCGGTTCGATATTGGGGTCGCTCTGACCTCCAACATCACAAATCCGGAAATCGCATCGGAAACGCTCATCAGCTCCACAAGGCGCCTATGGACCCCTTCCCACCACAAGCTCACCGAGCGGGAAAAGGTCACTTTCGACGACGTCGCCAACGAGCCTTACGTCATGTTGACGGTTGACGAAGCGGCCCATACCACCATGCGTTACTGGTCCAAGACGCCTTTCCAGCCACGGGTCAGGCTGAGGACATCTTCGATCGAAGCCGTGCGCAGCCTGGTGGCCAACGGCCACGGCATCACCATTCTTTCGGATATGGTGTACCGACCATGGTCCCTGGAAGGCAGACGGTTGGAAACCGTCGATCTGGACGTGCGAATTCCGCCGATGGAGGTCGGACTCGTCTGGCGGAAGGATGTCGAGTTCACGCCGGCAATGGCCGCTTTCCGGGATTATTTCCGCACGCAGGTCCGAATATCGCAGACAACCAGCCACCGTGTCGCCTGACGGTACACCTGCAGCAGTCTTCACCTTGGGGGCGCACTTTGTTGGACCTAACTCTTCTTTTTTAGGACGGTGCGGTCACGCACACTTACGCGACCGACCTGCCCCGCCCGAATGCCCCTCATCCGAGCGACATCCTGCGAAATCGACAGCAGCCTCCCCGAGAGACGCAGGCACCCGGGAAGTCAAACAATCCGACCGTTGAACGATCCTTGCCTAATTCGCAGGCGAAAACGCAGTTGGAAGCAGGAAGCGGCTCTCCTGGTGGACCAGGAACGGAAGGATTTTCGGCACGAAAGCCTGCCAACCCGGATCGGCGCCAAGCTTTACGCGCTGTGCAGTGCGGTGACCGAAATCCTCATAGGCCCAGATGAAGACAACCGAATTCAACGTGCCGGACTCCGTTGTCCAGCAGCCGATCAGCTTCGCATACCGGGTGATGATGCCGAGCCCTTCGGCCTCATAGATTTTCAGGAACTCGCCGGCGCGTCCTGCGGTGATCTGATACACGCGCTGCTCATAGATCATGTCGAAACCTGCCAGTCTCTCGTGGTTATGTGTTGGGGAGAGTCCGTATCCCATTTGCGACAATGACTCGTGTTCATAAATTCGTCAATTGACGACTTATTGCACTATTTTTGTGCGCTTCGCCGGTTTCATGGTATTCAGGCACAAGGAATCGGAACGAAAAGACGTCCGGGAAAGAGGATAGTGTGAAGGCAAAATCCACCAGCCTGCGGGGAAGCCAGCGCGGAAACGAACAGGCGGGCACGGCCAAGAAGAAATCCAAGCGCCTGCCTTACGCCGAACGCCGGGCCCAGATCCTGGAAAAGGCAACGGAACTCTTCGCCGAGTACGGACTGACCGCTCAAACGCGTGCGCTGGCCGCGGAATGCGGGATTTCGCAACGCCTGCTCTACAGGTTTTTCCCCACTAAGGAAGACCTGCTCAAGGAAGTCTACGACACCCGGATCATCGGCCCGTTCCAAGCCGTCTGGTTCGCTGAACTCAGCGACCGCAGCCGGCCGATGAGTGAGCGGCTGAACAAGTTTTACAAGGACTATCTGGACACGGTTCTTGGCCGACGCTGGCTTCGGCTGTTTCTCTATTCGTCGCTCGCCGAAGCCGACATGGCGCCGAATTACATCTCCTCGATCATTACCAAGCTGACCGAGACCATCGTCCAGGAAACAGCGCATGAGAAGGGGATTGCGCTGAATATGGACCCCGAGGCGATCCACGAAATCGGCTGGACCATTCATGGGTCCATTTCCCACTACGCCATCCGCCGGCACATTTATCACGCAAGCCAGGTCGTTTCGCAGGACATGGTCGTGGCTACCCATGTCAGCGTCTTCCTTAACGGCTTCGACGCAATGGTTTCACAACTCGACAGCTGAGCCTCCCCGACGGCACTCCCCGCCGATGGCGACCGCCATGCGCAAAGTCGTCAATTGACGACTTATGAATTCGCTGCTAGCGTTTCAGAATGAGACCGGAAAGGTCTCTCTTGCTCGTGAGCCGAAAACGCGCCGCGACGGCCATGCAAAGGGGAACATGAAATGAAGAACCGTTTCGAAGGCGTCATCGGAAGACGCGACTTCTTGAAGACCACGGCCATGGCCGGGGCAGCAGCCTTGACGATGCCGGGCATGAAGGCGTTTGCCGCCGGCAACGCCATCAATTTCCAGACCTGGTCGGCAGCGGTCGACCTGGTGAAAAGCCATGTGGCCGCGTTCGAAAAGACCTCCGGTCTTTCCGTCGAATATGCCAACTCGCCCTGGGCGCAGTACCGGGACGCCATGGTGACCAAATTCGTCGGCACCGCACCGATGGACGTCATGTGGGTGTCCGATGCCTGGCTGCCGGAATGGGCCGAAGCCGGCTGGATCTCGCCGGTCGACGAATTCGACAGCCTGATGGCCTATAACGCCGATGCGGAAACCTTCTGCACCGACTCCATGACCTACAAGGGCCGGCAGTATGGCCTGACCTACTACACCGACTTCATGGGTTTCATCTATGACGCCGACAAGGTCGCCGCTGCCGGCTTCTCCGCTCCTCCGAAGAGCTGGGACGAAGTCGTCGAGCAATCCCTCGTCATGAAGGAAAAGGGTATTTCCGACTTCCCGATGATGCTGGCGATGGCCAAGGAAAGCTGGCTGATCGAGTTCATGTCCGCGATGGTCTTCTCCCACGGCGGTCGCTTCACCAACGATGAAGGCGGTTCGATCATGCAGGACGAAAAGAACGGCGCCCTGTCGGCTCTGCAATGGGTGGTCGATGCGGTCAACAAGCACAAGGTCGTCTCGCCGGGCTGCGTCGAAACCGGTGAACTGTCCGGTCTGAAGGCGTTTGCCTCCGGCAACCATGCCTTCGCGCTTCTGCCCAAGTACCGCCTGGCCATGCTCAACGATCCTGCCCAGTCCCAGATCGCCGGCCGCGCGAAACAGGCCCTGATGCCCATGGGCGCAAACGGATCGCATGCGACGGTCGGCTGGATGCGCTTCCACGGCATGGCGACCCAGGCCGCGGCCGACAAGGCACGGGCGGACAACGCCGCAAAGCTCATCGAATGGTTCGGCGGCAAGTCCGACGGCGCCTATACCTTCCAGAAGCTGCTCTTCCTCGACATCGGCGCCGGCTTCGGCGTGAAGCCCCTGTTCGAAGACGCGGACATCCGGGCCAAATACAACACATACGCCGACGTGGCGATCATCCAGGAACAGCAGGCTCTCGCCCGGAAGAAGGATGTCGTGACGCCGTGGTTCGGGGACTGGAACGAAGTCAATGGCGCTTCGTGGCAATCCGCAATCCTCGGCAATGTCTCGCCTGCGGACGCTCTCAAGAAGTCCGGCGAAGAGTGGGACGACCTCAAGTCCCAGGCCTAAAAATAAAAAGGTGTCGGGGCAGAACTGTGCATGTCCCGACTTCCCCTGGAGCGCGATCCGCAAAACTGCAGCCGGTTTTGAGCCCGGATCGCGCTCCTTCCTTTTCAAATAAACGCCATCGACACAGCTTCATCGCGAACGCAATCCGCTCGCCGGACGGCAACAGAACAGCGCATTCCCGGATGAAGCCAATGAGGGGCCGGACGTTATGACATCGAAACAGGCGGGGAAAACAGCAGGCGGTTTGGCATTGAGACTCCGGCGGCATTTCAACTACGAAGAACGCACCGCGTTGCTGTTCATTGCCCCGGTCATGACCGTGCTTGGTGTCGTTGCCGTTTTCCCGATCGCCTACTCGTTTTACCTGAGCTTCTTCCGCATCAAGCTCACCCGGCCCAACCGGACGCCGTTCGTCTGGTTCGACAACTATCTCCACCTGTTCAAGGACGAGATGTTCTGGACAGCGGTGCTGCGCACCACGACCTTCACGGTGATATCGGTTGCCGCGATCACGCTGCTCGCCCTGTTCGTGGCGCTGCTTCTGAACCAGGACTTCCGCGGACGCCGGCTGGTCAGCACCGTTCTTCTGATCCCGTGGGCCATTCCTTACGTGGCCGATGCACTGATGTGGAAATGGATCTACGATTCCGGCTACGGCGCCCTGAACGGCCTTTTGTACCAGTTGGACTTCATCGACAAATACATGATCTGGCTCGGGGACCAGGACAAGACCCTCGCCCTGATCGCCAACGCCTTCGTCTGGAAGGAAGTGCCGCTGGCAACGATCCTTTTGCTGGTGTCGCTGAAGTCCATCCCGAGCGATCTCTACCAGGCCGCGCGCGTCGATGGCGCACCGCTCCTGCAGCGCTTCTTCCATGTCACGCTGCCGTCCATGCGGACCGGTTTCATGCTCGTGATCATCTACGAGACCATGATCGCAATCCGGCACTTCGACCTGTTCTTCATTCTGACGGAAGGCGGCCCGGGAACGGCCTCGCACGTTCTCTCCTGGGAAATCTACGTCGAGACCTTCCGGAACCTTTCCTTCGGTTCGGGTGCTGCGATGTCCTATCTGCTCGCGCTGATCACGTTCGCCCTGGCCTATTTCATCATCCGAACCCTGGGGAGGAGCGTCTGAGATGCAGACCGATCGTCATCTCCAATCCGCCGGCCGGGCGCCGGGCCGCAGCATCAATTACAGGCGCCGGGCCGAGATTTTCCGCTGGCTGCATCGCGCCGTTATCCTGGCGGGATCCCTGGCCGTCATGCTGGTCGTCCTGTCGCCCGTGGCCTGGCTGGTATCGTCCTCGTTCCAGAACGAAGCGGAAATCGTTTCCGTGCCGCCGCACTGGATCCCCGACCAGCCGACGCTGAAGAACTTCAAGGCGATCTTCGCGGCGACCGGCGACGAAACCGTCACCTACGAGACCCGCAACAAGCAGGACCCGGCCTCCGGCGATTACATCCCGTCGACCGCCGGAAACCTGCTGCCGGCCATGGCCAACAGCTTCATCGTGGCAACCCTGGTGGTCATCCTGAACCTGCTGGTCGGAATACCGGCGGCCTATGCCATGGCCAAGATCCGGTTCTACGGGCGCAACGGCTCCATCTATTTCATTCTCACGACCCGTGTCATTCCAGACATCGCCCTCGTCGTGCCGTTCTTCCTGGTCATCAAGAACCTGGGACTGCTCGACCACATCCTCTCGCTCGTCATCACCTATCTGGCGATCACGGTGCCGTTCACGGTGTTTATCCTGATCCAGTATTTCGAAGGGCTCCCCGACGAACTGGACAAGGCCGCACGGGTCGACGGATGTTCGCGGTTCCAGTCGCTGACCCGGGTCTTCCTGCCGCTCGCGATGCCGTCTCTGGTGGCGGTGATCCTGTTCGCCTTCCTGACGAGCTGGAACGAGTTCCTCCTGGCACTGATGTTCACGCAGACGGCGGCATCCCAGACTCTGCCGATCGTGCTCGCCTCCTTCACATCCGACTTCACCATCAGCTTCTCGTTCATCAACGCGGCCGGCCTTCTCGCCATCGTGCCCCCGGTGATCGTCGCTATCGTTTTTGAACGCTATATCGTTTCCGGTCTCACGGCCGGTGCGGTCAAAGGCTAACAGGGAGTTTCCGGCGTGGCCCGCATCCTTTTTGAAAACGCGACAAAGCGCTATCCGAACGGGTTCGTCGCACTCGAAAACCTCAACCTGGAGATCAAGGACAAGGAATTCGTCGTGCTGCTCGGTCCGTCCGGCTGTGGCAAGTCGACGACCCTGAACATGATCGCCGGCCTGGAAGAGATCTCCGACGGCAACCTGTTCTTCGACGACGAAAACGTGAATTTCACGCCCCCGCACCATCGCGACGTGGCCATGGTGTTCCAGAGCTACGCGCTCTATCCGCACAAGACGGTCTACGAAAACATCGCCTTCGGGCTGATGATGCGCAAACACCCCAAGGACGATATCGACCGGCGTGTGCGCGACGCCGCCGAGCGGCTCGAAATCACCCATCTGCTGGAAAGACGTCCGAGCCAGCTTTCCGGCGGCCAGCGGCAGCGCGTCGCGCTCGGCCGCGCCATGGTCCGCCAGCCGGCGGTCTTCCTGATGGACGAACCGCTGTCGAATCTGGATGCGGCCCTGCGCATTTCCATGCGCGCCGAAATCAAGGAACTGCACCGCTCGATGCAGACCACCTTCGTCTACGTGACCCACGACCAGGCCGAGGCGCTGACCCTCGCCGACCGGATCGTGGTCATGAAGGACGGCGTGGTCCAGCAGATCGGCACGCCGGACGAAATCTACGAGCACCCGGCCAACATGTTCGTCGCTTCGTTCCTCGGCAATCCGCCAATCAACTATCTCGAAGGCGTCCTGCAGGTCGAAGGCGACAAGGTGGAATTCCTGCGCGGCGACACGCGGCTTGCGTTTCCGGCCGACCGCGCAAAGGCGCTCCTGGACATGAACGGCCGAAAGGTAAAACTCGGTATCCGCGCAGAAGACGTGGACGAGCGGGCGGAAGCCGCAGACGGCGAAGTCGTCGCCGGAACCGTCACCTCCGTCATGCCGGTCGGGTCCGATCAGTTCCTCGGCCTGAAGGTCGAAGGCGAAGAGCTCTTTTTCCGCGTCAACAAGGACCTGCGCCACGACTACGGCGATCGGATCAGGCTGTCGGCCAATACGGCGCGGCTGCATGTCTTCGACGCGGAAACCGAAGCGAGCCTGATCGGATAGCGGAATGAAACCGGCCTCATTCGACTATCACAGACCGCAAACGATCGAGGCGGCGCTCGACCTGCTGGCCCGGTACGGCGAGGCGGCCAAACCGATTGCCGGCGGCCAGAGCCTCGGGCCCATGCTGAACATGCGGCTGGCCCGTCCCGAACACCTGGTCGATCTCAACGACCTTGTGGAACTCGACTACGTCCGGGAAACGGACACGGAACTGGAAATTGGCGCGTTGACCCGCCATCACCGGGTCGCCAATGCGGTGGAAGTCGGCAGGTCCCACCCCCTGCTCGCTTCCGCCGCTTCAACGATCGGGCATTACCCCATCCGCCAGCGGGGCACGCTTGGCGGCAGCCTGGTGCACGCGGATCCTGCCGCGCAATTGCCGCTGATCGCCGTGCTGGGGAACGCGAAGATTATCGTTCGCGGACAATCCGGCACGCGCGAAATCGAAGCCGGTGATTTCTTCAAGTCCGTGATGACGGTCGACCTGCGCTACGGCGAAATGGTCATTGCCGTCCGGTTCCCGAAACTTCTCCCCGGCACCGGCTGGGCCTTTGACATGTTCAGCCGCAGACGCGGCGACTTCGCCATTGTTGCGGTCGCGGCAACGCTCCGCCTCGGCGATGAAGGCCACCAGCCAGTCATCGAGATGGCGCTCGGCGGTGTCGACGCCGTGCCGCTGCGTCTCGACCTCGGCGACTGGTTCGAAAACCGCGACATCACGGCGGCCGGTTGGACCCGTGAGGCTGCGGCCCATGTCGCAGCGACCATTTCACCTGAAGACAACAAGATGGTTCCGGCAGACTTCCGGCGGGAAATCGCGGACATGCTCTGCGAAAACGTCCTGACCGCCGCAATCGCGCGGGCACGAGGGGAAACACCATGAGCGAAGCACGGCTTATATCGCTGACGGTGAACGGCGAAACCCGGGAAACCCTGGTGGAACCGCGCCGACTCCTGTCCGATGTCCTTCGCGAAGACTTCGCCCTGACCGGCACCCATGTCGGCTGCGAACACGGCGTTTGTGGCGCCTGCACTGTGCTGATCGACGAGAAGCCGGCGCGCGCCTGCCTTACCTATGCCATCCAGATGGAAGGGCATGAGATCACGACCATCGAAGCCGTCAGCGACGCCGGACTCAGTCCGCTGCAACGGGCGCTTCACGAAGAACACGGATTGCAATGCGGTTTCTGCACGCCCGGCATCGTCATGACTTTTGAGGCCTTCCTGCGCGACACGCCCGACCCGGGCGAGGAGGAGGTCCGCGATGTGCTTTCGGGAAACCTGTGCCGTTGTACGGGTTACCAGAATATCGTCTCCGCGGTGATGAAGGCCGCGGCAGAAATGCGGGAGGCCGCAGGTGACTGAGACCTCCAAATTCCACTACATCGGCAAGCCGCTTCCGCGGAAGGAAGACCGGCGTCTCGTGACCGGACACGGCCGCTATCTCGATGACATCATCGTGCCGGGCGCCCTGCACGCGTGTTTCGTGCGCTCGCCGCATGCCCATGCGCGCATTCTCGGAATTTCCGCCGAGGTCGCGCGGGAAATGACCGGTGTCGTCGGTGTCTTTACCGGCACGGACCTGGCCCGGTGGACGAACAAGCTGCGGCTGGCGCCGCCGATCGAGGGCCTGCATCCGACCGAAATCGAGACCATGCCGACGGACAAGGTGCGCTTTCACGGCGACCCCGTCGCCATTGTTGTCGCACGCGACCGCTATATCGCCGAGGACGCGGCCGAATGCGTGGCGGTCGACTATGACGTGCTGCCCCCGGTCACGTCGATCGACACCGCGTTCGCGCCGGACGCCGCACTGGTCGATGACAGCCTGCCCTCCAATCTCGTCTCCCACCAGACGTTTTCGGCCGGCGATGTCGATGCGCGGCGGAAAGAGGCCCACGCCGTTGTGGAGGCCTCTTTCTACCAGCACCGCCAGACCCATGTTCCGATGGAAACCCGCGGATGCGCGGTCCTCTGGGATCCGGGCCGCGAACACCTGACGATCCATATCGGCAATCAGGTCCCGCACCCGCTGCGCAGCCAGCTCGCCGGACGGCTGAACCTCAGCGAAAGCCAGGTGACGGTGATGTCTCCGGATGTGGGTGGCGGTTTCGGCCAGAAGATCGCCCTCTACCGCGAGGAACTCGCCATCGCAGCCCTCGCCCGTCATTTAAAGCGGCCGGTGCGCTGGCGCGAAGACCGTGCGGAAAACCTGATGTCGGCGAGCCACGCGCGCGAAAACCTGTGCCGTACGCGCGCCTCGGTCACGGAAAACGGACGCATTCTCGGGCTCGAGCTGGAGCTGGCGGAGGATTTCGGCGCCTATTGCTTCTATCCGGCAAATTACATGTCGCGCGTGGTGGCGATGATTGTCACCGGTCCCTACCGGATCCAGGACTATGCCTTCGAGATGAAGGTCGCCCTGACCAACAAGTGCGGCAACGGCCCGATGCGCGCGCCAATGGCCATCACGAGCTGGGTGATGGACGGAACCATCGATGCCATCGCCCGCCAACTGGATCTCGATCCCCTGGAGGTTCGGCGCATCAACATGCTGCGCCCGGCCGATCTGCCCTATCGCATGGCAACGGGCGAAGTTCTCGAAGACATCACCCCGTCGGAAACGCTTGAGAGCGCCGTCAACGCGATCGACTATGAGGCGTTCCGGAAGCGCCAACGCGCCCTTCGGGACCAGGGCCGGTATGTCGGCCTGGGGCTCTGCACCGTGGTCGAATCCACGACCTACGGCTCTGCTTTCTACAAATCCGCAGGCATCCCCGGTTCGGGGCACGAGGCCGCATGGGTCAGGATCGAACCGAGCGGCACGGTCAACGCCTCGGTGGGCCTAGGCGGAACCGGTCAGGGCTATGAGACCGCTTTGTCCCAGACAGTTGCCGAAGGGCTCGGGGTCGATCCGTCCGAGGTGAAAATCCTTACCGGCAACACCGATGTAGCACCCTATGGCATGGGCAGCCGGGGCGCGCGCGGCGGCACGGCGGGCGGCGGAGCGCTCTTTCTTTGCGCCCGCAAGGCGCGCGGCCAGGTGCTACAGATTGCTGCCAACAAGCTCGGACTGAACACCTCAGACGACATGCGACTGCTCGACGGCCAGGTGGAACGGCTGATTAACGGCGAATGGACTGCGACCGGGCTCACCCTCGCGGATGTCGCCAGAAACGCCTATCTCGATCCGACCAGCCTGCCGGAGGGCATAACCCCGGGTCTCGACTTCTCGCTGACCTACGATCCGCCGCCGATGACCTACTCCAATTCCACCCATGCCTGTGAAGTGGAAGTGGACGTGCGCACCGGCGCCCTCACGATCCTGCGTTACCTCGTCTCGGAGGACTGCGGCACCGTGATCAATCCGGTCGTCGTCCGCGGCCAGCAGCAGGGCGCCATCGCCATGGGCCTGAGCGGAGCCCTGCTGGAAGAGGTGATTTACGACGAAACCGGCCAGAACCTTACCGCGACCTTCGCCGACTACATGGTCGCGACGGCCTGCGAATTGCCGAATTTCGAGATCCTCCACCACCATACGCCCAACAGCCGCACCCCGGCCGGCATCAAGGGAATGGCCGAGGGCGGCGTCATGGGCGCGATCGGAGCCGTGACCAACGCGGTCAACGACGCTCTTGCACCCTTCGGCACGGTGGCCGATCGCCAGCCATTGTCCCCCCAATATCTCAGGTCGCTGCTGCGGGATCGTGGCGCGGCGGCACGACAGAACGAGCAGGAATGAAATGAACGTTGCGAGTGGAAACACAAAAGTTGGATTTATCGGTCTGGGGATCATGGGCCAGGCCATGGCCGGCCACATTCTGGATGCCGGCTACGAGCTGCATGTTTACAACCGGACCAGATCCAAGGCCCAGGACCTGATCGACGGTGGCGCG
The DNA here is from genome assembly GCF_014692675.1 of Roseibium aggregatum. GTDB lineage: Bacteria > Pseudomonadota > Alphaproteobacteria > Rhizobiales > Stappiaceae > Roseibium > Roseibium aggregatum_C. Next base: position 38,108 of record NZ_JABFCZ010000023.1, on the reverse strand, counting down.
ATCTGGCACGACACGGCGGGCGATGTCGCCGCGGCTTCGGACGTGATCATCACCATTGTCGGTTATCCGAAAGACGTCGAGGATACCTATCTTGCCGCCGGCGGGATCCTGGATCGGGCGAAGTCCGGATCGGTCTTCATCGACATGACCACGTCCAGCCCGACACTGGCGGCAGAGATCGCGGAAAAGGCCGCTCGGAAAGGCATTGCTTCGCTGGATGCTCCCGTCTCGGGCGGAGATGTCGGCGCAAAGGCCGGCAAGCTTTCGATCATGGTCGGCGGCAGCGAGGACGCCTTCAAGGCCGTCCGGCCGCTGCTGGAACTGATGGGCGAGAATATCGTCTATCACGGCGGCGCCGGCGCCGGACAGCACACCAAGATGTGCAACCAGATCGCCATCGCCGCCACCATGCTGGCGATGAGCGAAAGCCTTGCCTATGCAAAGGCTTCCGGTCTCGACACCAGGCGTGTCCTGTCCTCCATCGGCACCGGTGCGGCATCGAGCTTCCTCCTCAATGTTCTCGGTCCCAGGATCCTCGACGGCGACTACGCGCCGGGGTTCTACATCCACCACTTCATCAAGGACATGTCGATCGCGATCGCGGAGGCCGAACGCATGAAGCTCGACCTGCCGGCGCTGGCCCTTGCCAAGAAGCTTTACGACAAGGTCGCCGCCGACGGTTATGGCGAAGAGGGCACCCAGGCGATCTTCAGGGCCTACGACAACTGAGCGGCTGAACAGGGAAGACGGCGATGGAATTTGTTGGCGAACACGTGATCCCCGCGCCGATCGACGTGGTGTGGTCCGGCCTGAACGATCCGGAAACCCTGCGCCGGAGCATCCCCGGATGCACGGAAATGCTCAGGACCGGAGACAATGAATTTACTGCCTCGGTCGTGGCGCGCGTAGGCCCCGTATCGGCCACCTTCAAGGGCAAGGTGGAGCTCGGCGATCTCGATCCTCCGCATGGCTACACGCTGTCGGGACGCGGCCAGGGTGGTCCTGCCGGTTTTGCCAAGGGGTCTGCGAAAATCCGTCTGGCTCCTGAAGGTGAGGGCACCCGGCTCTCCTACGTTGCCGATGTCGACATCGGCGGCAAGCTCGCCAGCGTCGGCGGACGGCTGATCCAGGGGGTTGCCCGCAAGAACGCCGACGATTTCTTTTCTGCCTTTTCGCGCGTTGTCACCGGTGAACCGGAAGAAGCCGCCGCAGGCAGGTCGGGTGCAACCGCACCTTCCGACGCCGCCATGGGCATTGTCCCCGGCCCTTCCGGTCATATACCCTTGATCGACCGGGTCGCGTGGCTGCTTGTGGGCGTCGCCGCCGGCGTCGCCGGAACGTTGTTGTTTGGAGCTCTGTGATGAAGATTGCCGCCGAAATCGAAGCAATGAAACCCCGCCTTGTCGAATGGCGGCATGACCTTCACGCCCATCCGGAAACGGCGTTCGAGGAACATCGCACGGCAGCGTTTCTGGCCCGGGAACTGCGGGCGGCCGGACTGGAGGTCCATGAAGGCATCGGCCGGACCGGCGTCGTCGCGGTCCTCCGCAACGGCGACGGACCGTCCGTCGGCCTGCGCGCCGACATCGATGCGCTCGATATCACGGAAGCGACCGGGCTGCCCTACGCCTCGGGAACCACCGGCAAAATGCACGCCTGCGGCCACGACGGCCATACCACCATGCTCCTGGGCGCAGCCCTTCACATGGCGGCCAATCCGCCGCGCGGAACCGTCGTCTTCATCTTTCAGCCGGCCGAGGAAAACGAGGGCGGAGCCCGCGTCATGCTCGAGGACGGACTGTTCGAGCGGTTCCCCGTCGATACGGTTTTCGGCATGCACAACTGGCCGGGCGTGCCGGTCGGCGAATTCGCCATCCACAGCGGTCCGATGATGGCCGCTTTCGACACGTTCGAACTCAAGATCACCGGCAAGGGCGCCCACGCCGCGATGCCCCATCAGGGGGTCGATCCGATCCTGGTCGCCGGCCAGATACAAACCGCCTGGCAGGCCATCGTCAGCCGGACCGTCAATCCCAATGATGCCGCCGTCATCAGCATTACCCAAATCAAGGCGGGCGACACCTGGAACATCATCCCGGACACGGTGCTGATCAGGGGTACCGCCCGTTCGCTTACGCCCGATGTGCGGGACCTGCTGGAACGCGAAATGACCCACCGGGCGGACCTCGTCGCCCAAACCTTCGGCGCCCGGGCGGAGCTTGACTATCAGCGTCGTTATCCGGCGACGATCAATACATCCCAGGAGACCGACATCGCCCGCGCCGCAGCCGAAACAATCGCCAGCGAAAACACCGTTCGCCAGGACATGACGGCAAGCATGGGAGCGGAGGATTTTGCCTTCATGCTGGAGAAAAGGCCCGGCGCCTATATCTGGATCGGCAACGGCAGCGTCGAAGGCGGGAAAAACCTGCACAGTCCCAACTACGACTTCAACGACGATGCGCTCACCCTCGGCGTCCAGTACTGGGTCGAGGTCGCCAACCGGGCTCTTACCCGAAACGTAAGCGGCGTCTGCTGCCCACCGGTTTTCAGCTTGACGGCGTAAAGTTCCACGGCAGGAGTTCGTCGATCCGGCTATTCGGGTGGCCGGCGGCGATGGCTTCGAGTGTGGCTTTGAGATAGGCGAAGGGCTCGACGTTGTTGATTTTCGCGGTCTCGATGAGGGACGCGATGCGGCCCCAGGTGCGGCCGCCCTCGTCATGCCCGGCAAACAAGGCGTTCTTCCTGTTCAGGGCAATTGGCCGGATCAAATTCTCGACACTGTTGCTATCGATCTCGACACGGCCGTCGTGAAGGAAGGTCTGCAAGCCGTCCCAGTGACGATGGATATAGGCGAGCTTCTCGCCGAGACGGGACTTGGCGGAGACCCGGAGGCGTTGGTCTTGCAGCCATTGTCCGAACGCGGTGACGAGAGGCGCGGTGCGGGCCTGCCTGGCCGAGAGCCGCTGCCCGGGCGCCGTGCCTCGGATATCAGCCTCGACCCGGTAGAACTCAGCGATCCGGCGCAAGCCTTCGGCGGCGATCTCGGAGCCATCGCGGTCGAACACTTCCTTCAGTTTCCGCCGTGCGTGCGCCCAGCAATGGGCCACGCGGATAGGCTCGCCGCCCTTGCGGGACGGGCGCGTCAGGCAGTTGTAGCCTTGGTAGCCGTCGAGTTGCAGAACCCCGTCGAAGCCACGCAGGATTTTCTCCGCGTTCTCGCCGCGGCGGTCGGGTGCATAGAAGAAGACCACGCCGGGTGGATCGTCCCCGCCCCAGGCCCGGTCGTCACGGGCCAATGCCCAGAGATATCCGGTCTTCGTCTTGCCCCGACCCGGATCCAGCACCGGCACCGTGGTCTCGTCCATGAACAGTTTGGTCGACGCCTTCAGATGTTCGGCCAGTCGGTCGACCACCGGAGCGAGGTGGAACGCGGCAGTGCCGACCCAATCCGCCAGCGTGCTCCGATGGATACCGATGCCCGACCGGGCAAGGATCTGGCTCTGCCGGTGCAGGGGCAAATGGTCCGCGTACTTGCTGACCAGAACATGCGCAATGGCACCTTCAGTCGGCAGACCACCCTCGATGAGGTGAGCCGGTGCCGGCATCTGGGTGACGCCGTCGGTACAGGCGCGGCAGGCGTATTTGGGGCGAACGGTAACGATCACGCGCAGCTGCGCGGGCACGATGTCGAGCCGCTCCGTGCGATCCTCGCCGATTTTGTGCATCTCACCACAGCCGCAGGGACATTGCAGGTTGTCGGGTTCGATCACACGCTCGATGCGCGGAAGGTCCTTTGGCAGGTTGCCCCGATTGCGACGGGCCGGACGGCGAGTTTTCCCCTCGGAAGGGATCAGCGTATCCTGGCCTTCCTCGACTTCGGCGATGACGGTCTCGAGGTCTTCGAAGGCCAGTTGCCGTTCGTCTTCGCTAAGCTTCTCCGACCTTTTACCGTGAACCGCGTGGTTCAACTCCGCGACCAGGTGCTCCAGGCGCTTGTTGATCTCCTTGAGCGCATCCCTTTCGCGCAGGAGCGCGGCGACAGCATCACGCTGGTCGGCGGGGATCGCAGAAAGGTCGATGGCGACAGTGGAAGGCATGAGCCGAGAATAGCCCGGGACCGCTCTGGATGCCCGCCATTTCCGGCACCTGATTCATTCTGCCGCAGCCGGAGAACGAGCCTCCAATGCCTTCACCTTGCGCCAGTCCAGCCCCGAGAACAGCGCCTCGAACTGGGCATGATTCAGCGACATCGCGCCATCCCGGATGGCGGGCCAGGTGAAGCTCGTATCTTCCAGGCGCTTGTAAGCCATGACCAGGCCGGTGCCGTCAAAATACAGGAGTTTCAAACGGTCGGCTCGCCGGGACCGGAACACAAAAACCGTGCCGGTGAACGGGTCCTTGCGCAAAACAGACTGGACCAGGGCGCTCAGCCCATCATGTCCTTTTCTGAAGTCGACTGGCTTCGTCGCCACCAGGATCCGCACCCGGTTCGAGGGGAAAATCATGATCCACGCCCAAGGGCGCGCACGATCCCGGCAATCCTGTCCGGGCTTGCAGAAGCTTCCAGCCGGATTGTGGTTCCGCCGTGAATGATCTCCACAGCGGCCAGCGGCTTCGCATCCTCTTCAACGGACGCCGGGGCCGGTTCCAGAACGGCCAGTGCAAACTCGGCTCCCGGAAGATCCGGCACCACAAGTTTGCCCTCCCGTGCCAAACGTCGCCACGACGAAAGATGGTTGGGCTTCAGGCCGACACGCCGGGCGACCTCGTTCACAGTCACTCCGGGCACATAGGTCTCCGCAACAAGTTAGCCCTTCACTTCATCCGGCCAGCGCCGCTTTCCCGCGGGCCCGACCAAAATCTCATATCCGCATATGGACTCCATATGGAGCGCTCTATGGACTCCCAACACTTCCTCCATTCCCAAATCGACAATGGGTATGGATGCCAGCATCAAGACGGAAGCGAATAGGTGGGGTCCAGCCGCCGCTTACCCCGAAACAGTTCTAGTTCTGCCGAACCACTTTCGTAAAACTGTCTGTGGCCGCCGCCTTTCCGTTTCGGGTCCTCACTTCTGTCGTTTAAAACGCAAAAAGCCCGGCTTTGAGCCTGGTTGTTTGTGTTTTGGTTGCGGGGGCCTGATCACACAGAGACTTGCAGCTAATCCAAGCGCAAACTTTGGATCTCGAACGAAGGGAGTTTGCCAATGAACAGGCTCGTTGTTCGAATAACCCAGTATGGGTCGATACGCGACTGCGATGCTCAACCCATCGGATCACGTATCCGCTGTTCAATCCAGGTAACCTAAAAATCGCGCAGCCCCTCCCGGGAAATCAGCAGCCGCCGCCCCGGGCAGTCCCGTCGAAGACGTCCTTAGCCACGGCACTCACTGCCTCTTCCGCGCTTCTCCAGTCAGACCGCTTCACTCGCGAAATCTGAACGGTTTGAACGTCACACGCTCATGCAGAGGTATTTGATCTCCAGAAATTCATCCATCCCGTACTTGGAGCCTTCCCGTCCCAGACCGGACGATTTGATGCCGCCGAAGGGCGCTTCGGCCGTCGATATGAGCCCCGTATTGATCCCCACCATGCCGCTCTCGATCTCCTCGGCGACCTTCCAGACGGTCGAGAGATCACGCGCGTAGAAATAGGCGGCCAGACCGAATTCGGTATCGTTGGCAAGCGCGATGCCTTCGTCGATGGTGTCGAAGCTGATGATCGGGGCAACCGGTCCGAAGGTTTCCTCGCTCAGCACTTTCATGCCCTTGCCCACGCCCATCAGAACCGTGGGCTGGTAGAAGGTCCCTCCGAGATCGGAACGTTTTCCGCCGGTGATCACTTTGGCCCCCTTGCCGACGGCGTCGGACACGTGATCCTCGACCTTTTTAAGCGCCGCTTCGTCGATCAGCGGACCGATCGCAGTCCCCTCCTCCATGCCGTTGCCGACCCGCAGATTGCGCGTCGCTTCTGCAAGTTTTCCTGCAAACTCTTCCGCAACACCGCTTTGAGCATAGATGCGGTTCGCGCAGACACAGGTCTGGCCGGAGTTCCGGTATTTGGCGATCATCGCCCCATCGACGGCCGCATCGAGATCGGCGTCGTCGAAAACAAGGAAAGGCGCGTTGCCGCCCAGTTCCAGCGACAGTTTCTTGATGTCGTGGGCGCACTGCTTCATGAGAATCCGGCCGACCTCGGTCGAGCCGGTGAAGGTGAGCTTGCGTACCTTCGCATTGGTGCACAGTTCGAGCCCGACGCCGCGGGAATCCGAACTGGTGATGATCGACAGGACGCCCTTCGGGATCCCTGCGCGTTCCCCGAGAACGGCCATGGCGAGTGCCGAAAGTGGCGTCTTTTCCGCAGGCCGGCCGACAAAGCTGCAACCCGACGCCAGCGCCGGTCCGACCTTGCGCGCGATCATCGCATTCGGGAAGTTCCAGGGTGTGATGGAGCCGACGACGCCGATCGGCTGCTTGATGACCACGATGCGCTTGTCGGGCTGGTGCCCGGGAATGACGTCGCCGTAGACCCGTCGCGCTTCTTCCGCGAACCACTGGATAAAGGAGGCGCCGTAGGCGATCTCCCCGCGCGCCTCTGCGAGCGGTTTGCCCATCTCGGCGGTCAGGATCTTCGCCAGATCCTCCTGGTTCTCCAGCATCAGGTCGTTCCATTTCAGGAGGATGAGGCAACGTTCCTTTGCCGTCTTCGCCCGCCATTCCTTTTGCGCCTGAGAGGCAATCTCGATGGCTTTCCTCGTATCCTCCGGCGTCAGGTCCGTGACCTCGGCGATGGTCTCGCCGGTCGCCGGATTGGTTACCGGGAAGGTTTTTCCGGTCGTCACCCATTCGCCGCCCAGGAACGCACGGGTTTCCAGCAGGCTCGGATCTTTGAGAGCGAGTGCCATAGTATGTCCTTTCGTTTGAGCCTGTCAGTAAGCGGCGCGATAGATCGTCAGAGCATCGGCTTCCGTGACCGGGCGGGGGTTGTTGACCAGGAGACGGGTCTGGTTCATCGCGTCGGAGGCGAGCTTCGGTAGTATGTCCTCAGGAATGTCCATGGCCTTCAGGTTGGGCTGAAGACCGCACGCCCCGGAGAGTTCCGCGAGGCTGTCACAAAAGGCAGCCGCCCGCTCCTGTCCCTCGAACCTCGCAAGATCAGGAAACACGTAAGGCGCCAGCTCCGCATATGGTTGCGGAGAGGTCACCACATTGAAGCGCAGCACATGCGGCAGCACCAGCGCGTTCGACAGGCCGTGCGGGATGTGGAAATGTCCACCGAGCGGATAGGCCAGGGCATGCACTGCGGCGACCGGCGAATTGGCGAAGGCCTGTCCGGCCAGCATTGAGCCGAGCAGCATGTCCGATCGCGCCTCGGTGTCGGTGCCCTCATGAACCGCCTTCAGGATCGAGCGGCCCATGAGCGTGAGCGCCTGGGTGGCCAGCATGCGCGAAACCGGGTTGTTGTTCGGGCTCGCAGACGCATAGGCCTCGATCGCGTGGACCATGGCATCGATCCCGGTCGCAGCGGTGATATTTGGCGGCAGACCGTAGGTGAGCTGCGGGTCGAGCAAGGCGATATCCGGCAGGATGACCGGAGAGACCACGCCCATCTTCTCGTTGGCACCGGTGGTTACGATCGAAATCGGCGTCACCTCGGAGCCCGTGCCGGCGGTCGTCGGCACGAGGATCAGAGGCAGGCGCGGTCCCTTGGCGTTGCCTACGCCATAGACGTCCTTGAGGGCTTCCTGGCCAGGCGCCAGAAGAGCCACAAGCTTGGCGACATCGAGCGCGGAGCCTCCGCCAAGACCGATCACGCCCTCCACGCCGGCATCCCGGGCCTGGGCGGTCGCCTGCAGGACGATCTCCTCAGGTGGATCGGCCGCGACATAATTGAACAGCTCGACCGAGACACCCGAAGCTTTCAAGGTATCGAGCGCCTGGTCGACGATACCCGTCGTCATCATGCCGGGATCCGTAACCAGCATCACCTTGCTGCCGATCTGATCCTTGACCAACTCGCCGATGCGGCCCAGTGCGCCGACACCGAACTGAATCGACTTCGAGGTGTTGAACGTGAATGGATTCATCATCTTCTCCACAATTGGCGATCGGATCAGCCGCCGAAACTGAATGCGACAAGCACCGCGAGCACGAAGCCGACAGCGCCGATGATAATAAGGGTCCGCAAGCGTTCCCTTTCGATTTGCGACGTGTCCACCGGCAACCGGCGCGGCGGCACATAGGCCGGAATGGCAACATGAACCGGGCTTGCCATTTCCATCTTGTAGGCAAGAAACCACACCAGCCCGACTCCGCTCATCCAACCGGCCAATGACCAGGCCCAGATCGAAGGCATGCCCAGGAGCCAGGTCGTGGTCTCCCCGTCCACGCTCACGAAGGCGGAATTCCCGAAGATCAGCCCGGGTCCGGTCGCCAGGAAAAACCAGGCAAGCACCACCGACCAGGCCGTGGCCCGCAGGGACCGGGCCTTCGGACCGGGCGCGAGTGCCCCTGTAAAGAGCTTGCGGATCTCGCTTGCCTCGACCCCCAGCGCCTTGCGGTTGGTGATGGCGGAAATGATAAGAACGGCCGCAAGGTTCGCCGCCATTCCCCAGGCGGCGGAATGAATGGTCCAGGGCCACCGCCCCCAGGGCAGTTCGAGGCCGAAGAAGGACAGGATCTCGTACCCGAGCGGCTCGGTCAGGATGACCCCTGCAAGGCCGAAGCCGACACCGGTGACCGCCGCCGGACGTGTGATCCAGCCGATCCAGGTGACACCTAGCAAAGGGGTCCACAACTGAAAGGCCATCGGCAGCGTGACCGCAGCAAGGGCGGAAAGCGTAACCGGGGTAAGATTCTGCATGATCATCACGACGACCGCCAGAATGGCAACTGCGACCCGGGTCAGCGTCACGGCGTCTTTCTTGGACAGGCGCGAGTTGAAATAGGGCCGGTAGACATGCCGCACGATCCCTTCGGCGGCGGCAAACAGCGCAAGCCCTGCCAGCAGTTGCACGCCGGCGATGACGCCGATGAAGATCCAGGCCGCAAACCAGGGCGACTGGAGTTGCAGCCGGGTCAGTATGGCGTCGACGGAAAGGGTCGTGTCGACAAGCCCTGCAACCCCGACCAGCGCGATGGCAAAAGCGATCAGGGCCCCGAAGAACCCGGCAAGCAGTCCTGGAGCCACGATCTTAAGCGCTTCCTGGACGAGGAACGTCACATATGCGCCGATCATGATGAGTTCACCCTGCGCCAGGTTGATCACCCCCATCAGACCGAAGATCACTGCAAGGCCCAACGCCGCCATAAAGAGAATGCTGGCATAACTGAGACCGCTATAGACCGTGGCTGAAACCCGACCGACGTTCAGCCAAAACTTTATTTCATCGTTCCCCGAAGCGAGAGCCTTCTGGACAGCCGCGTCGCCTTTGCCCCCCAAGCTGGTGCTCATATTGAGCAGCAAGGTCAGATTTCGAGCGGATGGGGCCTCGGCGAGACGCTTGATAGCGGAGACCTGACGCGCCGGATCGGGATCCTGCAGCCCGGCGATGGCAAGGATGTCTTTGAGGCCGTCCGCAACGGACGCATTGCCTGCCATCGCAGCCGCACGCTCAATTAGCCCCGTTGGCGCGATTTTCGCCCGCTTGCGCAACTCTTCAAGGTCATCCGCAGAGTTCGGCCCACCCGGCGCGGTCAATAACCGCAAGACCGCCACACCCATGTCCAGCTGCGCCCGCAAGCGAAGGTTGACGAAGGCACCTTTTTTCTTGGCGGGCTTTACAGTAGTAGGTTCCAGCGTCTCTGCGAGACGGACCGTGTCTCCATCCCTGATCAAGGCCGCTTCACCACCGCATATCAGAGCGCGGTCACCTACAGCCTGAAGGATTTTTATCCCCCAGGAGGGATCGATTTTGTCGGCTTCTACACCAGCAAGAAGGTCTGACACACCATGGATTTGTTTACTTGCGCCCTTCCCGCAAAGTTCTGCAAGTACCTCCTTCGAGCCAGCAGGTTGAGCTCGGAGAGGAACATTGGTCAACAACACCAATACGAGCAGCGCCCCAAGGCCCCGCCAAACCATGGCGGGACCAATCGGTCGCACAAGCGACCGCAGGGCTGTTGAAAGTCGATCAAGCATAGGGGCTGAACGGCACCGGTTTGGGTGTGTCCTCGGATTGCCAGAGGATGTCGAACGCCTGTTGATCATTGACGGAGCCAATGAAGACGCCACGCGAGACATAGTTGTTTTCGCCCGACATCTTGATTGAATAACCCGAAGGACAGTCAAAAGTGAGTCCGTCAAAGGCTGCACGCACAGCGTCAGGATCAGCCATACCCGCCTTTTCGACAGCCTTCGCCCAAAGGTGTACCCCGTCATAGGTGGAAACCATGGGATCGATGACGGTGTTCGGCGAATAGGGCAAGTTCCCCTTTTCGACAAAGCTCTTCCAATCCGCCTTGAATGCGGTGTTCGCCTTCGATTCGACGTTCTGCAGATAGGCCCAGCAGTTCAAGTGACCCACCATGGGGGCGGTGTCGAGGCCTTCCAGATCCGCTTCCAGCACGTCGAGACCCAACACCGGAATATCGGTGGCGGTGATGCCTTGGTTGATGATTTCCTTGAAGAAATCAGGAATCGAGGAGCCGACGACGGTCAGAACGACAATCGGCTGGCCGCCCGGCTCGCTTGCGAATTGGCGGATTTCGTTGACCAGAGTCTGGAAGTTCGAGAAGCCGAAAGGCACGTAATGTTCGCGCCAGGCGCTCTTGTCGAAACCCTTCGATTTCCAGTAGCCCTTACAGATCTTGTTAATGGTACGCGGCCAGACATAGTCAGAACCAAGCATGAAGAAACGCTTAGCCTCGCCGCCATCCGGGCTCATCAGGTACTCCAAAGCGGGCAGCACAGAACTTGCCGGAGGAGAGTTCAGATAGACGACGTTTTTCGAGTTTTCTTCACCCTCGAAGTGAAGCGGATAATAAAGCAGGCCGTTGTTCTGCTCGACAACCGGCAGCACTGACTTGCGCGAAACCGAGGTCCAGCAGCCGAACAGTGCCGAACATTGGTCCTGCAGCAGAAGCTGGCGACCCAGCTGGGCGTAAAGCGGCCAGTCGGAAGCAGGATCAGTGACTTCCACTTCAACTTGCTTACCAAGGACACCGCCCTTCGCATTCAGTTCAGCCGCAGCCATCTTCACGACCGAATTCAACCGCCCTTCGATGTTGGCCATCGTTCCGGACGACGAAAACAGGCAACCCAGCTTGAGGGTGTCTGCCGCACGGGTACGACTGGAAATGAAGGACGGGGCCGCAAGCGCCACACCTGCGGCTGCGGAATTCTTGAGGAAACTTCGACGATCCATGAATGTGCTCCAATGCTGAGGCGGCATTGCCGCGTGACGCAATCTATGGAGAGCAAGCGTTGTGCCAATTTATTTTCATTTTGCAAATAAATATAAATTACTGTTTTTATTTATATATTTTCCATTGTCATGTTTCAGCGTCAAATGGCCACTTGTCCGCAAATTAAGCTTGCTCAATAAAAGTGCAGCAATTGATGAAATTCTGAACCCGCCCATCTCATTCTCATATCGAGGCATGCCGTGCACTGCGTATTGATCTTCTCGTCGCCATACCGCACAAGGTCCCACACGCTTTTGTACAAGACAGCTTGATAATGTTTGTCACTTCTTCGCGTCTAAAAATTTTCAACAAGTCTCGCGTGCTATCGGAGGTCCGTCGCTCTCCAGGCATTTCCAGACGCGAGTTATCCCGCCTGTTGAACAGCACGGATTCAAAACTGTCTCGGATCACACGCGACTTGATCGCCGAAGGATTCCTCGTAGAGCAGGCAACAGCTCGGTCTGCAATGCGCGGACGCCCGAATGTCGGTCTTTACCTCAATCCCGCCGGACTGCACGTGCTTTGCATCGTCCTATCCCGTTACGAGCAAAAGATTTCGATTGTTGATCTTACCGGCCAAAGGGTCGCAGAAGGCGACATCGAACAGGGCGACAAGAGATCCAGTGCCTCAATACTCGATTACGCGAATCAGTTGATAACGCGGGTTTCAGCGCGTCCTGAAACGCACTTCGGGCACTTGGCAGGAATTAGCATGATCGTTTCTCCCGATATCGTGTCGAGTGAGAGGCAAGATCAAGAATCCTGGCTCGACATCCTGGAAAACGACCTTCATGCGGCATTCGATGCGCCCGTTGCCCGTTCGAGCATCGCAGAGGCCCTTCATATTGCGGAAACACGTCAGACACTTGAGAGCCCAACCCTCCCAAGTGTCATGATTCACGCTGGCTTCGCTTTGGATGCCAGCATGATCGTATCCAGTGACACCACAGCGACGACGTTGCTCGAAGGCAATCTCAACAACGTTCCGAGAAACTTCAATTCAGATACAAACACTTGGGCAACTCTCAACGACATCGCATCGGCCGAAGCGATTTTGCACCGGCTCGGCCACACGGGTCAGGCAGAAGCCTCGGGGCAAACCGGCTTGCGCCTTGGCGTTCCACATGCCATCCGTCAAGCGAACTCCGGCGACCGGCGTGCGACCACTGCGTTTCGCGAAGCTGGCGAAGCAGTAGGCGTCGCTATTGCAGCCTTGGTCTCAATCCTCATTCCAGCCCAGGTAATCCTGGCAGGACCACTTGCATCCGCCACACCTTTCCTGGAGGGTTTTCGCGCCAGCCTTCAGCATATCCCGACGGGTGAGAGCAATAAAACTGCGGTCATGCGCTCAACGCTCAGCGACCTTGGCGCTGCCGAAGCAGCCGGCCTTGAATGGTTCGCCTTCTCGGAAATGACCTTGGACCCGGGCGAAGCATAAATACTCGATTGCTCACTACAATTGGTAGGGCTTCGTCAGTTAAAACCGTCTTGAGGGACTGGGGATCGATAAGAGCCAGTAACGTGCTCCCCGTCTTTGGATCGCCCCGGGCCGGAAATTCGGAGGGTGTCGGCTCAGAGGGCGGAAGCCGCCGATGAGCCTTTCATGAGCGATATCGGCGGTTTGTTGCCGATGGCGCTATGGGGACGGACGGTGTTGTAGTCCTTACGCCATTCCTCCATTTTCGAACGGGCGTCGTCAAGTGTCAGAAACCAGTGAGCGTTGAGACACTCTGTTCTGAACTTGCCGTTGAACGACTCGATGAAGGCATTGTCCGTTGGCTTTCCAGGGCAGGAAAAGTCCAGCTCAACGCCACGCTGATAGGCCCACAGGTCAAGGTCTTCCTCAAGACCATCAAGTCAGAACTGATTTGGTCGATCGGATAGCAGACCCAGCAACAAGCAGAAAATGCCATCGCCACATTCATCGACGGGTTTATAATTCTGTCAGGAGACATTCATGGCTCGGCTTCAAAAGTCCCATCGCCTTCGAGCGAAATGACCAAGAAGTGAGCTAACAGCTCTCCACCAAACCCGGGCAAGTCCACCCAGCCTTTTCACAGGTAAAATGGGCGCACGTTGAGCGTCGTTACGGTTCAGTTGATCAACCCCAGAAGCTTGTCGACCGAAGCCTTGGCATCGCCGTAGAACATACGTGTGTTCTCTTTGTAGAATAGCGGGTTCTCAATGCCCGAATAGCCGGTGCCCTGGCCGCGCTTCGAGACGAAGACCTGCTTCGCCTTCCACACTTCCAAAACCGGCATACCGGCGATCGGAGAATTCGGATCCTCCTGCGCCGCCGGGTTCACGATGTCGTTCGAGCCGATGACGATGACCACGTCGGTTTCCGGGAAGTCTTCATTGATCTCGTCCATCTCCAGCACGATGTCGTAGGGTACCTTGGCCTCGGCCAGAAGCACGTTCATATGGCCGGGGAGACGGCCCGCGACCGGGTGGATCGCGAAACGCACTTCCTTGCCCTGCGCGCGTAGCTTACGGGTCAGTTCCGACACCGCCTGCTGGGCCTGCGCCACCGCCATGCCGTAACCCGGCACGATAATCACGCTGTCGGCGACCTTCAGCGCCTGGGCGACGCCGTCGGCTTCGATCGCGATCTGCTCGCCCTCTATCTCCTGCGCCGGGCCGGAGGTGTTGCCGAAGCCACCGAGGATCACGCTGATGAACGAGCGGTTCATCGCCTGGCACATGATGTAGCTCAGGATCGCACCCGACGAACCCACCAGCGCGCCGGTGACGATCAAGAGGTCATTGCCGAGCGAGAAGCCGATCGCGGCCGCGGCCCAGCCCGAGTAGCTGTTCAGCATCGACACCACGACCGGCATATCGGCGCCGCCGATCCCCATGATCAGGTGACAGCCGATGAAGAAGGCGGCCAGCGTCATCAGGATCAGCGCCCAGGAGCCGGCGCCGTTCACGAAGGCCAGCAGCAGCAGGATCGACAGCCCCGCCGCGGCGGCGTTCAGCATGTGGCCGCCCGGCAGTTTCGTGGCCTTCGAGGTCACCTTGCCCGCCAGCTTGCCGAAGGCGATGATCGAGCCGGTGAAGGTCACCGCGCCGATGAACACGCCGAGGAACAGCTCGACCCGCAGGATCGACAGCTCGACCGGGGTCTTGTGCGCGACAATCGCGGCGAAGCCGGTCAGCGAGTGAAGCTCGTCCGGGCTCATCGCGACGACGTTGGCGGCCTCGATGTAGGCGTTGTAGCCGACGAAGACGGCGGCAAGGCCGACCAGCGAGTGCATCGCGGCGACGAGCTGCGGCATCTCTGTCATCTGAACCTTGCCCGCGACATAGGCGCCGATGGCGCCGCCGCCCGCGATCAGCACGAGCGACAGGAACCAAAGCCCCGAGCCCGGCCCGATCAGCGTGGCGATGACTGCCAGCGCCATGCCTGACATGCCGTACCAGACCGCGCGCTTGGCGCTTTCCTGGCCCGACAACCCGCCCAGCGACAGGATGAAGAGGACGGCCGCAACGACATATGCGGCAGTGGAGAATCCGTAATCCATGCCCTCTCTCCGTTACGATTTCTGGAACATGGCGAGCATGCGCCGGGTGACGAGGAAGCCGCCGAAAATATTGATCCCGGCCATGAAGACCGACAGGCCCCCAAGTAGGATCACCAGCCAGCTAAGGGACCCAATCTGCAGAAGCGCGCCGAGGATGATGATCGACGAAATGGCATTGGTGACGGCCATCAGCGGAGTGTGCAGGCTGTGACTGACGCTCCAGATCACCTGGAAGCCGATGAAGCAGCTCAGCACGAAGACGATGAAGTGCTGCATGAAGCTGGCGGGCGCGACGAGGCCGACAAGAAGCAGCGCCACCGCACCGATGGTCAGCAGCGTGACCTGGTTCTTGGTCTGCTGCTTGAAGGCGGCGAACTCCTGCGCCTTGCGCTCTTCCGGCGTCAGCTCCTTTTCCTTGGGCTTCGGCTTCTGCGCCGCGATCGCCTTCACCTTTGGCGGCGGCGGCGGGAAGGTAATCTCGCCCTCATAGGTCACGGTCGCGCCGCGGATCACGTCGTCTTCCATGTTATGGTCGACCGTGCCGTCTTTCTCGGGCGTCAGGTCGGTCATCATGTGACGGATATTGTTGGCATAAAGCGTCGAGGCCTGAGTTGCCATGCGGCTCGGGAAGTCGGTGTAGCCGATGACGATCACACCATTGTCGCTGACCACACGCTCATCCATCACGGTCAGGTCGCAGTTGCCGCTCTTCTCGGCGGCAAGGTCGACCACGACCGAACCAGGCTTCATCATCTCAACCATGTCCCTGAGCCACAGCTTGGGCGCGTCCCGGCCCGGGATCAGGGCGGTGGTGATGACGATGTCCATCTGGGGCGCCAGCTCGCGGAACTTCTCGAGCTGCTTCTCGCGGAACTCAGGGCTCGAAGGCGCGGCGTAGCCGCCGGTCGCGGCGCCGTCCTGGGCTTGCTCCTCGAAATCCAGGAAGACAAACCCGGCGCCCATCGATTCGATCTGCTCGGCCACTTCGGGGCGAACGTCGAAGGCGTAGGTGATCGCGCCGAGGCTGGTCGAGGTGCCGATAGCGGCAAGCCCCGCGACGCCGGCGCCGACGATCAGCACCTTCGCCGGCGGCACCTTGCCCGCCGCCGTCACCTGGCCGGTGAAGAAGCGGCCGAAGTTGCTAGCGGCCTCGACCACGGCACGGTATCCGGCTATGTTCGCCATCGAGCTGAGCGCGTCCATCTTCTGGGCGCGGCTGATGCGAGGCACCATGTCCATCGCAATGACGTTGGCACCCTTGGCCTTGCACTCTTCCAGAAGCGCCTCGTTCTGGGCCGGCCAGAAGAAAGAAATCAGGGTCTGGCCCTTCTTCAGCTGCTTGACCTCGACCGGTTCGGGCCCGCGGACCTTGACCACGATGTCTGCGTCTTGCCACAGCGCGGCGGCGGTCTTTACGACCCCCACCCCCGCCGCCTCATAAGCCGCGTCGTCGAACCCGGCTGCCGCGCCCGCGCCCGCCTCGATCAGGCAGTCGTAGCCCAGCTTCTGCAATTGCAGCGCCGAGTCGGGCGTCATCGCCACCCGGGCCTCGCCGGCAACGATCTCCTTGGGTGCCCCGATTTTCACGAATTGTCTCCCACGGTCCCTACCGGTTTCAGGAAGGCGAAGTCGCAGCCCTCGTCGGCCTGAAGCACCTCCGCCGCGTAAAGTCGGTCGTAGCCTCGGCGCTGCTCGGGCGGGACGATGTCCGAAGTCCATTCCGCCCGGCGCCGGTCGAGTTCGGCCTCATCAACCAGGAGCTCGATCCGCTTCTTTGCGACGGACAGGCGGATGCGATCGCCGGTGCGCACGAGACCCAGCAGTCCGCCGATCGAGGCCTCGGGCGCCACGTGCAGAATGATAGTACCAAAGGCCGTGCCCGACATGCGGGCGTCGGAGATGCGAATCATGTCCTTCACCCCCTGCGACGACAGTTTCTTCGGGATCGGCAGGTAGCCTGCCTCCGGCATGCCCGAGGCCGATCGGGGGCCCGCGTTCTGCAGGACCATGATGTCGTCGGCCGCGATGTTGAGTTCGGGATCGTCGACCCGGGCAGCAAGATCTTCCAGCGACGTAAAGACCACCGCGCGGCCTTCCTTCTCGAACAGGATCTTATCGGCGGCCGAGCGCTTAAGAATCGCGCCGCGCGGTGCGAGGTTGCCGAAGAGCGCGACCAACCCCCCCTCAAGTTCCAGCGGCGCCTCGGCGCTGGCGATCACCCGGCGGTCGACATAGCCAGGGTCCTGCTCCAGCCGGTCGCCCAGCCGTTCTCCAGTCACCGAGAGCGTGTCGAGATGCAGAAGCGGTTTCAACTCGCGCATGACGGCGCCCACACCTCCGCCGAAGAAGAAATCCTCCATGTAGTTTTGGCCCACGGGTTTCAGGTTCACCAGAACCGGCGTGGTATCGGATAGCGCATTCAGCCGGTCGAGCGAGATACGAATGCCCAGCCGCCCCGCCACCGCGGTGAGGTGGATGATCGCGTTGGTCGATCCGCCGATCGCCAGGAGCACCCGGAGCGCATTCTCGACCGACTTCTCGGTGATCACTTGGCTCGGCCTGATCGGGTTCAGGATCATCCGCGCAGCGGCCAGCCCCGTGGCCTCAGCCGCGCGCAGCCGGTCGGCATGGACTGCGGGGATCGCCGCCGTTCCCGGCAGCGCCATGCCCAGCGTCTCGCTGATGCAGGCCATGGTCGAGGCCGTGCCCATCACCGCGCAGGTGCCCGTGGTCGTTGCAAGGCGTCCTTCGACCATGTCGATCTCGGCCTTGTCGATCTCGGTCGCGCGGTACTTGCCCCAGAAACGGCGGCAATCAGTGCAGGCGCCGAGCCGTTCCTCGCCATGGCGCGAAGTCATCATCGGGCCGCCGATCAGTTGCACCGTCGGCAAGTCGGCCGAGGCCGCGCCCATCAGTTGAGCAGGCACCGTCTTGTCGCAGCCGCCCATCAGCACCACCGCGTCCATCGGCTGTGCGCGGATCATCTCTTCGGTGTCCATTGCCATCAGGTTGCGGAACTTCAGCGACGTGGGCGACAGGAACACCTCGCCGAGCGAGATCGTTGGAAACTCGATCGGCAGGCCGCCACCAAGGAGGATGCCGCGCTTCACGTGTTCGACCATCTCGGGGAAGTGCCGATGGCAGTTGTTGAACCCCGAATAGGTATTGGCAATGCCGACGATCGGCTTCTTAAGCATTTCCTGCGAATAGCCCATCGACGATGCGAAGGAGCGCCGCAGGTAGACCGAGAAGTCGTGATCGCCGTAATTGGTCAGGCCGCGGGAAAGTCCGCGCGTTTCATCATCATTCATCGGGCGCCTGTCCTACACGGTGGGGGCAAGTTTCATCTTGACGTATTTTGGCTCGAGGTAATCTCCGATTCCGAAAGAACCGCCCTCGCGCCCCATGCCGCTTTCCTTGATGCCGCCGAAAGGCGCCTCGGCGGTGGCGAGGAGCATCTCATTCACACCGACCATGCCGACCTCGAGGTCCTCCCACGCCCGCGTCGCGCGGCCAAGGTCGTTCGAGAAGACATAGCCCGCAAGGCCGAAGGGCAGCGCGTTAGCGCGGGCGATGACCTCGTCGTAATCGCGAAAAGTGGTGATTGGCGCGATCGGGCCGAAGGGTTCTTCGGTCATTACCAGCGCCTCGTCGGGAACGTGGCCCAGCACCGTCGGCTCGAAGAAGTAGCCCGCGTTCAAGTCGCGCGGGCGGGCGCCGCCGGCCAGCACCTCGGCCCCTTTTTCGACCGCGTCGGCGACCATACGCTCGATCACATCGATGCCGCGGCGGTTGGCCATCGGACCCACCTGCACGCCCTCTTCCAGGCCGTTGCCCAGCTTCAGCCCCTTCGCGACCTCGGCGAAGCGGACCGCAAAGGCATCGTAGCGACTTTCGTGGACGTAGAACCGGGTGGGCGATATGCAGACTTGCCCGCAGTTGCGGAACTTGGTGGTGGCGCAGGTTTCAGCCGCCTGCACCGGGTCCACGTCGTCGAAGACGATGACCGGGCCGTGGCCGCCAAGCTCCATCGACACTTTCTTCACGCCGTCGGCGGCGAGGTGCAGGATCTCCTTACCGACTGGAACCGATCCGGTGAGAGAGACCTTGCGCACGATCGGAGAGCCGATCAAGTGGCGCGCTATCAGCGACGAGTTGCCCGTCACCATATTCACCGCGCCCTCGGGCAGGCCAGCGGCCTCGCAGGCCGCGACCAGCGCCGCGCAGGAAGCAGGCGTCTCGCCCGCGGGCTTGACGATCACCGCGCAGCCCGCACCAAGCGCCGCCGCAATTTTGCGGGCCGGCAGCAGCGCCGGGAAGTTCCAGGCCGAGAAGGCGGCAACCACGCCGACCGGCTGCAGTATCACCTGCATGCGGCTGTCGGTGGCGCGAGATTCGATGGTCTGGCCGTAGATACGCTTGGTTTCTTCGGCATACCATTCGAACTGATCCGCCGCGGCGCCGACCTCGCCGCGCGATTCCGCCAACGGCTTGCCGGTCTCAAGCGTCATCAGCCGCGCGATGTTGTCCGCGCCCTCGCGGATGATCTCGGCCACGCGACGCAGCTTGGCGCCGCGCTCCCACGGATTGGTGCGGCGCCAGACCGCGAAACCGCGCTCGGCCGCCGCCAGCGCCGCGTCAAGGTCCTCGACCGTCGCGACCGGGATCGTGCCCAGCGCAGCCTCGGTTGCGGGGTCCGTCACCTGCCGCGTCGCTCCATCCGAGGCGCCGCGCCATTCGTTGGCGATGAAAAGATTAATGTCCCGATACATCTCGCGTTTCCTCAGATTTTCTGGCGCACGTAGTTCGCCTGGACGGCCTCGACCCAGTTGCCGACGTTCCAGCTTCCGTAGGCGCCCATCCCGGCGAAATCGTCGTGACTGCCGTAGACGGGGATATGCACGAGGCTAAGCCCGTCATGGGCGTGCGCGGCTTCCAGCGCCGCGTCGAGCGTCTCGGCGTCGGTGCCGCCGAACACTGCCTTCACCCCGGTGACCGCATCGGCAAGCTGAGCATAATCCACCGCGACGTGGTCGTTGGTACGGAACTCGCGCCCGTATTGCGCAAGCTGCAGCCCGGTGATCGCAGCCATCCGACGGTTGTCGAAAAGCGCGATCATACCCTTCACGCCATGCTCGACCGCGTCGATAAGGACCTGCGGATTCATCATGAAGGAGCCGTCGCCAGTGAATGCGATGCCGTAGCGCGGTCTCGCGACGCCCGCCGCCCCGAGCAGCGCCGAGGTCGCGAAACCCATGTAGGAGGCGCCGGTTTCGGTCACGCTCTCGTTCGGGGCGTCGTCGCGTACAACCTGAAAGCCGTTCGCCTGCACGTCGCCCGCGTCGAAGAATTTCACCGCGCCGACACGCTTGGCGAACTCCGCGACCCGGTGAATCGCGGCGGGCTGGGTCAGCACCGGACGGCCCCAGACCGCGTCCTCGACTGGCGGGTGGCCGACGCGGGCGCGCCAGTGGTCCTGCCAGCGGCTCTTGGCTGCGGCGCAGTCGCGCTGCCAGTCGCCCGCCCGGCGCCGTGGGGTCACGGCTATCAGCCGGTCGATCACCGCACCGATGTCGCCGGCGAGCGCGGCGGTGCGAGCATAATGGCTGACGTCGTCGATGTCGCCGTTGATGTTGATCACCGCACGCGCCGCGGGCCAGCCGGTGCCAGAGCAATCCGCCTGGCAGACAGCGCGGCTGCCGATGAAGATCGCGAGATCTGCGTGCTCCATCGCGTAATTGCCACTGATCGACCCTTTAGAGCCACCGACATGCATGTTGAACGGATGGTCGTCGGGCAACACGCCGGTCGAGCCCGGCGACAGAACCACCGGCGCCTGAAGGTGTTCGGCTAACCGCCGCACGGCATCTGCATGGGCGCGGGTACCACCGCCCGCCTTGATCGCGATACGCCCCGCCTCGGCGACATGCTGCGCTGCCTCGGTGAAGACCGTGCTATCCGCAGGGGCGAGCGCGGGTATCGCCAGCCGCCCCGGCAAGGTGCCGAGCGCAAGCCGCATGCGCTGCGGCTGGGTGTTGATCGGGGCAAGGATGTAAAACGGCCCCGCCTTGTAGGGATGGTGGACGCAGCTCGTCCCCCGGCGCAGGCATTCGCGCAGCGCCTCGGGCGTGTGCAAGACGTAGCTCTGCCCCATCAGCGCGGTGATCTGCCCGAAGAGCCCCTGCTGGGGTTTCGGGATCTGCTGCATATTGTAGCCCTCGCCGCGCGTCGTCTCGTCACCGTAGATGTGGTAGACGCCGACCCCGTTCGACGCCGCAGCCAGCGATCCTGCCATGGCCTGAAGCGCGCCAGGCCCGATCGAGGTGATGACGGCAGGCGTCTCGCCGTAGACCCAGGCGTGCGCGGTCGCTGCATGGGCCATCTCGACCTCGTTGCGGCAGTTGACGACTTTCAGGGCACCCGCCGCGTCGTAGATCCGAAGCGCCTCGCCAAGATCGGTCGAGCCGTGGCCGAAGATCGCGAACCAGGTCCGCACCCCCTGCGCCAGAAGGCCGAGGACCAGCCCTTCGCTCAGCGTAACCGACAGCGCGCCGCCGCCAAGTTCCGCGACACCGCCGCGGGCGACCAGTGCCGCGCGGGCCTCGATTTCCTTATCTGTGTCTTCGCTGCCTGTCCCGGCGGTGGAGCGTTCAAGCATTCTTGCTCTCCAGTCGTTTTGATGCCCGCTCGCGCAGCGCGGTGGTCGCCTGCATCAGCACGACAAGCGCCGAGAGCCCCAGGAAGAGCAGCGCGACGGGCGATTTGTAGAAAATGTCGAGATGGCCGCCGGACAATTGCATCGCGGTCCGGTATTCGCCTTCCAGCGTCGGCCCCAGCACCATCCCCAGGATCACCGGCGTGATCGGGATGCCGGCGCGGATGAGACCCCAGGCGAGCACACCGATGACGCCCATCGAGTAGACGTCGAAGGCCGAGTTGCGCACCGTGTAGGCGCCGATCACGCAGAGCACGAGGATGATCACCGCCAGGAGCTGCTGCGGAATCCTTAGCACGTAGACGAAGAGCCGGATGCCGAGCAGCTGGAAGACCAGAATGAAGATGTAGGCGACGACCACCGCGATGTAGATCGCGTAGACCGTCGTCTCCGAGGTCATAAACAGGGCGGGGCCCGGGGTGATGCCATGTATCATCAGCCCCGCCAGCACGATCGCGGTAGCCGGATCGCCCGGCACCCCCAGCGACAGGAGCGGGATCAGCGTGCCCCCAGTCACCGCGTTGTTCGCGGTCTCCGGCGCGATCACGCCCTCGATCGCGCCGCGGCCGAAGCGCTCGGGCGTTTTCGAGAAGCGGCGCGCGTGTGAATAGGCAAGGAAGGCAGCGATCGCGCCGCCGGTGCCGGGGATCGCCCCGATACCGGTGCCGATCGCCGCGCAACGCGCCATCAGCCAGGAATTGCGCCACATCAGGCCAAACGACGGTAGATTGGCCTTGAGGCTGCCGGTCGCGGGGGCCTCGAGACCGCCGTGGCGGTGCTGCACGAAGGTGTCGATGATGAACGGAACCGCGAACAGCCCGATCATCGCGACCAAGAGGTTCACGCCTTGAAGCAGGTTCACCGAGCCAAATGTCATGCGGTTGTCGCCGTCGATCTTGTCAATGCCGACCGTCATGATCAGCAGGCCCAGCACGCCCGCGATCAGCCCCTTCATCAGCGATCCAGACGACAGGCCGCAGATCGTAGACATGCCGAAGAGGACGAGGGCGAAGATCTCGGCCGGGCCGAAGTCGATCGCGATCTTGCTGACGAGATTGACCGAGACGATCATCACCACCAGCGAGAACAGGCCGCCGACCGTCGACACGATCACCGCTGTGCCGAGGGCGATCGACGCGCGCCCCTGCTTGGTCATTGGATAGCCGTCAAGCACGGTGGCTGCGGCCGAGGGCGTGCCGGGAATGCCCAACAGGATCGCCGAGACCGAGCCGCCGGTCATGCCGCCTATATAGGTGCCCAGAAGCAGGGCGATTGCCGGGACGGCGTCCATCCCGAAGGTGACGGGCAACGCCAGCGCCAGCGCCACGGTGAAGGTGAGCCCTGGGATCGAGCCGAAGATCAAGCCGATTATCGTGCCTAGACCCACCGCGCCGATTGCGTAGGGCGTCAGCGCCATCTGCAAGGCTGTGAGGAAATGGTCCATTGTTCAGCCCAAATTGATCCAACTTCCGACGGCCAGCGGGATACCGAGAAGCACCTCGAAGACCAGCCAAGTCGCGAAGGTTATGCCGAAGGCCATGCCGCCGATCACCAGAAAGCGCCGTTCGCGCAGGATCACCAGCGTGGAAAACAGGACGACCGCGAAGGTCGCCAGCAGGAAACCCACCCGAGTCATCATCCAGCCGTAGAGCAGGACGATGAACAGTGTCAGGGCCAGCGCGACGATCCGCGCCTTGGGCGTGTCGGTTGCGGTGCCTTCCTCAGCCTCGACATCAGAGGGTGGCGCCGACCGGGGCGGCTCTTCCGAGGCCATTAACCGCGACAGACCCCAGCCCGCCGAGAGCATGATTAGCAACACGCCGTAGAGCAGGGGGAAAGCCCGCGGCCCAACGTCGCCACCGCCGGCGCCGGCTGGGATGGAGCGGAAGACTTCGACGGTCCAGGCGATGCCGATCAACGTCAATACGCTGCTCACCGCCATGTCTGCCTTGCGCGAATGTCCTGTCATCTTGAACTCCGTCGGGATGGGCCGGCCCTACGGGGGCCGGCCGTCGGGTAGATGAGGTTATTGCTTCTTCAGTTCCAGCTGGCCCAGAAGCTTGGCGTAGAACGCGTCGTCCTTGGCGATGTCCTGTCCGAAGGCCGCGCTGTCCTCGTAGGTGATGTCGAAGCCGAGGTTCTTCGCAGCTTTAAGGAACGCCGGAGATTCGACCGCGGTCTTCGCGGCGTCCTGCAACGCCTTGACCACCTCGGGAGGCGTACCCTTCGGCGCCGCCAGCCCACGCCACATGGTGATGTCGACATCATAGCCCTGCTCGGTGGCGGTCTTCGCGTCCGGCAGCAGCGCGACCCGCTTCTTACCGGTCACCGCCAGCACGTCGAGCTGACCTGAATCGACGTAGGACTTGTATTGGCCCGGCCATTGCACGGCGGCGTCGATGCGCCCCGCCATCAGTTCCACCGGTGCCTTGCCGTTGCCGTAGGAGATGTACGAGATCTTGTCGCCGATCCCCATCGCATCGAAGAGCGCGGCGGACACGAGCTGGGTGAACGACCCCTTGCCCGAGATCCCCACCTTCAGCTTGCCGTCCATCTTCATGGCGGCGGCCTTGAGTTCGTCGAGCGACTTCCAGCCCCGCCCGGACTTGACGGCCAGCGCAGGCACCTCTGTCGATACCATAGCGATCGGGGTGAACTTCTGGTAGTCGAAGGGGATCTTCCCCGTGTGGTAGGCGGTGTTGATCGAGTTCGAGTTCCAGACGATATTGTAGCCGTCTGGCCGGGTATCGGCGACGTAGGAATAGCCAACAGCCCCGCCACCGCCTGGGCGGCTGACCGGCACAACCGGTTTGCCCAGGGCGTTGCCCAACTCGGTCGCCAGAACCTGCGCGATAGAATTGGCGGTGCCCCCGAACAGTACGGTCATTTCGACCGGCTTGTCGGGAAACTGCGCCAGCGCGGGCGTCGCGAGAGCGGGTGCCAGTAGCAGCCCACCCGCGGCGACAATGGCTCGGATCATCGTTTTCGGTGTCATTATATCCTCCCTGTATGCTTGCCCCGCTTACCCGGGGTCTGGTCATGTCTGGCGTCGGCCGGGGTTCCTCCATCCCGGCCGGGCCCTCTCGTCAAGC
The DNA here is from genome assembly GCF_014692675.1 of Roseibium aggregatum. Lineage (GTDB taxonomy): Bacteria > Pseudomonadota > Alphaproteobacteria > Rhizobiales > Stappiaceae > Roseibium > Roseibium aggregatum_C. Next base: position 13,367 of record NZ_JABFCZ010000023.1, on the reverse strand, counting down.
GGCTGCGCCCTCCTTCGCGGCAAGCGCGGCCAGTACCTTCTCGGGCGTCGCCGGAAGGCTTTTCATCCTCACCCCGATCGCGTCGTAGATCGCGTTCATGATCGCCGGGGCTGTCGGCACCAGCGCGGGTTCTCCGATCCCCTTGGCGCCGAGCGGGCTCTTGGGATCGCGGTCCTCGACCAGTATCGAGGTTATCTCGGGAATGTCGAGCGAGGTGGGCAGGATGTACTTGGCGAAGCCGTGGGTCACTGGGTGACCTTTGTCGGTCTGCCATTCCTCCATCAGCGCCTGGCCGAGGCCCTGCGCCACGCCGCCTTCGATCTGGCCCTCGACCCCACGCGGGTTGATGACGCGGCCAACGTCGTGGGCGGCCCAGATGCCGAGCACCTGCACCTCGCCAGTCACGGTATCGACCTCGACCTCGGCCACCTGGGTGCCGAAAACATAAGCCTGCCACGGGCTGCCCGAGCCGTCGACCGGATCGAGCCCGGTACCATGGGCAGTAAAGCTGGCGGCCCCCACAGGCACGACGCCGCGCGCCTTGCAGCGCGCAACGGCCTCTCCCATCGTCATCCGCTTGTTGGTGTCCTCAACCCAGATCTCTCCGTTGAAGGCCCGGAGCTGCTCGGCCGACACCTCCCAATGGTCGGCGATCTCGGCGAAGAGCTTCCCCCGTGCCTCGCGCGCGGCCAGCGCCACCGAGTTGCCTATCATGTAAGTCTGGCGCGTCGCCCCAGCATGGGCCGCCTCGGGCGAACGGGCAGTGTCGTTGTCGCCAATCGTCACGTCCTCGGGGCGAATGCCCAGCTCCTCGGCCGCGACCTGTGCGAGTACGGTCAGGATACCCTCGCCGATCTCGGTCACGCCGGTCACGATCTTGGCCGTGCCGCCGTCGTCAAGTTCGGCCCAGGCCCCGGCGCGGTCGATCGTCGCCGTCCGCGCGATGCCGTACCACGAAGCAGCGACACCACGTCCTCTCAGCTTGCGTTTCATGATGCCTCCTTCACGGTCGGAACCTGTCTGTTGCAGTCTCGCGGACCCGGGCGCCCAACGTACAGGGCCTGCGCGTGCCGGGGCCGTCAAGGTCGCCGCGGCTTTCGCCGCGCACGCTCGGCGCGCCCTTCTCCCAGCCGCTCGCGCCCTCGGCAGCGTCAAGCACCCGGTCGATCGCGGCCGAGGCCAGCTTCTGCTGGGTGTGGGTAAGCGACCCCGCTCGCATCATGTTCACGCGGCGGATCTCGAACGGGTCCATCCCCAGCCGCTCCGCCGCCATGTCCATCATGCTTTCAGTCGCGAACTGGGCTTGCATTCCCCCGAAGGTCCGGAAGGCGCCTGAAGGGGTATTGTTGGTATAGACCACCTTGGTGTCGACCTTGAGGTTCTCGATCTCGTAGGGTCCGCACGACAGGATTGCCGCCTTGCGCATCACCCCTTCCGAGGACATACCGTAGGCGCCTCCATCCGAGAGCATCTCGAACTCAACCGCTGTGATGCGTCCCGCCTTGGTCAGCCCCATTCGGCACCTGGTGCGCGACGGGTGCCGCTTGGCCGAGGCCACGAAGCTTTCCTCGCGCGTGAAGACCAGCTTCACCGGGCGACGCGTCTTCATCGCGGCCAGTGCCAGCATGCCCTGGTATATCATGTCCTCCTTGCCGCCGAAGCCGCCACCCACCGGTGACATGATGAACCGCACCTTGTTGATGGGCTTGGCGATGATGTGCGACAGCATGTGGCGGTGGTGGGTGATGTTCTGGCTGGGCGAGACCACTGTGACCACGCCATCGTGGTCGACATAGGCGAGGCCCGCCTCCGGCTCCAGGTAGGCGTGCTCCACCTGCTGGGTGGAGAAGCTCTCCTCAAGGATGACATCCGCTGCGGAAAAGCCTGCAGCGATGTCGCCTTTGCGAACGGGGATGTGTTTGACTACATTGTCGGCTGCATAGTCGTGGATCACGGGCGCGCCGGACTTCAAGGCGTCCTCGGGGTCGAAGAGGCCCGGAAGTTCGTCGTATTCTACTCGGATCAGCGCCATCGCCTCGCGCGCGGTCCGCACGCTGTCGGCGGCGACCGCAGCGACCGCCTCGCCGACGTGGCGCACCTTGTCGCGCGCCATGACCGGCTGATCCTCGACGAAGACACCGAAACCGTCCTCGCCCGGAACGTCGTCGCAGGTGAGCACGCAATGGACGCCGGGGTAGGCTTCGGCCTCGGTGGTGTCGATCGAGACGATCTTCGCGTGGGCATGGGGCGAGCGCAGCACCTGCATGTGCAGCATCCCCGGCATCACCATGTCGCCCGCATACCGCAGCCGCCCCGTTACCTTCGATGGCGCGTCGAGACGGCGCGTGTTGTGGCCGATGAAGCTGTTGCCCACCGCCTCGGGGTCGAGCGCCGTATGCGGCAGGCGCCCGGCGATCACGTCGCGGGCGATCTCGACCGCCTCAAATATCTTCGAATAGCCGGTGCAGCGGCAGATGTTGCCCCCCATCCGCTCCTTGATCTCCTCGATATCCGCATCGGGGTTGTCGCGCAGCGTGGCGGTCGCGGCCATCACCATGCCAGGGATGCAATAGCCGCACTGGCTGGCCCCGGTCTTGTGGAACGCCTTCTGTACCGCGGTGAGGTCGCCCGTTCTGGCCAACCCCTCAACAGTCTCGACCTCGGCGCCCTGCGCCTTGGCGGCGGGCATCAGGCAGGACTTGATGAGCTTGCCATCGACGAAAACGGAACAGGTGCCGCATTCGCCCGCGCCGCAGCCTTCCTTCGCGCCGGTCAGCATCAGCCCGTCGCGCAGCACGTCGAGAAGGCGTGCCCCCGGGTCTGCCTGAACGCGCTGGCGCCGACCGTTGATGGTGAGATCGAGCGTGACCGCTGTGACGGTCGGGTGTGTCAGGGTGTCAGGCATCGACGGCCTCCTTTGCGGTCGAATGGGTTCCGCACACACACAGGGCGGCGAGTGCATCCTCAATCGCGGAGCCCACGAAGCCCTGCACGACGGCGCGGCGGTATTCTACGCGGCTGCGCGAGGCGACGTGCCGGGCCGGAAGCAGGCTCACCTTAGCGATCAGGTCGCGGGTCAACTCCTTTCCGCGCAGCATCTCCTCTATGTCGCGCAGCCGGATCGGACGGGGGCCGACGCCTCCGAGTGCGAGGCGCGCGTCCTCGACCAACCGGCCCTTGGCATCAGTCTTGACGAGCGCGGCGCAGCAGACCGCCGAGATGACGAGCGAGCGGCGCAGCCCCACCTTCTGGAACGAGCCGCCATAGCCTTCCACCGCATCGCAGGTCACCGCGGTCGCGATCTCGCCGGGCTGCAGCAGGGTCCGTCCTGGGCCGGTCACGAAAGCCTCTACCGGGACGGAACGGGTCTGCACCCGGTCGCCGTCAAGCCGTGCGACCTCGATCGTGGCGTTCAGCGTCAGCATCGGCGGAAGGCCATCGCCCGCGGGCGAGGCGTTGACGATGTTGCCGATCAGCGTGGCCTGACGCCGGATCTGATCGTCGGCGAACCATGCCGCGCATTGGGGCATGTTGGGCAGAAGGCGCACGAGGTCGGGGTCTTCCAGGAACTCCTGATAGACGGTGCCCGCGTTCAGCCGGACCCGCTCGCCCTCTAGCCGCCAACCCGAGAATCCATCGACCCGGGTGATGTCGATCAGGTGCGGAACCTGGACGTCGCCGCCGCGGCCATCGCGCGCCCAAGGCAGCAAGTCGGTCGCGCCGGCGACGACCCGGCTACCCTCGGGCGCTACGCGAAGAAGCTCCAGTGCCTCACGCAGGGTCGCAGGCTGCAGGTAGGTATCGCAGTAGAGCATGATTGCGCATCTCCTGGTCTCGCGGCGCCGAAAGCCTCGGCGCCGCGCATTCGCGATGGCCTATTCGGCCGCCGCGCGCTGTTGCTGGGCATGCTTGTTGCGCACCACGACTTTGATCGCGTCCTCGACCCGGTCGCGGGCGTAGCGTAGCGCCTCGGGCAGGTCCTCCATGTCGAAGGTATGGGTGTGGATTAGGGAAGCGTCAAACCGCTTCTGGCGCATGAAGGCCTCGGCCCGGTGGGTGGCAGTCTTGCCCTCGCCGCGGATGCCGTAGAGGTAGATATTGTTGCGTACCAGATAGGCCACGTCGACCTCGGGCGAGCTGGAGGGGAAAGCGGCAAGGCAGATCTTGCCACCGCGGTTCACCATCAGCGCGGCCTCGTTCAGCGCGTTCGGTGCGCCCGAGCATTCGACGACGTAATCCGCGCCCTTGCCACCGGTGTATTCGCGGACCTTTTCCAACACATCCTCGTTGCGGACGTTGATAACGTGGTCGGCGCCAAGCTGCTTGCCGATCTCCAGCCGGTTGTCGCGGGTGCCGGTCAGGATGACGGGCTGCGCGCCCAGCGCCTTGGCCACCGCCGCGCCGAGCAGGCCGATCGGGCCCGGGCCGGTTACCACCACGCTTTCGCCCGCGACGAGGCCACCCAGCTCGGTCAGCCCGTACATCGCGGTCCCGGCGGTGACGACCAGCGTTGCCTCCTCGTCGGACATCGTGTCCGCGACATGGACCAGCGTGTTGATGTTGTTAACCTGGTATTCGCAGAAGCCGCCGTCGGTGGTGAAGCCGTTGGCGCGGTGGCCCTTGTCGACATCGCCGTAGTTTTTTCCGTAATTGTGGCAGGCCGTATACATGCCCTCGCGGCAACGCTTGCACTGGCCGCAGCCAGCGTGGATCTCGACGGTCACGCGGTCGCCGATCTCATATTCATCGACCCCGGGCCCGAGTGCCACGACGGTGCCCATGTATTCATGGCCCGGCGTGAAGTTCTTGTTGAACGGCGTGCCGCCTTGGATGATCGCCGGCAGACCGTGGTTGATGATCTCCAGATCAGTCGCGCAGATCGCCACCGCGTCGATGCGCACCAGCACCTCGGCCTTCTTGGGCTGCGGCACCGGCTTGTCGACAAGGGTCAGCTCGCCGGGATCGCCCAGAACCCACGCCTTCATCGTTTCCGGAACAGGAAAGTCCGGATGCGTCTTCACGCCAGCAGTCATGTTTGCCTCCTCGTTTGTCCCGGCCTCCCCCGGGGTGTTCAATAGCGGTTGGCCTTCAGTTGATCCGAAAGCCGCCGGGCCGTTTCGGTCACGCCGGTGATGACGTGGGTCCGATAGGCATCGGAATTCTTGTGAGCTGCGTAGGTGGCCGAAATTGAGGCGATCACCGCCCCTTTCTCGTCGCGGATCGCAGCGCCGACGCAGACCACGCCGTCGCGCAGTTCCTCGTCGTCGATCGCGAAGCCGTGGCGACGGACATGGCGCAGCTCCTCGATAAGCCCGTGCAGCATGGTGATTGTCTTGGACGTGTAGCGATCCAGCCCATTCTCGGAAATCACCCGCATGATCTCGGCGTCCGGCAGCCAGGCGAGAATCGCCTTGCCGGTCGCGGTGGCGTGCAGCGCGGTCATCTTGCGGATCTCGTCGACTTCGACCACCGCGCTCGACCGGCCGACGCGAAGCTGGGTGACTAGCTTGGTGCCGTGCAGGGTGGCCAGTTGCACCGCCTCACCTAGCTGCTCGGCGAGCGCCTCGATCTCAGGCTTGACGATGTCAGCAAGGTCGGCCTCACCCGCCTGCAGCTCGACCAGCTCATTGAGACGCGAAGACAGCATGTAGCCGCGGTTGCGCCCGACCTGGAGGACGTAGCCCCTGCCCACCAGTGTCTGTACGAGATGGTGGCAGGTCGAGGCGTTAAGCCCGGCCCGCGCCGCCAGTTCGTTGAGGCCGAGCGCCTCCTTCGAGCCAGCGAGGATCTCGAGCATCGTGAGCGCCCGGTCGACCGCTTGGATCGACTTGCCGGTCCGCGGCCCGCCGGTCGCGAAGCGCGCCCCCTCCGCCACTTTGGCGGAGAGACTGGCCGTGCCACCGATGGCCCCTTGATCCGTCACGTCATGTCCTCCCGATTGGCGGCCATGATGTGGCGACTAGCGATTACCGTCAATTTATTTTTCCAATATTGTATGGATTTTCATATGGTGAAATTATGGGCGTTGACGGTGCGATTTTTCGAAAGTTAGATGGAATATGAAGCCAATGGGAGAACGCCTGTATGACCGTCCATCACCTCGTCTATGTAAGTCAGGCCGCGCCGGGCATGTCAGACGCAACCATCGCCGAGATCGTGGAAGCTAGCCGCGCCTATAACGCGGCGCATGGAATCACCGGGGTCCTGCTTTTCGTGCCGGGGCGCGACGGGCACGTCGGCAGCTTCATGCAGTTGCTCGAGGGCGAGTCGGGTGAGGTCAAAAGCCTGACCGAAATGATCCTCGCCGACCCGAGGCACCACACCAAGGTTGTGTTGACGCAGGGCCAGCGGGAAAGGCGCTGTTTTCCCGACTGGTCGATGGCGCTGAAGACCGCCGCGCCGGAAGAGATCGCCGATCATCCGATCCTGGCTAATCTCGCGAACAAGGAATTCATGGACAAAGTCGCCTGCGGCCCCGAGGCGAACACCGTTCTGCCGCTTCTAATGGACTTCTGGGATGCAGAGCCGCTCGACTAATCCCTACGATCTCGCCGCCGGCAGCCAATGACAAAGTGGCTACCGCCGATCCTAGCACATGCGGCGCGCGTAAATCGGCTCCTAAAGGGTGATCAGCCTTTCCGACACATAGCGCGGAATGTCCTCGCGCTGCAGTCCAAGTGCGCCCAATTGGGCATCGGACTTCGCGTTCAGATGCTCGATTTCGAGGCTGAACGCCCGGGCCGCCGCGAATTCGTCGAAACCGCGAGCGACCGCCGAAACGATCGACTGCGTGCAGGACATGAACAGGCCGCCAAAGGACTGGACGTTCATTGCTTCATAAGCCTTGTTCATCTCTATACTTCCCGCAATGCACCGCAATCGGCATTTCACCTGCTTTCTTTATGCCCTCGCTGCACTGCAGCAACAACTGCTCGTGATGGGACCCTACTATGCCGAGACTGCATAGGTCACCTTTGGAGTTGCTCCGTTTTGGTAGAGAACGACTAGTTCACGTCCTCAACCGCGTCCCTTACGAACTAGGGTTAAGGCAATGCTCGTCTATACCCCCGCCCAAGCCCCCAGCACCGTCCGGGGCTTGGCTTGTTCAAAGGTTCTGGCAGAACAGTATCGTTCATAGCTTGTGTCGATCCCGCGCACTACGGAAGAACCTCGACATTGCGCAGTGAAAGAGGAAATCGGACGAACATCCTCACGGTCAGGCGGATGATTTCGGAGCTGGTTTTGAAGTATCGGAAGGGAGAGGTCTTCATCATGCCTACTGAGCTACCTCCCGAAATTCGGACACTGACGTAAGCTACGAATTGTTGTCTGCTGGTCTTCGAGAAAAGGAGATCAGTGATGTCGAAACGCAAGCAGCACTCGCCGGAATTCAAGGCGAAAGTCGCCCTTGAAGCCTTGAAGGGCGAGGAGACAGTATCTGAACTGGCGAGCCGCTTCGGTGTTCATCCGACCATGATCCATCAATGGAAGCGAGCTCTTCTGGAAGGCGCTTCGGACGTGTTCGCACGTGGCGGCAACCGAAAGCCGGAGGCTAACGAGGACCAGGTGAAAGAGCTCCACGCCAAGATCGGGGAGCTGGCGGTCGCCAACGATTTTTTGTCCAGAAAGCTCAAGCCTTGGGGCGTGAAGTGAGGCGCGGCATGATCGAGCCGGGTCATCCTGAATTGTCGATCGGCAAGCAGTGTTCTGTGCTGTCGATCTCGCGCTCGTCTTTCTATTACACGCCGAAGGGTGAGAGCGAGATGAACCTCACCCTGATGCGCCAGATCGATGAACAGTTCCTGGAGACGCCGTTCTTCGGTGTCCGACAGATGACCTGGCACTTGAAAAACGAAGGTCATCCGGTGAACGAGAAGCGGATCCGGCGACTGATGCGGCTCATGGGCCTGATGCCGGTCTACCAGAAGCCCAATACAAGCAGGCCGGCCAAGGGACACAAGATCTGGCCATATCTGTTGAAGGGATTGCGGGTGGAACGGCCAAACCAGGTCTGGGCGTCTGACTGACATCACGTATTTGCCGATGCGCCGTGGGTTCCTCTACCTTGTCGCGATTATGGACTGGTTCACCCGCAAGGTGCTGGCCTGGCGCATCTCCAATACCTTGGAAGCCGATTTCTGCGTCGAGGCGTTGAATGAAGCGATCCACAAATTCGGTGCGCCGGAAATCATGAATACAGACCAGGGATCGCAGTTCACCTCGTTTGCATGGACGGACCGGTTGCGGCGGATGGGCGTGCGCATCCCGATGGACGGCAAGGGGCGTTTCCTCGACAATATCTTCGTCGAGTGGCTGTGGCGCACGCTCAAATACGAGTGCGTCTACCTGCACGCCTGGGAAACCGGCTCGCAAGCCAGGGCCGGTGTCCGGAAATGGATGGACTTTTATAACCGGAAACGCCCCCACTCAGCCCTTGGCGGCAAACCTCCTGCCGTGGTCTATTGGCAGCGCATTGAACAACACCAACCCGATCAGCAGGTGCACAGAGTAGCTTAATTTACGCCGAAACTTGTCCAATGAATCCGGAGTAGCTCACCATAGGTGGGACCCGAACCCCTGACACGCGGATTATGATTCTGCTGCTCACGAAGCGCTGAACTGCTCCATTTTGCGCCCGCCTCGTCCCAAAGCTGCGGTTGATTGAACAACTGACCCAGGTGTGCTTGCGTCCGGCTAGCATGTGTCGCCATGTCCGGGCGGATGTTAATGACCCCACATCGTGTGGAGCATTGGTGGAGGCAGGATGGTCCACCGTTGCATCCTTGAGGAGAGACGGCCCAATATCATGCGTATCGTGGGGACTGCGAGCAGCACTGATGGATTCAGTCGACATCTGTTATTCTGACGAGGATCTTGGAGCGCTCGCGCGGGCTCTTCGTGTGGAGCCGTCCAAGGTCTTTTCGCGCAAGCAGCGGTTTGATGCTGCCCTTTTCTGGAGCGGTCTGGGACGTACCCGGTCCCAACTCGTTCCGGACGAGGACACGATCAAGCGGTTGAAGAAGCTCAAGAGCACCCTTGAGCGCTTTCTGCGCCATGCCCATTCGCTTGCCCATCGAGACGGCGAAGACCTTCCCGAAGACTTTCAACGCATCAAACTCCCCGCACCGTCTCCAGCCCGCTATCGCGCCGGTGCCGGTTCAGTCTTCCAGTGTCTTGGCGTTGATCCGATTGATGCGATCGATGGCATTGAAGACCGGGCTCTGGCCAACGCCCTGTCTGAGGTGTCCGACAGGGACGAACAGAACCTGACTGCCCTTGTCGTTTCCCTGGCCGGGTTTGACCGGGACAGATCCGGGGCAATCCACGCCGCCCGGGACCTGCGCCGGCGCTGTACTCAGTCAATTGACGACCTGACCCAAATTCGCGGCGTCACGGTGAAGCCCGGCCACCACGGCAATGAACAGGTCAACAACTGGCTGGACAACATGCTTTGCCTGTACGAAGAGATCATCGGCAAGCCGGTCGGCATGTCGGTGGCAGCACCAGGCAGCGACCATGCCGGTGAAGTCTCTGGTCGGCTCATCGATTTCCTGAAGGTTGCCGGCAAGCCGGTCGGCCTCTGCTATTCGCCGGAGGCCTGGCGCAGCCGGGTACGAACGGCCCGGGAATGCGCCAAACAAAAATAAAGTTGATTTGGCCATTTAGCGTCCGCTCCCATGCCCCTCTAGCTTTCGTGGATGGCGAGGCAGGAACCAGACAAGTTTCAGGAGAAAAAGGCGGCCCTTATGGCGTTCGCCCGCTTGTTGGCTGTTGCCGAAGCACGCCTACAATTTAGGTCTTCACTGTCAGACGACCCCCTCGACAAAACCGTCCGTCCGCCCAGCCGGCCAGGGGACGGCAAGTAATGCCTGTTCGAACCCATTGCAGCGCGAGCGAGATAGCAGCGGCAACCGGCAAGAACGAGCGCACGGTGCGCCGCTGGATTTCTGACGGCTCCCTTCCCTCGGTGAAGATTGGCGGCTCGCGGCTGGTTCCGGCCGCCGAACTCAACAGGCTCCTGGGGATCGAAGACTGGACACTTTCCGATGAAGAACAGAGGTGCCGTCAAATTCAAAAACGCGAGTGACACCAGAGCTTTAGAGAGAATTCGGGAACCAGTCATCCAAGTAATCGTTCCATCTTCTCTGGTATAGTCTTCCCGAATGTCACTCCTTGTCATCAATCTTCATGAACGAGGCCAACATGGAAAATATCGACAAACAAAAACTCAATACGGGGCAGGAGATCAACCTGGCCAAGGTGTTGGAGATCCTCGCAGAAAAGGCCGGCAAAGAGACTGTCAGCGCGACGGTTATGCGGGATTTGCACTCGGCCGTGAAGCGGATTTCAGAACTCGCCGACTTCCCGCTTCACAAACCCATTGCTGGTTTGGAAGACCTGAGAGCCGCCTTCCGGGCGATCCGCCCGCGGGCAAACGGGATGACACCCAAAACGCTTTCCAATCTGCGTAGCCTGTTTCGCGCAGCCCTTGAAGAAGCGGGCGTCCTCGATCCGGAACATCGGGGGCTCGCCCGAGGCACTCCGGACTGGGGCCGCCTCTTCCACCAGATTTCGGACGACAGGCGACTGGCAGAAGGCCTTGCAAGCTTTTCCAACTGGTGCGCCGCAAACGGCATTGCACCTGCCGATGTTTGCGATGACACGGTCCAACGCTTTTATATTTGGATGACGACACGAACCTTGAAGGGCAAGCCCAGGGACCTGGCAAGGTGGATTCCAAACTGCTGGAACGCGGCAAGAGATCAGGTCGATGACTGGCCTCGGATCGACCTTTCGCCGATCTCGTTCAGGCCACCGCGTGAGCACCTGCCGCTTGAGGCTTTTCCGGCGTCTTTCCAGCAGGATGTCAACGCCTACCTGGAGGCACGGCGTGCTCCGGTCGATCGCAGTGCTCCTGCTCACCGCACCCGATGTCGCCAGGGCTTCCAGCAGGTCCACCCAGAAGCGCCTACGTGACCAGCGATTGAAGCGGTTGTAGATTGTCGTCGAAGGGCCATAGTCCTGCGGGCAATCGCACCAACGGCATCCCGTCTTCAGCACGTGGATGATGCCGGAGATCACCCGGCGATCATCAACACGGCGAGCACCCGGTTGGTTCTTGGGCAGGTAGGGCTCTATCGTCGCCCATTGGGTGTCCGAAAGCCAAAACAGACGGGCCATCCACGCCTCCAATCTCATGATTGGACGCTGTGAATCTGATTTGCGGCAACAGATCAATAGGCTGATTGGGTTTCGACCCTAGTGATTTATATACTTTCCATGGGACAAATTTGGGACACTGAGAATATTTTGGTCCCAATGGGACACTGCCAACCGAACGCTCATCAAAGTCTGGCATTCTGAGAGCATCCAACCCTTTTCACAACGCCCTATAATGCTCCATAAACAGAGCGCGAAGCTTCCTTACGATCCATTTATAGAACAATTATTAGCCACCCCCACTTGAATTGTGCTATGATGTTCCACAAATAGAGCATAAGAGAGCAATACGCCCTATTAATGGAACATGGAAGTTCAGATGGCAAAGCCTATGACCCGCACATACTCACGTTATGGCCAGGAAGCCGCCGAACTGCTCGGGCTTACGATTCACAACGCCCGTATTGAGCGCGGATTGACCATTGCTGAACTAGCGGAACGCGCGGGCATTTCGCGCGGCCTCGCACACCGGATTGAAAACGGCGACATGGGCTGCTCCATTGGCGCCGTCTTTGAAGTCGCGGCGATCCTCGGCGTTCGGCTGTTCGACGCCGACCCGACAACGCTCACTCGGCATCTGGCAACGGCGCGCGATAAGCTCACCCTGCTCCCTAAAGCCGTTCGTACAAGCACAAAGGCTGTAAAAGATGAATTCTAAAGCCCGCTACGATGAAGCCTATGTGTGGATTTGGCTGCCCGGCGCTACAGAACCTGTAGTGGCCGGTTTGCTGTCTCGCGACGGCGACCGTCTTATCTTCAACTATGGCCGCAGCTATCTCGATCGGAAGGGCGCTATCCCGATCTACGAACCCGAACTCCCATTAAAACAGGGCGCCATTCTTCCTCTGAACGGCCTGAATATGGCCAGTTGCCTGCGCGATGGTGCGCCTGATGCCTGGGGACGGCGCGTTATTCTCAACCGCAAATTCGGGCTCAAGGGTAAGGATGTCGATATTGGGGCGCTCGATGAGCTGACTTACCTTTTAGAGTCTGGGTCAGACCGAATTGGCGCGCTGGACTTTCAAGCATCGCCGACCGAGTACGTTCCGCGCGCGAAAGAGACAGCAACTCTAACGGAATTGCTCACAGCCGCCGAGAAAGTCGAAGCCGGTGTTCCACTCACGCCGGATCTTGATCAAGCCCTCTTCCACGGTAGCTCCCTCGGGGGCGCCCGCCCCAAGGCAATGATTGAAGACGGCGACCGCAAGCTCATTGCCAAGTTTTCGTCCTCTACCGACACCTACAACGTCGTGAAGGCGGAATATATCGCCATGCGCCTCGCTGCGACCGCTGGCCTTAACGTGGCTCCCGTGCGTTTGGAAAGGGTTGCGGGAAAAGACGTGCTCTTGGTCGAGCGTTTTGACCGCAAAAAATCCGCATCGGGCTGGGAACGCAAAGCGATGGTGTCTGCGCTCACGCTATTCGGCCTCGATGAAATGATGGCTCGCTATGCGAGCTATTGGGATCTGGCCGAAATCATCCGGCACCGCTTCACGTCGCCAAAGGATACCCTGCGGGAACTGTTCAGTCGCTTGGTATTCAATATCCTTTGCGGCAATACGGATGACCACGCTCGAAACCACGCGGCGTTCTGGGACGGCAATAACCTGACGCTCACCCCGGCTTACGACATATGCCCGCAAAACCGCGCGGGCAATGAAGCCAGCCAGGCGATGTTGATAACGCAGGACAACCGCCGGAGTACCCTGGCGACTTGCCTGGAAGCCGCACCGCAATTTCTACTGAACGAGAAAGACGCGGCGGGCATCATCAAACACCAATTGGAAACGCTGCGCCTCCATTGGGAGCCCACCTGCGACGAAGCGGCATTGAGCCAAGTTGACCGCAATCAGTTTTGGAACCGGATTTTCCTCAATCCCTTCATTTTCGAAGGCGCAGAAGAACTTTAGTCTGGCAACATTCGTTACTGTTCGCAGAGATTCTTCCCTGGAAATGAAAGCCTAACTCTATATTGCCACCCCAATAATGTGGTGATTTTCCGCCATTTTCTCAAGGTACCTGCGGATTTCAGAAATACCGGACAGCGATTACGCTAAATCCCGGACAACCGTTTCAGTAATTCCCGGACAGTTCGGGCACGGCTGACCATCTGCCTGCGATCATGTTTCAGTTTGCATCGTTTCGGT